>NZ_JAJPWS010000016.1:0-172063 GCF_046549055.1 Amycolatopsis sp. lyj-112 | reverse complement strand
CCCCGTCTCCGCAGGCAACAACGGCGCGATCACCGCCCACGCCTTATCCGTCAGCTCACCACGACCAACCACAACCCAATTGTCAGCACACGATCATGAACAAGATCCGCAGGACACGCCCTAGGCGTTAGTTCTCGTCCTGCAGGATCCGCAGGGCGTCGGCCAGGTCGTCCGGGTACTCGGACTCGAACTCGACATAGCGGCCGTCGGCCGGGTGGGCGAATCCGAGGGTCTTCGCGTGCAGCCACTGCCGCGACAGCCCGAGCTTGCGCGCCAGCACCGGGTCCGCGCCGTAGGTCAGGTCGCCGACACACGGGTGCTTGAGCGCCGAGAAATGCACGCGGATCTGGTGCGTGCGGCCGGTCTCCAGCTTGATCTGGGCCAGCGACGCGGCGCGGAAGGCCTCGACGACCTCGTAGTGCGTGACGCTCTCCCGCCCGCCCTGGACGACGGCGAACTTGTAGTCGTGCCGGGGATGCCGGTCGATCGGGGCGTCGATGGTGCCGCGTATCGGATCCGGGTGGCCTTGGACGATGGCGTGGTAACCCTTGTCGACGGTGCGTTCCTTGAACGCCCGCTTCAGCACGGTGTACGCGTGCTCGCTCTTGGCCACCACCATCACGCCGGTGGTGCCCGCGTCCAGGCGGTGCACGACGCCCTGGCGCTCCGCGGCACCGGAGGTGGCGATCCGCAGCCCGGCGGCGGCGAGGCCACCGACCACGGTCGGCCCGGTCCAGCCGGGGCTCGGGTGCACGGCGACACCAACCGGCTTCGAGATCACGACGATGTCGTCGTCGTCATGCAGGATCCGCATGCCCTCGACCGGTTCCGCGATCACCTCGATGGGCGAGGCGGGCTCGGGCAGGGTCACTTCGAGCAGCCCGCCGGCGGCGAGCCGGTCGGACTTCCCGGCGGGCCTGCCGTCGAGCAGGATCTCACCCGACTCGGCCAGGTCCGCCACCACCGTGCGGGAAAGTCCCAGGAGTTTCGCCAGCCCCGCGTCGACGCGCATTCCGTCGAGCCCGTCGGGAACGGGCAACATTCGCGCGCTCATTCGCTTGCCGCTTTCTTCTTGTCCTTGGTGGACGTTCCGTCATAGTCCTTGCCCAGCAAGGAAAGAATTACGATGAGGACACCGCCGACGCAGATGGCGGAGTCGGCGACGTTGAAGATCGCCCAGCCCTGCCCGTTGGGGGCGAAGGCGGAGATCATGTCGACGACGTGGCCCTGCAGTGGGCCGGGCGCGCGGAAGATCCGGTCGGTCAGGTTGCCGAGCGCACCCGCCAGCACCAGCCCGAGCCCGATCGCCCAGCCGACCGAGCGCAACCGCCGGGACAGCCAGACGATGGCGACCACGACGGCGGCCGCGACCAGCGCGAGCACCCAGGTCAGCCCGGTCGCCATCGAGAAGGCGGCGCCGGGGTTGCGCACCAGCTGGAAGTAGACGAGCCCGCCGAGGAACTCGACCGGCTCCTTGCCCTCCAGGTTGGCCACGGCGAGCTGCTTGGTGAGGAGGTCCAGCCCCCACAGCACCGCGGCGACGACGAACACCACACCGACGCGCTTCTTCGGCAGCGACGGCGCCGGTGGCGCGGTCTCGGGCTCTGTACTCACTCCCCTATTGTCCACGGAGCGTGTTCAGGTCCCCTCGGCGGCCGCCTTCGGCCTGCGCGGCATCGGTCAGGCGCAGAAAGGGGGGAGCTCCCGCGGGTCCGACTCCGGCACCCAGCGGCCGTCCGGCTTCTCGTACTGCCAGCGGGCGCCACGGGCGACGATCTGGCGCAGCGCCAGCACGACCCGGTCCACGTGCTCGGCGGTGCTGCCGAGGCCGAGGCTGACCCGGACGGCCTGCTGTCCCCGCGAACCGGCGGCGGAGATCAGCCGCTTGGTCGCGACGTGCGCGCAGAACGCGCCGTCCCGCACGCCGATGCCGTATTCCGCGGAAAGGACCGCGGCGAGCCAGCCGGGATCGAAGCCGTCGACGACGAAGCTCAGGGTGCCGACCCGGTCGACAGGCGCGTCGAACAGCCGCAGTTCGGCGAAACCGGGGATACCGGCGAGACCGCGACGCAGCCGCGCCAGCAGTTCGTCCTCGTGGGCGACGATCGCGTCCCAGTTCCCGGCCAGCGTCTCGCAGGCGACACCGAGGGCGTAGACGCCGACAGTGTTGGGGGAACCGGCTTCGTGCCGCTCGGGGCCGGCGTTCCAGACGACGCCGAGGTCTTCGGAGTCACGGGTGACGAGCTTGGTCGCGCCGCCGCCGGCGAGGTACGGCTGGGCGGCGCGCAGCCAGTCGGCGCGGCCGATCAGCGCGCCCGCACCGAAAGGCGCGTAGAGCTTGTGCCCGGAGAGCGCGATGTAGTCGACGTCGAGCTTGCGCAAAGAGATTTCGCGGTGCGGCGCCAGCTGTGCGGCGTCGAGCGCGATCCGGGCGCCGTGCTGACGCGCGACGGCGGCGATCTCCTTGACGGGCAACAGTTCCCCGGTCACGTTGGACGCGCCGGTGATGACGACCAGACGCGGTCCCTGGGGGCAGCCGGCGAGTGCTTCGTCCACAGCGGACACCGCGGCGAGACGCGTGCGAGGGGTCTCGATCCGGCGGACGTTCGGACCCTTCCACGGCAGCAGCGCGGCGTGGTGCTCGGTGTCGAACACGACGACGGACGTGTGCTTCGGCAGGCTGCGCGCGAGGAGGTTGAAGGAATCGGTGGTGTTGCGGGTGAACACGACGGCGTCGGTCGTGCGGGCGTCCACGAACTCGCGCAGGATTCCCCGCGTGCGCTCGTAAAGCTTGGTGGAGACCTGCGAGGCGAACCCGGCGCCGCGGTGCACGCTGGCGTACCAGGGAAGGAACTCGTCGACGGCGCGCCGCACGGTGTCCAGGCACGGCGCGCTCGCCGCGTGGTCGAGGTTGGCGTAGCCGATGTCGCCGCCGGTGACGAGCGGGACCCGCAGATCGGCGCAGGCGACGGTCGGGATTTCCTGCGTGGCAACGGTTTCCGCGACATCGCCGGTGTTCGCGGCGGGGGCGTTGGTGCGTTCGAGAGCGAGAGTCATCGTCATCCTCCGGGCCTGGGGACCCGACGAGGATCCCGCGCTTGCCCGTCGCACCACGCGACGAGCCAGGTCCTCACCCGGGGCACCCCACCGCGGAAGGAGGGTTGCCGGTCAGCTAGCCGGGGCTTGACGCTGACACTCGTGACCTAAGAACGAAGTTAGCCGATGCCGGTGGGATCAAGCCACCCCTTGCCCGCATGTTGAGACGCCGCTCACGCTTTCCGCAAGCGAAAAGAACCCCGCAATTAGTCCTCTACTTGCGGTAGTTGCACAGACAAGTACCGCAAGTAGAGGACGAAACGCGGGAGGTCAGATGCGAGGTCAGATGCGGAATCGGCCGGGGAGGGAAACGGTGGCGCGGGACGAAACCTGGGTCGCGGTACCCGAGTACTGATCGGTGCCCTCGGTGAACTGCCAGTCGCCGAAGGTCTTGCCGTTCACCGCCTCGCCGTGGGCGTCGGCGACCTTGGTCGAGAGGTCGTCGTAGGACACGCCGTTCCAGTTGCCCGCGCCGACGCCGAAGTCGCGCGAGTCACCGTTCGCCACCGCGGTGGGCAGGCTCCACAGGGTGAAGTGCACGTGGGCGCCGGTACTGCTGCCGCCACAGGGCAGCGCGTTCCCGGTCCGGCCGAGGGCGTCACCAGGCACGACCTGCTGACCGTCGGTCACCGAAATGCCCTCGATGTGGTAGTACCCGGTGCGCCAGCCGTCGGCGTGGTCGATGGTCACCCAGTCGCCGCCGTCGCAGTGCTGGATCCGGACGGTGCCCGCCAGCGGCGCGCGCACGGTCTTGTCCGCGGGGCTGAAGTCGATGGCGTTCTTCACGCCGGTGGACCCGTTGTCGGAGTGGATCCCCGCCGAGTAGAGCGACTGTCCGGTCTCGAACGGCAGCCCGAACGCCGGGAACGCACCCGCGGCCGCCGCAGGGGTCGAAAGAACCACCCCGACGAGAACGGCCACGGCCCCCAGACCGGCGAATCGCGTAGGAAGCTTCGTCACCTTGCGTACTCCTTACCCCGTGACACTCACCCATTCGATGGAGTCAATTGCGGGGAAGGTAATCCAAAAGGAGTACAAAGTGAACTAATTGTAGAGAAATTTTCGTGATCAACCGACTAAAGGCTGGTGCGAGTTCGTGACCTACTGGCCGGATTCGCCCTTCCACCTGGCGAGGCGACCGGCCCGGTCGACGGCCCGCAGGCGTCGTTCGGCCGCGTCGCGCGCCTCAGAGGTGGTCACGACGAGTAACTGATCTCGTTCCTGCAGCCGGGTGTCCTTGTTGGGCGTGAAGCCGGTGCCGTCCCGGACGAGCAGGCTGATCGTCGCGCCCACCGGCAGCCGCAGTTCCGCCAGGTAGACGCCGTGCATCTTCGACCCGGAGTGGATGCGGACCTGCAGGAGTTCGGCGCCCATCTCGTCGAGCGGCGCGGAGTCGACCTCGATCTCGTGCACTTCGCCGCGTTGCGCCAGCCCGAGGATCCTCGCGAGCGGGCTCAGCGTCGCACCTTGCAGCAACGTCAGCACGATGACCAGCACGAACACCGCGTCGACCAGTTCTTGCGCCCCCGGCACCCCGGAGGAGAGCGGGATCAGCGCGAGCACGATCGGCACGGCACCGCGTAGCCCGGCCCACGACAGGAACACCTGATCTCGCCAGGGGATCTTGAACGGCAGAGCCGACAGCATCACCGACAGCGGGCGGGCGAGCAGCAGCACGACGGCGCCCGCGACCAGGCCCTGGACCAGGCTCTCGAAGATCCTGCTCGGCGAGGCGAACAGGCCCAGCAGCACGAAGAGCCCGATCTGCGCGAGCCAGCCGAGCCCTTCGGCGAACGACAGCGTGTCCGAGCGGTGCGGCAGCTTCGAATTCCCCAGCACCAGCGCGGCGACGTAGGTGGCGAGCAGTCCGGAGGCGTGCGCGAGCTGCCCGCTCGAGTACGCCACGACGCAGACCGCGACCGTGGCCAGCGGATACAGGCCGGTCGCCGGGAGCGCGGCCCGCCGGAGTGCCTGCGCGCCGAACCAGCCGAAGGCCAGGCCGATCACCAGCCCGGCGGCGAGTTCGTAGACCACCAGCAGCGGCAGCGACCAGTCGATGGTCGTGCCCTCGGCCAGCACGACGACGGCGATGTAGGCCGGGGCGTCGTTGATCCCCGACTCGATCTCCAGCGCGCCGACGAGCCGCTTCCCGACACCCGCCGATCTCAGGACGGAGAAGACCGCGGCGGCGTCGGTCGACGCGAGCACCGCGCCCCACAGCAACGCCATCCGCCAGTCGAGGCCCAGCAGCCAGTGCAGAGCGGCGCCGGTGACCGCGATACTCACCACGACGGCCACTGTGGACAGTGCGATTCCGATGCCCAGCGAGGGTTTCACCGCGCTCCACCGTGTGGTGAGACCACCTTCGCTGAGGATCATCACCAACGCGGCGAGGCCGAGCGACTGGGTGAGTTCGGGGTTGTCGTACTGGATGCCGAACCCGGCTTCGCCGAGCAGAACACCCATGCCCAGATAGAGCAGCAGCGAAGGCAGGCCGACCCGGATCGACACCCGGACGGCGATCACCGCGACGAGGAGCACGGCACCGCCGGTACCCAGAATGAGCGGGAGCTGCTCCATGTCGCCTCCCGTCCGGTCGCCGTGAGGGCTCCAGAATAGTGAGGCGACGGTCGTCACTCGATCGTGTACCGGTCGCAAACCGTCCGGAAAGGCTGTGTTACAGACTGTCCTCTACGGACTGCGCAGCGCCGGAAGGTCGACGCCGAGGTCGGCGAACGGCCTTTCCGCCGCAGGCAGGACTTTCACCGCCCGGTTGCCCTCACGCGACAACCAGCCGGCACTCACTCCGTGAGACAGTAACGCCGCCGGGACACGTCCCGCCAAATGATCACGCCGGACCGTCCAATCCAGACAGTCGCGCAGCATCGGGCGTCGGCTGTCGGCGATCTCCACCCCGAGCGCGCCGAGCACTTCGCGCCCACGGCCGGTCAGCGTCAGGCCGTCGGCCTCGTCGACCAGCCCGGCGGTGAGCATCCCGTCCCGCAACGCGACCCCGACCGTCCCGGCGAGGTGGTCGTAGCAGGTCCGGGCGAATTCGAGCCGCTTCACCCGGACCGACGAGCGCAATCCCTGCACCGGGCGATGTTCGGCGTGCTGCGCCAGATGCTCGATCAGCTCCGCCACCCGGGGATCGGCGATCCGGACGTACCGGTGCCGCCCCTGTTTGACCCGCACGACGAACCCGGCGTCGGTCAGCTTCGTGACGTGTTCGCTGGCGGTCGACGCGGCCACCTTCGCCGCTCCGGCCAGCTCGGTCACCGTCCAGGCACGCCCGTCGAGCAACGCGAGGCACATCGACGCGCGGCTCGGGTCGGCGAGCACGGCCGCGACCTCGGCCAAGGCGATCGTCTCCATGCGTTCACCGTAGAAGACCACCGCTTCGGCCGGGACCGAAATGTCAGCCCGCCAGGAACTTCGCCGCCAGCTGCACCGCGGGCTTGGAATCGTTGGAGCCTTCGAGCATCACCGCGAAGGCGACGTCTCCGCGATAGCCGACGAACCAGCCGTTGGCGTCGACACCGGAGCCGAACTGCGCGGTCCCGGTCTTGCCGAAAACGGCTCCGCTGCCCTTCAGCGCCTTCGCCGTCCCTGTCGTGCAGACCTCGCGCATCATCGCCCGGACCTGGTTCAGCACTCCGGCCGACGGGGCCTGATAACCGGTGTTGACAGTGGTCTCGAGCCCCTGCCACAGCTTCGGCACCACCGGTTTCCCGGCCGCGACCGTGGCCGCCATGAGCGCCGCGCCGAGCGGGCTGACCTGCACCCGTCCCTGGCCGATCCCGGCCTCGACCTGCTCATCGCCGCTGCCGGAGGCCTCCACCTTGCCGGTCTCGGTGGACAGCCCCGGGATCTCGAAGTCGGCGTTGAGGCCGAACTGGGTCGCCGCCTTCGCGAGGCCGTCCCGGGGCAGCTGACCCGCGAGCCGCCCGAAGGTCGTGTTGCACGAGGCCGCGAACGCCGTCTTCAGCGAGACGGTCCCCAGCTCGAACCCGTTGTCGTTCTTGAGGGTGCGGGTCCCGATCTGTTCACTGCCCGGGCAGGCGACCTGCGCGTCGACGGAAACGCCGCCCTGCTGCAGCGCCGCTGTCGCCGTGGCGATCTTGAAGGCCGAACCGGGCGCATACAGGCCGCTCAGCGCCTTCGGCTGGTTCCCGGCCGCGGCGTTCTGGGCGACCGCCAGGATGTCGCCGCCGGTCTTCATCGCGACGATGATCGCGGACCCCTGATAGCCGTCGACGGCCTTCTGCGCGGCGTTCTGGCTCGCCACGCTCAGCGTCGAAACCAGCGGTTTGTCGGTCTCCTTCGGCTGACCGAAGAGTGTCTCGACCGGCTTACCGGAGGCGTCCACCCGCGAGATGGCGACGCTCGCCGCGGTCCCGCCACCGCCCTGCCCGGACGCGACCTCGCTCAACGCGCCCTGCAGGATCGGCGCGACCCCGCCGGCGTCCCCGCCGACGAGCGCCTTGCCGTCGCGGTCGGCGACGATCGGCTTGGCCGAGACGGGAGCCGCGGACAGCTGCTGTCCCGCCTCGAGCTTCGGGTGGATCACCGACGGCGCCCAGTGGACGACCCATTTCCCGGCGTTGCGGACCAGCTCCAGCTTGCCCTCGTAGGTCCAGGCGCTGTTGCCCACGAACGTCCACGAAGCGTCGAAGGTCGCCGACGTCGTGGTCGCGTTCCCCGACGTCGTCGGGACTTCGCCCAGCGTCGTCTTCACCGCCGCGGGTTTGAGCGCTCCGCGCGCCACGGACAACGCGGCCGAGGCCGCGGCCGGGTCGTCGACGGGGGCGGTGGAGAGATCACCGGTGTCGAACTGCCGCAGGAAACGGGCCGCGACCTGCGCCGGGCTCTCCTGTCCGGCGGACGTGGACTCCCCCTGGCCACCGGTGGCGGCGGGTGCCGGATCTTCCTTGACCAGCAGCACCACCGCGGCCACCACGATGGCGACGACCCCCAGCGCGGCGCCGATCAGGATCCCTCTTTTTCGGGCAGGACTCATGGACTCGCTTTCCCCCAGTGCGGCACATCCCACGCGTGCCTCGGGCCAGCCTGCCGATTTCCCCCACGCAAGGCACCTTCCCGACGGGAAAGCGACGTTTCCGAATCCGTTTCGTGATTTTGGTGGTCCAGACCGGTCCGGATGCTATGAACGGCCCGTTACTTGCGAAATTTGCAAGTAACGGGCCGTTCATAGCGCTCCTGGGTCAGGCTTTCGCGACCGCCACGGTCACCTTCGTGCCCTCCCCGACCGTCCCGGCGGACCCGTCGGCGACGTCGCCGTAGGTCACCGAAGTCGCCAGGGTCTCCGAAGCGATGAACTTCTCGTGCGTCCTCGCGGCCGTGACCACGTCTTCCGGCGCGTCGACGGTGAGCGCGATCCGGTCGGCGACGTCGAGACCGGAGTCGCGGCGCGCCTGCTGCACGACCCGGACCAGGTCGCGGGCCAGGCCCTCGGCCGCCAGTTCCTCGGTGACGTCGGTGTCGATCAGTACCAGGCCCGCCCCGCCGGGCAGTTCGGCGGCCGCGCCGCCGCCCTTGGCGACCAGGCGCCGCTCGTACTCGCCCTCGACGAGTTCGATCCCCGCGGCCACGATCGCGCCGCTTTCGGACGTCGTCCATTCGCCGGCCTTGACGGCCTTGATCACCGTCTGGACCGCCTTGCCCAGCCGCGGCCCGGCGGCGCGGGCGTTGACCGCCACCTCGAACCCGCCGTGCGAAGCGACGTCCACGGTCAGCTCGACCGCCTTGACGTTGACCTCATCGCGAAGGATGTCGGTGAACTCGCGCAGCGAGTCGGCCGCCTCGGCGGCGACGACCAGCTTGGCCAGCGGCAGCCGGACGCGCAGCTTGTTCGCCTTCCGCAGCGAAAGCGCCGACGACGCGACCTGGCGCACCCGGTCCATCGCCGTCACCAGCGCCGCGTCGGCGGGCAGGTCGAGCGCGTTCGGCCAGTCGGTCAGGTGCACCGAGCGGCCGCCGGTCAGGCCACGCCAGACGACCTCGCTGGTCAGCGGCAGCAGCGGCGCCACCACCCGCGACGTCACCTCCAGCACGGTGTGCAGGGTGTCGATCGCGTCCTGCTCGCCCGCCCAGAACCGGTCACGCGAACGGCGCACGTACCAGTTCGTCAGCACTTCGAGGAACTCTCGGACGGTCGAGCAGGCGCCGGCGACGTCGTAGGTGTCGAGCGCGTACTCGACGTCGGTCACCAGTTCGTGTGTCTTCGCCAGCACGTACCGGTCGAGGACGTTCTTCGAATCCGTGCGCCACTGGCCCTCGACACCTTCCGCGTTCGCGTACAGCGCGAGGAAGTAGTACGAGTTCCACAGCGGCAGCACGGCCTGGCGGACGGCGTCGCGGATGCCCTTGTCGGTGACGACCAGGTTCCCGCCGCGCAGGATCGGGCTCGCCATCAGGTACCAGCGCATCGCGTCCGAGCCGTCGCGGTCGAAGACCTCGTTGACGTCCGGGTAGTTGCGCAGCGACTTGGACATCTTCTGGCCGTCCGAGCCGAGCACGATCCCGTGCGAAACGCAGGCACGGAACGCCGGCCGGTCGAACAACGCCGTCGCGAGCACGTGCAGCAGGTAGAACCAGCCGCGGGTCTGCCCGATGTACTCGACGATGAAGTCGCTCGGGTAGTGGTGCTCGAACCATTCCGCGTTCTCGAACGGATAGTGCACCTGGGCATACGGCATCGAGCCCGAGTCGAACCAGACGTCCAGCACGTCCTCGACCCGGCGCATGGTCGACTTCCCGGTCGGGTCGTCCGGGTTGGGCCTGGTCAGCTCGTCGATGAACGGCCGGTGCAGGTTCTCCAGCCGCACGCCGAAGTCACGCTCCAGCTCGTCGAGCGAGCCGTAGACGTCGGTGCGCGGGTACGCCGGGTCGTCCGACTGCCACACCGGGATCGGCGTGCCCCAGTACCGGTTGCGCGAGACCGACCAGTCGCGCGCGTTCTCCAGCCACTTGCCGAACTGGCCGTCCTTCACGTGCTCCGGGTACCAGGTGATCTGCTGGTTCAGCTCGACCATCCGGTCCTTGAACTCGGTCACCGCGACGAACCACGACGAGACCGCGCGGTAGATCAGCGGGTTCCGGCAGCGCCAGCAGTGCGGGTACGGGTGCTCGTAGGTCTCGTGGCGCAGCAGCACCGCGCCCTGACGGCCGGCGGAACCGGTGCCGTTCTTGAGATCCTTGATGATGTTCGGGTTCGCGTCGAACACCTGCTGGCCCGCGTAGTCCGGCACGGTGGCGTCGAATTTGCCCTGGGAGTCGACCGGGGTGACCGGGACGATGCCCATCGGGTCGGTGACGGCCTTGTCCTCTTCACCGTAGGCCGGTGCGATGTGGACGATACCCGTACCGTCCTCAGTGGTCACGTAGTCGGCGGACAGCACGCGGTGCGCGTTCTCGTGTCCGGCGAAGTACGGGAACGGTGGGGCGTAACGGGTTCCGAGCAGTTCGGTGCCCGTGTAATGCGCGACGACAGTGGGTTCTTCGCCGAGTTCGCGGGCGTACGCGGCGACGCGAGCTTCGGCGAGCAGGTAACGCTTGCCGTCGGATTCCACGACGACGTACCGGACGTCGGGGTGCACGGCGGTCGCGAGGTTGGACGGCAACGTCCACGGGGTCGTGGTCCAGATCAGCAGGTACGTGCCGTCGAGCTCGTTGTCGTTGCCCTCCAGGCGGAAACCGACCGTGACGGCCGGGTCCTGGCGGCTCGCGTAGACGTCGTCGTCCATGCGGAGCTCGTGGTTGGACAGCGGGGTCTCGTCACGCCAGCAGTAGGGCAGGACGCGGTAGCCCTCGTAGACGAGTCCCTTGTCCCACAACCGCTTGAACGCCCACAGCACCGACTCCATGTAGGAGACGTCGAGCGTCTTGTAGTCGTTGTCGAAGTCGACCCAGCGCGCCTGGCGGGTGACGTAGTCCTGCCACTCGCCGGTGTAACGCAGCACGGAATCACGGCACGCGTCGTTGAAGACGTCGATGCCCATCTTGTCGATCTCGGCCTTCTCGGTGATCCCGAGCTGGCGCATGGCCTCGAGTTCCGCCGGCAGGCCGTGGGTGTCCCAGCCGAAGCGGCGCTCGACGCGCTTGCCCTTCATGGTCTGGTAGCGCGGCACCAGGTCCTTCACGTATCCGGTGAGGAGGTGACCGTAGTGCGGGAGACCGTTGGCGAACGGAGGGCCGTCGTAGAAGACGTACTCGTTCGATCCGTTGGTCCCGGTTTCGCGGGCTTCGATGGTGGCCTGGAAGGTCCGATCGGATTCCCAGTACGCGAGGACGCGCTTCTCCGACTCAGGGAACGAAGGCTGGGACGGGACACCGGTCTCGCCGTCCATCTGTGCCTTGGGATACATCTTCGGTGCTCCTCGCGGTTCGTCTCTCTCGTACGGGCTTTCACCCACACGGGGACGAGACGGCCGTTTCCGGCGCGTTCCGCGGTACCACCCCGCTTGCCCGGCCGGTGGTGTTCCGGCTGGGCCGCTCATTCGACGGCTGTGACGGGCCGTACCCGTCCGGTTCTACTGGGGGCGCGAGCCCTGTTCTTCCGGAGGCTCCCCGGTGATAGCCGGATCGGTGCCAGTTGCTTCAAGGGTAGCGCGCGGGGACAACCGGGTTATCCGGGGTGGGTGGAACGCGGAAGCGGGTATCGCGCTGGTTCCTGCTGCGGACTCAGCCTTCTTCGACGTAATCCTGCCCGAGTAGCCCGCCGGCGGGCTACTCGACGTCCAACCAGTCCCTGTGCTTGGTGCCGACGTGGGCGTTCACCTCCATGCTCCCTCCCCACTGGGCCAGGGCGGAGACGGGCACGACGATGAGCAGGGCCGCACTGGACCATGCCCTCTGGAGCACGACGCGAATAGCCCGCGACGTGCAGGGCGTTATACACCGGGAATTGCCTGCTTACGACGGCCTACGTCCTCAAATGCATCGTGTTGCGCCTCGGTGTCGCGGCGGGGTCGAGGTAGGTAGGTGCGGTGAATTCGGGGAGTCCGTCTTGGGCTATCCGGACTTTCCATTCGCTGTGGTGGATCAGGCGGTGGTGTTTGGTGCATAAGAGCACGAGGTTGTCGATTCTGGTTTCGCCGTGGTGCTGCCAGAAAACGATGTGGTGAGCCGTGCAACGCGGAACGGGCATGTCGCAGCCAGGGAAAGCGCGGCCACCATCACGGATGGTCAACGCATATTTCTGGGCGAGGGAGACGGTCCGTTTCGAGCGGCCGATGTCCAGCGGTTCCCCTGCGGTGCCGAGAACACCCGGTCGGACGCGGGCGTCGCAGGCCAGGATGCGGGCGTCGGTAGCGCTGATCGGCCCGACCAGATCGAGATGCGCCGTACCGAGGTCGCTGATCAAGTCCTCGTAGGACATGGTCACCAGAATGTGGGTGGCTTCCCCGGCCTGCCCAGGAAGATTCCGGCTCGTGGTCTTCAACCGCACGTAGTCCGCGAAAGCATCCCCATACCGCTCATCCTGACCACGAGAGTCCCGCACACCGTCGACGGCCTTGTGCGGCTTGGCCATCGGATCCAGGTCCGACTTCAACCGCGCATAGGTCTCTAGATCAAGAGTCGCGGCCAAGCCGAGAGTGCCGTTGCGGTGCTTGATGAACCTTAGTTCCGGCCGCGAGTCCTTCGGGTCTTCGTTGCGGGGTTCTTTGCCGTCGGGGTCGAGGGTGTCCAGCAGGCGCCGACCGGCCTGGGCGATCGCCCGGGGCCCGGAGTGACGGGCGAAGTCGACGACTGTTTTCTCGCCCTTCCGCACCGCCTCCTCCGGCACACTGGACGGGATGCGATCCAAAGTCCGGATAATCGCGTCGATCTGCCCACCCCCGATCGCACCTTCCGCAGCAGCGGAAGCGGTCAACGGCGCCAGCGGCGGCGTGGGATCCCCGAAACCCGGCCCGGGATGCAACGCGAGCACCCGATCCGCCCGCAACTTCGCTTCCGCCTCGGACACATGAAAGTCCTGCCCGATCAACGCCGTCAACGTCGAATGCCCGGAACACCCACGAATCCCGCGCGCATTCAACTCCGCGAGGATCGCATACTGCTCCGCGTCCAATTTCCGTATCAGGACTTCGAGTTCCTGCTTACGGGCATGCAGCGTCGCAGTATCGGCACGCCACCACTCGGTGCGCGTCGACTGGGAACTGTTTTCACTGGCCACAGATACAACGCTACTCGAATTCGAACACCTGTGCTAGCGCCATTTCCGCAGCGAATGTAGGCACTGCTTTTAACCCGATAGTGGTCGACGTGTCGGATCGCCGAATACTCAGAGGAACCGCTCGCCGAGACCCACGACGGGCCTGTCTCATGAATGTCGAAGCGGTTGAGCGCGCATCGGTTGCATAGTGCGGGTTAGTGTGTTCCGGATGATCCGTGAGCGTTGATCAAGCTGGCGTTCCTGCCCCCAGACTGTCGTCGTCACCTCCCTCGCCAACTCGCCCAATGAATTACGAGACACGCCACAGTCGCCTGCAAATGAGCGCCTGGCTCCTCCCGCGAGTCGCAGGCATCGCAAGTAGTCCTCTAGTTGCGATACATGCGCGTGCAACGACCGCAACTAGAGGACTACTTGCGATCAGAGGAGCACGACGTGTCGAAAACGCCGCCTCGCATTCGACGCACCAGTGACACCATCGATAAGCAAAGGAGAAAACAGGCATGGGCAAGGTCATCACCGGCGCCACGATGTCGCTCGACGGCTACCTCGCAGGCCCCGACGAAAGCGGCTTCGACCTGCTGTTCCAGTGGTACGAGAACGGCGACACCGAGATCCCGACGGCCAGCCCCGACGTGCCGCCGCTCCGGCTCTCCGCGGCCAGCGCGGCGCTGGTCGAGGCGGAGTGGGGGGACACCGGCGCGCTGATCGTCGGCCGGTACCTCTACGACATGACGAACGCGTGGGGCGGGCGCCACCCGATGGACGTAACCACGGTCGTCCTCACGCATCGACGCCCCGAAGACCGCCCGGACGACGAGAACTTCGTCTTCGTCACCGACGGCATCGAGGCCGCCGTCGCGAAGGCGCGGGAGCTGGCCGGGGACAAGAACGTCGTCGTCAACGGCGGCCAGATGGCCCGGCAGGCCCTTGAAGCCGGCCTGCTCGACGAGGTCGGCGTCGACCTCGCCCCGGTGATCCTGGGCGGCGGGAAGACGCTGTTCGGCGAGCTCGGCGCCACGCCGGTGCAGTTCGAGGGGCCGACGACGGTGGTCGAAGGCACCGGAGTGACTCACCTGCGCTACCGGGTCAAGAACCAGCCGAGCACGCCCTGAGAATCGCCTCTAGGTTGACGGGTATGTCGATCTTCGAGGCTCGATGAAAGGGCCCGGACTGCTCGTCGTCGTGCTGGTGATCGTCGGCGGCGTCAGCGGGCTCGGGTTCCTGGTGGGGCTGGGCAACGCGGCCATCCTCGCCGCGCTCACCGCGCTGTTCTGCCTCATCGCCGCGGTCGGTGGACCGCTCTGGGCGGATCTGCGGCTGCTGGCGTGGTTCGCGCCTTCGCTGATCCTCGCGGTCGGCGTGCCGCGGTTGCTGGGCGAGGTGGCGCAGTGGGCCGCGATCGGACTCCTGGTGGTGATCGTGGTCATCGCCGGGATGCTGCCCGCGCTCGGCGCCCGGTTCGTCACGGTCGGGCTGGGACTCGGCATGGCGTCGCTGTTCGGCTACGGCTTCCAGCTGACGGGGACGGCGTCGGCCGGGCAGATCCTGGGCGCGCCCGCGCTCGCGATGGGGGTCGTTCTCCTGCTGCGGGTGCTGATGGGCGCGAAGGACCCCGCCAAGCCGACCCGGGAGGCGCTGGCGGACGCTCTCGCGGCGGGGACGCCGGAGACGCAGGAACGCGCGGCGAGGCTCTGGCTCGCGGACCGTCCCCGCCGCTGGACGGCCAGGGTCCTCGGCGGGATTCTCCGATATCGCGCGGCCACCGGCCTGCTCGAGATCCGCCGGAAACGGCTGGACAGCCAGGAAATCGGCGAAACACTCGACGCCGCAAGGGAAGAAGCGGCCCGGCTCGCGGACGCGGTGCGTGCGGCGGAGGCGCCCGAGGACGTCGAACCGGTGCGCCGCAGGGAACCCGCCGGGCTTCCCGGTGCCACCGAGCGGCTCGTCGCTGGACTGTGGGACGCACTCGAAACCGTCCGGACCGCCTCGACCGACCGCGACGAGTCCCGTGTGGACGTTCCAAAAGGACTTCGCCGAGAGCTGCGGCGGGTCGAGCTGCGCGGCGCGTTTTCTTGGCGGTCACCGCAGTTCCGGCACGCGATCCGGTGCGGGCTCGGGGTCGCACTGGCGCTGGTGGTCGCGAGTTTCCGGCCCGGCGACCCGCTCACCGTGTCGTTCCTGCTCGGCACTTTCGCCATCATGCAGCCGGAATGGCGCGACAGCCTCACCAAGGCGTGGCAGCGCATCGGCGGCTCCCTCGGTGGCGCGGTCGTACTCGCGCTGGCGCTTTGGCTGCTGCCGCAAGGGTTTCTGCTGCCGATCGGGCTCGTCGCCCTGCTCGGCGGGTTCGCCGTCATGCAGACCCGGCCGACGGTGTTCAACGGTTGCATGGTGCTGATGTCCGTCGGCATGAACGCGACCACCAAGCACCTCGACCCGCGCTACGTCCTCGTCGAGTACCTGCTGCTGATGGTCCTCGCCGGGGCCATCGCGCTGCTGTTCGGCTTCGCCGCGATTCCCGGTGTGCCGAAGCCCGGTCCGGCGGAACGGTTCGGTACCGCTGTCGACGCCACACGCACGCTTCTCGGCGCTGTCGGGCGGAAACTCCGCGGTGAGGACGTCGACCCGCGGACACTCGGCCGCGTTTTCCGCGCCGCCGCCGTCGCGCAGCACGGCCTGCTCGCCGCGGAACCGGGCACGAAGGAGCCGGCGCCTGAACAGCAAGACGCGCTGGAGAGCGCCGCCGAGGCCTTGCGCGGGCTCTCCGTCACGGCGTCGTCGCTCTTGCTGCGCCCAGGTACGGCCGAGACGGCGACCGTCGTCGACGAGGCGGCCCGGGCGCTCGGCACCGATGAGGCGGCCGAGATCCCGGTACCCGCCGACGCCGACGAGGAACAACGTCTGGTGCTCGACACGATCGCCGCCGACGTGGTCGCGGTCGGCGAAGCGGCTCAGACGCTCAAGGGCGCTTAGCTCTCCGCGTTGGACTTGTCGCGGTGCCGCGTGGCGATCTCGGCGTCGGGCGCGCAGAGCGCGCACGGGGTGAACCCGAGCTGACGCGCTTCGCCGATGCCGAGGGGGATGGTGTCCCGGCTGTCGAGCCACGCGCATTCGATCACGTGGTAGCGGGGGTATTCGTCGACGACGACGATCTCGGTGTCGAGTTCGGAGACGACCGCCACGTCCGCGGGGTCGCTCTTCTCCTCGCCCGGGTCGCCGTTGCGCTGAGCTTCGGCCGGCGCGGCGTCGGCCTCGGTGGTCTCGGCGGCTTCGGCGGTCTCGTCAGCGTCGCCCAGTTCTCCGGTGGCGGGCAGCAGGACGGTCTGCTCGGCGTCTTCAGGCTTCTTCTCGTCGCCTTCTTCGCTTTCGGAGACCTCTTCGGTCTCCGGAGCGTCCTCGGCCGAATCGTCCGCCTTCTCTTCAGCGGAACCGGCGGCCTCGGCGGAGCGCTTCTTCCGACGGCGCAGCCAGTCGAAGACGAGCAGCAGCCCGGCGAGGATGGAGAGCCCGATGGAGATCCAGGCCCAGAGCGAATTGGCGGTGATGAGCGCCGCGACGAGCAGCCCCAGAGCCGCCAGTACCAGTACTAGGACGATATAGAGCACGGTGAATTACAACACGAGGGGCAAGCGAAACGGCCCCGACCCTCCGGAGAGTGTCGAGGCCGTTCCGTTCAGTCAAAAGAAGCCCGTCAGCCCGCTTCGGCCCGCGGACCGAACGAGTAGCCCTGGCCGCCGCCGCCCGAAGAGGACGCCGACTGGCCCGAGTTCGACGAGGACGCCGATGCGGGAGCAGCGGAACCACGGTCGTCGAGCTCACGCAGCTGGGACTCGAGGAACCCACGCAGCCTCGTGCGGTACTCCCGCTCGATCGTGCGCAGCTCTTCGATCTTCTTGCCCAGCGAGCCCTTCTCCGCGTTCATGCTGTTCATCGTCTCGGTGTACTTGCGCTGAGCCTCGCGCTCCATGGTCGTGGCCTTGTCGCGCGCCTGGCGCTCCAAGGTCTCGGCACGGGTACGCGCGTCGTTCAGCATGGTCTCGGCGCGGGTACGCGCCTCGTTCACCATCGAGTCCGACTTGGACCGCGCGTCCGAGAGCAACTGCTCGGACTTGGTCCGAGCCTCGGCGAGCATGCCGTCCGACTCGGTCTTGGCCTCGGCGGTGAGCCGGTCGGCCATTTCCTGCGCCAGCCCGAGCACCTTCGCGGCCTGGACGTTGGGCTCCCCGTTGTCCGGCACCATCGAGTGGGCCTGGGTCTGCTCCATCGCCGACTGCGGGGGCGGCACCGGTGCCAGGCGGCGCGACGGCTCGTCACGTACCTGTGGCGGCGCTCCTACGGCGCCGGCCTTGGCTGCCTCGAGCTCACCGCGGTTGGTTTCGAGCTCGTTGTCGAGCTGTTCCACCTGCTGCCGCAGCTCGTTGTTGTCCTCGATCAACCGGGCAAGCTCGGTCTCCACCAGGTCGAGGAACGCGTCCACCTCGTCCTCGTTGTAGCCCCTTTTGCCTATGGGCGGCTTGCTGAACGCGACGTTATGCACGTCAGCGGGGGTCAACGACATCAGATCACCTCACGCACTCCATGGCCTGCAGGTCCACCAGGGCTTCCCCGATATCACCCTGGCGTTGCCAGCTGCATCGCGAAGAACACAACCAACAGCAGAACCATAATCGATAAGTCCAGTCCGACGCCGCCGATTCGTACGGTCGGGATGATTCGTCTGAACAGACGAACCGGAGGGTCGGTCACTGTGTAGATGGTCTCGAGCGTTACCGCAACCCCTCCGGCAGGACGCCACTCGCGAGCGAAAGCACGCACGAGCTCTACGACGATCCTTGCCGTCAGGAGGAGCCAAAAAGCGAACAGCACGTACCAGACGACCAGCAACACAGCATTCACGTAACCACTCTGCCATGTCTCGCGTCAAAAGACGCAGTTGACGGGAGCCGGATGCCGACGAGTCGACAAAATCACATCCCGCTGCGTTCAGCGGTCACTCCCTGATCAGCCGCGCAGGAATAATCCGCCTTCGGCAATCCGCCGACGGTCTTCCGCGGTGACGTCCACATCGGGCGGTGAGAGAAGGAACACCTTGTTGGTGACCTTGTCCATCGACCCGCGCAGCGCGAAGGCGAGCCCCGCGGCGAAATCGACGAGCCGCTTGGCGTCCGCGTTCTCCATCTCGGTGAGGTTGATGATCACCGGGATGCCCTCGCGGTAGTGCTCGCCGATGGCGCGCGCTTCCAGGTAGCTCGTCGGGTGCAGCGTCGTGATCCGGCTCAACGGATCACGCACGGCCTGCCGGACCGGCTCGGCGACCGGCCGCAGCCGGGCGACCGGTTCGGGCTGGCGGTCCATGGCCAGCGCTCCGTGCACCGCCGGTTCCGACCGCACGTCCGCAACCACGGAGCGTGACCGAGGCCGGGGCGCGGGCTCGTCGTACGTGTCCTCGACGTCCCGGTAGCGTCCACCCCGCGACCGGGCTGGTGGCTCGTCTTCGTACTCGTACTCGTCTTCGGCGTAGCCACGCCGGTAGTCATCTTCCACGTCATAGCCGTCTTCGTCCGCGGGCACCATCCCGAAGTAGGCCTTCAGCTTCTGCAGCGCGCTCATGCCTCTCCCTAGCCTTAGCCGCTCCCGCACCGTGCTCCCCCGCCCCCGCCGCCACTCCCCGTAGCGACGGGACGGTATTCCCTAAGGCGAGGCTAAACCGCGCCCACCGAGCAACGCGGTACCGACACGCACACAGGTTGAGCCGTACGCGATCGCCTGCTCGAGATCATTGCTCATTCCGGCGGAGACTTCACGTGCATTTGGGTGATCTTCGCGAAGACGCTCTGATGCGCGAGCGAGCCTTTCGAACGCCTCTGCGGGCTCTGTACCCAGCGGGGCGACCGCCATAAGCCCGCGGAGGCGGATATCACCCACATGGGCTATCCGTTCGGCCAACTGGCTCAACTCGTTCACCCGGCAGCCCCCGCGCTTCGGATCGTCATCGAGACTTACTTGAATGAGGACGTCCAGCGGCTGATCACGTTGCCCGGATTCGAGGGCCGACCTGCTCGCCTTCGCCAGCGCGTCGGCGAGCCGTTCGGAGTCGACGGACTGGACCTCGGCCGCCCAGCGCACGACCGAACGGGCCTTGTTGCGCTGAAGGCTGCCGACCATATGCCAGCGGATGCCGTTGCCCGGGCGCAGCTCGGCGACTTCGTCGGTCTTCGCGCCGGCCTCCTGGTCGCGATTCTCGGCGAGGTCGAGCGTGCCGAGGTCGGCGAGCAGCGCGGCGTCGAGCGCGGGGAAGGTTTTGGTGACCGCGAGCAGCCGGACCTCGTCGCGTTCCCGGCCCGCGGCCTTGCACGCCCGGGCGATCCGCTCTTCCACTTCGGCAAGCGAGGCGGCTAGTTCCGCCTTTCGTACCTCAGTCACGACTGGTCCAGCCACGTGATACCCGCGATCCGGCCGGTGGTGCCGTCGCGACGGAAGCTGAAGAGTGTCTTGTCTTCGTTGGTACAGCGCGGATCGACGCCGATCTTGCCGACGCCGAGGTCGGCCAGCTGCCGCCAGAGTCCGGCACGCAGGTCGAGCCCCGTGGTGCCCTTTCGGGTTTTGCAGGTGCTGCCGGGAACGTGCTTTTCGACGTCGGCCGCCATGTCGGCGGGGACTTCGTAGCAGTCACCGCAGATCGCGGGACCGAGCAGCGCTTCGGTGCGGCCCGGGTCGGCGCCGAGTGAGCGCATCGCCTCGATCGCGGCGGGGACGACCCCGATCCTCGCGCCGACGCGGCCCGCGTGGACGGCGGCGATCACACCGGCTTCGGCGTCGGCCAGCATCACGGGGACGCAGTCGGCGACGAGCACCACGAGCGCGAGACCGGGTTCGGCCGTCACCAAGGCGTCGGTCGCTTCCGCCGCGGAGGTCTCGGAACCGTCCACAATGGTCGCCGTGCGGCCGTGGACCTGTTCCATCCACGCGAGCCTGTCCTCGGCGAGACCGAGTTCGCCGGCGAGACGCTTGCGGTTGGCGTAAACGTCACCCGCGTCGTCGCCGACGTGATCGCCGAGGTTGAAGGTGTCGTAAGGCGGCCGCGAAGCCCCGCCCGCCCTTGTCGTGACGACCCGCCGAACGCGCACGCATTCCTCCTTGCAGATGAGTGAAGGCCCCCTTCCCTACCCTCAAGGTAGTGAAGGAGGCCTTCACGAAACTACTAGCGAGCCGACTTACCGCCGCATGAAGGGCGGGACATCGACCTCGTCGTCGGAGGGGTCGTCGTGCACCGGGGTGGCGCGACCGGGCAGGCTGCCGTGGGTCGAGTTCGATCCGATCGGCGAGTAGCCGCGCGAACCGCCGCCGGGCTGCGGGAGCCCGCCGGTCATCGAGCCGTTGCCCTCACGGGAGGACGGCATCGGCGAATGCGTGCGCGGCGGCGCGACCGGGTAGCCGTTGGAACCGGTCGACGGCGGTACCGGAGTCGCACCCGAGGGCGGGCTCTGCACCGGCGTCGCCCCGCCGCCGTTGACCTGGCCGGCCTGGGCGGACGCGGTCGACCTCGAGCCGGAGCCGAACGTCGACGGGTCGAGCTTCTTGTGCGTCGGCGTGCCGGCGTCGAAACCGGCCGCGATCACGGTGACCCGGACCTCGTCGCCGAGCGAGTCGTCGATGATCGTCCCGAAGATGATGTTCGCGTCCGGGTGCGCGGACTCCTGCACCAGCGACGCGGCCTCGTTGATCTCGAACAGGCCGAGGTCCGACCCGCCCGCGATCGACAGCAGCGCGCCGTGCGCCCCGTCCATGGACGCTTCCAGCAGCGGCGAGTTGATCGCCTTCTCCGCCGCCTGGATGGCCCGGCCTTCACCGCGCGCGGAACCTATGCCCATCAACGCGGAGCCCGCGCCGGACATGACGCTCTTGACGTCGGCGAAGTCCAGGTTGATCAGACCCGGGGTGGTGATCAGGTCGGTGATGCCCTGGACACCCGAAAGGAGCACCTCGTCCGCGGAGCGGAAGGCGTCCATCAGGGACACGCCGATGTCGCCCAGCTGCAGCAGCCGGTCGTTCGGGATGACGATCAGGGTGTCGCATTCGTTGCGCAGCTGCTGGATGCCGTCTTCGGCCTGCTTGCTGCGGCGTTTGCCTTCGAAGGTGAACGGCCGGGTGACGACGCCGATGGTCAGCGCGCCGAGCTTGCGGGCGATCTGGGCGACGACGGGTGCGCCACCGGTACCGGTGCCACCGCCCTCACCCGCGGTCACGAACACCATGTCGGCGCCCTTGATGACCTCTTCGATCTCGTCGCGGTGGTCCTCGGCGGCCCTCTGCCCCACCTCGGGGGCGGCGCCGGCGCCGAGGCCGCGGGTCAGTTCCCGGCCGATGTCGAGTTTGACGTCGGCGTCGGACATGAGCAGTGCCTGTGCGTCGGTGTTCACCGCGATGAACTCGACGCCTTTGAGGCCGACCTCGATCATGCGGTTCACGGCGTTAACTCCGCCGCCGCCGATACCGACGACCTTGATCACCGCAAGGTAGTTGTGCGGGGGCGTCATCGGAGCCGCCTTCCTGATCGTGTGTGCTCGTGCTGCCCGCCGGTCGCTGAGCCTGGGCCGAACCCTCGATCTGAACCTCAGAGTGAGAGTTATGTCAACTGCCGACGTTGAAGCAGGACGGTATGCACCAGGCAGGCTCGAATCCAGTAGCCACGCCGTGTGTCGCAAAGGTGTTTTGCCACAACATGTTCGTCGGCGCAAGAGCGAGACCCGACTGAAGCGCCGGACGGCGGCCTGGTAAAGGCCGGAGATCAGGTCGGCATGGACATGTTCATGACGATGTCGTCCGACGGCGTTCCGGTCGGCGAACCGCCGTCCTGCTCGACGCTGAGCGCGAAGCCGTTCGCCCCGCTCAACCCCTTCGCGACTAGCAGCGCACCGTCCTGACCACCGGAAATGAGCCCGGCGGGCTTCGGGGAGGCGCCCGGGAACATCAGCCACGCCTGGTAGACGCGGCCCGGATCGTTCTTCGGCAGCTGCGCCGCCATGAAGACGAGCCGGTCCTTCGCGCGCGACATCATCACAGTGCCGCCGCCCCCGGCGGCGGACTCGCCGTGCCCGGTCTTGAGATCGGGTGCCGAAAGCACCTCCGACACCGGCGCGTACTTCGCCGCGTACTGCGCGGCCCGTTCGCGCGCGGCGGTCAGCTGTGAGTTGGTGTCCCACGCGATCCCGCCGAACACGGCCGTACCGGCCAGTCCGACGATCGCCGCCGCGGCCGCGCCGATCGCCCAGCGCGGGGCGCGCCTGCGATCCCGGACCCGCTCGCCGAGTTCCAGCCGCGCCCTGGGCGGCTGCTGCCGCGTCGCCATCGCCTGCGCCAGCACCCGGCGCTTGAGATCCGGCGGCGGGTCTTCGGCCAGTGCGGCGCCGAGCCGCGTGGCGGTCATCTGCAGTTCGAGGACCTCTTGCGCGCAGGACGCGCACTCGTTGAGGTGACGCTGGAACTGGGCACGCTCCACTTCGGACAGCGCGTCGACGGCGAACGCCCCGGTGAGCGTGTGCATTTCGGGCATCGTCATGCCGTCACCCCCAAGCAGTCGCGCAGGCGGATGAGCCCGTCGCGGAGGCGCGTCTTGATCGTCCCGTGCGGGGTTTGCAGCACTTCTGCGACCTCACGGTAGGTGTAACCCTGGTAGTAGGCGAGCAGCACGGATTCCCGTTGGAGCTCGGTCAGATTGGTCAGGCAGCGCCGCACCTGCGAACGCTCCCAGCGGGCGGCGACGGCTTCGGCCACTTCGTCGAAGGGGCGGGCACGGGCGGCCTCGAAGGTCGCCTTGACCTCGCGGTCCGAACTGGCCCGCGCCGAGCGCACCCGGTCGACGGCCCGGCGGTGCGCGAGCGTCATCGCCCAGTTCAGCGCGCTCCCCCGCTCCGGCGCGTAGCGCGTGGCGGTGCGCCACAGCTCCACCATGACCTCCTGCGTGACCTCTTCGGACTGGGCTGCGTCGCGCAAGATGCGCCGCACCAGGCCGAGGATCGGGCCGGCGAGCCGGTCGTACAGGACGTCGAAGGCCCGCTCGTCCCCCTTCGCGACCCGGACGAGCAGCTCCTCGGCCGTCGGTCCCGCCGGTTCGCCGTCCGTTCCCGGAACGGCCGCCATCCGACGTGGACGTGCCGATTCATCCATCAAGCCTGCCTCCGGCGGTCTGCGGTGTCCGTGGGGTCAACGGTGCCTTCTTCAACCACAGTTTGACCCCATGCCGCCGGATCAGCGCGGAGACCCGGTGCGGCATGAGCGGCCGGGTGATCAACATGTGCACCAGCCACTTGACGGTGGCCGGCCGCCGGACCCCGCGCAACGACGCCGTCAGCGGCACCTCCCCGCCCTGACGGAGCGCGATCTTGACCGAGAGCAGGGACTCCGGCAGCGGCACCTCCATCCGGTACTCGCCCTCCATCGACTGGAACGGCGAGACGTAGAACTCCTTGTCCGCCCAGGCGAGCCCCTCGGCGTCCGGGCGGAGGAGGTACGCGTGCCTGCCGCGGTAGGTGTTGTGGACCTCGGCCACGACGCATTCGAGTCCGCCGTCCGGGCGGTGACACCAGTAGAGGGTGATGGGGTTGAACGCGTGGCCGAGCACCCGCGCGCCCGCGAGCATCAGCACCCGGCCGCCGTGGAGGTCGACCCCGCGGGCCGCGAGCCAGCGGTCCACTTTGGACCGGATGCTCGACTCGTCGTCCGGTCCGAAGTGGTCACGCGGATCGAAGCGGGCGAAGGGCCGCAGCCACCACGGCAGCTTCGGCGGTATATCGAGGTCGACGAACCACAGATAGATGCGGTGCGCGAACGAGACCGGCGGATCGTTACGCCGCACGTGCGCCACCGTGGAGTCGTAGAGAACGGCCATGACAGTCACCATCGCACTCCGAAGTTCTCGGCCGCGCGGACGCCGGACGCGCAGCCGTCCTCGTGGAACCCCCACCCATGGTAGGCCCCGGCGAAGGCGACCGTGCCGTCGTTGAGGCCGGGCAGGCGCCGCTGCGCGCCGACGGATTCCGGGGTGTAGACGGGGTGTTCGTAGGTCATCTTGGCCAGCACCGACCCGTCGGCGGGGGCGGTGCCGGGGTTGAGCGTGACGACGTAGCCGGTCGGCTCGTCGAGCCGCATCAGCCGGTTCATGTCGTAGGAGACCCGCACGGCGCCGTGGTCGCCGCCGCAGGCCGGTGTGGCGTAGTTCCAGCCCGCCCGCGCCGCCTCCGCCGCCGGCAGGACGCTGGTGTCGGTGTGCAGCCACGCCTCGTTGCTGGAGTACCGGAAGGAGCCCAGCACCTCGCGTTCGGCCGCGGTCGGCGACGCGAGCAGGTCCAGTGCCTGGTCCGCGTGCGTGGCGAGGACGACCTTGTCGACCCGGTGGCGGGCGTCGGCGTCGTCCCGGACTTCGATCCCGCGCGCGGTGCGCTCGACCGAGCGGACCGGGGTCGACAGGTGCACGGCGGTGAGCTGCTTGGCGGCGCGTTCGACGTACTCGCGGGAGCCGCCGACGACGGTGCGCCAGCTCGGGGACCCGCCGACCGACAGCATCCCGTGGTTGCGCAGGAACTCGAACAGGTAGCGCGCCGGGTACTTGAGCGTGTCGCCGCGATCCGCCGACCAGACCGTCGAAACGACGGGGAGCATGAAGTGGTCGACGAAGTACTTCGTATAGCCGCCGATCGCGAGGAACGCGCCGAGGGTGACGTCGCCCGCGTCCGGCGATGCGAGCACGCGCCCGGCGTGCCGGTGGAAGCGTTTGATGTCGGCGAGCATCCGCAGATAGCGCCCGCGGGCGACGTTGCGAGGCTGCGCGAACAGCCCCTTCAGCCCCTTGGCGCCCGCGTATTCGAGGCCGCAGCCGTCACAGCGGATGCTCATGGACATCTCGGTGTCGCGCGTGGCGACACCGAGCTCGGCGAACAGCCGGAGCAGGTGCGGGTAGGTGCGTTCGTTGTGCACGATGAACCCGGAGTCGACGCCGACGGTGCCGCCGTGCGCGCTCGGGACGTCGTGGGTGTGCGCGTGCCCGCCGAGCCTGTCGTCGGCCTCGAACAGCAGCACTTCGTAGCGACGTTGCAGCAGATAGGCGGCCGTGAGGCCGGCGACGCCGCTGCCGATGACTCCGATGCGTTGACCGTTGGTGTGCACGAGAGGGATTCGGAACAGCCTCCAGGCTGGATTGGACCGGGCCGACCGGGACCTGGCCCGACCCATCCTTTTCCCTTCCGGGGCCGAATGACGACTATGCCGAACAGTCCCGCGTCCCGCCTCGTCCCGTTCGTCGAGCGGCTCCTCGGTGGTCCCCTCCCGATCGGCCTGCGCACCTGGGACGGCGTACGCGCCGGTCCGCGGGACGCGCCGACCGTGGTCCTCCGCAACCGCCGCGCACTGCGCCACCTCCTCTACGCCCCCGGTGAACTGGGTCTCGCCAGGGCCTATGTCTCCGGTGATCTCGATGTCGAAGGCGACCTCGCCGACGGATTCCGCCGGATCTGGGCGCTGACCCGGTCGGGTGCGGCGCGCGGCGCCCGGCTCGGCCCGCGCGAGTGGGCGAAGGCCGTGCGGATCGCGGTAAGCCTCGGCGTCGTCGGGCCGCGGCCCAAGCCGCCCGCCGAGGAGGCCCGGCTTTCAGGGAAGCTGCACAGCCTGCTCCGCGACAAGTCGGCGATCTCGCACCACTACGACCTCGGCAACGCCTTCTATCAGCTGCTGCTCGACGAATCGATGGCCTACTCGTCCGGCTACTGGACCTCCGACGACGACGGGTACGGCGTCGAACAGGCCCAAAAGGACAAACTCGAACTGATCTGCCGCAAACTCGGCCTGCGGCCGGGGATGCGACTGCTCGACGTCGGCTGCGGCTGGGGCTCGCTCCTGGTGCACGCGGCGAAGCACCACGGCGTGCACGCCGTCGGCATCACGCTTTCGGCGGAGCAACAGCAGCATGTCCGCGGCCGTCTCGCCCAGCACGACCTGGAAGATCGCGTCGAAGTCCGTCGGCAGGACTACCGCGAGCTGACCGACGCGCCGTTCGACGCCGTCTCGTCCATCGAGATGGGCGAACACGTCGGCGACCAGAACTACCCCGAGTACACGCGGACGCTGTTCCGGATGCTGGCCCCCACCGGACGGCTGGTCCTGCAGCAGATGTCCCGCGGCGCGGTGGCACCCGGCGGCGGCGCGTTCATCGAGCGCTACATCGCCCCGGACATGACGATGCGGCCGCTGAGCCGGACCCTCGGGCATCTGGAGACCGCCGGCTTCGAGATCCGCGATGTCCACGCGCTGCGGGAGCATTATGTGCGTACGGTCCGTGCATGGGAGAAAACGCTCGAGAGCGACTGGGACGACGTCGTGGCGCTGATCGGTGAATCGGGCGCCCGCGTCTGGCGGCTCTACCTGGTCGGCGGCGCGCTCGCGTTCGAGGAGAACCGGATGGGCGTGGACCAGATCCTCGCGGTGCGCTCCAGTGAGCACGGCCTCAGCGGGCTGCCCGCCACCCGGGAGTGGTCCTAGATGCCGCTAGGGGGAACGCTGCTCGTCACCGCGGCGGCCACGCTCCTGGCCGTCGTCGTCACCTTCGGCATCGCGCGGTGGCGTCAGCGGTACGACACCATCGACACGTTCTGGGGGCCGGGCTTCGCGCTCGTCGCGCTGGTCGCGGCCCCGCTCGGGGACGGGCCGGTGGCGCTGCGCGTGGTCGCCGCACTGCTGACCGCGGTCTGGGGCGTCCGCCTGGGCGTGCACCTCCACCTGCGCAACCACAAGCTGCCCGAAGACCCGCGCTACGTGCGGATGGCGGAACGCGCGGGCCCGAATCCGGCGCTGAAGCTGTTCGTCCGCGTGTACCTGCTCCAGACGGTGATGCTGTGGTTCGTCTCGCTGCCGGTCCAGTTCGCGATGTACGCCGATTCGTTCGGCGTGACAGCGTGGATCGGCATCGCCGTCTGGCTGGTCGGCTTCGGGTTCGAAACCGTCGGCGACGAGCAGCTTCGCCGGTTCAAGGCCGACCCGGAGAACAAGGGCAAGGTGCTCGACAGCGGGCTGTGGCGCTACACGCGGCATCCGAACTACTTCGGTGACGCGTGCGTGTGGTGGGGCCTCTACCTGCTGGCGTGTTCGAGCTGGGTGGGGGCGGCGACCGTTCTGTCCCCCCTCGCGATGACCTACACACTGGCCAAGGGCACCGGAAAACCTTTGCTGGAGAAGGGTTTGCGGCGATCCCGGCCCGGGTACACCACCTACGTCGAGCGGACCAGCGGGTTCTTCCCGCTGCCCCCTCGCCGCGTCACTCCCCGGTGAGCCCGTCGGTCAGTTCGCGCAACAGGTCGAGGTGGCCGGCGTGCCTGCCGGTCTCCTCGATCATGTGCACGACGACGAACCGGACATTGACCTGGCGATCGCCGCGGAACGCGACCTCGTCGTCGAGCCCCATCCGCGCGACGACTTTCCGGCTGCGTTCGCATTCCGCCTCGTAGGCGGCGATCAACTGGTCCAGCGGGGTCTTCATGGCGACCCGGAATTCGGCGTCCGGATCGGTTTCGAGCGCTTCCTTCCAAGTATCCTCCTGGCCATCGAGCACCACGGTGAACCAGTACTGCTCGACCAAGGTCAGGTGCCCGAGCAGACCGGCGACAGTGGTCAGCTCGCTGGGCACGAGCGGCCGCCGGGCCTGCTCGTCGGTCAGGCCTGAGCACTTCCACACCACAGTGGCACGAAGAAAGTCGAGAAAGCCGTTCAGCTGGGTGCGCTCGTCCCCGGTGAGCGGAGGCTCAGGACGCTTCGGTTCGTCGGTCATGGGAGTGCAGTCTGCCGGTCCGCACCGACAGTCCGCGAACGACTTACCCCGGCCACATACCGGGACGCTATCCGCCATCTGCCCCACAGCCGTGGGCCATGTCCGAACTCGATGGCATCGTTCGAGTGAAACCGGTGCCAGTTAGCGCTGACGAAACATGACGACCACCCGCTCGTCATGTCAGGCTGGTGCAGTTGTGCCCATATCCGGAGCACCAAAGAAAGGCAGATGATGTCAGGCCCCCAGCTGAGCGCACTCGATGTCGCTTTCCTTTGTCTGGAAAGCGAAACGACGCCCATGCACATGGGCGCGGTGGTCACCTTCCGCCCGCACGGGCAGGTGCACGCGCGCAAGCTGACCGCACTGCTCGCCGAGCGCGCCGCACGTATCCCGAAGTTACGCCAGCGGCACCGGACCGCGCTGTTCCCCTTCGGCGCCGCCACTTGGGCGGAAGACCCGGACTTCGTTGCCAGTGACCATATTTCGCATCACCACCTGAGCTCTCTGTACGAACCGGACCCGCTGTCCGCCTACGCGTCGCGCTGGATGGGACGGCCGCTCGACACCGGAAAACCCTTGTGGAACCTGCATCTCGTCACCGGCCTGCCGGACGGCGAGTTCGCGCTGCTGCTGAAACTGCACCACGCGCTCACCGACGGCGCCGGCGCGTACGCCGTCGCCTCGGGACTGCTCGACGGGCTCCCGAAGGTGAGCAAGCGGGCGCACAGCGGAGCCGAACCGCCCGCGCCGCGCTCCCCCGTGGGCGCGGTCAAGGACGCCCTCGGCTCCACATTGGCCCAGGCCGGCGAGTCCGCCGGGATCGCCTCTTCGGTCGTCCGCGCGACGCGTTCGCCCTTGTCGCCGGTCAGCGCGCCGCCCTCGACCGAGCGACGGCTCGGTTTCGTCCGGCTCGGCACCCCCGAGATCCGGCGGGTCCGCCGGACCCACGGCGGCACGGCCAACGACGTCGTGCTGGCCGTCCTCGCCGGCGCGCTTCGCGAATGGATGGTCAACCGGGGCCAGCGGGCCGACGGCCGGACGCTGCGGGCGCTCATCCCGGTCAGCGTGCGCGGGCGGTCCGCCGAGCAACTCGGCGGTAACAAGCTTTCCGGCTACCTCTGCGACCTGCCGGTCGGCCTCGACGACCCGGTGGAGCGGCTGCGTGCCGTGCAACGCGAGATGGACCGGAACAAAGCTGCGGGCCCGGCCCGGGGAGCCGGCGCGTTCCCTCTGCTCGCCGACCGGATGCCGCCGATGCTGCACCGGCTCGGCACCAAGGCCGCCGGCCTGGCCGCGCCGCTGCTGTTCGACCTCGTGGTGACCACGGTGCCGGTACCGCCGAACCGGCTCACCCTGGACGGGACCAGGCTCGGCGGGGTGTACCCGTTCGTGCCGCTCGCGCCCCGGCAGGCGATCGGGATCGCGGTGGCGACCTACCGGGACTCCGTCCACATCGGACTACAGGCGAACGGGGCTGCCGTGCAGGACATCGGGTCGCTGCGCGACGCGGTGCACAAGTCGGCCGCGCGCCTGCTGGACACCGCTCACTAGCGTGCTATGAACGGCCCGTTACTTGCAAAATTTGCAAGTAACGGGCCGTTCATAGCACTTCAGTGACAGAACGCTCAGCCGCGCAGCATCTCCGCGACCAGGAACGCCAGCTCCAGCGACTGCTGCGTGTTCAGCCGCGGGTCGCAGGCGGTCTCGTACCGGCCCGAAAGGTCCAGATCCGAGATGTCCTGCGCGCCGCCGAGGCATTCGGTGACGTCCTCGCCGGTCAGTTCGACGTGGATGCCGCCCGGGTAGGTGCCCAGCTTGCGGTGCACCTCGAAGAACCCCTGGACCTCGTCCACGATCCGGTCGAAGTGCCGGGTCTTGTAGCCGGTCGACGCCTCGTGGGTGTTGCCGTGCATCGGGTCGCACTGCCAGATGACCTTGTGCCCGGACGACTCGACCTTCTCGACGATCGCGGGCAGCACCTCGCGGACCTTGCCGTTGCCCATCCGGGCGATCAGCGTCAGCCTGCCGGGCTCGTTGCGCGGGTCGAGCCGCTGGACGTATTCGACGGCCTGCTCGGGCGTGGTCGTCGGGCCGATCTTGAGCCCGATCGGGTTGGACAGCAGTTCGGCGAACGCGATGTGCGCGCCGTCGAGCTGGCGGGTTCGCTCGCCGACCCACAGGAAGTGCGACGAGAGGTTGTACAGCTTCGGGTTCGCCACGTCGGCGTTGTCCAGCCGCAGCATCGAACGCTCGTAGTCGAGCAGCAGCGCCTCGTGGCTGGCGAAGATCTCGGTGGACTGCAGCGAGGCGTCGGTGACGCCGCAGGCCGACATGAACCGCAGACCACGGTCGATCTCGGCGGCCAGCGCCTCGTAGCGCTCGCTGGCGGGCGAGGACTTCACGAAGTCCTTGTTCCAGTCGTGCACCTGGTGCAGGTCGGCCATCCCGGCGCCGGTGAGCGCGCGGACGAGGTTCATCGCGGCGCCCGCGTTGGCGTAGGCGCGGATCATCCGGCCCGGGTCGGGCACGCGCAGTTCGGGCTTGGCGACGAGCGAGTTGATGATGTCGCCGCGGTACACCGGCAGGCCGAGCGCGTCGGTGGAGGCCGAGCGCGGCTTCGCGTACTGGCCGGCGATGCGGCCGACCTTCACCACCGGGAGGCTCGCGCCGTAGGTGAGGACGACGGCCATCTGCAGCAGGGTGCGCAGGTTGGCGCGGATATGCGGTTCGGTGTTGGACTCGAACGTCTCCGCGCAGTCACCGCCCTGCAGCAGGAACGCCTCGCCGCGGGCGACCATGGCGAGGCGGTCGGAGAGCCGGTCGATCTCGGCCGGGACGGTGATCGGCGGCACGCTCTCGAGCACGCCGCGGACGCGCTTCGTCAGCTCGGGGTCCGGCCACTCCGGTTGCTGCGCGGCGGGCCGCGAGAGCGCTTCGTCGAGCCGGTGGCGCAGCTCGGGCGGCAGAGGCGGCAGTTCGGGGAGCGTGTCGACGGGAACGTCCACTGTCCAGTTCACGATCGCCAGGATATGCCGGACCGAAAGGCGCCCGTCCACCGGGACGAAAGTCCCAAAAGGTGGACGGGCGGGTTTCGACAGCAGATCAGGCGGCCTGCGCCTTGTTGTAGAGGTTCTGCGCGTCCGTGCCGAAGTACGGCCCGAACATGTAGCCCGGCAGGAAGGTGTAGCCGAAGCTGTTCACCGAAGCCTGGACGCCCGCCCCGGTCGCTTCACTGAAGTTGAGGAACCATGGACCGCCGCTCGAGCCGCCGGTCATATTGCAGTTCATCCCGTGGTCCTTGGTCAGCAGGAAGTCGGTGAACGTGCTTCCGCTGCAATAGATCAGCTTCGTTCCGTCGTACGGCGCCGCCGCCGGATACCCGAAGGTGTACATCGACTGGTTACGCGCCTGGTTGAACGCGATCCCCTGCGCGCCGACGACGTCGGTCAGCTTCTGCCCGTTGAGCGGGTTGACGACGGCCGCGCCGACGTCGTAGTTCATATCCTCGCTCGCTTCCCACTGCGGAGTGGTGAGCGTGCTCTTCGCGGCCCAGGTGCCGTAGGGCGTGTTGCCGTTGTCGTAGCCGGGCGCGAAGGTCCAGTTCGTGTGCCACGCGCCCTGGTACTTCACGCAGTGCCCGGCGGTGATCACGACACTGCCGTTGCCGCTGGTGACGGCGTCACCCGAGCACGACGCGTTCCGCCCGCCCATGGTGAAGAACACCCGGCCCGCGGTCTGCACGACCTTGCCCGCACCCGTCCAGGCGCCACCGCCGTTGGGGATGCTCTGGACGATCGTGCTCTCCCCTTTCGCGACGTCCTTCGGCGAAAGGCTCGGTGCCTTGACCAGCCGTTCGATCGGAACCGCCGACCGCATCCGCTCGGGCGTCCAGTAGGCCGCGACAGCCTGCGCCTCGGCCGCGGTGTCCGCCGCCGCCTGCGTCACAGGAACAGCCTGAGCGGGACTCGCGACCGCTGTCAGTGCCGTCACCGCCAGACCCACGAGCCCCGCCAGGATTCCCGCCCGGGAAGCCGTCCTCTTCATGGGCATACCACCTTCCGCTACCGGTGAATTGCCGTATGACCTGCACGACTTCCTGAAAGTATTTGCCCGGCTACCGCGCGTACAAGCGACCGTTCGGCCGCATCCATGCACAGCTATGGGCCGTTCGGCGTAATACTGTGAACGGTGTTAGCAGTGGGTATCGGCGGCCGGGAAGGTGCCGTCCCGCAAGTAGCCGACGACCTGCCGTTCGTCCACCCTCGTGTGTGTCATGAAAGGGTCTTACGGGACGTTTTTCGTCCTGTAAGACCCTTTCATGACACCTCTACGAGAAGCTCAGACCACCGCGAGCGGCAACGCCGTCGGGTGCACCGGCGAGGGCAGATCGGACGCACCGGTGAGGAAGGCGTCGACGGCGCTCGCCACCGAGCGGCCCTCGGCGATCGCCCACACCACCAGCGAAGCACCGCGATGCGCGTCGCCGCAGACGAACACGCCCGGCGAGGAGGTCTGCCAGTCCGCGCCGCACGAGAGCGTTCCGCGCCGGGTCAGCGAGAGCCCGAGCGAGTCCAGCAGCGGCATGTGCTCGACACCTTCGAACCCGATCGCGAACAGCACCAGGTCGGCGGGCAGTTCCTCGACCACGTCGTTGACCGGGACGACCTCGCGCCGCCCGGTCTCGCGGTCCTTCTGGACCCGGACCTGCTGCAGCTCGACAGCGCGCACGTTGCCGTTCTCGTCGCCGACGAACCGCTTGACCGCGACGGCGAACTTGCGCTCGCCCGCCTCCTCGTGCGCCGGGTAGGTGCGCAGGATGTACGGCCAGGTCGGCCACGGCGAGCGGTCATCGTCCCTTGTGGACGGTGGCGTCGGGTACTGGTCCAGCTGGGTCACCGAAAGCGCGCCCTGGCGCGTCGCGGTGCCGTAGGAGTCGGCCCCGGTGTCGCCACCGCCGATGATGACCACGTGCTTGCCCGCGGCGTCGACCGTCGACGGACCGTCGCCCTCGACGTACTTGTTGGCCGGGACGAGATGCTCCATCGCGAGGTGGACGCCGGACAGCTCGCGCCCGGGCGTCGTGGTGTCGTCGCGGCCGCGCAGCGCGCCGACCGCGAGCACCACCGCGTCGAAACCGGCGCGCAGTTCCTCGACGGTCAGATCGACGCCGACCTCGCAGCCGGTGACGAACTTCGTGCCCTCCTTCTGGAGTTGCGCGAGCCGCCGGTCGAGGACCTTCTTCTCCATCTTGAACTCGGGGATGCCGTACCGCAGCAGGCCGCCGAGCCGATCGTCCCGCTCGTAGACGGTCACCTCGTGGCCGGCGCGGGTCAGCTGCTGCGCGGCGGCGAGCCCGGCGGGCCCGGAGCCGACGACCGCGACACGCTGGCCGGAGGACACCGCCGAGACCTGCGGCTGCACATAGCCCGCTTCCCAGGACACGTCGGCGATCGTCTGCTCGACGCGTTTGATCGCCACCGGCCCGCCGGACAACGGCGAGATCGAGAGGACACAACCGGCCTCGCACGGCGCGGGGCACAGCTTCCCGGTGAACTCGGGGAAGTTGTTGGTCGCGTGGAGCCGATCGCTCGCCGCGGCCCAGTCGCCGCGGCGCACCAGGTCGTTCCACTCCGGGATCAGGTTGCCCAGGGGGCAACCTGAACCGGCGGAGTGGCAGAACGGGATGCCGCAGTCCATGCACCGTGAAGCCTGCGTGCGCACCTTTTCGTTGCGCTCGGCGGGTGCCACGTCCGCGTACACCTCGCCCCAGCCGGCGAGACGGTCCTCTTTGGACTTCTTCTTCGGCTCTTCGCGATCGTGCTTGAGAAAACCGGTCGGGTCAGCCACGAGCGGCCTCCATGATCGCTTCGTCGACATCGCGGCCCGCGGCGCGCGCCGCCTTCGCCGCGTCAAGGACACGCTGGTAGTCGCGGGGCATCACCTTGGTGAACGCCGCCGAGCGACGCGGCCAGTCGCCGAGAAGCGACGCGGCCACCGCCGAGTGGGTGAGGTCGTAGTGCTTCTGCACGGTCTTCTTCAGCCAGGCGAGGTCCTCGGGCCTGGGCGCCAGAAGGTTCACCATCTCCTCGTTGACCCGGCTGCGGTCGAGGTCGAGCACGTAGGCCTCACCGCCGGACATACCCGCCGCGAGGTTGCGCCCGGTCGGGCCGAGCACGACGGCCTGCCCCCCGGTCATGTACTCGAAGGCGTGGTCGCCGACGCCCTCGGCGACGACCACCGCACCGGAGTTGCGCACGCAGAACCGTTCGCCGACCTGGCCGCGCAGGAACATCTCGCCACCGGTGGCCCCGTAGGCGAGCGTGTTGCCGGCGATGGTCTGGCCCTCGGCGGCGAACTTCGCGTCCGGGTGCGGGCGCACGATGATCCGCCCGCCCGAGAGGCCCTTGCCGACGTAGTCGTTCGCGTCGCCGACCATGTCGAGGGTGATGCCGCGCGGCAGGAACGCGCCCAGCGACTGCCCGGCGGAACCGGTCAGCAGCACGTGGATCGTGTCCTCGGGCAGGCCTTCACCGCCGTAGCGACGGGTGATCTCCGAACCGAGCAGCGTGCCGACGGTCCGGTTCACGTTCCGCACCGGCAGTTCCAGCCGGACCGGGTGCGCGTCCTCGAGCGCCGCCTCGGCGAGCTGGATCAGCGTCCGGTCGAGAGCGTGCTCGAGGCCGTGGTCCTGCGTCCGCGTGCGCCGCTTCGCCCCGCCGTACGGGGTCTCGGTCGGCATCTCGAAGATCGGCTTGAGATCGAGCCCGGAGGCCTTCCAGTGCTCGATCGCCTTGTCGGTGTCGAGCACCTCGGCATGGCCGATCGCCTCGTCGAGGGTGCGGAAACCGAGTGCCGCCAGCGTTTCCCGTACTTCTTCGGCGACGAACCGGAAGTAGTTGACGACGTGGTCTGCCTGGCCGGTGTAGCGCTTGCGCAGATCCGGGCTCTGCGTCGCGACGCCGACCGGGCAGGTGTCGAGGTGGCAGACGCGCATCATGACGCAGCCCTCGACGATCAGCGGCGCCGTCGCGAAGCCGTATTCCTCCGCGCCGAGCAGCGCGGCGATGACGACGTCCTTGCCGGTTTTCATCGCGCCGTCGACCTGGACGGTGATCCGGTCGCGCAAACCGTTGAGCAGCAACGTCTGCTGTGTCTCGGCGAGCCCGATCTCCCACGGCGTCCCCGCGTGCTTGAGCGAGTTCATCGGGGAGGCGCCGGTGCCACCGTCGTGCCCGGAGATGAGCACGACGTCGGCGTGTGCCTTGGAAACGCCCGCCGCGACCGTGCCGACACCGAGCGAGGACACCAGCTTCACGTGGATGCGGGCGTTCTCGTTGGCGTTCTTGAGGTCGTGGATCAGCTGGGCGAGATCCTCGATCGAGTAGATGTCGTGGTGCGGCGGCGGGGAGATCAGCCCGACGCCCGGCGTGGAGTGCCGGGTCCGCGCGATCCACGGGTACACCTTGTTAGGCGGCAGCTGGCCGCCCTCGCCGGGCTTCGCGCCCTGCGCCATCTTGATCTGGATGTCGTCGGCGTTGACCAGGTACTCGCTGGTGACACCGAACCGGCCGCTGGCGACCTGCTTGATCGCGCTGCGCCGCTCCGGGTCGTAGAGGCGCTCGGGGTCTTCCCCGCCCTCACCGGTGTTGGAGCGGCCGCCGATGCGGTTCATCGCGATGGCCAGTGTTTCGTGTGCCTCGGCCGAAATCGAGCCGTAGGACATCGCGCCGGTGTTGAAGCGCTTGAAGATCGCCTCGACGGGCTCGACCTCGTCCAGCGGGACGGGCTCGCGGGTGGAGCGGAAGGCGAACAACCCGCGCAGCGCGCCACCCTGGCGGTAGAGGCGGTGCACCTCGTCGGAGTACTTCTTGTACACCTCGGTCCGGCCGGTCTTCGTCGCGTGCTGCAACAGGAAGACGGTCTCCGGGGTGAACAGGTGCAGTTCGCCCTCGCGGCGGTACGCGTACTCGCCGCCGGTCTCGAGTCCACGATGGACCCGGTCGGTCGGGTTGTCCGGGTACGCGCGGCGATGCCGGGTGGCGACCTCTTCGGCGAGCACGCTCAGGCCGACGCCGCCGAGCTTCGACGACGTCCCGGTGAAGTACTCGTCGAGCAGATCCTGGGCCAGGCCGAAGGATTCGAAGACCTGCGCCGCGGTGTAGGCGCCGACGGTGGAGATCCCCATCTTCGACATGATCTTCAGGACGCCCTTGACGAGCGCCTTGACGTAGTCGCGGACCGCCTTGGCCGGTTCGACACCGGTGATGGCACCGGTCGAGATCATGTCCTCGATGGTTTCGAAGGCCAGGTACGGGTTCACCGCCGCGGCACCGTAGCCGAGCAGCAGCGCGACATGGTGGACCTCGCGGGCGTCACCGGTCTCGACGACCAGCGCGACACGGAGCCTTTCCTTGGTGCGCACCAGATGGTGGTGTACCGAGGACACCAGCAGCAGCGACGGGATCGGCGCCATGCGGTGGTCGGAGTCGCGGTCGGACAGCACGAGCGTGCGCGCGCCCGCCTCGATCGCCTCGGACGCCTCACGCCGGACCCGCTCGATCGCGGAAGCCAGCGCGTCGGCGCCGCCGTCCACTTCGTACAGTCCGGAAAGGACACTGCACGCGAAGCCGGGGAGGTCGCCGTCGTCGTTGATGTGGATCAGCTTGGCGAGTTCGTCGTTGTCGATCACCGGGTACGGCAGCTGCACGTGACGGCAGGACGCCGGGCCGGGGGCGAGCAGGTTCCGCTCCGGTCCCATGATCCGGCTCATCGAGGTGACGAGCTCTTCGCGGATCGCGTCCAGCGGCGGGTTGGTGACCTGCGCGAAGTTCTGCTTGAAATAGTCGTACAGCAGCCGCGAACGCTGGGACAGCACCGCGGGCGGGCTGTCGGAACCCATCGAGCCGATCGGCTCGGCGCCCTTGATCGTCATCGGCGCGAGGAGGATCTTCAGCTCTTCTTCGGTGTAGCCGAAGGAAAGCTGGCGCCGCAGCACCGAATCGTGGCTCTGCACGATGTGGTCGCGGTCGGGCAGATCGGCGATCTGCAGCAGACCGGCGTGCAGCCAGCCCTCGTACGGAAGTTCCTTGGCCAGTTCCGACTTGACCTCTTCGTCGTCGACGATCCGGCCCGCCTCGGTGTCCACCAGGAACATCCGGCCGGGCTTGAGCCGCCCCTTGGCCACGATGTCCTCGGGCGCGACGTCGAGCACGCCGGCCTCACTGGCCAGCACGACGCGGTCGTCGGCGGTGTGCCACCATCGGGCCGGGCGCAGGCCGTTGCGGTCCAGCACCGCGCCGACGAGCGTGCCGTCGGTGAAGGTGACACAGGCGGGGCCGTCCCACGGCTCCATCAGGCTGGCGTGGAACTGGTAGAACGCACGGCGCTGTGCGTTCATCCCGGCGTGGTTCTCCCAGGCCTCGGGGATCATCATCAGGACCGCGTGCGGCAGCGAACGCCCGCCGAGGTGCAGCAGTTCCAGCACCTCGTCGAAGGAGGCGGAGTCCGACGCGTCAGCCGAACAGATCGGGTACAGCCGGGTCAGGTCACCGGTGATGAGGTCCGATTCCAGCAGCGCCTCACGGGCGCGCATGCGGTTGCGGTTGCCGCGGATGGTGTTGATCTCGCCGTTGTGCGCGACGAACCGGAACGGGTGCGCCAGCGGCCACGACGGGAAGGTGTTGGTGGAGAACCGGGAGTGCACGAGCGCGATGGCGCTGGTGAGCCGGGTGTCGATCAGATCGGTGAAGAAGAGCGGGAGCTGCTCGGGGGTCAGCATTCCCTTGTAGACGATCGTCCGTGAGGACAACGAGGGGAAGTAGGTGCCGCAGCCCGCGGTCACGCTCTCGTTCTCGACGCGTTTGCGCAGGCAGAAGGCCAGCCTGTCCAATTCGAGGCCGCTCGGACATCGGCCGCCGGACTCGTGGCCCGCGACGAACAGCATGACGAAATGCGGCATCACCGAACGCGCCGTCGGCCCGATGTCGGCGCGGTCGGCGTCGATCGGGACCTCGCGCCAGCCGAGGACATCGAGGCCCTCTTCGGTGGCGATCCGTTCGATCAGGGCGATGGCCTTGCCGCGTTCCTCGGTGTCCGAGGGCAGGAAGCCGATCCCGGTCGCGTAGGTCTGATGACCGTCGGCGTCCGCCTCGGGCAGGGGGAAGTCCACTTCCGCGCGCAGCAGCCCGTCGGGCAGTTGCACCAGGATTCCCGCGCCGTCGCCACTGGTCGGCTCGGCTCCCGCGGCACCGCGGTGGTCGAGGTTCGTCAGCGCCGTCAGGCCGTCGGTGACGATGCCGTGAGACCGGCGTCCGCGGACGTCGGCCACCATGGCCACACCGCAAGAGTCCTGTTCGGATTCGGGATCGTACAGTCCCTGTTTGCCTGGAAGGGCGGAGAAGATCATGAAGGGACCTCCTTCGTCGTCGTGCTCAGCGGCCGGACAAGCCGGCCGGGGGGTATGCGCACGGGACGACGATGGCCCGCTCGTTAGCGCGACTTTAACACCTGGGAAACACGGCGGCATCAGTTCGGAGAGCGCGGAACCTCGCCGATGCGTAACGATCTGGGTGACCGGAACGACATCGTTCCTGATGGGGTCGCGGTAGTTCGTACCGCTAAGTATATGTCCCGTTCCGTGGCGCCGAGAGTCGCGGTGAGGCGACCCTAGTCACTCCGGGAGTTCTCCGCAGATCGAACCCGGCAAACAAGTAGAACGTGTTACAGTTCCGCGCATGATCCTGGACCGTTTCCGGCTCACCGACCAGGTCGCCGTGGTCACCGGCGCCGGACGCGGGATCGGCGCGGCGACGGCCGTGGCGCTCGCCGAGGCGGGTGCCGACGTGGTGATCTCGTCCCGCACCCGAACCCAGCTCGACGACATCGCGAGCAGGATCGCCGCCACCGGCCGCCGCGCGCACGTGGTCCCCGCCGATCTGAGCGACCCGGCCGCCGCCGGCGAGCTGGCCCGGATCGCGACGGCGGAGTTCGGCCGGCTGGACCTGGTGGTCAACAACGTCGGCGGGACCTATCCCCGGCCCCTGCTGGAAACCACGGCCGACTTCCTCGAAGAAGCCTTTCGCTTCAACGTTTCCACCGCGCACGCGCTGACCGCCGCGGCGGCGCCCGCGTTGCTGGAGACCGGCGGCTCGGTCGTCAACATCTCGTCGATCATGGGCCGTGTGACCGGCCGGGGCTTCGCCGCGTATGGGACCGCGAAGGCCGCGCTGGCGCACTACACCCGGCTCGCGGCGGCCGACCTGGCGCCGAAGGTGCGGGTGAACGCGATCGCGGTCGGTTCCGTCGCGACCTCCGCGCTCGAAGTGGTGGTGGGCAACGACGAACTGCGCGGCCGGATGGAAGACGCCACTCCCCTGGGCAGGATCGGCGAGGCCGAGGACATCGCGGCCACGGTCGTGTTCCTGGCGTCGCGGGCCGGCGGCTACCTCACCGGAAAGATCCTGGAAGTCGACGGTGGACTGCAGGCCCCGAACCTGGAGCTGGGCCTGCCCGATCTGTAGGAGGCGAACGCGTTGCGCGTGGTCCAGTGGAGCACCGGGAACGTCGGCAGGCACACCCTCGCCGGCATCACCGCCCGGTCAGACCTCGAACTCGCCGGGGTCTGGGTTTCGAGTGAGACGAAGGCCGGAGTGGACGCCGGGGAACTGGCCGGGCTCGGGCGGAAGCTCGGCGTCACCGCCACCACGGACGCGGACGCGCTCATCGCGCTGAAACCGGACTGCGTCGTCTACACGGCGATGGCCGACGACAGGCTCCTCGAAGCCGTCGAAGATCTGAAGCGGTTCCTGCGCGCGGGGATCAACGTGGTGTCCAGCAGCCCGGTGTTCCTTCAGTACCCCGAAGGCGTCGTCCCGCCGGACATGATCGAGCCGATCCGCGAGGCCGCCCGCGAAGGTGGTGCGTCGCTGTGGGTCAACGGCGTCGACCCGGGTTTCGCCAACGACTGGCTGCCGCTGGTGCTCACCGGCGTCTGCGAACGGATCGACGAGGTGCGCTGCCTGGAGATCCTTGACTACTCGACGTACAACAACGGCAAGGTGCTCTTCGACATCATGGGTTTCGGGCGGGAGATGGACGATCTCCCGCTACTGCTGCAGCCCGGCGTGCTGTCGCTGGCCTGGGGCAGCGTCGTGCGGCAGCTGGCGGCCGGGCTGGACGTCGAACTCGACGCCGTCGAGGAGAGCTACGAACGGCTTCCGGCGCCGGAGACGTTCGAGATCGCTTCGGGCACGATCAAGGAGGGCACTGCGGCGGCGCTGCGGTTCGAGGTGCGCGGAATGCGCGGCGGACGGGCCGTGTGCGTGCTGGAGCACATCACGCGGCTGCGGCCCGACCTCGGCCCGGAATGGCCGCAGCCGTCCGGGCAGGGCTGCTACCGGGTGCAGGTGACCGGTGAGCCCGAGTACGTGCTGGACCTGCGGCTGCTCGGCTCCGACGGCGACCACAACACGGCCGGGCTGAAAGCGACCGCGATGCGGCTGGTCAACGCGATCCCGGCGGTGGTCGCGGCGCCGCCCGGGCTGCTGACCGCGCTGGACCTGCCTCTGGTGACCGGACGAGGTCTGGTCGCTCCTTGAGGCCGGTCCCGATGCTATGAACGAGTCTTTCCTTGCCAAATTTGCAAGGAAAGACTCGTTCATAGCGCGTTGAGGACTACTTTTCGGCGTCCGGCTTCGGGTCCTCGGTGGCCTTGTCGGCGGCCGAGTCCCGGACCGTGTCCGGAGCGGTGGCGACCTCGGCGTGTTCCTCGACCTTCGGTTCGTCGGAGCTGTCGGAGGAGGCAGAGCTGTCGGAAGTCTCCGAAGCGGCCTCGTCCTCGCGTGGGACGTCCTTGCTCCACAGCGTTTCCGGCGCTTCCCGCGGCCCGCGTTTGGCGGCCAGCACGAAGTAGGCGATCGCCGCGACGAACAGCAGGATCGAGGTCCACACGTTGACCCGCAGGCCGAGGATGTGGTTCGCGGTGTCGGTCCGCATCATCTCGATCCAGAACCGGCCGGCGGTGTAGCCCGCCACGTAGAGCGCGAACACGCGGCCGTGGCCGAGACGGAACTTCTTGTCCGCCCAGATGACCAGCAGCGCGACACCGAGGTTCCACAGCAGTTCGTAGAGGAACGTCGGGTGCACCGGGCTGTCCGGCAGCGGGACGTGCCCGATCGCGATGCCGTTCAGGAAGTCGTCCGGGTTGGTCGGGTTGTAGCGCTGGTAGATCTCCAGGCCCCACGGCAGGTCGGTGTGCGCGCCGTAGAGCTCCTGGTTGAAGTAGTTGCCCACCCGGCCGATGGCCTGCGCGATCACGATGCCGGGCGCGAGCGCGTCCGCCATCGCGGGCAGCGGGATGCCCTTGCGGCGGCAGGCGATCAGCGCGCCGACGGCACCGAGCGCGATCGCGCCCCAGATGCCGAGCCCGCCGTCCCAGACCTTCAGCGCGTTCAGCGGGTTCTTGCCCTCGCCGAAGTACAGCTGGTTGTCGGTGATGACGTGGTAGAGCCGCCCGCCGACCAGGCCGAACGGCACCGCGAAGACGGCGACGTCGATGGCCGCCCCCTTCGTGCCGCCGCGGGCGACCCAGCGGCGCTCGCCCAGCCAGATCGCCACGATGATGCCGGCGATGATGCACAGGGCGTAGGCGCGGAGCGGGATCGGTCCGATATGCCAGACGCCCTGATCAGGGCTCGGGATGGTCGCGAGGAACGCTGCCGAGGCGGTATTCACGGAGGTCACCGTAGCGCCTCTTCCACGGCTTGGGAGCGTCAGGCCTCGACGGCGGCCAGATAGCCCGCGATGAGCGCGGACGCGACCTGCCCGATGGCGGTGTCCGGCGGCAGGAAACGCTCGTCGTGCAGGCTCGGCGCGCCCGCGGTGTCACCGAGGCCGACGAACATCATCAGCCCCCGCGTCACCCCGCAGTAGTGCGCGAAATCGTCCGCGCCGAACGACCGGAAATCGGTGTCGACGCGCGCCCCGGAGCGGAGGAGCCGCCGGTACGCGCGCTGGGCCAGCCCGGCGTCGTTGTGCAGGACCGGCTCGCAGGGACTGATCTGCAGTTCCGCCCGGCAGCCGTGCGCCTTCGCGGTGCCGTGAACGATCGCGGCGAGCCCTTCGAGCGCGAGGTCGCGGTCTTCGACGCGCATCAGCCGCAGCGAACCCGAAAGCCGGGCTTCGTTCGGCACGACGTTCGCCGTCGTCCCCGCTTCGATCCGGCCGACGGAACAGACCGCGCCGAACACCGGGTCCACCCGGCGGCTCGCGAGCTGCTGCAAGGTGACCACGATCTGGCTCAGCGCGAGGATCGGGTCGCGCAGCAGGTGCGGGTAGCCGGCGTGCCCGCCCTGGCCGTGCACGATCACGTCGAACTCGTCGGTGGAGGCGTTGACCGGTCCAGGCACCGCGGAGACCACTCCGGCGGCGAGCCGCGGCTGGACATGCGCGCCGATGACCGCGTCCACGCCGTACTCGGCGAGCACGCCGGACTCCACGATGTCGAGCGCGCCCGAAGGCGACGTCTCCTCGCGCGGCTGCAGGACGGCGAGGATCGGACGCGGGACGCCGATGACGGCCGACGCGCGGCAAGCGGCGACCAGCGCGGCCAGGTGGACGTCGTGCCCGCAGGCGTGCATCAGCGACGTCTCCGAAGCCCACGGCATCCCGGTCCGTTCGGTGACCGGCAGTGCGTCCAGTTCGGCGCGGAGCACCACGGCCGGACCCGGTCCGGTGCCCGGGAACAGCACCGCGCGGCCGGTCTTGGCGACGCGGACGCCGTCGCCGGCACCGAGGGCCTCGATGGCGGCCCGCGCGGTGTCCTCTTCGTCGCCCGATGCCCGGGGATCGGCGTGGACCCGGTGCCGCAGTCCCGCCGCGGCCGGCAGCTCCTCCTGGACGGCGGCCTCCCACCGGTCCTGCAGTTCGTTCAGTCCCGTCATGACCCCTCCAGCCCGTACACCCTTTCGGCGTTCCGGTGCCCGACCAAGGCCACGATCCGCCGTGCGTCCACTTCGGACAGTACGTCGGCGGCGAGCCCGGCGCGCAGGAAGTCCGACAGCCCTTGCCGGAACAGCCCGGTGCCGAGGTGGTACAGCTCGGCCAGCCCGAACGCGTCGGTGGAGAACAGCAGTTTTCCGAACGGCGCGATCTCCATTGTCTCCGCGATGATCGCGGGCGCACGGTGACCGGCGTTGTGCGTCGCCAAACCCACGTCGACGAACACGTGCTCGAAGACCTGCGCCAGGTACGCGGCGTTCCGGTGAAAGGGATAGTTGTGCAGCAGCAGGATCGGCACACCTCGCGACCGCGTCGCCCGCAGCAGCCCGGTGAGCAGCAACGGATCGCAGCGGTGCAGATCGACGTCGGAATCGCCGTAGCCGACGTGGAACTGGATCGGCAGGGCGAGATCGATGCCGGTCCAGATCAGGAACCGGTGCAGGACCTCGTCCGCGAGCCGGACCGGTTCACCGGCTTCGATCCGGGCGAGCCAGCGACCCGCGGCCTCGGCGACCTCGCCCTCCGAAGGCCGCTCCCCCGCCAGGTCCAGGCCGACCCGGTAGGCCGCGATGGACTTGAAACCCACCGCGGTCGTCGCGCGTTTCGCCAGTTCCTCGGCGAACGCCGAGGCGAACCCGGCGGCTGTCGCCGACCGGACGACCGACTCGGCGACCTGCTCCAGCCGGACGATGTCCCGTACCCGCGCACCGGACAACGACGCGAACTCCCCGGTCGTGGTCAGGGCGACCGGCAGGAACCCGCCGTCGAGCAGGAACTCGACCGTCCCGGTGGCGCGAAGGAACCGCCGGTTGACCTCGGTGGCGCCCAGTTCGGCCCGGCGGGCCAGATAGACCTCGGCCGGGGTGTGCGGGTACAGGCCGAGCACCGGCGCGCAGCGGGCCCGGACCGCGAGCCCGATCAGCGAGTCGAACAGGGTCGTGCCCAGCGGCGAGACGGTGTCGGCCTCGGTGAGCATCTGCTCGAACTCGATCCGGCCGAGGTCGCCGGTGACGACACCGTGGCAGTGGTGGTCCACCAGCCGCGTTTCGGCCACGAACGGCAGGATTCCGTGTCCCGGCATCGGATGCCCCTTCCTCGGTGCTCGCCAGAGTGGGCCCCACCCTAAGACCGGAACGGGGGCTTTCCCCGCGTCAGACGCAGCAAAGGGGCCCTTCGCCGCATGCGATGCGGTGAAGGGCCCCTTCGGCTCACGTCAGATCAAGCGGGGGCGACGGTCTTTCGCACACCCTCGGACAGTTCGGCCGACAGCGCGCGAACCGCGTCCAGTCCGCTCGCCGCGGCTGTCACCAGGGCCGAGCCGACGATGACACCGTCGGCGAAACCGGCGACCTGGGCCGCCTGCTCGCCGGAACGGACACCGAGGCCGACACCGATCGGCAGCTCCGTATGCGCGCGGGTTCGCCGGACCAGGTCCTCGGCGTGCACGCCGACCGCGTCACGGGCACCGGTCACGCCCATCACCGCGGTGGCGTAGACGAAACCGGAGGAAGCCTCGACGGTCTTCGCGATGCGCTCCTCCGAAGAGGACGGCGCGACCAGAAAGATCCGGTCCAGACCATGCTGCTCGGACGCCGCCATCCACTCGTCGGCCTCGTCCGGGATCAGGTCCGGGGTGATCATGCCGAGCCCGCCCGCGGCGGCGAGGTCCCGCGCGAAGCGGTCGACGCCGTAGCGGTGCACCGGGTTCCAGTAGGTCATCACGACGGCCTTGCCGCCGCGCGACGACACCGACTCGACGACCTCGAACAGGTTCTTGAGCCGGAAGCCGCCGGAGAGGGCGCTCACCGACGCGGCCTGGATGGTCGGGCCGTCCATCACCGGGTCCGAGTAGGGCACGCCCACCTCGACCAGGTCGGCGCCGCCGTCGATCACCGCGGCCAGCAGGTCCTTCGACCCGTCGACCGTGGGGAAACCGGCGGGCAGGTACCCGATCAGGGCGCCGCGGCCCTCCGCACGAGTCTTCGCGAAGACGTCATCAAGGCCGCTCATGCGTTCTCCACCAAGCCGAAGTACTTCGCGGCGGTGTCCATGTCCTTGTCGCCACGACCGGACAGGTTCACCACGATGAGGCCCTCGGGGCCCAGTTCACGCCCGAGCACCAGCGTGCCGGCCAGCGCGTGCGCCGACTCGATCGCCGGGATGATGCCCTCGGTCCGCGACAGCAGCTTGAACGCGTCCATCGCCTCGGCGTCGGTCACCGGCCGGTACTCGGCCCGGCCGCTGTCCTTGAGCCACGAGTGCTCGGGACCGACGCCCGGGTAGTCCAGACCGGCCGAGATCGAGTGCGACTCGACGGTCTGGCCGTCCTCGTCCTGCAGCAGGTAGGTCATCGCGCCGTGCAGGTTGCCCGGGCTGCCCTTGGTCAGCGTGGCACCGTGGCGGTTGCCCTCGACGCCCTCGCCGCCCGGCTCGAAGCCGACGAGACGGACCGTCGGGTCGTCGATGAAGCCGTGGAAGATCCCGATCGCGTTCGACCCGCCGCCGACACAGGCCGTGACGGCGTCCGGCAGGCGCCCGGCCTGCTCGAGGATCTGCGCGCGGGCCTCTTCGCCGATGATCTTGTGGAAGTTCCGCACCATCATCGGGAACGGGTACGGGCCCGCCGCGGTGCCGAACAGGTAGTGCGTGGTGTCGGCGTTGGTGACCCAGTCACGCAGCGCCTCGTTGATCGCGTCCTTGAGCGTGCGCGAACCGGTCTTCACCGGGATGACCTCGGCGCCGAGAAGCTTCATGCGCGCCACGTTCAGCGCCTGCCGCTCGGTGTCGACCTCGCCCATGTAGACGATGCATTCCAGGTCCAGCAGCGCACAGGCGGTGGCGGTGGCCACCCCATGCTGCCCGGCCCCGGTCTCGGCGATGACCCGCTTCTTGCCCATCCGCTTGGTGAGCAACGCCTGGCCCAGCACGTTGTTGATCTTGTGCGAGCCGGTGTGGTTCAGGTCCTCGCGCTTGAGGAAGATCCGGGCGCCGCCGGCGTGCTCGCCGAAGCGCTTGGCCTCGGTGAGCAGCGACGGGCGTCCGGCGTAGTCGCGCAGCAGGCGGCGGAACTCGTTGACGAACTCCGGGTCGGTCCTGGCCTTCTCGTACTCGGCCGCGACCTCGTCGACGACCCCGATCAGGGCCTCCGGCATGAACCGTCCGCCGTACGGGCCGTAGTAGCCCCGCTCGTCCGGGTCGTGCTTGCCGTGCGGTTCCTCGGTGTACTCAGTGGTCATCGAGAAGGCCTCGGGCAGGCAGGGTGCGAACCGGCGGTCACGAGCTTGACCAGGGCGCCCTTCGGGTCACCGGAAGCGACGAGCCCTTCGCCCACCAGGACAGCGTCGGCACCGTGCCCGGCGTAGGACATCAGGTCACCGGGACCGCGGACACCGGACTCGGCGATCTTGAAGACGTCCATCGGCAGGCCGGGAGCCAGCCGCGAGAAGACGTCCCTGTCGACCTCGAGGGTGTGCAGATTGCGGGCGTTGACGCCGATCACCTTCGCGCCGGCTTCGAGGGCCGTGTCGGCCTCCTCGGCGTTGTGGATCTCGACCAGCGCCGTCATCCCGAGGGATTCGACCCGGTCCAGCAGCGCGATCAGGGCGTTCTTCTCAAGCGCCGCCACGATCAGCAGGACCATGTCCGCGCCGTGCAGCCTGGCCTCGTGCACCTGGTACGGGCTGACGATGAAGTCCTTGCGCAGCACGGGGATGTCGACCGCCGCGCGGACCGCGTCGAGGTCGGCGAGCGAACCGCCGAACCGCCGCTCTTCGGTCAGCACGCTGATCACCCGGGCGCCGCCGTCGGCGTAGTCCTTCGCCAGCGCGGCCGGGTCCGGGATGTCGGCCAGATCGCCCTTGGAGGGGCTGCGGCGCTTCACCTCGGCGATGACGCCGATACCGGACTCACGCAGTGCCGCGAGCACATCACGGGGAGGTGCGACCTGGGTCGCACGCTTCTTCACCTCGTCGAACGGCAGAGCCGCCTCGCGGACGGCGAGATCGGCGCGAACGCCGGCGACGATGTCTTCGAGCACGCTCACGCCGACACCTTCACCGCTGTCGTATTCACGGATTCCTTCGCAAGTTCGCTCACAAAAACCTTCCCCTTCCCGCCGAAATGATGCTAACCCCCGCACTAATACGGCCTGGTTCCGGGTATGTCCGTTACTCCGAATGCCAACCGTGTCATCTTTGCCGGGAAAGATCTCCGAAACCACGAATTACGCGGTCGTCACCGGGTCGCGGTGGGGTCTTCACCCTCGGACAGTGCCTCCCACAGCTCGGTCTCCGGATCCTTCGCGACCCGTTTCGACGCCGGCGCCGAGTACTTCGCGCCGAGGCGTGGCATCCGGCCCGCGCCCTTGATGGCTGCCAACCCGCCCGCGGCCACGAGAATTCCCCCGAGGATCGTCAGACCCCGGGCGCTCAGCATCTGGGCGACGGGCAGCCCGTCGGCGAAGCCGGCGAACGAGCCGCCCGCCACACCGATCCACACCGCGGCGACCCCCGCCACGGCGAGTACCACCCCGAGTACCCGGCGTGGCCAGCCACCGGTGGCGATCAGTCCCGCCGTGCCCGCCAGCGCCAGCAGCGCGAGCGGAATCAGCGCAACCGCACGTTGTGAACCGATTTCCGTGTACAGCACCGTGCCGCGCACGCCGCCGTCGCGGAACTCCGCGAACCACACCAGCTGAGAGGACCCCCACAACGCGGCCGCGCCCAGCAGCAGGCCCACCACGGCGATCCACAGTGGACGCTTGGCCTTCGGGGGCTCGCTTTTCGGGGGCTCAGACACGAGCGCTGTCACCCGCCAGGTCGAGTTCGTCCGCCGCGATCATCGTCTGCGCCGCCGCGACCGCGGAAAGGACGGTGCGGGCCTTGTTGAGCGACTCGGTGTCCTCGTATTCCGGCACCGAGTCGGCGACCACGCCGCCCCCCGCCTGGACGTAGGCGACGCCGTCCTTCATCAGCGCGGTGCGGATGGCGATCGCGGTGTCGGCGTCACCGGCGAAGTCGAGATATCCGACGACGCCGCCGTAGAGCGCCCTGCGGGTCGGCTCCAGCTCCTCGATCAGCTGCATCGCGCGGACCTTCGGCGCGCCCGAGAGCGTCCCGGCCGGGAAGCAGGCGGTGACCGCGTCGAAGGCCGTCTTGTCGTCGAGGAGTTCGCCGGTGACCGTGGAGACGATGTGCATGACGTGGCTGTAGCGCTCGACGCCGAAGAAGTCGACGACACGCACGGTGCCGGGCTTGCAGACCTTGCCGAGGTCGTTGCGGCCGAGGTCGACGAGCATCAGGTGCTCGGCGCGCTCCTTCTCGTCGGCGAGCAGGTCCTTGGCCAGCTGCGCGTCCTCCTCCGGGTCGGCGCCGCGCCAGCGGGTGCCCGCGATCGGATGCGTGGTCGCGCGGCCGTCACGGACGGTGACCAGCGACTCCGGGCTGGACCCGACGATGTCGAAGCCGTCGAGCCGCAACAGGTACATGTACGGGCTCGGGTTGGAGGTGCGCAGCACGCGGTAGACGTCCAGCGCGTCGGCCTGCGTCTCGATCTCGAACCGTTGCGATGGCACGACCTGAAACGCTTCGCCCGCCTTGATCGCCTCGACGGCCTTCTCGACCGCAGCGTGGAAGTCCGGCTTGGAGCGGCGCCGGGTGAACTCGGGCGCGGGGCGGTCGAAGACGGCGGCCGTGGCCGGAGCCGCGACGTGCAGCTGCTGGGTCATCGCGTTGATACGCGCCACGGCGTCGTCGTACGCGGCGTCGACCCGCTCGGGCGAGTCGTCCCAGTTGACCGCGTTCGCGATCAGCGTGACCGTGCCCTCGTGGTGGTCGAAGGCCGCGAGATCGGTCGCCAGGAGCATGGTGAGCTCGGGGATGTCGAGGTCGCGCTCGGCGAGTTCGGGGATCCGTTCGAGCCAGCGGACGGCGTCGTAGCCGATGTAGCCGACCATCCCGCCGGTGAGCGGCGGCATCCCGGGCAGGGCTTCGGTGTGGAGCGCGGCGACGGTCTCGCGCAGCACGGTGAGCGGGTCGCCCTCGGTCGGCAGGCCGACCGGCAGGGTGCCGGTCCAGACGGCCTCGCCGTCACGCACGGTCAGCGCGGCGGGGCTGTCGACGCCGATGAACGACCATCGGCTCCACGAAGCGCCGTTCTCCGCGGATTCGAACAGGAACGTGCCCGGCCTGTCGGCGGCGAGCTTGCGGTAGACCCCGATGGGGGTCTCACCGTCGGCGAGCACGCGGCGGACAACGGGGATGACGCGACGGCCCTCGGCGAGCGCGCGGAACTGCTCACGCGAAGGGCTGACCGAGCCGAGCCCCGACGGGCTGGCGTTTGCGGCGCTGACCATGTCGCTCATTGTGCTGCAACGGGCGAGCGGCACTGGGACCGGGGGATAAATTCAAGGATTGTTGAATTTATCGCCGGGTCCGTTCATGATGACGCCATGGCTGTTGACGACACTACCGGGCGCAGGCGGGGGCGAAGGCCCGCCGGGCAGGACACCCGCACCGCCCTGATCGACGCCGCCCGCGCGGTGTTCGGCGAAAGCGGTTTCGACGGCGCGACCGTACGAGCGATCGCGACCCGCGCCGGGGTCGACGCGGCGATGGTCAACCACTGGTTCGGCAGCAAGGAAGGTCTCTTCGCCCAGGCCGTCCTGAAGCTCCCGTTCGACCCGCACGAACTCCTCGCCACCCTGCGCGACGGCCCCGACGACGAATTCGGCCGGCGGATCGTGCGCACGTTCCTCACCCGCTGGGACGGCGCGGGCGGCGAAGTCTTCCAGGCGCTGGTCCGCAGCGTCGCCGGCCACGAACAGGCGGCACTGGTGTTGCGCACTTTCTTCCAGAACTTCTTCACGAAGATCATCGGCGAACTGGGCTCGGACCGCGTCGAACTGCGGACGTCACTCTGCGCTTCCCAGCTGGTCGGCATGGGACTGGTGCGGTACGTCGCGAAGTTCGAGCCCATGGCGACGAGTGAGATCGAGCCGCTGGTGACCGCGATTTCGCCGACGGTGCAGCGATATCTGACCGGGAACATCGACTGACTCGTGAGTGGTAATGACGGTGAGCCACGCTGGTGAGTGGGGAGGATTTGGCCGTCCAGCGGCCCAAATCCTCCCCACTCACCACATGCCGTACAGGCGGAGGACTAAACGCAGACGACCTTGATAGAGCTCAGGGCGTGGGTACACAAATGAGCGTCCGCTCTAACCGTCTTTACCACTCACGAGTCAGTCCGTGTCCGGCTCGATCTCCTTGACGGGCACCGCGTAGAGCGTGTCCTTGAAGAACCGTCCACGCGGGAAGATCACGATCATGTCCGTTCCCTCACCGCCGATGAAGACGGGAACCTTCCGGACCCGGGGCGCGATCCTCAGCGACCGTCGCGTCTGAAGCAGCTTGTAGTCGCCATCGAGAAAAACGTCGATCTTGGGGAACAGCCACCCGGGCCGCACCGTCGCCGTGGCCTCGCGCAGGCCGGTTTTCGAGGCGGAGCGGTTCCGGCTCCGCCAGAGCCAAGCGGCGCCCAGGCACACCGGAAAGCCCAGGAACAACAGCAGGGATGGCCCGGGGTTGTCGATAGCGATCTGACAGATGACGAAGAGAGCCAGCCATAACACCGACAAAGCCAGCGCACGTACCTCGAAGTGCGACAGTTTCTCGATCAGCGGGGCGGCCACTTCATCGTGCACCGTCTGCGCGGCAAGGCTTTTGATGGCGTCGACATCCGCTGACGACAGAGGACGCCCGGCGACGCGGGGAGGCCGTCTCGCACGGTCGCGGTCGGCCGATCTTCTCTTCCCTCGCCCCGGTTTCATGCACTGAGGTTAATCGGGAACAGCGACCTTTCCGGACAACGAGGTCCATCTCGCTCCGGGGCAACCGAGAGCCCCCGCCGCGCGTGCAAGTGAGCAGGTGCTCAGCCGGCGATCAGGACCGCGATCAGCGCGAGCGTCCCGGGGACCACCTGCACGAAGAAGATCCGCTTGCTCGCCGTCGCCGTCCCGTAGAGACCGGCGACGATCACGCAGGCCAGGCCGAAGATCTTGAACTGCCACGCCGTGCCGCCGGTCGCGATCAGGCCCCAGATCAGCGCCGCGGCCAGGAAACCGTTGTACAGCCCCTGGTTCGCCGCTAGCGGCGCGCTCTCCTTCGCGAACTCCTCGGTGGTGCCGAAGGCGGCGCGAGCGCGCGGGGTGGTCCACAGGAACATCTCGAGAACGACGATGTAGAGGTGGATCAGGGCGACGATCCCGACCAGGATGTCGGCGACGACGTTCACAGGGGCTCGCTCTCGTCGGCCAGCAGCAGCCGTTCGTCGGTGTCGAAACAGGTGTGCGTGCCGGTGTGACAGGCCGGGCCGGTCTGGTCGACGCGCAGCAGGACGGTATCGCCGTCGCAGTCGATCCGCACCTCGCGCACGTGCTGGACGTGCCCCGAGGTCTCCCCCTTGGCCCACAGTTCCTTGCGGCTGCGCGAATAGTAGGTCCCGCGCCGGGTGGTGAGGGTGCGTTCCAGCGCCTCGTCGTTCATCCACGCCATCATCAGGACGTCCGATGTGGAGTGTTCGACGACGACGGCGGCGATCAGCCCGTCGGCATTGCGTTTCAACCGCTCCGACAAGGCGGGGTCAAGCGTCATTCGTGGCTCCGGAAAGGTGCCGTTTCACCGGCATCGAGTTCAGCAGGACCGCGGTGTAGATGTATCCGGCGAACAGGACCCCGGAGAAGATCTTCACCCAGAAGAGTTCGGCCGCCAGCATGGACAGCGCGTGCAGCAGCGCGAACAGGAAGCTGACGCCGAAACCGGCGAACCGCGCCGACGACATCTTCAGCACCAGCCCCGCCACGACGAGCCCGCCGAGGACGACCGACGTCACCGGCAGCAGGAACGTCCGCGCGGTGGAATACGGGGCGAACATGAGGATCCCGGCCATCGCCACATAGGCGAGCCCGAGCCCGAGCAGCAACGCCGAGACGACCTTGACCTCGGTGGTGGCCTTCCACTTGCCGAGGATCATCGGACCACGACTCCCCCGGCGCGCAGGGCGCCCTTGACCTCGCCGATCTTCAACTGTCCGAAGTGGAACACACTGGCGGCGAGCACCGCGTCCGCGCCGGCCTCGACGGCGGGCAGGAAATGCTCGAGCGCGCCCGCGCCACCGGAAGCGATCACCGGGACGCGCACGGCCTTGCGGGCCATTTCGATGAGTTCGAGGTCGAATCCCGCTTTGGTGCCGTCGGCGTCCATCGAGTTGAGCAGGATCTCGCCGACGCCGAGTTCTTCGCCGCGCGCGGCCCATTCGACGGCGTCGATCCCGGTGCCGCGGCGTCCGCCGTGCGTGGTCACTTCGAAACCGGACGGCGTCGGGTCGGTCCCCTCCGGGACGCGCCGGGCGTCCACCGAAAGGACGATGCACTGCGCGCCGAACCGGCGGGACGCCTCACGCAGGAACTCCGGCCGGGCGATGGCCGCGGTGTTGATGCTCACCTTGTCCGCACCGGTGCGCAGCAGCCGGTTGACGTCGTCGTTCGTGCGCACGCCGCCACCGACGGTGAGCGGGATGAAGACCTGCTCCGCGGTCCGGCGGACGACGTCGAAAGTGGTCTCGCGGTCCCCGGAGGATGCCGTGACGTCGAGGAACGTGAGCTCGTCGGCGCCCTCGGCGTCATACAGGCGGGCGAGCTCGACGGGGTCGCCGGCGTCGCGCAGGTCGGCGAAGTTGACGCCCTTCACCACTCGGCCCGCGTCGACGTCGAGACACGGGATGACCCTGACTGCGACAGACATGGGCACAAGCGTAGTCAAGGGCGTTCTAAGCTCGCGGAATGGCACAGGCGGGGCGACGGCCGGGACAGACCGAGACCCGGGAGAAGATCCTCGACGCGGCGCGCCGGAGGTTCGCCGAGCAGGGGTACGACGGGGCGACCGTGCGCGGCATCGCGGCCGACGCAGGGGTCAACGCCGCGCTGCTGCACCATTTCTTCGGCACCAAGCAGCGGCTCTTCGCCGAGTCGATGAACCTGCCGGTGAACCCCGATGAACTGGTCCCGCGCATCCTCGACGGCCCCGACGACGAGATCGGCGAGCGTCTCGTCCGGGCGTTCCTCGGCATCTGGCAGGTACCGGAGGGCCGTGCGCCGTTCCTGGCGATGATCCGGTCCGCGACCACCAACGAGCAGGTCGCGACCATGATGCGGCAGTTCCTGGAACGCGCGGTGCTGGCACGGGTCGCCGAGGCGCGCGGCGTGCCGAAGGTCCGGGTGGCCGGGGTCGCCGCGCAGATGATCGGCTTCGCGTTGCTGCGGTATGTCATCGAGCTCCCGCCGCTGGTCCGCGCCTCGGAAGACGAACTCGTCGCGATGCTGGCACCGGTCGCGCAGTACTACCTGACCGCCGACGTTCACCGTCCGGACATCCCGCGCGGCTAACTTCCCCGGGATGCGCATAGCTGCTCTCCTCCCCCTTCCCCTGCTGGCGGCTTCCCTGCTCACCGGTGTGCCCGCCGAAGCGAGCCCTGACCCCGCACCCGTGGCGCAGACCAGGGCCTTCGTCGACGACGCGGGCGCGGACCCGGCGAACGCCGACGCCGACGACCCCGCGATCTGGGTCCACCCGAAGAACCCCGGACGGAGCGTCGTCCTCGGCGCGCTGAAGGAAGGCGGGCTCGCCGCCTTCGACCTGAAGGCACGGCAGCTCACCCACCTCCCCGCCCCGAAGGCCCCGGCCGACGGCGCCGCGCCCGGGCGGTTCAACAACGTCGACGTCGTCGGCGATCTCGCGGTGGTCAGCGACCGCGGCCGGGACCGCGTACGGGTCTACCGGATCGACCCGGCCGGGGCCGCCGCCGGATCGCGCGTGCTCGTGGATGTCACGGATCCTTCCGCACCACCGGTCTTCTCCGCCTCGGAGTCCGAAGTGGACGATCAGCGGACGGCGTACGGCCTCACCGCCGGGCGCGATCCGCGCACCGGAACGCGGTGGGTCGCGGTGACCCGGCGGCACGAGACCCGCGTGGCGCTTTTGCGCCTTGTCGACAAGGCGGGCGGCACCGTCGGCACCGCTCCGCTCGGCACGATCGACCTGCCCGCGTCGTTCCGGCTGCCGAACGGCAAGACCTGGTCGCCGTGCGGCGAGCCCGGCGAGGGCCCGCAGCTGGAGGGTTCGGTGCTCGACGTCGAGCACCGCGTGCTCTACACCGCGCAGGAGGACGTCGGCATCTGGCGGATCCCGGTGGGCGGCCACGGTTTCGGCCGGCCGGAGCTGATCGACAAGGTGCGTTCGTTCGGGGCGCCGCAGCGCTTCGACGAGGCGACCGAGGAGTGCGTCGCCGACGGTCCCGACCCCGGCTTCGGCGGCAAGTGGCTGACCGCGGACGCCGAGGGCCTGGCGATCGCCGCCGGGCCGTCCGGCACGGGCAAGCTGCTCGCGTCGAGCCAGGGCGACTCGCGTTTCGTGGTCTACGACCGCGCCGGCCGCAACGCCCCGCAGCGCGAATTCCGGATCGTCGCCGGCCGCGATACCGACTCGGTCGAGCACTCCGACGGCGCCGCGATCACCACCGCGCCGCTGGGCCCGCTGTTCCCGCACGGCCTGCTGGTGGTGCACGACGGCGAACGTCGTCCGGCCGCCACCGGCCCCTCGGGTGAGGAACTGGCGACGACCGGGTTCGCCTTCGTCCGGCTGGAGGCCGCTCTCCGCTGAGGCGAGCCAGTGATCATGTTCACCGAGAAAGTTCCGCTCCCGATGCATCAGCCGCCCGGGCCCGCGCGTCTTTAAGGTCGAGACCACCGGCTGAGGGGGACACGTGCCTGCGACCTTCGACGAGTTCGTCGCGGATCGCCTGGACGGGCTCCTGCGCTACGCGACCGTCCTGACCGACGATCCGTATCTGGCGCAGGACATCGTGCAGGAGGTGCTGCTGCGTGCTCAGCAACGCTGGCCGAAGATCGACTCGCCGCCGACCTACGTCCGCCGGATGGTGACCAACGAGTACCTGTCGTGGCGACGGCGCCTCGCCACCCGCCGGGCGGTGCCGTCGTCGCCGGAGATGCTCGATCTGGTGAGCCCGCCGGTCTCAGATCACACCCTCGAGTACGACGAACGCGAAGCGATGCTGGACAGGCTCGCGAAGCTCCCGCGCAAACAACGTGCCGCGGTCGTGCTCCGCTACTACGAGAACTACTCCGACGAGGAGATCGGCGCGGTACTCCGCTGCGCGACGTCGACCGTGCGCAGCCAGATCTCGCGCGCGCTCACGACGCTGCGGGAAACCGGCCCCGCCACACCCGCACAGCCCACGGGAGCCCGGAAATGACCCGACTGAGTGATGACAACACCGAGGACCTGATCCGGGAGAGCCTCGAACACCTGGCGACGCGGGCGCCCGACGGGGCCCAGATCCGCGACGCGCTGACCCGGCGATCGCGAAGCCGGCCGAAAATGGCCCTGGCACTGGTCGCGGCGGCGGTCGCGATCATCGCGCTCGGCGTTCCGCTGGGCCTGCGGGCCTACACCTCGATTCCCCCGGCGTCGCAGCGCAACGCCGATTGGGCGGTACTGCCGTACAAACCCGGCTGGCTCCCCGACGGTTTCACGGAGTCGAGCCGGGGTGCGAGACCTTATCCCGCACCTCAGGAGAGGACCTGGATCGGCCCGGAGATGGGCAACCTCCAGCTGATCAGCACACCGCTGAGCGACGAGCGATCCGGACCGTGGACGATCGCGCCCGCGCCGAACCAGATCATCGTGCACGGCAAGGTCGGTATGGCCGCCGAGGTCTACGGCCAGGGGATGATGCTGACCTGGTCTCCCGACGACGTCTACCTGCTGAGCTTGACGTTGTTCAACGTCAAGGATCCGCGCGCGGTCGGTGAACGGATCGCCGAAGCGATGGTCCCGGACGGCCGCGCCCGGGTCTCGGGTGAGCTGCGGTTCGGCCGGCTGCCCGCCGACCTGGAGCTGTCGGGGGTCAAGACGTTCATGAAGATCACCGGGGGCGCGACCGAACTGGAAGCCACTCGTGCCGGGCAGCCCACCGCGGCGGCGGTCGTCACGGCGTCGCTCAGCGGCGAACCGCCGGCCACGGACGGCGCGACACCGGTCCCCCTCAAGGTCAGAGGTCTCGACGGGGCCTACCTCCCGGAGCGGGAAGGGCGGCTCGGACATCAGAACGGAGCGATAGCGGTCCGGCTCGAAGGCGGGCGCTGGCTCACCGTGTCAGGCAAACGGGACCAGGCCACCCTGTTCGACATCGCCGACAGCCTGCAGGTCATCCCCGGCGACTACGGCTGGGTCGGGAAACCGCCGGAATAGGGGCGGGCGGGCGGGGGTTGTCGACGGCATGACGGACACCTACCGCTCCATCGCGTTCACCGAGTACGGCGACTCCGGGGTACTGAAAGTCCTCGAACGGGAGATCCCCGAGCCCGGCCCCGGCCAGGTCCGGGTCGCCGTCCAGGCCGCGGGGGTGAACCCGTTCGACTGGAAGGTCCGCTCCGGGCTGATGGCCGGGATGGTCACGACCGACTTCCCCGCCGTCCCCGGCGGGGACATCGCCGGCGTGGTCGACGCCGTCGGTGAAGGGGTGTCCGAGTTCGCCGTGGGCGACGAAGTCCTCGGTTCCGGCAACGGCGGGTACGCGGAGTTCGTGCTCGCGAATCCGGCGAGCCTGGTCCGCAAGCCCGACGCGCTGTCCTGGGAGCTGGCCGCGGCCCTGCCCTCCGTCGTCAACACCGCTTACCGGGGACTCAACCTGCTGAAGCTGAGCGAAGGCGAGACCCTGCTCATCGACGGCGCCGCGGGCGGTGTCGGCACCATCGCCGTCCAGCTCGCCGTCGCCCGCGGGATCACCGTCGTCGGCACGGCGAGCGAAGGGAACCACGACTACCTGCGTTCCCTGGGAGCCGTTGCCGTCCAGTACGGCGAAGGACTCGAAGACCGCGTTCGCACCGTCGCGCCCCAGGGCGTCGACGCATCCCTCGACGCCTCCGGCCGCGGCTCGCTGGCCACGCTGGTCGTGCTGACCGGCGGCCCGGAACGCGTCGTCACCATCGCGGCCCCGGACGCGGCCGACCACGGCGTCCACTTCACCACCGGCAGCGCGGCCGAGCAGGTTCCCGGCTCGCTGGCCGACGGCGCCGCGCTCGCCGCAGAAGGCAAGCTCGACGTGCCGATCGCCCGGGTCTACCCGCTCGCCGAAGCGGCCGCCGCCCAGGACGAAAGCGAAGCGGGCCACGTCCGGGGCAAGCTCGTCCTGGTGCCTTGAGCCTCAAAGCGCGTGAGGGCCACCCTCAGGGACTCTGAGTCCCTGAGGGTGGCCCTCACGCGTCTACCGGAGCTCACCCTTGACGCGCGGTTCTCAACGGGCGCAGAATTAAACGCATGACTAATTCTGCGCTCTCCGTGGCCGGGCTGCGGGTCGTCCGCGGTGGCCGGGAGGTCGTCAAGGACATCGGGTTCGAGACGCCGCGCGGCCGCATCACCGGCCTGCTCGGGCCGAGCGGCTGCGGCAAGACCACGCTGATGCGCGCGATCGTCGGCGTGCAGATCGTCGCGAGCGGCGAGGTCACCGTGCTCGGCCATCCGGCGGGCAGCCCGCCGCTGCGCCGCATGATCGGGTACGCGACCCAGAATCCGGCCATCTACGCCGATCTCACCATCACGGAAGCCTTGCGCTACTTCGCTTCCGTGCTGCGCGCGCCGACGTCCGATGTGGACAGGGTGATCGCCGAGGTCGGGCTCACCGACCACGCCGGCAAGCTCGTCGGCTCACTTTCCGGCGGCCAGCACAACCGCGCCAACCTCGCCGTCGCGCTGCTCGGCAAACCCGAACTGCTCGTCCTCGACGAGCCGACCGTGGGCCTCGATCCCGTGCTGCGCGACGAACTCTGGACGCTGTTCCGCCGTCTCGCCGACGGCGGGGCGACCCTGCTGGTGTCCAGTCACGTCATGGACGAGGCCGCCCGCTGCGACCGGCTGCTGCTCATGCGCGAGGGCCGCATCCTCGCCGACGACACCCCGGCCGGGCTGCGCGAGCGCACCGGCACGACCGATCTGGAACAGGCTTTCCTGCGGCTGGTCCGGGCTGTGCGGAATTCCAGGTGACCCCGTCATGAACCCCACGCTGACCCTGGCCACGGCCCGCCGCATCCTCACCCAGCTGAGACACGATCCGCGCACCGTCGCGATGCTCATCGTGGTCCCGTCACTGCTGATGGTGCTGCTGCGCTTCGTCTTCAACTCCGAAGCGGTGTTCAGCCGCGTCGCGCCCGCGCTGCTCGGCGTCTTCCCGTTCCTGATCATGTTCCTGATCACCTCGATCACCACACTGCGTGAACGCACCACGGCGACCCTGGAACGCCTGATGACCCTGCCGATCGGCAGGCTGGACCTGCTCTTCGGGTACGCGATCGCGTTCGGCTCGATCGCCGTCGTGCAGGTCGGCATCGCGGCCGGGGTCTCGCTGGCCTGGCTCGGCCTCGACATCGCCGGTTCGATCGGGATGCTGCTGCTCATCGCCGTCCTCGACGCCCTGCTCGGAATGGCGCTCGGCTTGTTCGTGAGCGCGTTCGCGCGCACGGAGTTCCAGGCGGTGCAGTTCATGCCGGTGTTCGTGCTGCCGCAGATCCTGTTGTGCGGGCTGTTCGTGCCGCGCGGCGAGATGGGCTGGCTGCTGAACTGGCTGTCCGACGTGATGCCGCTGTCCTACGCCGTCGAGGCGCTCACTCGCGTCACCACTTCGGGCACCGTGGACGCCACCCTGATCCGGAACCTGATCATCGTCGGAGCTTGCGCGTTGGCGGCACTGGTCCTCGGCGCGGCCACGCTGCGCCGTCGAACGCCCTAGTCTGTCGAACACCGTAAACTCTCCACATGGGATCGGAGTTCGAGCGGCTCGCCGCCGAGAAGTACGTCGTCCTGACCACCTTCCGCAAGAACGGCACCCCGGTGCCGACACCGGTCTGGGCCGCGGGCGACGGCGGTGAACTGGTGCTCTGGTCCGAGCGGAAAGCGGGCAAGGTCAAGCGCATCCGCAACAGCGGCCGCGTCAAGGTCCAGGCCTGCGACCTTCGAGGTAAGCAGACCCACGGCGACGTCGTGTCCGGCGAAGCGCGGCTGCTCGACCTCGACGCCACCGAACACGTGCGCAAGGCGATCGCGCGGAAGTACGGGATCACCGGACGGGTGACGATGTTCTTCAGCAAGCTGCGGGGACCGAAGGACCGGACGGTGGGGATCGCGGTCAAGCTGGCCGAGTAGGCGGCGCTCTCACGAAGTGTCATGAAAGGGTCTTTCAGGACAAATTTCGTCCTGAAAGACCCTTTCATGACACACCCCACGCGCACTCAAACCGCCTGCAGCGCCCGCAACCCCGCCGCCATCGCCGCCGAGTCGTGCTCCGGCCCGCAGCCCTCGATCAGGATCAGGTCGCCCGGCATGTGGTCCGCCCGCAGGTGCACGATCTCCTGGTAAGCGGGCGAGTCGTACCATTCGCGGGCCACTTCGAGGCTGGGGAATTCGATCATCACCAGCGCACCCGGCCACTCCCCCTCGACGACCTGCGGCGCGGCTCCGTGCACGAGGAACTTGCCACCGAAGGGGTCGAGTGTGGCTTGGATGCGCTCCATGTACTCGAAGACCTCTTCCGCCAGCACGTCGGCGGGGCGAAGGTGGGCGATTCCGTAGGCGGTCATGGTGTCCCTCCAGGTTTGGTGTCTGGAAGGAATCCTGACCGAGCGCGAGCGGCGCGTCGATTACCCCGGAGGTAAAGCTCAGAACTCCGCGACGGCCGCGAGCGCCTCGGGCAGGGTGAACGCGCCGGCGTAGAGCGCCTTGCCGACGATCGAACCTTCGACGCCGTCGCGCGCCAGCGCGGCCAGTGCCCGCAGGTCGTCCACACTGGACACACCGCCGGAGGCGATGACCGGCGCGTCGGTGCGGGCGGCGACCTCACGGAGCAGCTCGATGTTCGGGCCCTGGAGGGTGCCGTCCTTGCTCACGTCGGTGACGACGTAGCGCTGCGCGCCATCGCGGTCGAGGCGGTCGAGGACCTCCCAGAGGTCACCGCCGTCCTGCGTCCAGCCGCGGGCGGACAGCCGGTGCCCTGCCTCGGTGATCCGCACGTCGAGCCCGATGGCGACGCGGTCGCCGTAGGAGGAGACGACCTTCGCGGTCCACGCGGGGTCTTCCAGCGCGGCGGTGCCGAGGTTGACCCGGCGGGCGCCGGTGGCCAGGGCGGCCTCCAGCGAAGCGTCGTCGCGGATGCCGCCGGAGATCTCCACCTGGACGTCCAGTTTGGCGACGACCTCGGCGAGCAGCTCGCGGTTGGAGCCCTTGCCGAAGGCGGCGTCGAGGTCCACCAGATGGATCCACTCCGCCCCGTCGCGCTGCCAGGCGAGCGCCGCCTCCAGCGGGCTGCCATAGGAGGTTTCGGTGCCGGCCTCGCCCTGGACGAGTCGGACGGCCTGGCCATCGGCCACATCAACGGCGGGAAGGAGCGTGAAAGTCACGGGCCACACTCTAAGCGGTGCCCGGATCAGGGCTTTAGAGGGTCTGCAGCCAGTTGCGGAGCAGGTGGGCGCCGGCGTCCCCGGACTTCTCCGGGTGGAACTGGGTGGCCCACAGCGACCCGTTTTCGACCGCGGCGACGAAGTCCTGGCCGTGGTTGGCCCAGGTCACCTTCGGCTGCTGCCCGGCCAGGCCGGAGTCCAGTTCCCAGGTCCGCGCCGCGTAGGAGTGCACGAAATAGAACCGGGCGTCGGCGTCGAGACCGGCGAACAACTGCGAGTCCTCGGGCGCCCGGACGGTGTTCCAGCCCATGTGGGGCAGCACGTCGGCTTCCAGCCGGTCGACCGTGCCCGGCCACTCGCCCGTGCCCTCGGCCTCCACGCCGTGTTCGACGCCGCGTTCGAAGAGGATCTGCATGCCGACGCAGATGCCCAGCACGGGCCGGCCACCGGCGAGACGCTTGCCGATGATCTTCTCCCCCGACACCGAGCGCAGGCCCTCCATGCAGGCGGAGAAGGCGCCGACACCCGGTACGACCAGGCCGTCGGCTTCGAGCGCGGCATGGGGATCGGCGGTGACCTCGACGTCGGCGCCGGAACGCTGAACCGCGCGTTCGGCGGACCGGAGATTGCCGGACCCGTAGTCCAGGATCACCACACGAGGAGTAGCCACGCCGTTCAGGTTAGCGGACGAGAATTTCACCCGATTCCCTGTTTCGACCGCCACTCTTCTGGGTAGTTCCCAGCCGAGTGACGGGCCGTCGCGGGACCGCCTGCGCTTCTGGAGGAACGATGCGGGATGCCGACGAACTGACCTGCCTGCTTCGCGCCTGGCGCGACGACATCGACAGCGTCCCCATCCCGACGTTCGCCGAGTTGCTCATCCCCGCCCAGAAGCAGCGGTCCGCGCCCGGCATGGCGGCGTCGGCATCGGTTCAGGTGACGAAGACCACCGGATGGCCCGATCGTTGACACCCGACTCCGGTCTCGTGTGTGGTTTTCTTCGTAGAGCCACGTCCCACCGAGCCCGCCCAGGAGTGACCGCATGAGCACCAGCCCGGACCCGCGCGATTTCCTCGATCTCGACGCCGAACTCTCCGCCGAGGACCGGGCCATGCGGGACGCTGTCCGCGCCTACGCGCAGGACCAGCTCCTTCCGAACATCGCCGACTGGTACGAAACCGGCAACCTTCCCGCCGCCGACCTCGCCAAGGGGTTCGGCGAGCTAGGCCTGCTGGGCATGCACCTCGAAGGTTACGGCTGCGCCGGGACCAGCGCGGTCGCCTACGGCATCGCGTGCCGCGAACTCGAGGCCGTCGACTCCGGGCTGCGCAGCTTCGTCTCGGTGCAGGGCTCGCTGGCGATGTACGCGATCCACAAGTGGGGCACCGAAGAACACAAGCAGGAGTGGCTGCCGCGGATGGCCGCGGGCGAGGCGCTCGGCTGCTTCGGGCTGACCGAACCGGACGCCGGCAGCGACCCGGGCAGCATGCGCACCCGCGCGGTGCGCGACGGCTCGGACTGGGTGCTGAGCGGCACGAAGATGTGGATCACCAACGGAACCGTCGCCGACGTCGCGGTCGTCTGGGCCCAGACCGACGAGGGCGTGCGCGGCTTCGTCGTCCCCACCGGCACGCCGGGCTTCACCGCGAACGAGGTCAAGCACAAGCTTTCGCTGCGGGCGTCGCTGACCGCCGAACTCGTGCTCGACGGCGTCCGCCTGCCCGATTCGGCGGCGTTCCCCGAGGTCCGCGGCCTGCGCGGGCCGCTGTCCTGCCTGAACGAAGCGCGCTACGGGATCCTGTTCGGCGTCGTCGGCGCCGCTCGTTCCTGCTACGAATCCGCGCTCGAGTACACGCTCAGCCGTGAGCAGTTCGGCAAACCGCTGGCCGGTTTCCAGCTGACCCAGCGCAAGCTCGCCGACCTGCTGGTCGAGGTCAACCGCTCCGGGCTGGTCGCGCTGCGCATCGGGCGGCTCAAGGACGCCGGCACGCTGCACCACAACCACGTCAGCTTCGGCAAGCTCGCCAACGTCCGGTCCGCCCTGGAGGTCTCCAGGACCGCACGCGCGATGCTCGGCGCCAACGGGATCTCGCTGGAATACCCGGTGATGCGGCATATGTCGAACCTGGAAACCGTGCTGACCTACGAAGGCACCGAGGAAATGCACGCGCTCTCGCTCGGCCAGGCCGTCACCGGGCTCGCCGCCTTCCGCTGACCACCCGGAACTGTCAGTGCGGGCCTCTAGGGTCCGCGCATGACCGATTTCGCCGCGTTCCAGTCCATCGTCGAGCTGCGCCGGTACACCTTGCATCCTGGCCGGCGTGACGAGCTGATCGAGCTCTTCGAACGCGAGTTCGTGGAGACCCAGGAAGCGACCGGGATGCACCTGTTCGGCCAGTTCCGTGAACCGGCCGAGCCGGACAAGTTCGTCTGGCTGCGCGGTTTCCGGGACATGGCGGCGAGGAAGGCCGCGCTGGAGTCGTTCTACTTCGGGCCGGTGTGGCGCGAACACGGCCCGGCGGCGAACGAGACGATGATCGACGCCTCCGACGTCCTGCTGCTGCGGCCGTCCGGGCCGGGTTTCCCCGCTCCGGACGCGCCGCGGCCGTCCATCGGTGACACGCCGGACTCGCCGGATTCACGGGTACTGGTGACGGTGTGCCATCCGGCCGGGCCGGTCAAGGATTTCGCCGAGTTCTTCGCCGACACTGTGGATCCGGTGCTACGAGAGTCCGATGTGGACACCTTCGGCCGGTTCGAGACCGAGCCGGCCGAGAACACGTTTTCCCGCCTTCCGGTACGGGAGAACGAAACGGTGTTCGTCTGGTTCGCGAAGTTCGCCGACGCCGATGCGCTGGCCGCGCATCGGGAGCTGCTCGATCGCGCCGGCGCCGAACTCGCCGGACGGCTCGAACGTCCTTGGCGGCAGCTGGAACTGGCGCCGACGCCGCGGTCACTCCTGCGCTGAAAGGAGGTCCGCGAGCCCGTCCGGGTACAGGATCGCCTTACCGCTCAGCACATCCTCCATCGGGAGCCAGTGCACGCGCGCGCCGTCGTCGAGCACCACGCCGACCTCGTCGCGCTCGTAGAACGACTTGTCGCTCAGCTCGGCGGTGAACAAGAACACGATCTCGTGCCCCGGCCTGCCCTCGAAGGTGTACACGTTCTCCAATACCGCGATCTGCTCGACCGCGGTCAGGTCCGCCGCGAGTTCTTCCTGGAGCTCGCGGTGCACCGCCTCGGCGGCGGTCTCCCCGAACTCGATCCCGCCGCCGAGCGGGCGGTGGTAGGTCTCGCCTTTCGCCTCGTCACGGCCTTCGAACACGAGGAGGTCGTCACCGCGGCGGACGACGGCGAGCGCGAGCGGCCGGATCGACGGGATCTTCGTCATACGGCGACGCTAACGGAGGAATTCCTTGACCGACAAGGTGATCGAGCCGGCGTCGAGGCCATGTGCGAGGTCGTGATCGGCCATTTCGCCGTAAATCCGCACCTCGGCGTCACGCCGGACCCCCAAGGAGAGCAACCGGTGCGGAGTTTCGGACAACGCGTCCGAGACCGAACGCGCCGACGTCCCCGCCAGATAGGGCTCGACCAGCACGACGTCGGTGCTGCCCGTGGCGTCGACGGCCGAGCGCAGCCCGGCGGCGTCGAACGGCCGGATCGTCGAGGTGTAGAGCACGGTGAGGTCGAGATCTTCGGTCGCCTCCATCACCCGGTCGAGCATCGGCCCGACGGCGACCACCACACCGCGGGTGCCCTCGCGCAGCGTCTGCAAACCCGCGCCCAGATGCGGTTTCGCGTTCTCCTGCGCGGAAAGCCGGAGGTAGACGCGCCCGTTACCCGGAATGGACTCCAGCAGCAGCCGCCGTGCCTCTTCGGGATGCCCCGGCACGTGCACGGTCCAGCCCGGCAGCGTGTCGATGAGGGCGACGTCCCCGGGCGCCTGGTGGGTCCGCCCGGCGGTGGGCATGTCGTAGGAGGCGCCGGAAGAGACCAGCACCGCGCCGACGTCCTGGTGCCCGAGGTCGAGTTTGACCTGCTCGAACGCCCGCTCCACCAGGAACGACGAGAAGGTGTGGACGATCGGGCGCATCCCCGCCAGCGCCAGGCCGCCCGCGGTGCTCATCATCAGCTGCTCGCGGATGCCGACGTTGAGCACGCGGTCCGGGTGTTTGCGAGCGGCGAACGCCAGCTGTGCCGCTGAGATATCGGCGAGCACGACGGCGACGTTCGGGTCGGTGTCGAGCACTTCGGCCGTGGCGTTGAGGAAGGTTTCGCGCATGTTCATGGTTTCAGGCCTTTCGCTCGACTGTCGCGACCACGACGAGCGGCCGGTCCGGATGGGGTGCGGTGAAGGCTTCGAAGAGGGCGTCGTGATCGCGGCCGTCGACGGTCCGGGTCGCCCAGCCTTCGACCTCGAACCGGCGGGCGATCCCGCCCGGCCAGCCGTGCGTGGCCGAGGAGTTGTCGATGACGACGGCGGTCAGCTGCGCCATCCCGGCGCGGCCCGCCACCGCGATCGCCTCCTGGTTGGAGCCTTCGTCCAGTTCGGCGTCGCCGACGAGGGTGACGACCTTGGCGTCACGGAAACCCTTGGCACGCAGGCCGAACACCGTGCCGATGGCCAGCGGGAGCCCGTGGCCGAGCGATCCGCTGGCGATCTCGGCGCCGGGCAGCCGGACGCGATCGGGGTGATGCCCCAGCCGCGATTCGGCCGAGGTCCAGTCGGCGAGTTCGTCCTCGCGAATGAAGCCCTTCGTCGCCAGCACCGCGTAGTAGGCCATCGGACCGTGACCCTTGGACAGCAGGAAGCGGTCGCGGCCCGGGTCGCGGAAGGTCTCCGGCGTGATGCCGAGCACGCGGTCGTAGAGCACCCAGAGCACGTCCACAGTGGACTCCGCCGCGGCCTGGTGTTTCTCGTCCCCGGTCATCAGCGAGATCAGCCGCGGCAGATCCTCGTAGCCGGTTTCGGTGTCAGTGGTCATGAACCGAGGATGCAACCTCGACTTAGGTCGAAGTCAAGGCTAGCCTGGCGTGGTGACGAGATTGGCTGAACATCTGAGCATCGGGCAGGTCGCCGACCGCAGCGGCGTGCCGCATACGGCTTTGCGTTTCTACGAGGACAAAGGGCTGATCAGCTCGGAGCGGTCGGCGGGCAACCAGCGCCGGTATCCGCGTTCGGTGCTGCGCCGGATCGCCTTCATCCGCGCCGCGCAACGGGTCGGGCTCAGCCTCGACGACATCAGCGCGGCACTGGAGACGCTACCCCGGGATCACGCCCCCACCAAGGCCGACTGGGCGCGGCTTTCGAGGGGCTGGCAGGACGAACTCGACGCGCGGATCGACGCGCTGCAGCGCCTGCGGGACAGGCTGACCGGCTGCGTCGGCTGCGGTTGCCTGTCCCTGCGCAGCTGCGGGCTCTACAACGCCGACGACCAGATGTCCCGGTTCGGCCCCGGAGCGGGGAAACTGCGTCCCGCCTCGGAAGGCGGCTTCTGAATTTCCGTTGCCACGCGGGTGCCGGGTATGCGTCACTGGACGCGAAATGGAAGACAAACACCTCATCCGAGCCTCGAAACGGCTCTCCCGGCATCTGCGCCACGCACCCGGCGACATCGGCATCACCCTCACCCCCGACGGCTGGGTCGAAGTCGACACCCTCTTGGCCGCCCTCCGGCGGAACGGCCTGAACCTGACCCGCGCCCAGCTCGACAAGGTGGTCGAAGGCAACGACAAACGACGCTTCGCCTTCGACGAGAGCGGGTCGCGGATCCGCGCCAGCCAAGGGCACAGCGTCGACGTCGACCTCGCGCTGCCCAGCGCCATCCCTCCCGACGTGCTCTACCACGGGACCGTGTCCCGGTTCTTGGACTCGATCATGTACGAAGGGCTCCGGCCGATGAAGCGGCACGCTGTGCACCTGTCGGCGAACGTGGACACCGCACGGGCCGTCGGGGGCAGGCGCGGCGTCCCGGTCCTGCTCGCCGTCGACTCGGCGGGCATGACGGCCGCCGGGCACGAGTTCCAGGTGAGCGCCAACGGAGTCTGGCTCACCGCCGCCGTTCCCCCGGAGTTCCTGCGCCGCCTACCGTAAGCCGTTCTCTCGCAGTAGCGACAGCGTGCCCACGGTGAACAGCCCGTTCCACTCCAGCGCCGCCGCGGGCGAATAGCTGGTGTAGTCGACCCGCCAGCCGCCGTCGTCGTGCTGCGCGCCCGCCAGCCGCCGCAGATCCGCCTCGACGACGTCGGGCTTGAACAGCTTGCGCGCCGGGCCTTCCGGATCCGGAGCGAAGTCGAGCGGCCGCATCGTCTCGCCCTCGATCCCGCCAGCGACGGCGAGGAGGCCGTCTTCCGGGAGATACCGGCCCAGCTGCTCGACCCGGCGTGCGTCGCCGAGTCGATCGAGCAGCTTCATCGCGAAGGCGAGCACGAGCGCGTGCGGCGCCTCATCGAGCTTGTCGATTTCGTCCAGGCAGTAGCGGGTGGCCGTCTCGAGCCAGGGATGCGCGGCGACCACCGGATCATGGGCCGCGACGCGGTGCGCGGTGGCCACGACGATCGCGGTGATCTGCAGTGACGAGACCGTCGGATCCGCACCGGCCCAGAACGGCGCGCTGCCGAACGGATCCGGGATCGGCAAGGCGAACGGGATCCCGCCGTCCGCCAAGGAGATCGAGGTGAGCCAGTCGCAGAGTTCGACGGCGCGAGGGCTGGTCGCCGGGCCGATGTCGGCGAAGACCTCGAAAGCGTGCAGCGCGCCACCGGGCTGGCTGGTCACCGAGCGGCAGTCCGGTTCGAGCCCGTGACCATAGCCGCCATCGGGATTGCGATACCCCTCCAGCGCGGCGAGCGCGGCTTCCGGGTCGCCGTCCTGGAAGAGCACCTCGAAACGCCGCTTGTCGAGCAGCCGCGCCTGGGTGACCATGAACGTGGCCGCCGCTTTCAGATCAACAGAGTTCATGACCACAGGGTCGCGCGGATCGCGGCGCCTGTCTTGAACACATCGGTCACGTGCGGCGGCGCGGGCGGTTGTAGAGCTTGCGGCCGACGCTGATCAGGGTTTCGCGCAGCGTCTCGTCGTCGAGGGCGGCGACCTCGGGCGAGCCGCCGGCGAGGGCGATCCCCGCCAGGAGCACCTGCGCGGTCACCATCGCGAGAACGTCCGGGTCCGGGCCGACGAGGATTTCGAGCAGCCGGTTCTTGAAGTCTTCCGACTGGTGGACGGACCTCTCGATCGCGCGGGCGATGCCGGGATCGCTGGAGAACAGCGCGACCAGTGCCCGGTGCCGCACCACGAGGTCGACGAAACCGTCCAGCAGATGGTCGATCTGCGCGCCGCGGGTGCGCTGGGCGCGGGCGTCGTCGACGATGCCCTCCAGCTCGCGCAGCACGGGCTCGGCGACGGATTCGGTGATCTCCGCCTTCGTCTTGAAGTGGTAGTAAACGGCCGCTTTGGTGACGCCCAGCGCGTCCGCGATCATCTGCAGCGAGGTGCCTTCCACGCCGTGTTCGGTGAACAACCGCAGTGCCGTGCCGAGCAACCGCGTCCGGGTGTCCTCCGCGTGGACGACGTCCATGATCCCTCCTCGTTCAGCCGTCGGAGATTACGTCACGGGCAGCCGTCCGGCCAAACGAGTACTAGCCGTGCGGCTAGTCACACACTTGCCGATCGGCTTGTAGCTCCCTAGCCGATCGGCTAGCTTGGAGTGAACCTGATCGAGTGAACGGGAGACTCTTGTGGCCAGCTTCCTCTACCGTCTGGGCCGGTTTTCGTTCCGGCGCCGGGCACTGGTGACGGTGGTCTGGGCCGCCATCCTGGTCGCCCTCGGCACGGGGGCACTGACCCTTTCCGGCCAGCTTTCGAACTCGGTGACCATCCCCGGCACCGAGTCCCAGAAGGCGATCGACCAGCTCGCGGAGCGCTTCCCGGAGGCGGCCGCCGGTGGCGCGACCGCCCGCGTGGTCATCTCCGCGCCCGAGGGCCAGGACATCACCCAGGAGCCGGGCAAGGCCGCCATCGCCGGCATCGTGACCAAGCTGAAGGACGCGCCGAAGGTCGCCGGAGTGGTCGACCCGCTCCAGGCGCAGGCGATCTCGCCCGACAAGCACGTCGCGCTGGCGCAGGTCAGCTACCGCGTGCCGGGCTTCGAGCTCACCGAAGCCGACCGCGAGGGCCTGATGGCCGCCGCCGATCCGATCAAGGCCGCCGGCTACACCGTGGAGTTCGGCGGTGACGCCGTCCAGGCGATGCCCGCGACGAACGCCACCGAAGGCCTCGGTGTCGCCGTCGCCGCCGTCGTCCTGATCATCACCTTCGGCTCGCTGCTCGCGGCCGGGATCCCGCTGCTGACCGCGCTCATCGGCGTCGGCATCGGCATGGCGGGTATCACGACCGCGTCCGGTTTCCTGGAACTGAACACGAACACGCCGGTGCTCGCGCTGATGATCGGCCTCGCCGTCGGCATCGACTACGCGCTCTTCATCGTCTCTCGCTATCGACACGAACTAAGCATCGGCCGCGATCCCGAGGAAGCCGCCGGACGCGCCACCGGCACGGCCGGATCCGCGGTGGTGTTCGCCGGGCTGACCGTGATCATCGCGCTGGCGGGCCTGACCGTCGTCGGCATCCCGTTCCTCGGTGAGATGGGCGTCGCCGCCGCGATCACCGTCGCCATCGCCGTCGTCATCGCGCTCACCCTGCTGCCCGCCATCCTCGGCTTCGCAGGCGCCAAACTGGCCGGCGGCAAGATTCGCCTGCGCCGCAAGGAAAACACGACGACGCACGGCGAGCGCTGGGCCCGTTTCGTGGCCCGCCGCCGGATCCCGGTGCTGATCGCCGCGATCGCCGGCCTCGCGATCGTCGCCATCCCGGCCGCGAGCATGCAGCTCGGCCTGCCGAACGACAGCACCGCCGCGCCCGGCAGCACGCAACGCGCGGCGTACGACACCGTCGCCCGCAGCTTCGGCGAGGGCGCGAACGGACCGCTCGTGATCGTCGTCGACCTGGCCTCCGCCGGCGACCGGCAGGCCGCGCTCCAGCAGGCGACCGCGGGCATCAGCGGACTCCCCGAGCGGCCGATCGTCACGCCGCCGAAGGTCAACCGCGACGGAGACCTGGCGCTGCTGACCGTCGTCCCGAAGAGTGGTCCGAGCAGCACCGAGACCGAGACTCTCGTCAGCGACATCCGCGGCCTCAACGCGGGACTGGGCACGGCCACCGGCGCGTCGCTGGCGGTGACCGGCCAGACCGCGGCGAACATCGACGTCTCGGAGAAACTCGCCGACGCGATGCTGCCCTACCTGGCGCTGATCGTCGGGCTCGCGTTCCTGTTGCTGATGCTGGTGTTCCGCTCGGTCGTGGTCCCGCTGAAGGCCACGCTCGGCTTCCTCGGCTCCGTGGTCGCGACGTTCGGCGCCGTGGTGGCGGTGTTCCAGTGGGGCTGGCTGACCGATCTGCTCGGGGTGAAGACGACCGGACCGATCATGAGCATGCTGCCGATCCTGCTGATCGGTGTGCTGTTCGGGCTGGCCATGGACTACCAGGTGTTCCTGGTGACGCGGATGCGCGAGGAGTACGTCCACGGCGCCGACCCGCAGCAGGCGATGGTCACCGGCTTCCGGCACGGCTCCCGGGTCGTGGTCGCCGCGGCGCTGATCATGATCAGCGTATTCGCCGGATTCATCCTGGCCGAGTCTTCGCTGATCCAGTCGATCGGGTTCGCGCTGGCCTTCGGGGTGCTGGTGGACGCGTTCGTGATCCGGATGACGATCGTGCCCGCGCTGATGTCACTACTCGGCCGTGGCGCGTGGTGGCTGCCGAAGTGGCTGGACCGCGTGCTGCCCGATGTCGACGTCGAAGGCGAGAAGCTCACGAAGCAGCTTGACACTCCCGACGAGCGCGAGTTGGTCGAAGCCTCCAAGTAAGTACGTGAAGGCCCCCTTCCTTGCGCTAGGCGCAGGGAAGGGGGCCTTCACGTACTTGGGAGTTCAGCCGGCGAGCCAGGCGACGGCGCCGCCGATCGCCACCAGCGCGGCGATGCCCAGCACCACGGCCAGGAACTTGACGCTCTTCCAGGTCGCGTAGACGCCGCCGATCAGGAAGCCACCGAGCGCGAACAGCAGCACGGCGATGGTCGAGTTACTCATGCCCGCCAGGCTGCCACACGCTCGCTCGCGGGACCCCGCCGGGTACGCCCGCCTTCAACGCCCGCAATTCGTCCTCTAGTTGCGGTAGTTGCACGTGCAAGGAACGCAACCAGAGGACGAAACGCGGGGTTAGAGAACGCCCTTCGTGGACGGAATCCCGCCCGCCCGCGGGTCCGGCTCGGTGGCCGCGCGCAGTGCCCGCGCGACGGCCTTGTACTGCGCCTCGGCGATGTGGTGCGGGTCCCGGCCGTGCAGCACGCGGACGTGCAGCGCGATCTGGGCGTGGAACGACAGCGAGTCGAACACGTGCCGCGTCAGCACGAACGGATAGTTGCCGCCGATGGTGAAGCTGGTGAACTGCTCCGGCTCGCCGAGGTGCACGCAGAACGGGCGGCCGGAGACGTCGATCGCGGCGTGCGCGAGGGTTTCGTCCATCGGGATCCAGGCGTCGCCGAACCGGCGGATGCCGCTCTTGTCGCCGAGCGCCTGCCGCAGCGCCTGGCCGAGCACGATCGCGGTGTCCTCGACGGTGTGGTGCGCGTCGATGTGGACGTCACCGGTCGCTTCCACCTTGAGGTCGAGCGAACCGTGCACGCCGAACGCGGTGAGCATGTGGTCGTAGAACGGGACACCGGTGCTGATCTCCACCTGTCCCGTGCCGTCCAGGTCGAGCTGGACCGAAATGGACGATTCCCTGGTGGTGCGATCCACCTTGCCGACGCGACTCATCGCGGCACCTCCTTGCTGGCCTCGAGAAAGGCGTCGTTCTCTTCCGGCGTCCCGATGGTCACCCGCAGGTGGCCTTCGATGCCGACGTCCCTGATCAGTACCCCGTTGTCCAAATAGGACTGCCAGGTCGCGGGAGCGTCCGCGAACCGTCCGAAGAGGACGAAGTTCGCGTCACTCGGGACCGGCGTGAATCCCAGGCCCAGCAACGATTCCACCACCCTGTCGCGTTCGGCCGCGAGTTTGGCGACCGAGGCGAGGGTGGCGTCCGCGTGCCGCAGCGCCGCGCGGGCGGCGGCCTGCGTGAGCTTGGAGAGGTGGTACGGCAACCGCACCAGCTGCAGCGCGTCGACGATCGCGGGTGCGGCCGCCAGGTAGCCGAGCCGCCCGCCCGCGAACGCGAACGCCTTGCTCATCGTGCGCGACACGACGAGTTTCGCCGGGTACTCCTCGATCAGCTCGACGGCGCTCGGCTGCGACGAGAACTCCGCGTACGCCTCGTCGACCACGACGATGCCCGGCGCGGCTTCGAGCAGCCCGCGCAGCTCACCGAACGGGATCGACCCGCCCGTCGGGTTGTTCGGGCTGGTCACGAAGACGATGTCCGGACGCCGTTCGCGCACCAGCGCCGCGGCCTTCTCGGTGTCGAGCGTGAAATCGTCGCGACGCGGCACCGGCAGCCAGTCGGTGCGGGTGCCCGCCGAGATGATCGGGTGCATCGAGTACGACGGCTCGAAGCCCAGCGCCGACCGCCCGGGGCCGCCGAAAGCCTGCAGGATCTGCTGCAGAATCTCGTTGGATCCGTTGGCGGCCCACACGTTCGACTCCGAGACCAGGACACCGGTGGACACCGCGAGGTAGTCCGCGAGGTCCTGCCGCAACGCGACGGCGTCACGGTCCGGATAGCGGTGCAGCGAAGCGGCTTCGGCGCGAACGGCCTCGGCGACGTCGGCCACCAGCGCGTCCGGCGGCGGGTACGGGTTCTCGTTGGTGTTGAGCCGGATCGGCACGTCCAGCTGCGGCGCGCCGTACGGGGTCTTGCCCCGCAGGTCTTCCCGCAACGGGAGCGAGCCGAGCGTGATCTCCTCGCCGATGGTCATGCCCGCTCCCCCTCGAACCGCGCCATGATGGCCTCGCCGTGCGCGGGCAGGTCCTCGGCGTCGGCCAGCGCGACGACGCTGCCGGCGATCTCGCGCAAAGCGTCCTCGCTGTAGTCGACGACGTGCACACCCTTGAGGAAGCTCTGCACCGAAAGGCCGGACGAGTGCCGTGCGAACCCGCCGGTGGGCAGGACGTGGTTCGACCCGGCGCAGTAGTCGCCGAGCGAAACCGGTGCGTACGCCCCGACGAAGATCGCGCCCGCGTTGCGCACGCGAGCCGCCACCGAGCGCGCGTCCGCGGTCTGGATCTCCAGGTGTTCGGCGGCGTAGGCGTCGACCACACGGAGCCCGTCGTCCACAGTAGACACCAGAATGATGCCGGACTGCTTGCCGCTCAAGGCTTCCGTCACGCGGTCGGAGTGCTTGGTCGCGGCGACCCGGCCGGTCAGCTCCTTCTCGACGGCGTCCGCGAGTTCTTCGGATGTCGTCACCAGCACGCTCGCGGCGAGCGGGTCGTGTTCGGCCTGGCTGATCAGGTCGGCGGCGACGTGCACCGGGTCGGCCGTCTCGTCGGCGAGGATCGCGATCTCGGTCGGACCGGCCTCGGAGTCGATGCCGATCATGCCGCGCAGCAGCCGCTTGGCCGCGGTGAGGTAGATGTTGCCGGGCCCGGTGACGGTGTCGACAGGCTCCAGCACGCCACCGTCGGTGTCGGTGCCGCCGTAAGCGAGCAGGGCGACGGCCTGTGCCCCGCCGGCCGCCCACACCTCGTCGACGCCGAGCAGCGCGGCGGCGGCCAGGATCGTCGGGTGCGGGAGACCGCCGAACGCGGCCTGCGGCGGCGAGCACAGCACGAGCGTGCCGACCCCGGCGATCTGCGCGGGGACGACGTTCATCACCACGGTCGACGGGTACACCGCGAGCCCGCCCGGCGCGTACAGCCCGACGCGCTCCACCGGGATCCAGCGCTCGGTCACCGTGCCGCCGTCGACGACGGTCGTGGTGACGTCCTGGCGGACCTGATCGCCGTGGACCTTCCGGGCGCGCAGGATGGACTCCTCCAGCGCCTCGCGAACGGCCGGGTCCAGGTTCTCCAGCGCACCGGTGAGCTCCGCGGCGGCCACCCGGACACCGGCGGGGCGGACCTTGTCGAACTTCTCGGTGTACTCGAGAACCGCCTCGACACCGCGATCGCGGACCGCCTCGACCACCGGCCGCACGTGATGCAGCGCCGCGTCCACGTCGTACTCGGCACGCGGCAGCGTGCTCCTGAGTTCGGCAACGGACGGGACCTGTCCACGCAGGTCGGTACGGTTCAGCATGGGTCCAGGGTACGAGGTGGCCCGAACGCGGCGAGCAGGCACACTGGGGTGGTGACCAGCGATCCCACGATGAGGGAGGCCAGTGTGGCCCGGATCGGGTTGTGCCAGCTCACAACGGCCGAGGATCCCGAAACGAACCTGAAGCTGATTCGCGAAGGCGTGGCGGCCGCGGCCGCCGACGGCGCGCGGATCGTGGTCTTCCCCGAAGCGGCGATGGCGCGCTTCGGCGTTCCGCTCAAACCGCTCGCCCAGCCGCTGGACGGGCCGTGGGCGTCCACTGTGGCCGCCCTCGCGCGAGAGCACGGCGTCGTAATCGTCGCGGGCATGTTCACGCCGTCGCCGGACGGGCGTGTGAGCAACACGCTGCTCGTCACCGGCGCCGGGCACCACTTCGGCTACGACAAGATCCACCTGTACGACGCGTTCGGATTCGCCGAATCCGACACGGTCGCCCCCGGTTCCGCGCCGGCCACCTTCACGGTCGACGGCGTCACCTTCGGCGTCGCGACTTGCTACGACCTCCGTTTCCCGGAGCTGTTCCGGCGGCTGGCCGACGACGGCGCCGACATCGTCCTCGTGCCGACGTCGTGGGGCGCGGGCGAAGGCAAACGCGAGCAGTGGGAGGTCCTGGTGCGGGCCCGCGCGCTCGACTCCGGCTGCTGGGTCCTGGGCTGCGGGCAGGCCGACCCGGTCACGACCGGGACGGCGGTGAACCCGAAGGCACCGACCGGGATCGGCTATTCCACCGTGTCCGACGGCTTCGGGCGCGTCCACGCCCAGCTGGGCGCCGGGGCGGAGATCGCGGTCCTCGACGTGGATCCGGCGGTCAGCGGGAAGGCTCGGGCGGCGACGGGAGCGCTGGCGAACCGTCGCCTCTAGCGTCCACGGATCGCTCGAAAAAGGACTCGAGCACCACGATCGTCTGGGTCCCGGTGACCCCTTCGATGGCGTAGAGGCGGCGCAACGACGCCTGGAGTTCCTCGGTGGTCGGCGTGCGCACCTTCACCAGCAGCGAAGCCGGGCCCGCGATGACGTGCGCCTCCACCACCTCCGGAAGCTCCTCCAGCGCCACCTTGGTCGGCGAGTCCCCCATCCACGACTTCGCCTCGACCAGCACGAACGCCATCACCCCACGGCCGACGGCCGCCGGATCGACGTCGACGGTCGTGCGCCGGATGACGCCCTGCTCCCGCAGTTTGCGGACCCGCTCGTGCGCGGCACCCGCGGACAACCCGACCGCCTTGCCGAGCGCGGCATACGCCTGAGTCGCGTCCTGCTGAAGCTCGGTGAGCAGTATGCGATCCACATCATCCATGGCTTGACCATATCAAGTTCGGCGAGCAATGATGATTGCCAGATGACGTTCTGACTTCTGGGGTCACTTATGGACATGATCAAGGCACGGTTCGAGGTCCTCGACGAGCGGTTCGCCCGCGTCAACGGCGACGAACGGATGCGGCGGCTGCACACCGGCTGCCGGTGGACCGAGGGCCCGGCCTACTTCCCCGCGGGCCGGTATCTCGTCTTCAGTGACATCCCGAACGACCGCGTCCTGCGCTGGGACGAGACCACGGGAGCGGTCGGCGTCTTCCGCGAGCCCGCCGGATTCCACAACGGGCACACGGTCGACGGCCTCGGCAGGCTCGTCAGCTGCGAACAGGGCAACCGGCGGGTTACACGCACCGAGCACGACGGCACGACCACCGTGCTCGCCGAGACCTACCAGGGCAAGAAGTTCAACAGCCCCAACGATGTCGTCGAAGCCCGCGACGGCGCGATCTGGTTCACCGACCCCAGCTACGGGATCGACAGCGACTACGAAGGCCATCAGGCCGAAAGCGAGATCGGCGCCTGCCACGTCTACCGCGCCGACCCGGTGGACGGCTCCGTCCGGATCGTCGCGGACGACTTCACCCGCCCGAACGGGCTCGCGTTCTCGGTGGACGAGTCGCTGCTGTACATCGTCGACACCCGGCGGAATCCGAGTCACATCAGGGTTTTCGACGTCAAGGACAGCGGGAGGCTCACCGGCGGCGAGATCTTCGCGACCTGCGACGCCGGAGTGTTCGACGGCGTCCGCGTGGACGACGCCGGCCGCGTCTGGGCCGCCGCGCACGACGGTCTGCACTGCTTCGCGCCCGACGGCACGCGGATCGGCAAACTGCGCATCCCGGAGGTCTGTTCGAATCTGACCTTCGGCGGGCCGCGCCGCAACGACCTGTTCGTCACGGCGTCGAGTTCGGTCTACACCCTGCGAGTCAACTTCGCGGGGCCGAAGCGCCGCTGAAGCGCCCTAACGCAACAGCCCTTCGCGGATCGCGACCCGCACGAAACCCGCCCGGCGCCGTTCCCCGGTCTTGTCCCGGATCCGGTCGAGATAGGACCGCACGGTCCGCACGCTGATGTTGAGGATCTCCGCCACGTCGACGTCGCGTTCGCCGGCCGCGACCAGCCGCAGGACCTGCTTCTCCCGTTCGGACAGGACGATCTTCGGCCCCGCGTGCCGATCTTCGCTGTCCTGGATGATCATTCCGGCGAGCGTCGGCGACACGTACGCGTTGTCGTCGGCGATCGTGCGGATGGCGCGCAGGAGTTCGTCGCCGTCGACGTCCTTGGACAGGAAGCCCTTCGCCCCGGCCTGCATCGCGCCCAGTACCTCGGGCTGTTCGGCGTGCGCGGAGACCACGAGCACCTTGTGCCCCATCTGCCCCACTTCGAGCACGGCGGCGGCGTCCTGGACCCCGCGCAGTTTGAGGTCGAGGACGACGACACTGCCCGGAGGCTGCTCCTGCACGGCGAACCGCGCGACCGAATCGGCGACGGCGCCCAGTTCGATGTCCGGCGCTTCGGTGAGGACACGCGCGACGGCGTCCCGGTACAGCGGATGATCTTCGATCACCCCGACGTTGATCGGGATGCTGCGTTTCGGCTGCTGCTCGTCTGCGTTCACCGGCGTCCTTCGAATCCGCCCGCGTCATCGCGGGGCGCGACCGGCCGCGAGGGGCCGGGCACCTCCGGCGGCGACGCGAGCCCGAGCTGGATGGCCTTGCGGACCAGGCCGGCCCGCCTTCTTTCCCCGAGTTTGTCACGGATCCGGTCCAGATAACCACGAACCGTCCGCACCCCGATACCGAGGATCCGGGCGATGTCGACGTCCCGTTCGCCGGCCGCGACCAGCCGCAGCACCTGCTTCTCCCGCGCCGAGAGCGCGACGTCCGGCGCCGGCATGGGACGGTCGACGTTGTCCTTGATGATCATCCCCGCCACCACCGCCGAGACATACGCCCGGCCTTGCGCGACCGTGTTGATCGCGATCAGCAACTCGTCGACATCGACGTCCTTGGAGAGGAATCCCTTGGCACCGGCCGCGATCGCGCCGAGCACCTGTTCGGACTCCGCCTGCGCGGACACCACCAGCACGTGATGCCCCAGTTCGCACACCTGGAGCACGGCGGCGGGACCGGCGATCCCCGGCAACCCGAGGTCGAGCAGCACCACGCTGCCGGGCGGCTGCCGGTGGACATGGAACCGGGCGACCGAATCGACCACGGCACCCAGTTCGATCCCTTCGGCCTCGGTGAGCACCCGCACCATGGCATGGCGATACAACGGGTGGTCCTCGATCACCGCGACGTTGACCCGGTCGGTCATCGGTCTGCTCTCAGTCATCTGCACCGTTCCGCTCACCCCGTCCCACCCACCGCGGACACCGTGCGACCGGCGAGGGCCGGATCCAGCGCGGGCCCCCGCGGCACCAGTGCCAGCAACCCATTCGGAACCGGTTGCCGTTCAGCTTGGCCGTAACCGAGGGAAGCGAGTGCCTCAGTGCTCGCCACCGGATATTTCAGCCCTGTGTCGGTCACGACGTAAACCGTTCCGGAACCCGATTCCGCCACCACCGCACCTCCTGACGGAGGCACGAAAACCTCGTCGGCGACCAGCGCGTCCGTCCGCGCCGTCACCGGGATCGCCTTCGCACCTTGCGGCAACGGGACCTGTGCGGAGATAACGATTCGAGAACCCTGTGCGCACAGGGTCACGGACTGTCCGGTAACGGGCGCTTTTCGCGGAATACGGTCCGGATAGTCCGCCGGATCGGCTCCGCCCGCTCGCGGCGAGCCGACCTTGGGCACCGCCGCGACATCGGCGGCGCGCACCGCGACGGGCGCCGGAACGCCGCTGTAGGCGCCCGCGTTCTCCGGCGTGTTGATCAGCAGGCTCGCCTCGGTCTGGCCGATCGGCTGGAGCCCTTCGGCACGGACGAGGTAGTACGAAGTCGCGTCGCCGGGCGACGCCATCGCGTCGATGACGCCGAGCACTGAACCGACTTTCGTCGGGGTACCGCCGACGCGAGGGCCGGCCCGCCCGGCGTCCTCGACCGCGTTGTAGGCCAGATCGCGTCCGGCCGCGACGGTGCCGATCCAGCGCGACGAGACCGCGATCGCGGGATAGGTGTCGAACTGCAGCGCCGTGGCGGCGTCCGAGGTGAGCTTGTAGCGGCGCCCCGCCGTCACGAGATAGCGATCGCCATCGGGGACGCGGACCACGACGGCCTGATCCTTCGGGAGATCGACACCGGAAGCGGGAGCGCCGAGCAGCACGGTGGTCGCCGGTTCGGCCGACGCGGGCGCGTCCTGCGTCGTCCGCGAACAACTGGTCCATTGCGTACTCACCAGCGCCTTGGCGGCAGGCAGCGAGTCGGGGGCGCCGGGGATACCGACCTGGGAACCGCGCGGCGCCTTCGCGAGCTTGTCCGAGGGGACGGTCACAGTGGCCTCACCGTTTCCTCCGGCCAGCAACCGAGCGGAGGCGTAGTTGAGGACGGGATGCAGCGCGCCGTCCTGGCCGAGGATGTACCGGCCGCCCGTGTCCTCTTCGACGATCACCTTGCCGCCGGCGAGCCAGTCCTTACCGCCGGAGGGATTGAGCAGGCCGATCACGCCGAACACGGCGGTGATCAGCAGTGCGACGCCGAAGCCGAGCAAGGTTCCGAGGACCAGCCTGCGGCTCGGGGCGACAGGATGGTTGGCGTCGGCCGAGACCAGTGCCGAAACCAGCCTCCTGCGAAGGAATTGGTAGGCCTGGATCTGGTCCCGCTGCGTCCACACGCTCCCGTCCCCCGCCGTTCGTCCCACCCTTGAAGAGAGTGCTCACGCTAGGTTCGCCGCCCGGTACACGGTGAGGGTATTTTTTACGCCCCTGCCGGGCGCGGGGCCCCACTACCGTCGGGTACGTGCACGGGAATTCCTTGTCGGTCGAGGCTCCGGCGGTGGGAACACCCCGCCCGGCCCCTGATCACGCCGCCGTCGCGGGTGCGGCGCCGCTGCACTGGCTGCTGCCCATCAGACCGCTGCAGGCGGCACTGTGGGAGATCGCCGCGATCGCCGTCCTGCTGGTGTTCACCGTCGACGGCGTTCCGCGGCCCGCGCAGATCACGATCACCGCCGTGGCCGCCGCGCTCGTGCTGACGACGTCTGTCCGCTTCGCCGGGCGCCACGCCGCGGGCTGGCTGCTCACCTGGGCCGGTTACCGCCTGCGGCGCCACGACACCCGGCGTGAGGTCCCCGATCCGCTGCACCGGCTCGCCGGCGCCGTCCGGGTGCGCCAGCACGTCGACCGCGCGGGCAACCGCTTCGGTGTCGCCGAGGTCGGCGACGGCTGGAGCGCCATCGTGCGGCTCACCCCGGGCGCCGTCACCCCGGACTCGGACACCCTCGCGGGCATCCTTCGTGACGCCTATCGGAACACCGGAATCCCGCTGTCCAGCGCGCAGCTGCTGACCTGGACAGTCCCTAATGGACAGTCGGTCCTGCGGGTCCGCTGGCTGACCGTGCGGTACCGCCCCGAGGACGCGCCGATCGCGGCGCTCGCCCGCGGCGGCGGCGAACTCGGCGCGCTGCGGAGCACCGCCTGCGCGGCGCTGTCGCTGATGGGATCGCTGGCCGAGGCCGGGTTCGAGAGCACCGTGCTCGAAGCCGGAGAGGTGGCCGAGGAACTGCGCGTCGCGCTCGGCAGCGGCCAGGACGCGCCGAAGGACGGCTGGCGTTCCTGGAACTGGGGTGGCGCGTCGCAGATCTGCTACCGGCCACGGTCGGAACGGGATCTCGCGCGGACACTGGACCTCTATGTCCCCGGATCGGCTTTCACGGCGACTTCTCTTACGCTGCACCGTTCCCCGGGCGGGCGTGAGCGATCCGAGGTGACCATCCGGGTCGGCGGGCGGCCGGGCGCGGAGACGGTGCGGCCCGGCGGGATCGCGGTGACCCCGCTGCACGGACGACACGCGGCGGCGGTCCGGCGGACCCTGCCGCTGGCACTGGAGGACTGAGGGGACGCTCCGTGGAGGACTCCTTACTTCTCTGAGGGTAGGGAAGGAGTCCTCCACGGACGTAAAACGGGACGGTCAGCCGCGGACGGCCTCGTAGACACCGGCGATCATGCCGACGAACGGCACCAGCGAGAGCAGCACCAGGAACTCGGTGATGTCCAGAGTCCGTGCCCAGTAAGGAGAACGCCGTCCCTTCGCGACCCGCGTCGCGTAGGTGAGGCAGACGGCCGCGGCCACGACGACGGCGCAGCCCGCGCCGAACACGAACGAACGCGGTCCGCTCGCCGCGAGCCAGAATCCCGCCGAGACCAGCGCGGCCGCACCGAAGCCGATGAGCACGAGCCGTTGCGAGCGGCCGGCGAACGCGCGAGACCGCAGCATCAGCGCCAGCCCGAGCAGAGCCGACAAGCCCGCTCCCCATGCTCCACCGGACGACGCCAGGACGACGGTCGCGGCGACCGCGGTGAGCCCGAGCGCGACGAGCAGCCCGGTCAGCAACGCCTGCGCGTACGACGTCCCGCCGACCATGTCCTCCCCGAGGGAAGGGTTGTCCTCGGCGCGGAACGCGTCCATGTCGTCGGGCACCCGGGGCAGCGGCAGCCTGCCGAGCCGCAGGGCCATCATCGGCGCCACCGCCGCCAGTGCGGTCGCCACGACGGCGACGACCGCCGCGGCAGAAACCGGGCGGACGTCCGCCAGCAGGACGATGGCGGTGGTGATCGCGCCGAGGCCGGCGGAAACGGTGACCGCGACGAACCACGGCAGCCGGTCCGCCACCGAAACGGCCGCGATCACGCCGTAGACGGTCACGACGGCGAGCCCGGCGGCGAGCGGTCCGGCGGACAGCGAGAACAGCGGATGCGGCGGCAGGATCGACATCCCGGCCAGCAGCGCGGCACCGACCCCGGCGAGAGCGCCGGCGGCACCGGCTTCCGCGTCGCCGTACGCCCGGCTCAGCGCGCCACCGCCGAGCACCAGGACCAGCGCGAGCAGCCCGGTCCCGATCGGCGCGAGCACACTGCCGGACGCGGCCGCCTGCACCAGCAGGCCACCGGCGAGCAGCAGCACCACCGACGCGACGATGCCCGCCTTGCGCGCCACCGACGGACCCCAGCGGCCGGCACCCGATTCGGCGACGCTGGCGATCGAGTCGACGACGTCGTCGAACAGCAACGGACCCCGCGGGCGTTCCCGCGGGGTCAGGTGCAGCACTTCGCCGTCGCGCACCTGGGCGGCGGCGACGGTCAGCCCGAGGGCGAGCGGAGCGCCGCCGAGCCGCGAGAGGACCCAGCCCGGATGCTCGGCCGACGCCTGCCCGGACGCGCCGGCGAGCCGGACGAGTTGCGGGACGAGTTCGGCGAACGTGCTCTGCTGCGGCAACGCCACGTCGACGCGTGCCCGCGGTGTCACCACCGTGACGCGCCGGGTGGAGCCCGCGATCGCGGCCGTCATGCTTCGATCGACTTGGCGGACTCGATGACCGGGGCGAACTTGGCGCTGCTGGCCTCGGCCAGCTTCTGCAGCCCGTTGTTGACCGCCTCCAGCACGATCTCCGAAAGGTTGCGCGCGTCGTACTGGCGCAGCGCGCGCGGGTCGATGTCGATCGAGGTGAACCGGCCGTCTCCGCGCAGCACGACGGTGACCTCGTTCTGCCGGGAGTGCGCCTTGACCTCCATCGCCTCGACCGAACGCTGGATGCGCTGCACCTCTTCGGTCTGCCTGCGGACCTGGTCCAGCAGTTCGTCCATATCCGGCACGGCGTAGGGGTCGGTGGTCACGAATTTTCTCCTTCATCCGCGGTGATATCCCGCCGGACGTGGACGCTGCCCACGAACCCGCGGAAGTCGTCACCGAGGCGGCGCGCCGCCTCGGGGGTGGCGGTGCAGGCGATCTCGAGGACCAGCCGCTCCGCCTGGCTCGCGCCCGGCACGGTCAGCTGCACCTGGGTCTGAACGAGGTCCTGCCCTTCGCCGGTGCGGATACGCAGCACCTGCGTCACACCGGGCGCGACCGGAGTCCCGATCACCTTGCGCCGCACCACTTCCAGCGCCGCCATGGTCCGGCCGAGCCGTTCGACGGCCTCGTCGGCGATGTCGGTGATCTCCGCCTCGTCCGGGCGCTGCCCGACGCTCAGGGTGATGTTCGGGGTGAAGTCCTCCGCCGGTTCGGAGTGCACGGCGACGAAAACCGCGCCCGCGGCACCGACGGACGCGGGATCGACGGGTACCCAGCCGTCGGGGATGTCGAATCCGAGCGGGAGGGAAACCCGGTCCTGACCCCTCGTTTCGCTCATTCCCGTCACCACGCGCCCACGTAGGAGATCGTGTCGTCCCACGCCTCGCCGACGGCGTCGGCCGCCTGGCCGGCCACATCGCTCACCGCGTCGACGGCCGCGCCGCCGTACTCGCCGACGGTGTCCGCGATCTTCGGCAGGTCGATGTCGATCTTCGCGCCGAGGCCGGCGCCGAGACCGAGCGCGAGGCCCGCCTTGAAGTTGACCTTGATGTGCCCGGCGTCGTAGACGGCCTGGCCGTCGAGCTGTGCGCCGAGTCCATATTGGAGGGTGCCGCTCGCGCCGACGCCGATGCCGGCCACGTCCGCCGCGAGCTCGCCTTCGACCTTGCCGCCGACGAAGGCGTTGGCGTGCAGGCCGACGCCGTGCGCGCCCGCCTGCAGCGAACCGTTCACCTCACCGCCGACGAACGCGGTCCCCTTGGCGCTGCCGGAGGCGACGCCCCATTCCTTCTTGCCTTCGGCCTCTTCCTTGAACGCGGCCAGTTCGGCGTGCCCGGACGCTTTGACGTCCCAGCCCTGCGAGGAGACCTTGGCGTCCCACCCCGGGGTGAGGCCGTCCTGCTCCTGCTTCCACTTGAGATAGGTGATCTCGGTGCTGTTCCAGGCTTTGTCACGCAGGCCGTCGGGCTTCGGCCTGCCGAACGGGGTGTCACCGGCGCGCGGGGCGCGAGTGCCTTCGAGGCCGTCCCAGGTGAGCTTCTTCCAGCCGGAATTGCCGAACCAGGAAGGGTGCGAACGCGGGCGCTTGCGGCCATCGAGTGTTTCGCCGTTGAGCCAGTACAACGGGCCGCGGCCCCCTTTGCCGAGTTCGTGCTCGATCCGGCCGACGCCGTCGGCCGGGAACAGCCGCGCCAGTTCGTCGCTCAGTTCGTTCGCGACCTCTTCGGCCGCCTGCGCGGCACTTTCGCCGAGCCGCCGGGCCGCGGAGATGAACGCGTTGACGGCACCGGCGTTCGCGGTCCGCGCCTGGCTCGTGAGCTGGGAGGCGTACTGGTCGAACTGCGCGAGGATCGAGTCCACACAGGACCGTGCGCCCTGCAGCGCCTGCGCGCCCGCTCGCAGGCGGGTGGACTGGTCGCTCAGTTTCGCGCCGAGCTCACCCAGTTCCTGACTCATTTTCCCGGCCGCGGTGGAGAACGCGGTGTAGGCGTCGCCCTCCCAAGACGCGTTCAGCGCCGTCGCCGCCTTGCCGATCTCCGACGCCTGGCCCGAAACCGTCGCGCCCCGCTCACCGCAGCGCTGGGCGGACGCGTTCAGCGCCGAGGGATCGCCGGTGACCCGCCGCTGGTACTCGACGACGAGCCGCCGGTAGTTCGACAGGATCGAACTGACGACGCCCGACGCGTCGACCACACCGCTTCCCGACACGGCTACCTGCCCTTCGCCGGTGAATCCGCGCCCGCATCAATGTCGATGTGCTGCTCGAAGTGCTTCCCGCCGTAGGTCATGTCGACGTCGATATCGATGTCCTGCCCGCCTGGCGCCTGCACGGTGGACTTACCGGTGTTCAGGTCGGTGGTGATGGTGACCGTGTTGCCGTTGCCCACGCCCGGCAGCGAGCCGTTGCCGCTCGCGCCGCCGCCCGCCGGTCTGTCCACCGGGATCCAGGAGTCGGCACCGCCCGGCCACGATCCCGGGGAACCGCCGCCCAGCGCGGGCGGACGGTACTGGGTGAACGGCGGCGCCTGACCGGGCACGTTCCCGGAACCACCCGAGCCGCTCCCGCCGCCGGCACCGCCCGCACCACCGCCGGAACCGCCGACCGCGGCCTGCCCGTCCGGGCTGGCGACCGGAGGCGGCGCCTGCGGATTGGTGACGGGCGTACCGGCCACCGCGCCGTTGCCCGCCGAACCGTTGCCGGAGTCGTTGTGCCCGAACAGCTTCTGGACCTCGCCGATGATGGTGGCGATCTGGGTGATCTGGTTGGCGAGGTCGACGACGCCCACTGCCTTCAGCAGCGCGCCGATCGCGGTGATGAACGCGCGCAGCGAAGCACTGGTGGCGGTGGAAAGCGCGACGGCGGCGCCGTAGGTCCACGGATTCGACATCAGGCCGGCGACCGTCGGGTTGACCGCCGAGACCACCGCCTTGTAGGCCGTCTGGGCGGTCTTGACCAGCGTCCCGGCGATGCCGAGCAGCTCGGCGCCCTTCTGCACGACCTGGATGATCTTGGTCAGCGAGTTCAGCGAGTCGGTGATCTTCTTCATCGCGGAATCCGACGCGGCGCCGGACCAGATCTTGCCCAGCTGCTCGGCGGCCTTGGTCACCTCGTTGTACATGGTGAGGAACTCGTTGGCCTTCTTGAGCACTTCGAGCACGTGCTTCGCGATCTGCTCCGGCTGCCCGGTGACGATCTGCGGAAGGACGGTGATCGGCCCGCCCGAGGACGCTGTCGCGTCCATCGCGCTGGAATTGGGGTAAGTCAGCATGTCGCTCCTCAGGCCGGAAGTCAGACGGACGCCGGGCGGTACACGCTGACCTTCGCCAGGCCGTTGATGTCCGCGTCGACGAGTCCGTGGTTGTAGAGCTGCCCGCCTTCTCCGGCGATGGCGATGATGGGCTTGTTGTCGGAGAACAGGAGCGGTTCGACCACGACGACGTCGCCGCTGTGCACCCCGCCGGGCACGTCACCGAAGTTGCGGGCGGTACCGGCGTAGACCTCGATGACGCCGACGCGCGCCTGGTTGTCGGCGTCACCGGCCAGCCAGTCGTTGAAGTCCGAGACACCGTGGAACCGGGTGTCGGTGATCGGGTGGTCACCGAGCTGCCCCAGCTGCGCGCCCCCCAGGTAGCGCAGGATGTTCCCGACCGACGACGGCTCGCCGTTCACGCCGGCGCTGTCGTTGATCGCCAGTGTCGCCAGCTCGGAAGCGTGCGAGTTCCCCCAGATCGACGACGCCGATCCGGCACCGCCGCCCGGGCGTCCGCCGAAACCGCCCGCGACCGCCTCGTCTGCGGCCTGGTAGGCGTCGGCGCTGCTCTTGATGAAGCCGTTGATCTGCTGCAGCAGTTGCAGCAGGGTGCGGACCGCGACCACCTGCTGGCTCTGCATGGCGGTGTTCGCCGCCGCCACCGCGCTGCCGAAGGTGGCGAACGACATCGGCTGCAGGACGGTGCGTTCGAGGTCGGCGACGACGTTGATGCCCTGCATCACGATGCCGCCCAGGTTCCCGACCGCCGAGCGCATGGCCTCGGGCTCCGCCCGGTACTCGCCCGTGCCGACCATGGTTCTCCTTCTCTCGTTCCCCCACGTCATCTGCGTTGACCTGCAGCGTAGGTTCGGCACTCGGCGTGAGCGGACGGCAAAAGTACCCACCGCAGGGACGGCACGAGTAGCCAGAATGATCGGCAGGATTACCCACAAGCGGCCAGAAAGACCCTGATGAGCGCCACTCGCGACCGACTGCCGGCACTGGGCGAGCAACCCGGTGAAATCGTCCTGCAGTCCCCGCCGATGCTGCCGAAGGGCTCCTCCGGCGGAGCCATGCAGCTGTTGATGTTCATGCCGATGATGCTGGGCATGGGCGCCATGTCGTTCGTCTACATCGGACGCGACGGCGGGGTGATGACCTACATCTTCGGCGCGTTGTTCCTCACCGCGATGGTGGGCATGGTGGTGATGTCGCTCGGCCGCGGCGGTGCGGCGAAGAAGGCGCAGATCAACGAGGAACGCCGGGACTACCAGCGGTATCTGACCGGTCTGCGCGGCCAGGTCCGGGACATCGCGGACAGCCAGCGCGCGGCGATGGCGGCGTTACAGCCCGACCCGGCGGACCTGTGGGCGTATGTGGAGTCAGGGAAGCTGTGGGATCGCCGCCGGTCCGACTCGCAGTTCGCGCAGGTCCGCGTCGGGACGGGGCCGCAGCGGCTCGCGACGCCGTTGAAGGCACCGCAGACCGTGCCGCTGGAAGACCTCGACCCGGTCTGCTCGACGAACCTCAAGCACTTCATCCGGACCTACTCGACCGTCGACGGGCTTCCGGTCGCGGTCTCGCTGCGGTCGTTCGCGCAGCTCTCGCTGTCCGGCCGTCGTCCCGACACGCTCGGGACGGCGCGGGCGCTGCTGACCCAGCTCGCGACCTTCCACTCGCCCGCCGACCTGCGGATCGCGCTGTGTGTGAAGAACGACCGGCTGCACGACTGGGAATGGGCGAAGTGGCTGCCGCACGTCGCCTCCACCGCGGCCGACGCGGCAGGCCCTCGACGTCTGGTGGACGCCGACGCCGGGAAGCTCGCCGACCTGCTCGGCGCCGACCTCGGCGACCGGCCCGTGTTCAGCAGGCGACCGGATTCCCGGATCGAGCAGCCGCATATCGTCGTGATCGTGGACGGCGGGCACACCCTCGGTGACACGCGGCTGGTGACCGAGGAGGGCAGGCTCGGCGTCACGGTGGTGGAAGTCGGCTCGGAGCAGCCACGATCGGTGTCGTCCGAACGGCTCCTGAGCCTGCACCTGAGCCCGGAGCAACTCGGGATGGTCGTCGGCGACGGCACCGAACAGCACCTGGGTTTCCTCGGCGCACCGGACACTTTGGATCGCGGGGCCGCCGAAGCGCTGGCGCGGATGCTGACGCCACTTTTCCAGGGCACGGCCGTGGTCAGCGACGCGCCGATGTCGGCGACGTTCGGGCTGGCCGGGCTGCTCGGCATCGGCGACCCGCGCGACACCGACACCTCGGTCACCTGGGCGCCTCGATCGGCCCGGGACCGGCTGCGGATCCCGCTGGGCATCAACCCCGACGGCCGGCCTGTCGACCTGGACCTCAAGGAGTCGGCCGAAGGCGGGATGGGCCCGCACGGGCTGGTCATCGGCGCGACCGGGTCCGGCAAGAGCGAACTGCTGCGGACGCTGGTCACCGCGCTCGCCGTCACGCATTCCTCGGAGAAGCTCAACCTCGCGCTGATCGACTTCAAGGGAGGTGCGACCTTCGCCGGGATGACCGGGCTGCCGCACACCTGCGCCGTCATCACGAACCTCTCGGACGACCTCGCGCTGGTCGACCGCATGGCGGACGCGCTGAACGGCGAACTGTTGCGGCGTCAGGAACTCCTGCACGCGGCGGGGAACTACGCCTCGGTGCGGGACTACGAAAAGGCGAGGGAATCCGGCGTCGCTCTGCGGCCCATGCCGTCGCTGCTGGTGATCATCGACGAATTCAGTGAACTGCTCTCGTCCCGGCCGGAGTTCATCGACCTGTTCGTCGCGATCGGGCGGCTGGGGCGGAGTCTCGGGATCCACCTGCTGCTGGCGTCGCAACGGCTGGAGGAGGGACGGCTGCGCGGCCTGGATTCCCATCTGTCGTACCGGATCGGCCTGCGGACGTTCTCCGCGTCGGAAAGCCGGGCCGTGCTGGGGGTGGCGGACGCCTATCAGCTGCCACCCGTCCCGGGTTCGGCGTATCTGAAGTCCGACAACGACACCCTGATCCGGCTCAAGGCCGCCTACGTCTCGGGCGAGCTGCCGCCGCGCAGCAAGATCGTGCGCAAGGACGGCCGAAGTCTCGGCCTGATGCCGTTCACGCTGGCGCCGGTGGAGATCCCGGTGACCGTCGAGGCGGAGGAGCCGGTCGAAAAGGGGACCGGGGAAACGATCATCGGTGCGATGATCTCGCGGCTCGAAGGCCAAGGCCCTGAAGCGCACCAGATCTGGCTGCCGCCGCTGGCGGAACCGCCCACCCTCGACCAGTTGCTGCCACCGCTCGGCGAGGATCCCGACCGCGGGCTGTGCCCGCTCGGATGGGGCGGCAACGGCAAGCTGATGATCCCGGTCGCCTTGGTGGACAAGCCTTTCGAGCAGCGGCGCGACATGCTGTGGGCCGATTTCGCCGGTGCCGCCGGGCACGCGCTGATCGTCGGGGCGCCGCAGAGCGGCAAGAGCACGCTGATGCGCGACATCGCCGCGATGCTCGCGCTGACACATACGCCGGAAGAGGTCCAGCTGTTCGTCCTGGACATGGGCGGTGGCGCGCTGGCCCCGATCGCCGGGCTGCCCCACGTGTCCGGCTACGCCACCCGTCGCGACGCTCAGCGTTGCCGCCGGGTCGTCGCGGAACTGACGACACTGCTCGAACAGCGCGAGGAGTTCTTCTCCGCCAACGGGATCGAGTCGATCACCACGTTCCGCCAGCGGCGTAAGGAATTCCAGGAGAGCACGGAGGGCCGTGAATTCGGCGACGTCTTCCTGTTCGTGGACAACTGGACCACGATCCGCCAGGAATACGAGCAGCTCGAAGAACAGATCACCAGCCTGGCGTCGCGCGGGCTCGGCTTCGGCATCCACGTCGTCGTCTCGATCAACCAGTGGATGGGAATGCGGGCGCCGCTGCGCGATGCCATCGGCACCAAATTCGAGCTGCGGCTGGGTGAACCGGCGGATTCCCTGATCGACCGCAAAATCGCGCAGAACGTGCCCGCCGACAAGCCCGGCCGCGGTCTGACGGCGGACAAGCTGCACTTCCTCGCGGCGCTCCCCCGCATCGATTCCGACCAGCGTCCGGAGACGGCGGGCGCGGGCGGCCTCGATCTGAACCGGCGGATTTCCGCTGCCTGGAAGGGAAAGTCGGCACCTGCCGTGCGACTGCTGCCGCCCGAGGTCCCGCTGGATTCACTGGCCGCGGGGCCACGCAAGCAGATCACCCTCGGTATCGCGGAATCGAACCTGCGGCCGGTGTACCTCGATTTCGCCACGGAGCCGCATTTCGTGGCCTTCGGCGACGTCGAATCGGGCAAGAGTTCGCTCCTGCGTGCCATCGCACAGGGAATCACTTCGGCCTATTCCCCCGACGAGGCCGCGATCGTGGTCGCCGACTACCGGCGCGGGCTGCTGGGCGCCGTGCCGCAGTCGCATCTCCTCGGCTATGCCGGGGCAGAGGGCGCGCTGAACGGGCTGATCGAGCAATGCCAGCAGGCCATGCGGAACCGGCTTCCCGGGCCGGACATCACACCGGAACAGTTGCGCAACCGGTCGTGGTGGAAGGGGCCGGAACTGTTCGTGCTCGTCGACGACTACGAAATGGTCGCGACGGTCGGGCGGAATCCGCTGCTGCCACTGCTGGAGTTCCTGCCGCAGGCTCGGGACATCGGGCTGCATCTCGTTGTCGTACGCGGGAGCGGCGGGGCCGGGCGGTCGCTGTTCGAGCCCGTGCTGCAACGGATTCGCGAGCTGGGGTCGCCGGGGCTCGTGATGTCCGGGTCGCGAGAGGAAGGTGCGTTGCTCGGCGACGTCAAGCCGGGACCGCAGCCGGCGGGGCGGGGTGTGCTGGTTTCGCGGCGGCATGGGACGGGGCTGGTTCAGGTGGCTTGGACGAAACCTGTCGAGGATTGAGGTTCGGCGGGGCGGCCTGATTCCGACCCAAGAGAACTGAGCTCGCGGGCGAACCATCCTTGGGCTCAGATGGTCAGTGCACCGGCTGAGATAATGACCGCTTGGGTAGCGAAGGGGTGTCTCGTGTCGCGTGGTGTGGCAACGCGGCAGCAATGAGAACACCAATGGATTGCTGCGCCAATACTCCCCAAGGGAACCGACCTATCCGGATATTCGCAGGACGAGCTCGATGCCATCGCCTACGAGCTCAACGACAGTCCGCGGCAGACGCTGGGATGACTTAAGCCGATCGAAGCGTTCAGCAAAGTGTTGCTAGACTAGATGAGTGATTCCGTGAAGTTGGTGTTAGTGGTCGTAGGCGGTGAGTGATCGTTTGCTGGTCTGGTCGGTGGTCCAGTTGTGCCAGATGGCGGTGGCCATGGCCAGCAGGCGCTGGGCGACTCGGGTGAAGACGCCGTGCGGGGTGCGTCCGCCGTGGGTTTCGAGGTCGAGTTGGCCTTTCAACGTCTGGTTGACCGACTCGATTCTCTGGCGGACGCCGCCGAGGTTGCCGTTGCGGTAGGTCTCGTCTTTGCGGTCCGGGCGCAGCAGATGAAGTCCCATCGTTTCGGTCAGCTTCTTGAAGGCTTTCCCGGCGAAACCTTTGTCGGCCAACAGAGTTTGGCCGTTCCGGATGAGATGCTGGTTGTCTTTGAGCAAAGCTTCCAGTACCTCGCGTTCTCCGAGTTTCGGCGTGGCGAGGCACCACATGATCGGCATCCCGTCGCCGGCGCAGACAAGGTACAGCTTCAGCCCCCAGTACAACCGGGAATGCGACGCACAGTATCCGTAACCGGCGTGTCCGGCCAGATCCGAGCGTTTCACCGTTTCCCGCGACATCCCGCACGGTACCGGGGTGGCGTCGGTGATCCAGAGGTCGTCGAACCATGAGGGACAGCACGCGGCCACCGTGAGGATTGCCTTGCGCAGCAACGGTTGAGCAGCTTTCAGCCGCTTGTGATAGCCGGACTGGCCCAGCATCGCGGGAAACATCACGCGCCACCCGGGATCGGCGTGGATATGCCGGATCCAGCGTCGCTCACTGCCGTAGCGCTGCAGCACCTGCGCCACAGCCATCGTGATCAGCTCACTGTCAGTAAGCTCCGGCCGCCGACCCCGGCCCACCCGGGGTGACACGACATGGTCATCGACCAACACGTACAGTGCGGTCAAGAGGGTGTCCAACTCATTCGTCACAGTTTGATCTTGGACACCCTCTTCTCATGCCCGCACAACAGGCCCCTTCACACGACCTTCACGGAATCACTCATCTAGAGGTGGTGCACTCACCAGTTGAAACCATCCTCGCAATAAACTGGCAATCGAACACTAGTTCGATTATAATCATTGTCATGAACCTCAAGCTCGTTTACCAAACTCAGGCCGCGCGTTTCCTTGAAGCCTCGTTCGCCGAGGAGTTGGTGCTTCGGCAGGCGCAGGGTCGCCAGGTGCGTGCGTTAGCGGAGTTCGCTGGAATCGGCGGGTCGCGAAGATCGGTGACCGAGGAAGTCGCTTTGCGCTTCTCGGTCTCTCGTAATCAAGCGTTCCTGCTGCTCGAAATCTCCTGTGCTCTGGTGTCGCGGTTGCCGAAGACGTTGGCGGCGTTGGACTGTGGCGTCATCGACCTGTTCAAGGCATCCAAGGTCACCCAGTTGACCAGGGAGGTGTCCGACGAGGTCGCGGGGCTGGTTGATGAGCACATGTCGTCTCGTCTGGCCGATCGGGATCCGGGGGCGATTCGCAGTTCGGTCGATTGGGCGGTCAAGAAGTACGACCCCGACGGCTATCGCGACCGAGCCAAGAAGAAACGCGCATTGCGGCATGTGTCCCTGCAGCATGAGGGCGAGACCATGTCCACCCTCTCCGGGTATCTCCCCTCCGAAGTCGCCAGTTCCGTTTATGCCTCGCTGGATCGCGGGGCACATACTCGGCGGGACAACGACAAGTCCAAAACGTTGGATCAGCACCGTGCCGATCTGTTCGCCGAACGTCTCCTCGCCGAAGACCGCCACGGCAAACCGAAGGCCCACATCCACGTCTACGTCGACTTCCTGACCCTCATCAGCGCCCGCAACGACCCGGCGTTCCTCGCCGGATACGGGCACATCCCCGACTGGCTCGTCCGCGAGATCGCCTCCGATCCCGAGTCGACCTGGTCGCGGCTGATCACCGACCCCACCACCGGGCAACTCCTCGAAGCCGGTGCCGACAAATACCGATCACCAGCATCGCTCGCTCGGTTGATCAAGGCGCGGGATCGGGAATGCACCCAGCCTGGATGTCATCGTCCGGCGGAGTTCTCCGAGATCGATCACATCGTCACCTGGGCGCAGGACGGAAAGACCAACCACCACAACTGCCACGGCTACTGCAAAATCCACAACCTGCTCCGCAACGAACCCGGCTGGTCCGCAGAGCCGACCGGGAACGGCGGCATGACGATCACGACTCCCAGCGGCCACACCTACACAACAACACCCGAGCCGCTTCACGACCCACGACCCGAACCCGACGAAGAGCCACCGCCCTTCTGATCCGGGTGCCGCCAAACCGTGGTCCCGCAGCCGTTTGTGGTTGCGGGACGGCAGAAACACGCCCAGGCCCGAACCCCCGACGTCACTCGACCCGCGCAGCGATCTCCCGCGCACAGACCAAAGCCTCCCGCTCAGTCGTATCCACCTCAAGGTCGTAGGCCACACCCCGATGCACGACGTCCGCCTGCGCCTCGGCCATCCCCGCGACCCGATCCCCGCGCGCCATCTCGCGCCCGGCGGCGACAGCACCGTCGCAGCGGACACCGACCCACAGCACCTCGAGCCCGTTCAGCGCGTCCCGCCACCGCTGTTGTGACGCCGCACCACCCAGAAAGGCGTCGTCGATGACGACCCGCGCGCCCGCCCGCACCATGGCCGCGACACCGGTCATCCAGGCGTCCTCGAGCCGCTGGAAGCCGGAGCCGACACTCACCCCGCCGTCCGGCGCGAACTCGATCCCTTCGGCCACGCCGGCCGGTATCGCGTCGATCAGTGTGTCCACGCCGAGGGTGAGCCACGGCTCCGGCAATACCGCCTGCAGGCATCGGGCGATCCCGGATTTACCCGAACTGGACCCACCGTTGAGCACGATCACCCGCGTCGTCATCTGACCACAGTAGAGCGCACGAACCGGATACAACGGACGTCCACACCCGACTGTCCCGGAGGAACCCCGACCCGGACGGCCCAATACTTTCCTCGGAACGCTTACCGACTTCGGTAGGTTACAAAAGTCCTTACCGCGCCCTAACTTGGTGAAACCGTTTCAAGTCGAAACGATCTCCCCGACGCAGGCCGAAGGGCGTATTCAATGCGTATGTCCAAGATTGTCGCAGCGGTGGGCGTTACCGCCGCCGCGCTGACCATCGCGTCCACCCCCGCCGCGAACGCGGGCCAGGACATCATCGGTGGCGGCACCGTGAGCTCCGCGCCGTGGGGCGCCCAGATCTACTGGGACGACGCCACCGCGTTCGGCGGTTTCAACTGCTCCGGCACGATCATCGCCCCGCAGTGGGTCCTCACCGCGAAGCACTGCCTGAACGCGCCCGGCATGCACGTGAAGGTCGGAAACGTCACCCTCAACCAGGGCACCGAGGCCGACGTCGACCAGCAGAAAGCCGCCCCCAGCGGCGACATCGCGCTGCTGCACCTCACGACCGCGGTCAGCACGACGTACATGAAGCTCGGCACCGCGAACCCGGCCAACGGCTCGACCAACCAGATCTACGGCTGGGGCCGCACCCAGGGCAACAACCCGCCGTCGAGCACGTTGAAGACGGCCAACGTCAAGATCACCGGGACCAGCAGCGACGCGTACGGCGGCCAGGCCATCGCGAGCGTCGGCGTCAACGGTTCGGCGTGGCACGGAGACTCGGGCGGCCCGCAGCTGTCCGGCGGCGTCCAGGTCGGGGTCTGCTCGACGGGCAGCAACTCCGGAACGAACCCGCAGGGCACGCAGAACTACTCGAGTGTCGCGGCCAGCCGCAGCTGGATCCGCACCACCGCGGGAGTCTGACCGAAAAGGAAGGGGCCGTTCAGAACCGAACGGCCCTTTCCTCGTGCCTCAGATCAAGCGCATTTCGACTTCGGGTCGATCATCGACACCGAGCCGACCTTGCCGCCGTCGGCGGTCGTGAACTCGTAGACCCAGCCCGGCTTACCCTCGACGGGCACCTGGAACCGGCCGTTGTCGCCGACCTTCATTCCCTTGGCGTCGTAGAACGTCTTGAGGTCGTTCAGCGACGAACCGGCGCCGACACCTTCGGCCGTCTTGGCGTCCGCCGGAGCCGCGAGCTCACGCAGCCCGCCCTTGCCGAAGGAGGCACCACCGGCGGCCATGAAAGCCTTGTCCCGGACCTCCCGTTTGGTCGCCAGGTCCGCCGAAGCCTGTGCCGCGTCCGCGAACACCTTCGTGTCCTTGGCGCTCTTCTCGGCCGAGTCGGCGTACTCCTGCGCGGACGCGTTGGGGCCCGGTTCCTTGTCGGGATGGGCCGAAAGCTCGTCCGCCTGCTTGTTCAGGTCCTTGGCCTTGGCCTTCATCCGGGCCGGGTCGGGTGCCGGTCCGCCGGTATAGGAGAAATCGGTACAACCGTCCAAAGTGGACGTCGGAGTCGCGGCGAGCTTCCCGCGCGTCTGCCGGAGAGCCGCCCGTTACCTGCCTGATTCACATCTACCCCCTTCATCGCACCGGAAACTATCCGATCCCGAAGGAAGTCCCGAGTGGATTTCGGGGAGGTACGGTGAAGATCACGTCAGCTGGTGCATCGGCCGCGGAACCCGCAGCGAAAGCACCGAACCTGCGGCCACGACGGCGATGATCCCGGCGCCCGTGAGCAGCGTCCAGAAGTCCGGGTGCACGATGGACTGCCCTCGCTGCGCCTGCCAAGTGAGCAGCGCCAGCAGCCCGGCGAAGCCCACCGAGACGGTCCGGACCAGATTCCGCCGGACGAACTCCGATTCGAGCACCGAATGACGCCGGGCGAGCATCAGGAGTCCGAAGGCGACCAGCGGAAGCACCTGGATCGCGTGGATCCCGACGAAATGCGGGATCCGCAGGTCCCCGCCCACGGTGCTCCAGCCGAGCACCGGCAGCCCCGGGCCACCGTCGGGCACTCCGACCGCGTGGGCGCCGACGATCGACGGCTTCACGCCCGATTGGTACTGGGCCATCTGCTGCTCGTTCGGGCCGAACATCAGCATCGCGACGCCGATCCCCACCACCGACAGCGCGGCACCCGCGCGTAACGCGGAGTTCATCGCCCGGTCGGGAAGTCGTTGGAACAGCAGCAGAATCGCGATCGCGGCGGTCGCTCCCCAGCCGGTGAAGGCGCCGTTCGCGACCATGTTGTTGATCCACTGGTCGGCGGGGGTCTCCCGGTTGAAGTGGAGGGTCCGGCCGCGGCCGATGAGCTGCCAGAACAGCAGCGCCATGTCCAGGCCGAGGCCGACCGCGAACACCGTGCCGAGCCACCAGCCGAGCCGGCGGCCGCGGGTCAGCTGCCCGATCAGCCAAGCCAGCGTGACCGCGTAGAGGCCCACGGAAATCGTGAACTTGAGGGGTTTGAGCCAGATCGGCGCGTTGACGAGGCTGCGATCATCGAAAAGGAGGCCGCCGAGCGCGATCGCGCCCAGCACCGCCATCGCCGCCGCCAAGATCATCAACGGGCGGTGCAGTACCGTCCCGGAACCCTTGTCCACCATGGGATCGAGCGTGCCGGGGTCACCCCTGGAGGGCACTGGCGTACTCCCCCGGATCGATGGTGGGGCAGACCCCACCATCGACCTGTGGGTAATAGTGCCGTCAGTGCAACCGGCAGTTGTGCCGTTTGACCACACCCCCTCCTTTTCTAGCGTGTCCTTCACAAGAGCAGACAGGGGCGCCCTGGTGCTCACCGGGATTTCCAGCGAGATGAGAGGAGGTGACCCATCGATGACAGGCACGGGATATCAGGCAGACGCGGCCGCGATGGTGCGCGCCGTCCAAGGGTTCGAGGAAACCGCGTCGAACGCCAAGACGACGATGGCCAGCTTGGAGAGCGAGCTGACCCAGACCCTGCACAACTACAAGGGTGACCAGGCGGTCGCGTTCTGGGACCTGCAGCGCCGTCTGCAGGAGAAGATGACGGTCGCCGTCAACGAGCTCAACACGATGTCGCGCCTCGTCCACGAAAGCAACCGGAACTACAGCTCGGGTGACGAGCAGGTCCGGGAAAGCATGACCGGGGTCAGCGGAGTCGTCGACCAGACCGTGATCCACCGGCTCAACCCCTGATCCGCGAGAGGACCAATCATGGCTGACGTCGTCGAAATCAACTTCGCCGCGCTGCAGCACAGCTCGGCTTCGCTGGCCGCCAAGGCCAAGGCGCTCACCTCCCAGCTCGAACAGCTGCACACCAACCTGCAGCCGATCACCCAGACCTGGTACGCCTCCGGCAGCTCCGCCGGTGAGGCTGCCCGTGCGTCGGAATCACGTCTGCGCCAGGCGACCGCGGACATCGTCGCGATCATCGCGCAGTTCGGCGGCAAGGTCGGCGACGCCCACGACCTCCAGCACAGCCTGGAGAACCGGAACCAGGGTCTGTTCGCGGGCTGACCCCCGTATCCGTCGGCCGGCCGGTGCTTCATACCCCCCTCGGCACCGGCCGGCCGGCTTTGCGCGCAGCAGTCACGGGTGGCATGGCCGATCACGAGAGAGCCGGGATCAATGCAAGACCAGTCGTACTACGTCCATCTGGAATCCCTGAAGGACTTCGTGCGGGAACTGGAGACCCAGATCCACGCGATGTCCAAGCCGAACGACTTCCTGCTGACCCTGAGCGAACAGCCGCTGCTGTTCGGTGAATTCGGGGAAGCGGGTTCCCTCAACAAGGCGCACCAGGCCGCGGTCGCCGAGATGCAGGGCCTGCTGGACCAGGTCAAGGGCGCGATCACCTTCGCGCAGGACGTCACCACGACCGTCGCCGACGGTTACGCGGCGGCGGACGACTCCGTGGCAGGCGACATGAACCACTCCAGCCAGCAGACCGGGCTGCTCGATCCGCTGCTCAACGTGCTGGGCGGCGTGCTCGGGGGCAACGGCGGCAGCGGCGGCACTAACGGCGGGGGGACCAAGGGATGACCGACACCGCGCACACGAACTTCGCCGCGTACTCCCACCAGCAGCTCTACGCGATGCTGCAGGCGGGCGACCCCAACACGGCGCGCCACGCGGCCCACAAGTGGCAGTCCACCGGCGCCGGCCTGTTCGAACAGGCCGAGAACCTGACCGGTGAGCTTTCGGACTTCTCCGACAGCTGGACCGGCGGCGCCGCCGACAAGTACCACACGATGATCTCCGACCTCGTCGGCGGAATCCGCAAGGTCGCCCAGACCGCGCACGCGATGAACCACCTTCTCGAAGACGCGGCCGACGCGCTGGTGAAGGCCAAGAAGGAGATGCCGCCGCCGGTCGCGGTGCCGGACGTCTCCCCGGCCGACCTCGCGCTCGCGGTCAACCCGCCGCTCCTGCCGCCGGATTCCTCCCAGGCCACCGTCATCACGGCCGCGCAGCAGCGGCAGCAGGCGATCGCGAACGTCGAGGCACAGCAGCAGGCCGCGGGTGCGGCCAACGCGGCGCACGGCAAGGCGATCGTGGTGATGACCCAGCTCGCGGGTGAGTACAGCACGGCCGAGGAGTCCATTCCGGCCTCACCGAACGCCGTCACCCCGCCGCCGGTCACCGGTGGCGGGGCGGCCCCCGGCGCCGTGCCGCCCGTCGGCAACGGCGTCGGCGGCACGGACGGCGTGGGCGTGGCGCCGGGCGACAACACCCACCCGCTGCCCTCGGACGGCGTCACGCCGCCCACCGGGCAGCCCCAGCCCCCCAAATCGAACCCGTTGTTCGGCGACATGTTCACCGCCGGCCTCGCCGCGGCCTCGGCCGCCGCGTTCGGCCGGTTCGGCTCGATCATGCCGCGCGTGCCCGGGTGGGCCAACGGCAAGAACGCAGGTGACGGCAAGGGCAAAGACGGCGAGATCGTCGGCGGCGGCGCCGGAGCGGGTGCGACCGCGGGCGGGGCCGGCGGCGGCATCCCGATCGGCGGTGGCGGCGCGCCGTCGCTGGACGGCGGCGCGATCGGCGGCGGCGGGCTCTCCGGCCCCGGCGACGCACCGGCCGCGTTCTCCGGCCTGGCGGGCGACGGTTCGTCGGGCAACGCGATGAGCGGGCTGGCAGGCGGAGCCGCCGGTGCCGCGGGCGCGGCGGCGGCGAAGGGCGGGATGCCGATGATGCCCATGATGCCGATGGGCATGGGCGGTGGCGGCGACCTCGGCTCCGGCCGGCGGATCCCGCCGTGGCTCGTGGAGACCGAGAACGTCTGGGGTCAGTCGTCCCCGGTCGCTCCGGCCGTGCTCGGCGAAGAACCCGAACAGTACTGATTTCCCGGACACGGCAGAGGCAGGAGGCGGCTCGGTGATGGCATCCAGCGCGGGCGGTTACCGGGTCGCACCCGCCAGGCTCGACACGGCGGCGGCCGACCTCGAACAGCGCACCGGCACGCTCAAGACGGCACAGGCCGCGCTGGCCGGGGAGACCGTTCCCGCCGCCGCGTTCGGCCAGGTGTCCGCTTCGAACGCGGCTTCGGCGACGTTCACCAAGACGGTCAAGGATCTCTCCGGCAAACTCGACGGCCACGTCACCAAGGCGACGGTGATCCACAAAGGACTGACCGCGGCCGCGGGCGGGTACCGGCGCGCCGACGTCCAGGTCGCGGCCTCGTACCGGTCGCTGATGCCGGAAGAACCGTTGCCCAAGGCCGGGAACCCGGCGGGCATCGGCGGCGCCGGGGACACCGGGCGGTGGGCGGCGGCGATCGCCGAGAACCGCACCAAGGTCGGCGACGCGCTGACCTCCGAACGCGACCGTCTGCTGGCACTCCAAACGGGCGGCGGGAACGCCGACGACATCGCCGCCTCCCAGCGCCGGATCGCGCTGTACGAGGACATCCTCGCCAACGACCGGCAGATCCTGCGGTTCGACCCGTCGGGCAACGGCCGGATCGCCGAACTGGTCGGCCGGATCGAACCGGGCACCCGCAACGTCGGCCTGTTCGTTCCCGGGGTGAACACCTCGTTCGACAACTTCCAGAGCTACGCCGACCTCGGCAAGAGCCTGGTCGCCGCGGACGCCACCGGGCGGACCGCGATGGTGGTCTGGGCCGACGGCGTGTTCCCGCAGAACGTCGTCACCGAAGGACCGGCCGCGCATTACGCGCAGACGATGGCCCCCGATCTCAAGGCGTTCGGCGACGAACTGCGCGGCCAGATCGACGGCCACGCCGGTCCCGGCGTCATGGTCACAGCCGTCGGGCACAGCTACGGCGGCGCGACCGTGGGGCTCGCCGAACAGCTCGGGCTCCGCGCCGATCAGGTGCTGCACGTCGAATCCGCCGGGATGGGTCACGGCATCTGGGGCCCGGACGACCTCCCGCTCAGCCAAGCCGGCGTGCAGCGGTACTCGATGACGGCCCCCTTCGATCCGATCGTGGTCGCGCAGGGCAACGCGGGCCTGGTCGAATGGCTCGGCGCCGGGCACGGAGCGGACCCCGACCGCTTCCCCGGCGTCGTCGAACTGGAAACCGGCCGGGACGCGAACGGCGATCTGCAGTGGGGCCTCGATTCCCACAGTGGCGTTCTCAAACCGGGTTCCGATTCGTGGAACAACATCTACGGTGTCATCACCGGCGGCGCGGTCACCCAGGAAGGCTTCACGGGTGGGTCGCTGCGGGAGATGGTCGTAGAGGGTTCGGGACGAGGACTGTGAGTGACAAGGTGAGGAGTCGGTCATGATCACCAGGCACCCCGAACTCGACCCGCTGGCCGAGGATCTGACGGCCGTCATCGACGGCGTCGCGGCGACGTTCGGCTCCGCCACGGAACGCACCGTGGAAGGCGAACTCGACTGCGACCCGACTCAGCCGGGCAGGCTGGTCTGCTGGCAGTACGGCCTTCGCGTGGACAACGCGACCGACGCGGTCCGCAAGCTGGTCGAGATCGTCCTGCCCTCCCTGGAAGAACAGGGCTGGCGGACGCGCGACCGCAGCAACCCGCGGGAGCTGATCGCGCAGTTCAGCCGCGACGGCTCCGACTTCAACGTGCACGTTTCGCGCGCCGGCGACGGCGTGGCCATCGTGGGCTCGACGGCCTGCCTCTCCGTCCCCTGAACCCGGGGGTCGCAAAGTCCTCGTGAGCGGCAGGGGTGTCCCCCAGTACGCCGCTGCCGCTCACGAGGCGCGGAATCGCGAAGGCTTCCAACCGCGGCGCTTGCCCCGGCGGGCCGCGGCCACCACCACTCCGGCCGCGGCGGCGAGGGCGACCCCGACGATGGCGACCACCCCGGAGACCTTGTCCGTACCCGGGCGGACCGGCGCGGCCGCGGGGACGACGACGGTGTCCGGCCCGACCTGGGGCGGCCCTCCCGGACCAGGCGTGCCCGCCGGGATGGATGCCGAGACAGCGGCATAGGCGTCGACCGAACCCCAGCCCCGGCGCGGATCGTGCCCGCCGCTCGGGCCACGGTGCGCGGTCAGCGTCAGCCGGGCGACGACCTGCTCCGGCGACAGCTCCGGGTGGTACGCGCGCACGAGCGCGGCGACTCCGGCGACGTACGCGGCGGCGAGGCCGGGATCGCTCACCGGCCACCGGTGCGCCACCGTCCCGCCCGCTCCCGCGGACGTGCTGACCAGCTCGGCGCCGGGAGCGGAAAGCCCTACGTACGAACCGGATTCCGCCTGCACGGCCTCACCGGCCTGGTTCGCCGAACCCACCGCGAGCACGCCGGGTGTCGCGGTCGGGAAAGACGACGCGCCCTGTTGCGTCCCCGAAGCGGGCGAGACGATCAGCGCACCTTTTTCCCTGGCACGGGAGACTGCGCCGGTCAACGCGGGATCGTCGGTCGCGGCCGGGACGGCGATCAGGATGATGCCGGCGTCGCGGTCCGAGGCCGCGTCGATGGCGGACGCGAGCTGCCCGGGGTCGCCGCCGCCGTTGGCCTGCGTGTAGCGGATCGGCAGGATCCTCGCGCCGGGCGCGATCCCGGTGAACGTCGTCGACGGATCCGGTTGCGCGCCGACGATCCCGGCGGCGATCGTGCCCCGGCCATCGCAGTCCTGGGCCTCGGTGCCCTGGCCGCCGACCAGCTGACCGGGGGCGAACTGGCCGTTGCCGCCGTCCACCCCGGTGCCGATCACCGCGACCAGCTGGCCGGTGCCTCGTGACAGCGGCCAGATCCGCGCGGGATCGATCAGCCGCTGTCCCCACGAGACGGCCGCGGTGTAGGTCCCCGTCGGATTCGCGCACTGCTCGGCGACCGCCGTCGCCGGGACGGGGGCGCCGAGCGTGCCCATGAACGCAGCACATCCCGCGACGGCACTTTTACCGGCAATGCCCACCATTCCTCCAGAATTTCCTTGTCACACAAGGGAATTCTAGTACGGATGACGGCTTCAGCGAAGGTCCATCCCGAGGTCGAGCGCGGGCGAGGAATGGGTGAGCGCGCCGACCGCGAGGAAGTCCACACCGGACTCCGCGTAGGCCCGCGCGACGTCCAGCCGCAGCCCGCCGGAGGACTCCAGCCGGGTCTTCGGCGACACCTCGTCACGCCTGTCGACCGCTTTCGCGCACTCGTCCGGCGTGAAGTTGTCGAGCAGCACCTCGTCGGCACCCGCCGCGAGCGCCTCCTCCAGCTGGGCCAGGTCGTCGACCTCGACCTCGCAGTGGAGTTCGGGCGCGTGCTCCCGGGCCGCGGCGAGCGCGGCCGTCACCGAACCGGCGGCGACCACGTGGTTGTCCTTGATCAGCACGGCGTCGCCGAGCCCCATCCGGTGGTTCGCCCCGCCACCGGCGCGGACGGAGTACTTCTCCAGCAACCGCAGTCCGGGCAGGGTCTTGCGGGAATCCCGGACACGGCAGCCGGTACCGTCCACAGTGGACACCCAGATGGCGGTCGCGGTGGCGATACCGGACAGGTGACACAGCAGGTTCAGCGCGGTCCGTTCGGCGGTGAGCAGCCCGCGCACCGGGCCCCGGACGACCAGCGCGGGCTCACCGGCGACCAGCCGTTCACCGTCGTCGCGGCCGGCCATCACCTCCAGTTCCGAGCCGATGACCAGATCGAACACCGCCAGCGCGACCGGGATCCCGGCGACCACCCCGGCCACCCGGGGCGTGAGTTCGGCCAGCGCGTTCGCGGACTCGGGCACGGTGGCCGCCGTCGTCACATCGGGCCCGTATCGCAGGTCCTCGGCCAACGCGGTCGTGACCACCCGCTGGACATCGGGGACGTCGAGGCCGTGATCGGCCAGCACCTTGGCGACCCATGGGGAGAATTCGGTCATGCCACACCCTCCAAAGCGATCGGATCGGCCAGTACCGGCTGGCCGGACGGGCTCAGCCCGATGAGCTGGCTGCGCTGCCAGACGACGTCGTCGCGTCCGGGGAAATCGGTCCGCACGTGGCAGCCGCGCGACTCCGTCCGGCGAGCGGCCGCGGCCACGAGCGCCTCCGCGACCAGCGTGAGCGCCGCGTCTTCGACGATCCGAGGAGTCCACAAAGGACTCCGGATGGTCGAGAGGTCCAGCACCGAGCCGACCACGGAAAGTCCTTCGGCGTCCCGGCCGATCGCGGCGTACCGGCTCATCGCCCGCTGCAACGCGTCACGTTCGGCCACGGCGACCGTCGCCGGGGGCGCGAGCACCCCGCGACGCGGATCTGCCAGCGAACCGGCGGCCAGATCGGCGGCGACCGCCTCGGCCACCCGCTGTCCGACGACCAGGCCTTCGAGCAAACTGTTGGACGCCAGCCGATTCGCGCCGTGCAGACCGGTACGGGCGACCTCGCCGGCGGCGTAGAGCCCACGCACCCCGGTGTGTCCGTCCACAGTGGTCACCACCCCGCCGCAGGCGAAATGTGCCGCTGGCGTGACCGGGATCGGGTCGCCCGCCGGATCCAGGCCGATCGCCGCACAGGCCGCGTGAACGGTCGGGAACCGTTTCGCGAAACCTGCGATCCCTGTGGCGTCAAGGAAAACGTGGTCGTCGATACCGCCGGGAGCCTGCGTCATCCGGCGGGTGATCGCCGCGGACACGACATCGCGGGGCGCGAGGTCACCGAGCGGGTGCACCCCGCGCATGACCGAAGCGCCCGTCGCGTCGTGCAGTGTCGCGCCCTCGCCCCGCACCGCCTCGGTGACCAGCGGGCAGCGGCCCCGCGCGCCCGGGGTGAACAGGACCGTCGGGTGGAACTGGACGAACTCGACGTCCGCGAGCTGCGCCCCCGCGCGCAACGCGAGCGCCAGCCCGTCCCCCGTGGCGATCTCCGGATTCGACGTCGCCTGATACAGCTGCCCCAGCCCGCCGCTGGCCAGCAGCACGGCCGGAGCCCGGACGACACCGGGAACGCCGTTGTGGTCCAGCACGGTCAGCCCGGCCACCTCGCCGGCGGGGGTGAGGACGGCGTCGACGGCGATGTGGTGTTCCAGCACCGGGATCCGCCGGTCACCGGCCTTCGCGACCAGCGTCCGCTCGACCTCCGCCCCGGTCGCGTCGCCACCGGCGTGGATGACGCGGAACGCGCTGTGCCCGCCTTCCCGGGTGCGTGCCAGTTCGTCCCCGCCTTCCACCGCCGGGTCGAACCGGGCACCTTCGGCCCGCAGCCTGGCTACTGCGGCCGGGCCGCCGGCGATGATCGACCGGACGACGTCCTCGTCGCAGAGCCCGGCCCCGGCCGTGAGCGTGTCCGTGGCGTGCTTCCCGACCGAGTCGCCATGCTCGTGCTCCCCCTCCAGCACGACGGCGACGCCGCCTTGAGCCCAGCGCGTGTTCCCGTCGGAAACCGCCGCCTTGGTGACCACCAGGACGTGCAGCCCGAGTTCACGCGCGCGCAGCGCGGCGGTGAGCCCGGCCACTCCGCTGCCGATCACCACAAGATCGGCGGCGGCCTCCCACGCCGGGCCGGTTTTCGCCTGAAGAGCGGTAACCGGGTCGGTCATTCTCCGCCGCCAGGCTGCCCGATCTCGATCATCCGCTGCACCGAGGCGCGGGCACGGGAGGCTGTTTCGACGTCGACGTGGACCTCGTCGGCGCCCTCACGCAGCGACCGCAGCAGGGCGGCCGGCGTGATCATCTTCATGTACCGGCAGGAGGCCCTGTCGTTCACCGCGCGGAAGTCGATCTCCGGGGCGGCCTTGCGCAACTGGTGGATCATCCCGATCTCGGTGGCCACGAGCACCGACTTCGCCTTGGTGTCGCGGGCGGCGTGGACCATGTCCCCGGTCGAGAGGATCTTGACCCGCTCCGGGGCAACGGCGCCCGCGCCGGCCAGGTAGAGCGCCGACGTCGCGCAGCCGCATTCGGGGTGGATGAACAGGTCGGCGTCCGGGTTCTCCGCGGCCCGCTCGGCCAGTTCGGCGCCGTTGATCCCGGCGTGCACGTGGCACTCGCCCGCCCAGATGTGCATGTTCTCCCGGCCGGTCACCCGCTTGACGTGGGCGCCGAGGAACTGGTCCGGCAGGAAGAGAACATCCTGGTCAGCAGGGATAGAGGCGACCACGTCGACGGCGTTGGACGACGTGCAGCAGATGTCGGTCTCCGCCTTGACCTCGGCCGTGGTGTTCACGTACGAGACGACGACCGCGCCGGGGTGCTCGGCCTTCCACTCGCGCAGCTGGGCGCCGGTGATCGAGTCCGCGAGCGAGCAGCCTGCCCGCGCGTCCGGGATCAGGACCGTCTTCTGCGGCGCCAGGATCTTCGCCGTCTCGGCCATGAAGTGCACGCCGCAGAAGACGATGGTGGATGCCTCGCTACTCGCCGCGATCCGGCTGAGCGCGAGGGAATCGCCGGTGAAATCGGCGATGTCCTGGATCTCGGGGACCTGGTAGTTGTGCGCGAGCAGCACCGCGTCGCGCTTGCGAGCGAGGCTCCGCACCTCCTCCGCCCAAGCGGCATCGGCGACGACGCCGCCGTACGGGGTCAGGTCGTTTTGCAGGGTGCTCGTCATCGTTCTGGCCCTCCTGGACCCTCACCGGTTTTCGCCTTATAATCGAAAACCGTGCGAAGTCATCTTAACACCCAGACCCCCCTCGCCCACGAGGTTTTGGGAGCGGTCCTGCAAGTGCGCTCGGACACACTCCGGGTCCTCCTGTGGCGGCGCGCGCTCGATCCCCATCTGGGCCGCTGGTCCCTTCCCGGCGGGAGGCTGAGGCCGGAGGAAGACGTCGAGGCATCCATCCGGCGGCAGCTCGCCGAGAAGGTCGACGTACGCCAGTTGAAGCATGTCGAGCAACTGGCGGTGTTCAGCGCACCGGACCGGGTGCCGGGCCCGCGGGTCGTGGCGACGGCGTTCCTCGGTCTCGTACCGTCCGATGTGGACCCCGAAATCCCGGAAGACACCGAATGGCACGACATTTCCGAGCTGCCGCGCACGGCTTTCGACCACGAGTCCATCGTGCTGCGCGCGCGGGACAGGCTCCGTTCGAAGCTCTGTTACAGCAATCTCGGCTTCGCGCTGGCACCGGAGGAGTTCACCGTTTCGGCGTTGCGGGGGCTGTATTCGGCGGCGCTGGGGTACCGGGTGTCCGCGACGAACCTGCAACGCGTCCTGTCGCGGCGCGGGCTGCTCGTTCCCACCGGGCGCACCGCCCCGCCCGGCCGCAGCGGCGGACGTCCGGCGGCACTGTTCTCCTTCGCGGGCAAGGGGATGCAGATCACCGACCCGTTCGCGGTGTTCCGCCCTCCTGCCGGAAAGTGACCGTCCTGCGAAGTCCTCGCGGTCCCCGTACCTTGAACGGGTGACCGAGCCGAGCGATGAGTCCACCGGGAAGGCGATCTTGCCGCTGTTCCCGCTACAGACCGTGCTTCTGCCCGGAACGCACCTTCCGCTGCACATCTTCGAACCGCGGTACCGGCAGCTGATGTCCGACCTCGTCGGCGACGTCGTCCCGGACCGCGAATTCGGGGTCATCGCGTTGCGCTCCCCGGCGATGCGGGAGGTGAGCGGCCTCGAGCACGTGCACGAAGTCGGCTGCACCACGGTGCTGCGCGAGGCGAAACGACTGCCGGACGGCCGGTTCGACGTCGTCACCACCGCGCGGCGCCGGTTCCGGCTGCTCGAACTCGACCGCGTTTCCGCGCCTTACCTGATCGGCTCGGTCGAGTGGGTGCCCGACGACCGCGTCGGCGCGCTGCAGGGCGACACCGTGACCAGGCTCGCCGACGTGACCAAGGCCGCGCACCGGCGCTACTGCGAATCCGCCTGGCACGCCGACGACTGGGTCGCGCCACCCGACGACACCGACATCCACGACCTGGCCTACCGGCTCACCGCGGACTGCCTGGTCCCCCTGGAGGACCGGCAGCATCTGCTCGAAGAGACCAACCCGCTGCGGCGGCTGCGGATCGCCTGCCGCCTGCTGACGCGGGAGGCCGGGTTCCTCACCAAGCTCGGCGCGGTACCGATGCCGCCGGGAGAACTGGGCGAGTTCACCCGCCCCTCGAACCTGAACTGAGCCGCTTCCGCGTGCTATGAACGGGCCTTTCCTTGCAAAATTTGCAAGGAAAGGCCCGTTCATAGCATCCGAAGAGCCCTACTTGCCGGAGCCGGGAGCGCCCTCGTCCGGAGCGTCCGCCGACGCGTTCCCGTCGTTCCCGTTCCCGCCGAACTTGTTCCACACCTTGCCCGCCGCCCCGGACACCGCGTCGCCGACGTCGCTGAACACCTTCGTCAGCGGGTCGGCCGAGCCGTTCCAGGAATCCTTGTAGGACTTCGCGGCCGACTTGAGGTCGTCAGTCCAGGTGGAGGACGGCGCGTCGGAGTCGCGGCGCGGGTATTCGCCGGCGAGGATTCCCCGGTACTCCTCCGAAGCGGCCCACTTCTGCAGTTGCGCGGCACGCACGACGGCCAGCGGGTGCGACATCGTCTCGACGTAGCGCAGCTTCAGGTAGCTGTCGCGGATGTCGTCGACCGACTCGTACTCCGCGGCCTGCTGAAGGAACGCCGGGATGTCGATCTTCGACGGGTCGATGCCGCCCGCGACGAGGATCTGCGAGCGCAGCGCGGCCGTCGGGTCCTGCGAGCACAGCAGTCCGGCGCGGTCGCAGGACAGTTCGGCCTTGCGGTACCACTCGCGCAGCGCCGCGATGACGACCCGGATGCCGATCGCGCTGACCGGCGTCCACGACATCGACATCTGCAGGTTGATCAGCCGCAGCAGGATCGTGCGGTACACCGCGTGCCCGGACAGCACGTGGCCCATCTCGTGCCCGATCACGAACCGCAGCGACGCCAGGTCCATCGTCTCGACGGTCGCGGTGTTGAGCACGATGAACGGCTCGTCCATGCCGATGGTCTGCGCGTTGACCTCGGGGCTGCGGGCGACGAACAGGTTCGGCACGCGGTCGAGGTCGAGTGTCTCCGCGCATTCGTTGCGCAGTTTGTCCAGTTCCGGGTACTGCTTCGGGCCGACGCGGATCCCCGACGCCAGCGCCATCAGCCGTTCGCCGCGTTCGGCGTAGAAGCCGGAAACGGCCTTCACGACCTGCGCGAAGCCGGGTACCGCGCGCAGGGTGGCCAGCGCACCCCGGTCGACGGGATGTTCGTAGGCCCGCGGGCTGATACCCGGGAACCGGACGGCGTTGTGCCGGGAAACCTCGATGTCGTCGGTCAAGTCAAAGCCCCCTAGAGAAGTTGCCAGCCACCCTAGAGGAAATCGTCAGCCGAGGCGGCGACCCAGATCTTCCCGGCCGTTCCACGCGGTCAGGAGCGTGTAGACCAGCGTGGTCATCAAGGGCGCGGCCAGCATGATCCACGGCGATTCGATCTGCGGTGCCTTCGCGATGACGTCGCCGAGGGCAGGCGCGGCGGAGATCTCGTAGCGGCCGTTGGCGAACGAGACGCCCATCGTGGTGCCCAGCCAGCCGGCCAGGGCCGCGCCGCCGGTCGCGGCGATCAGCACGACGGGGCCGCGGCGCTCCCGCATCAGCCAGGTCACGATGCCGATCAGCAGCCCGGCGCCGAGCGCGAGGAAACCGTAGATGGCGAGGTCGTCGAAGCGGTGCCAGCTCTCCAGCTCCAGCGGCTGCAGATCACCGTTGGCGTTGATCACCCGGACCCGCTGCGGCGGCGCGAGCCGCGACCACAGCCACGCCAGCGGGAAGCCGAGCAGCCCGGCGGTGGACAACACGCTCACCGCGGGCAGCAGGTCGGCCTTGATCACGACCTTCGGATGCGGGCGGCGCGGCTTCGGCAGCACCGGGACCGACCAGGGGTCGGGCACGCTGGAAGACAGGTGTGCCGGTTTCCCCGACGTCTCGCCCAACCCGGACTCCTCCCTCAAGCTGCTTGTGCAGAGCGTAACCAATGACGCTCCCAGCGCATGCAACCCCGCACCGAGTCCCGCATATCGACCGCGATTAGTCCTCTAGTTGCGGTAGATGCACGCGCAAGTACCGCGACTAGGGCCTGTTTCAGAAGTGAATCTTGGTTTGGGATGATCTTTGTGTGGGGCGTGGTGATCTGACGAATGAGCAGTGGGCGAGGCTGGAACCGTTGCTGCCTGTCGGGAAGAAGCCGGGTCGTCCGCCGGTGCATCCGCGGCGGCAGTTGATCGACGGGATCCGGTTTCGGGTGCGTACGGGGGTGCAGTGGCGGGATCTGCCGGCGCGGTATGGGCCCTGGCAGACGGTGTATGGGTTGTTCCGGCGGTGGCAGCGGGACGGGACCTGGAAACGGATTCTGGCCCGGTTGCAGGCCCAGGCGGACGCGGATGGGCTGATCACGTGGGATGTGAGTGTTGATTCCACGGTGGCTCGCGCGCACCAGCACGCTGCTGGTGCGCGAAAAAAGGGGCTGATCAGCGTGAACCGCCGGGCGGGGTCGACCTCGAGCCGGACGATCACGGAATCGGCCGATCACGGGGTGGGCTGACCACCAAGCTGCATCTGTCCTGTGAACAGGGGCAGAAGCCCCTCTCGATCGTGGTCACCGCCGGGCAGCGGAATGACTCGCCGCAGTTCACGACGGTGCTGGAGCGGATCAGCGTGCCCCGGCCGGGGCGGGGACGTGCTCGCACCCGCCCGGACCGAGTACTGGCGGACAAGGCATACGGTTCCCGCGCCAACCGTTCCTACCTGCGGAAACGAGGCATCCGTTGCACCATCCCGGAGAAAACGGACCAGGTTCGCCACCGCAGGAAACGAGGCCGCCGCGGTGGTCGCCGCCCCGCGTTCGACAAGGACATCTACAAGCAGCGTCACGCCGTCGAATGCGGCATCAACCGGCTCAAACGCTGCCGAGCCGTCGCCACCAGATACGACAAACTCGCCGTCCGCTACGAAGCCACCGTCACCATCGCCGCGATCAACGAATGGCTCTGACATCTGAAACACGCCCTAGAGGACTAATCGCGTGAGAAATCAGCCGGCGAGTTCGCCGTGACGGCTGCACCGGGCCGTCCAGCCCACTGGGGTGATCTGGACGACCATCCGCCGCGCGCAGAAGGTGCAGTAGCGCGGCGGTTCGAGTGCCGTTCTGGGGTTGTGGCAGGTGGGATGCTCCACGCCGCCGTCGGACCGCTGTCCACAGTGGACGCAGAACGCGGGTGCGTCAGAGGACGTCACTGATCGCCTTCACCGGCATCTTCAGCTCGTCGAGCATCTGCAGGTCCGCGCTGGCCGGGCGGCCCAGGTTGGTCAGGTAGTTGCCGACGATGATCGCGTTGATGCCGCCGAGCATGCCCTGCTTGGTGCCGAGGTCCCCGAAGGTCAGCTCACGGCCGCCGGAGAACCGGATCAGCGGACGCGGCATCGCGAGGCGGAACGCGGCGACGGTGCGCAGCGCGTCCTTGCCCTCGACGACCTCGAAGGCCTCGTACGGCGTACCCGGCTGCGGGATCAGGAAGTTCATCGTGCACTCGTCGGGGTTCAGCTCGGCCAGCTGCGCGGCGAACTCGGCGCGCTGCTCGACGCTCTCCCCCATCCCGATGATGCCGCCGCAGCAGACCTCCATGCCCGCCTCGCGGATCATGCGGAGGGTGTCCCAGCGCTCTTCCCACGTGTGGGTGGTGACGACGTTCGCGAAATGCGACCGCGCGGTCTCCAGGTTGTGGTTGTAGCGGTGCACGCCCATCTCGACGAGTTCGTCGACCTGCTCCTGGGTGAGCATGCCGAGCGAGCAGGCGATCTGGATGTCGTTGCCGTCCTCGCGGATGGCCTTGATCCCCTCGCGGACCTGCGTGAGCAGGCGCTTGTCGGGGCCGCGGACCGCGGCGACGATGCAGAACTCGGTCGCGCCGGTGTCGGCGGTCTGGCGGGCGGCCTTCACCAGGCCGGGGATGTCCAGCCACGCCGAGCGCACCGGTGTCGGGAACCGGCCGGACTGCGAGCAGAAGTGGCAGTCCTCGGGGCAGCCGCCGGTCTTGAGGCTGATGATGCCCTCGACCTCGACCTCGGGGCCGCACCAGCGCATCCGGACCTCGTGGGCCAGCGCCAGCAGGTCGGTCAGGTGGTCGTCGCCGAGCCGCAGGACATCGAGGACCTGCTCCTCGTTGAGCCCGACTCCACGCTCGAGGACCTGGTCACGCGCCACGGCGAGGATGTCGACGGTCTCCGGGGCTGAGGTCACGAGGCGGCTCCTGTTCGGGGTGGGGCATCAAAGCAAAGGCACATCATCGTGCACGACCGACGGCCTCGGACACAGCGACGCAGATCACTACCGGCGGTCACTTCTGGGCGGACGAGCTGCCCGCGAAGCACTCGGGGTCGAACACGCCGCCGAACCACGGCGAGAGCCCGGCCCTGGCCCGCTCGGTGAACTCCTCCCGCCCGGCCGTGCCCAGCCCGGCGGGCAGCACGCCCAGCAGCGGGGCACCGGCCGCGACCGGCAGGTCCCGCAGGTTCGACACCGCCGCCAGATCCGGGTCGTCCGGCCACGAACCGATGATCACGCCGGCCACGGTGAGCCCGCGTCTGGTCGCGACCTCGGCGGTCAGGGCGGTCGCGTTGAGCGTGCCCAGCCCGGCCTCGGCCACGATGATCACCAGCGCGCCGAGCGACCATGCGACGTCGGCCAGCGTGGCGCCGTCGGCGTCGAAGCGGACCAGCAGGCCGCCCGCGCCCTCGATGAGGGTCAGGTCGTGTTCGCCGTTGAGGTCACTCGCGGCGCCGGCGATCTCGCTCGGCCCGAGCGTCGGCAGCCCGGACATCCGCGCGGCCGCCTCGGGCGACAGCGGATCCGGATATCGACGCAGCTCACGCGTGGTGATCGAGCCGGCGAGACGGCGGACGTCGTCGAGGTCACCCGGCTCGTCCGGGGCGACCCCGGTCTGCGCCGGTTTCAGCACGGCGACACGCTGGCCCTGACCAGCGGCCAACGCGGCGATGGCGGCGGTGGAGATCGTCTTGCCGACACCTGTACCGGTACCGGTCATGACCAGCATGCTCACGTGGGAACAACTTAGTGGTCAGGTCCGAGGAGCGCTGAAGGGGACCTTCAGTTCCCCGGATCAGGCACCGTGGCCACGGCACCGACGGGCGTGAACGCCGGGCTGCCCTCGTCCGACAGGTAGACCTGAGCGGCGCCGACGTCGAAGTACATGCCGGTCAGGTGCAGTTCACCGCGCGCCTCCGCTTCGGCGATCAGCGGGTAGTGCCGCAGGTGGTCCAGCTGCTGGAGCACGTTCTGCAGCGCCAGCCGGTTGACCTCCTTGTCCGGGCGATCGCCGTCGAGGGTCACCGTCACCCTTCGCTTGGCGCTCGGCTCGGCGTGGTGCAGCCAGGACGCCAGCATCGGCGCCCCGTCGGGCGTGCCGGTGGCCAGCGCCTGCATCGCACCGCAGCCGGAGTGCCCGCAGACCACGATCTCGCGCACCTTCAGCACGCCGACGGCGAACTCGACGGTGGCGCCCATCGACGGGTCGGCCTGGCGGGCGGGCACCAGGTTGCCGATGTTGCGGACGGTGAACAGATCGCCCGGACCGCTGGTGGTGATCATGTTCGGCACGATCCGCGCGTCACCGCAGGTGATGAACAGGGTGTGCGGCGACTGGCCGCCCGCCAGTTTGCTGAGCGCCGGCTGCATGAGCGAGGCCGTGCGCCGCTGGAACTCGGTGGCCCCGCGCAGCGTCGGCCCGCCGCGCTGGCCGGGCAGTACGACGTCCTTGGCCTGCCAGTCCGACCACGGCGCGAGGAACCGGGGCACCGAACGCACCGCGTCCGTGCGGGTCAGCGTGGGGTCCCCGGACTTGCCGTTGGCGAACCACGGGTGCCCGACCTCGTCGACGATGACTTCGCCGCCCGTCCGCTCGTGCCCCTGCTGCCAGTTCGAAAGGCTTTCGAAGGCGGCGTGGTCGAGGTAGTCGACGATCAGTTCCAGGGTCACCTTCGCGCCGCCGGGCACGGTCGCGAGCACCCGGCTGAGCCTCGGCACCGAAAGGAAGGTCAAGACGCCTTCGACGACGACGCGCCACTCGTCACCGTCGCGTTCGGCGTGGATCCCGGACCACACCGTGCGCCGCAGCATCAGCAGCACCGACACCGCGATGCCCATCAGGACACCGGTGAGCAGGTCGAAGACGACGACACCGGCGAGCGTCACCAGGTACATCCCCAGGTCACCGTGTTTGAGGACCTGCTTGATGTGGCCGGGGTTCACCAGTTTCGCGCCGACGTGGACGAGCAGGCCGGCGAGCGCGGCGAGCGGGATGTTCTGGATGAGCCCGGCGAACGCGGCGACGAACACGAGGACCCAGACACCGTGCAGGATCGCCGAGGTGCGGGTGCGGGCACCGGCGGCGACGTTGGTCGAGCTGCGGACGATCACGCCGGTGACCGGCAGGCCGCCGAGCGAGCCGGAGGCCATGTTCGCGGCGCCCTGGCCGATGAGCTCGCGGTCGAGGTTCGACCTCGGGCCGGTGTGCAGCTTGTCGACCGCGACGGCCGAGAGCAGGCTTTCGACGCTCGCGATCAGCGCGATGGTGATCACCGCGACGGCGAAGGAACCCCAGCCACCGCTGGGGATTTCGGGCGCGAAGCGGATGTTGAGCAGGTCGCCGGGCAGGGTGACCCGGGGCAGGGTCATGCCGGCGGCGACGGACAGCACCGTCACCACCGCGATGGCGGCCAGCGGGCCGGGGACCTTGCGGACGGCCTGGGGCAGCCGCGGCCACACCAGCAGGATGCCGATGGTGAGCACGCCGATCAGGGCGGCCGTGTCGTGGTGGCCGATGATCTGCGCGGGCAGTTCGGCGATGTTCTTGAGCGCGGAGCTCTGGGCGGAGCCGCCCAGGACGACGTGCAGCTGGCCGAGGACGATGGTGACGCCGATACCGGCGAGCATGCCGTGCACGATGGCGGGCGAGATCGCGAGCGCCGCCCGGGCGATGCGGCTCAGGCCGAGCAGGATCTGCAGGGCACCGGCGGCGACCGTGATCGCGCAGGTGGTGGCCCAGCCGAAGGTCGCGATGGTTTCGGCCATGATCACCGTCAGCCCGGCGGCCGGGCCGCTGACCTGAAGCGGCGAGCCGCCGAGCGCCCCGGCGACCACACCTCCCACGACAGCCGCGATCAGCCCCGCCACGATCGGCGCTCCCGACGCCAGAGCGATCCCGAGTGACAACGGGACGGCTACGAGGAACACCACCAAAGATGCGGGCAGGTCGTGACGAAGCACGGTGAGGGGTCTCATGATCACCATGCAACTGGTGATTTGTCCGCTATGCACCACCTGATCGAGTGAATATCCCCCTACTGACGGGTGGCGTACCCCACTTTCGGGCTGTTTCGTTGCCCGGAGATGTCCGGCGCGTTGCGAAAAGCCTTGAGGGGTCCCAAATGCTGGGACCCCTCAAGGGCTCAGGACTTCACAGGAGACGCCGCCGAAGTGAACGACCGATGCGCCGCGTCGAGCAGGTACACCGTCGCCTGCCCGACGTCGAAGTACATCCCGGTGAGCCGGAGCTCGTCACGCGAGAGCGCGGTGTCGACCACCGGGTACGAACGCAGGTTTTCCAGTTGCTGTACCACGTTGTGCAGGGCGAGCTGATCGCCTTCGTGTTCGGGACGCTGCCCGTCGAGCAGCACCGCCCCTTCGCTTTCCCTGCGCCGCAACGTTTCCTCGCCGTGGCGCAACCAGCCGCCGAGCTGCGCGAGCCCGGTGGGCGCGTCACCGAGCAGCGCCTTCATCGCGCCGCAGCCGGAATGCCCGCACACCACCACTTCCCGCACCCGCAGCACACCGACGGCGTACTCGATCGCCGCGCCCACCGAGAAATCCGCTTCGGTACTGGCGTGCGGCACGAGATTTCCGATGTTCCGGACGGTGAACAGGTCCCCCGGCCCGCTGGTGGTGATCAGGTTCGGCACGACCCGCGCGTCGCCACAGGTGACGAACAGCGTGTGCGGCGCCTGCCCGTTCGCGAGCCCGTCCCAGGTGCTGCGCAACAACGGCGCGGTCCGCCGCTGGAACTCCGAAGCGCCCCGGCACAACGGCACGCTGCCACCGCGCTGTCCGGGCAGTTCCAGATGTTCGGCCTGCCATTCCGACCACGGCGCGAGCCACCGCGGCACCACCCGGGAGGCGACGCCGCGCCGCACTGTCGGCACGCCGGCCTTGCCGCGGCCGAACCACGGATGCCCGATCTCGTCGACGATCACCACTCCTCCGGCGCGTTCGTGCGCGCGCTGCCAGTTGCGGAGGCAGTCGAAGGCGGCGTGGTCGAGGTAGTCGACGATCAGTTCCAGGGTCACTTCGGAACGCGCGGGCAGCCTGGCGAGGATGGCCGTGAGCCTGGGCACGGAAAGGAAAGTGAGCGCGCCTTCGATGACGACGCGGGTCCGCGCGCCGTCCGGTTCGACGTGGATGCCGGAGAACAGCATCCGTCGCAGCATGAGCGCGAGCGCCACCGCGATCCCGGCGGCGACGCCGGTGAGCAGGTTGACGGCCACCGCGCCGGCGAGCGTCGCGAGGTAGACCGGGAGATCACCGTGCCGCCGGACTTCGCGCAGGCTGGCGACGTTGACCAGTTTGGCGCCGACGTAGACGAGGAGCCCGGCGAGGGCGGCGAGCGGGATCATCCGCAGCGCGCCCGCCAGGAACAGGCAGCAGCCGAGGATCCAGGCGCTGTGCAGGATCGCGGAGGCCCGGGTGCGGGCCCCGGCTTCGAAATTGGTCATGGTGCGGACGACGACGCCGGTGACCGGGAATCCGCCGAGCGACCCGGTGGCGACGTTCGCCAGCCCCTGGCCGATCAGTTCGCGGTTGAGGTCGGCACGGGGCCCGTCTCGCAGTTTGTCGACGGCGACGGCCGAAAGCAGGCTTTCCAGGCTGGCGATGAGCGCGATGGTGAGCACGGCGGCGGTGATCGCCACCCAGGATCCGGACGGCGCCTCGGGGACGAAACCCAGCCCCGGCAGGCCGTTCGGGAGGTCGACGCGCGGCAGGTCCATCCCCGCCGCGACGGAAAGGACGGTGGCCAGCACGACGGCGGCCAGCGGGCCGGGCACGCGGCGTATCGAACGCGGCAGCCGGGTCCACAGCAGGAGTACCCCGATGGTGACCACGCCGATCAGCGCGGCCTGGTCGTGATGCCCGACGATCTGGCCCGGCAGCGCGAGGACGTTCGCGATCGCGGAGCCCTGCGCGGTTCCGCCGAGCACGACATGCAGCTGGCCGAGCACGATGATCAGGCCGATGCCGGCGAGCAGGCCGTGCACGATCGCCGGGGAGATCACCAGCGTGGCCCGGGCGATGCGGCTGACGCCGAAGAGGACCTGGACCGCACCCGCCGCGACGGTGATGGCGCAGGTGGCGGCCCAGCCGAAGGTGGCGATGGTCTCCGCGAGGACGACGGTCAGCGCGGCGGACGGGCCGCTGACCTGAAGGGCGGAACCGCCGAAGAGACTCGCTACGAGCCCGCCGACGACGGCGGAGATCAGTCCCGCGAGCAAGGGTGCCCCGGCCGCGTGCGCGACGCCGAGGGAAAGAGGGACGGCCACGAGGAAGACGACGACCGAAGCCGGGATGTCGTGGCGAAGGGTTCGCAGGAGGGTCGAAGTGGAGCGGCGGCGGCCCGGGGGCCCGGTGTCATGCTCGTCACCAACGAAGTCGATCATGGGGGCAGGTAACCGGATGAACGCGGAAAAGTCCGCTACGCAAAGGTTCTTCAGGTTTGCTTATGCATCGAAGGCCCAGGGCATAGCGCCCTTTTGCGACAATCCACTCAGGACGGATCCCGATCGGACTCGCCCGTTCGCCTGACCTGGATCACTCATGCTCACGCGCTGTACTCAGCGTGGCCTTCCAGGATTGCTGTGGTCGCCGTCACACTCTTTAGGTTGAATTCTGCCCCGGGTCAGGCTTTTTGCGCGACCGCGAGCATCGCCGATGTGATCGCCGCGAGGTCGTCCGCCTCCGAAACATAGGGCGGCATCGCATAGATCAGGTTCCGGAACGGCCGCAGCCAGACGCCGTTCGCGGTGACGACCTCGGTCGCGATCGCCATGTCGACCGGGTGGTCCAGTTCCACCACCCCGATCGCGCCGAGCACCCGCACGTCGGCGACCGACGGCAGTTCGCGGGCGGGTTCGAGACCGGCTCGCAGCGCGGCCTCGATACGCGGGACGTCGGTCTTCCAGCGCCCTTCGGCCAGCAGCCCCAGCGAGGCGTTGGCCACCGCGGAAGCCAGCGGGTTCGCCATGAACGTCGGCCCGTGCGCGAGCACCGGCAGTTCGCCGCGCGAGATCCCGTCGGCGATCTCCGGCGTGCACAGCGCCGCCGCCATCGTCAGGTAACCACCGGTCAGCGCCTTGCCGACGCACAGGACGTCCGGGGTGACCCCGGCGTGCTCGGCGGCGAACATCCGGCCGGTGCGGCCGAACCCGGTGGCGATCTCGTCGAAGATGAGCAGGACGCCGTGGGCGTCGGTGATCTCGCGCAGCGCGCGGAGGTAGGCGGGCGGGTGGAACCGCATCCCGCCCGCGCCCTGCACGACGGGCTCGACGATGACCGCGGCGAGTTCGCCGGCGTGCCGCTCGATCTCGGCCGCGAGCAGATCGAGGTAGGCCTGATCCGGCTCGTCGTCGAAACCGCCCGGGGGCTTGGGCAGGAACAGCTGATCCGGCAGGATCCCGCGCCACAGCGAGTGCATCCCACCCTCGGGGTCGCATACGCTCATCGGCGTGAACGTGTCGCCGTGGTAGCCGCCGCGCCAGGTCATCAACCGGCGCTTTTCCTTACGCCCCACCGACTGCCAGTACTGCAGGCACATCTTGACGGCGACCTCGACCGACACCGATCCGGAGTCGCACAGGAAGACGTGGCGCAGCCCGTCGGGGGCCAGGTCGACCAGCGTCTTCGCCAGGGTGATCGCCGGTTCGTGGGTGAGCCCGCCGAACATGACGTGACTCATCCGGCCCGCCTGTTCGGCCAGCGCCGCGTCCAGCACCGGGTGCCGGTAGCCGTGGATCGCCGACCACCAGGACGACATGCCGTCGACCAGTTCGCGGCCGTCGTCCAAGGTGAGCCGGACTCCGCTCGCTTCACGGACGAGCAGTGACTCGACCGTGCCCGGCATCGGCCCGTAGGGATGCCAGACGTGTTCCGCGTCGAGAGCGAGGAGTTCGGCGGCGTCCATCCGGCGACCCTACGACACGCCCGGTTCAGCGCAGGCGCACAGGGAGGGTTTCCAGGCCGTGCACCAGGGTGCTTTCCCGCCAGCGCAAGGTTTCCGGCTCGGCGCCGAGGCTCAGCCGCGGGAATCGGTCCAGCAGGCCGCGCAACGCGATCTCGGCCTCCAGCCTGGCCAGCGGGGCGCCGACGCAGTAGTGGATGCCGTGCCCGAACGCGAGATGCCCGGACGCCGGACGGGTGACGTCCAGCCGGTCCGGGTCGCCGAAGCGCTCGGCGTCCCGGTTCGCGCCGATCAGGGAGACGAGCACGAACTCCTCGGCCGGGATCTCGACGTCGCCGACCTCGATGGGCACGGTGGTGAACCGCAGGGTCGCCAGGTGGATCGGGCCGTCGTAGCGCAGGAACTCCTCGATCGCGCCCGGCAGCAGCGCGGGATCGGCGAGGAGCGCGGCCATCTGCCCCGGCTCGCGCAGCAGCGCGAAGACGCTGTTCGCGATCAGGTTGACCGTCGTCTCGAATCCGGCGACCAGCAGGAGGAACGCCATCGACAGCAGTTCATCCCCGGACAGCGAATCGCCCTCGTCGCTGGCGTGGATCAGGCCCGAGAGCAGGTCTTCGGCGGGTTCCGCGCGCTTCTCCTCGATGAGGTCGACGAGGTACGCGTGCATCTTCGCCGCCGCGGCGCGGAGTTCCTCCGGCGTCGACCAGGCGACCATCGTGTTCGACCATTTCGCGAACGCCGGCCGGTCGCCCGCGTGCACGCCGAGAAGTTCGCAGATCACCCTGATCGGCAGCGGAACGGCGAAGGCGGTCAGGAGGTCGACGCGCTCCGCGTCGCCTGTCGCGTCCAGCAGTTCCGCGGTGATCTGCTCGATCCTCGGCCGCAGCCGGGACACCGTCCGCGAGGTGAAGGCCTGGTTGACCAGTTTGCGCAGCCGCGTGTGGTCCGGCGGATCGGTGTTGAGCATGTGCCCGCTGAGCGCGCGGACGGCGTTGTCGCCCGCGGTCTCGAAGCCGTCGCGTTCGAAGAGCCGCCGGATCTGCGTGGTGTCCTTGCCCACGCGGGGATCCGAGAGCACCGCACGGGCCTCGGCGTACCCGGTGACGATCCAGACGTCCAGGCCGCGTGGCATCCGGACCTTGCGGACCGGACCGCCCTCACGCAGCAGCGAAGAGATCCGGTGTGGCTCCTGGACGAGGTCCTCGGCCAGGTTCTTCAGATCTTCGGACACCCGCATCGGCCTGCCTCCCAGCGCGCTGGTCAGCGTTCGGCCAGCGCGGCCACCACCCGCTCGGTCACGTCGGTCCAGTATGCCCGCTGTTCCTCGCGCTCGTCGGCGCCCGCGAGCCACTCCTGATGGAAGCGCAGCGTGGACTTCTGCTCGGTGCCGCTCACGCTGATCTGCAGCGTCGAGTCGTGATCCCAGTCCTTCGGCCGCCAGGTCAGCCGGAGCCGGTCGCCGTCGGTCCAAGCCCGGATCTCACCGGTGGTCCCGTTCGCCGTCTCGTACGCCGAGCCCGGCTCACGGGCGAGTTCGGCGCCGGGGCCGAGCCAGATCTCCACACCGTCGCGTCCGACCAGGAAGTCCCACACCTGTGCGCTGCTGTGCGGCACGGTCTGGGAAACGCCTACCTGCCAACCACTTCCGGCTGTCTTGGGCATCGCTTTGGTCACCCGCCCATCATCCCATCGGGTGTGCCGTGCGGCGGTCACCGGTCCGGGTGGAGGATCTCTGTCTGTGCGCTATCGTCCGATTTCTCCCGCTCAGCTGGTCTCCGAACTCACCGAGAGCATCACGGCGATCACCGGCCGCCGCCGGATCGCGGTCGGAATCGACGGCGCGGCCGGTGCGACGAAGACCACAGAACTCGCGGATGCCCTGGTCGACCCCCTGCGGATCGCCGGGCACGCGGCGTTGCGGATCTCGGCGGGCGACTTCCTCCGGCCGGCCTCGCTGCGTTTCGAACGCGGCAAACAGGATCCCGACGCGCGCTACACCGACTGGCTCGACCTCGGCGCGCTACGCCGCGAGGTGCTCGACCCGCTGGCCGAGGGCGGCAGCGGGCTGGTGCTCCCCTCGCTGTGGGACCCGGTCCGCGATCGCGCCACCCGCGCCCAGCGCGTCGAACTGCCCGAAGGCGGTGTCGTCCTGCTGGACGGCGAGTTCCTGTTCGGCGCGGGCCTCGCGTTCGACCTGAGCGTGCACCTGTGGCTCTCGCCGGCGGGGCTCAAGCGCCGGGTACCCGACGAGTGGGCCCTGCCCGCCTACGAGCGCTACGAAGAGGAAGTCGACCCCTCGGCGCTGGCCGAGGTCGTGGTCCGGGTCGACGACCCGGACCACCCCGCGCGCTACGAACCCTGACGGCGTTTGTCGGTCCGCTCCAGGAACTCGATGACCCGCTCCCAGGTGAGATCCGCCGCCGCGGCGTCGAACGGCGTGCTCTCCTTGGTGTCCGGGTCGGTGAACAGGTGCGAACAACCGGCGTAGGAGAAGACCTCGGTGTCCGGGTTCTCTTCCGCACGGCGCAGATCGTCCTGCACCAGCCATTCGTCCGGGTCGGCGATATGCATCGTCGCCGGGATACCGGGCAGGAACGTGGGCGCGTCGTGCAGGAACACCAGCGCGGAGGCGTCACCGCGCGCGCGGGACACCAACGCGGCGTAACTCGCGCCGAGCGAATAGCCGGCGTAGACGACGCCCGCCGGGACGTCCGCCATCGCCGCCTCGGCGCGGTCGAACATCACGTGCGGCTCGATCGAGTCGCGGAGGACGATGGCGTCGGGAAGATTGTCGGCGGTCCGCCCCTGGTAGAGATCCGGCGTCCAGACCTTGTTCCCGGCGTCGCGGAGCCGGTCCGCCGCGGCGAGCACGGAGGGACGCAGCCCCAGCGCGGAATGGAAGAGAACGACGTCGGCCATCACCGCACCGCCGCGACCGGATCGCCGTCGAGCAGGCCGGAAAGCCTGCCCGCCATGGTGTCCCACCGCCAGTGCTCGCTGACCCATTCACGGCCCGCGGCGCCCATCCGCCGCGCCCGCACGGGATCCTCGAGCAGAGCGGCCAGCGTTTCCCTCAGCTGCTGTTCGTCGCGGCCGTCCACGACGTGCCCGGTGACCTCGTCGAGCACCGTTTCCGGCGCACCGCCGGAATTCCCCGCGACGACCGGCAGTCCGGTCGCCGAAGCCTCCAGGTACACGATGCCGAGCCCCTCGACGTCGAGCCCCTTTCCGCGCGTCCGTGCCGGCATGGCGAAGACGTCGCCGGCGTTGTAATGCGCCGGCAACTCCTTCCACGGCACCGATCCAGTGATAACCACGTTGTCTTCAACCCCCAGCGCGTCGACAAGCCCGGTGAGCGTCTTGCGGTACGGGCCGCCGCCGACGAGCAACAGCGCCACGTCCGGGATCCGCCTTCGCAGTTCGGGCAGGATTTTGATGAGCATATCCTGGCCTTTTCGCGGGACCAGCCGGGAAACGCACACGATCGTCGGACGGTCGCCGAGGCCGTGCCGATCGCGGATTTCCTTGCCCGCGGCGGCATCCGGGCGGTAAAGCGCGGTGTCGACACCGCACGGGAGCATCTCCAGTCCCGCCATCGGACCGAACGCGGCGGAGAACCGGGAGCGGGTGTACTTGCTGACGTAGGTGACGACGTCGACGGTGTCGCCGATGCGGCGCAACGCCTGCCGCGAACCCGGCAGCATCGACCAGCCCACCTCGTGCCCGTGCGTCGACGCCAGCACGCGACGCGCGCCCGCGGACCGCAGCGAATGCCCCAGCAGCGCCAGCGGCGCCGCCGCACCGAACCAGACGGCCTCGCAGTCGCGGGCGCGCATGATCTCCTTCGCCCGCTTGAGAACGTCCGGCGTCGGCAGCATCAGGGACGTCGGATGGCGCACGACCTCGAAGGGTGCGGCGGCGTCGAACTCACCGTGGGATCCGGTGCTCGACTCCCAGGACGGGGCGTAGACGACCAGAGCGTCCGCGGGCAGGCGGGTCGCCAGCGAGTTCAGGTAGTTCTGGATGCCACCGGGCCGGGGCGGGAAGTCGTTGGTCACCAGCAGGGTCCTCAGCACCCCTGCAGGCTACTTGGCCCGCGACGAGCGAAAGGGGCGGCACCGCTCGCGCGGTACCGCCCCTTTCGGTTGTCCTGTCACAGGACAACGGTGTTCGATCAGGCCGTCGGGCGACGGGCTCCGACGTAGTTGTTCTGCAGCGGCGAGACCTTGACGACGTCACCGGAAGTCGGCGCGTGCACCATCATCCCGTTGCCGACGTACATGCCCACGTGCGAAACGGGCGAGTAGTAGAACACCAGGTCGCCCGGCTGAAGCTCCGACTTCTGCACCGGGGCGCCGAAGGTCGACTGCTGACGGCTCGACCGCGGCAGGGTCAGTCCTGCCTGCTTGTACGCCCACATCATCAGACCCGAGCAGTCGAAGGTGGACGGACCGGTCGCGCCCCACACGTAGGCGCTGCCCAGCTTGCCCTTCGCGGCCGCGAGAGCCGCCGCGGCGGCCGGACCGGGAGCGGGCAGGTTGGGGAACGCGCCGCCCTTGTCCTTCTGGGCGGCCCTGTCCGAGGCGCTCAGGTTTCCACCCGCGCGCTCGATCTCCTTGAGCTGGTCGCCCAGCGTCTTCTGGCGCGCTTCGATGTCCGTCGTCAGCTTCGCCGCGGCATCGCGGGCGGAGGTGGCCGACGCCTGCGCGTCCGAAGCCTGCTTCGCGGCGGCAGCGGCCTGGGCCACGGCACCGCTCAGGTTGGTGAGCGCCGTGTTCTTGTTCGCGGCGAGGACCTCGAGAGCCGAGGAACGCTCCAGGAAGTCCTGGGTCGAGGCACCGGACAGCAGCGACGACAGCTTGTTCAGCTGCACACCGCTGGTGAACGACGCACCGGCGAACTTGTTGACCTCGCTCTGGAACGTCTTCTCGTCACCGGCCGCCTTGACGCCGGTTTCCTTGGCCGAAGCCGCGTCCGAGGTGGCCTTGTCGAGCTCACCCTGCTTCGCGGTGAGGTCGTCCTTGGCCTTCAGAAGGTCCTCGTTCACCTTCTCCGCCTGTGCCGCGAGGTCGCGGTACTTGGAGAGCGCGTCCGAGGTGGACGGGGGCTGTTGGGGGGCGGGGGCTGGGGCTGCGGTGGCGGAAGGCTGGGCGACCGTAACGGCTGCGATCACCGCGGCCGCGGCCAAAGCTCCTGACACCACGCGCTTGACTGGATGCGACTGCACGGTCGCGCGTGTCTCCTTTGCTGTCGGCCACCGACCGGATACCTGGGACGAGGAGGTCGGGGGCCCTCTTCCGCGAAGCCGCGTCGCCGGCCGTGAAGCCCGCGCGGTTCCCCGCGTTCCCGCCTCGCGCCTGGCCGAGAGCTATCGCAACAGGTTTGGCGCGAGGGTGGTTCTGGTGCGACTCCCCGACAAAGCCGCTTCGGTGGCGATCCCGTGTCGCCGTCTGTCGACGACTTCCGTCCACGAGATCTCGGACAGGTTACGAAACCCTGGCGACCACGTCCACCACGCCCACCGCAAAAACTCTGCGTGATGCGCCGAAACACCTTCGGACCAGCATGAGTGGAAACTTGTGACGGGCGTTACATCCTGGGGCTGGTCATGACTACCTACCGTTCACCCGATCGGATCGACCACTCGTCGAATGCCACGGACCGGGCGTGTCTCAGGCCGTCATCCGGCGCTCCTGACGGACCATCCGGAGGCGCGGAACCATCCCCGCTTCGGCGAGCGCGTCGACCGCCTTCCGCTCGTCGGCGTCCCATTCGAGAGCGAGCGGCGCTCCCAGAAGGACACTGACGACACAGTCATGACATGCGTCACCGCGAACCGCGCACCGATCGCAATCGATGACGAGAGTCTCATCCATGGGGGTGAGCGTAAGGACAGTCACCGACAGTTTCGGGCTCGTGAGTGGTAATGACGGTTAGAACCGTCATTACCACTCACGAGACCCAAGTTATCCACAACCGCCTGCTCCATCCACAGATCCGCTTCCAGCCCCCCCACCCGCCCTTGGCCCAGGTGATCGTGGACGGGTGCCCCTACACAAACGCTGGTCGGAGGAAGTCATCCCGGCCGAACAACGGCCGAGCTGGCCGATCCTGCTGCGCGAGCAGCACGGCATCGTGACCAGAGCCCAACTCCGGGCCTACGGACACTCCGCGGCCGACATCGTCGCCAATCTGGAAGCCGGGCGATGGCAGCGCGTCCTGCCCAGGGTCTACGCCACCTTCACCGGTGATCTCCCGCGCGAAGCCAAGATTCACTCCGCACTCCGCTATGGCGGCGGATACGCGGTCCTGAGCCACCGCACAGCCGCCGAGAAATGGCTCCTGCTGCCCGTCGTCGAAGGGCCGGTGGAGATCACCGTGCCCTATTCGAGTTCGGCCATCTCCCAGCCGCTTCTCGTGAAGGTGCACCGCTCACGGGCCTTGCGGCATTCCGCGGCCGATACGTGGCCGCCTCGCACCCGCCTCACGGACACCATCGTCGACCTGGCGGTATCCCAACCGACCGCCAGGGAAGCCTTGAACGTCGTCGTCGATCTGGTGAGCCGCAGCAAAGTACCGGTGCACGCGATGAAGGAGTGCGTCGAACTACGTCCGCCGTTCCGGTTCCGCGCCGAAATCCTGCGAGGCCTCGATCTGGTGGCCGGTGGTCTGATGTCCGCTCTCGAAGTGGAGTTCAAAGAACGAGTCGAGGAGTTGCACGGTCTGCCCTCGGGCGACCGGCAGACACCGATCGAGGTCGACGGCAAGACCTTGTGGGAAGACGTCACCTACGACTCGCACGGCGCCGAAGTGACCGTCAGGCTGGACGGACGCGCCACCCATGCGATGGCCGCCGTCGCCTTCCGGGACCGGCGCCGGGACAACGCGGCGGAACTCGCCGACCGGGCGCGACTCGTCTACGGCTGGCAGGACGTCCGGAACTCTCCGTGCCAGGTCGCGGCCGAAGTCCGCACGGTCCTGCTCCGAGAGGGGTGGGTCCCGACAGCGCGGCGGGGCAACTGCCCGAGGTGCTCGTGAGTGGTAATGACGGTTCTAACCGTCATTACCACTCACGAGCCTCTAAACCCGGCTGAGCCTCGACACCAGTACCGCCGACGGAACCGGGTGCGCGCCCTTCCGCCGCACCGAGTCCGCCACCGCCCGGTCCGTGCTCGCGACCACCATCGGCCGCCCGGGCGGCTCGGCCGCGACCAGCGACCGGATGACGTCGTCCGCGAGCACCCCGCGTTCGGAGAACAGCACCCGTACCCCGCGCGGCACCGCCGCGGGCACGGAGAGCACGCCGGCGCCGTCGAACACCACGGTCACTTCGGCGCTGGTCCGCGCGGCGAGCGCGGAAAGCTGGTGGATCAGGCGGTCGCGCTGGTCGGACAAGGCCAGTTCCGGATACCCGGTCTTCGTGACGTTGTAGCCGTCGACGATGAGGTGCACATTGGGCAGTGCGAGGTGCCTGTCGAGCGCGGTGACGTCCTGGATCCGGCCACCGGGCCCGAGTCCCGACGTCGCGCCCCGGACCATGTCCGCGGGCCGCTGGCCCCGCGCGCTCACCGAAAGCTCGCGACGCAGGCCACCGACGGCGCCTTCGATCGTGTCCAGCAGCAGTCCGAGCCGGACCTCGTCGGCCTGACGTGCCTCGCGGGCGGACTGCCGGGCGATCTCGGCGTCCGTGACGGCCTTATCCGCCCGCGTCCGCTCGGCCGCGACCCGCTGCCGCTCCCGGTCCAGCTGGACCTTCAGCGCCTTGATCTCGTCGGCGCTCTCGGCGCCGCCGCTCTCCGCTTCGGCCCGGGCCTCGGCGACCGCGTCCCTGGTCTGCCGCAGCTGGACGCCTTGTTCCCGCAGGCGCCGCAGCAGTTTCTCGACTTCGGCGTCGCGTTCGCCGCGTGCCCCGCCGGCGACCGCTTTCGCCTCACGCAGTTCTTCGCGCAGCTGGGTCAGCTCGGTCTCGAGCCGTTGATTGCGGGCCAGCGCGGCGTCGCGTTCGGCACGCAACGCCGTCTCCTCGGCGTTCTTCGCCACCAGCCGGACCCGCCCGGCCGCGCCCGACTCGCCCAGCAGCACGGCGGCGGCCGCGGCGGCGACGGAATCGGGGTCGTTCGGGTCCAGCGCGTCCTTGCGGTGCTCACGCAGCCATTCGGTGACCGCGACCCGGAACTGCGACGACTCCCCGAGCGCGGCGAGCAGCGCCGCCCCGCCGAGTTTCGCGCGTTTCGCCGGGGCGAACTTGGCCACCGGGCGCAGCTGCCTCGGCACATCGGCGACCGGCAGCTTGCCGACGGCGGCGGCCGCGAGCTCGGCGATCCGCTCGCGGACGGCCTCCGGCAAGGACGTCCAGCCTTCGGCCGGGACCTCCTCCACGGTCTCGCCGTCAGCCGTCGGCACGACACCCGAGGGTCCGCCAGTGGCGTCCTCGGGCAGTTCGGGCACTGTGGGCTGCGGCTGCATCGCACCAGCGTAGGCCCCACGCGCTCAAGGCGCGCTCGATGGGACACGCAGCGCGGATCCCGAGATTGTCGGTGCCCGCCCCTACTGTGCCCGATCATGGACACCGGACGGCGGCCAGGGGCGGCGCAACTCGCCTTCGATGAGCTGGGAACCCCCTTGCGGGACACCACTTTCGTCGTATTCGACCTGGAGACGACGGGAACGAAACCGGGCCCGGACGGGATCACCGAGATCGGCGCGGTCAAGGTCCGCGCCGGTGAGGTCCTCGGCGAGTTCTCCACCTTCGTCAATCCGGGGATGCCGATCCCGCCGCAGATCGTCGAGCTCACCGGCATCACCAGCGCGATGGTCTACGACGCGCCCCGGATCGAACGCGTCCTGCCCGCGTTCCTCGAGTTCATCGCCGGTGCCGTGCTCGTGGCGCACAACTCCCCGTTCGACACCGGCTTCATGCGCGCGGCCTGCGAAGGGCACGGCTACCACTGGCCGAAGACGGCCGTGGTCTGCACGGTCCGGCTCGCCCGCCGGGTCATCTCCCGGGACGAGACGCCCAGCTACCGGCTCTCCGCGCTGGCCGCGCTGTTCGGGGCGCGGACGACGCCCAACCACCGCGCGCTGGCGGACGCGCGCGCCACCGTCGACGTCCTGCACGCGCTGCTCGAAAGGGTCGGCAACGTCGGCGTCCACACGCTCGAAGAACTGCTGGACTATCTGCCCCAGGTCACCCCGGCCCAGCGCCGCAAACGTTCGCTCGCGGAGCACCTGCCGTCCCGGCCCGGGGTGTACCTGTTCCGCGGCCCGAGCGAGGAGGTGCTCTACGTCGGGACGTCGTCGGACCTGCGCCGCCGCGTCCGCTCGTACTTCACCGGTTCGGAGAGCCGCGGCCGGATCCGGGAGATGGTCGCGCTCGCCGAACGGGTCGACGCGGTCGAGTGCTCGCATGCGCTGGAGGCCGAAATCCGGGAGCTGCGGCTCATCGCGGCACATCGCCCGATGTACAACCGCCGTTCCAAGAACCCACGGCACGCCTGGTGGGTCTCGCTGACCGAGGAGGCCTTCCCACGCCTGTCGGTGGTCCGGATGCCGCGAGACGGGATGCTGGGGCCCTTTCGCAGCCAGACCGACGCGCGGTCGGCCGCGGACACCCTGGCCGACGCCTCCGGGCTGCGGACGTGCACCCAGCGCATCTCGGCCACCGCGCCGAGCGGCAAACCCTGCGTCCTCGCCGAACTGGGCCGCTGTGGAGCGCCTTGCGCGGGCCTGCAGACCGTCGAGGCGTACCGGCCCGGTGTGCTGGCGGTGTCCGGGCTCATCGCCGGGACCGACGGCCGTCCGCTGCGGGCCGCCGCCGACCAGGTGGCCCGGCTCGCCACGGCGGAACATTTCGAACAGGCCGCCCAGCACCGTGACCAGCTGGCCGGGTTGATCCGCGCGGTCGGCCGGGCACACCGGCAGTCGGCGCTGGCCGGCATCCCGGAGCTGATCGCGGCGGGGCCGGATCGCAACGGCGGCTGGGAACTGGCGGTGATCCGGCACGGCAGGCTCGCGTCGGCGGGGGTCGCGCGGCGCGGGATCCACCCGATGCCCGTGGTCGAGATGCTGGTCGCGTCCGCCGAGACGGTGATCCCCGGTCCCGGTCCCCTCTTCGGCGCGATCTCGGAGGAGGTCCGCATCCTGTTGCGCTGGCTGGCCAGGCCCGGCGTCCGGCTCGTCCGCACCACCCACCCGTGGGCGGAGGCGTCGGTCACGGGCGGCTGGCAGGAGTGGCTCGACCTGGCGGCGAGCGCGACGGCGCTGGAACGGGTCGCGGGCTAGGATCTCGGCACCGGATTCACCGACGTAGGAGGACCCTTTGATCACGGCGATCGTGCTGATCCAGGTCGAAGCCGATGCGATTCCCGAAGCGGCTCAGGCGATCGCGGATATCGAGGGCGTCCGCGAGGTGTACTCCTGCGCGGGCGACGTCGACCTGATCGCCTCGGTCCGGGTCACCGCCCACGAGGACCTCGCGGACCTCATCCCGGCGAAGATCGGCAAGGTCCCCGGCGTGCTGAGCACCGTCACACATATCGCCTTCCGCTCGTACTCGAAGGCCGACAGCGAGTCGGCGTTCGACATCGGCGTCGAAGGCGCCTGAACACCCCAGAAGTACGTGAAGGCCCCCTTCCTTGCGTCCAGCGCAAGGAAGGGGGCCTTCACGTACTAGAAGAGGGCTAGTGCCCGGAGGTGATTTCCTTACGCTCCTCCGAAGGCACGCCGCCGATGTCGTCGACCTTGCCGTTCCCGTTGCCGTGCCCGTTGGCGCGGGCACGCTCGAGGGCGACCGTCTCTTCGACCGGGTCCGGGGACCAGGTCGAACCGGCGACGGCGTGACCGGCCGAGCCGAGCTTGTTCATCTTCTTCGGCACCGACGCGCCCTGGTACTCGAGCGGGAGCGGGTGACCGTGGTCGTCCACCGGGCCGAGCGGCTGGTGGATTTCGATGAACTCACCGTGCGGCAGGCGCTTGATGATGCCGGTTTCGACACCGTGCTCCAGCACCTCGCGGTCGGCCCGCTGGAGACCGAGGCAGAGCCGGTAGGTGAGGTAGTACGCCAGCGGCGGTGCCAGCAGCACACCGATCCGGCCGGCCCAGGTCGTCGCGTTCAGCGAGATGTCGAACGCGAACGCGATGATGTCGTTGAAGCCCGAAAGCATGATGACCGCGAAGAACGTCAGGGCCATGATGCCGAGCGAGGTCCGGACCGGGACGTCGCGCGGACGCTGCAGCAGGTTGTGGTGCGCCGTGTCCTTGGACAGCTTTCGCTCGATCCAGGGATACATCACCAGCAACCCGATCAGCAGTGGCATCCCCACCGCACCGGGGAAGAACACCGCGGGGACCGTGTAGTTCCCGAGATAGAGCTCCCAGGCGGGCCAAATCCGCAGCATGCCGTCGGCCCAGGCCATGTACCAGTCGGGCTGTGAACCCGCCGAGACCTGCGCCGCGTTGTACGGGCCGATGTTCCAGATCGGGTTGATCTGGAAGAGACCCGACATGAGCGCGATGATGCCGGTGACCAGCGCGAAGAACGCGCCGCCCTTGAGCGCGAACACCGGCATGATGCGGACGCCGACGACGTTGGTCTCCTTGCGGCGCACCCCCGGGAACTGGGTGTGCTTCTGGTACCAGACCAGCGCGAGGTGCGCGCCCACCAGGGCGAGCATGATGCCCGGCAGCAGCAGGATGTGGATCGTGTACAGGCGCGGGATGATCTCGTTGCCGGGATACTCCCCGCCGAACAGCGCCCAGTGGATCCAGGTGCCCATGACCGGCACCGAGAGCACGATGCCCGACAGGGTCGCGCGGATACCGGTACCGGAGAGCAGGTCGTCCGGCAGCGAGTAGCCGAAGAAGCCCTCGAACATGCCCAGGACCAGCAGCAGCGCGCCGATGACCCAGTTCGCCTCACGCGGACGGCGGAACGCTCCGGTGAAGAAGATCCGGAACATGTGCACCATCATCGACGCGACGAAGATCAGCGCGGCCCAGTGGTGCAGCTGGCGGACGAACAGACCGCCGCGGACGTCGAAGGAGATGTCGAGCGTGGTCGCGAAGGCCCGCGACATCTCGACGCCCTGCAGGCCCGTGAAGCTGCCGTTGTAGACGACCTCCTCCATGGAGGGGTCGAAGAACAGCGTGAGGTACACACCCGACAGCAACAGGATGATGAAGCTGTAGAGGGCGATCTCGCCGAGCAGGAACGACCAGTGGGTCGGGAACACCTTGTTGATCTGGTGTCGCATGCCCTTGGCGAGGTGATACCGGTCGTCGGCCCACTTGGCACCCGCACCGGCGGCCTTCTCGACCGGGTTCGTCCCCTTCGTCGGGGTGGTGAGTGAACTCATGACTTACGCTCCCAAAAGGCCGGTCCGATGGCCTCGTTGAAGTCTCCGCGCGCGATCAGGAAGCCCTCTTTGTCCACTGTAATCGGAAGCTGGGCCAAGGGCCGCGTCGCCGGCCCGAAAATCGGCTTGGCGTAGTGGAGCGCGTCGAACTGCGACTGGTGACACGGGCAGAGGATGCGGTTGGTCCGCTGCTCGTACAGGGAGGTCGGGCAGCCGACGTGGCTGCAGATCTTCGTGTACGCGTAGTAGTCGCCGAAGTTGTAGTCCTCCTGGTTCGCCCGCTTGACGACCTTGGCGGCGTCGGTCGGGCGAAGGCGGATGAGCATGACCGGGTTGTCGACCCGCTTGAAGGCGACCGACAGGGCGTGCTCGTCCTCCCGCTCGGACTCGCGGAACGGGAACACCGTCTCCATGGCGCCCGCGTCGAGATCCTCGACCCTGACCAGGGAGACCTCGTGTGGCCGACCGGTGTTGCGGCGCAGGTAGACGACCTCTTCCGGGAAGTTCTTCTTCCAGCCCGAGTGCCACAGCGAATCGCGGTTCTCGGTGTCCTTCCAGGGGTCCTTGATGAAGGACGCCACCGGGAGGGCGGCGACGGCCAGACCGAGCACACCGGCACCGGCGCCCGCGGACCGCTTGATCAGCGAACGGCGCGCGATGGTGCTGTCGCTGCCCGAGTGGGCCAGCTGGGCGATGATGGTGGCCTTGTCGACCTCTTTCGAGCCGCCGTCACCACGCTCCTGGACCGCGACCTCGGCCGGGATGAACTTCTTGGTGTAGAGGACCGCGCCGACGCCGATGCTGAGCACGGCGACGCCGAGCGTGACGCCGAGCAACGGCGTGTACAGCGTGTACTGGGTGTAGCCGGTCGTACCCGGCTCCTTGTACTCGAACCAGTGCGGCCACGCGAGGAGGACCACGAACGCGAGACCGGCGAATGCGGCCAGCACGAACCAGAGGGCGACGGCGCGCTCAGCGCGCTTCTCCGCCCGCGTCCCCTCGACCGGCCACGGCTTCGGGTACTCGACGATCTCGACACCGTCGAGCGCGGTACCCAGCTTGACCAGCTGGTCACGATCCATGTCCGCCAACTCCGCCTCTGTCGGCGGCTTCGGCCCTTCGGCGCTCATGCCTTCGATCCAATCCACAACGTCACGCCGATCAGCGCGGCGATCCCGACGATCCACGCGATCGCGCCCTCCGAAGCCGGGCCAATACCGCCGAGCGAGCTACCGCCGGGTGAGTTGTTCCCGTTACTCACGGACTTGACGAACGCGATGATGTCCTTCTTCTCCTCGGGCGACAGCTGCCGTTCGGAGAACTTGGGCATGTTCTGCGGCCCGGAGAGCATCGCGGTGTAGATCTGCTCTTCCGTGGCCGGGTCCAGGTTCGGGGCGAACTTGCCCGAAGAGAGCGCGCCGCCGCGGCCGGTGAAGCCGTGGCAGGAGGCGCAGTTGAGGCGGAAGAGCTCGCTGCCGCGGGCCACGTCCTTGCCGCGCAGCGCGTCGCCCTTCTCCTCCGGGCGCTCGACGCCGCCGCCGTTCGCCTGGATGTAGGCGCCCAGCGCGTTGATCTCGGCCTCGGACAGCTTCGGCGGCTTGCGCACCGCCTGCGCCTCCTGGCGCACGGCGGGCATCCGGCCGGTCGAGGTCTGGAAGTACACGGCCGCGTCACCGATGCCGACGAGGCTCGGGCCACGGTCCGGGACACCTTCGAGCTTCGGCCCGTGGCACTCGATACACGTGTTGTTGTAGAGCTTCTCGCCCTCACGCAGGAGGGCGGACTCGCCCTGCGCCTGCGCGGTCTGGGGTTCCGGGGCGAACACGGCGTACAGCCCGCCCACGCTCAGCAGCGCGATGCCGAGCGCCAGCGCGCCGGCGAGCCGGCGGTGCAGCTTCGACCGCGTTCGGCGGCGCTCCGTTTTATTCTTGCTGGAGGTCATCTTGCGGCAACCCTTGCTGTCAGTTCAGGCCGATAGGTCGTGGTGGCGGCTTTGATTCACGGAAGGATGTAGATCACCGCGAACAGGCCCACCCACACGATGTCGACGAAGTGCCAGTAGTAGGACACGACGATCGCCGAAGTTGCCTGGGCGGGGGTGAACTTGCTCAGCTTGGTGCGGATGAGCAGGTACACGAACGCGATGAGCCCGCCGATGACGTGCAGGCCGTGGAACCCGGTCGCGAGGTAGAAGACCGTGCCGTACGGGCCGGACGGGATGGTCATGCCCTCGTCGATCAGGTGGAGGTACTCGTACCCCTGGCCACCGACGAAGATCGCACCCATGATCAACGTGATGATGTACCAGCGGCGCAAGCCGAACACGTCACCCTTTTCAGCGGCGAACACGCCGAACTGACAGGTGAACGACGACGCCACGAGGACCACGGTGAACGGGATCGCCAGCGCGATGTTCAGGTGGAAGGGTTCACCGTGCAGCGGCGGCGGCCATTGGCCGGTCGCGTTCTGCGCCTTCACGGTGAAGAACATGGCGAACAGTCCGGCGAAGAACATCAGTTCGCTGGACAGCCACACGATGGTGCCGACGCTGACCATGTTCGGCCGGTTCAGCGAGTGGACCCGCTGGCTGATGGTGGGAGCTGCCGTTGTCACGCGTCGCATTATGTCCTCTCACGCATGGGGCCCGCCGGGTGGGTCCACGGCGGGTCGCGTGCGTGTCGGGTCACATTCGGACGGAACGGGGAACAGGGCTACTCATGGGTTTACTAGATCGGCTTCGTGACCTGGTCAAGAAGCCGAACCTCCCAGGTCTGACGGTCGACACGCCCGGCGTGGAGATCGTCGCGGAGGCCTTCGACCCGGTCGAGGCGGACTCCTCGGTGCTGGCGAGATCACCCGCTTGGGTAGCCGAAGTGCCCGCGATCCTGCGGCACCACTTGAAGCTACCGCCCGAAAAGGTGGCGGAAGCGACAGCGATCCTCGCCCAGGACGGCTGGGAGCTGCGGGAACAGAGGCCGGACGGCGGGCTCACGCTGGCGTACGCGCTGCGCGTCCAGACCCTCGACGCGTTGCACTGCGCGCAGGAAAGGTCGCGGATGGCGGGGCTCGCGCAGCGTCTGGGCGGCGACTCGCCGGGCTGGGACGCGCTCCAGCTCCCGAGGGGGTCCACGTGATGTCGGTCATGGCGGATAACATCGCGGGGTCGACATGACTAAACGAGGCGGAGGCGCGCTCATGGGCGAGCAGGCGATGCGGATCCTGGTGTTCAGCCACAAGCCGGAGGTGCGCGAGGCGATCATCAACGCCGTCGGCCGCAGGCCCGCCGCAGACCTCGGCCGGGTGGACTACATCGAGGCCTCCGGTATCTCCGAGGTGCTCGTCGAGATGGACGCGGGCAACGTGGACCTGGCGATCCTGGACGGCGAGGCACAGCCGACCGGCGGGATCGGGCTGACCCGTCAGCTCAAGAACGAGATCGAGAATTGCCCGCCGATCGTGGTTTCCGTGCGGCGCAAGGACGACCGCTGGCTGGCGACCTGGTCGCAGGCCGACGCGGTGCTGGTGCATCCGCTCGACCCGCTGACCGCCGCCGAGACGGTCGCCGACGTGCTGCGCGCCCGCCGGGTGCCGGCCGTGCACGGCTGAGCCGATGAACGCGGTCACCCAGACCTGGCCGTCCCTGCTCAACCAGCTCATCGCGCGCACGGATCTGTCCGAAGAGGACACCGCGTGGGCGATGGACCAGATCATGAGCGGGGCGGCGACACCGTCCCAGATCGCCGGATTCGCCGTCGCGCTGCGGGCGAAGGGCGAGACACCGGCGGAGATCTCCGGCATGGCCGACGCCATGCTGGCGCACGCGAAACGGGTGACGATCGACCGCCCGGCGGTGGACATCGTCGGCACCGGTGGCGACCGGTCCAATTCGGTCAACATCTCCACCATGGCCACGGTGGTGACGGCCGCGGCCGGCGCCCCGGTGGCCAAGCACGGCAACCGGAGCGCATCGTCGAAGTCCGGCGCGGCCGACGTCCTGGAAGAACTGGGCGTCACCATCGACCTGCCGCCCGAGACGGTCCAGCGCAGCCTGAACGAGCTGGGGATCGCCTTCTGCTTCGCGCCGAAGTTCCACCCCGCTCTGCGTCACGCGGGCCCGACGCGCGGTGAACTCGGCGTGCCGACCACGTTCAACCTGCTCGGCCCGCTGACCAATCCGGCGCAGCCGCGCAGTTCGCTGATCGGCTGCGCGTACGCGGACAAGACCCGGGTCCTCGCCGAGGTGTTCGCGCGCCGCGGGATGACCGTGCTCCTGGTCCGCGGCGACGACGGGCTCGACGAGATCACCACCACGACCACGACTTCGGTCTGGATCGTCTCCGGCGGCGAGATCACCGAACGCACCTTCGACCCGCAAGCGATCGGTATCCCCCGGGCGACCGCCGAGGATCTGCGCGGCGGCGACCGGGCGCACAACGCCGAAGTATTCCGGCAGCTCATGGCCGGGAAGACCGGGCCGGTGCGGGACGCGGTCCTGCTCAACGCGGCGGCCGCGCTGGCGGCTTTCGCCGGGTTCTCGGACTCGCTGGAAGACGACTTGGCCGCCGGTCTGGTGCGGGCCGCCGAAGCCGTCGACTCCGGTGCCGCGGCCGACCTGCTGAACCGTTGGATCGCCTTCGCTTAGCTCTCGCGACTTGCTATGAACGACTCGTTACTTGCAAATTTTGCAAGTAACGAGTCGTTCATAGCATTTCGGCGACCGCTACGACGCCGTGCTGAACCTCGCCCGGTAAGCCGTAGGTGTCAGCCCGGTGGCCCGCCTCAACTGGGTACGCAGGTTCGCCGCGGTACCGAAACCGGACGCCCGCGCCACCCGGTCCAGCCGCTGTTCTCCCCGCTCGATGAGCCGGCACGCGAGCGCGATCCGCTCCGTGGTGAGCCACGCCAGCGGCGTCGTCCCCAGTTCGGCGCGGAACCGCCGGTGGAGCGTCGCCTGGCTCGCCGCGGCCCGGGTGGCGAGGTCGGTGACCGTGAGCGGCCGGTCCAGCCGTTCGCGGGCCCACTCGAGCACGGGCGCCAGTGAGGTGTCCGGCACCGTCGGCACCGGCCGCTCGACGAACTGCCGCTGCCCGCCGTCCCGGTGCCCGGCGAACACCAGGCGGCGGCTCACCGCGTTCGCGATCTCGGCCCCGTGGTCGCGGCTGATCAGGTGCAGCCCCAGATCCAGCGCGGCCGCGCTGCCCGCCGCGGTCAGGACGTCGCCGTCGTCGACGAACAGGACGTCCGGCTCCATCCGCACCTCGGGGAACAGGACCCGGAACTTCTCGGCCCACTTCCAGTGCGTCGTCGCGCGGCGCCCGTCCAGGACACCGGCCTGGGCCAGCGTGAACGCGCCGGTGCAGAAGCTCACCAGCCGCGCGCCGCGAGCGGCCGCGGCCCGGATGGCGGTCAGCACGGGCTCGCTCGCCGGGACTTCGGGATCGGGCCGGTTCGGCACGATCACCGTGTCGGCCGTCTCGACGGCTTCGAGCCCGGCGACCCCGGTGAGGGTGAACATCCCCAGGTGCATGCGCACGGACGGCTCGGCGGCGCACAGCGTGAAGCCGTACCAGGGCCGGTCGAGCTCGGGCCGTCGCAGGCCGAACAGCTCGGTCGCCACGCCCAGTTCGAACGGGTTGGAGCCCTCGTCGACCAGCACGACCACCTCGTGCGAGAAATCATGCGACATATGCGATTCCTAGCACTCACCGTTCACCCGGTCCAGCGGCCAGGATCGAGTACATGAGCAAGCAGCCGATCGATCTGAACACCGCACTGGCCGGATTCGACGAGATCTGGAGCCCCCGGATCGTCGCCCACGTCAACGATTACGACGTCCGGCTCGCCAAGGTCGCGGGCGAGCACGTCTGGCACGTCCACGAGAACACCGACGAGTTCTTCCTCGTTCTCGACGGCACGTTGGACATCGCGCTGCGCGAAGACGCGGGCGAGCGCGTGGTCACGCTGCCGCGCGGCTCGGTGTTCGTCGTCCCGCGTGGCACTTATCACAAGCCGTCCTCTGTGGACGGTGCTTCGCTGCTGCTGTTCGAACCGACCGGAACGCTCTCGGTCGGCGACGATCACGACGAGGTCCCCGATCACGTCACCGTCACCGTCGGACAGGAGATCTCCGTCTAGCCCACGGAAAAAGTCCTGCGATAAGCGCTCGGGCTGGTTCCGCGCAGCTTGCCGAACTGGTGCCGCAACGCCGCCGCGGAGGCGTACCCGCAGGCGACCGCGATGTCCTCAATGGACAGACGGCCTTCTTCGAGCAACGCCTGCGCGCGGTCGAGACGCCGTTCGGTGAGCCACCGGTGCGGGGTCGTCCCGGTGGCGGCCGAAAAGCGGCGCAGGAACGTGCGCTCCCCCAAACCGCTGCGGCGGGCGAGTTCCGCGACGGTGAACGGCTGATCCAGCCGCCGCTCGATCCACTCGAGCGCTTCGGCGAGCACGGTGTCATCCGGCGCGGCGGTCTCCGGGACCGGCGCCTGCACGAACTGCGCCTGCCCGCCGACGCGATGCGGCGCCGCGACCATCCGCCTCGCCAGCGCGGTGGCCGCGGCGACGCCGCGCAGTTCGCGCACGAGATGCAGGCACAGATCGACGGCGGCGACGGTCCCCGCGCTGGTGAGGACCCCGCCGTCGTCGACGTACAACGCCTTCGGGTCCACCTTCGCCGTCGGGAAGCGTTTCCGGAACTCCTGTTCGTAGACCCAGTGCACGGTGCAGTTGCGCCCGTCGAGCAGGCCCGCGTACCCGAGCGAGAAGACGCCCGCGCAGAAGCCCGCCACCCAGGCGCCCCGGACGGCCGCGTCGCGAAGGACTTCGAGCACCGGCTCGGGCGGGCTCGCGCTGCGCGGCGCGCAGGTCGGCACGATCAGCAGATCGGCCGACGCGGCGAAATCCAGGCTCTCCAACCCTTTCAGCCCGAACCCGGACCAGCTCAGGACGTCGTCGCCGCCGGGCGAGCAGACCGCGAAGTCCCAGCCCTCGATGCCGTCGGCGCTCCGGTCGGTCCCGAAGACCTCGCACGCGACCCCCAGTTCGAACGGCGAGACCTGGTCCGCGAGCACCACCGCGACCTTCTTCACATCCATCCGGCGAGTGTGTCATAAGTTTTGCGGTCGATGTCATCTCTGACACTGGTTGAACGCGTGCGCGAGGGCGAAAGTGGTCGCCATGACCAAGAACAACCCCCTGCTGCAGTGGACGGCCGCGATGGCCCTTTCCGGCACGATCGGTGCCGTCGTCCTCGAAAGTGGCGCCGAGGCGCCGGCCGTGGCGTTCGCCCGCAGCCTCGTCGGCGGCCTGCTGCTTCTGGTGTGGAGCGCCGCCCGAGGCTGGCTCCGCCCGTGGACGCTCACCCGCCGCGACCTGCTGCTCGCCGTCCTCGGCGGGTTGTTCCTGGTCGGGAACTGGGTGCTGCTGTTCGCCTCCTACGCGCTGTCGTCGATCTCGGTCAGCACCGTCGTCTACCACACGCAGCCGCTGATGCTGGTCGGTCTCGCCGCGGCGTTCCTCGGCGAGAAAATGGCCAAGAGCCAGCTGATCCGGGCCCTGATCGCGTTCGGCGGCGTGACGCTCATCTCGCTGTCCGCGCACGGCGCCGACGGCAAACCGGTGCGGGTCGAAGGGATCCTGCTGGCCCTCGGCGCGGCCGCGCTCTACGCCGGTGCCTCGTTCGTCGCGAAGCAGCTCAAACACCTGCGCCCGCACATCCTGGCGGCCGTCCAGCTGGTGACCGGCACGATCGTGCTCGCGCCCGCGCTGCTCATCACACCGCTGCCCACGGACACCTCGGGGCTGCTGTGGCTGGTGCTGCTGGGAACCGTGCACACCGCGCTGATGTACGTCCTGATGTACGCCAGCATCGGCAAACTGCCGACCGCGACGGTGGCGTTGCTGTCCTACGTCTATCCCGTGGTCGCGGTGGTGGTCGACGTCCTCGCCTACGGCCACCGGCCGACGTGGATCGAGGGCGCGGGAATGCTGGCCGTCCTCGCCGCCGCCCTGGCTCCGCAAAAGCCCCGGGTCCCACATCCCGTCCGCGTTTAGTCCTCTAATCGCGTGCAGGTGGGTCGCGAGTACTGGTGTCCGTGAAGGACTCCTTGAGGGAATCAGAGTCCCTCAAGGAGTCCTTCACGACCCACCCGACCCACCCGCGCAAAGAACGGCGCCCCACTCCAGTACAGGAACGGGGCGCCGCTTCAGCGATACGGAACGTCAGTCGTGGTTAGGACCGGTGTGGTACTCGAAGACCAGTCCGCCGATGGCGACGATGACCAGACCCAGCGCGATGATCAGCAGCCAGATGTGGAAGAAGGCGAGCGCGACACCGGTCATCGCGGCGGCCCCCGCGAGAGCGATCGGCCAGTAGCTGCCCGGGCTGAAGAAGCCCAGTTCGCCGGCGCCGTCGCTGATCTCCGCGTCTTCCCGGTCCTCGGGCCGCGGCTCGATGCGCCGCGCCACGAACTGCAGGTAGCTCCCGGCCAGGAAGGCCAGGCCACCGGTGAGGATCAGGGACACCACACCGACCGGCTCGACGCCGTCCCGGGTCATCGTTCCGGTCATGTACGCGTAGATACCCGCCACGACGACGGAGAAGACCGCGACGAGGAAGAAAATCCGTCCTTCGACCTTCATGGACGTTGCCTCACTCCTGATTTCGGGCTCGAACAGCCGGGTCAGTTGGACGCGACCCGCGCGGTGCGGTCGGTGTTGAACGGGGTGGTGGTGACGGCGTACGGCGAGCAAAGGTCGCCACAGTTCATGGCCGTCAGCGCCTCGGAGGCCGTGTTCGGCTTGCCGCTCTTCGGGTTCACCGTGCCGCGAAGCTGGATGTACTGCGCGTACTTGTCCTGCGACAGCGCCCTGACCTCGAAGTTCATCCCCGAGTGGTAGGTGCCGCACAGCTCGGCGCAGCGGCCGACGAAGGAACCTTCGCGGTCGATCGAGTTCTGGAAGGTGAAGTCCTGGTTGTTCTTCTCCGGGTCGGGCATGACGTCCCGCTTGAAGTTGAACTCAGGCACCCAGAACGAGTGGATGACGTCCGCCGACCGAAGGTTGTACTGGATCGTCTTCTTGGTCGGAAGGACCAGCAACGGGATCTCGGTCGAGCTGCCGACCGTGCTGATCTCCGGGTCGTCGTGGTTCTTGGAGTCGCTCTTGTACTTGAACTCCCAGTTCCACTGGAACGCGACGATGTCCACCGTGACGTCCGGGTTGTCCGTCTCGGCGAGCACGCGGTTCTCGGTGGTCGCGGTGAAGAAGAACAGCACGCAGACCATGATCGTCGGGACGACGACCGTGAAGATCTCCAGCGGGATGTTGTACTGGAACTGCCGGGGCAGTTCCTCTTCCGCGCCGTCGGTGTTCTTCTTCTTGCGGTGGAAGATCGCGGTCCAGAAGATCAGCGCCCAGACGATGGCACCGACGATCAGCGCGGCGACGACGGTCCACGTCCACAGTGTGCGCATGTCGTGCGACTGCGGCGTCACCCCTTCGGGCCAGCCGAAGCGGAGGATCTCGTCCCCGGAGCAGCCTGTCGCGGTCAGCATCACCAGCGCGGCGAGCGCGACGACGCGACCAGCCCGCATTACTGGGGTGCGCTCTGGATTTCCCACTGCGCCTTGCCCTTTCACCCAGAGCCTCCTCGACCGATCTTTGTGACAGGGCGGAGCCTAGCCGAGTTGTGGCGCCGTGCTGACCAAGGGGTGACCCCAACACGTGTGCAACCCACCACGGCCGGGTGTACGCGCTCACGGGCATACTGGGCCCTTCTTCCCCGCCCGGCCAACAAGAGGTGTGTGAACTAGACGTGTGCGGCCTGCTTGGACTCATCTGCTCGACCGAAGCCGACGCGGCCGGCGCGCGTGACGCGGTCGACGGCGCCATGCGCTGCCAGCGGCACCGCGGCCCCGATGAGCACGACACCTGGGCCGACGGCGAGGTGGTCTACGGCTTCAACCGGCTGGCCTTCATCGACGTCGACCACTCGCACCAGCCGCTGATCTGGGGCCCGCCGGAGGCGCCCGAGCGCTACACGCTGAACTTCAACGGCGAGATCTACAACTACCGCGAGCTGCGTGACGAACTGGCCGCCGAGCACGGTGCGAAGTTCGCCACAGAGGGCGACGGCGAGGCGATCGTCGCGGCGTACCACTACCTCGGCGACGACGCGGTGAAGAAGCTGCGCGGGATGTTCGCCTTCATGATCTGGGATTCCCAGGAGAAGGTCGTCTTCGGCGCGCGCGACCCGTTCGGTATCAAGCCGCTGTTCTACTCGGCCGGTCCGGGCAAAGTCGCCTTCTCGAGTGAGAAGAAGAGCCTGCTGGAACTGTCGGGCGTGCTCGGTGTCGAGGAGAAGCTGGACCGCAAGGCGCTGCAGCACTACCTGGTGCTCCAGTACGTGCCGGAGCCCGAGTCGCTGCACAGCGGGATCCGCCGGGTCGAGTCCGGCACGTCGTTCCGGGTGGTCCCCGGCGGTGACGTCGAGTTCACCCGCTACTTCCACCCGCAGTTCAGCGCGAAGCCGGTCAACGGCCAGGCCGAGGCCGACGCGCTGTACGAGCGCATCGCCGATGTGATGCGCGACTCGGTCGGCAAGCACATGATCTCCGACCCGGACGTCACGGTCGGCGCGTTCCTGTCCGGCGGCATCGACTCCACCGCGACCGCGACGCTGGCCAAGGAGCACAACCCGAACCTCATCGCGTTCACCACCGGGTTCGAGCGCGAGGGCTACTCCGAGGTCGACGTCGCCGCCGAATCGGCCGCCGCGATCGGCGTGAAGCACGTCGTCCGCACGGTGACGGCGGACGAGATGATGGAGGCGCTGCCGCTCATCGTCTGGTACCTGGACGACCCGGTGGCCGACCCGGCGCTCGTACCGCTGTGGTTCATCGCCCGCGAAGCGCGCAAGCACGTCAAGGCCGTGTTGTCCGGCGAAGGCGCCGACGAGCTCTTCGGCGGCTACACCATCTACAACGAGCCGATCTCCCTCGCGCCGTTCGAGAAGATGCCCGGCGGGGTCCGCAAGATCATCGGCAAGGTCTCCACGAAGATCCCCGAGGGCACCCGGGGCAAGGACCTGCTGCGCCGCGGGGCGCTGCCGCTGGAGGACCGCTACTACGGCAACGCGCGCAACTTCCGCGACGACCAGCTGCGGCACGTGCTGCGCACGTATGAGGAAGGCGTCGGCTTCAAGGACGTCACCGCTCCTTGGTACAAGGTCTCCGAGGGCTGGGACCCGGTCGCGCGGATGCAGCACGTCGACCTCTACACCTGGCTGCGCGGCGACATCCTGGTCAAGGCCGACAAGGTGACCATGGCGAACTCGCTGGAACTGCGCGTGCCGTTCCTCGACGCCGAGGTGTTCAAGGTCGCGGCGAGCATCCCGCTCGACCAGAAGCTCGCGCACGGCACCACCAAGTACGCGCTGCGCCAGGCGCTGGCGAAGATCATCCCGGCGCATGTGCTGAACCGGCGCAAGCTCGGTTTCCCGGTGCCGATCCGGCTGTGGCTGCGCAACGAGATGTACGACTGGGCCAAGGGCATCATCTCGGACTCGCAGACCGACGAACTGCTCGACAAGAAGGCCATCCTGGGCCTGCTCGAAGAGCACAAGGCCGGTCAGCTCGACCGCAGCCGCCAGCTGTGGGCGCTGCTGGTGTTCATGCTGTGGCACGGTATCTTCGTCGAGCACCGCATCAAGCCCGAGGTGCCGGAGCCGGTCTACCCGGTCAAGCTCTAGCCCGACGCTTGCGCGTGAAGGCCCCCTTCCCTCGGCTGAGCCGAGGGAAGGGGGCCTTCACGCGCAAAGTGGTCAGCTCACTCGGGCAGGATCGCGGCGATCTCTTCGGCGGAGTCCGGACCGAAGGCCTCCCTGAGGCGGGACAGGGCGTCGTCGCGCTTGAACGTCCATTCCTGCGTACCGACGGTCTCCAGCACCAGCACGGCGATCAGCGAGCCGAGCTGCGCCGCCCGCTCCAGGCTGAGGCCGCCGTCGATACCGGCGATGAACCCGGCGCGGAAGCCGTCGCCGACACCGGTCGGGTCGACCTTGCCGAGCTCCGGGACGGCGCCGATCTGCAGCGCGAGACCGTCCTTTCCGACGATCTCGACGCCCTTCTCGCCGAGCGTCGTGATCCGCATGCCGACCCGTTCGAGCACGTCGGCCTCGGTCCAGCCGGTCTTCTGGAGCAGCAGTTCCCACTCGTAGTCGTTGCTGAACAGGTAGTTCGCGCCCTCGACGAAGGCGCGCACCTGCGCGCCGTCCATCCGGGCCAGCTGCTGCGAGGGGTCGACGCCGAAGGTGTAGCCGCGCTGGCGGCACTCGTCGGCGTGCCGGAGCATGCCCTCGGGGTCGTCCGGGCTGATCAGCACCAGCGAAAGCGAGCCGGCGTGCGCGGCGACCGGGGCCAGCTCGATGTTGCGGGATTCGGCCATCGCGCCGGCGTAGAAGGTCGCGATCTGGCAGAGGTCCTCGTCGGTGGTGCAGACGAAGCGCGCGGTGTGCGCGACCTCGGACACCAGTACACCCGTGGTGTCGACGCCGTGGCGTTCGAGCCACGAGCGGTAGTCGGCGAAGTCGGAGCCCACGGCGCCGACCAGGATCGGGCGCTTGCCCAGTACACCGAGGCCGAAGGCGATGTTCGCGCCGATTCCGCCTCGCCGGACCACGAGGTCGTCGGCCAGGAAGCTCAGGGAAACACGGTGCAACTGCTCGGCGACGAGCTGTTCGGCGAACCTGCCGGGGAAATGCATGAGGTGGTCGGTTGCGATACTGCCGGATACTGCGATCCTGGCGCTGTCTGCCACCGGGTCTCCTTGATCGGTCGGCCCCGCCGGAACGAGGACGGCTAAGTTACCCGCAGGTCATGCCCCATACGGGTTGCTTCAGGCACGGCCATGAACACTACCGGTTGGTAGTGGTGTCCTGCTCGAACGTGAGTCATTAGCTTGAGGTTCGTGACCTCCTCCATGAACTCACTCGAACCGGAGTCGATCGGCGAACTCATCGCCGACTGCGCCGGCATCCCCTCGTCGCTCCAGGCCGAGAACCTGCCACTGCCCCGGCAGATCGCTCCGCCGTGGACCGTGGACGAGCGGTGTCTCGCCCAGGTCGCCGATCTGGACGCCTACGTCTGATCCGCTGAGAGTTCACAAGAGCAGCGGGCATGAAGAAGGGCCGCGACCTGGGTGAGGTTCGCGGCCCTTCTTCGTGCCTGAAGACGCGGCTCAGTGGAAGCTGTCGCCGCAGGCGCAGCTTCCGGTCGCGTTGGGGTTGTCGATCGTGAAGCCCTGCTTCTCGATCGAGTCGACGAAGTCGATCACTGCGGTGGAGACGTACGGCGCGCTCATCCGGTCGACGGCCACGCGAAGCCCGTCGAAGTCCCGGAACAGGTCGCCGTCGAGCGTCCGCTCGTCGAAGAACAGCTGGTAACGCAGACCAGCACACCCGCCGGGCTGGACGGCGATGCGCAAGTGCATGTCGTCGCGGCCCTCCTGCTCGAGCAGGGCCTTCGCCTTGGCGGCGGCGGAGTCGGTCAACGTGACGCCGTGGGTCTCTTCGGCGGTTTCGGCCTGAGCTGCGCCTGCCTGCTCAGCGGTCGTCATGGTTCTCCCTCTGGTCGAACTGTTCTCGGCGGGGCTGTTCTCCATCGGAACAAGAGCCTCGAACTCGCTGCGGGTACTCGTCTTGCACATGGTCCAACACGTCGGAGTCCCGATCTGTTCCCCTCCATGGTGACATATCGCTCGGCCTGGTGCGTGCTGCCGTGACGCCTGCAACTACCCTGGTGAGGTGAGGTTCCTGCGCCGTAGCACCACAGACTCCGCCACGACCGACACCGAGACCCTCGACAACGAGGGTCTCGAGGTCCAGGCCAAGGCGTTCACGCCCGGAAAGGGCAAGGCCACGCCCAAGCGGCGTGAAGCCGAGGCCAAGCGCCGTGGTCCGGTGGCACCCCCGCCGACCACCATGCGGGAGGCGATGAAGCGCAACAAGGACCTCCGCAAGTCGGCGAAGGCCGACCCCGAGTACAAGGCGAAGCAGCGCAACGCCGCCAAGGAACGCCGCGAAAAGATGATGGCGGGCGACGACAAGTACCTGCTCCCGCGTGACCGCGGCCCGGTCAAGGCCTATATCCGCGACCTGGTCGACTCGCGGCGCAACCTGCTCGGCCTGTTCATGCCGCTCGCGATCCTGGTGTTCGTCGCGCTGATCCTGCCGTACCCGGAGGTCCAGCGTTACGCCACGCTGCTGTGCACCGTGATGCTGCTCGGCATGATCGTCGAAGGCGTGCTCAGCGGACGCCGCATCGCGAAAATGGTCCGGCTGAAGTTCCCGGACGAGACGGTCAAGGGCACTTCGATCGGCTGGTACTCCTTCATCCGCGCGAGCCAGATCCGCAAGCTGCGCGTCCCCAAACCGCGGGTCAAGCCCGGCGACAAGGTGTGACCGCTCACCTGCGAGAACAAGTTCGTTAGCGTGACTAACGTTCTGAGGTAGAGTCGCGCCCATGGAGTTTCGACGCCTAGGCCGCAGCGGCCTCAATGTCAGTGAGATCTCGTACGGCAACTGGCTCACCCACGGGTCCCAGGTCGAAGAGGACCAGGCCCAGTCCTGCATCAAGGCGGCGCTCGACGTCGGCATCACCACGTTCGACACCGCCGATGTCTACGCGAACACGGCCGCCGAATCGGTGCTCGGCCGCGGGCTGAAGGGCCTGCGCCGCGAAAGCCTGGAGATCTTCACCAAGGTCTACTGGCCGACCGGCCCGAAGGGTCCCAACGACACGGGCCTCGGCCGCAAGCACATCATGGAATCGGCGAACGCGTCGCTGAAGCGGCTCGGCACCGACTACGTCGACCTCTACCAGGCGCACCGGTTCGACCGGACCGTCCCGCTCGAAGAGACGTTCCTCGCCTTCGCCGACCTCGTCCGCCAGGGCAAGGTGCTCTACATCGGTGTTTCCGAGTGGACCGCCGAGCAGATCACCCAGGGCGCCGCGATCGCGCGCGAACTGAAGGTGCCGTTCATCTCGAACCAGCCGCAGTACAACGCGCTGTGGCGGGTCATCGAGGCGCAGGTCGTCCCGGCGTCCGAGCGTGAGGGCCTCAGCCAGATCGTCTGGTCGCCGATCGCGCAGGGCGTGCTCACCGGCAAGTACAAGCCCGGTCAGCCGCTTCCGGAGGGCTCCCGCGCGACGGACGAGAAGGGCGGCGCCAACATGGTCGCCCGCTTCCTCAACGACGACGTCCTCGAGCGCGTCCAGCGGCTGCAGCCCATCGCGGACAAGGCCGGCCTTTCGCTGGCCCAGCTGTCCGTCGCGTGGGTGCTGCAGAACCCGAACGTCGCTTCGGCGATCATCGGCGCTTCGCGGCCGGAGCAGGTGCACGAGAACGTGAAGGCGGCCGGCGTGAAGCTGGACGCGGATCTGCTCGCCGCGATCGACGAGGCTCTCGACGGCGTCGTCGAGACCGACCCCACACTGACCCGTAGCCCTTAATCCCCTAGCAAGTAGCCGACTAAGTGCGCACGCTTTCGCGCACTTAGTCGGCTACTTGCGTCAGTCGCCGTGTCTCAGTCGCCGTGCACGAGGGTCTGGTACGCCACCTGACCGTCGAGGTCGAGGGCATCGGCCGGCGCGCGTAGCGGCTCGATGCCCAAGCCCCGCAACAACCTGCTCGCCCCGGCGACACGGTCGCCCGCCAGCCCGTCGAGCCGTTCCGGCCGGTGGCCCCGCTGGATCAGCAGGCCTTCGACGTCGTCGATCAGCCGGTACGGGTCGTAGACCTGGCGATCAGTCATGGTCTCCGCCGGGAACCCAGGTGTTCCCGGTGATCCGCTCGTAGACCTCGGTGTAGCGCTTGCGGGTCGCCTCGACGATCTCCGCGGGGATGGCGGGCCCGGGCGGGGTCTTGTCCCAGCCGGTGCTCGCGGACCAGTCGCGGACGAACTGCTTGTCGAACGCGTGCTGCGTACGGCCCGGCTGCCAGTCGTCGGCGGGCCAGAAGCGGGAGGAGTCCGAGGTGAGGACCTCGTCCCCCAGCGTCAGCACACCGTCGGCGTCGAAGCCGAACTCGATCTTGGTGTCGGCGATGATGATGCCGTTCTTCGCCGCGTGCTCCGCGCCCTTGGTGTAGACCTCGAGCGTCAGGTCGCGGATGCGGTCCGCGGTCTCCTGGCCGATGTCGTTCACGACCTCGGCGAAGGTCATGAACTCGTCGTGACCGGTGTCCGAGATCTTCGTGGTGGGCGTGAAGATCGGCTCGGGCAGCTTGTCCGCCTCGACCAGGCCGGCGGGCAGTTCGACGCCGGAGACCTTGCCGTCACGCTGATACTCGCGCAGGCCGAGACCGGTGAGGTAGCCGCGCGCGATGCACTCGACCTGGATCATCTTCAGCGGCTTGCACCGCATGGAGCGGCCGGCGAACTCGGCCGGGACATCGGTCGTGGAGATGACGTGATTCGGCACCACGCCGGCCATCTTTTCGAACCACCAGGCGGAAAGCTGGTTCAGCAGCGCGCCTTTGTCCGGAATCGAGGTCGGTAGCGAGACGTCGTAGACCGAAACGCGATCGGACGCGACGAGCAGAATGTCGTCGTCGATTTCGTAAAGATCCCGGACTTTACCCGCGTGAATGTGCTTCATTCCCCGTCCTCAATACTGTACTCGTAGAAAACCCAATGATCTGGCAAAGCCGCCGATTCGCCGTACTCCAGTACGTCGCCCTCGGCGGAGAGAAACCGGTTGCGGCTCAACAAGATCGCCGACCCTTCGGCGACGCGGAGTTCCTCCGCGTCCTCGGCACCCGCCAGCCCCGCGGCGTGCTGAGTATGGGTCGACTTGAGCACCCGGCCGGTCCGGTCGGCGACGTACTTCACCGTGCCTTCGACGATCCGCGTGGACTCGAACAGCAAAGGCGCCTTCGCCGCGAGCGCACCGTCGAACCACGAAACCGACGTCGACACCGGTAGTTCGTCGCCCGCGTACGTGGTCCGCCGCCGCCGGATCACCGGTGCGCCCTCCTCGATACCGAGCGCGCCCGCCACGCGATCCGGTGCCGGGACGAGCCCGGCCTCACGGATTTTCGCGTAGTGGCCCGGCGGGTACACCTTGCCGGTGCGCGCGATCGAGATCGTCCGATCGTGGGCGGAGCGATGCAGCGTTCTGGTCTGCACCACTGTCCCGATCCCGCGAACGGCACGGACCAGGCCCTCGGCTCTGAGCGTCGAGAGCACCTTCATCGCCGTCGCCATCGCGACGTTCCAGTTTCTCGCGATCTCGCGCGCGGAAGGGACGGAGTCGCCTTCCTTGAGCCTGCCCGAAACGATGTCGTCGCGAATGCTTCCCGCGATCTGCAGGTACGGCGGTTCAGGACGGTCGACGGCGGGCAAGGTGACTCCTCACAAGGTCGCGCGGTGCGCACAAGCGTTCTAGCACACCCCTGGGCGAGCACCAAGGATCCTGCTCACACCCCATTATTACGTACTAGTACACATTCTGGACGGTGCTCTAGTACACCTGTTACTCTCCGCAGAGTTCCCGAAACCCGTTGGGGGGCTCGATGAACCATCTGAGCATCGAAGAGTTGCTCGAGGAGCTTCGAAGACGCCGATGGGTCGTGTACATCTTCGGTCCCCGGGAGGAACCGCACGCCTGCGCCGCGGTGTTCCAGTGGGAAACCTGCGCCGACGTCATCATCCTGCGAGGCGAGGAACGGGCCACCGCCTTCCGCGTCACCACACTGGCCGAGACGGACGTGTTCCAGCCCGCGCTGGTGTCCTGGCAATACCACTCGACGGCGGACTGGACGCTGCGCGCGGTGCTCACCATCCCGGCACCCGGCGAACTCGCCGCGCCGATCCAGTTGCTGCAACCACATCCGGACTGCGTCATCCCGCTGGACGCCCGCAATCCGGTCACGATCCTGCCCGCCAACGGAGCCAAGAAGGCCGACCAGGGAGATCCCTAACCTCGGCCGATCACCTGCTCGGCGACAACGAGGTCGTGCGGGTAGGTGATCTTGAGGTTCTCCGCGCTGCCGGCAACCCACCGCACCGGCAGCGCGGAGAACCTTTCCATACACGAAGACGTGTCCGTGCCGACGAAACCTTCGCGCTCGGCCGTTTCGTACGCCTCGAGCAACGGCGCCGCGCGGAAACCCTGCGGCGTCTGCACCCTGATGGCGCCCGGCAGCGCGCCGGAAACACTGTCGCCGTCCACGCGCACGATGTCGTCGGCGGCGACACCCGGCACCGCTCCCCCGTACAGGCGCGTGTCGGCGAGGACGTCCGCGATGAGTTCCGGGGTGACGAGCGGGCGGGCCGCGTCATGCAGGAGCACCGCGTCGATTTCGCCGCTCTCGATCCGGGAAGCCAAGTGGCGCAAGGCGTTCAGCTCGGAACCCTGGCGCGTGGCGCCACCGTGCACGAGTTCGGCCTCACCCGGATGCCCGGCGAGCACCTCCTGCGCGAGTTCGGTGTCCTGCGGCCGGATCACCAGCACGAGCACGTCGATTCCGGTCACGCGAGCGAAGGCGTCGAGCGACCACGCGACGACCCGCCTGCCCGCGACCGGCAGGTAGACCTTGTTGAGCTTGGCGCCGACCCGGGTGCCCGCTCCGCTCGCGAGCACCACCCCGGCCGCCTTCGTCTGAGCCACAGGCAACTCTGGCACAGTCGGGTCGGTAGGTTGGGTCCGGCCACCGAAGCGATCCGAAGGGCAAGGCGTGGACGACGAGATCCTCGAGTTCCCCGAAGTCGAGCAACCAGATGACCACGCCCGCTCCGCGGCCATCGCCTTGCACGGGAAACTGATCAAACCGGCGGGCTCGCTGGGCAGGCTCGAAGAACTGGGTGTGTGGGTCGCCGCCTGCCAGGGCCAGTCGCCTCCGCGCCCGTTCACCCGGCCCCGGGTCGTGGTGTTCGCCGGAGACCACGGCATCGCCGCGAAGGGCGTCTCGGCCTATCCGGGCGAGGTGACCGCGCAACTCGTCGGCAGCATGCTGACCGGCGGCGCGGCCATCAACGTCCTGGCGGCCTCGGCGGGCGCGAGCGTGCGGGTCGTCGACATGGCGGTGGACAGCGACGCCCCCGCGACGCGCTCGATCGGCGAGTACAAGGTGCGGCGCGGATCCGGGTCCATCGACGTCGAGGACGCGCTGACCGACGCCGAGGCGCGGGCCGCGATCCGGGCGGGCCGGGCCATCGCCGACGCCGAAGTCGACGGCGGTGCCGACCTGCTCATCGCGGGCGACCTCGGGATCGGCAACAGCACCCCGGCCTCGGTGCTGATCGCGACCCTGACCGGCAGCGAACCGGTGGCCGTCGTCGGCCGCGGTTCGGGGATCGACGACCACGCCTGGATGCGCAAGGCCGCCGCGGTCCGCGACGCGCTGCGCCGGGCGAGGACGGTGCTGGCCGACCCGGTCGCGCTGCTGCGCACCGCCGGGGGCGCCGACATCGCCGCGATGACCGGGTTCCTCGCGCAGGCCGCGATCCGGAAGACGCCGGTGATCCTGGACGGTCTGGTCGCCGCCTCGGCCGCGCTGGTCGCCGAGGAACTCGTCCCGGGCGCGCGGCAGTGGTGGACGGCGGGCCAGCGCGGCGGCGAACCCGCGCACGCGCTGGCGCTGGAGCACCTCGATCTGGACCCGATCCTGGACCTGGACGTCCGGCTCGGCGAGGGCACCGGCGCGGTCGCGGCGCTGCCGCTGGTGTTCATGGCGACACGGGTGCTCGCGGAGATGGCGACACACGAGCAGGCGGGCGTCAGTGGCCCCCTGATCGAGGCTCCGGCCACCTGACGGGTCGCGTTTAGTCCTCTACTTGCGGTCGGTCCGGGACCGGGTACGTGTCATGAAAGGGTCTTTCAGGACGAAAAACGTCTTGAAAGACCCTTTCATGACACTCGGCCTCGCTCAGCCCAGCGGGTGCATCCAGCCTTCCGGCGCCTCCCGGGTGCCCTCCTGGATACCGGTCAGCGCGGCGCGCAGCTTCATCGTGAGCTCGCCCATCTTCCCGCCGGCCACGGAGAATTCGCCGCCCGCGTGCTTGACGGTCCCGACCGGGGTGATGACGGCCGCGGTCCCGCAGGCGAACACCTCGCTCAGCTCGCCCGACGCCGCCGCCTTCTCCCACTCGTCGGTGGAGATCCGCCGCTCCTCGACCTGGTGCCCGAACGACTTCGCCAGCTCCAGCAGCGATTTGCGGGTCACGCCCGGCAGCAGCGAACCGGTCAGCTCAGGGGTCACGACACGGGCGTCGTCACCGGATCCGAAGACGAAGAACAGGTTCATCCCGCCCATCTCCTCGACCCAGCGCCGCTCGACGGCGTCGAGCCACACGACCTGGTCGCAGCCCTTTTCCACGGCCTGCGCCTGCGCCACGAACGACGCCGCGTAGTTGCCGGCGCACTTTGCCTCGCCGGTGCCGCCCGGGACCGCGCGCACGTACTCGGTCGAGAGCCACACGCTCACCGGCTTGATGCCGCCGCTGAAGTACGAGCCGGCGGGCGAGCCGATCAGCGCGTAAAGGTACTCGTTCGCGGGCCGGTTGACGCCGAGCCCGGCCTCGGTGGAGATCATGAACGGCCGCAGGTACAGCGACTCACCCTGCTTCGTCGGGACCCAGCGGGAGTCGACCGCGACGAGTTCGCGGATCGAGTCGAGGAACACCTCGACCGGCAGCTGCGGCATGGCGAGCCGCTCGGCCGAGTTCTGGAACCGGACCGCGTTGGCGTCCGGCCGGAACGCGGCGATCGTGCCGTCCGGTTGACGGTACGCCTTGAGGCCTTCGAAGATCGCCTGCCCGTAGTGCAGCACGGAGGTCGCCGGGTCGAGCGTGAACGGCGCGTAGGGTCCGACGGTCGCGTCGTGCCAGCCCTGCTCGGCGGTCCACTTCACGGTCACCATGTGGTCGGTGAAGTGGACTCCGAAACCGGGTGCGGCCAATACGTCCGCGACGCGTTCCGGGCTCGCGGGGCTCGGGTGCGGGAGGTGGGTGAACTGCGTCGAGGTCGTCATGCCTAAGACGATAACGCTTGGTCGGACCCACGTTAGTCGGACGTCCGCATATCTTTACCTCCGGCGATCTGTCCGTGGCGACGAACGCCCGAGGGCTTGCGCCCCTAGGATGGTGGAGTGACGGTGAACCCCATGCAGCCCGCCCACCCGGCCAAGCAGGCCACCCCTGGTGCGGGGTCCGACATCAAGACGTTCGCGACGGCGGTGCTGCTGACCTTCGGCACCGGCCTGCTGATGATGGACGGCTGGGCCCTGCTGGACAGTGGCTTCGGCGCTTTCCTCGGCCTGGTCGGCGCCGGTTTCGGCATCTACTGGTGGCGCAGCATCCACGGCAAGGTGTTCCCCCGCCAGTTGTCCACCAAGTCGGCTGTCGTCCTCGCGGTGGTCAACGTCGCGCTGGCGGTGCTGCTCCTGCTCCTCGTCAGCTAGAGCAGGCCATCGGGCAGACCGGGCGCGGGCCACTCCGAGTCCGGCCGGAAGTCCGTCCACGTGCCGTCGAAGGGGAACCGCCCGGCGTCCGCGAGCGCCCCGATCCGCTCACCTTCGGCGCGCAGCCGGTCGAGCTGCTCGACGGTGATCCGGCCGGCCAGGATGGCCTCCTCGGCCTCATCCTCGTCCTTCCACTCCCAGCGCCCGCCGGGCTCGACGGCGACGTCGAGGATGCCGTCGATCCGGTCGGGGCCTGCCGGGGTGCGCCCGAGCGGCACTTCGAGGTTGACGTACCAGTTCAGGAAGCGCCCGTCCGCGCCGAAGAACCACCAGACCGACGACCATTCGTCGTCGGCGATCCGGCGCAGCGTCGAGGTGTCGCGCCAGAGGTCGGGCACCCGCACTCGCGGCACCCGGAAGCGCTCTTCGAGCGGCGCCTCACGCAGTGAACGGCCGTCGGCGAGCCTGCTGCCGATGATCGGGGTGTCCGCGGGGAGCCAGCCGAGCAGCACCCGGCCGTCGTCGGAGATGACCCTCAGCGGGTGATGCTGGCCGATCGAGCCGTCCGGTCGCAGGAACCGCTCGACGACGGTGTCACCCGGGGTCCAAAGGGGATCGTGCACGCCTTGCACGGTACCCACGGGCGCGGGCCCGTAAAACCAGTTCCGCCACCGTTCCCACTCCCGCCAGCGCGAGGGCCACTACCGGCCCAGCGAAGGCGGCCGCGACGGCCACGATCAGTCCACAAGCGAGTGTCGCCTTCGGACGTTCCGGGGAAAGCCGCTCCCTGCCCTCGGTGAAGGCGTCCACCGCCACGGGCACCGTCGCCAGCGCGACCACGACGGACAGGACCGGCAGCAGCGATACGGCGTCGGCGGCGGCGAGGAGTTCCCGGAACGACGTCGCCGAGAGCCCCAGCCGGATCGGCCCCAGCTGGTAGAGGGCGACGCCGATGATCACCACGGCGAGAGCGCCCACCGCGGCCGCGCGCCCGGCGCCGGGACGGCGGGGCAGCAGGAACGGCAGCAGTACGAGTACGCCGAGGCCGAGCCCGGGGACGTTCGGCGGGTCGGGCGCGAGGAACTGCGCCAGCGGCGGGATGGCGACACAGACCGCGATCAGCGACGCGGCGGCCACCAGCAGCAGGCCGGTGACCCAGCGGGCGGCGTAGTCACCGAGGCGGACCCCGGCGAGATCGGCGACGGCGGCCACGACGGCGAACACCGCGGCGGCCACTCCCGGAGCATGGGGGAACAGGTAGTAGCCGAACGTCGTCGCGAAGACCAGAACCAGCCCCAGCCGCGAAACGGAGCCTGCGATCCGCTCGGGTCGCGTCTCCCCCAAGGGCGGCAGGAAGGCCTCCGCCAGCACGGCGAGCACGACCGCCACCACGGCGGCGGGAAGCACCCAGTAGTCCGCACCGGAAGTACCCACCGCGAGGGCGATGAACAGTCCGCCAGCCAGCCGCACGCCGTTTCCCTTCCGGTACACCGAGTGACCCTGTCGGCCCCGGTGTTCCCCCAGGTCCGACTGTCATTAGCATGGCTCACGATCCAACCGGGCGAACGTCCGGTACCCACCGCGAACGCGCGAGGAGCCAGAAGTGACCGTGCCGAAGCTTGCCCTGACTGAGAACGCCGAAGCGGCGCTTGCCAAGACGCGCGCCGACGTCGTCGTCATCGGCACCCTGCAGGGCGAGGACGGCCTGGCGCTCGCCGCCGGCTCCTCAGTCGCCGACGCCGCCTTCGACGGCAAGCTCGCCGACGTCCTGGGGACGCTGGGCGCGTCCGGCAAGGCCGACGAGGTCGTCAAGGTACCGACGCTGGGCAAGCTGTCCGCCGGTGTCGTCCTGGCCGTCGGCCTCGGCAAGGCCGGCGAGAACGGCGTCACCGCCGAGCAGGTCCGCCGGGGCGCCGGTGCCGCGGCGCGGGCGCTGGGCGGCACCGACCGCGCGTTCGTCACGCTGTCGGCGATCGACCTTCAGGCCGCCGTCGAGGGCACCGCGCTCGGCGCCTACAGCTTCACCGAGTACCGCTCCGAGAAGGGCGACGGCCCGGTCGCCAAGGTCGACTTCGTGAGCCCCGAAGAGGGCACCGCCAAGGACCACAAGGCGACGCTGAAGGCCGCCACCCTGATCGCGGAGTCGGTGATCATCGCCCGCGACCTGATCAACACCCCGCCGAACGACCTGTTCCCGGCCTCCTTCGCCGACCGCGCGAAGACCCTGGCCGAGGCGAACAACCTCGAGTTCGAGGTCCTCGACGAGAAGGCGCTGAAGCGCAAGGGCTTCGGCGGCATCCTCGGCGTCGGCGGCGGCTCCTCGCGCCAGCCGCGCCTGCTGCGCCTCGCCTACAAGCCGGCGAAGGCGTCGAAGAAGGTCGCGCTCGTCGGCAAGGGCATCACCTTCGACTCGGGCGGCATCTCGATCAAGCCCGCCGCGAACATGGACCACATGACCTCGGACATGTCGGGCGCGGCCGCCGTGCTCGCCTCCGTGGTGCTGGCCGCGAAGCTGAAGTACCCGCTCGAGGTCGTCGCGCACATCCCGCTGGCGGAGAACCTGCCCTCGTCCACCGCCTACCGGCCGGGCGACGTCCTCAGCATGTACGGCGGCAAAACCGTCGAGGTCCTCAACACCGACGCCGAAGGCCGTCTCGTGCTGGCCGACGCGATCGTGCGCGCGGGCGAGGAGAACCCCGACTACCTGATCGAGACCTCGACCCTGACCGGCGCGCAGGTCGTCGCGCTGGGCAACCGCACCGCGGGCGTGATGGGCTCGGACGAGTTCCGCGACCGCATCGCGTCGATCGCGCAGGCGACCGGTGAGGGCGGCTGGGCCATGCCGCTGCCGGAGGAACTGCGCGCCGACCTCGACTCGAGGCTGGCCGACCTGGCCAACGTCACCGGGCACCGCTGGGGCGGCATGCTCGCCGCGGGCATCTTCCTGCGCGAGTTCGTCGCCGACGGCCTGCCCTGGGCGCACATCGACATCGCGGGTCCGTCGTTCAACACCGCCGGGCCGTGGGGCTACACCGGCAAGGGCGGCACCGGTGTCCCGGTCCGCACCATCGCCGCCGTCCTCGCGGACATCGCCGCCAACGGCTGATCCCGGCCTAGTGGTAGGTCCGTGAAGGCCTCCTTGAGGGACTCTGAGTCCCTCAAGGAGGCCTTCACGGACTTTCACGCGCATTACGGCAGCAGCGCCGAAGGTGTCATCCCCGTTGTGGCAAGGTCGGTTCCGTGGACACGGACGCGTATCTCGAAGGCGCGATCAGGGATGTGCTGAGCGGCGACGACGCGACGCTCGACGATCGGATCGGGCACGCGGCACTGTTGTTCGCCGCGTCCGGGGCCATGGCGGAGGCCGACAGGCTGATCACGCATTGGCACGCGCTCACCGAACGTCCCGTCACCGCGCTCGTCCCCGGCGCCGTGCCGGCCCGCGCGTGGGCGATGCTCTTCGAAGCGCAGGGCGCCCGGCCGGACTGGGCCGCCGCGCTGATCCCGCTGGACCTCGACGCCGAGGAACGCGCCCACGACACCTACCTCGCCCGGCGCGTGTCCGATTTCGACGGTCTTCTCGGCGGCTCCCCGATCGGCGAGGCCGTTGCGCACCTCGGCCCGTCCCGGCCGGACAGACTGCGCGACGCCGTCACCAAAGAGAACCTCGACGCCTGGGCCGGGATCGCGTCGCGGCAAGCCCGCCCGGACGTCGCCGTGCTCGCGGCGTCGAGGCGGCTCGCGCCGCGTCTGGTCGCGGGAGCCGACCCGCTCGGGCTCGGCGAGTGGCCGGAAACGTGCGCCGGTTCGCTGGTCGCCGCCCTCTACAAGCGCTACCCGCCCGATACCGGCTCCTGGCGCGAAATGATCGCGGGCGTCCTCCGGCTGCGCGGCGGCGGTACGGCGCCCCCGGCGGCGTCACTCCGCAACATCGGCGCGGCCGAGGCGAGGCTCGGGCTCCGGCTGCCCGACGACTACCGCGAGTTCCTTCTGACCTGTGACGGCCTGCCCGCCGACGTCGTCTTCCCTCGGTTGCTCGGGACCGCGGAACTCCGCGCGGAAGGCGGTGTCGTCGTGATCGCCGATCCGGCCGTCGTGCTGCTGACGGCCGCCGGCGAGCAGTGGCGGACGGTCGAGATCGACCCCGCGCTCGGCACGACGGTCCACCCGACGTTCCGCGCGCTGCTGGAGCGCCACCTACTCATTCTGGCCCAATCCGCGTGAAATCCGCCGAAGCGCGTCAACTGATGGTCACGTCCCTAATGCCACATTTGGGGACGCTGAACGTCCCCATCGCCGCTTTCGCGGCATCAGCACGTCACATCAGGCTTCGCCGCGCTTCTTCCGCTCGGTGTATTCGCGCATCCGCTTCGGGTAGCCGACCCGCGCCACCTCGTAGACGGGGATCGACCGTTTGTGACCGAACTGTTGCGCTGCGTCAAGGCTCTCGACCCGCCGCCGCGTCCACTCGCCGTCATGCGCGATGAGGACCACTGTGGTCTCGGTGACGTTGGTCTTGGGCTCCACGTACGCCTCGACACCGGTCCGCGAAGCGGCCCACTCTTCGAGGTGCTTGAAGTCGTTCGAAGAGGCTTTCCGCAGCGTACCGGGCTTTTGCCCGCCTTTAGAGCGCCGGCGCAGCGAGTCGAACAGACCCACTCCGACCACCTCACTTCCCACTCGCGTCCAGTGTCCATTATCCCGACTCGGACGTGTGCTCGCCGTCGCATACCCGGCTAGGTCGCAGGCTCGCCGCGCGTAGTGACAAGATGGCAAGTGTCCGCGCGCGCGTATACCGCGCGAAACGGCGCAAGAGCATCACCCCTACCGCTTGCCGAGGAGCTATTGAAGTGACCGACACCTCCGCCGACCTTGTGATCCTGGGTGGCGGATCGGGCGGCTACGCCGCCGCGTTCCGCGCGGCCGAACTGGGCCTTTCCGTCACCCTGATCGAGAAGGACAAGCTTGGCGGGACGTGCCTCCACCGAGGCTGCATCCCGACCAAGGCCCTCTTGCACGCGGCGGAGGTCGCCGACGAGACCCGCGACGCCGAGAGCTTCGGCGTCAAGGCCGTGCTGGAAGGCATCGACATCGCCGGGGTCAACAAGTACAAGGACGGGATCGTCGCCCGCCTGTACAAGGGCCTCCAGGGCCTGGCCAAAGCGCACAAGGTGAACCTCGTCGAGGGCACCGGGACGTTCGTCGGCGGCACGACCGTCGAGGTCGACGGCACCCGGCACACCGGCAAGAACGTCATCCTCGCCACCGGCTCGTACTCGAAGACGCTGCCGGGCCTGGAGCTGGGCGGCCGCATCATCGCCAGTGAGCAGGCGCTGTCGCTCGACTACATCCCGAAGAAGGTCGTCGTCCTCGGCGGTGGCGTCATCGGTGTCGAGTTCGCGTCCGTGTGGGCTTCCTTCGGCGTCGACGTCACCATCGTCGAGGCGCTGCCCCGGCTGGTCCCGAACGAGGACGAGTACGCGTCCAAGCAGCTCGAGCGCGCGTTCCGCCGTCGCAAGATCGCCTTCAAGACCGGCGTCCGGTTCACCGGCGCCAAGCAGGACGACAACGGCGTGAGCGTGTCGCTGGAGTCCGGCGAGACCCTCGAGGCCGATCTGCTGCTGGTCGCCGTGGGCCGCGGCCCGAACTCGGCCGGGCACGGTTACGAGGAGGCCGGGGTCAAGATGGAGCGCGGTTTCGTCCTCACCGACGACCGCCTGCGCACCAACCTGCCGAACGTCTTCGCCGTCGGCGACATCGTCCCCGGCCTGCAGCTCGCGCACCGCGGGTTCCAGCAGGGCATTTTCGTCGCCGAAGAGATCGCCGGCCAGGAGCCGCGCGTGATCGACGAGAGCGGCATCCCGCGGGTCACCTACTCGCACCCCGAGGTCGCGTCGGTCGGTCTCACCGAGTCGCAGGCGAAGGAGAAGTACGGCTCCGACGTCACCACCTTCACTTACGACCTCGGCGGCAACGGCAAGAGCCAGATCCTCAAGACCTCCGGTGGAGTCAAGCTGATCAAGGCTCCGGAAGGGCCGGTCGTGGGCGTGCACATGGTGGGCGACCGCGTCGGCGAACTGATCGGCGAAGCGCAGTTGATCTACAGCTGGGAGGCTTTCCCCGAGGACGTCGCCCCGCTCATCCACGCACACCCCACCCAGACCGAGGCCCTCGGTGAAGCGTTCCTCGCCCTGGCGGGCAAGCCGCTGCACGTCCACAGCTGACGTCTCACCGTCGAAGTAACAGCCAAGCAAGACATATCAAGGGAGTCAGCGAACGATGGCCTACTCCGTCACGTTGCCGGAGCTCGGTGAGAGCGTCACCGAGGGCACCGTCACCCGGTGGTTGAAGCAGGAGGGCGACACCGTCGAGGTCGACGAGCCGTTGCTCGAGATCTCCACGGACAAGGTCGACACCGAGGTCCCGTCCCCGGTCGCCGGCAAGGTCGTGAAGATCAGTGCGCAGGAGGACGAGACCGTCGAGGTCGGCGGCGAGCTCGCCGTGATCGACGACGGGACCGGCGGGGTGCCGGAGTCCTCCGGTTCCGCTGAGTCCTCCGAACCGGCCGCCGAGGCCGAGCCGGAACCCGAACCCGAGCCGGAGCCCGCGCAGGAGCAGGCCTCCGCGCCTTCCCAGCCGGACACCGCGCCGGCCTCCGGTGGCGAAGGCACCGAGGTGAAGCTGCCCGAACTGGGCGAGAGCGTCACCGAGGGCACCGTCACCCGGTGGCTCAAGCAGGTCGGCGACAGCATCGAGGTCGACGAGCCGCTGCTCGAGATCTCCACGGACAAGGTCGACACCGAGGTCCCGTCCCCGGTCGCCGGCACCGTGCTGGAGATCCGCGCGGGCGAGGACGAGACCGTCGAGGTCGGCGGTGTCCTCGCGGTGATCGGCGCGGCCGGGTCCGCCCCGGCCCCCAAGGCCGAGGAGAAGAAGCCCGAACCCAAGCCCGAGCCGAAGCCGGAACCGAAGCCCGAGCCCAAGGCCGAAGCCGCTCCCGCGCCGAAGCCCGCCGAACAGCCGAAGGCCGCTGAGGCCCCGAAGCAGGCTCCGGCCGCGAGCAGCGACAACGGCTCGGACAGCTCGCCCTACGTGACGCCGCTGGTCCGCAAGCTCGCTTCGGAGCACGGCATCGACCTGTCGTCGCTGACCGGCAGCGGTGTCGGTGGCCGGATCCGCAAGCAGGACGTGCTCGCGGCCGCGGAGGCCAAGCAGAAGGCCGCCCCGGCTCCCGCCGCCCAGCCCGCGGCGGCCGCCCCGGCCGCCGCCGCACCGTCGGCTCCGCGCAAGGCCGCGGCTTCGCCGGAACTCGCGGCACTGCGCGGCACCGTGCAGAAGGCGAGCCGGATCCGGCAGATCACCGCCGTGAAGACCCGCGAGTCGCTGCAGCTTTCCGCGCAGCTCACGCAGGTCCACGAGGTGGACGTCACGAAGATCGCCAAGCTGCGTCAGCGGGCGAAGGCGGCCTTCAAGGAGCGCGAGGGCGTCAACCTGACGTTCCTGCCGTTCTTCGCGAAGGCCACCGTCGAGGCGCTCAAGCAGCACCCGAACGTCAACGCGTCCTACAACGAGGACTCGAAGGAGATCACCTACCACGGTGCGGTGCACCTGGGTATCGCGGTGGACACCGAAAAGGGTCTGCTGTCGGTGGTCATCCACGACGCGGGTGAGCTCAGCCTCGCCGGTCTCGCGCACCGCATCGCCGACCTGGCGGGCCGCGCGCGTGCGGGTCAGATCAAGCCGGACGAGCTTTCGGGCGGCACCTTCACGATCACGAACATCGGCTCCAACGGTGCCCTGTTCGACACGCCGATCATCGTGCAGCCGCAGTCCGGCATGCTCGGTACCGGCGCGGTCGTGAAGCGCCCGGTCGTGATCGTGGACGCCGACGGCAACGACACGATCGCCGTCCGGTCGATGGCGTTCCTGCCGCTGACCTACGACCACCGCCTGGTGGACGGGGCCGACGCGGGCCGCTTCGTCACGACGATCAAGCAGCGTCTGGAAGAGGGCAACTTCGAGGACGAGCTCGGTCTCTGATCCTCCTGTAGTCCCTGAAGGCCCTCGTTCCGCTTCGGCGGGGCGGGGGCCTTCTCCATTCCCGCGTTTCGTCCTCTAGTCGCGGTACTTGCGCAGGCAACCACCGCAACTAGAGGACTACTTGCGCGAGCCTGACCGGAACTCTAGTATTCCGGAATTACGGAATACTAGAGGGAGGCTGTCACGATGTTGACGAGGCGTCATCTGCTGGCGGGGGCCGCGGCCGGGTCGGCGGCGTTGCTGTTGCCGGGAATCGCGAACGCGGCCGGACCCGGCACACCGGATACGACGACCGAACAGGGCTGGCTCGACTGGATCGCCGCGCACCGCCGCGATGTCTCCGTCCTGATCGACGACGGAGCGGGCCGACGTGCCGCTCTCAACACCGAGGTCCGACGCGTCCTGGCGTCGTCGGTCAAGGTCGTGCACCTCAGCGCGTATGCCACGGCGGTCGCCGAGGGCAGTGTCGACCCGAAGGAACAGATCCGGGTCGGCGATTGGGACGCCCACCACCCGTTCGTCTCCGACGGGCGCGCGCACTTCCAGGCGCTCAACTGGCTGGGGGTCCCCTGCGACGACTACGGGATCGCCAAGGACCCCGAGCAGCGTGTCCCGCTGGCGCGGATCCCCGAAGCGATGATCTTCTTCAGCGACAACGCCGCGACGGACTACCTCCGCACCCGGCTCGGCGATCCCGCCCTCCGGCGCGCGGCGGCGCGGGGCGGCTGGACGAGGCCGGACACCCGTTCGCTCGGCGGCGAGGTCCTGATGCTGATGATGCCCGAGTACGCGCCTCGGCCCGGCAGCCCGGTCGCGGTCCGCCGGGCGAGGGGCGACGCGGTGGCGCGCCGGTTCGTGGCCGATCCCGCGTTCCGCGCCGAAGCGTTCAAACGCTTTCCGAGCATGCCCGCGACCCCCGAAGAGCAATGGCCGTGGACCAAGGGCCACGGCCAGGGTTCCGCGTCGGACCTGTTCTCTCTGCACCACAGCCTGGCGAAGGACCGGTACCGGCCGGGTGGTGCGCTGGCCCGCGAGATCCTCGCGCAGCCGCTTTCGGACCGCGTACCGCCCGGAGCGAGCGAAGTGCTCTTCAAGGGCGGAAGCCTTCCTTATTCTTTGACCCTCGGGCTCTCCGTGCGGTGGCCCGGCGGCCGCGCCGGCACGGCGGCCGTCCTCCTCACCGGTGTGAGCGCCCAGGACATGCAGAACTCCTTGCCGCTCATCTCCGCCGTGCTGTCGTCGCTGTCCGACCCGGCGCGCTTCGCCGCCCTGCGGCGGGCACTCGGCTGAAGCGAAGGTATAGATAACCGGTATGAACGCTGAGCTCGCCGATCGGATCGCCTCCCTCGAAGAGCGGGTCGCCGCCCTCGAAGGACAGAGCCAGGCCGAACTCCCGGCGAGCCCCGGCGGTCTCGTCGGCTACCACGGCGAGCTGACCGATCCCGTCGAGCTGAGCTGGACGATCAACGTCACACCGGGGGCGGTGCTGGCGATGGGCGACGGGCCGCGGGTGGAAGTGCTCGCGGCCTTGTCCAGCACCGCGCGGGTGGCGCTCGTGCGGACGCTGGCCGAGAAGGGCGCGCAATCCGCCCCTGCCCTGCAGGAAGCCGCCGAACTCGGCTCCCCCGGCCAGCTCTATCACCACCTCAAGGCGCTGACCGGCGCCGGGATCGTCGAGCAGGACAAGCGGGGCAGTTACCGTCTTCGCCCCGCCGCGACGATCCCGGTGCTGGTGCTGCTCACCGCCGCGTCGGACGTCGCCGGGCAACTGAAGACCTGAGCGTGCGACCGGTTCGCGAATAGGACACGATCGGATCATGCGAGTTCTGATCGCGGGCGCGAGCGGGTTGATCGGCACCTCCCTGACGACGCGGCTTCGCGAGTCCGGGCACGAAGTGGTCCGGCTCGTGCGCAGGGCGGAGAAGGCCGAAGACGAAAGACGCTGGGATCCCCCGGCCGGGGAGATCGCCGACGGCGCGCTCGACGGCGTCGACGCCGTGGTGAACCTGGCGGGCGCTCCCTTGCTCCCCGGACGCTGGAGCGCCGCCCGCAAGCAGGTGCTGCTCGACAGCCGGGTCGAACCGACCGAGGTGCTGGCCGAAGCGGTCGCCGAACACGGGATCCCGGTGCTGGTGAACGCCTCCGCGGTCGGCTACTACGGCGATCCCGGTCCGTCCACTGTGGAGGAATCGAGCCCGGCGGGCCGCGGTTTCCTCGCCGAACTCTGCACCGCCTGGGAGGGCGCCACCGAAACAGCGGCCACCGCGGGTGCCCGCGTCGTGCGTATCCGCACCGGGCTGGTCCTCGCCCGCAAGGGTGGTCTCCTCGACGTCCTGCGGCCGTTGTTCCGCGTCGGGCTCGGCGGGAAACTCGGCGACGGCAAGCAGTACATGCCGTGGATCTCGCTCGACGACGAGGTCGGCGCGATCGTTTTCGCGCTGGAGAACGAATCCCTGTCCGGCCCGGTGAACCTCTCCGGGCCGCAGCCCGCCACGAACGCCGCGTTCACGAAGGCGCTGGGCCGAGCCGTGCACCGCCCGACGCTGTGGCAGGTCCCCGGTTTCGCGATGAAACTCGCACTGGGACAGGCCGCCGAGGAGATGGCGCTGTTCGGGCAGCGGGCACTGCCTCGCGCGCTGGAGGAGGCGGGCTACGAGTTCCGTCACCCGACCCTCGAGGGCGCGCTGGCCGCCGCGACATGACCGTGCGGCGCGGCCTCCACCTCCTCGCGGGCACCCTGCTGCTGATCGGCTTCGTCGTGCTCGGCCTGCTGGTCGACGATCAGCCTCCGCCGGTGGACGTCGCCCTCGCCGACGCGCTGCACGGGCAGTACACGCGGCCCGCCGGGCAGGTGGCCGACCTGATCACGAACGTCCTCGGCCCGGTGCTGCCGTTCGCGCTGGCCGCCGTGCTGGCGGTGATCGCCTGGCGCCACCGGGACCTGACCGCGTTATGCGTCAAACTCGCCGTCGTCCTGCTGCTGTGCCGGCTGACCAGCCTGATCGCCAAGCCGCTGTTCTACCGGGAACGACCTCGCGAATTCCCCGACCTGAGCTATCCGAGCGGACACGTCGTCGCCGTCGCCTGCACCGGTTTCGTCGCGGTCCTGCTCTGCGCGTGGACCCGCCCGCACCTGGTGCGCCTGGCGATCACGATCGCCGTCGCGGCGACCGTGGTGGGCGCGCTCTGCCGCGTCGTACTGGGCGTGCACTGGCTCACCGACACCGCCGGATCGGTGCTCGCCGTCGGCGGGACCGGCCTGATCGCGGCGGCCGGGCTGGGCCTGCTGCCCCGGCCGAGAGACCCGGCGTAGTGTCGCTGACGTGAGCTCTTCGACCACGTCATGCCGTGCCTCCACCGAGCCCGTCGACGTCCGTGAGATCGGGACGATCGACTACACCGAGGCCTGGGAACTCCAGCGCCGCCACGTCACCGCCCGGGCCGACGGTGAAGGCCCCGACACCCTGCTGCTGCTGGAGCACCCGTCGGTCTACACCGCGGGCAAGCGCACCGAAGCCGAGGACCGGCCGACCGACGGCACCACGGTGATCGACGTCGACCGCGGCGGGAAGATCACCTGGCACGGTCCCGGCCAGCTGGTCGGCTACCCGATCATCAAGCTCGCCGACCCGATCGACGTCGTGCACTACGTCCGTCGGCTCGAAGAGGCCTTGATCACCGTTTGCGACCAGCTCGGCGTGCACACCGGCCGGGTCGAGGGCCGCAGCGGCGTCTGGATCCCGGCCGACGACCGCGGTGTCGAGCGGAAGATCGCCGCGATCGGCATCCGCGTGCAGCGCGGCGTGACCATGCACGGCTTCGAGCTCAACTGCGATCCCGACCTGAGCGCCTTCGACAAGATCGTCCCGTGCGGTATCCGGGACGCGGGCGTGACGTCGCTTTCCGCCGAACTCGACCGCGAGGTCACGGTGGCGTCGGTGCTGCCGATGGCGCGCGAGGCCGTGCTCGCGGCGATGGAAGGCGACCTGCGGGTGAACGAGGAGCGCTGGCTTCCGCGCCCCGAGGCACCTGCCGCCCCCGGTGTCACTTTCGCTTTGCAGAACTAGCTTCTGTGCGAGTCTTCCAGCAGGGCCACGGAAACACCGCGGTCCCACTGGGAGGAAATCATGCGCAAATTCGCGCGCGTACTGGCGGTCGTGGCGGCCGCGGGCGGGCTGATGGCCCTGCCCGGCACCGCGTCGGCGGCCCCGCCGCCGGGCTGCTGGACCAATACGGACGGTTCCACTTGGGCGAGCGGGACCTGCCCGACCGGGTCGTACAAGGTCGTCGTCCAGTACTGCCGTCCGAACTGCCACGAGGAAGAGGGCTATCCGGCCACCAACGGCAGGCCTTCGTCGATCACGTTCAGCCCCGGCGGCTCCATCGCCAGCGTCACCGTGAAGTACACGTAGAAGTCCGTGAAGGCCTCCTTCCCTGCCCTGAAAGTAGGGAAGGAGGCCTTCACGGCATTTCGCGTCAGTCCAGCTGAGGTGCGACCTCGGAAGCGATCAGGTCGACCTGGTCCAGATCCGAGAGGTCCAGCAGCTGCAGGTAGAGCCGGGTGATCCCGGTCTTCTCCCGCCACTGCCCGATCTTCTCGACGACCTCGGCGGGCGTTCCCGCCAGGCCGTTCTCCCGAAGCTCCGACACCTCGCGGCCGATGACTCCGGCACGCTTCGCGATCTCGGCGTCGTCGCGGCCCACGGCGACCACGAGCGCGACCGAGCGGAGGATCTCCTGGGGGTCGCGGCCGATCTCGCGGGCGGCGTCGTCGACCCGGCCGAACTGCTCGACGGCGAATTCCGGGCTCACGAACGGCAGGTTGAACTCGTCGGCGTACCGCGCGGCGAGTGCGGGGGTGCGCTTCTTGCCGCCACCGCCGATGATCACCGGCGGCCGGGGCCGCTGGGCGGGCTTGGGCAGGCCGGGCGAGTCGACGAGCTGGTAGTGCTCGCCGTCGAAGGAGAACGTCTCGCCTTCCGGCGTCTCCCACAGGCCGGTGACCACCGCGAGCTGCTCGGCGTAGCGGTCGAAGCGCTCCTTGATCGGCGGCAGGTCGAGGCCGTACGCGGTGTGCTCGTCGTCGTACCAGCCCGAACCGAGGCCGAGTTCGACGCGGCCGCCGGACATCTGGTCGACCTGGGCGACCGAGATCGCCAGCACCGACGGATGCCGGAAGGTGGCGGCGGTGACGAGGGTGCCCAGCCGCACGCGGCGCGTCTCGCGGGCGAGGCCGGCGAGGGTGATCCACGCGTCGGTCGGTCCGGGCAGGCCGGTGGCCGAACCCATCTTCAGGTAGTGGTCACTGCGAAAGAAGGCGTCGTAGCCCGCGTCCTCGGTGGCCTTTGCCACCCGGAGCAGGTCGTCGTAGCTGGCCCCCTGCTGGGGCTCGGTAAAGATCCTGAGGTCCACGACGCCACCCTATAGACGGAGTCGTCAGCTCGCTTTCCCGTGTTCAGCAGGCGGAATCCGACGGAATCCGACGAGCAGCCGCACCAGGACCTCTTCGACCTGGACGCTGACCTTCTTCGGTTCGGGCGAACTCGCGATCTCGATGGCCGCGCTCGACAGCGCGCCGAACAGCAGCCGGGCGGTGACGTCCACCGGGACGTCGTCGACCTCGCCGACCTCGATGAGCGCCTGGATCCCGCTGCGGACCAGGCCGAAACTGCACCTGTCCTCCGCCTCGCGCCAGCGCTCCCAGCCCATCACCACCGGCGCCTCATGGATCGCGATGCGCTGATAGGCCGGGTCGAGGCAGCTCTGCAGGAATCCGCGCAGCCCGGCGAGCGCCCGGTCCCAGGGCGAGTCCGGGCCGTTCATGATCTTCTCGAGCCTGTCGAACACCTGGCTCTCCACGGTGTCGAAGGCAGCCTCGAACAGCGCCTGCTTCCCACTGAAATGGTGGTAGAGCGCGCCCTTCGTCACCCTGGCCCGCTTGGCGATCTCATCGAGAGAAGTGCCCGCGTAACCGCGTTTGGTGAACAGCTCGACAGCACTCTCTACGAGTGCCGACCGGGTGGACTCGGAATAGTCCAGCCGCCTTGACCTCATTGTCGCCACCTTCACAACTTTACGCCGACAGCCCGGCACCATACTCATGGTATGTTGGCTCCTGTCAGGTCCGTACCGGGAGTATGCCGCAAACCTGCGGTATGAACCGGGTCACGGAGGGGAGCCCATATCATGAGCTGGAACGACTTCTACCAGCGGCGCGACATCCTCGAAGCCGCATTGCGACAGGCGGGTCACCACCCGTCCCGCGCACTTTCTCTCGCTGAAATCCCCGGTGCCACCAAGTACTTCGCGACCGAAGAAGAGCTTCTGGCCGCGCTTCAGTACAAGTGGACCCAGGTGCTCGGCGGCCATCTTCGCGCCGAGATGACCGACCCGGACTACGCCGACGAAGACGTCGCGTTCGACAGGGTCGAAGCCGTCACTCGCGCATGGAACCGCACCATCGCCGAGCACGAGAACCTTCGCGAAGTGCTCGACGCCGCCCTCGAGCGGTGCCCCGCGCTCGTCCCGTCGCACGAAGCCGGTCTGCGCACTCTCGCGCTCACGGCCGGGCTGGCCGACGGCGACGAGCCGACCGCGGAGATCACCAAGGTCGGCGCCACGTTCGGCACCCTGCTCCGGCACGGTCGTCAGGCCAAGCCCGCCCGCCGCCGCAACCCGATGGGCCACCTGCTCCGTTTGCTCGCGCCCAGCGCGTGATACTCCCCTGGCGGCCCTACCTCCGATGTAGTTAGGTGACCGACATGGCTGCTCACACGCGCTGGACCGAGGCCGACATCCCGGATCAGACCGGCCGCACCGCGTTCGTCACGGGGGCGAACTCGGGTCTCGGGCTGCGGACCGCCGAAGTGCTCGCGAGCAAGGGTGCGCGCGTCCTGCTCGGCTGCCGATCACCAGAACGTGGGGCGAAGGCACTCGAGCAGGTGCGCGCCGCCGCGACCGGGGAAGCCCCCGAACTCGTCCGGCTGGATCTCGCCGACCTCGATTCGGTGCGCGAGGCCGCCAAGAAGGTCGAAGAGCTGGCGGAGACCAAGCTCGACCTTTTGGTCAACAACGCCGGCGTGATGGCGACGCCACGCGGCCACACGAAAGACGGCTTCGAGACCCAGTTCGGCACGAACCACCTCGGGCACGCCGTGCTGACCTGGCTGCTGGTGCCGTCGCTGCGCAACGGCTCGGGAGCCCGTGTCGTGACGTTGTCGAGCGTCGCCGCGACAGGCGCGCGCATCGACGTCGCGGACCCGAACTTCGAGCGCCGGGCGTACAACCCGGCCGCGGCCTACGGCCAGTCCAAGCTGGCCAATCAGGTCTTCGCGCTCGAACTCGACCGCAAGCTTCGGGCCGCGGGTGAGGACATCATCAGCGTGGCCGCGCATCCCGGCTACACCTGGACCGGTCTCGGTTCGGGGATGGCCCGCTCCTACCGCAATCCGGTGGTACGCGCGCTCGTCGGCGCCGGCAACCGGATCGGCGAGGTCGTCATCGCACAGAACGCCCGGCAGGGCACGCTCCCGCAGTTGTTCGCGGCGACGTCCGCGGCGGTCGAAGGCGGTGACTACATCGGCCCGCACGGCCTCGGTGGTCTCCGTGGCCACCCGGTCAAAGTGAGGCCTCTTCCGGCCGCGAAGAGCGAATCGCTGGGCGCCGCGTTGTGGGACGTGACCACCAAGTTGACGGGCGTCACCCCCGACCCCGCGTGACCGGCGACCACTACCGCGGCGGGCGTAGGGTGACGGAGTGAGTGCTGCCCCAGATGGCCGCAAGTTGTTGCGGCTCGAGGTCCGGAATGCCCAGACTCCGATCGAGAAGAAGCCTCCGTGGATCAAGACGCGGGCGCGGATGGGTCCGGAGTTCACTGAGCTCAAGGGTCTGGTCAAACGTGAAGGCCTCCACACAGTCTGCGAAGAAGCCGGGTGCCCCAACATCTACGAATGCTGGGAGGACCGTGAGGCGACGTTCCTGATCGGTGGGGATCAGTGCACGCGTCGGTGTGACTTCTGCCAGATCGACACGGGCAAGCCGGCGGCGCTGGACACGACCGAGCCGCGGAAGGTGGCGGAGTCGGTGCAGGCCATGGGGCTGCGCTATTCCACGGTGACCGGTGTCGCGCGCGACGACCTGGAGGACGGCGGCGCGTGGTTGTACGCGGAGACCGTGCGTCAGATCCACGCGTTGAACCCGGGTACCGGTGTCGAGCTGTTGATCCCGGACTTCAACGCGGACCCGGATCAGCTGGCCGAGGTGTTCGGTTCGCGTCCTGAGGTGTTGGCGCACAATGTGGAGACGGTGCCGCGGATCTTCAAGCGGATCCGCCCTGGTTTCCGGTATGCGCGTTCGTTGGAGGTCATTACGCGGGCTCGTGAGGCCGGTTTGGTGACGAAGTCGAATCTGATCCTGGGTATGGGTGAGACTCCGGAGGAGGTGGCTCCGGCGATGAAGGATCTGGTCGACGCGGGTTGTGAGATCTTGACGATCACCCAGTACTTGCGGCCTTCGCCGCGGCATCATCCGGTGGACCGGTGGGTCAAGCCGGAGGAGTTCGTGGAGCACTCGAACGCTGCTGAGGCGATGGGTTTCGCCGGTGTGATGGCGGGGCCGCTGGTCCGGTCGTCGTACCGCGCGGGTCGTCTGTTCGCGCAGACGAAGGCTCACCGAGGCGAAGAGCTGTCGGAGAACCTGGCCCACCTCGTTTCCGAAGGCCCCGCAGCACAGGAAGCCAGCTCACTGCTGGCACGGTGACTCCGGTCACCCTCTCCGTAACCTCGTCACCCGAAAGGTCACGAATCAGTAATGTGACCTGGTGGCGTTGGTAACGGATCTTCTCAATTGGCTGCAAGGACTCCCGGAACCGGGACTGGTCGCGGCGACCGGTGGACTGGTGTTCGCCGAATGCACCATCGGGCTCGGCTTCATCGCGCCCGGCGAATCGGGGCTGCTGGTCGCAGCCACGACGGCGACGTCGGTCTCCCGGTTCCTGACTCTGTGGGCGGTTGTGACGGTCTGCGCCACACTCGGCGACTCGCTCGGCTACGCGATCGGCAAACGCTTCGGCCCGCGCCTGCGTGAGACCAAGCTGATCCGCAAGTACGGCCTCGACGCCTGGGACAAGGCGACCGGCGTGCTCGAACGTCGAGGCGCGTGGGCGGTGTTCTTCGCCCGGTTCCTCCCGGTCATCCGCACCTTGACGCCGGCGGCGTCCGGGACCTCAGGCCTGCCGTTCCGCAAGTTCCTTCCCGCCGCCGCGGCGGGCGCGGCATGCTGGTCGGCCATCCACATCGGCATCGGCGCCGCCCTCGGTGAAGCCGCGAAGAAGGTCGAAGGCGTCCTCAACACCGGCGGCCTGGCCGTCCTCGGCGTGCTCATCGGTGTCGCCGTGTTCTTCCTCCTGCGCTACAAGAAGAAGAAGGCCCTCGCCGTCTCAGCTGAAGAAGCCCTCCCGGCGAAGGTCGGCGCGACGGACTAGATTCCGGGCATGAGCGCCCTGAACCTGCCCCAGCCGATCGGTTTCGTCCTCGGCGGTGGAGGCAGCCTCGGCGCCATGCAGGTCGGGATGCTCCAGGCCCTGTCGGAAGCCGGCGTCACCCCTGATCTCGTCATCGGCACCTCGGTGGGTTCCCTGAACGCCGCCGTCCTCGCCCTCGGCGACGAATCGGGCGACCGGCTGAACCGGATCTGGTCGCGGATGACGCGGCACGAGGCCTTCCCCGGCGGAGTGCTCAGCCAGGTGCGGACCCTGCGGCACAGCAAGACGAACCTGTTCCCCAACACCGGGCTCGCCGCGATCATCGACGAGCACATCGGCGACGGCGTCCGGTTCGAGGATCTCGCGCTGCCGCTGGGTGTCGTCGCGACGGATGTCGACACCGCCGAGCCGCTGCTGATCCGCTCAGGGCCCGTTCTGGCGCCGCTGCTGGCCAGTTGCGCCATCCCGGGGATCTATCCGCCGGTGCCGTTCGAAGACCGCATACTCTACGACGGCGGCCTCGTGGCCAACGTGCCGATGCGCCAAGCCCTCGCGATGGGCGCGAAATCGCTCGTCGTCCTCGACTGCGCGTTCCCCGGCAAGATGCCCGGCACCCCGCAGACCTTCGCCGAGGTGATGATGTTCACCGCGATGATCAGCATGCGAAATCAGGCCGTGCTGGAGGCGCCGATCGCGGCGGCCGAGGTGCCCGTGGTCTACGTGCCGGGTCCGATGCCGGTGCGGGTCAGCCCGCTGGACTTCAGCCACACCACCACCTTGACCGCTGAGGCGTACAAGGCCGCGAAGACCTATTTGGGTGAAATAACCGTCGATGGTCCTGGTCTTTATGGGGGACCCGGTCTCGTCGTGGCGTGACAAGCGCCACTCGGAAGAACCATCCGGGATCGATCACGTCTTCTTCGTCGCGTAGTTTTGAAAAGAGAACTTTCCGCTGATCGAGCGACGTAAAAAGAGACTCATATGTTTCCCAAGAAGACATTACTTTCGATGGCCGGAATACTCGCTGCGGTACTGCTGATCTCGGCATGCTCGTCTTCGGGTGACGCAGGAAGCGGCAATGCGAATTCGACCGGCACCAGTGCGGAATCGGACGAAAGCCCGGTTTCGGTGACGATTGCTCCGGCGGGCGGGACGGACGTCAATCCGGCGACCCCGGTCGTCGTCAAGGCCGAGCACGGCAAGCTGACCGACGTCTCCGTCTCCAACGCCGACAAGGGCAACCAGGTCAAGGGCGAACTGGCGGGCGACGGGCTCAGCTGGAAGACGACCGAGCCGCTCGGCTACGGCAGCACCTACAAGATCGTGGCGCACGCCCAGGGCTCCGACGGGAAACCCGTCGAGCAGCAGACCCGGGTCTCCACGCTGAACCCGCGGCAGCAGGCGAACCCGAACCTCATCCCGGCCCCGTCGGCGGTCACCTCGGGCGGCGTCGGCGTCGGGCAGCCGATCGTGTTCAGTTTCGGCCAGCCGGTGAAGAACAAGGCCGAAGTGGAGAAGAAGCTGTCGGTGGAATCCACGCCGAAACAGGAGGGCTCCTGGTACTGGATCGACGACAAGAACGTCCATTACCGCCCCAAGGTGTACTGGCAGCCCGGGACGACACTGAAGGTGTCGGCGATGATCTACGGCGTCGATTTCGGCAATGGCGTCTACGGCGCGACCGATCGCACCGAGACCTACAAGGTGCACGATTCCTGGGTCGCGAAGGCCGACGGCAACACCGAACAGATGCAGATCTTCCACAACGGCCAGATGGTGAAAGCGATGCCCATTTCCATGGGCAAAGACGCCACGCCGACACATCTGGGCGCGCACGTCATTTCGGACAAACACGAGAATTACGTGATGGACTCCTGCACCTACGGCGTCTGCCAGGGCCAGCCGGGGTATTACAAGGCCAACGAAAAGTGGTCGCTGCGGATCTCCAACGACGGCGAATTCGTCCACGAGAACCCGAACAGCGTCGGTGCGCAGGGCAGTTCCAACGTGTCGCACGGCTGCATCAACCTCAACGCCGCCAACGCCCAGTGGTTCTACCAGAACATGGGGCTCGGCGACGTCGTCGAGGTGGCCAACTCCGGCGGTCCGCAACTTCCGGTCTGGGACCTCTACGGCGACTGGTCGAAGTCGTGGGCGGACTGGCAGGCGGGCAGCGCCGTCAAGTAGAGGCATGATGGGCCGGTGACCACCACCGGCCCCGATGCCGAACTGAGCAAGGCCCGCTCGCTCGTGGCCGGCGCCGGCCGGGTCGTCGCACTGACCGGCGCCGGGATCTCCACCGACTCGGGGATCCCCGATTTCCGGGGGCCGCAGGGCCTGTGGACCCGCGATCCGGCCGCGGAGAAGATGTCGAACCTCCAGGCGTATCAGGGCAGCCGAGAAGTCCGTGAGCGGACCTGGCAGGCGCGGGTGGTCCACCCGGGCTGGCAGGCGAAGCCGAACGCCGGGCACCGCGCGCTCGTGCGCCTGGAGGAGTCCGGGACGCTGACGCATATCGTCACGCAGAACATCGACCGGCTGCACCAGAAGGCCGGTTCGGCCCCGGAACGGGTGCTCGAACTGCACGGGACGATGTTCGAGTCCGTCTGCCTGTCCTGTGACGACCACCGGGACATGCGCGCGGCGCTGGAACGGGTCCGGGCGGGCGAGACGGATCCGCCGTGCCTGGTGTGCGGCGGCATCCTGAAGTCCGCCACCATCTCCTTCGGCCAGAGACTGGACCAGGACCTGCTTCGAGCGGCTCGCGTCGCCGTCGAAGAGAGCGATCTCCTGCTCGTGGCCGGCTCTTCCCTCGGTGTCCAGCCCGCCGCCGGCCTGGTGAGCGTCGCTTCGCGCACCGGTGCCGACGTGGTGATCTGCAATGGCTCCGAAACGCCCTACGACTCGCTGGCCACCGCTGTCGTCCGCGGCCCCCTCGGCACGACCCTCCCTGCCCTGACCCCGTAACTCGCGTGATCAGACAGCGAACTCGCGTGATCAGAGCCGTATCTCGCGTGATTACACGGCGAACACGGTGTTCGCTGTCTGATCACGGGTGTCGTCCGTCTGGTCACGCGTGTTGCGGGTCTGGACACGGGTGTTGCGGGTTCAATCACGCGAGTGTCGGGTTTTGGGT
>NZ_JAJPWS010000015.1:0-175351 GCF_046549055.1 Amycolatopsis sp. lyj-112 | reverse complement strand
AGGTCAAGGATTTGGGCCGGGATCGGTACCAGCCGACAGCCGGGCTCGACGAGTTCGTCCGGGTACGGGACCGTGAATGCCGAAGACCCGGCTGCCACAGACCCGCCCAGGCCTGCGACATCGACCACTCCGTGCCGTGGCAATTCCACGGCAACACCGACGCCGCCGACCTCATCGACCTCTGCCGCCGTGACCACCGCTTGAAGGATGCGCCGGGCTGGAACTACCGGCTCGCGCCCGACGGAACGTTGACGATCACCACACCGACCGGGCAGACCCACACCAGCACGCCTCCACCACTCCACGAACCCCGCATCACCGACGAACCACCACCCTTCTGACCCCGTTGCCGAAAAACGGCGATACCGCACGACCTTCTACGGCCACCCGGCACGTCCGCAGGCACGCCGTCGAGAAGAAGCCACGCTCCGCAGGCTTCACGTCACGGTGAAGCCGCCACCGTTCTGGCTGTTGCCGAAAAACGGCAAGGCCTCTGCCACCAAGCCGCCGCACCACCGAAAACCGCCGCCGATCTGACCCGTTGCCAAAAGACGGCAACGCACCCAGGCGGCCGCCCTCGCCCCTCCTCACCAAGGGACGGCACCCTCTCCTGCCCACGCCCTGCCGCCCAACCAATGCCACCAAGCCGCCAAACCCCTGCTCAGATCGGGGCCGATACCCCCAGCACAGGCGTCCGAACTGGAAAAACGTCGGACTACGCCATCCGCACTCCCCTGTTTCAGTGACCGGTACACGCATTCACTCAGCTCGCCGTCGCCTGCCCCGTTCCCCAGGTTCACGGATTTACGCGAGTGGGAGCGCCCGCCTCAGCGGGCAACCTTTCACCGACGGAAGAAATCCCTTGCCCGGTTTCTGGGGACGGAGCGAAATGGACATCAGGATCCTGAAGTACGGAGGCTCGTCCTTGGCCGACGCGGCCGAGGTCGCCTCCGTCGCCCGCCGGATCGCGCGGATCCACCGTGAGGGCACTCCGCTGGTCGTCGTCGTATCCGCACGCGGTGACACGACCGACGATCTGGTTCGCGCGGCCGTCGAAACCAGCGACATCCCGGATCCCTGGGAGCTGGACAAACTGCTGGCGACCGGCGAACTCGCGTCGGCCGCGCTTCTGGCCATCGCGTTGGGGGATCTGGGCATTCCCGCGGTTTCCCTGTCGGGGCCGGAAGCGGGCCTCCGGGCGGTAGGCAGGCCCGGGGCGGGAGTGATCGCCTCCGTCGAGGCCGGCCGGATCCACGACCGGCTTTCTCGCGGCCAGGTGGTGATCGTCGCGGGTTTCCAGGCCTTGGATCCGGCCGGCGCGATCGTCACCCTCGGCCGCGGCGGGTCGGACACCTCCGCGGTGGCCTTGGCCGTCGCGCTCGAGGCACCGGTCTGCGAGATCTACACGGACGTGGAAGGCGTACGGCGAGCCGATCCCCGCGTGGTGCCGGAAGCCGGGCTGCTGCACAGCCTGCCCGCGCCGGTCATGACGGAGATGGCGTTCTCCGGAGCGCGCGTCCTGCATCCGCGATCGGTCGAACTCGCCGCCGCGCACGGGATCGACATCGTCGTCCGCGACGCGTCCGGCCGGGGAGAAGGCAGCACCATCATCGGAAAGGGAGCAACGATGCTCGACGCGGAAGTCCTCGAAGGACGAGCCGGCGTCATCGCCGTGACCCACGACGAACGTGTCTCCGTCGTGGCGATCGAGGCCGAATGCGACCGGGTGCGAGGCAGCGCCCAGGTGCTCGACGCGTTGGCGCGAGTCCAGATCCCACTCGACTCGGTCGTGTGGTCCGCCCCGCCCGGCGCGCCACTGCGCATGGAGTTCTGTGTGTCCGACGTCCTGCGGGACGCGGCGGTGAACGCCGTCCGGGAGGCGCTCGACTGTTCGGTCGTCGTGCGCCGGGAACTCGGCCGGGTTTCGGCCGTGGGCACCGGGCTGCTCAGCAGGCCGGGGCTCACCGCGCTGGGGCTGTCCGCACTGGCGACCGCCGACATCGCGGCGGAATGCGTCTCCTGCGCCCAGGCCCGGACCACGTTCCTGGTCCCGCGCGAGCGCGTCCACGAAGCGGTGACCGTGCTCTACGAGTGCTTCGGCCTCGACGAGGCGGACACCACCACGCCGGTCATCCCGGCTTGAGCAGAAAGGAGTTCCGGTGAGTCAGCCCCAATCCTTCGGCGCACGACTACGCCTGGACAGGATGGACGACAACCGCGACGGACGGCTGATGATCGTCCCGCTGGACCATTCCGTGGCCAACGGCCCGGTCACCCCCGACGATTCGCTCGACCGGCTCGTCGGCGAACTCGCCGACGCCGACGTCGACGCGATCGTGCTGCACAAGGGAACCGCACGCCATCTCGACCCGGCGCGCTTCGCCGATACCTCGCTGATCGTGCATTTGAGCGCCAGTACCGCGCATGCCCCGGACCCGGACGCGAAGTATCTCGTCACGAGTGTGGAAGCCGCGCTGCGGCTGGGCGCGGACGCGGTGAGCGTCCACGTGAACATGGGTTCCCAGGAGGAGGCGTCGCAGGTCGCCGATCTCGCGCGCGTCGCCGAGCACACCGATCGCTGGGGAATCCCGTTGCTGGCCATGATGTACGCGCGGGGGCCGCAGATCACCGATTCCAGCGATCCCGAGCTGGTGACCCATTCGGCCACGCTGGCCGCCGACCTCGGCGCGGATCTGGTCAAGGTCAGCTATCCGGGTTCCGGCCAGGCGATGGCGGACGTCGTCCGCGCCTGTCCGATCCCCGTCATCGTCGCGGGCGGTCCGCCGGTACCGCAGAAGAAGATGCTCCTGCACCGGGTGGCCTCGGCCATGCGTGCGGGCGCGTCCGGTGTCGCCATCGGCCGGAACATCTTCGAGGACCCGCATCCCGGCAGGCTCGCCCGCCAGCTCGGCGACGTCGTGCACGGCCGGGTCGCCGTCGCGGCCTGACCACCTCCACCACCACCGAGAAAGGCAGCAATGACCACAGCTCAGACCACGTCCCCCGTCAAGCAGAAGCGGCAGCTGCTCGCCGATCCCGCGATGACGGAAAGCACGCCGGGCTCGGAATTCGCGCAGGCCGCCACGCTCGGCTCCGGCACTGAAGACGTCACCGTCACCTTCCGCGCGTACCTGCCCACGGCGTTCCCGCTGTTCGCCGACCGGCCCCGGTACACGGTGCGGCAGCTGATGAAGATGGCGACCATCCGCGACGGCAACGCGCACTACATCCACGAACCGCGCCCCGAGCAGGACCGCCGCGAGGTCTCCGGCACGACGTTCGCGACCTCTCCCGAGGCACAGTTCAAGCCGATGCTCGGCGAGGCGAAGCTGACCGACATCGGTGTGGCCCTGCCGGTTCCGCCGGGACTGCTGGATCACCCGCGGTTGCTGGCCTCCTTCATCGACTACCGGCTGCTGGTGCGCTTCGGTACCACCGAGAACCAGGTGCTGTTGCACGGCAGCGACGACGGCTCGGTTCCGGGCCTGGCCGGCCTTCCGGGCTCACGAGTGCTGCGAACCGAACGCGAACCGGTGGATCTGCTCACCGACGCGGCCGCGATGGTCGAAGAGACCGGCGGCTCGTGCGACGGCATCGTGGCGCACAACGCCGTGTACTGGCAGGCCGTCGAATCGGGATTGCTCGGCAAACTCGCCGAGGCCGGCATCCGCATCTCGCGGACCCGGATGATCGCGAGGAATCAGGTGCTGCTGGGCGATTTCCGCGCCGCCACGACCTTCCTCGACCCGGAGATCTCCACCCTGACCCTCCGGCGCGGCGCCGCCGAAGACGGCAGCGACCTGCTCGAGGCCAGCAGCCGGATGGGGCTGGCGGTGCACCTCCCGCAGCACATGGTCCTGCTCTCGCAGGAAGGCGCCGGGACATGAAGGTGCTCTACATCACCGGAATGCTCCGCTGCGGCAGCACCATGATCGGCAACGTCCTTGGCGAAGCGCATCGCGCACTGCACGCGGGTGAGCTGTACTACCTGTGGCGCAACGGGATTCTCGGCACCGGGACGAACTCCAGCTGCGGCTGCGGTGAACCGGTCCTCGACTGTCCACTGTGGTCACAGGTGCTGACGGACGGCGTCGTCGCCGACAGGCACGCCGCGGCCGCCGCCGACGCCGTCCAGTCGGCCCGGTTCCGGGCCCGGCACACGCCGGCCCGGCTGGCCGAAGCGCTCGGCGTGCGGTCCATTCCGCCGGACGTGGCCTGGCTGACCGGGCTGACCACCGACCTGTACCGCGCCGCGGCCGAAGCGGCGGTCGCCGACGTCGTCGTCGACGGTTCGAAATATCCGGCGGAGGCGGCGGCCCTGCTCGGCCGCCGCGACCTCGACCTGCGGGTGCTGCACGTGGTCCGCGACGCCCGCGCGACGGCGTTCTCCTACCGCAAGGACAAGGAGTACGTGACGCGGATGAGCGCCGCGCGCAGCACGGGCTACTGGACCGCGGTCAACGCGGCGTCCGATCTGCTCGCCGCCGCCGGCCGCGACCGCTACCTCCGGATCCGGCACGAGGACTTCGCCGAGAGCCCCCGCGACGTCATCGGCGAGGTGATGCGGTTCGCGGGGATCAGCGGGATGAACCCGGTGGCCCCGGACGGGACCGTCGAACTGGGGGTCAACCACACCGTCACCGGCAATCCCGACCGGTTCCGCCATGGCCGGGTGCCCATCCGGGCCGATCGCCGGTGGCACCGGGAACTGGACTGGAAACCGAAGGCACTGACCACGGTCGCCGCGGGGCCGCAACTGCTCCGCTACGGCTACGGCGTCCGCGCCGGAGAGGAGATCTGATGGAACTCGGACTGGACGGCAAGGTCGCGATGGTGGCCTGCGCGAGCAGTGGGCTGGGCTTCGGAGTGGCCGAAGCACTGGCCGCCGAGGGCGCGGACGTCTCGATCTGCGCCCGTGACGCCGACAGGCTCGCCGACGCGCACGGAAAACTCGAAGCGATCGGCGGCGGCCGGGTGCACAGCCAGGTCGCGGACATGGCCGACGTCGCCGCGGTCGAACGCTGGGTCGCCGAGACCGCGATCGAGTTCGGCGGCATCGACATCGTGGTCGGCCACACCGGTGGGGTGAACCAGGGCCCTGTCGAAGGTTTCGGCGCCGAGGACTTCCGGCAGGCGTTCGACACGGCGTTCATCCCGCATGTCACGCTGGTCAACGCGGCCACTCCGCATCTCAAGCGTGGTGGCTGGGGGCGGGTCCTGATGATCACGTCCGAATCGGTCCGGCAGCCGATGCCGCACAACGCGCTCTCCGGGATCGCCCGCCTCGGCCTGCTGGGCTACGCGCGGAACCTGGTGCACGCCTTCGGCGACAGCGGGGTCACGGTCAACGTCCTGGCCCCCGGCTACCACGACACGCCCGCCCTGCGCGGCCCGTCCGGCGGCGATCCCAGTGCCGCGGCCGCCGAAGTGCCGGTGCGCAAGGTCGGCGATCCCGGTGATTTCGGTGCGCTGGCGGCGTTCCTGGCCAGCAGGCAGGCCGCGTTCGTCACCGGCACGCTGCTGCTCGCCGACGGCGGCAACACTCGCGCGGTCGTCTGAGCCGTCCAACAGCCAGAAGGAGGCATCATGACCGAAGCACTGGCGGAAAAGTATCTCGCCGAAGCGTGGTGGCGTGCCGAGGAAACCCTCCTCGACGACCTGCGCCGCGCCGCCCGCGCGCATCCCGATCGCCGCGCGATCGTCATCCGGCACACCGACGGCAGCGCGACGGAAACCCTGACCTACCAAGAACTCGAACGCCGCGTCGGGCGGATCGCCGCCGGGCTCGCGGGCCTGGGCGTCGAACACGGCGACGTCGTCACGATGCAGTTGCCGAATTCCTGGCAGCTGGTCGCGACCACCTTGGCGTGCACCAGGATCGGCGCGATCGCGGGCCCGGTCCTGCCGATCATGCGCCGTCGCGAACTGGCGTTCATGACCGGCCTGACCGAGAGCCCGGTCTACATAGGACCGGTCCGGCACCGGAACTTCTCCCACGCCAAGCTGAGCGCCGACGTCGCCGAGACGACGCCGACGATCAAGCACCGGATCCTCGTGGGCGCGGCGGGCGAACCGCCGGATTCCACCGGGCTCGAGGGCGCGTTGGACTTCGACACCGCGCTGCTGGGCGAACCAGGTACCGAAGGCGCCATCACCGGCGATATCGAAGGCCGCGGAGCGGGGCCGGACGACGTCGCCTACCTGATGTTCACGTCCGGCACCACCGACGAGCCGAAAGGCGTGCTGCACAGCCACAACACGTTGCACGCCACCAACCGGATGCAGATCGACGCGCTGGGCCTGAGCGGCGACGAGGTCACCGCGATGGGTTCGCCCACCACGCACAACGCCGGGTGGACCTGGAACTTCACCATGCCGCTGCTGCTGGGCGCGACCGGCGTGCAGATCGACAACTGGGACGCCGATGAGATGCTGCGGATCCTGGAGGAGGAGAAGGTCACCTTCTTCATGGGCGCTCCCCCGTTCCTGGTCGACCTGATCGACCGGCAGCGCGCGGGACGCCGTGATCTTTCGGCCCTGCGGACCTTCGCCACCGGCAGCGCGCCGATCCCGCCGGTGCTCGTCGAGCAGGCTCGCGATGTGCTGGGCTGCCGGCTGTACGCGTTGTGGGGGATGACCGAAAACGGCGCGCCGACGATCACCCGGCCCGAGGATCCGCTCATGCGGGCCGCCGAAAGCGACGGTTCCGCCGTGCCGGGGATGGAGATCCGCGTCGTCGACGGCGAAGGCACGGAGGTTCCGGCCGGCGAGACCGGCCACCTCCAGGTGCGCGGCGCGACCCAGTGCCTCGGCTACTACCGCCGTCCCGAGGTCTACGCCGAGAACCTGACCGGCGACGGCTGGTTCGACACCGGGGACCTCGCCCGCGACGACGGTCACGGCGGGATCCGCATCGCCGGGCGGGAAAAGGACGTCATCTCCCGTGGTGGCGAGAAGGTTCCGGTGGTCGAGGTGGAGGCGGCGCTGCTGCGGCATCCGTCGATCAAGGACGTCGCCGTCATCGGCTACCCCGACGACAGGCTGGGCGAACGGGCGTGCGCGGTGATCGTGCCGTCGGACGGGATGCCCCGGCTGCCCGAACTGCGCGACCACCTCGACGGGCTCGGGATGGCCAAGCAGTACTGGCCCGAACGCGTCGAAGAGGCCGAGGCGCTGCCGAAGACACCCAGCGGAAAGGTCCAGAAGTTCAAGCTGCGGGAGCGGCTGGCCACCAGCTGAGAGGCACGACATGGATTTCGCATTCACCGACGAACAACGGGCGCTGGCCGAGAAGGTCCGGGCGTTCGCCGCCGAACGCGTCGCCCCCGGCGCCGCGCACAACGACCGGGAGGAAACGTTCCCGCCGGGGTTCTTCGAGGAACTCGGCAGGGCCGGGCTGACCGGCCTCTGCGTCCCGGAAAGCCACGGCGGGCGCGGACTCGGCGCCGTCGAGGCCGGCATCGCCGTGGAGGAATTGGCGAAGGCCGAGGCGACGGCCTGTTACCCGGTGCTCAACGCGGCCCTGATCGGCGGCATCATCGACCGCAACGGAACGACCGGCCAGAAGGAGCAGTGGCTGCCGCCGGTCGCGGCCGGTGAGTCGGTCGTGGCGCTGGTGCTCACCGAACCGGAGCACGGCACCGACGCCGCCGCGATCGGGCTGCGGGCCGAACCCGACGGCGACGGCTGGGCGCTCACCGGCACTAAGACGTCGATCATGCTGGGCGCGCACGCGACACACGGACTGGTCTTCGCCAGGACGAGCGACGACGGCGCCCGCGGCGTCACCGCCTTCTACCTGGCGCTGGACCATCCGAAGGTACGCCGGGAGCGGTTTTCCGACCTCGGTGCCCGCGCCGGTGGACGGGCGACGATCGAGTTCGACCACTACCCGGCGAGCAAGGACGACGTCGTCGGCGAGGTCGGCGAAGGATTCGTCGGCGTCATGCGAGGTTTCGACCATTCCCGCGCGCTCATCGCGATCCTGGCCGTCGCGTCGGCGGACGCCGCGCTGGCCGACGCCCTGGCCTTCGCTCGCGAGCGCACCTCGTTCGGCGTCCCCATCGGCAAGCATCAGGGGGTGGCGTTCCCCTTGGTGGAGCACGCCACCCGGGTGCGTGCCGCCCGTCTGCTCGCCTACGAAGCCTTGTGGCGCAAGGACTCCGGGCTCGACCATCGCACCGAAGCCAATATGGCCAAGTGGTGGGCGCCCCGGGTCGGAGTCGAAGCGGCGCACCAGGCGCTGCTCACCTTCGGCCACCGCGGCTGGAGCGAGGACAACCCGGCGGCCCGGCGCCTGCGCGACGCCGTCGGCCAGGAAATCGCCGACGGCACCGAGAACGCCACCAAGCTCGTCGTCGCCCGGCAGTTGCTGGGCCGCGAGTACGCACCCTGACCATCGATCTCAGGAAGAGGAAGGAAGGAGTCCCATGACCACCACGCTGTGGTTGACCGGACTACCCAGTTCCGGCAAGTCGACACTCGGCGAGAAGCTCGCCGAACGCCATCGCGGCCATCGCGCCGTCGAGCACCTCGACGGCGACGTCGTCCGGCGGGAGATGTTCCCTGAACTCGGTTTCGACCGGGAAGACCGGATCGAGAACATCCGGCGGATCGGCAAACTGGCCTCGATGCTCGCCTCCCACGACGTACTCGTCGTGGTCTCCGTGATCGCCCCGTTCCGGACCGCGCGCGCCGACGTCCGGGCCGACCACGAAGGCCAAGGCCTGAACTTCGTCGAGGTCCATGTGCACGCCCCCATCGACGTCTGCGTCGAGCGCGACGTGAAGGGCTTGTACGCCAAGGCGGAACGCGGCGAGGTCGCCGGGCTCACCGGCTTCAGCGACATCTATGAGGCACCTTCGAGCCCCGAAGTCCGCGTCGACACGTCCGACTGCGACGTCGAAGAAGGTCTGCAGATGATCGAGCGCGCCCTGGACCGGTGCGAACGAGAGCAGCAGGAGGCGATTCTCCGATGAGCGCACCCACCACGGACCGGGTCGGGGCCGGGATCTCCGCGCTGGAGGCCGAGGCGATCCACGTCCTGCGCGAGGTCGCCGGCGAGTTCGACCGGCCCGCGCTGCTGTTCTCCGGCGGCAAGGACTCCACGGTGCTGGTGCACCTGGCGATCCGCGCCTTCGCCCCGATCACCCCGCCCTTCACGCTCGTCCACGTCGACACCGGGCACAACTTCCCCGAGGTCCTGACCTTCCGCGACGAACTCGTCGAGCGGTACGGCCTGCGGCTGCACATCGCCGCCGTCCAGGACTGGATCGATCGCGACGCCGTCCAGGAACGTCCGGACGGGCTGCGCAATCCGCTGCAGACGGTGCCGCTGCTGGACACCATCGCGGAACAACGTTTCGACGCGGTGATCGGCGGAGGCCGCCGCGACGAGGAGCGTTCCCGTGCCAAGGAACGGGTCTTCAGCGTTCGCGATTCCTTCGGCCGCTGGGATCCCAAGCGCCAGCGGGTCGAACTGTGGAACCTCTACAACGGCAGGCACAAGTCCGGTGAACACGTCCGGGTCTTCCCCATCTCCAACTGGACCGAACTGGACGTCTGGCGTTACATCGAACATCTCGGCATCGAGCTGCCCGACCTGTACTTCGCTCATCGCCGCCAGGTGCACGAACGCGACGGCATGTGGCTCACGCCGGGACCGTGGGGCGGCCCGGCCGAAGGCGAGGAACTCGTCGAACGGCTGGTGCGCTACCGGACCGTCGGCGACGGTTCCTGCACCGGCGCGGTCGAATCCGAGGCCGACACCATCGCCGGGATCATCGACGAGATCAAGGCCAGCAGGCTGACCGAACGCGGCGCCAGCCGCGCGGACGACCGCATCTCCGAGGCGGCCATGGAAGACCGCAAGCGGGAGGGTTACTTCTGATGACTTCGGATCTGTTGCGGCTGGTGACCGCGGGCAGCGTCGACGACGGGAAATCGACCCTGGTCGGCAGGCTGCTCTACGACACCAAGTCGGTACTCAGCGACCAGCTCGACGCGGTGCTGCGCAGCAGCGCAGAACGCGGGCTGACCGACCCCGACCTGTCCTTGCTGGTCGACGGTCTGCGCGCGGAACGCGAACAGGGCATCACGATCGACGTCGCGTACCGCTATTTCGCGACGCCAGGGCGGACGTTCGTCCTCGCCGACACGCCGGGGCACGTGCAGTACCTGCGCAACACCGTCACCGGCGCCTCGACGGCGGACCACGCGGTCCTGCTCACCGACGCGCGAATGGGTGTCCTGCCCCAGACCCGGCGGCATCTCGCGGTGATGGCGATGCTCGGTGTCCCCGGCATCACCCTCGCGGTGAACAAGCTGGATCTCGTGGGCTTCGACGAGGGTGTCCACGAGGCGATCCGGGACGAGTTCGTCGCGCACGCGCTTTCCCTGGGCTACGCCGAAGACCAGGTCACCACGATCCCCATCTCCGCGCTGGCCGGGGACAACGTGGTCACCCGGTCCGGCCGGACCCCGTGGTACGACGGGCCCACGCTGCTGGATCACCTCGAACGGGTGACCCCGGACCAGCGCGGCTGCGACGTCGGGTTCCGGATGCCCGTGCAGTACGTGCTGCGCGACGGTGACCAGGGCTACCGCGGCTACGCGGGCCAGGTGGCGGCCGGCCGGGTTCGTCCCGGCGACCAGGTGGTGGTCCTGCCCGAAGGCAAGGTCACCACCGTCGCCGCCGTCGACACCCCGGACGGTCAGGTCGACGAGGCCCCGGCCGGTACCCCCGTGACCCTGGTGCTGGACGACGACGTCGACATCTCCCGCGGCGACCTCATCGCCGAAGCCGCCCGCCGTCCCGAGGTGGCGCAGGAACTCGACGCGACGATCTGCTGGCTGGCGGGGACTCCGCTGCGCCCCGGCGCACGCGCCCTGCTCAAGCACGGCACGCGGACCACGTCCTGTGTCGTCCCCGAGCTGGTCTCCCGGTTCGAGGAACAGCAACTGTCCACAGAGGACCGTCCGGACGAACTGGTGCTCAACGAAATGGGTCAGGTCCGGTTGCGTGTGGCGGACGCCCTGCCCACGGACGCGTACACCGACTGCGCGGCAACGGGTTCGTTCCTGCTGATCGATCCGCAGGACGGCGACACCCTGGCCGCCGGGATGCTCGGCGACGCGCTGTCGGCGGTGACCACCGGGGCCGGGGATGCCTGAATCGTCGCGGGTCGCGGTGATCGGGGTCGGCGCCAGCGGCGCGCTGGCGGCCCTGCACCTGTTCCGCGCGGCGATCCGGCACGGACGGCGTCTGCACCTCGTCCTCGTCGACCGAGGAGGCGAGTTCGGGCCCGGTGTGGCCTACCGGACCACCGATCCCGCTCACCTGCTCAACACACCGGCGGGGAAGATGAGTGCCTTCCACGACGATCCCGGCCACTTCGTCCGCTGGAACCGGGCGCGAGGCCGGGAAGCCGAAGACGGCACCTTCCTGCCCCGTGGCGAGTACGGGCGCTACCTGACCGAAACGCTGGTGGCCGAGGAAGAACGGGCCGCCGGCGTCGCCACGGTCGAGCGGATCACCGCGAGCGCCACCGGGCTGAGGCCGGACGAGGACGGGGGCGTGACCGTCGAACTGGACGGCCCCGCCCCCGTCCGGGCGGACACCGTCGTGCTGGCCCCCGGTGCCGGGCACGGCGATCCACTGGCGGGCCTGCTGCCCGCCGGGTCGGACCGCTATGTGGCCGACCCGTGGCGGAGCGCGGGGCCGGAAGCGACCGCCGACGGATCGCCGGTGCTGGTCCTCGGTACCGGTCTGTCCATGATGGACATCGCCGTCTCGGTCACCCGCACGCATCCGGAGACGGTGGTGCACGCCGTGTCACGGCACGGGCTGCTGCCCCGGCCGCACCGGAGCGGGCCTCCACCGGAGACCGCGACCGTGCCGGAACCGCCGGAACGAGCGGCTTCCGTGCGCGACCTGCTCGGCTATGCCCGCCATTGCCTGGCACAGGAGCCGGAGCACTGGCGCGAGTTCGTCGACAGGCTGCGTCCGCACACCGCGCGCCTGTGGCGGCAACTGGAGCCCGGCGAACGGCGGCGGTTCCTCGACCGGGTCAACCGGTTCTGGGACGTGCACCGTCATCGCGCCGCTCCGGCGACCCACCGCCGGACCCGGGAACTGCTGCGCTCCGGACGGCTTCGCCTCCACCGCGGCCGGGTCGACCACGTGCGGCCCACCCCGGCGGGGTTCGACGTCAGCCTCGCGACCCCGTCGGGCCGCCGGAAGCTTCCGGTCGGCTGGCTGGTCAACGCCACCGGATTCCGCACGGACGCCGGGGATCCGTTGCTGCGGCGCCTGTTCACCGAGGGCACCGCCCGGCCCGACCAGGTCGGGCTGGGCATGGCCACCGGCCGGGACGGGCGTGTGCTCGGACGGCACGGCGACGGACAGCGCATCTACACCCTCGGCGCGCTACGCCGGGGCGAGGAGTTCGAAAGCACCGCGGTCCCCGAGATCCGCGGCCAGGCGGCGGCGATCGCCGAAGCCACGGTCGGGGCCCACGAGGAAGAGGTGATGCGGCGATGACCGCAGGAGAGATCTTGAGGTACCCGGCCTACATCGACGGCAAGGACGTCGAACACCCTGAGGGCCGCTACGTGCACACTGTCACCGCACGAGCCGTCCTGGAGGACACCTTCGGCGCGCTGGCGCTCAAACGCGATCTCGACACCGGCCGCATCGACCCGCGTTCGGCGGGGCCGGCCGTCGTGGGCGCTTGCGCGCTGGCGGACGACGCGATGGCGCGCCACGCCGTGGAGGCGGCGGCGCGGGCCGCGCCCGAATGGGCCCGCGTCCCCTTGCGCGACCGCGTCGCGCTGGGCGTCCGGATCGGGGAACGGCTGCGGGAAAAGCGCGACGACCTCGTCGAGCTGCTGGTGGCCGAAGGTCAGCCACGGGCGCTCGCCGGTCCGACGATCGACGAGTACTGGTACGCCGACTTCAGCGCGGAGACGCTGAACTGGTGTGCCGATCAGATGGAATCCTCGCGGCGGACGGAGAACCGGCATGCGACGGTCCGCCGCGTCCCCGACGGCGTCGTCTGCGTGAACCCGCCGCAGAACGCTTCGACCCCCAACGCGCTCTTCGGTGTCACCGCGCTGATCGCGGGCAACGCGGTCGTGGTGCGCGCACCACGCGGAGTCCCGCTGGCGACCACGTACGCGCTCCGCGAGGTGGTCGTCCCCGTCCTGGAGGAGGCGGGTGCGCCACCCGGCGTGCTCAACATCCTTTGTGGACCGCCGATGACCGACCTCTGGCTGGAGAGCCCGCACGTCAACGACATCGTCTACGTCGGCGGGAGCACCAAGGGACTCGACTTCGAACGGGCCGCGGTCACGGCGGGCAAGAAACCGATCCTCGAACTGGCGGGCAACGACTGCTGCGTGGTCTGGCACGACGCCGATCTCGACGGCGCCGTGGAGTCCATCACCGAGAACTTCCGCCAGTCCGGGCAGATCTGCAATATCCCCAACCAGGTCATCGCCCATCCCGCCGTCGCGGACGAACTGCTCGACCGGCTGACCGACGCCGCCACGCGGACGAAACCCGGCTTCCCCGACGACCCGGACACCGTACTCACGCCGGTGCTGATGGCCGGCGCCCATTTCGCCGACATCGCCGACGCCGTCGGCAAAGGCGCCCGGCTCCTGCACGGCGGACGACGGCTCGAGGTCGACGGCAAGCCGTCCGACACCGGGCTGTTCGTCGAACCGGCGGTGCTCCGCGTGGACGGGCTGCGGACCGCCCGGGAGACCCGCGCCGTCCGTGAGGAGACCTTTTCGCCGCTGGTGCCCGTGGTCGTCCCGGAACCCGGCGACGATGACGTGCTGCTCGACGACGTCCTGCGGTTCGTCGGCGAAAACGCCTACGGGCTGCGCAATTCCTTCTGGGCCCAGGACGACCAGGTCGTGCGGAAGATCGCGGACGAGGTCACGGACTGCGGCGTCGTCAACATCAACGACTCGCATTCCGCGTTCCGGCCGTTCCTGCCCACCCACGGCGGCACCGGCCTGACCGGCGGCGCTTTCGGTGAGGCCAACTACCTGATGCTGCGGACGACCCGTCTGCAAGGCGTCAACATCGTCACGGGAGGCCGGAAATGACGGAGTACGCGATCACCCTGTCCACCGCTCTGCCCGCGGACGACGTCTTCGAACGCTTGCGAGCGCAGGAACACTTCCCTGATGTCGCCCCGGAGATCCTCGCCGTGGAAGCGGTCGGGCAAGACCTCCACGAGTACGTCCTCGCGTTTCGAGAGGGTGTCGCTCGCTGGACCCAGTCGACCGAAGCCGGCCCGCTTCGTCTCGGTTTCGAACAGACCGACGGCGACTTCGTGTCCTTCGGGGGCTCGTGGGTGATCTCCGAAGAGCCGGGCGGCAGTTCCGTGACCTACCGGGTGGCGTTCCGGACCAGCGTTCCCCAGCTGGCAGGCGCGATCGATCCGATGGTCGCCCGCGTCCTCCTGCGCACCGCCGCCGACGTGGTCACCGGTCTGGCCGGGCCCGCGGAAATCGTCAGCGGCGGCGAAGCGCTCCATGAGGCTTGGGCGGGCTAGCGAGCATCGAGGGCAGCGAATCGCCGGCCCAGCAGGACCGCGGTCGCCGTGAAACCGAGACACAGACCGGCCCAGACACCCCAGCCGCCCCAAGCGAAAACGTAGGCGCACAGGGCCATGGCCGGTACACCGACCACCCAATATCCGACGAGGGTGCAACGGAGCCCGGAAACGGTGTCGCCGAGCCCGCGCAGCAAGCCGACGAGGATGTTCTGGGTTCCCTTGCTGTACTGCTGCGCGATGGCGAACAACAGCAGGGTCGACGCGGTGCCGAGCACCACTGTGTCGGACTCGCCGGCCTCGCCGTGCAGGAACGGCCAGAGCAGCAACTGAGGCACCACCAGGTATCCCAGGCTCACCACCGCCATGAAGGTCCACGACAGCGTGAGCGCCTGACGCGCGATCGTCGGGGCTTGGCGCCTCTCCCCCTGGGCGGCCGCGCGACTGACCAGAATGGACGATCCCTGCGACAGCCCGATATTGGCCTGGTAGACGATGTAGGCGAGCTGGTTCGCGACGTTCGACGCGGCGAGCATGGCCGGCCCGAAAGCGCCCATCAGCATCGTCGCGATCGAGGTGATCGCGGCTTCCGATCCGTAGGTGAAACAGATCGGGGTCCCGTGCCGGACGATCTTCCGGACCACCGCCGGATCCGCGCGCCAGAGCGCCAGGGACACCATGGGGCGCAGGAGCGGGTCCCGGCGGACGGCCGAGGCGAACACCGCGAGGGTGAAGAACTGGACCACCGTCGTCGCCAGGCCGACACCGGTGACGCCCAGTTCGGGCAGGCCCGCCCAGCCGTAGATGAAGGCGGCGTTGAGGGCGGCGTTGACCGCGATCGACACCAGCGTCACCGCCAGAAGAGACCCTGGACGCCGCAGCCCGACGGCGAACTGGCGCAGCACGTTCAGCCACACCATCGGGAACAGGCCGCCCGCCAGCGCGAACATCATCGCCCTGGCGAGCGAGACGATCTCCGGCTTCTGGCCCAGCAACGGCAAAGCCGAAGCGAGTCCACAAAGGACGGCGACGCCGATCGCCGCGGTCAAGCTCGCGACGAGCAGCGCCGACCGCAGCAGCGACCGGATCTCCCGCCGTGCCCGCTCGTCGAGTTCACCGGTGCCGGTGCGGAGTTCGCCCGCACCGGCCGCCGTCGCCACGAGGTTCCCGACGCCGGTGACCATGCCGACGCACATCGTGCGGATCTGGTTGTACAGCAGGATCGCCAGGCCGCCCGCGGCCACCGCGGTCACGCCGAGCAGCCCGAGCATGGCCAGGTCGACGCTGGTGAGCGCCACCTGCGCCAGCTGGATCCCCGCGATCGGCGCCGCGAGCGCGACGAGCGCCCGGTATCCGCTCGCCGCCGCGGGCGCCTTCACCGCCGTGCTCACGCACTCACCGCCATCGGTACCGGCAGGGGACAGCGATCGCGCGTGGCCACCCGCACGGAAACGGCGTAGGTGGTGAACCAGCGCTCCACCCGGCGATGGGCGAGTTCGTCCAGGACCCCGCGCGCCCGCAACCAGTCGTCGTCGTACACCGAGTCGAGGTACTTCTCCCCCGCGTCATTGCACAGCACGACGACGGTGCTTCCGGCCGGGTAGGAGTAGAGCCGCCGCAGCGCGACATGGATCGCGCCGCCGGTGGTCCCGCCGACCAGGACGCCGGTGCGCCGGGCGACGACGCGGGCACCGGCGAAGGCGTCGCTGTCGGACACGCGGTGCGCCTCGTCGATCACCGACCGGTCCACGTTGTCCCCCACCGGGAATCCGGCCGGGCTGCCCGCGCCGGTCTGGTGGTAGATCCCCGGCGCGCCACCGAAGATGATCGAGCCCACCGGTTCGACCGCGACAGCGTGGGTGCCCGCACCCGCCACCCGCAGGGCGCGGGCCGTACCGCACAGCGAACCGCCGGTGCCGATCGCCGCGATGAGCACATCGACGGTGCCGACCTGCTGCACCAGTTCCGCCGCCAGCCCGGTGTATCCGTTGCCGTTGCCGGGATGGTTGTGCTGGTCGGGATGGTAGGCCCCGGTTTCGGCGGCGATCCTGGCCGCGATCTCCCTCCGCTGGACCGAGCTGACCCCGCCGTCCTCCCGGCAGTCGACGAACACCAGTTCAGCGCCCAGTGCGCGCAGCATCCGGAGTTTCTCGCGGGCGGCGTGGTGGTCGACCACGGCGGTGAACCGGTAGCCGCGCTCCAGCGCGACCAGCGCGAGCCCGTTCCCGGTGTTGCCGGAGGTGGGCTCGACGATATGCCCGCCGGGCAGCAGCCTGCCGTCGAGTTCCGCGTCGTCGATCATCTGCCGGGCCATGCGCACCTTGCAGGAGCCGGTCGGATTGAGCTGGTCGAGCTTGAGCAGCAGGCGGGTCCCGGTACCGGTGCGCGCGAGCTCCAGCAGCGGCGTGTCCCCGATCAGGTCGGACGCGCGCCGGACGATGGTCATCGGATCTCCTGGATCGGGTGGTCGGTGTCGACATGCCAGCGGTCGCCGTCGACCACTACCTTGGGCGGCAAGGGAAGCTGGTGGAAACCGCTCTCGTTCTTGTCCATCTGGTAGCCGGCGGTGTTGGGGTACACGAGCAGATCGCCGGTCTTCGGCCGCGCGGGCAGTTCCACCGTGCGCCAGGTCAGGACGTCGTACTCCATACAGCTGGAGCCCGCCACCATGGTGCGCACCCGCGCGGCCGCCGGGTCTGGGGCACCGGCACGGACGAGGACCGGGTCGGGCAGGAACTCGCTGCCCTTCCACTGTTCGGACAGGCTCATGGACAGGCCCGCGATCGTGGTGATCAGGTGATCTCCGGCCGGTTTGCAGCCCAGCACCGGGAAGACCGAGAACCCTGCGCCGTCGACCAGCGCCCGGCCCGGTTCGAGCAGCAGCTCGATCCCGGACGCGCGCAGGCGGTCCGCGAGCGGGAGGCCGTCGATCTCGTGCCGCAGGATGGCGGTGACCATCGCCGCGCCGGTCGGCGCCTGGTGGTACGGATAGGTTCTGGCCGGATTGCGGCAGGCGTGGAACCAGCCGTCGTGCCTGCCGGACTCGAACCGGGCCCAGTCCTCGGAGTCCACATAGGACACGGCGATCCCGCCGCCGATACTGATCTTCGACGCGGGATGCCCGAGCGCGCGGGCGTCCCGGCAGAGATCGATCAGGTACGCGGCGAGTTCCGCCCGCGGCACGGGGTCGTAACCGTCCAGGTGGAAGGAGAAACCACGCAAGACAACCGGGCCCTCACACTGCCGTACGGCCGCGGTCAGCGCGTCGGGATCGAAGCCGAACCGGCTCTCCGGTGCGGACGGCGGACGCACGCGCAGCAGTACCTCGGCGGTCTCGCCGATCTCCGTCGCCAGTCGTGCGAGGCGTTCCAGTTCGTCGGCCGCGTCCACCGCGATGAGACAGCGATGCCGCAGGGCGAGCCAGAGGAGACCGTCCGGTTTGGCGGCACCGGTCACCCCGATCGCCTCCCCGCGCAGACCATTGCCGAGGGCGTGCACCAATTCGGGCACGCTCGCGACGTCGACCCCTGTGCCGGGACGGGTGCACTCGCGCAGCCACGCGGCCGCCTTGTTCGCCTTCTTCCCGTAGTAGACGGTGCCGGACACTCGCTCGGCGGCGAGCGCGGCGACCATTCCTTCGAGGTTTTCGGCGAAGGAATCCGGATGGATCACGTGGAACGGGCCACCGCCGACGCCGCGGGCGATCTCCCACAGCGTCGCCGAGTCACGCACCTTGTGAGCCCAGGGGCGTTCGAGCGCGGGCAAGGGCGGGGACAGGGTGTCGATCAGGTCCACAGGGCCACCTCGCGGCCGCGGCCCGCCGCGATGGCACGCGCGGCCAGCGCGTGGGCCACCGGGATGTCGGTGATGATCATGCCGCTGCTGAAGGCGAACACCCGATCTTCGGCGCCGCGTCGGCCCGGTGCGCGGCCGGCGAGGATCTCGGGCAGTTCGGCGTCGAGGCGGAACACGCCGTCCGGGCCCGCCATCCGCTGCCCGGTCACCTCGACCTGCGCGGCGTTGGTCGCCACGGTGTAGTCGGCCTCGGCGAGCGTGCCCTCCTGAACTCCCTTGCTGGCGACGGAGATCAGCAGCCCGCCCGGCGGCAGCCAGCCGAGGCGGATCTTCGGATGCGCGGCGCGACCCGACGCGGCGACCACGATGTCGGACTCGCGCGCCGCGGCTTCGACGTCGTCGACGAGTTCGACCTCACGGTCCGGGAACTGGTCCTTCAGCGCGGCGACGCTGTCACGGAGTCCGTCGGGATGCGTGCCGAACAGCCGCAGGCGTTCGAGGCCCGGCAGTGCGGTGAGCAGGTACGGCAGGGTCCGGATCCCCTGAGCGCCGGTGCCGACCATGAGCGCGGTCCGCGCGTCCGGGCGGGCACAGGAACGCGCGATCAGCGCGGTGCTGGCGGGGGTGCGGGTGGCGCCGACGCGGTGGCAGTCCATGAGCGCGAACGGCAGGCCGGTGGTGTCGTCGTAGAGGGTGATCGTCGTGTAGTACTTCTCGGCCGACGTGCTGCCCTGCCGGTAACTCGTCTTGAACGCGGCCTGCTCGAGAGAGCCGTCGTAGCCGAGCATCGAGTACGTGACGGCGTCCCGCGCGGGGTCCGGCATCGGCACCATCAGCTTCGCCGGGTTGCGCGACTTTCCGGCCGCGTAGGCCAGATAGCCGTCTTCGACCATGGTGATCGCCTCGTCCGGGGCGAGTTCGAGGTTGTGCAGATCCGTGCGCGTGAGGATATGCAGCGAGGGGTTCATGAACGGGCGGCCTTTCTTGTGGACAGGGTGGCGGACGGTGCGACAAGCGCGTCCCGGATTTCGAGAACGCGATCGGAGCACGCACCGACCAAGGGCAGGTCATGGCTGATGAAGAGCACGCCGAGGCCGTCGTCCGCGGCCCGGCGCACGGTCGTGACGACGGCCGCGGTCGTCGCCGGATCGAGGGCGGAGGTCATTTCGTCGCACAGGAGATAGCCCGGTTCACCGGCGAGCGCGCGGGCGATCGCGGCCCGTTGCAACTGCCCGTCCGACACCTGGCGCGGGAACCGGTCGAGCAGCCCGATCGGGAGATCCGCCTTGGCGCACAAGCGTTCCCAGTCGACGTCGGGGCCGGCCGCGCAGATCTCGATGGACCGGCGCAGTGTCAGGCGGGGATCGCAGGACCGGCGCGGGGACTGGAAGAGCATCGCCACCCGGCCGTCGATGCGCACCTCGCCTTCCAGCGGCCGGTTCAACCCGGCGAGGACACGCGCCAGCGACGTCTTGCCGCAGCCGGACGGGCCGACCAGACCGACGATCTCTCCCGGCTCGACGTCCAGGTCGACGCCGGTGAGCAACGGGCTACGGCCGTGACCGACCGCGACGGAACGAGCCGAAAGCATGGTCAGCTCCCATATCGGTAGTCGGCGGGCAGGTTGACGAGATCGGGAGTGGGGTGGGGCAACGGATGCAGCCCGTTCTCGGGAAGTGCGGCCAGCAGGTCGCGGGTGTAGGCGTGCCGCGGCGCCGTGAGGACGTCGGCCGCGGGACCTGTCTCGACGACGCGCGAAGCGAACATCACCGAAAGGTCCGCGTCGTGCGGCAGCGCCTCGATGTCGTGGGTGGCCACCAGGACGACGTGGTCCCGGCCCAGCCCGGTGAGCAGCGCGACGACGTCCCGCGAGCGCTCCCGGTCGAGCGCGGACGTCGGTTCGTCCGCGACCACCACCGGCGGATCGCCCGCCAGCGCGGCGGCGATCGCCGCCCGTTGCACCATTCCGCCCGACAGCTCGTGCGGGTACTTCTTCAGCGCGTCGGCTTCGAGGCCCACGAGTTCGAGCAGCTCTTCCGGCCCGCGCTCACCACGAAGGTGGCGAACCGTCTCCGCGAGCTGTCCGCCGAGCCGTCGAACGGGCGTGAAGCAGGTCATCGCGGACTGCGGCACCACACCGACGACGCTCCCTCTGCGCATTTCCTGGTGACCGTCGACCGACACCTTCCCGGTCAGCTTCGCCGTACCGGGGAGAAGTCCGGTCACAGCGGCGCACAGGGTCGACTTCCCCGAACCCGAACCACCGATCACGAAATGCGGCCTGCCGGGAACGGCGACGAGGTCGACGTCGGTGAGAGCGTGGACTTCACGACCGGGACCGACGGGGATCCGCACACCGACGCCTTCGAGCGACAACGTCACGCGGTCACCTCCGGGCGTCGGGTCAAAGAGCGGCCCAGCACCGAAAGGGCCAGGGTGACGGCGACGATCGCGCCCGCCGGGAACGCCAGGCGCCACCAGTGCCCGAGCAGCAACGCCTCCCCGGACTCGGCGAGCAGCGTGCCCAGCGACGCCTGATGCGGTGGCAGCCCGACACCGAGGAAGGACAGTGTCGATTCGTGCCACACCGCATGGGCGACAAGGAGAACCGCCGCCACTCCGGCCTGCCCCGCCGCGATGGGCAGGAAATGGATCCGCGCGATCCGCGCCCCGGACAGTCCCCGGAGACGCGCCACCTCGACGTACTCGGCGTGGCGCAGGGAAAGCAGTTCGGCGCGGACGACCCGGGCGGTCGCCGTCCAATGCGTCAGCACGAGCGAAACGACGATGGCGACGAGCGAACCCCGGAACAGCGTGACGATCAGCAGCGACAGCAGAAGACTGGGGATCGCCGTCATCGCGTCGGCCACGCGCATCCCGACGCGGTCCCACCAGCCACCGAACGCGCCGGCCGCGACACCGACGAGAAGCCCGACGAGCGTGGACAGCGCGGCGGTGGCCAGCGAAATCCCCAGTGATACCCGCATTCCCATCGCGACCAGGGTGAACAGGTCGCGTCCCGAGGAGTCGGTACCGAACCAATGCCCGGTGCCGGGCCCCTGGTCACCGGCGGCGAAATCCGTGATGGCCTCGTCGATCGGATGGACGAGCGGGGTGAGGATCGCGTAGGCGGCCAAGGCCGTGACGGCCGCGCCCGCCCACCAGGCGGCGCGTCCGCGGTCAGCCATCGGCTTCGATCCTCGGGTCGACGGCGATCGCGGCGGCGTCCGCGGCGAGGTTGCCCAGCAGGACCAGTCCCACCGTGAGCACCGTGACGATCGCCAGCAAGGGGAAATCCAAGGCCCGGGCGGAATCCACGGTCGCGTCACCGAGGCCGGGCCACGCGAACACGGTCTCCACCACCGTGGCCCCGACGAGCAGTTCCGGCAGCCTGCCGCCGATGAGGGCGAAGAACGGCGCCGAGGCCATCGGCAGAATGTGTCCACTGTGGACGACGCGCCTCGGGAGGCCGCGAGCGTGGGCTCCCCGCACGGCGTCGCTGTTCGCGGCGCCGGTGATGGCTTCCCGCAGTCCCAGCGCCAGCCACGGCACCTGCGAAACCCCGAGTACCAGAGCGGGCAGCACGAGATGACGCGCGGCCGAGGCCGCCGTGATCGGCTCCCCCGGATCCGTGAGCCCCGAGGTGGGAAACAGGCGGAGCGTGACGGCGAACAGCAGGACCGCGCCCAACGCGACGATGAACGGCGGTACGGCCTGCAGCACCACGGCGACCGCGCTGATCACCCGGTCGGCGAGACCGCCGGCCCGCAGTCCTGCCGTGACACCGAGAGCGCACGCGAGCACCACCGCCACCACCGAACCGGCGGCGCCCAGCAAAGCCGTCCACCCCAGCCGTTCGGTGAGTACCTGCGCGACAGGCTCGTGATAGGCCCGCGAGTAACCGAAGTCGCCGGTCACCGCGCCGGTGATCCACTGCCACCAGGCCCCGATCCAGCTCTGGTCGAACCCCAGCGCGTGGCGGAGCACCTCGCGTTCGGCTTCGGTGTAGCCGTCGCCCGCGCCGCCGAGGTAAGCCTCGAGCGGGTCGAACGGGCTCGCCGCGGCCAGCGCGAAAGCCGCGAGCGAAACGACGAGGACCAACGGGACGCCGAACAGCAGCCGGCGAACGGCGAGACGACCGATCCGGGCGCGGCGCGACCGCGTCACTTCCGCGTCCAGCGCGGCAAGGAGTACCACGGACCCCAGGCCACGCCGTGGGTGTGCGGCTCCAGCGCGGTGGGCCCGAACTGCCATCCGTTGTCCCGCACCACGTACACGTGGTTCTCCGAGACGAGGGCGAGCATACCGGGCGCGGCGTGGTACGCGGCCTGGAAATCCCGGTACAGCTTGGCGCGCTTCGCCGGATCCCGTTCGACGCGAGCCGCCTCCAGCGCCTTGTCGACGTCGGGGTTCACGTAGTCCGAAGCGTTGTCCCACTTCGATCCCACGCCCGCGGCCGCGTACCGGGAGTGAAACTTCGGGTACAGCTGAGTGTCCACTGTGTACGGCTGCCCGCCGCCGCCGAGCAGGAACGCGGTGCCCGCCAGGTACTGCGGGGTCATGGTCGACTTCTCCACCGCCACCGGCGTCATCTCGATGCCGATCTTCTTGGCGTCGGAGACGGTGGCCATCGTCAGATCGCGGCGCAGGATCTCCGTCGGGTAATAGGCCACGTCGAACTTCGCCCGCCGCCCGTCACGCTCGCGGACACCGTCGGCGCCGACCCGCCACCCGGCGTCGTCGAGGACCTTTCGCGCGCGGTCCGCGTCGAAAGTGAAGTCCTGCGCGGGATCGTAGGCGTCGCCGAACAGCGGAGTGACCAGCGTCGAGACCGGAGTTCCTTCGCCCTGCAGGATGTCGCGCACCATCGCACCACGGTCGACGCCGAGGTTCAGGGCGAGCCGGACGGCGGCGTCACCTGCCACCGGGCTGCCGCTGGGCAGCGTGACGCCGAGCCAGTCGTTGGCCTTGCTGACCACCGTGCGGTAGCCGTCCTTCGCGACGGCACGGGCCAGCGCCGGGGACAAGCGGGTGCCGTCGGCGCCGCCCGCGAGCTGCGCCGCCCGCGCCTTTTCGTCGTCGGTTCGCCGCACCACGAAGGTCTTCACCTGCGGCTTGGCGCCCCAGTACCCGTCGCGCGCGGTGAGGACCACCTGGTCGGGCCGCAACTCCGTCAACGCGTAGGGCCCGGTTCCGACAGGGTGATCGCCCAGTGCCAGCTTGTCCGCCGGCCCGGGTGTCGCCAGCGACTCCGACGGCGCGATCGCGAGGAACAGCCGATGCGGCACATCGCCGTAAGCGCCGTTCAGCAGGAAATCGACGGTGCCGGGGCCGGTCACCTGTGCGGAGCGCAGGAAATCGAAGTTGGCGGCGATCGGCGACGCGAACTTCGGATCCACCACCGCGTTGTAGGTCGCGGCCACGTCTTCAGGACCGAAGGCCGACCCGTCCGAGAACGTGACGCCCTGCCGGGTCCGCACTCGCCAGCGGGTCAGATCGCCGTCGACGGGTTCGGGTGCCCCCTCCGCGAGAACCGTTACCGCGTCCGGGATCCGGTCGTCCTGACCTTCCGCGACGCGGTACAGGCTCTCGTAGATCTTCGATTCACCGTTGCCGCCGTGCCCGGTCAAGGGATTGAACCGGCCGAGTTCTTCGGCGTCGATCACGACGAACCGGTCGGGCGCACCCCCTGACGCACTCGGCGCGCCACAGCCTACGAGAGCGGCGGCGGAGACAGTGACCAGCGAAGTGGCGAGCAGGCGCGAAGGCCGTCGAAGGAAAAGCACGGCCGCAGCTTAATGAAAACGATAGTCTTTATCGTTAAGTGTGAGCGGTGTCACCGTATCCAGACCCCGATTTTGTCGACCTGCTCGACCGGCCAGGGTCGAGGCCGCTGCACTGTGTGGATTTTGGGACGTCAGATGTCCCAAAATCCACACGGTCCCAAGCCCGGCCACCTCTCGCGGCCGGATCCGCCCCGTGTCGTCCGTCTGGACACGGGTGTCGTCCGTCTGGACACGAGCGTCGTCCATCTGGACACGCGTGGCGGCCCGGGCTAGACGACCTCGAGGTTGGCCATCATGCCCATGTCTTCGTGTTCGGCGTTGTGGCAGTGGAAGAGGTAGCGGCCGCGGTAGCCGTCGAACCGGGTGATGATCTCCACGCCTTCGCCCGGCCGTAAGGAAACGGTGTCCTTCAGGCCCGCGTCGTGGGGCAGTGGCGGCCCGCCGCTGCGCGAGAGCACCCGGAAGCCGACCAGATGCAGGTGGACGGGATGGTGCACGTCGGCGACCAGCCGCCACACCTCGACATCGCCGAGCCGGGTGGTGACATCGGTGCGGGCGGGGTCGAAGGGCAGGCCGCCGATCAGCCATCCGTGTCCGCCGTGCATCTGCCCGGCGCGGAAGGCGAAGTCGCGCACCCGGACGGCGTCCGCCCGGCTCCAGTACGGCAGATCGGTGGACAGGGTGCCGGGGACGCGGCTGTGGTCGGTGGCCTTGCGGGCTATCCGGAAGGCCATCACGTCGCGGGTCCGGCCGGAGCCGAGCCGGTTGAGAATCCTTACCCGGCCACCGATCGGGACACCGGTGAAGTCGACGATCAGGTCGTACCGTTCGGCCGGGGCGATCGGCAGGGTGTGGTGGATGACCGGGGCGGCGAGCAGTCCCTGGTCCGCGCCGACCTGGACGAGGTCGAGCCGCCGTCCGTCGTCGGCGACCGCTTCGAGTTCGTAGTGCCGGGCGTTGGAGGCGTTGAGGACGCGCAGCCGGTACCGGGCCGCGTCGGTCTCGTGCACGGGCCAGGGGGCGCCGTTGACCAGGATGACGTCGCCGAGAACCCCGGCGAGATACGCGTCGTGAACGCCCGGCCGCTCCCGCAGACTGGGGTCCAGCGAGGGATAGTCGAGGCTGCCGTCGGCGGCGAACGCCCGGTCGGCGATCATCAGCGGCAGTTCGCGTGGCCCGGCGGGCAGGCCGAGGTTCTCCTCGGCGTCGTCGCGGACGACGTGCAGCCCGGCCAGCCCTCGCCAGATCGCCGGAGCGGTGAAATCCATCCGGTGGTCGTGGTACCAGAGCAACGTCGGCCGCTGGTCCAGCGGGAAGGTGTAGTCCCGCGTCAGCCTGGTCACCACCGCCCGCGGATCGTGCATGCCGTGCCCGGCGTGCACGGAGGTTTCGGGCAGGACGAGGTCGGTCGGATACCCGTCGGAAGCCGCCGGAGTCCGTCCGCCGTGCAGGTGCACGACGGTCGGTACCGGTAACTCGTTGCGATGTGTCACGGTGACCGGCCAGCCGCGGCGCGACTCGATCGTCGGCCCCGGAAAGCTGCCCTCGTATGTCCACAATGGAGTCCTGACACCGGGCAGGATCTCCGCGCTCGTTTCACGCTGGGTGATCTCATACCGGTCGACGCCGTTCGCGGTGCCGGCCGGCTTCAGCACGAGGGGAATCGGCAGCGGTACCTGGAACGGCGGCGGCAGCGGGATCGCGCTGCGCAGTTCGGCGCCGGTGATCGACGGCCGCCGGGCCAGCGCGGCCGCGGTCGACAAGCCGGTGGCCGCCATCAGCCCGAGTGTCCCGCCGATGCCCAGCATCCGTCGCCTGGTGATGCCGCGCTCACGCATCACGGGCCTCCCCACGCCTCAGGAGGGGCCGGCGCCAGACGGCGATGAACTGCACGACGAGCGCGGCGACGGTCAGCACGCCCAGCGGGATGTGCAGCCATAACGCGCCGTCCAAACCGGCGAAGTACTGCACGGTCTCGGCTGCCACCACCACCATCGTGGCCAGGAACGGCAAGGCCTGACGCAGCCGGACCCAGACCACGATCGCCACGATCACCTGCAGGTAGCCGAGCGAGGTGACCACGTCGGCGCCGACCGCGTGCCACCGCAGGCTGTCGAAGTCACCGGTCAGATACACCCCGGCGAACACCGGCTGACCGACGATCGCCACCATGTGCGCGCTGACCACCGCCCGGAAGACCCACCCGGCCGGTCTTGTCCGATACACGGCAACGGATTCCGGACTGCTGACCACCAAGGACCCCCACTCTGCCTATCCCACTGCGAACGCTCCTGACGTTATGACTCATGAGTTATCTTGTCTAAGATTAATATCGCTATGGCGTTATGCACGGGGAGACATGATGGAGCTGAACTCGCTCAGACAGTTCCTGGTGGTGGCACGACTGGAGCACCTCAGCCGGGCGGCCGACGAACTGCGCACCGCCCAGCCGTCACTGAGCCGCACCATCGCCCGGCTGGAAAGCGAACTGGGCACACCGCTGTTCGACCGCGGCAGCCGGCTCCGGCTGAACGACGCGGGCAAACTCTTCCGCGATCACGTCGAACGTTCCCTCGGCGAGCTCGACGCCGGGCGACGCGCCGTCGCCGAGGCCACCAGTGAAGGCCTGGGCACCGTGAGACTGGCGTCGGAAACCTTCCTCACCCTCACCGGTCCGCTGTCGGCCTACAAACAAGCCCATCCCGCCGTCGAGATCGAGCTCCACTGGTCACCGGCCGAGGACATGACCCGTCATCTGCGGGCTCAGGACGTCGACCTGTGTGTCGCTTCGCAGCCGATCCGTGCCGAAGGCCTGCAGTCGACACAGCTGTTCGAGGAAGCCGTGGGCGTGGGCATGCCACTCGGCCATCCGCTCGCCGGACGGTCGTCCGTGACGATCGACGAGCTCGCCGACCAATCCTTCATCACCGCGCGCGAGGGTCATTGGATCCGCCGGTTGCTCGACCGGCTTTGCGCCGAACGGGACTTCACCCCGAAGATCGTCTGCGAAATCGACGAGCCCAGCGCCATCGCGACCCTGATCAGCGCCGGACTCGGCATCGGGCTCGTTCCCGCCTTCGCCCGCCGCAGCGCCCTCCAAGCCCCCGGCGCCTGGGTCGCCGTCGACCACCCCGGCTGCCGTCGCACGGTCACCCTCTACTGGGGAGCCGACAGCCACCTGTCCCCCGCCGCCCGCCTGATGCGCACCACGATCACCGACTGGGACTGGAATCCCGGCTCCCCTACGTGACACTGAGTGTCATTCAGGCTTCAGCCGCCACCGGGGCTACTTTTGCCGAAGAGCCGCTTGCACTTGAGCGACGACCTCACGCAGGGGCGTCGCCGAGGTCATCACCGCGACCACGGTGGTCTCCTCGCCGGCGGTCTCGCCGTCCGGCCGGAAAGCGTCGACGACCAGGGCGAACGCCTCGGCTGCGCTGGCCGTGAGGTCGTCCTTGCCGCCGCTTCGCAGCCATCGCCGGAGTACGTGGTTGTTGGCGGCCGCGATCGCCGCGGCGGCGACGGCCGCACGAAGGCTCGCCACCTCGTCGTCCTGGTCCTCGAACCGCGCCCGCAGGTAGCGCGCGAGCACGCGCTGGTAGCGGTCGACGGTCGCGACCTCCTTGTCGCGCAGCGAACTCACCGCGCGAGTCAGCTCGAAGCGCTTGAGTGACACATCGAGGTCGGCGGCGTACGAATCGAGCACCAGGCCGACCGCGCCACACGCCACCTCCACCGGCTCGCGCGCCGGGTTCGCGGCGGCGAAGTACTCCTCCATCTCAGCCACGATCTCGTCGTGGTTCGCGAAGAGAACATCGTCCTTGGCGTCGAAGTAGCGGAAGAACGTCCGGCGGCCGACACCCGCAGCGGCCGCGATCTCGTCCACTGTGGTCGCTTCGTAGCCGTTGACCACGAACAGGTCCACGGCGGCGGCGGCGAGCGTGCGACGAAGCCGGCGCCGGCCCGCGGGCGTCGCACCGGCGCGGGTGGCCGGCACACGACGCTTCGAATCCGTCATGCCCGGACGCTAGCAGCCGGGCTTGCTAATGACACTGAGTGCCCTTAAGGTGGCGACGACCTCCTCCCCACCGAGCGGAAGGCGTCAATGATGTCGCTCGACCACCAGCTGCCGCGGATCGAACCGATCGGTTCGGCGGATCCGGTCCGCGATCGGGCCGATGCCTACGGCCGGCTCTTCGGCTGGCCGGTCAAATGGCGCGGCGCCCACCCGTACCTCGCCCTCGAGAACGGGATCTGCGCGGTGACCCTGCCCCGGCTCAGTGCCCGGCCGATGCTCACCCGGCTCGCCGCCGCGGGGTGCGAGGGTCCGGCGTTGACCTTGCCGGCCCAGCGCGGGCCCCGGGTCGCCGTGCTGGCGGAGAACTACAGCCTCCTGCCACCGAGCGAGGCCCTGCCCCGAGACGTCGAAATCCTGGCCTGGGGAACGCTTCTCCCGTTACCGATCACGTCCCGGCACACGGAGACGAGGTCGGAATGGCTGACCGCGCCCGACACGAACCGCAGGTGGCTCCCGAGCCTCGAAGCGGTTCTCTCGAGTATCGACCGCTAGTGTCGTGCGTCGGAAATTCGTGTGCTTTATCGGCGGATCCAGGTTTCCGCTGGGCGTGCGGCCGGAAGCGGCTTGTACTGGTTGTACCTGCGCTTTCGGCTGTGCGTCCAGCGGGAAGCTGGGCCGTCGAGAAGGCCACGAATTTCCGACGCACGACACTAGCGTCCCGGCTCGCCGAGCCCGCCGGTCAGCCTCGGCGGGTCGAACCGGACGTAGCGACCTCCGCCGCCGAGCCCCTCGGCGGCTTCGTTGAGGCGATCCGGCTCCGCGCCATTCCCCCAGCGGCCGGTCTCGATACGCGACTCCAGCGCGTGCAAGGCCGCGATCGTCTCCGACGGCCGGAAAGCGCAATGCCCGGTCGCGCCGACGTAGGCCTGGCGCAGCAGTGCTCCGCCGCCGGCCCGGTGCACCTGCCCGCCGTACCAGTCCTCCTGCTCGACCGGCACGACCTGGTCGGCCGTGGTGTGGATGTTCAGCGTCGGCACGCGTAGACGCCCGGTCACCATCGAGGTGCGGGCGAGGCCGCGGACGGCTTGCGGGTCCGGCCGGATGTCGGCGTCGCGGGTCAGGGTCGCCAGGTCGGCGTCCAGATCGAGGCCCGCCGCCCGGTACAGGGCGCGGACCTGGCGGGCGTGACTGCTGCCGTGCAGCAGCGCGCGGTAGTCGACGCCCGCGGTGAACGCGCTGTTCCCGCCGGCCGCCAGCTCGATCTGGTACCGGCCGGCGACGACGAATCCGAGTACGAGCTTGGACAGTTCCTGCTGTTGCTGGATTTCCTGGCCCGCGTAGTCGGTCGGCGCCGGAGGCTTCGGGCCGGTGAACCAGCCGGGCAGGTTCATCAGGGCCGCCGCGAGAGCGATCCGCGCCTGTCCCTCGGGAGTGCTCTGGGCGTCGGTGGCGATCTTCGTCAACGCCGCGGCGGAGGCGTTGCCTTCAGCCGGGCCGGTGAACCGGACCAGCTTGATGTTCTGCTCCGGAGCGAGCAAGTGGGCCAGCGCGTACTCGCTGTCCAGCTGATAGTTGTTCAGGTTGAGGCCACCGGCGACGAGCCCGCAGGTGCTCAGCACGCCGTCGAGGCGGCGGCCGTCGTCCTCGGCCTCCAGCGCGCTGACCAGCCCGCCCATCGACGTGCCCCAGGCGATCGTGCGTCGCGGTTTTCCGGTCAGCCGCCCAAGTTCCGCCAAGGCCCCGAACTGGTCGCGAACGGCCGATTCGAGAGCCCACCACGAAGGGCCGCTGTAAGAGGAGCCGACCAGTGCGTACCCGCTGCCCAGCAACGCCTGCCTGGTCGCTTCGTCCGGCGCGTTCTGCGGGTTGAGCGGGCCGAAACCGTGGCTGTACAGGATGGTCGTGCCGTTCCAGGCGTCCGGCACGTCGGCCACCCAGGTCGCGCCGTCCGGCAGCCGTCCGGTGTGATGCCCGCTCGTGGTGCCTGCCGCGACGCCCGAGATCAGGCCGATCGCCACGATGATCGAGCCGGCCAGCGCCATGAGGCGGCCGTACCACCTGCGCATACTCGTGCCTCTTCACTCCGGGCCGAATCGCCCGGCTCGCCACGGAACCACTGGCGAGCAGAGTGCCAGGAGACCTCGAAAATGTACAGGTTTCCTGTCTTTATTCAGTGCGACGGACGATCCGACAGCGCTGTGTGGCACGCGACGACGCAGTCCCGGAAACGGGCCGCGTCGCGCGGATTCAACGCTGAGACCATCCGCTGTTCGAGCGCGGCGACGTCGTCGCGGACCCGGGCGAGGATCTCCTCGCCGGGTCCGGTCAACCGGATCACCCGCCGCCGCCGGTCCCCTGGATCGGCTTCCCGGGCGATGAAGCCCTGCCGTTCGAGCGCGACCACCATGTCGGCCATCGCCTGATCGGTGACGAACGAGTTCCGCGCCAGCTCCGCGGTGGTGAGATCCGAGCGGCGCTCCAGCACGGTGAGCGCGGTGTACTGCAACGGAGTGAGCGCGACAGGACGAAGCACCTCGTCCAGCCGGGCACGCACGGCGAGCTCGAGCTGCTTCACCAGGTACAACAGGCCGGGACCGGGCGCGCTCGAAGAAGGTACGGGCTGAGACACCGCTCAATGGTGACCCACGGCCGAACGCCTCACCGAGGCGGCGGCCCTGATCACCATCGAGGTACCGCTGAATTCGCCCGACCCGGAAGGGGCCGATCATCGCCGGGCTGCTGCTGAGCACGCTGATGGTGGGCGCGAGTTTCACCGACTCCACCGCGCTGGTCATCGTGTTCCTGTCGGTGGCCTTCTTCGGCAACGGCCTTGCCTCGATCACCTGGTCGCTGGTGTCCGCGCTGGCACCCGCAACGGTTGCTCGGGCTCACCGGCGGGATGTTCAACTTCATCGGCAATCTCTCGTCGATCGCGACGCCGATCGTGATCGGCCTGATCGTCACCGACGAGAGCTTCGCGCCCGGTTTCGCTTACATGACCGTGGTCACCATCGCGGGGATCCTGTCCTCTGCGTTCTTGGTCGGCAAGGTCGAACGGATCGGCGAGACCGACTCACGACAGATGGCCTGACTCGGCGGGAATCCAGCTGCCGTGCAACCCCAGCGGGACGCGTGCGGGCAGGTGGACCCTGGCGAGCGGCTCGCCCGCGAAGTCTTGGGCGGCCAGGATCACCAGGTCCGCCGCGCCCCGATCGGGGTCGTGGACGTAAACCAGGTTGTAGCCGTCATCCTCCGCGTCCGCCCCTGCCGCCGGGACGAACACGGTCTCCCCCGCGCTCGCGTCACGGCCGAACTCGTGGGTTTCCGTGGTCCCGGTCAGGAGGTCGTGTTTGAGGAGAGCGCTGCTGAAGCCCTCGTTGGGGCGGTCCGGCTCGGTGGTGCTCGGGGTGGCGTAGAGCTCGGCCGCCGCCGAGTAGCCGAAGCGGTAGGGCTTGCCGCTGAAACGGCCGTTCAGGCGCGGGAAATCCTGCGGGCGGTCGTGCAGCAGCGTTCGCGTGACCCTGTCGTGCTTGAGGTCGGCGGTCCAGCGTTCGAGCACGGGCTTCGAGGCGCCGACGTCGGCGAAGTCCAACGGCCGGGGATGCACGACCACATCCACCACCACCTCGCCGTTCCGCTCGAAGGCGTTCAGAGTGTGGCCCACCATGACCGGCGCGGTCTCGAACCAGCGCACCGTCCCGCCCGCCCTCGGCAGCAAACCCAGCCGTGCGGGCAGATCCGGGTTCCAGTGGAACGGCACCCCCATCGCCAGGCGCTCGGGCTCGAAGACCATCGGGGACTCGTAAAACACCACGTAGTGCTCGGTGAGCGCGAAGTCGTGCATGTACGGCAAGGTCGGTGTCCGGATGTCGGTGACGCTCCGGTTCTCCCCGTCCGGGCCGATCACGATGTGCTGCACGAAATCCGCGCCGTAGCGGAAGGCCAGCGAATGCAGTTCACCGGTCGCGTGGTCGTACTTGCTGTGTGCGTTGGCCGAGAAGCCCTGTGCCGTGGCGCCCAAGGTGGCGGGTCCGACGGTGTCGAGTTCGCCGGTCAGCTCATACGGGGCCAGGCCCCCTTCGATGAGCGCGTAAAGGCGGCCACCGTGGCCGGCGATCTGGACGTTCGGCGCGAAGTCCATGCGCTCGTCGGCGACCTGCCCGCGGCGCGGTTCCCCGAGCCGGTCGGCCACGGAGGCCGAGCGGACCCAGCGGTTGCGATACCACTCGGCACGGCCGTCGCGCAGCCGCACGCCGTGGACCATGCCCTCCCCGAGGGTCCAGATATGCGCCGACGCGTCTTCCAGACCGAGCGGATTCGGGCCGATACGCAGGTAGCGGCCGTCGAGGTCGTCCGGGATCTTCCCGGTGACGGGCAGGTCGAAGGCGGTGATCTCCTCGGCGACCGGGGCGAAGTTGCCGAGGACGTAGCGATTGGGGTTCATCGTCATTCCCTTGTGCGAGGCCGGCTCGTTCCGGCACCGACGACCATACAAGCGTCTTGTACATTTGTATAAGACGTCCGTATAAGACGCTTGTCACAGTCCCCCGCTAGGATCGGCACATGGGACAACGAGAGGACCTCCTCGAAGGGGCCAAGCGCTGCCTGGTCGAACGCGGCTACGCGCACACCACCGCGCGCGACATCACCGCCGCCTCAGGTGCGAACCTCGGCTCCATCGGGTACCACTTCGGCTCCAAAGAGGCCCTCATGAACGAGGCCATGATCGAGCTGTCCACCGAGGCGGTCGAGCGGCTGCGCGAACCGGGCGAAACTTCGCTGACCGCCACCTGGCAAGGCCTCATCGACTCCTTCACCGAGCACCGCGACCTGTGGACCGCCGTCCTGGAAAGCGCCACCCAGGCCGTCCGGTTCCCGGACATCCGCGAACGGCTCGCGGATGCCCAGGACGAAGCCCGGAAGGTCTTCGGCGAACGCCTGTCGCGCACCGAAGCCGACGCCGACGCGGCCGGTGCCGTCCAGTTCGCCCTCATCGCCGGCGTGATGATGCAACATCTCGTCAGTCCCGAGCGGGCTCCCAGCGCCGAAACGGTCATTCGCGGCCTGAAGGCCCTCGCCTCGCAGGAGTGATCGCGTCCGCCGCGGCTTCGCCCGATCGCACCGCGCCCTCGATGTAGCCGTACCAGCGCGGCGAGGTTTCCGTTCCCGCCCAATGGATCCGGCCGACGGGGGCGCGCAAGGCGGAACCGAGCTGAGTCCAGGCACCCGGCGGAAAGACGGCGGAGTACGCGCCGCGGGTGAACGGCTGCTCGTTCCAGTTCCGCTCGACGAAGCTGAGAGGTGTGCTCGCCTGCGGACCGAACAGTCGGGTCAGCGAGTCGAGCAGGATCGTCCGGCGGGCAGCCGAGGAGTGCGTGGCAAGGTCCCGGGCGGCCGCGCCGGTGACGAACCCGATCAGGATGCCTCGCCGGCCGGACCGCGGGCTGCTGTCGACGGTCAGCGCGATCGGGCCACGCAGGCTCAAAGCGGCGCCGCTGAGACCCGCCGTCCGCCAGAACGGCTCCGGGTACGTGGCGATGCACTTGATCACGCTTCCCATCGGAAGTCGTTGCAGCAGGTTGTCGCGCGCGGCCGGAAGCGCTGGGCGGTAAGCGATCCGACCCGCGAGAGGCGGAGCGGCCGCCACCACCACATGCCCGGCCCGCCAGGCGGTTCCGTCTTCGGCGGTCACCGTGACACCGGCGTCGTCATGCTCGATCCGCCGGACCGGTGTGTTGAGCCGCAAGGACGTCTCCAGCCTGTCGGCGAGCTTGCCGGCGAGGCCGTAGGCGCCACCGTCCAACCTGTCCTGTTGCGCGCCGCCTTCGAAGTCGGTCAACGCCGACAGGCTGCCCGCGGCCTTGATGTAGAACAGCGCGTGCAACAGCGACAGTTCACTCGGTTCGCAGGCCCAGATGGCATGGCAGGCCAGAGCCAGGAACCCGCGCCCGCCCCGGGTCGTCACGGTGCGGTCGATCCAGGTCTGCAGCGTTTGCCCGTCGAACGTGTTCGCGTTCGGACCGCGCCAGGGTGCTCCGGTGTCGACGGTGCGAGCGAGCCTGTCGAGGCGGGCCTGCGCCCGCGCGACATCCAGCAGCGTGAACGGGCCGAGTTTCGGCACCATGCCACGAAACCGCCGCAACCGCCCGGCCTCGGTTTCGAGTACGTTCGTGCCCGCCGTGTACGTCGGAAAGGTGGCCACACCGAGTTCCTCGGCCAGCGCGTACACCCGGTCCTGACCCGGTCCGATGAACTGGCCACCGAGATCGACGACCTCGCTGTCGACTTCGACGCCGACAGTGCGGCCGCCGACCTGCTGGCAGGCTTCAAGAAGAAGGACTTCAACTCCGCGTTGACGCAGACGGTGCGCGCAGACGAGACCGGCCATGCCGGCGCCGACCACGACAACATCGATGTCGTGATGCTGGTGGGACACTTGATCTCCTAGGTGGGTCGGTCGTGTTCACGACGAACACGACAGCGCACCCACCTACCACCATGGCGCTGACTTATGGATTCAGTTTCTCGGGAGAGCATTTCCGACCACCACCGCGGTGTCAACCGGCATACCGAACCGCACAGTTCAGTCGAGCGGGCGGGCCGGAGTCACCTCCTGGATGTGGACAAGGACGTCGAACCACTCGGCGAGCGAACCACCGGAGAGATGGTGGACGGCGTCGTCGGCGGGGCTGTAGCCAGGGCCGACCAATCGTGTCTTCGCCGGCCGGCTCAGCCATTCCCGGACCGGATCCGGGCTCGTGGCACGCAGATCCAGCAGATAGGCGTCCAAGTCGGTACTTCCCAGCGTGTTCTCGGCGAACTCGGCCGGCGGCGCGGGGACGGCGTAGGACGTCGCCCCATGGTGGAAGGTCAGCCCGACCGAGCGGTGACCGGAGCCGAAATGCTCCCGAAGGTAGCTGCCCGCATTGCGGTGGACGTCCTGCGGCCCTTGCGTGGAGATGGCGCGTGTCCTTCCGTTCATCACATGCACCATGCCGCCCCAGTAGACGACCTTGTGTCCGGTGTGTTCGTGCCAACGGATCGTGTTCTCGGCCAGCAGCCGTTCGATGTCGGCGAGAGTGCCGGGAAGGGTTGCCACGCCCGGTGAAATCTCTGCCATGGCGGCGATACGGACCGGGTCGGCCGGATTCCGCTCGTTGTGGCGCCGGATCCAGCCGACGACATCGAGGAGTTCCCCGGTTCGCCAGAACGACCTGGCGCCGGCCAGCAACGCTCGAGGGTCACCGATTCCGGTCCGCACGTACTCATCGAGCGCGACGCTCGTGACGTCGTCACCTTCGATCACGAGGGAACGAAATTCCAGTTCCTCGACGAGGAATCTCACTATCCGCTGGGAGACAACGGAAAGCTCGTGGGTGTCGCGGGCCGACGCGCCGAGCGTGACCAGATTCGCGTCACGCACCATGCCGCGCAGTGGCGCGAGATCGGCAAGCGGTCCCTCGGGATCGAAGGTGGCCAGGGGATGCGCGTGCTGTCGGATCCAGCGCGCCGGCGAGTCGGTTGTCGAAGTCTTCATCTGACCAGTCTTGTACCTGAACTTAAGTAGAGGTCCAGTCAAAACCTCGGTCAGGCGGGCTTGATCCCGTTGAGGATCAGCCGGTTGCCCGTTGTCTCCAGATACCCGGTCGCGGTCCACTCGGGTCCGGGTGCACCCGGACCCAGTTCGGGGTTCCCGCCGAGCGCGGTGTTCAGGTCGAGACCGGCCAGAAACGGGCCCGGCGGCAGGTGAGGTCGCAGCGCATCGCGTACGGAAGGCAGGCCGCTGTTCGACGTGGTGGCGCGAAGCTCGTCGGCTCGCTGCGGCTCCAGGTCGACGATCGCGTCGATCCAGAGAGTGGACGGCCCTGGTGCTGACAGTCGACCGGAGTTGTTGTCCCAGCTGACCCAGGTCGCCTCAACCGGATGGCCGAGGCCGGGGAATCGCGAGACCAGCGGATCGAGCTCATGGCGGAGCTCCTCGGATGGCGCGTCGCCGGACGGCGCGGCGCATCCCGTGGCCAGCACGGCGGCGACTGCCGTCGTGACCACCCAGCGTCCAACTTTCATCCGCGCATCCTCCTCAGCAGATTTCCGGTACGCGAGCCCGGCCGGCACAACGTGGGGCCGAGACGAGCGTGCCGATGGCCCCGCACGGAGCCAAGGGCACGATGGCGCACTTTAGATGAGATTCCGATGACACCCGCATCTCTCGGCCAGAAGCACGTGCTTGGCAAGGGCGCGCTTTGCGGCATAGAGGGTGTTTAGCAGCGCATTCGCCCGGCCCCAGCCGCAACGTCTGCCTGGGCTTGATCGCCGATGGGGGAAGCCTGGCCGATCCTGCTCAGCCGGCCGTCGGAGCTGGCAGCGTGACCGTCTCGCGCAGTTCGGCGGCGGCCTGGGCCATGAGCTGGGAGAGGGTGGTATCCGGCTCGGCCAGCCAGCGAGGCATGGCACGCCGGTGGATCGCCAGCACCACGTCGACGATGAAGCGTGCTTTGCCGGGCTCGACGCCGCGGCGCTCGAGTGCCGGTACCAGCGCGTCGGCGATGTAGGCGAGCTTGATCAGATCGCGCTCGGCCAGTGCCGGGTTGGCGGCGATCACTCTTCCCCGGCGCAGCAGGAACTCGCGCGGGCGGAAGATCTCCTCGGCGGTCCCCACCGCGGTCAGCAGCGCCTCGATCGGGGCGAGGTCCGGGTCGGCTGCCTCGACCTGGGCGACGAGGTGGGCCTCGAGTTCGTTGCCGGCGAAGAGGACTTCCCGCTTGTCGGGGAAGTAGCGATAGAAGGAGCGCTCCTTCAGGCCGGCGGCGCCTGCGATCTGCGCGACCGAGGTGCGTTCGAACCCCTGTGTCTCGAACAGCTCGAGCGCCGCGCGCTCGAGCCGGCCCTGTGCGTCGGATTCCCATCGCGGCATACCCGCCAGCATACGACAACAGAAGCTGTCATCAGCTGGTACGGTCGATGACAACAGATGCTGTCATCACAGAGGAGATCGTCATGAAGGCTCTTCAGTTCGACCGGTTCGGCTCCCCGGACGTGATCGTGCTCCGCGACGTCCCACAGCCGGAGCCCGGACCTGGTCAGATCCGGATCGCCGTGCGGGCGTGCGGCCTGACACCGGCCGACTGGCACGTCGTCGACGGTCTCCTCGCCGACCATCTGCCACCGCTGCCGCGCGGGCTCGGCCTCGAAGTCGCGGGCACCGTCGACGCGCTCGGCGACGGCGTCACCGGCGTCCAGATCGGCGACCGCGTGTTCGGCCCGGCCACCTTCGACGGCCCGACGGCAGGCGCCGCCGAGTACGCGCTGATGCCGGCCTGGGCACACATCCCCGACGGCGTCACCGCCGAGCAGGCCGCCGCGCTGCCGATGGCGGCCGAAACGGCGTGGCGTGCGCTCGACGACCTCGGCATCCAGCCGGGTGAGCTGCTGCTCGTCCACGGCGCGGGCACCACCGTGGGTGAGGCGGCGGTGCGCTTCGCGCTGCACCAGGGTATTCGGGTGATCGCCACCGCCGGGCCAACTCGGGCCGCGGCCATGGAAGAGATCGGCGCCCAGGTGACCGGCTACGGCGAGGGCATGGCCGAACGCGTCAGCGCACTGGCCGGAGGCCGCGTCGACCGCGCCCTGGACACGGCGCCGACCGGCGGGCGGATCGACCGCGCCGACCAGCCCAGCCCGGCCGGTGGCTCGCTGCCGATTCTGATCGAGCTGACCGGCGACCCCGACCGCGTCCTCACCGTCTCGGACTTCGCCGCGGCGGCTGACCTGGGAGTCCGGATCACCACCGAGATCCGCTACGACCAGATGGACGAGTTCGCCCGGCTCGCCGGCGAAGGCATCCTGGTCGTACCGGTCGCCCGCACCTACACACTCGACCAGATCCAGGAAGCGGCCAAGCTCAGCCAATCCCGCCGACCCGGCGGCAAACTCATGCTCGTCCTGTGATCACCTTGCCGCCCGGCCAGGCGATCCCGCTGCCGAACAAGTACTAAGACCCGAACACCCCTATAACCGAGTCAAACCGCTCGAACCATCCATGTGAGCAGCGCCGACGGTGACCAATTCCAACTCCCGCTTTTCGGCACGAGAGGACGTCTGCGTGTAGGTGTCCGGCCGATCTGGCTGAGTGCTGCCGGCGGCCTAGTGTCGTGCGTCGGAAATTCGTGTGCTTTATCGGCGGATCCAGGTTTCCGCTGGGCGTGCGGCCGGAAGCGGCTTGTACTGGTTTGTACCTGCGCTTTCGGCTGTGCGTCCAGCGGGAAGCTGGGCCGTCGAGAAGGCCACGAATTTCCGACGCACGACACTAGGGGCATTTCGACGCGTCGCTCGAAGTAGCCGGTGAAGTTTCGATAGATCGTCCAGGGGGTAGTCCAGCGACACGAACTGCAGTCTGGGGAGTGGTGCTCGTGTATCGGATCAAGCCGTCCAAGCCCTCCGCCGTGTTTGGCGCGGTTGTCGGCGTCGCGATGATCATCTTCGTCCTGGTGCGGTTCCCGCTGCGCGAGCCGTTCATCTGGCTCTGGCTGGCCGTCGCGGTGGGTGTCGTGGGCTTCAGCCTGTGGGCGGCGTTTGCCAAGCGCGGCGCCGAGAAAGTGGTTGTCGAAGATCGCCCGCAGTCGGATTCCTGAGTGGTACGTCCGAATTCGGTCAGTCCGTCTGCTGCCCGTCCGATCGTCGGCAAGTGCTTGCGTCGCGGCCCCGAGGTCACCGGCCCGAGCAAGCGATAGGCACGTCATGCAGGCGAAACCCCATTGCTTGCAAAGGCAGCGGCGTGATCATGGGCCCGTGGCTGGAAGGGTTGAAGTCCGGGCTCCGCAGCGCCTTCACCTGGCACGGAGACCGCACAGACCAGCATCGTTATGCCGACATCACAGGGCTGGTCGCGTCGGCCTGACCCGCTCGGGCACCTCGGCCCTACGCTGGCGCACCTGTTCGCCGGCGAGCGTCCTGCCCGTCACATGTGGGGGTGACAGCCCGTTCGAGCCGGGCCGGGACCGGGGAGCTCACGCCCCGCCGGGAGGTGTCGGGGCTCCCGCGTCAACGTGCGCTCATCGGCATGAGAGTGCGCCGACGCGGTCACCGCCGAACCCAGCGGTGATAGGCATCGAGGTCGACGTTGCCGCCGCAGATCACGGTGACGACGTGACGGCCGTCGAAACGGTCGCGGTCTTCCAGGATGGCGGCGATTCCAAGCGCGGCTGAGGGCTCGACGACCAGGCCCGTGTGCTCCAGGAGCAGTTGCATGCCCGTGATGATCGACGACTCGCGGACGAGGACGGCGTCGTCAGCAACCGCGAGAAGGTCGTCCAGGACCTCGGGGATGGGGAAACGTCCGGCGACGCCGTCGGCGATGGTGTCGGTCGATTCGGTGGTGATGACGCGGCGCTCGCGCCACGAGCGGGTCAAGGCCGGGGCGCCCAGGGGCTGCACGCAGATCACCTCGGCTCCAGGTACCAAGGTCTTCAGGACGTAACCCACGCCGGTGGCCATCGCACCGCCACCCAGGGCGATCAGAACAGCGTCGAACGGGGATTCCTTGCCCGCCAACTCAAGCCCGATAGTCGCTGCGCCCTCACAGGTCTCGATGTCCAGACTGTCCTCGGGCAGCCGGATGCCGCGCTCATGCGCGATACGCACGGCTCGCTCGCGGGCCAGTTCGAAATCGCCGTCCACCAGTTCCAGTTCCGCGCCCAGCGCGCGGATCCGATCGAGCTTGGCAACGGGTGCCCGCCCGGACGCCACGACCGTCACGTCGAGGCCGCGGCGGCTGCCTGACCAAGCAAGCGCCTGCCCGAGGTTGCCGGCGCTGGCGCACACCACGGCATTCCGGCCCTGCTCGGCCAGCTGGCTCGTGACGAGCTCGGTGCCCCGGGCTTTGAAACTGCGGACCGGGTTCACCGTTTCCAGCTTCCAGCCGGACCTGGCTGATAGCGTGATCGCCGTGGTCGATTTCGAGACCGGCGCGCCGGTCACCGGCGATCTGGCCGTGCGGTGGAACCATGGGTCGCGGTCGGTTCGGCGCGACACCGATCCGCCCATCCAGGTGCATGCGTACGACGCCCATACTTTCGTTCTCCGGCAGAACAAGGCCGTGCACTACGAAGCGCCGTTCCTCTACCTGTTCTGCGGTAACGACCGGGCTTTGCTGCTCGACACGGGCGCGACCACGGACCCGGACCGGTTTCCCTTGCGTGAGACCGTGGACGCCTTGCTCGACGACTGGCTGGCCGAGCACCCCCGGCCCGCGTACGAGCTGATCGTCGCGCACACGCACGGACATGGCGATCACGTCGCCGGCGATGCGCAGTTCGACGACCGTCCACAGACAACAGTGGTGCCCGCGGACCTGGCCTCCGTACGGTCGTTCTTCGGAATCACCGACTGGCCGACCGACATCGCGCGGTTCGACCTCGGCGGCAGGACGCTGGAGATCACCGGCATCCCAGGCCACCATGCCGCGTCCATCGCGATCTACGACCGGTGGACCGGGTTTCTGCTCACCGGCGACACCGTCTATCCCGGCCGGCTGTACATCGAGGACTTCGCCGCCTTCCAGGAAAGCCTGGACAGACTGATCGCGTTCACCCGGACCCGGCCGGTCACCCACATCATGGGCTGTCACATCGAGATGACCGCCGACCCGGCCGCGACTACCCGATCGGCGCCACCTACCAGCCGGACGAACCACCGCTGCAGATGACCACGGCACAACTCGTGGCCATCCGGGACACCAGCGAGAAGATCGCCCGTCTGCCAGGTGTGCACGTACTCGACGACGTCATCATCTTCCACGGCCCGTGCCGGCGAGCCAGGCGCCGACACAGGGCAAGGAACTTCTGGAGCACACTGCGAACCCGCTTCTTGCCCTGATTTCGTGCTAGCCGTAGATGGAGCCGGCCCATTCGGGGTGGTCGATGAAGGGGTTGCGGTTGTGCTGGAACTGGTCGTAGATGACCTGGTTGCGACGCTGCTCTCCGGCGTCGGGCGGGTCTTGGGTGTTCCAGGTCAGCAGGACCGACAGGCGCCCGATGTTCGGCTTTGAGCCGTTGTCGACGGCGTCGTTGGGTTCCAGATCGGGGTAGCCCTCGGCGCCGTCGTAGCGGACCGCCATGTAAAGGATCATGCGCGCTACATCGCCCTTGACCGCGTCGCGGGGCTCGTACGAGTCGTCGTCGGTCGAGTTCCCAGGTGCTTCGTCGACCGGGGAGCCTCCGACGTCGAAGTCCTTGTTCCCGCGGGCGCTGTTGACCGAGACATCTGTCGCCCTCAGGTGGTGCAGGTCGGTGCCGGGCCCGACCCCTGTACCGAAGTCGCCGTGGGACTTGGCCCAGACATGTTCCCGGTTCCAGTCGTCGGCCTCTCCGCCATTGGCGGTCTTCGCCCGCGAGAAACCGCTGTAAAGCAGGATGACGTTCGCCGCGTTGGCGGGATCTTCGTCGGTGGCCTTGATTCCGTCCCACACCTGCTCGTAGGTCAGCTTGGTGTTGGTGCTGATGATGCCGTGCAGCGCCGTCTTGAGCTCGGCGCCGGTCTTGCCCAAGGCATCCTGGTAATAGTCATCGGCAGACGCGTCCGCGGTCAGGGGAACGGCTACGGCCGGTGCCGCGGAGGTGATCCCGATGGCGGACACGAGCGCGAGAACGAGGGGGATACGGCGGGGCGCGTACATGGACAGTTCCTCTCCCCAGAGACGCCTGCCCTGGATCGCACTCGTCGTGGCCGCGACCCAGGAAACGTACTAGCTGACTAGTTGGAAAAAGACTGTCATGCCTGTCAATGGCCCATTCGGCCCAGCGGCGGCTCCCGGCGTCGGCTATCGATGACCGGCGCGGCGGGCGGGCCCTCTGGAGGGAACCATCGCGAGGTTCAGCTCTTCGACAGAGAACCGCACTAAATCCTGCGGCTTTCCACGCAGGGGAGATACAACGAACTGACCACCGACAAGAATGTGGTCACGAACAAAAGCTCAAAGAACTGGACGAAGCCCCAAGATGTCCCGGCGCAGTGCGCCGGTTCTGTTTGCGGGTTGCCGTTGGTGCCCCCGGTGAGATTCGAACTCACACTGGACGGGTTTTGAATCCGTTGCCTCTGCCAGTTGGGCTACGGGGGCGTTACCGCGATGAACTTTACGGGATCACGGGTGCACACCTTTCGCCGGGCCCGGCAGTGTGACGACCGTCTGACGTGGTGAACGCCATCTCGCCAACTGGATCGTTCCCGGTAGGCTTCAGGTTCGCGGACGGACCGCGAATCGAACTGCCCGACGACCCTTCAGGAGGACCCCGGTGACCGAGCAGGCTGCCGAGGCCAATGGTGCCGTCGCCGCACCTCAGCGGCGGGTGCTGGTGGCCGAGGACGAGGCCCTCATCCGTTTGGACCTCGTCGAGATGCTCCGCGAAGAGGGCTACGAGGTCGTCGGTGAGGCCGGTGACGGCGAACAGGCCATCAACCTGGCCACCGAATTGAAGCCCGACCTGGTGATTCTCGACGTCAAGATGCCGAAGCTCGATGGTATCGAGGCCGCATCCAAGATCACCGGCGACCGGATCGCGCCGGTCGTCATTTTGACCGCGTTCAGCCAGCGCGACCTCGTCGAGCGGGCCAGGGACGCGGGCACGATGGCGTATCTGGTGAAGCCGTTCGCCAAGCGCGACCTGGTGCCGGCCATCGAGCTGGCGGTGAGCCGGTTCGCCGAACTCCAGGCGCTCGAATCCGAGGTCGCGGGTCTCACGGACCGGTTGGAGACCCGCAAGGTCATCGACCGCGCCAAGGGTCTGCTGATGAGCAGCCAAGGGCTCACCGAGCCGGACGCTTTCCGCTGGATACAGCGCACCGCGATGGACCGTCGGACCACGATGAAGGCGGTGGCCGAGGCCGTCGTCGAGAGCATCAGCTGACGCTTCGCTTTACGGATTCAAAACCCGTCCAGTGTTAGTTCGACTCAGTCCGTGAGGGCCACCTTGAGGGGCTCAGAGTCCCTCAAGGTGGCCCTCACGGACTCGAAACCGGACCAGAAGCGCGGGCCGTGCGGCGCATCGGCCCGACCAAAGCAGCGACGGTCGTCGCCAGTCCATCGACATCGACGGCGTCCGGGTCCAGCAGCAACAGGCGTCCGAAGTATTCGCCGATGGCGATGAGCGAATGCGCGACAACGGCGGGGTCGACCTCCGCTGTGCCTCGACGTCCGGTGAGGGTCGCTTCGACGAGGGTCTGAATCCTTTCCCGGACGACGTCCCGGTTGCGGTCGATCCGGTCACGCACGATCGCGGGTGCTTCCACCGAGATCAGGAAGATCGGCTTCCAGGTGAGCGGATCGGCGGTGACCATCGTGGCCAGCGCGGTGATCGTCGACTTCAGATGCGCGGCCGGGTCGAGCAGGTCGACCTCGGTCGAGATCGTGGCCAGCAACTGCTCGACGGCGCGCTGCTCCTGTCGTTCGAGCAGAGCGGTCAGCAGGGCGTCCAGCCCGTCGAACGCGTTGTAGACGACCGGCCTGGTGACGTCGACTTCCCGCGCGATGCGATCGATCGAGACCGCGCGGTACCCGTCGTCGGCGATGATCCGCAAGGCGGTGTCGAGCAGTTGCGCACGTCGTTGCTCGGCCGGCATCCGCGCGGCGTAGGGGCGCCTACCGCTCACGCGATGGATCCCAGGATCGGCTCGGACTCGATGAGGCCGGCGTCGCTCGGCTTCTGTTTGCCTTCGAAGACCTTGGCGTGCTGCTTGGCGCGCCATTCCAGGTGCGCTTCGGCGGGTTTCGGGTAGCCGTACAGTTCCCGCGCTTCCGCCGGGGTGAACGTGATCGGTTTCGACGGCGGGATGCCGAGCAGGACAGGTGCCACGACGGGCACTGTAGCGGGCGAAAGCCGCTTGAGGAGGGCCAGTTTCACGCGCCGGTTGAACTGCGGGAGCCGGAACGCGATCTTCATGACCGGCGTGATCAGCCGGTCGAGAAGGCGGCCCTGCCGCAGGCCCGACATCTCCCGCATCCACTGCGGCATGGTCGCGATGGTCGCGATCCGCAGGGCACGCCCGATGAGCACGGTGACCGGCCGGAACAGTGCCGGTGTCGGCGGGAGCATGACTTCGGCGTGCAGCAGATGATCCATTGTGGACCGGGCGACGTCGGAACCGACCAGTCTCGGCCGCATGTACTCGAAGTACTCGCGCACTCCGGCGCGGTCACGCGGGATGTCGGCGACATCGCAGGTCTGGAATTCCGCGGCGATGGCGCATTCCCGCCAGTACCGCGTTTCTTCCGCTTCGCTGAGCTTGCCCGGCCCGAACTTCTCGTAGGTGTAAAGGATCGAGTGCCAGGCTGTCAGGTGGATCCAGAGTTGCGACTTCGGATCGTTGGCGTCATAGGGTTCGCCGGAGAGCGGTTCGATCCCGATCCCCTTGGAATGCACCTTCACCAGGATGTCCGCGGCCTTCGTCATCTCGCGCGAACCGGCGAAGACGACCATCGCGAAATACCGGAGGGTGCGGTCGTAGCGGGTTCGCGGCCGGTCGCGGATCGCCCGTGTCTCGTCGACCGAGGCGACCAAGGCCGGGTCCAGTTCCTCGACCACGACGGCGCGCTGGAAGCCGACGGTCAGCGAGGTCGGGTAGCTCCATACCTTCCAGGACACCGAATCCGGCCCGAAGAACCCGTAATCATCGTGCGGCTGAACGTTTTCCGCTTTGCCGGCCATCGCTGCCTCCATCGATAGGTGCGCGTCCGGGCTCAATATACAGAGGTGTAGTAATTGGGCAACCCCTCAGCCGCCCAGCGCGGCCAGGTGCTCGGTCAGCATCCGCCGAGAACGGCGCCGCACATCGGCGAGCAGTTGCGGTGCGCCGCCCGCCATCAGCCCGAGCCCGCCGATCAGCACCTGCATCCGGTCGCTTTCATAGCGCGGATCGAGGTCTTCCGGCAGCTCTCCGGCGGCCACGGCGTCACGGAAGGCCTGGACCAGCCATTCGCTGAAAGCCCCATATCCGGCGGCGGCACCCTCGCGGCTGACGAGCTTGTGCGCCTCGTGCTGACCCCAGAAGGCGAGCCAGACCGTCCAGGATTTCAGCCTGTCCTCATCCAGCGGCAGCATCGCTTTGGCGAACTGGTCGATGGCCTTCAGGCCGCTCTTCCCCGCGGTGGCTTCGAACACCCGGACCGTGGCGAGTTTGTTGTTGTACCGCAGCACCGAGGCCATGACCTCGGCCTTGTCCTCGAAGTAGTGGGTCACCGCTCCGGTGGTGACACCTGCCTCGGTGGCGATGCCCCGCATGGTCGTCGCGTGTACCCCTTGCACGGCGACGAGCCGCCACGCCGCGGCGATGACACGGCGACGGCTTTCCGGATCTCGGATACGGCGGACCACGAAATTCATCCTAGCTTCCATAACGCTTGTTGCGTAACCTGCGTTACGTTGACTCGTTCTTACCGCAGAGTAGGTAGCCGGGCGCAGGCAAGGGGGCCGCATGACAGCACCTGCACGATGGCGCACCGGCTCGGTCGCGGAGATCGGGATCCTGTTCGGTTTCGCCGCCGACACCCTGGTCGCGGCAAGGTCGGCGATCGTGCACCGGCGGTTCAACGTCCGCGAAACCCTGAACCAGATGTGGTTCCTCGCCGGAGTCACCGCGCTGCCCTCGATCCTGGTGATGATCCCGTTCGGCGTGGTGGTAGCCGCCCAGGTGGGCTCCCTGACCGCGCAGATCGGCGCGCAGAACTACAGCGGGGCCGTGGTCGGGCTGCTGATCGTCGGGCAGGCCGCACCGCTGGTCTGCGCGCTGATGATCGCCGGTGTCGGCGGCTCGGCGATGTGCGCCGACCTCGGCGCCCGCACCATCCGCGAGGAGACCGACGCGCTCGAAGTGATGGGCCTTTCGGTGCTCGAACGCCTCGTGCTCCCCCGTATCGCCGCGGCCGTGGTGATCACGATGCTGCTGGACGGTCTCGTGATGGCGGTCGGCATCTCCGCGAGCTTCCTGTTCCAGGTGACCGTCCTGGACGTCCCCGCGGGCAGCTTCCTGGCCACCATGACCGATTTCGCCCATCTGTCGGACTTCCTGGTCTCCCAGGTCAAGTCGGCGGTGTTCGCCCTGCTCGCGGCCGGTGTCGCCTGTTTCAAGGGAATCACCGTGAAGGCCGGGCCGGCCGGTGTCGGCAACGCGGTGAACGAGGCGGTGGTCCTCGCGTTCCTGCTGGTGTTCCTCGCCAACGTCGGGATCGGCGAGCTCTACGCCTTGATCTCCCCCGCGGACGGGGGTTTCTGATGTCCGTCCCGCTCGTCGGTTTGCTCGGCACGCTCGGCCGGAAGGCTCGCCCCTGGTGGCGCCGAGGGCTGGGCGCGGTCACCGAAGCCGGTGCGCAGTTCACCTTCTACCTGCGGGTGGCGGCCGAGATACCTCGCGCCGTGGCCGACCATGGGCGGCATATCGTCCGGCTGGTCGCGGAGATCAGCTTCGGTTCGGCCACCCTGCTCGCCGGCGGCGGCACCATCGGGGTCGTCTTCGCGATGAGTTTCGTGACAGGCTCACAGATCGGCTTCGAGGGCTTTCGCGGCCTCGACCTGGTGGGCCTTTCCCCGTTGTCCGGCGCGATGTCGGGCCTGGTGAACACCCGCGAACTGGCACCCGTCGTGGCCGGGATCGCCCTCGCCGCGAAGGTGGGCACGGGATTCACCGCGCAACTGGGTGCGATGCGGATCGCCGAGGAGATCGACGCGCTGGACGCGATGTCGGTCCGCTCACTGCGGTTCCTGGTGGCCACCAGGATGGTCGCCGCCTTCATCGCGGTCATCCCGCTCTACCTGGTCGGCCTGTTCGCGTCCTACGTGGCGACCCGGTTCATCGTGGTCACCGCGAACGGCCAGTCCGGCGGGAACTACGACTACTACTTCCACCTCACCGTGCCACCGCAGGACATTCTCCTGTCCCTGGCGAAGGCCTTGGTGCTGGCGATGCTCGTGACCCTGGCCCACTGCTACTACGGCTACACCGCCGGCGGCGGCCCGGAAGGTGTCGGAACGGCCGCGGGCCGCGCACTGAGGACCAGCATCGTGCTGATCATGGTGGCCGACATCCTGCTGTCGTTCGCCTTCTGGGGCGTCTATCCGACCCTTCCCGGATCGGGGGCGGGTGGATGATGGCGCGCAGGTTCACCAGCGCCAGGACGCTCGCCTTGCGCGGTATCGCCGGAATCGTCACCGGGGCACTGGTCATCGTGCTCGTGGTCGCGTACGGCGCCGGGGCGCTCAGCGCCGATCCGTCGGTGACCTCGGACATCCCCGCCCAGAGCGTCGGCATCATGGAACGGTCCACAGTGGAGTACCGGGGCGTGGTGGTCGGGACCGTCGAAGCGGTGCACAGCGACCACGCTCGCACGCGGCTCACCCTCCGGCTTTCCCCCGGCCAGGTCGAGAACATCCCCGCCGGGGTGCGCACCAGGATCCTGCCGCGCACCTTGTTCGGCGACCAGTACGTGGACCTGGCGCCGCCCGAGCGCCCCGGCGGCGGCAGCCTGGACACCGGCCGTCCCATTCCCGCGGACACCTCCGGCGAGACCGTCGAGTTGTACACGGCCTTCAAGCGGCTGTTCAGTGTCCTCCAGTCCGTGCAGCCCGCGAAGATCAATACCGCGCTGGCGGCGGTGAGCCAGGCGCTCTCGGGCCGCGGAGCCGACCTCGGCAAGCTGATCGACCAGGCCTACGACCTCACCGCGGACGCGCCGGGCCTGCTCACCACGTTCAGCGACACCCTCGGTTTCGTGGCGGATCTCAGCGAGCAACTCGACGACGTCGCACCGGAAGGCATCCAGGCGCTCAAGAACGCGACTGCCCTCTCCCAGGAACTCCTCCGGCAGAAAGCCAACATCGAGGCGCTGCTCAGCGGCGGCCTCGAACTGATAGGGCAAGGGCAGAAACTCCTGGGGGACAACAAGGATCGCGTCATCCGCCTGGTTGGCGCGGGCGGAAAGGTCACCAGCACGCTCGCCGACAACGCGAAAGGGATCACCGACCTCTACGGAAGTTTCGGCATGCTGATGACCAATATCGCCGGTGTGGTCGGTAACGGCCACACCCTGCCGGTCGATCTCGACGTCACGCTGGACGGCGTGCAGCCGTACACCGCGGCCGACTGCCCGCGCTACGGCCTCCTGTCCGGACCCAACTGCGGGTCTGTCCCGAAGCAACGGCAAGCACCGCCCCGAACGGACGCCGTCGTCGCTCCCCCGTCCTTCGGCGGAGCGTCCGGCCCGGTGGGCAGTGACGCCGAAGCGAAAGCCCTCACCCGGTTCGCGGACGGGTTGTCAGGCCAGCCGCGGCCGGATCCGGGCGCGCGCACCGGGATCCTCGGGCTGCTCGCGGGCCCGATCCTGCGCGGGACCCAGGTGCTGATGCCATGAGGACGCTGCGTGGCATGGCGCCGACCCTGGTCAAACTCGGTGTGTTCACCACGATCTGCGGGCTGTGCACCGTGCTGGTGGCCAACACCCTGACTCGTCCGTTCCAGACGGACACCGCCGGTTTCACCGCCGTCTTCAGTGACGCGCTCGGGGTCAAACCCGGCAGTGACATCAGGATCGCCGGCGTCCGGGTCGGCGAGGTCGGCTCCGTGATGCTGCGCGAGGGCAAGGCGCTGGTGTCGTTCGAGGTGACCACCGACCAGAAACTGCCGTCGGACACCGGCGCCGCGGTGCGCTACGCCGATCTGCTCGGCGCGCGGTACATCGCCCTGCTCCCGGGGCCCGGGGCCCAGGGCTCGCTCGCCGAAAACGCCACGATCCCGCTGGAGCGCACCACACCCGCGCTCGATCTCACGACCCTGTTCAACGGGTTCAAGCCGATCTTCGACGTTCTGCAGCCCGCCGACGTCAACCAGCTGGCCAAGGAGATCGTCGCGGTCTTCCAGGGTGAAGGCCCCACCATCAACGCGCTGCTTTCGCGGATCGTCTCCCTGACCGACACCTTCGCCGGGCAGGACAAGGTGATCGGGCAGGTGCTGGCCAACCTGCAGCCGGTGCTGGACAGCACGATCGGGCACGCCCAGGACTTCAAGGATCTCATCGCCGGGCTCGGCGCCCTGGCCGGCGGGCTGGCGGGCGACCGGAAGCTCATCATGGACGCGCTCGACAGCGGAGCCCGGTTGGCCAGAACCGTTGCCGGAGTGGTGGAACAGACGCAACCTTCGATCAACCGTGACCTGAAGTCGCTGTTCACGCTGTCCGGGAAACTCGACGAGAACAAGAAACCGATCGTCCAGGCCCTGCAGGATCTGCCCAAGCTGCTGGGCAAGGTCGACACCATCCTCGGCTACGGCGGCTGGGCGAACATCTACTTCTGCAACCTCGGCATCGAGATCATCGGCCCGCCGGTGGACATCGGCAGCGGCCCGCATTCGGAGGTGTGCCGGTGAGGAGAACCTTCCGCGAACGCGATCCCGCCAAGCTCGCCGGCGCGGGGCTGTTCCTGCTGATCACCGCGGTCGCGGCCGCGATCGTCCTGCCGCAGGTCGTGTTCTACCAGCGCACCACCGATTACGCGGCCGAACTGGCGAACGCCTCCGGGCTCCGGCCGGACGACCAGGTGTTCATCGCGGGGGTGCCGTCCGGCCGCGTGCGCACCGTCGAACTCGCGGGTGACCGGGTGCGGGTCGGCCTCCGGCTCGACCACGACCAGACGCTGGGCGCGGCCACCACGGCCGGCGTCAAACTGCAGACCATCCTGGGGAAGCGGTACCTCGACGTCCAGCCGCGGGGTGACGGCCGGATTCCCGCGGGCGGCACGATCCCGCTCGCCCGGACCTCGGTCCCGTTCTCCTTGGACGACCTCGGCCGCTCGGCCGCCAAGACCACCGAGCAACTCGATCTCGGTGCGCTCAAACAGATGATCAGCACTCTGCGGCAGAACACCCCGGACGCGAACCTGGCCGCACAGGCCCTGCGAGGCGTCGGCGCGGCGACCACCGTGTTCGACAAGTACAGCGAACAGCTCAAGGGCCTGCTGGCCGGCGCCCAGTCGGTGACCGGCACCCTGGTGAGCCAGCAGGACAGCCTGGTCAAGCTGCTCGGTGACGCCGACCTGATCACCAAGGCCCTGGTCGATCGCAAGGCCACCCTGGAGACCCTGATCGCCGATCTGGCCTCGTTGAGCACTCAGGTACGGTCCTTTTTGGACACTCACCGGCCGATCGTGAAACCCTTGCTGGACCGGCTGGAGACGGTCTCGAAGACCCTGGCCGAGAACCAGCGGCAGATCGGCCGGACGCTGGACCTGCTGGCTCCGGCCGGCCGGTATCTCGCCAACGCCGGCGGCAACGGTCCCTGGCTGGACGTCACCGGACCGGCGGGCCCGGTTCCGGACGACATCCTCTGCGCCCTGGGTGTCGTGAAGGGATGCAAATGAACGCGGCCGCACGGGTGCTGGCCCTGCTCTGTGTCGCCACCCTGCTGGTGAGCGGCGCGATCCTCGCCCTCCGCCCGGCACCGGCCTTCACCATCGTGGCGGAATTCCCGCAGGCGGACGGGATCTACCCCGGCAGCAAGGTGGGGGTGCTCGGCGTGCCCCTCGGCGAGGTCACCGCCGTGGAACCGCTCGGGGCCAAGGTCCGGGTCAGCCTTTCCCTTCCCGAAGGCACCAAAGTGCCCGCCGACGCGCAGGCCTGGGTGATGTCGCCGGCCGTGATCAGCGATCAGTACGTCGAGCTGACCCCGGCCTACACCGCGGGCGCCACCCTGGGCGACGGTGGCGTGATCCCGGCCGGACGCGCGCACGCGCCGGTGAAGTGGGACAGCCTGATGGCGTCGCTGAACACCTTGCTCACCACGTTCGGCCCCGAGCCGGGGAAAACGACGGCGCCACTCGGCGAACTGCTCGACTCGGTGGCGAATCTGTTGCACGGTAACGGGCCCGCGTTCAAGGACGCGATCACCCACGTGGCCCAGGCGAGCGGTTTCGTGGCCGGTGAACTGCCGGACGTGGCCGCCTTCCTGGACACGCTCAAGGCACTGGTGAGCACGCTGGACAAGAACAAGAGCACCGTCGATTCGGTGACCGGCTCGGTGAACCTGGCCGCGGCGGAGTTCGGCAAGCAGCAGGAGACCATCGCCACCACGATGTCGAACCTTTCGGTGGCCCTCACCGACGTCGCCGATCTGGTGAAGAACAGCGGTGGCACGCTGAGCACTTCCTTGTCGCAGCTGAACAACGTGGTCGCGGACGTCGCCGCCCACGGGCCGCAGATAGCCGAGATCCTCGACACGCTGCCTCTGGGCGCCCAGAACCTCAGCCGGGCGGTGTCCGAGGACGACCGGCTCCGCACCCGGCTGGACGTGTCCACGAACCTTTCGCAGTTCGCGGCCGGGAAACAGCTGTGCGAGAAGTTCCCCATCCCGCTGTGCTCGGGTGCGGGGCTGATCAACCCGGTCCGGTTCCCGCCGTCGGTGAACGATCCGCTCGGCCTACCTGTGCCACCAACACCGCAAGGAGGCAAGTGATGCGCGGCAAAGCGATCGGCCCGCTTCTGCTGGCGGGGCTGCTCGGCGGCTGCGGGGTGAGCCTGCAGAGTCTCGACGCGGTGACCGGTGTCGACGGGCCTTCCTACCGCGTCACCGCGGTCTTCACCGAGATCTCCGGCCTGCAGGTGGGCGGCGACGTCAAACTCGGGCCCGCCGCGGTCGGCAAGGTGCTCTCGACCCGGTCCGAGAACTTCCAGGCCCACGTGCTGATCGAACTGCGGGACGACGTCCGGCTGCCGCGAGGCACCCGCGCCGAGCTGAAACTGAGCACGGCGCTCGGTGCCCAGTACGTGGACCTGCGACCACCGCAGCGATCGGGCGGTGAGGTCCTGGCCCCCGGCGCCGTCATCCCGGCCACCGACACGGCACGCGGACCGGATATCGAGAACACCCTCGCCGTGCTCGGAACGGTCCTCGAGAACAGCGGGTTCGAGCAGGCTAAAACGATCATCACCGAACTCAACACCATGCTGTCCGGGCGCGAGGGCAAGATCCGTGAGCTGCTGACCCGTATCGAGGGCATTCTGTCCACATTGGATGGCCGGACCGCCGATTTCAAGCGCACCCTGGATTCGCTCAACCGGCTGAGTAAGACCGCCGCCGACAACAAGGCCCTGCTGGACGACGCCTTCGCCCAGATCACCCCGGCGGTGAACATGCTGCACAGCCAGCAGGGCTCCCTGAACGCGATGCTGGCGAGCCTCACCCCACTCGCGAACACCGCCGGTGAGACCCTCGGCCGCACCAAGGATTCGATCACCGGCATGGCGCGCGATCTCGGCCCGATCCTCGACGCGTTCAACGGGTTCGCCGGTGACCTCGGCCGGACACTCGGCACCTTGAAGACGGTCAGCGGGGTGCTGGACAAGACGATTCCGGGCGACTATCTCAACATCGACCTCAACGTCAACGTGCCGGGCTCGCTCGCGTCCCTGTTCACCTCGTTCCTCGGCGGCGCGCCCGCCGCCGCGGGCGCGCCCGTTCCCGGCGGCGCCGGGCAGCCCTTGCTGGGAGGGACCCGATGAGGATTCGCGGCGGCACCAGGCTGCCCCTGGTGCAGATCGCCCTGTTCCTGGTGATCGGCGTCGGCTGCTCGATCTACCTCGGCGTCACCGCGGTCGGCCCGGCGGAGTTCCGGGACGCCACGCACGTGACCGTCCAGATGTCCGACGCGGGCGGCATTTCACCCGGCGCGCCGGTGACCTACCGCGGGGTGCAGGCCGGGACCGTGGACGCGGTGCGGCTGCGCCCGAACGAGTCCGGTGTGGACATCGAGATCAGCTTCGACAGCCGGTTGCGGGTACCCGCCGACACCGCCGTCGCCGTGGCTCAGGACACCGCGGTCGCGCTCAAACACCTGGACCTGCGCCCGGCCGCGGACAAGGAGCCCTACCTGACCGACGGCGCGATCATCCACTCAGGACAGACGACGAAGGTGCTGCCTCTGCAGACCGTTCTGGTGAACCTGATGCGGCTCACCGACAGCGTCGACCTGGACAAGGTCTCCTTGATCGCCGACGACCTGTCCCTCGGGTTGAACGGGACAACCGCGCAGCTCGAAGAACTCATGGCCAACGGCAGTGAGATCGTCGCCGGGCTCAACTCGATGCGGCCCACCGTCACCGATCTGCTCGGCGACGCCAAGGACTTCCTCGGCGAAGGCACCACGGCGCGCCTGCCCCGGCTGGTGAGTTCGCTCAACCGGATGACCGGTGAACTGCGCGGCCTCGTCCCCCGAGTGACGCCGCTGCTGGAAAAGGCACCTGAGCTGGCGCGGCAACTCGTTCCGCTGCTGCGGGCGAACCAGCCGGTGATCGGCGCGCTGCTGGCCAATCTGGTGTCCCCGCTCGAAGTGACCGCCGACCGCGTCTCAGCCCTGCGGGCCCTGCTCACCGACGGTCCGGACGGGCTCGGCGCGCTCGCGAGCATCGCCAGAGACGACCACGCCGCGTTCACTCTGGTGCTCGCGCAGGGCAGCATCTGTTACTACCCCGTCGAGCGCCGTACGCCGACCGACACCGCGGCGAGAGAACCCGGACTCGACTTCCACTGCCCCGGCGGCCAGAAGGACGGCGCAGGGGTACGCGGTGCGGCGAACGCCCCGAGACCCGGTGGGCCGACCGCACCCCCACCCGGCGGGCCGAACCCGTCGTCCGGCGACTCCTGGTCCTCCCTGTATCTGCAAGGAGCACGATGATGAAGAACTCCCAGGTCAAGACCGTTACCCGCCGGGTGGCCGGCCGCACGCCCGCCGCCAGGGAAACCACCCGCGTCGTTCCGTCGCCGGTGCCGAGGAGGCCGAAGGCACAACCGCCCTCCGAAGAAACCGAACCTCTCGAAGGGGTGGAGGTCCCCGAAGAGGACGCGGACGAGGAAACCCCGCCCGGCCAGGCCGGGCTCAAGGCTGCGCTGCACCCGCGCCGGATCATCGCGGGTGTCCTGGCTCTGCTGCTGGTGGGCGCGGCCGCCTACGCGGGATGGCAGTGGTACCGGCAAGAACAGCTGGCCACCGCGCGGGCGGAGGGCTCCGCCGCCGCCGGCCGCTACGCCGTCGACCTGACCAGCTACGACTTCGGCAAGCTCGACGAGAACTTCAAGACCGTCGCCGGGAATTCCACCCCGGCCTTCGCCCAGCAGTACCAGGACACCACCAACGGCATCAAACCTCTTCTGCAGCAGTACAAAGCGGTGTCCAAGAGCACGGTGCTGCAATCCGGGATCGTCAGCGCGACCACCGAGCGGGTGGTGGTCGCGCTGTTCGTCAACCAGACGATCACCAACACCAACAGCCCGCAAGCGCGCGTCGACCGGGGCCGGGTCGAGCTCACCTTGGTCGAACAGGACGGCCGCTGGCTCATCGATGCCCTGCAACTGCGGTAAGCCCCCCGTTCAGGCCGTCGGGATCGTGGAGACGGTGGGAAGTCGGCCGACGAGCAGCAGATCCTCGCGAATAGCGATCTTGCGAGGCCCAATATGTGAAGCACCGAATTCCCTGCGGTACAAGAACTTTGCACCGCGCAACCCCTACTTTCCCACTAAGGCAACATTTGCGCGCCACATCGGCTAGTGTCGCCAATGGGCGAGTGGCGCACCTGCGATGCACACTAACAACCCCTCACCAGCAATTCGGCCATGCTCATCGCATGAAAGCCAGCGTTGGCGCGTCGACCCCATATGGCGGACGACTGGTGCGCCGTGCGGGCATTGACATCGTCATAATGCTGACCAGCGACTACCGTCACACTGGGCCAGTCTGGACAGACGGGCGCCCAGTGGACAACAACCGGACAGATCATGGTCAAAAAGATGACATTCAGCGACTTTGCAGGCCCTATCAGCAATCCTGTTGTCGCGATCTGTCTATTGACCTAGGCGCGTCGCCGAAGGGGCCCCGGGGTTGCAGCCGGCGGCCCCTTCAGTCTGTTACCGCATCACTACTCAGCGTAGTCCCTCTACCGATCTTGAACACTCTGCGCAAGACTCAGCCTGTCCACGCGGCCGGAACTGCAACTCCTGCCGCACCTCAGTGGATACGACGCCTAGGTCAATGTCAGAGAGGATCTCGCAGTCCCATGTCACTAGCACCCAAGGATCAGCCCTGCACTCCCGATCCAATTCCTAGAGCGCATCGCAGTTACCCGTGGGATACGATAATCATCGTGATCATGATCCAGGTCTTCACCGGATTCTTGATCATTCGCGGGTTTACGTTGGAGGCCGCCCTCGCCGCCGCCGGGGGGAGCTGCCTGCTCGCAGGACAATTCGGGCACGGGTTCAGCAGGTTCCAGTCACGGAGGATTGCTTGAGCGCGGCCGCGCGAAGGACGCCTCCTACGGTCTCCAGAAACACAACTAGCGGGACCAGCCTCCGCGCGGCCGACCTCTTATCGGACGAGACGCCGGCATCCATCGGAGTTCAGCGATGAACGTCAGCGCCGCAGACATAGGCGCGGAACTCAAACTACTCCGCCGAGGAAGGGGCATCTCCGCACCGCAGATCAGCGAGCGAATCGGACCTGCCCTGAGGGCTATCTTTCAGATCTCGGATCATGAAAACAACGCGGCGATCCGACAGAAGGCCTCGGAGGGCTTGCTGACTCTGACTTCTGCATTGCCAGATGACCTACGTGTCGCCGTGCTTGCAGCCTTCGCACTCCACGAACAGGCACAGAATGCGTTCTACCAGGACCGAGTTCGACGAGTGGCTAGCTTGTTGGGTCGAGACGACCGCACGGCTCGCCGCCGTATCGATGAAGGTATTGAGCACCTTGCGATACTGGCAATGGACGCAGCGCAAGCCCGAGAACCTGTGCGCCCGAGCCGAATGTGGCACACCCAAGAGCTACGAGTAGCGGTCGCCCTCGACCAACAGACGGCCGAGGCGTTCGAGTTCCGCCGGATCGTCGCAGATTCCGATAACATCTCCGAGCTCGACTTAGCAATGACATTGGCCTCACGGACGAGTGAAGGCGGCAACACTCAAGAAGACGTGAAGATTGACGTCTTCCATGGTGGACGCCTGACCACTCGCGCCATGGAATCGAGCGAACGGATCGGACTAGGACTTCAGCTGCCGAAGGCGCTTGAGCGCGGCGAACGACATGACTTCACGTTGCGAATCCGCGCTTTGCTGCAACACACGCATTTCGTCTGCGTACCCCGGCACCCGGTCGACCTGTTCGATCTGCACATCCGCTTCGCCCTACCTGTCACAGTCCAGGTCGTCCAACTGGACAGAGTCTTTCAAGACGACGTCCGAGACGGCGACACAAGCGGCCTGCAGCTGACGCCTGACGTTGCGGGCGAAGTACACGTGAGGTTTAGGGGCCTCGCACCCGGATTCGCGTACGGCGTCCGGTGGAGTGCGACAAGCGCCACCGGAATCCAGACCCACTGAACGCACTCATTCTCACGCTCCGTCACGTTCCACCCCACCCAGCCGGCGCTACGATGCCGTGCGTCACCTGGCCGATCGCGAACACGAACACCAGGTCGGAGTACAGCTCGACCCACCCGACGCGCTCCCGTCGCCCGCGCCTCCGGCCTTTGCCTTTGCCTTTGCCTTTGCCTTTGCCTTTGGCGGATGCCCTAAGGCGCCGGTGTTCACCCGATCGGCGTTCCAGTGCGACTTGACTATGCCCCGACGGCACACTTTCTACTGGGGGCGACAGTCGTGAGCCGTTCACCGAAGAGGGAAGCGAAGCATGGTCAAGAAGCTGAGACAGCGCTGGCAGCTCGGCAAGGTCCGGCCGGGGGACGGAAGCGCGCTCGCCGAGTACCGGCTCTGGCAGGTCTTCTCCCGTTCGCTGTTTTTCCTCGAACTTCCCGCCCCCGCGGGCAAGAGCAACGCCTACGCCGTCGACGTCCGCTACCTCGCCGACGCGAAGACCAAGAAGCAGCACCACGCCGCCGCCGGGCGCAGCCCTGCCGCGCTGTACCGGGACGGCGTCCAGATCAACCGGTCCAACCTCCCGACGACCTTTCCGGTGGACGGCGGCGTCATCGAGGTGGCCACCAGCGCGTTCGGGCTGAAGCGCATGCACTTCGTCTCCGACAGCGGCGGCGAGCAGGCGCTGCGCCCCCACCATCGTTCCCAGGAAGGACTACGGGCCCGGTTCGGGCAGCGGTTCCCCCGGACCAGCGCCCTCGTCGGCGCGGTGACCCTGACCATCCTCCTGGCCGCGCTCGCCCTCGGCCTTCTCCACGGCATCGAGACCGTCACCAAAGTCCCCGTGATCGCCGAGCACGTCGGCACCTTCACCGCACCGATCCGGCTCCCCGGATGGGCGACCATCACCATGACCGCCGCCGGAGCCCTCTCCGCCGTCGAACGCGCTTTGAGGCTCCGGTACAACCGGCTGATCGATTCCGTCACGGCCTGATCGGAGCGAGAGGCTTCACAACCTCCCGGCCTCCCGCATCACGTGATAGACCTCGGTGTTCTCGACCGTGCCGCCCAACCGGGCGGAACCGGGCCCCTCGGCGTTGACCGGGGTGTCGGCACCGGTGTGGTCGTGCGTCGTCCAGTCCACGGTGAACTCGAGCTTCGAACCCGGGATCGCGAACGGGCCGTCCTGGTTCTCGTGCTCCGGACCGGTTTCCGACGAGTCGTAGTTCTCGATGCTCAGGCCGCCGGTCTCGTGGTCGCCGCCGATGATCACCAGCGTGTCCGGATGCGTGCGGACGAACCGCATGACCTCGGCGACCGTGGCGTCGAGCGAACGGCCGGCGTCGATCACGCCGTGCGCGTTGTTCTCGTGCGACATCCCGTCGGTGCCTTCTTCCTCCAGGAACAGGAAGAACCCGCGCGGATTCTTCGACAGCGTGTCCAGCGCCTTGCGCGCCATCTGCTGCAGGGGGACCCGCGGCGCGTACTTGCCGACGCCGTCCGGGCCGTAGTCGATCATGTCCTCGTTCGCGAACAGGCCGAGGAGCCGGTTCGCGCGCGTGTCCCGCAGTTCATCACCGTTGCGCACGTAGGTGTAGCCCGTTCGCTGCGCGCGTTCGACCAGGTTGCCGTACGGGCTGCGGCTCTCCTCCCCCGGCTTGTCCGGCCAGAGCCCGGGGTTCCCCTTCGGGTACCACCAGTCTTCGCCGCCGCCGAGCAGGACGTCCGGGCGGCTGTTCTCGATGTACTGCTTGGCGATGTCGCTCTGCGAGTCCCGGCTGGGCACATGCGCCGCGAACGCCGCCGGCGAGGCGCCCGTCACCTGCGCGGTGGTCACCAGCCCGGTCGACTTCCCCGCCCGTTTCGCCCGCTCCAGCACCGTCTCGAGTGGACGGCCTTCGGCATCGACTCCGACGGCGCCGTTGCGCGTCTTGTGCCCCGTGGCCAGCGCGGTGGCCGAGGCCGCCGAGTCGGTCACAATCTCGTCGGGGTCGTCCGAGGAAGTGCGCACCAGGCCGGTGACGGCGAGCTTGTCCAGCGCCAGTTCGCCGTGTTTTCCCTTCAGCGCCAGCCGGAGCAGGTTCCGCTGCCCGAGACCGAGGCCGTCACCCTGGATGTAGATGATGTTCCGCGCCACCCGGGCGCCGGCCTCCGCCGTCGTCGTCGGTGCGACGGCGGCGGAGCCACCGCACAGAACCACCAGTACCGCCGCTGCCGCCAGACCACGTCCGCGCACGTCGCCTCCCAAACCCGAGTTAGTTAGGAACCTTTCCTAACAGAGAACTCGCGAGAAGACCAGGGCCGGCCATCCGGTACCTGAAGACGACACCCCGAAGAGATACCCACTGTCCGTGAGATCCAGACCACACGATCGTGTCGTGACGATCTTGGCGCGACTGGGTCTATGGGGTGTGGAAGCGAAACGGGACATCCCACGGAACTTCCCGGACAGCAACGGAATCCGAACCGAGGAGATTGCGATGACGACCACCGCCACCACCCCCGCCAAGGCGAACTCGAACTCCGCTGCCGAGAACGGCGCGCTCAACTCCGCTCAAGGCGTGACCACGATCGCCGACACCGTCGTGCAGAAGGTCGCGGGCCTCGCGACCCGTGAGATCACCGGCGTCCACGCGCTCGGAGGCGGCGCCCAGCGGGCCTTCAACGCGCTGCGCGAACGCATCCCGGGCGCCACCGCGTCCGCCGGGCAGGGCGTCTCCGTCGAGGTCGGCGAGCGCCAGGCCGCGGTCGACCTGCAGATCGTCGTCGAGTACGGCGTCGCGATCGCCGACCTCGCGAAATCGGTGCGGCGCAACGTGATCGGCGCCGTCGAGCAGATGACCGGGCTCGAGGTCGTCGAGGTCAACATCACCGTGTCCGACGTCCACATCCCGGGCGACGACGACACCGACGAAAGCACCGAATCCGGCCGAGTCCAGTGACCCGTGGCGCCGGTCCGCGCGCCACAGCAAGGAGAACGTTCATGAACGCCACTCATCTCGGCCTGTTGACCGGTCTCGTGCTCGGCGTGGCCGGCGCGTTCGGCGGGTTCGGCGCCTTCCTCGTCGTGCTCGTCCTCGCCGCCCTCGGCCTGCTGGTCGGCCGGTTCCTCGACGGCAAGCTCGACCTTTCGGCCCTGGCCGGCCGCGACCGGGGCTGACCGCCATGACGACCATGACCGCCGCCTCGCCGGAAACGGCCGGGCGGGGCGGGCTCACCGTGGCCGGCGGTGCCGTCGAGCGGATCGCCGCGCGGGCGATCACCGAACTCGACGGCATCGGCGGCGCGGCGTCGCGGGTGCTCGGGATCGCCGTCGGCGGCGAAGACCTCGAACACGGCGCGAAAGTGAGCGCGAACGTCACCGCCGAAACGGCCACTTTGGACGTCCGGCTCTCGGTGAAGTACCCGCTTTCGGTCCGCGCCACCACGGAAACCGCGCGGGAGCACCTGATCCGGCGTGTCGGTGAACTCACCGGGCTGACCGTCACCCAGGTCGACTTCACGGTCACCGCTCTGCATGCCGCGGAGCCCGAATCGAGGAGGGTCCGATGAAACGGCGCCCCCGCCGCAGCCTTCCCGCCGTGCTCGTCGCCCTCGTGGTGCTGGCCGGCTGTGTCCTGGCCGCCACCGTCGCGGTCCAGCTGATCATCGGGGAGAAACCCTGGATCAGCTACGACTCCGTGGCGTCCGCGCTGCACGGCGTCCGCTGGAGCGATCCGCTCCCGGCGCTCGCCGGCGGTGGCGCCGCGCTGCTCGGGCTGATCCTGCTCGTCAGCGCGGTCGTCCCGGGCAGGCCGACCGTGCTGCCCCTGGACGGCAGCCCGGACTCCGGCGCCTCCCGGCGCAGCTACCGGTCGACGCTGCGCACCGCGGCGTCCACAGTGGACGGCGTCTCGGGTGCGAAGCTGAAGGTCAAGCGGCGCAAGGTCGTCTCGGTGGTGACCACCGGGCGCACGAACACCGCCGGGCTCGCCGACGCCGTCCGCGCCGCCGTCGAGCACCGCCTCGCCCAGATCGGCCCCGCCACCGTCCCGGCCGTACGCGTCCGGGTCAAGGCCACCAGGAGCCCGTCATGACCGACCTCAACCGTCCCGCCCGGCTGAACCGCACGCTGCTGATCCTGACCGGGCTCGTGCTGCTGGCCGGTGGCGCGTTCGCCGTCGGCACCCATTTCGGCGGGATTCCCCTGCTCGAACCGGACACAGCACTCGTTCCGGGCACGGCGATGCCGCCCACCTGGGCCTGGTACGCCGTCGCCGCGGGCGCGGTGGTCCTCGGGCTGCTGACACTGCGCTGGCTCATCGCGCAGCCCGTGCGCAAACCCAAGAGCCGCACCTGGCGGTTCGACGAGGACGCGGGCCATACGACGCTCGCCGCGAGCACCGCGGTGGAGCCGTTCGCCACCGAGATCGCGGCCTACCCCGGCGTGCACGACGCGCATGCCACGCTCGGCGGCACGCAGGAGGCGCCGGTACTGGCCCTGGTGGTGAGCGCCGAGCAGGACGCCGATCTGGCCGCCGTCCGCGAGCGCGTCACCGAGGAGGGGCTCCCGCGCCTGCGCCAGGCCCTGGACCTCGACACTCTTCCGACGACCATCGAGTTCCGCTTCTCGGCCAAGGCCGGGCCTCGCATCCAGTAGGCGCCCGTCCGCGACGCCTTCGGTGACGAACACCTTGCGAGAGGTGTTCGGCGAAGGGGAGCTGGGTGCGATGAGTGGTGGGCAGGCGGATCTCGAAGCCGAACTGGAGCGGCTGTGCCGCCGGGTCGCGGGCGCCGCGGAAGTCGCCCTCGACCTGGGTGATCGTCCCGACCTGAGGCGCGTCCGGTCGGTCGTGGCCGAGCACCTCGGCTTCGGCCGCGGCAAGGCCGAGCCGCTCGGCGCCCTGCTCCTGGTGATCGACGAACTCGTCAGCAACGCCTATCGGCACACCGCCGCGCCGGGTGATCTCCGGATCACCCGGCGCCTTCGCGGCTTCATGGTCGAAGTCTCCGACGGCGATCCTGACCTGCGTTCAGCGTCCGCGGCGCAACACCACGGGCTCCGGCTGGTCGGTCAGCTTTCCCGCGATTGGGGTTTCCGGGCCGAGCCGACCGGGAAAACGGTCTGGGCACTGGTTCCCGCACAGATGTACTACGAGATGTGAACCGACCGCCCCGATCAGAGGAGTCCCGCATGTCCGCCGTGACCAGGGCCGCCGACACCTTGCTCGACCGGACGCTGCTCGGGTACAGCAGCATCGGGCACCTTCTGCGCAAGCGATGGTGGCCCGAGGACCCGCGGCCGGACGCGCTCGCGGGCAAGGTCGCCGTCGTGACCGGTGCGAAGGCCGGCCTCGGCAAGGCCACCGCCATCGGGCTGGCGAAACTGGGCGCGACCGTCCGGATCGCGGTCCGCGGCGACGGCGACGCCGCCCGCGCCGAGATCGAACGCGCCGCGCCCGGCGGACAGGTCGTCGTCGACCACTGCGACGTCAGCCTGATCTCGTCCGTGCGCGACTACGCCAAGAACCTCGACGGCGAGGTGGACATCCTCGTCCACAACGCCGGTGTGATGCCTTCGGAACGCCGGGAAACCGCCGAGGGCAACGAACTGATGCTGGCCACCCACGTGCTCGGACCACATCTGCTGACCGCGTTGCTGCGCCCGAAGTTCGCCGACGGCGCGCGGGTGATCTGGATCAGCTCCGGCGGCATGTACGGCCAGCCGCTGCGCGCCGACGACCTGCAATATCGCGAGGGCGCCTACCGGCCGGCGGCCGGATACGCGCGCACCAAACGGATGCAGGTTGTCCTCGCCGAACTCTGGGCGGACGAACTGGACGGCTCCGGGGTCACGGTGCACAGCGCCCACCCCGGCTGGGCGGACACGCCCGGCGTCGCGACCTCACTGCCGACCTTCCAGAAGGTGACCCGGCCGATCCTGCGCGACGCCGAGCAGGGCGCGGACACCTTCGTCTGGCTCGCCGCGGCCGAAGAACCGGGCCGGTACAACGGGATGTTCTGGCACGACCGGGCCCAGCGGCCGACGCACTACCTCGGCAAGACCCGGGAAACCGCCGCGCAGCGCCACGAGCTGTGGCAGTCCTGCGGGCGGCTCACCGGCCTCTAGATCTCGATGCCGTGAAGGCCCCTTGAGGGACTCTGAGTCCCTCAAGGGGGCCTTCACGGACCTGCTTTAGTGGCTAGACGAGGGAGAGCATCGCGACGGCCGGGTTGGTCGGCGTCCGCGAACCTCCCGCGGGCTCGGCGGTGATCCCGACCCGGTCGATGCCCTGCGGCAGATCCGCCAGCATCGGCCGGGTCCGATGTGGACCGTCCTCCGTCATCAGCCCGGCCGAGTGCACGCCGCTCGCACCGATGAGCCAGACCTGGTAGACCCGGCCGGGCGCGAGTGGCGGCAGGTCGTTCGCCAGCACGACGACCTTGCCCTGGCTTTGCGAGATCACCACGCTGGTCGTCCCGGCGCCCTTCACCGTCGAGGCGTCGGGCGCGGTGAGCACGGTGTTCACCGCGGCGAGTTGCTGCTGGGCGGGGTCGCCGCCCGGTTCGGTGGTCGTGGTGGCCAGGCCGAACACCAGCGCCGCGACGGCCGCCGCCGCGGCACCCAGCAGGGCGATCCGCACGGACGGCTTCTTCACCGGCTCGGCGCGGCGGACCGCCGCCACCAGCGGCGGCCACTGCCGAACGTGCGCGATCTCGGTGAGGGTCACCTCCCGCAGCCGAGGCGGGGGTGCGCCGGCGACCGCACTGCCCAGGCGGGCCGCGGTCTCCCGCAGTTCCCGGACCTCCTGCCGGCACGCGTCGCAGCCCCGCAGATGCCGCTTGAACGCCACGGCCTCCTCGTCCGGGACGGCGTCCACGGCGTAGGCCCCGGTCAGTGTGTGCAGTTCCGCCGTCATTGCCCCACCCCCAGGCAGTCACGCAGCCGGATGAGTCCATCGCGGATGCGGGTCTTCACCGTGCCGGGCGCGGTCTTGAGCACTTCCGCGACCTCCGGGTAGGTGTAACCGTTGTAGTAAGCGAGCACGACCGATTCGCGTTGCAGATCGGTCAGCGCCGACAGGCACTGACGCACCCGCTCCTGTTCCAGATTGGCGATGGTGGACTCGGCGACCTCGTCGAAGGGACGCCGGAAATCGAGCCGTCCCGCGCGGTCGTCCCGATCGAGCGCCGCCTGATGCGAACGCACCCTGTCCACGGCTCGCCGGTGCGCGATCGTGAGCACCCAGGCCAGGGTGCTGCCCTTGCCCGGTTTGAACCGGGCCGCCGTGCGCCAGACCTCCACCAAGACCTCCTGGGTCACCTCCTCGGCGAACGTGCCGTTGCGGACGACCCGGTTCACCACTCCCCACACCGGTCCCGCCACCACGTCGTACAGATCGGCGAACGCCTGCTCGTCCCCGGCCGCGACCCGTTGCATCAGGCTCGCTTCGGCCGGCTCCGCTCCGGTGCCGCCGTTTTCGCGCAGACTCGTCCGCACACCCTCGACCATCAAGCTGCCTCCACCTCACCCGACGCCCGGCTACGCGGTGCCATGACGTCTGACAGTGATTCGGGGCCGCGGCGCCCGCGGACTGGTCAGGTGACGGAATCCACCCGAACGGTGCCGGGTGCTACTCGGCGAGCAGTCCGTCCATTGTGGATCGCAGGTTCCGCAGGAAGGACTCGAACCGCTCGATCTCCTCCGCCGGGTATTCCGCCACCAGCCCCGCGAGCCCGGCACTGAACGGGCCGAAGAACTCGCGCGCGGGCCCCTGGATGTCGGGGCCGCTGCGCAGGGTGACCACCCGCCGGTCGGTGCTCTCCCGGGTCCGCACCACGTAACCGAGACCTTCCAGCCGGTTCAGCAGGTTCGTGGTCGCGCCGGAGGTCAGTGAGACGCGCTCACCGAGACGGGCCGGGGACAGCGGCGAGCCGGTGTCTTCGGCGTAGAGGATCTCGACCAGGGCGGCGGCGTCGGTGGAGTGCAGGCCGAGCCAGTCCGCGAAACGGCGGGTGAACTCGGTGTAGTTCGCCCCGAAACCGCGGAGACCGTCCAGCATCGACGCGGTCCGCGCCGCGACCTCATCCTCCATCGACGGTTCTCCTCCTCGTTCCAGGTGCTTTGACAACCTACCGGCCACGAATATACCTTCATTGTGAAGCTACTTTCTCATGAAGGAGTTGCGTTGCTCCCCGACCCGTTCGCCGCGACGACCCGCGGTATCACCGAGCCCGACCCCGCCCGTGCCGCGTTGCGCGCCGCCGGTCCCCTCGTCGAAGTGCCCGCCCCGGCGGGCGGAAAGGCGTGGATCGTGACCGAGGAGGGCCTGGCCCGAGAGGTCCTCTCCGACCCGCGCATCGCCAAAGACCCCGCGCTCGCCCCGGCGGACTGGATCCCGCTGCTGGCCGGGCTCGAGCAGACGGCCGCCGAGCAGCCATCCCTCACCACGCTGGACGGACCGGACCACACGCTGCTGCGGCGCGCGCACGCCCCGCTGCTCAGCGCCAAACGCATTCAGGCGCAGTCCGGCCGGATCCACGAAATCGCCCGTGAGCTGCTGACGGACCTCGGCAGCGGCCCCGTCGACCTGATGGACGGATTCTCCACCCGCTTCCCGCTCACCGTGCTGCTCGACCTGCTGGGAATCCCGCTCGACCTGCTCGACGACGCCGTCGACGCGTGCCGCCGAATGTCCAGCCCCGAACCGGGCGCCCAGGGCAAGGCCATCGCCGCGATCGCCGAGCTGGCGGCCGCGGGCCTGACACCGGACCGGAACGGGCTCGCGGCGGAACTCCGCGACCGGGTCCCGCCCGGGACGACCGAAAACGACCTGCGGTACCACCTGTTCGGGCTGATCTTCGCCGGGCAGCTGACCACCGACGCGTCACTCGGTTTCCTGTTCGCGAGGCTTCTCAACGGGGACGAGACACCCGAGGACGAACTCGTCCGCGAAACGCTGCGGGAGCACCCGCCCGCCCCGTTCACCCTCTGGCGGTTCACCACCACCGAGATCGACCTCGCCGGGACCCGGCTCCCCGCCCGGTCACCCGTGCTCGTCGACATCCAGGGCATCAACACCGATCCCGCCCGGAGACCCGGCCCGGACCTGGCTTTCGGGGCGGGCGCGCACTTCTGCGTCGGCGCCCAGCTCGCGCAGCTCGAACTGCGGGCGGCGGCGGCGGTCCTGCGCACCGACTTCCCCCAGGCGCGGCTCGCCGTACCCCACGCCGAACTCCGGCAGTCGTTCCTCGGCGGTATCCAGGGCACACGGCTCGTTGGCCTGCCGATCGTCCTGCGCGATCGAAAACGGTCCGGGGCCGCGGAGAACCGCCGCCCCGGACCGGAAGGACCCGCTACTTCTTGAAGACGTCGCGGACCTTGTCCGCCGCGTCGCCGACGGCGTCCTTCACGTTCTCGACGGCGCCCTTGAGACCGGCCTTCGCCTGGTCCGTCTGGCCCTCCGCGCGCAACTCTTCGTTGCCGGTGGCGTCGCCGGCCGTCTCCTTGGCCTTACCGCCGAGTTCCTCGGCCTTGTTGCTGATCTTGTCGCCCAACGACATCGAGACCTCCTCCGTCCATGGCGCTCGGATCGGGCGCCGTACACAGTAAGGACAGCCCGCTCGCGGGATTCGTCATGCGCACGAACGGGTGATCACGCTCACGCCCTCGGTAAAAGCGCGTGAAGGGCTCAGCCGGACCAGCCGCTCAGCCGGGACAGGAGCCGTTCGAGGACCTCGGGATCGGCGCCGACGGGATCACCCGAGACGGGCTCGTCCACCAGGGTCCGGCGGTCTCCCCGGCGCGGCAGCTGCACCTGTCCGGCGGACAGGCCGCCGGGCAGCGGCAGCTCGCACCAGATGGTCACCCCGTCGGTCTCGCACGGCACCACCCCGGTCCGTTCGCCTGGTGCGGGCGTCGGCGCCGCGAGGCCGGCGAGGCCGTGATCGACCTCGATGACCAGCACGTCCGCCTGGAGCCGCAATCTCAGCGTCAGGAACGGCGGTTCCTTCGGATCAGCGGCGTCGACGAGCGCGCCCACCAGTCTGGCGGCGGCGGTCTTCGCCTGATCGAGTAACGGCCGCAAGGACCAATCCGACAAGATGAGGCGGACGAAGAGCTCGGAGCACAACACGGCATTCGGTTGTGCCACCAGCCGGAGGTCGTCCACCTGGGAGGTGCGCGCGCTCAAACCCTCGCCTTCCGCGTCGACGTGCGAGCGTGCATCATGCCACCCCATCCGGTGACGGATTCAAGCCGCCTCGGCGCTGTCGATGATCGCCTCCAGCGCGGTGCGCCAGAGCCCGGCCAGCGAACGGACCTCGTTCTCTCCCAGCAGCCCCGCCACCCAGCCCCAATAGGACACCAGTTCGGGCCCTTCCGGCTGGTCGACGATCCACAGGCTGGACTCCAGCACATGCGAAACCCGCATGTCCGGCTCGCTGCCCCCGCCCATGATCGTCGGCGAATCGGCGGTGGGCAGCCAGTTCCGCCGGTCGTCGGCCGCGGTGAACCGCCCGAGGTAGTTGAACTTCAGCCGCGGCGGGGTCAGTGCCGCGAGCCCCGGCGCCGTGTCCGGGTTGAGGTAGCGCAACATCCCGTAGCCGAGCCCGCTGTCCGGAAGCGCCCGCAGCTGGTCCCGCACTCGTCGCACGGCCCGGCCCAGGTCAGGCCCGGCAGTGAGGACGTCGTCCCAGCCGACATCACCGGTGGCGAACCACGCGGGGAAGACGTTGACCAGCCAGCCGACAGTGCGCGAAGTGTCGGCGCCCGCGGAAATCGGGTCCCGGCCGTGTCCTTGGAGGTCGACCAGTACGCCGGACGTGTTCCGCCAGCGGGCGAAGGCCAGAGCGAGCGCGGTGTAGAGCGCGTCGTGGGCCCCGCACGAGAAAGCCGCCGGGACGGTGGTGAGGAGCGAACGCGTCTGTTCCGAGGGAAGGGAAAGACCGAAGGTGCGCAACGAGGACACCGTGTCCCGGGCGGGATCGAGCGGACGGCGTTCGATCCGCGGGTTCGGCCGCCGGAGGATCTCCGTCCACAAAGGAAGCTCCGCGACCCGTTCCGGGCTCGTCGACTGTTCCGCCAGTTCGCGTGACCAGGCCCAGAAAGACGTCGCGGACGGCGGGAGTTCCGGTTCCACACCCGCTCGCACCGCATCGCAGACGGTGCCGAGTTCTTCCAGCAGCACTCGCCAGGACATCGCGTCGATCACCAGGTGATGCGCGACCAGCAGCAGCCTGCCCGGCTCCTCGCCCGCGTCGAGCCACACCGCTTGCAGCATTTTCCCCGCCTCCGGGTCGAGACGCTGCTGAGCAGCGATCGCCTCGGCGTCCACTGTGGATCCGGTGGCCCGGCGCAGGATCGCGTCGGCGTCCCCGAAGTCCGGTTTGGTGACTTCGAGGGTCAAACCGCTGTCCCGCTTGAGTTTCGCGCGAAGCGCGCCATGTCGTTCGAGGAGGACGTCGAGCGCGGTGACCAGGTCGGTCCGGCGAAGCCCGGCAGGAGTGCGGACGATCATCGCGAGGTGATACTCCTCGATCGGCCCGCCGAGTTCGGCCAGCCTCGCGACGATCGGGGTCAGGCCGGTCTCCCCGACGAGGTCTGCCGCACCCGTGTCATAGCCCGAAGACAGAGGCCGGGCCACCGCGGCCAGTCCGAGGACGGTCTGTTCGGTCAGGACGTCGCGCGGGGTGATCTCCAGCCCGGCCGCCCTGGCCTCGCTCACCAAGCGCACGGAGACGATGCTGTCGCCGCCGAGGTCGAAGAAGCTGTCGTCGATCCCGACCCGCCGTACCCCGAGGACCTCGGCGAACACATCGGACAGGATCCGCTCGGTGTCGTTCCTCGGCGATCTGCCCGGCACGGCCTTCTCGAAGTCAGGCGCAGGCAAGGCCTTACGGTCGAGTTTCCCGTTCACCGTCAAGGGAAGCCGGTCCAGGACGACGAACGCGGCGGGAACCATATGTGACGGCACCGCCTTCGCGACGAACTCGCGGAGATCCGCCGGCGGCTCGTCCCCCTCGGGAACGACGTACCCGACAAGGCGCCGCGCACCTGGCTCGTCCTCCCGGACCACCACCGCGACCTGCCCGACGGCCGGATGACGCACGGCCGCGGCCTCGATCTCGCCGGGCTCGATCCGGAAGCCGCGGATCTTGACCTGATCGTCCGCACGGCCGTGGTACTCCAGTGTCCCGTCGGCGCGCCACCGTGCGACGTCGCCACTGCGGTACATCAGCCCTGGCGCGAAGGGATCGGCCACGAATCGGCTCGCCGTCAACCCCGGGCGACCGAGATACCCGCGCGCCAGACCCGCACCGGCGACGTACATTTCGCCGCGGACACCCTGCGGAACCGGCCGCAGCCTTTCGTCCAAGACGTACACGCGCAGATCCGGAAGTGCTGTCCCGACGAGGCTTCCGGCCTCCGACGCGCACAGTTCGCGGCCGAGTTCCTGGTGTGTGACGTGCACGGTGGTTTCGGTGATGCCGTACATGTTGACGAGAGTCGGCCCCGCCGGATGCGTGTCGTACCAGTCCGCCAGCTGCGCGAACTGCAGTGCTTCTCCCCCGAAAACGACGTAGCGCAAAGAATTCTCGCCCGGTGTCGCCCGGTCCGCGGCGATGAACTGGGAGAACGCCGACGGCGTCTGGTTCAGCACGGTCACCCGCTGTCCGCGTACCAGACGCACGAACTCCTCCGGGGATCGCGTGACCTCGCGGGGTACGACGACGAGCTTTCCGCCGTGCAGCAACGGTCCCCACAGTTCCCAGACCGAGAAGTCGAAGGCGTAGGAATGGAACAACGTCCAGACGTCGTCGTCGCCGAACCCGAACGACGACGCGGTGGTGTCGAAGAGCCGCACCACGTTCCGGTGCGTCACCAGGACGCCCTTCGGTTGTCCGGTCGAGCCCGAGGTGTAGATGGCGTACGCGGGGTTGTCCGGCGTGGCACGACGTTCCGGAAGCGGTGCGCCGGAGTACGCGGACAACGCTCCATCCGCGAGTTCAGCGGCCGAAACCACGACGTCGGGTCGCGCGTCCGCGAGCACATAAGCGACGCGTTCGGCGGGATAGTCCGGGTCGATCGGGACGTACGCCCCGCCCGCCTTGAGCACCGCGAGCACGGCGACGACGAGGTCGGCCGAACGCGGGAGCAGCAGCCCGACCCGGCTCTCCGCCCGGACACCGCGTTCGATCAGCAGCCGGGCGAGCCGGTTCGCGCGGACGTCGAGTTCCCGGTAGGTCAGGGAAACCTCGTCGCAGACCACAGCGATGTTGTCCGGCACCACCGCAACCTGTGCTTCGAACAGCTCGGGCAACGTGACGTCCCGCCCCTTCCCAGTGGGAATCGGGCTCATGAACCGAGCACGTTCGTCCTTTGTGGTCAGATCGATGTCGCCGATCCGGCTCTCCGGGTCCGCCGCCCAGGCCATGAGCGCGTGCCGCAGGCGATCCATCAACCGCAGGACCGTGCCGCCGTCGAAGACGTCGGTGCTGAAGTTGACCCTGCCGGTCAAGGTCTTGTCGCGCTCCTCGATGAATTCGAGGGACAGGTCGAGTTTGGCGGTGTTCCAGGCCACCGGTTCCGGCCGGACGGCGAGCCCGGGCGGCGAGAACACCGGCCGTTCGGTGTTCTGCACGGTCAGCATCACCTGGAACAAGGGGTGGCGGGACTGGGAACGCTCGGGTTTGAGGACGTCGACCAGCCGCTCGAACGGCACGTCCTGATGGTCGTACGCGGCGAGAACGGTCTCGCGCACCTGCCTGAGCAGGTCCCGGAAGGACGGCTCTCCGGAGGTGTCCGTGCGCAGCACCAAGGTGTTCAGGAAGCACCCGACCAGCTCCGAAAGCGCCTCGTCGGTGCGGCCGGCGAGGGGGGTGCCGATCGGGATGTCGGTGCCCGCGCCCATTCCGGTGAGCAGCGCGGCGAGCCCGGCCTGCAGCACCATGAACACCGTCGTGCCGGTTTCACGGGCAAGGCCGGTGAGCGCGCGGTGGACCTCGGCGGGCCAGTCGAAGGTCGCCAGTTCGCCTCGATAGGACGCGATCTCGGGACGCGGCCGGTCGGTGGGCAGGGCGATCTCGGACGGCAGATCCGCCAGCGCGGACCGCCAGTACGCGAGTTGCCTGCCGAACAGGCTGCCGGGATCGCCTTCCGCGCCGAGCCGGGCGCGCTGCCACAGCGTGTAATCCACATACTGCACCGGCAGCGGTGACCACGCCGGTGGTGTTCCCTCGATCCTGGCCGCGTACGCCTCGGAAAGGTCCCGGAAGAACGGCGCCTGCGACCAGCCGTCCCCGGCGATGTGGTGGTAGACCCCGTACAGCACATGGGTTTCCGGGCCGAGTTCGAACAACGACACGCGCAGCGGCGTCTCGCAGCTGAGGAAGAATTCGTAGGCCGACGCGTCGGACATCCGCGCCGGCAGTTCGGCTTCCGTTGTCGGCACGACGTCGAGTTCCGGTGCGGCGGCGGGAAGGACCACTTGGCTCGGCACCCCGCCGTCGTGCGGGAACACGGTGCGCAGGACTTCGTGGCGGTCGGCGACATCGGCCAGCGCGGCCCGCAACGCCGTGCGGTCGAGACGTCCGGTCAGGCGGAAACTCCAGACCATGTTGTAGGCGTGCCCGATCCCGTCGAGTTGCTGCAGGTACCAGAGCCTCAGCTGCGCCGAGGAAAGCGGGATGACGGCGGGTCGCGGATGACGGCCCAGCGGCCTGCTCGCGGCGTCCGCGCCGGACAGCCGTCGTGCGAGCGTCGCGACCGTCGGTGCGTCGAACAGGTCCCGCACCTTCAGTTCGACGCCGAGCACGGTGCGCGCCTTGCCGACGAGCCGGGTGGCCAGCAGCGAATGCCCACCGAGGTCGAAGAAGTCGTCGTCGACCCCGGCGCGCTCCAGTCCCAGCACGTCGGCGAACAGTTCGGTGAGCACGGCCTCTTCGGTGGTCCTGGGCGCGCGGTACTCACCGGCGGCGAACTCCGGGTCGGGCAGCGCCTTCCGGTCCAGTTTCCCGTTGGGCGACAGGGGAAGACGATCGAGTGCGACGAGCGCGGACGGGACCATGAACTCCGGCAGCCGTCCGGCGGCGAAGTCACGCAGCCCGGTCACGTCGACATCCGCGGGCACGACGTACCCGGCGAGCCGCTTGCCGTCGGTGGCGACGACCGCGGCCTGCTCGACACCCGGGTACGCGGTCAGCGCGGCCTCGACCTCGCCGGGCTCGACGCGGAAACCCCGGACCTTGAGCTGGGAATCGCTCCGGCCCGCGTACTCCAGCCTGCCGCCGGACCAGCGGGCGAGGTCGCCGGTCCGGTACATCCGCGACCCGGGTGCGCCGAAGGGATCCGCGACGAACCGTTCCGACGTCTGCCCGAAGCGGCCGTGATAGCCACGGCCGACGAGACCGGCGACGTACAACTCGCCGACGACGCCTTTCGGAACCGGCCCCAGCCCCGGGCCGAGGACGTAGGTTCGCATGTTTCCCAGCGGTGCGCCGATCGGCACGGAGACGTCGTCGCCCCCGTCGTCAGCCAAGAAAGTACTGGCGTAGAACGATTCCGTCTGACCATAGGCGTTGACCACCCGGATTCCGGGGAAGGCGGTGCGCACCCGGCGGCCCAGGGACGACGGCAGCGCCTCCCCCGCGAACACCACGGTGTCCACTGTGGTCTTTCCTTCGAGTTCGTCCACGATCTCGGCGAAGACGGACGGCACGGTGGAAATCACGCCCCCGTCCCAGCTTTCGCGTTCGCCGAGCGCGAGGACGTCGCGGGCGATCTCGACCGTCCCGCCGTGGCACAGCGCGGTGAAGATCTCGAACACCGAGACGTCGAAGTTGATCGACGTCCCGGCGAACAGCCGGACCCCTGGCGCCATGCCCACCACGGGCGCCAGCCGCAGCACGCCGTTGACGACGCAGTCGTGGGTGATGGCGACGCCCTTGGGGACACCCGTCGATCCCGACGTGTACAGCACGTAAGCCAGGTTTTCCGGCCGCGCTTCGGCCGGTTCGCGCTCCGGACCGGCTTCGTCCAGGTACAGCAACGGTGTCCCGTCGTCGGGCAGGACCGTCGCGGCGCCCGGCGTCGTGACGATCAGTTCCGGCCGGGCGTCGGACAGGACATGCGTCAGCCGGGCGCTCGGATAGCGCGGGTCGATCGGCAGATAGGCGGCACCGGATTTCAGCACCCCGAGCAACCCGGCGACCAGATCGGCCGACCGTTCCACCGCCACACCGACCACCGATTCCGGCTTCGCCCCGCGCCGGGCCAGCCGTCGCGCCAGGCGATTCGCGCGCGCGTCCAGTTCCGCATAAGTCCAGCTCACCCCGTCGCAGACCACCGCGAGCGCGTCGGGAGTCGCCGCGGCCTGCCGGGCGAACAGGCCGTGGATCGTGGTTTCCGGGGTAGGCACGGCGGTGTCGCGGAGCAGCCGTTCGCGCTCTTCCGGCGCGAGGACGTCGATGGTGGCCAGCTGGGCGTAGGGTTCGCTCAGCAGCACCTTCAGCACCCGCGCGAGCCGGGCGGCGATCTCCGCGGCGGCTTCCTCGGTGAAGAGGTTTCGCTGGTACTGCAGGGAAAGCCGCGGATGCGGGTCGGCGGCGGCGAGCACGGTCAGCGGGTAGTGGGTGCCGGAGCGCGGGCGCACCCCGGTGAAGGCGATCCCCGCCGTCGTGGTCGCGTCCGAGAGACCGGCGCGGTCGATCGGGTAGGACTCGAAGACGACCAGGGTGTCGAACAGTGTCGGCAGCCCGGTCGCCTGCTGGATCTCGCTCAGCCCGTGGTGATGGTGATCGAGCAGCCCGGCCTGACGGTGTTGCAACCCGGTCAGCAGGCTCGCGAACGTCTCGTGCGGCGAGGTTTCGACCCGCACCGGCACGGTGTTGATGAACAACCCGACGATCGAGCCCACCCCTGGCAGCGCCGAAGGACGGCCCGACACGGTCGCTCCGAAAAGGACGTCGCGCCGCCCGGTCAACTGTCCCAAAAGGACCGACCAGGCGCCTTGGATCAGCGTGTTCACCGTGACACCGAGATCGGCGGCGCGCCGGGTCAGTTCGACCGGTCCGTTCTCGGACAGGAGCACGGCGACCTGACCGATGCCACGCTTTCCGGAAACACCGTCCTTTCCGGACACCCCGGCCGGCGCCAGCAAAGTCGGTTCGTCGACACCGGCGAGTTCCGAGGCCCAGGCGCGGGTGGCTTCGGCATGATCCTGCCGTGTCCGCCAGGCCAGGAAGTCGCGGAAGCCGCGGACGTCGGGCAGCGCCGAGGCGTCGCCACCGGAGCCGTAGAGCCGCAGCAGATCCTCCATCAGCAACGGGAGCGACCAGCCGTCGAACAGGGCGTGATGCGCGGTGAGCACCAGCTCGGACCGCTCGTCTTCCAGCCGTACCAAGGTCATCCGCACCATGGGCGGTTCCGCGAGATCGAACGGGGTGGCGTGGTCGTCGTCGAGAAGTCTTTCCAGCGCCTCCCCGGTGTCGTCGAGGTGCCGGAGGTCGACCTCCCGCCAGGGCAGCTCGACGCGATCGAGCACCAGCTGGACCAGGTCTGCGCCACCCGGCACGAACGCGGTCCGCAATCCTGCGTAGCGGTCGAGGATCGCCTGTCCGGCGGCGCGCATCCGGGCGGGGTCGACCGGCCCGGAGACGTGGAACGCGAGCTGCATCAGGTAGGCGTCGTAAGCGCTGTCGGCGAGCAGAGAGTGGAACAGGAGGCCGGACTGCAAGGGGGTCGACGGCCACACGTCGACGAGACCCGGGTACGCGCGCTCCCACTTTTCGAGTTCCTTTTGCGTCGCCGAAACGAGCGGCAGGTCCGACGGTGTGAGGCCGCCCGCTCCCTGCCCGGCGACGTGCCCGGCCAGCCCGGTCAGGGCGAGGCACCAGAGGTCGGCGAGTTCCTGGACCTCGTCGCGGGTGAGCAGTCCGGCGGGGAAACCGAAGTGTGCGGTGAGCCGCGCGCCGTCGTCCCCGTCGTCGACCAGGGCATTGACCTCCACAGTGGACAGTGCGGGCCTGCCGGGGTCCGGCGCCGCGACCAGGTCGGTGAGACCGCTCGCCTGCGTCCACGGCTCACCGGACGGCGCACGGAACCGGCCGAGGTAGTTGAACCCGATCTGGCCCGCCTGATGCCGGGCCAGCACTGGCGCGGTCTCGGGGTTCAGGTAGCGCAGCAGGCCATAGCCGATGCCCTTGTCCGGCAGAGCGCGAAGCTGTTCTTTGATCGTCTTGACGGCGTCACCCGCCGCGCGCCCGCCCTCGAAGGCGTTGTCGAGGTCGATTCCGGCGAGATCGAGCCGCGCCGGGTACATGCTGGTGAACCAGCCGACCGTGCGGGAGAGGTCCGCGCCGGGCACGATCTCCTGTTCCCTGCCATGGCCTTCCAGCCGGATCACCGCCGACGTCTCGTCCACCCCGCGCTTCTCGCGCCACTTGGCGAGGGCGAGCGCGAGCGCGGCGAGCAGGCCGTCGTCGACTCCGGCCCGGAACGCCGCCGGGAGAGCGGTGAGCAGGGCTTCCGTCACCGCCACGGGCAACTGCATCTCGACGGTGTCCACGGTGGAGGCCAGATCGCGTGCGGGATCGAACGGACGTGCCCCCAGTGCGGGGTCCGGTCCCTCCACTATGGACTTCCACTGCGTAAGTTCGGCGACTCGCTCGGGCTCGGCCGCCTCCTCCACCAGGGCATGCGCCCACCGGCGTGCCGAGGTCCCCACCGCGGGAAGCTCGGCGGCCCGCTCCCAAGCCGCGGCGAAGTCGGGCAGCAGGATCCGCCAGGAAACCCCGTCGACGACGAGGTGGTGCAGCACGATCAGCAGCCGTCCCTCGCCGGACGGCGGGTCGAACCAGACGAACCGCGCCATCACCCCGGCCGTGGGATCGAGCAGGCCGGCGGCCGCGTCCAGCGCCGCGTCGACTGCGCCGTCTGCGCCGTCTTCAACCCGGTGGATCAGTGTCGCGGCGTCAAGCGATCCGGGCGGCCCGGCCACCAGGCCGTCGGCCACGAGCGCGGACCGGAGCAGGTCGTGCCGGTCGAGCACGGCGGCGATGGTCCGGGTGAGGCCGTCCGCGTCGATCTCCTCGGGCAGGCCGACCAGCATCGCCATCGAGAACCGGTCATGCCCGCCGCCGAGTTCGCCGAGATACCGGGCGATCGGGGGCAGCGGCATCCAGCCGACACCACCGCCGTCGAGTTCTTCGAGGGCCGGTACACCCGAGTCGCGGCGGGCGACCCCGGCCAGTCCGGCGACCGTGCGGCATTCGAAGACCTGCCGGGGGCTCACCTCGACACCCAGCGCCCGCGCCCGGGTGACCACCTGGATCGAGCGGATGCTGTCGCCGCCCGCGGTGAAGAAGTCGTCGTCGATCCCGACCCGGTCCACTCCGAGGACTTCGGCGTAGACCCGGGCGAGAACGTCCTCGGCGGGCGATCGCGGTGCCCGGTACTCGCCGACGGCGGCCTCGGGGTCGGGCAGCGCCGCCCGGTCGAGCTTTCCGTTGGGGGTCAGCGGGAACCGGTCGAGGATCACGAGGTTCGACGGGACCATGAAGTCCGGGAGCCGGGCCGCTGCGAACGCCCGCAGTTCGCCGGCGGAGACCCCGGCGGTCAGGTCGGCTTCGGTGCCGGTGATCCCGGAACCGGTGGGCACGACGTACCCGATGAGCCGCTTCTCCCGGACGAGGACCGCGGCACGGGAGACGCCGGGGTGGGCCGTGAGCGCCGCTTCGACCTCGGCAGGCTCGACGCGGAAGCCGCGCACCTTGACCTGGTCGTCCGCCCGGCCGGCGTATTCGAGTGCGCCGCCGGACCAGCGGGCGAGGTCGCCGGTGCGGTACATCCGGTGACCGGGCGGGCCGAACGGGTCGGCGACGAACCGTTCGCCCGTCGGCCCCGGGCGTCCGTGATAGCCGCGCGCGACCTCGCCCGCGACGTACAACTCCCCCACCACGCCCGGCGGTACCGGCTTCAGGCCCGGACCGAGGACGTAGGTCCGCATGTTGCCCAGCGGTGTCCCGATCGGCACGACGCCGGTGGCCTCCGCGACCTCGAACTCGACCGCGAACTCGACCTCGAAAAGAGTGGCGTAGAAGGATTCCGTCTGACCGTAGGCGTTCACGATCCGCACGCCGGGGAGCGCCTCGCGCACCTTGGCCGTCAGTTCCGCCGTCAGCGCCTCACCGGCGAAGACGACCGTCTCGATGTCGATCTGGCCGGGCACCTGGTCCACCAGTTCGGCGAAGACCGACGGCACCGTGCTGACGACACCGCCTGCCCAGCCTCCGCGTTCGCCGATCGCCAGGACGTCCGGCACGACCTCGACACTCCCACCGTGCGCGAGCGTCGTGACGATCTCGAAGACCGACACGTCGAAGTTGACCGACGTGGCCGCCAGGGTCGTCGTCTCCGGGCCGATCCCGAGGGCGGGCGCGAGCCGCGTGACGCCGTTGACGACGCCCGCGTGAGTGATGGCCACGCCTTTCGGCCGTCCCGTGGAGCCCGACGTGTACATGACGTACGCGAGGTCTGCCGACGACGCCGGGCAAACGCAGGCGTCACCGGCGGCGAAGTCGATCTCTTCGACGAGGACGTGCGGGATGTCTTCGCCCGGCAAGATTTCCTGCGCCGCTACGTCGGTGAGGATCACCTGGGGCCGGGCGTCGGACAGGATCAGGCCCAGCCGTTCACTCGGGTACTTCGGGTCGATCGGCACGTATCCCGCGCCGGACTTCAGCACACCCAGCAAGCCGGGAACGAGGTCCGCCGTACGCGACAAAGCCAGCCCCACCAAGGAACCTCGCTCCACCCCGCGACCGGCGAGGGCGCGGGCCACGGCGTCCGCACGCGCGTTCACCTCGGCGTAGGTCCACCTGACGTCGCCGCACACCACCGCCACGCCGTCCGGGGTCGCGGTGACCTGTCGCTCGAACAATCCCGGCACGGTCAGGTCCGGTGTCGTGACGGCGGTGTCGTTGACCTCGCGGAACCACGTCTTTTCGGTTTCCGCCAGCAGGTCCACCGACGCTATCGGCTGCCCGGGGGCGGCCAGGGCGGTTTCGAGGAACGCCGCGAGCCTCGTCGCGTAGAACTCGACGTCGTCCGCGCTGTAGGCCTCGTCGGCGCCGACCTCGATGTACAGGTCGCTGTCGGAGCGGCCGGTGAAGTACAGCAGGATCATCAGGCCGTCGATCGCCCCGGCCGCGGAACCGGCGAAGGCGGCTCGGCTACCCGCGAAGTCCAGTTCGTGGGAGAACAACATCAGGTTGAGGTTCGGGCCGAACCGGCCGGTGATCGATCCCTGCTCGCTGGTCGCGCGAGACACGTCATAGGCGGAGTGCGCGAAGACCGCTTTCATCTCGGCGGCGACGGAATCGGCGACGTCGAGAAGGCTGGCGGCGACCGGGACGTCCGCCCGGATCGGCACGACGTTGGCGCGCAGGCCGTAGGTCTTCTTCAGCGGGCCTGGCCGGTTCGCCGACGTCATCGAGAACGTGAACTCGGCCTGGCCGGAGAACTGCCGGAAGAAGGCGGCGGCGCCCGCGGTGAGAAGGGTGGCCAGGGGAACCCCGGGGCGGGTCCAGGCGTCCACTACCTCGCGGGCCACGGAAACGGTGTGGTGCGGCCGATCCGCGCCCCGCTCGCCGGGAAGCCGGACCGCGCCGGGGGCGTCGGCGAGATACTCACGCCAGAATTCGGCGTCCTCCAAGGATTTCGCGGAGTCCTGGTAGCTCCGCTCGGCTTCGGCGAGCAGAGCCGGATCGCCGGACGCCGACGGCTCGGGCACCGGGTCACCGCCCGACAACGCCGTGTAGATCTCCGCGACCCGATGCGAGAACAGGCGGATCATCCCGTAGCCGTCGGTCACGATGTGGTGGAAGACCACCACGAGCGCGAACCGGGTCTCGGCGATCTTGATCAGCGCCGCGTCGAAGAGCGGGTCCCGAGCGAGGTCGACGGGCCGCTGTTCGAGGCTCGAAGCATGACCCCACGCCGCGGCTTCCGGATCGGCTTCCCCGGTGACGTCGGCGAAGTGAGGCCGCCAGTCGCCGAGTTCGCGAGGCACCTGACGCAGACCGTCCGTGTCCTCGACGAAGTTGACCAGTGCGGTTCCCGCCTCACCGAGGGCCATCCGGAGCGCGCTGTCCATTATGGACGGCTCGACCGGCCCGTCGACGATCCACCGGGCGGAGATGGTGTTCGGCCTCTCGGGCGCCAGTTTCTGCGCCAGCCAAACGGCTTTCTGCGCCGACGACACTCGCGGAGAACGCAAACCGACCATCCCCTTAAGACGAACCGACCCCTGGACCCACTCCTGCCAGCGTCCGGTCGACGGGACGGCATGGTCAAGACGATCGGCTCCCGGACGCTGTCCCGAAGCCTTCGCGCGCCTTCTTATGGTCCCCTGAACTGAGCCGAGTTTGGCTCTGTTCAGCAGACCAAAAGCGGCGCAGAGTGGTCTCCGTGAGCATCGCCTTCCTGATCACCACGCTGGTCGTGGTCGCCACCCCCGGCACCGGGGTGGTCTATACGCTGTCCGCCGGTCTGGCCCGCGGGAGACGCGCGAGCGTGATCGCCGCGACGGCCTGCACGCTCGGCATCGTCCCGCATATGATCGCCGCGATCACCGGGCTCGCCGCGCTGCTGCACGCGAGCGCGGTGGCGTTCGAAATCATCAAATACCTCGGCGTGGCCTACCTTCTCTACATGGCGTGGTCGACGTTGAAGGACCGGGACGCGATCGTCGTGGAGGGCGATCCCGAACCCCGGTCGGCGCTGCGGACGATCACGTCGGGCGTGCTGATCAATGTTTTGAACCCGAAGCTGACGCTGTTCTTCTTCGCGTTCCTGCCGCAGTTCGTCCCGGCGGGCGAGCCCGGCTCCCTCCCGCGGATGCTGCTGCTGAGCGGGGTGTTCATGCTGGCGACGTTCGTGGTGTTCAGCGTGTACGGCATCCTCGCCGCCGGCGTCCGCGACCAGGTCATCTCGCGGCCGCGCGTACTCGCCTGGATGCGGCGGATCTTCGCCGGCTCCTTCGCCGTGCTCGGCGTCAAACTCGCGTTCACCACCCAGTAGACAGGTCTCGTATGCGACTCCAGCACAACCCCGCGATCCGCGCCGACCACCCCGGCCTCGCCGTCGGGACGCTCTCGGCCACCGGCGTCACCCCCGAACTCGCGGTCGACGAAGCCATCGAGAAGTACCTCGACCAGGCGACGCGGCGGCTCGCGGACGGTCCGGAATCGGAGTTCCCGGAAATCCAGGCCTGGCGGCGGGCGTTCACCAAGATGGGCCTGAAGCCGACGCAGTACCGGTGCGCGTCGGAATCGCTGTTGCGACGACTCAGGAAGGAGCGCACGCTCCCCCGGATCCACCCGGTGATCGATCTCTGCAACGCGGTCTCGGTCGCGTTCGCCATCCCCGTCGCGGTCCTCGACGTCGCGAAGATCGGCGGGGCGCTCGAAGTCCGCTACGCGCGGGGAGACGAGAAGTACGTGACCTTCGCGGGCACCGTGGAGAACCCGAACCCGGGCGAGGTGATCTTTGCCGACGAAGACGGCCAAGCCCACGCTCGGCGATGGACGAACCGGCAGAGCGGGCACTCGGCCGTCTCATCGTCGACGTCGGACGTGCTGATCGTCTCGGAAGGCCTGCACGCGACGGCGTCCGAGGATGTCGGGCGGCTGATCGCGGCGGTGGCGGCCGAACTGGCGACGGCGGGTGTGAGTGTCGGTCCCCACCAGCAGCCGCAATTAGAGGACTGAACGCGGCTCACGAGGCCTTGAGCGCCTTCTCCAGTCTGGCCCGCGTCATCTTCGAGCGCCCCTTGATGTCCCGATCCCGCGCCAGCTTCTCCAGCTCCGCCTTCGACAGGCTCGACAGGTCCTTCGACGGCGACTTCGCGGCCGTGCGCTTGGTTCCTGCGGTCTTCTTCTTGGACTTCCCGCTCTCGACGCTCTTCGAAAGCGCCTCGAACAGGTCGACGACCTTCGTCGGCTCACCGGGCTCGGTGGCCGGAGTGATCGTCTCGCCCTTCTTCTTGGCCTTGATCAGTTTCCGGACGCGATCGGTATAGGTGTCGCGGAACTCCTCGGGCCGCCAGTCGTCGCTCATCGCCTCGATGAGGTCGACGGCCATGTCGAGTTCCTTGCCGCGCGCCTTGGCCTTGCCCGGCAGGTCCGGCAGCTGCTCGGCGGGGTCTCGGAGGTCCGCGGCGAAATGCAGGGTGTTGAGCACCATGACACCCTCACCGGCGCGGACGAGCGCCAGATACTCGCGGCCGCGCATGACGAACTTCGCGGTCCCGGCCTTGTTCGACGAACGCATCGCCTCGAGCAGCAACGCATACGGACGCTCGAATTCCTCTTTGGCGGGCGCGAGCCAGTAGGTCTTGTCGAAGAACATCGGGTCGATGTCGTCCAGTTCGACGAAGCTCTCGATGTCGAGCGACTTCGACCGGCCGGGGGCGATCTCGTCGAGCTCCTCGGATTCGACGACCACATACTCGCCGCTGTCGAGCTCGTAACCCTTGACGATGTCGTCGTAGTCGACTTCCTTGCCGGTGCGCTCGTTCACCCGCCGGTACCGGATCCGGTCCTCGGTCCCGCGCTGGAACTGGCGGAAGTGCACCGTGTGGTCCTCGACGGCGCTGTACAGCCGCACCGGCACGGTCACCAGACCGAGTGAAAGCGAACCGCTCCAGACCGGGCGCATGGGCGCACTCCTCTCGTCCACCCGCCTGGTACCCGGATTCGGGACCGATCACACCTGGTCAGAGACTGAAGGCGACCGACTGCAGGATGAGGACGACGAAGAACACGATGGTGAAGGCCAGGTCGATCGCCACTCCGCCGGCGCGCACCGGCCGGATCACGCGGCGGACGGGCGCGATCACCGGTTCGGTCAGCCGGTGGGTGATCCCGCGCGCCCGGAACGACCAGGGTGGCAGACGCCTGGCGAGGTTGACGGCCCAGTCCAGCACCAGCCGGGCGACGAGCACGATCAGGAACACGGTGAGCAGGAAGCCCAGCAGATTGCCAAGAGCACTCATGACGGCACACTCCTCTTCGACCAGTGTGCCCGGCTTTGCTAGGAGGAGCCTGTGACCGCGAAGGGCTCCCAGGGCGGTTGGCCACCCCCAGATCGAAGGCCAACCGCCGCGGAGCCCCTTCAGGTGGCTCGGCGCGCTGCCCCGTCGCGCCGAACCCGCTCAGCCGATGTCATCAGTTTTCCAAGCGCCTGCATCGGAATTACATCGGTTCACCACCGGCCGGCATCCACGCAGTTCAGCGGGTTCGGAGGGTAGGATCAGACCGGATTCGAGGCAGGCGCGAAGCCGCCGATTAGGCCGAATGCCGGACAGCGTTCCCCCACGCCGACCTGGCTGGGCGCCGACGCGGTGGGTTAGGGTGCCGGTCACCGGGCGAGACGACTGGGAGGTAGTGCGTGAGCACGCTCACGGTCTCGGACATAGTGGCACATGACCGCCGTTCCTCCACCTGAAACGACAGGATCGCCGCGAACCGGCGATCTCCAGGGCACCGGTCATCCCCCTCAGCTCAGCTTCTCCGTGCTCGGCCCGCTCGAAGCCGAGGTCGACGGAGCCCCCGTCCGGCTCGGCGGACGTCGTGAGCAGCGTCTTCTCGCCGCCCTGCTGATCAACGCGGGCCGGCTCGTCCCGGCGTCGTACCTGATCGGCACGATGTGGCCGGAGCAGCCGCCGAAGACCGCGGTACGCCAGGTCAGCAACGCGATCGCCCGGCTGCGGCACGATCTCGGCGTCGCGCGGTCGGCCGTGATCACCACCGGGTCCGCGTACCGGATCGCCGCGGGCAGCGCTTGGCTCGACTCCGCCCGGTTCGAGGCCGACTACCGCCAGGGCGCCGAACTCCTGGCCGCGGGGCTGATCTCGCAGGCGGCGGCCAAACTCGCCGACGCGCTCGCGCTCTGGCGCGGCCCCGCCTTCGACGGGCTCGAGGGTGACGCCATCGAACAGACCGCGCGACGGCTGGACGAAGAGCGGCTCGCCGCCTGCGAACTCCTCATCGGCGCCCGGCTCCGGCTCGGGGAGACCGACGCGGCGGTCCGGGAGGCCTTCGACCTCTCCGTGCGGCATCCCACCCGCGAGACCCTGCAGTGCCTGACCATGCTGGCGCTCTACCGCGCCGGCCGCGGCGCCGACGCGCTCCGGGCGTTCGACCGGGCCAGGACGGCGCTGGCCGAGGAGCTCGGCGTCGACCCGAGTGCCGAACTCAGCGCACTCCACCAGCAGATCCTGCGCACCGACGCCGAGCTGATGGAGGACACCTCGCTCGTCCGGTACGGCGTCGGCGGGCTCCGGGCCGGGCTGGACACCGGCGGGCGTCGTGAGGACGCGGACGCCCAGAAGTCGCTCTTCCCCCGCCCGGCACAGCTGCCCGCGGATCTCCCCGCGTTCGGCGGGCGGTCCACCGAACTGCGAGCGGTCCTCGAAATCGGCCAGGACGGCTCGACGGCGGGGCCGCGGCTGATCGCGATCGACGGCATGCCCGGGGTCGGGAAGACCGCGCTGGCCGTCCACGCCGCGCATCGCCTCGAGCCGATGTTCCCCGACGGTCAGCTCTTCGTGAACCTGGAGGGCTTCTCCCCCGCCGGCGACCCCGTGGACCCGGCCGCGGCACTGGAGGCGCTGCTGCGCTCCCTCGGCATCCAGGGCTCGGACATCCCCGCCGGGACCGGGCAGCGCGCGGCGCTGTTCCGCAGCTGTCTCGCCGGCAAGCGCATGCTCGTGGTGCTGGACAACGCGATCAGCGCGGCGCAGGTGAGCCCGCTCCTGCCCGGTTCGGCGAGTTGCTGCGTGCTGATCACCAGCCGGACCCGGCTCGCCGACCTCGACGGCGCGGAGCTGCTCTCCCTGGAACCGTTCAGCCGGGCCGACGCGGTGGACCTGCTGGGCCGGATCGTCGGGCCGTCGCGGCTCAAGAAGGAATCCCCCGACGCCGCCGACCTGGTCGCGAGCCTGTGCGGCGACCTCCCGCTCGCGCTGGCGGTCACGGCGAGCCGGCTGCGGGCGCGGTCGTCCTGGACCCTCGACTTCGTCGCCCGCCAGCTTCGCGACGAGCGGAACAGATTCGGCGAACTCACCGCCGGGGAACGGGATGTCGCCGGCGCCTTCCGCGTTTCCTACCTGAACCTGCCCGAAGCCGAACGTCGGGTGTTCCGACGTCTGAGTCATCACCCGGGCGCCGCATTCGATCTGCATTCCACCGCGGCGCTGGCGGAAGTGGACCTCGGCGAGGCCCGCCGCCTGGCCGAACGCCTGGTCGATGTGAATCTTTTGCGGCAACCGTCGATGGACCGGTATGAAATGCACGACCTTCTCCGCAGCTACGCCCGTGAACTGCTGCTGGCGGAAGAGCCGGAAGACGAACGCGAAGCCATGATGCGGCGCTTGTTCGACTACTACCGCTGCACGGTCGCCGCCGCGATGGAATTCATCGACCCCGGCTCCGAGGACGACCCGCACGACGGCCTCGAAGTCCCGAAGAGCGAATTCGGGCAATCCTTCGCCGACTACGACCAGGCCGCGCACTGGCTGGACACCCATTGGCAGGACGTCCTGCCGGTGGCGGTCGCGATGAACCATTTCCAGCGCTATTCGGACCTCGTCCTCTTCTCCTCCTCGGTCTGGCGCTACTTCAACAACCGTGGCCATTACCAGCAGGCCCGGGAAATCCACACCCTCGCCCTGTCCGCCGCGCGGGCCACCGGAAACCTGGTCCTCGAGTACCAGGCCTTGCACAACTACGGCCTCACGTTGTGGCGAGCGGAGGAGTACGCCGAAGCGAACCGCCTGTTCGCCGAGGTGTTCGAGCTGGCGACGGCCGCGGGCGACGTCCGGATGCAGTGCCGGGCGAAGGGGAATTCCGCCCTCACCCACTGGCTCACCGGCGAACCGGAAGAGGCGATCGAGCAGCTCAGCTGGGTCCGGGATACCGCGAAGGCCACGGGGAACGTCCTCATCGAGGCCCGCGCCCGGCACCGGATCGGGCTGATCCACACCGAGAACGGCCGGCACCTCGAAGCGGCCGAGCAACTCGACCACGCCTTGCGGCTGGCCAACGAAAACGAATCACCGGATCTCGAAGCGGAATGTTTCATCGCCCTCGGGATCAATTCGCGCTCTCTCGGCGACAGCGAACTCGCGATCGGCCAGTTCACCACCGCGGTGGAAGTCCTGGAATCGACCGGGAATCGCAGCATGCAGCCCGTCGCCCATCAAGAGATGGCGAACGCTCTCGACATTCTCGGTGATCGATCGAAAGCGGACCGTCATCGCCGGCAGGCTTTGCGGCTGTACGCCGATCTCGGTATTTCGGACGCCCCCGAGGTTCGCGAACTCATACAGCGCCTGAACGATCACTCGGCGTAATTCATCAGGCTCCTCCTGTACTCTGATGGCGTAGGTATATTCGCTTGACCGGAGTAACTGATCACGTAGAGGATCGGCCGCATGGAAGACGATGATGACGAATTCCTGACCGAGATCGAGGCTGAGTACCGCGTTCTTCAACCGTGGGGACCGTTCGATCCCCCGCCGGGCGGAGGGCCGCCTTTCCGTCCGCGACGCTGAATGACCGGACGGATTCGGAAAGTATTCACACTACTGGGGACTGGGGCGCAAGACATTCAATGCTGGTAAGGGTTTCCTCCTGTGGAACGCTCTACTGGTCCGAGGGTGACGTGATCTGGGACGACCACCTCGGACATCGCCAGCTCAAACTCGCCGAAGGCACCGAACAGGTCCTGCGGTGGTTCAGTTCGTGGCGAGAAGCGGAGTCCGTGCGTGAGGCGGACGAGACTCCCGAAACACGGGAAAAGCTCGTGCGCATCACGCGGACGATGATCCGCTACGACGTGCTGGTGGTCCGGGGGTCACCCCGCCAGCTGAGGGAAGAGGAGATCCTTCGCGACTGGGGGCCCTGGGGGGCATCCGCGAGGGCTTTCCATTTCGGCACCAGATCTCTGCGCGAAACGCGGTTCACGACCAGTGAAGTGACCGCGAAAACCTTGCTGGAGAAGGCGAAGGCCAGTCCTCCGCCTTCTCCCGCGAGGCCGTCCGGCGAGCACGATTCACTGCCGCTGCCGGAACCTTCACCTGAGCCGCTGAACGCGATCGGGCTCGGCGACGCGCTGAGCAAGCGCAGAAGCATGCGTGAGTTCGGCGAAGAACCCGTCCGCCTGCACGCGCTGAGCGCCGTGCTCGCGGCGGCCCGGCCGACGAGGCCGGAAACCCACTCCGACATCCCGGCCACCGGGAACGTCTTCAAGACGAGCCCTTCCGGCGGCGCGAGGCATCCGACCGAGGTGTACGTCTACGCGCGGAACGTCGACGGCCTGGATCGCGGGGTCTACCACTACGACGCCTTCGGGCACCGGCTCACCCCGCTCGACGGGAAGATCGACGACGACGGGCTGGTCGAGCTCGCCGGAGACCAGCAGTGGGCCGGGAACGCCGGCGCCCTGCTGATCTACACGAGTGTCATCGAGCGGAACCAGTGGAAGTACGAGATGAGCCGGACCTACCGGATCCTGCTCATGGACGTCGGCCACCTCAGCCAGACCGTGTACCTGCTGGCGACCGCGCTCGGGCTGAACATCACCTTCACCGCCGCCCTCCGTGACGAGATGGTCGAGGAACTCCTCGGCTGCGACCCGTCGAACGAACTGGTGCTCGGTATGTCCGTCCTCGGCGCTCGCGCGTGAAGGACTCTTCGCTGCTCCGAGCATGCCGGGAACTTGAACAGTAGCGGCCCTGCCACTCCCGGTCGTCCACAAAGGACACCGACTGTGCCGAATTGTCCGCTTGATCGCCAATCGTCCGGATCCTGAAGTGCGTGAGGGCCACCTTCAGGGACTCTGAGTCCCTGAAGGTGGCCCTCACGGACCTACCGGAACATCACCTGGGACCCCATGCTCAAGGCTACTGAAGCCACAACCCCAGCCCGATCAGGCCACCTTCATGTCCTGGACTCGGGGCCAAGGGTGCCGCGAAAGCCACTTTCGGGGCACCTGACGCCCTGAAAGTGGCTTTCGCGGCTTCTTTGGGGCGGCCCGCCGGGCCTGGTCGGCTTTCCCGAGGGCGATTGATCACCCACGATCCGCGGCACCGAAACCACACACCAACTTCACGGAATCACTCATCTAGACGTGGATCGGGGGTTCGGCGGCCGCCGGTGCGGCTTCCGACTCTTCCTCCACCTTGGGATTCCGGACCAGCAGGGAGATCAGGCCCGCCACGAAGGAGACCCCGACCGCCACGGCGAAGACCGTGTGCAGCCCCTGGATGAAGGTCTCGTGCGCGGCACGCGTCAGCGTCCCGACGACCTCCTGCACCTGGCCCGCCGGCATCCCGGTCTGGCTCAGCTGCGCGGCGATCGCGTCCTGCGACGCGGGCCCGAAGCCCAGCTCGACCGACTTCCGGACTTCTTCGTTGGTCGCCAGCTGCTCGGCGACCGGGCCACCGCCGCTCCCGAAGGCGTCCCGCACGTTCGACGCGAAGTTCGCCATCACCGAGGACGCGAGCAGCGTGCCGAACACCGAGGTACCGAGCACTCCGCCGAGCTGCGTCATCGACTGCTGCACCCCGGAGGCGACACCGGCCTTTTCGACCGGGGCGTTCCCGAGGATCGCCTGCGTCGCGGCGACCATCATGAAGCCCATGCCGAACCCGCCGAGCACCAGCGAAGGCGCCAGCGTCAGCATGCCGGAATCGGTCTCCAGCAACAGAAGCACGGCCAGCGAACCGGTGACGAAGACGGAACCGGCCACCAGCGCGCCCCGGACCCCGAGCTTGCTCGTCACCCAGCCACCCACCGGCGACGAGATGGTGAAGACCGCGGTCAGCGGGAGCAGTGCGATCCCCGCCGCGACGCCGTCCTTCCCTTGTACGCCCTGCAGATAGAACGTCAGGTAGAACAGGATCGCGTAGAACGCGAACATCACCACGACCATCAGCAAGGTGCCGATCGAAAGCGACCGGTCCCGGAAGAGGCCGAGCGGCACCATCGGGTGCTTGCTCTTCAGCTCGATCACCAGGAAGACCCCGAGCAGGACCAGGCCCAGTCCCAGGAATCCCAGTGTGTGCGTGGAAACCCAGCCCTTGAGCTGCGCGTTGCTGATCGCCCAGACGACGCTCACCATGGCCAGCGTGAGCGTGATCGCGCCGGGGACGTCCAGCGGTGCCGGCGTTCCCTGCGTGGACTCCTTGACACACAGGAGACCGAGCAGCACGGCCAGCGCGCCGAGGGGCAGATTGATGAAGAACACCCACGGCCAGCTCGCGGTCTCGACGAGCACGCCACCCAGGATCGGGCCCGCGGCCAGCGCCAGTGCGGTGAACGAGCTGAAGATGCCGATCGCCATCGCGAGCTTGTCCACCGGGAACGCGGTACGGATGACCGCGATCGCCGACGGCACCAGCAGTGCACCGAAGATCGCCTGCAACACGCGGCCGCCGACGAGCACCTCGATGGACCCGGCCATCCCGCAGACCGCCGAAGCGAGCGTGAACCCGCTGACGCCGATCAGGAATCCCTTCTTGCGGCCGATCTTGTCGGCCACCGTGCCCATCGGGATCAGCAGGCCGGCCAGCACCAGCAGATAGCCGACGGTGACCCACTGGATCTCTTCGAGACCCGCTTTGAGGTCCGCGGCGATCGCGGGGTTCGCGATCGCCACGACGGTCCCGTCGATCTGCACCACCATGATCCCGAGGGCCACCGCGATCAGGCTCAGCCACGAGCGCAGCGTCGTCTTGGTCGTCTCCCCCGGCCCGGCGGCAGGCGGATCGGCGTGGTTTTCGAGTGCCGTTTCACTCATGTCCGAGCTCCTTCCCAGTCATATGAAACAAAATTCCCAGTCAAACAGAAGAACTAGAACCCCGGCGTCGCCTGCTCCTTCCGGTCGGCCATTCGCACTCCCAGTCCCTTGAGGACGAACGCGTTAGGGGTCGCGGCCCCGGAAACCGTGGGGGTGGTCGATTCCCGGGGCCGCCGCGCGGCCCGGTGAGCGCGACTGGGATCACTCACCCGCCGGGCCAAGCCAGTGGAATCCGTCATGATCCGCCCCCGGCCGCACTCGCTTCGGCGCTTTCACGGAAGGCTTGGTGGATCACGATGTCGCCGGTCGACGTGCGGCCACGGACCTCCACGCGCTCGTCACCGTCGCCATTCTTGAAGTCGTTGCGCACGGTGCCGTGCCGCGTGGCGACGTCGAAGTGCGCGGCGGCATCTTCACGGATGCCGACGTCGAGCGCGCCGGTGGCGGTGTTCAGGACGACCCGCCCGCGCCCGAGTTCGCCGATCCGGACGTTCCCGGACGCGGTGGCGATCGCGACCGGACCGGCGGCGCTGCCGACGACGACGTCGCCGGAGCCGCTGGTCACCTTGAGCGAACCCGTGCGCTGCAAGCGAATGTCTCCGCTGGAGGTCTTGACCTCGCAGTCACCGAGCCGCCCTTCGCCCTGGAAAGTCGCGGCCGCCGTTTCACCCCGCACCGGGGACCCCGACGGCACCTCGACGCGGACGGCGATCGAGCCGGCCTTTCCGAACAGGCCGAACGCTTTCGGTGCTTTGATCAGCAGTTCGCTTTCGGTCAGCTCGACCACGGTCAGTTCGGCGGCCGTGATGTCGGCGCCGTTCGCTTCGTCGCTCGGCCCGACCACGACGACGGTGTCGGCGCGGTCGCTCGCCACGACGCGGATATCGCCGGCGGCGACTTCGACGAGGACGAGAATCGGTACGGGGGTGGGGAAGCTCGGCATCTCGGGCTCCTCTCAGATCTTCACCGGCACGCGGACGAGGTGATTGCCCTCGCCCGGCCAGCAGGCCTGTTCCAGGCCGTCGCGGCCGACCGCGAGACGGAGGCTTTCGCGTTGGATGACGAGCCGGTCCAGGGCGATTTCCGCCTGGAGTCTCGCCAGCCCCGCGCCGAGGCAGTAATGGGCGCCGTGCCCGAACGCGACATGGTTTTCGCCGCGTTTGGGGGGTCGAGAGAGGTCGAGCCGCTCAGGAGAGTCGAATTCGCCCGGGTCGTGGTTGACCGCGAGGATCGCGCTCGTCACCGATTCCCCGCGCTTCACGGGACAACCGGTGAATTCCAGGTCCTCCGTCGCGTACATCGACGCGCCGATGGACACCGGCGAGGTGAACCGGAGCAGCTCGTGGATCGCACGAGGCAAAGACTCCGGTTCGGCCCGCAGTCGCGCCAGCTCGCCCGGGTTGTCGAGCAGGGAGAGGACCGCGTTGGCGATGAAATGGGCCGGGGGGTGGTGGCCGGTGTTGATCAGGACGAAGACCAGCGAGATCATTTCCTTCTCGGTGGGGCGGTCCTCGTCCTCGCCGTCCCAGAGCAGACCCGAGATCAGGTCCCCTGTGGGCTCGTCGTACCGTCGTTCGATGAGCTCCCTCGTGTAGCCCACCACGCCTTCGATTCCGGCTTTGATACCGGCGGGATCGCCGCCGAACGCGTACTGCCGGATCCAGGCGCACATCTTCGGCTGGTCTTCGGCGTCGACCCCGATCAATTCGCAGATCGACGTACTCGCCAGCGGATAACAGAAATCGTGCAGCAGGTCGCCTTCACCCTTTTCGGCGAGCTGCTCGATCAGGCCGTCGGCGATCCGTTCCACGTTCGGGCGCAATTCCCGCACCCGGCGGGCGGTGAAAGTCCGGATCACCTTGCCGCGAAGCCGGGAATGGTCTTTTCCGTCCAGCAGGACGAGACTGGTCAGGTATTCGAGGTAGTCCACCGGGAGGCCGTACGCCTCCATCATCTGCACCTCGATACCCGGCCCCTCCATACCGGGGACCTTGCTGCGATCCCGGACGAAACGCGGGTCGTTGTAGGCCTTCTTCACGTCGTCGTAGCGGGTGAGCAGCCAGGTGGGCGTCTCGACGCCGGGCAGGGTGACACTCACCAGCGGCGAGGTCTCACGCAGTCCCGCGTACCCGCGGATCGGGTCGTTCACCAGCTCAGGCGTCAGGTCGACGGGTGGCCGAGCCATGGTCGATCCTCCTATTCACGCTGATCGGAAGGGGAACGGGTTCCCCGGCCCGCGAAACTGAGGACCAATCTGACAGAACGGCCTTGACTGCGCCTTGGGCGGCGGTAACGCGGACCTCTGCTCCACGGGAAGCTCTCCGGCTCCGCGTGCACTGTCCCGTCGGCGAGACGACCGGGAAATCGATCCGGTGCGTGTTAGCGTCAAAGGCGGGTGAATGCGCCCCGATGATTCTAACGCCGGTTTTCGCGTGGCACGCACCGTTTCCGGCATCCTTTCTTTTCGACAAAGGGGAAAATGTGACGCAGACAATCGAGGACCGGGGACTGAGGACCTTCAAGTCGGCGAAGACGAGGCACCTGCTGATGTGCCGCCCGGCCTACTTCGACGTGACCTATTCGATCAACCCGTGGATGGACCCCGGCAAGGAGACGTCGCCGGACGTCGGGCTCGACCAGTGGAAGCGGCTGCACGACCTGTTCGTCGCGCTGGGCCACGAGGTCGAACTCGTCGAGCCGGTCCCGGGCCTGCCGGACATGGTGTTCTCCGCCAACGGCGCGATCGTGATCGACGGCAAGGTGCTGGTGGCGAAGTTCCGGCACCGGCAACGGGCCGACGAGGCCGAGGCGTACCTCGACTGGTTCAGCTTCGGCGGCTGGGACGAGGTCCGCCAGGCGGAATACGTCAACGAAGGCGAGGGCGATTTCCTCCTCGCCGGCGGGGAGATCCTCGCGGCCAGCGGATTCCGCACCGACCCGCGTTCCCACGACGAGGTCCGCGAGTTCTTCGGCCGTCCGGTGCTGAGCCTGGAACTGGTCGACCCGCGCTTCTACCACCTCGACACCGCGCTGGCCGTGCTCAACGGGAACGAGGTCATGTACTACCCGGAGGCGTTCTCGTTCGCGAGCCAGGCGCTGCTCGCCGACCGCTTCCCCGACGCGATCCTCGCCGACGAGGCCGACGCCGAGGTGTTCGGGCTCAACGCGCTCTCGGACGGCCTGCACGTCATGCTGCCGACCCGCGCCGTCGGGCTCGCCGCGCAGTTGCGGGAACGCGGCTACCTGCCGATCGGGATCGAACTGGGTGAACTGCTCAAGGCCGGTGGCAGCGTGAAGTGCTGCACCCTGGAACTGCGCTCCTGACCATCTCGCCGGAAAGCGCGTGAGGGCCACCCTCAGGGACTCTGAGTCCCTGAGGGTGGCCCTCACGCGCTTTTCTCCTATCGTCGTTCGAGGCCGGCGGCCGGGAACGACTTCTTTGTGGCTTTCCTCAGGCCTCCAGCGCCGCCGGGACCTCGGACTCGGTCTCCTCGTGGAGTGCCTGCTCGGCGGCCCGGTCGAGGGTGGCGAGCACCCAGCGGTCGAAGTCGAAGCCGGACTGGTCGGCGGCCTTGCGCCACCACACCAGCCGCCGGTTCGGCACCTCGATACGCGGGATCATCGCGGCCTGCTCCCTGGCGGTGATCTCCCCGCCCGCGGCATCGACGCGCACGGCCCGGATCTGCGTCCTGAGCTGCTTGGTCGTCCAGGTCGCCTGTTCGGCGCGGTCCAGCCACCAGTCCTGCTCCTCGGTCGGCAGCGAAGCGACCTCGGCGTGGTGCTGGAAGCTCAGCCGCGACCGGCGGCGCGTCAGGTCGAACCGCCGGGAGACCCAGGCGTAGTTGCGCAGCGTCTGGTATTGCAGCCCGGCCGCGCGGATCGCCCGCACATAGCGGTCCGAGAAGTTCTTCTTGCCGTAGACGAGCCAGTCACCGAGCCACCACGACGAAGAATCGACGATCCCGGAGAGCTGGCGGCCCGCCTTCTCCCAGTCCTCGAAGCTGAGATCGTGCGAGATCCGCAGCCCCACGCCGCTCATCAGCACCTGCTCGCCGGGCAGCCTGCCCAACCGCGGCACCGGCAGCGGCGGAGGAGCGGTGACACCGGCCGGGACTTCCACCTCTTGTGTGATACTCATGCAAATCCAACCCCCATACTGTCGACTCGCTCTGGGGTGGGTCGGATCCCTTGTGTGGAAAGGAAACCCGTTCGGCCCCCGGAACTCGTGACACCTAGTTAACGCCGGGCCGATGGCTTCACGCTAACGCCGCACTGACGCCGGAACGCGCACCCGATCGCGCAAGGGTTGGCAGCAAGAGAAAAGCGGCGCCTCCGCACGGCGGAACCGTGTGAGACGCCGCATCCCGCGAGCGGTTCGCCGTGGTCTCAAGCCCCGTCGGCCGCCATGGCCTCCCGCAGGCTCCTGGGCCGCATGTCGGTCCAGTTCTCCTCGACGTAGGCCAGGCACTCCTGGCGGCCGTCCTCACCGAAGACGACCCGCCAGCCGGCGGGCACCTCGGTGAAGGTCGGCCATAGCGAGTGCTGGTCCTCGTCGTTCACCAGCACGTAGAAACGGCCGTTGTCGTCGTCGAACGGGTTGGTGCTCATGATCGGTTCAACTCCCCTGTCGGTGGCCGGTCAGCCGGCCAGCTTGGCCTGGCGCCGGTCCGCGATCGAATCGGCGATCTCGCCGCTGCGGACGGCGATGTTGGACAGCAGCGACGAAGCGAGGCCGTGCGTGTGCTCCGTGCCGCCCTGAAGGTAGATACCGCACTGGAGTTCAGGCGTGGTAACGAGCCGGTAATCCCGCTCTACGCGGAACCTGCCCTCGTCGTCACGGACGCAGTAGGGCTCCAGGTCGCCGAGGATCTCGGTCGGCTCCATGGACTCGTAGCCGGTGGAACAGATCAGGACGTCGACGTCGATGTCGTAGGAGTCCTCCGTCATGAGGGAGTTCACGGTGACCCTGGTGTCGTTCCCGATCTGCTTGACGCGGTCCACCCGCGACAGGTTGACGAAGTTCAGCCGCGGCGTCTTGTGGACCTCGTCCTGGTACACGCGGCGGAAGAGGTCGCGGATGACCTCGTCGTCGGCCACGCCGTAGTTGGTGTTGCGGTGGTGCTTCCAGAACGCGGCCCGCGAACGGTCCGTGCCGTGGTAGTAGTCGTCGACGGCGGCGGCGTCGAAGATCCGGTTCGCGAACGGTGTGTCGTCCGCGATCGAGTATCCGTAGGCCGAGAGGATCACCGAGATCTCGGCGTCCGGAACGGTGTCGTAGATGAACCGGACGATCTCGGCGGCACTCTGGCCGCCGCCGACGACGGCCACCCGCTTCTGCTCGCCGTGGTTCCAGCCGCGGAACCGCTCGAGGAATTCCGAGCTGTGCCAGACGCTTTCGCTGCGGTCGATGCCCACCGGCATCTTGGGCACCAGCCCGGTCGAGATGACGACGTTGCGCGCGTCGACCAGTTTCGTGCCGCCGTCGGTGTCGCCGATTTCGAGCTGGACGCTGTCGACGATTCCCCCGCCGGCCGCCTCGGGAAGCCGGATCGAGCGGACCTCGGTGCTGTACTGGACGCGGTCGGAAACCCGCTGCTCCGCCCATTCCAGGTAGTCGTGGAACTCCTGCCGGGTCGGGAAGAAGTCCTGGTTGTTGACGAAGTGCGCCAGCCGGCCCGCCGAGTGCAGGTACGAGATGAAACTGAAGCGGGACACCGGGTTCCGGAACGTCGCCAGATCTTTCAGGAAGGAGATCTGCATCTTCGCCTCGGGCAGCAGCATGTTGCGGTGCCAGCCGAGCGATGCCTGCTTCTCGAAGAAGGCGGCGCTGAGGGAATTCTCCTTGTCGGTGCCGTAGTGCTCCTCCAGCGCGATGGCGAGCGACAGGTTGGACGGACCGAACCCTATGCCCACGACGTCGTATAGTTCTCGCTCACGAGCTTCCATGAAACTGATCTCCCGTCGAATGACATTCAACACGTGCTGCGCTAACGGTCAGTGTCCCGAGCTGGAAATCAGGCGCATATCTCGGCGGCCCACCGATATATACACCGCATTCCCAACTCAGGACACTAGCTTTGCGTTGATGGCCTTGCTGATCTGCGCAGCGGAATCGGACGAGCACATGTCGTAGTGTTCGACGTGGACGTCGTATTCCTCTACGTCACCGGTGATATGCGGACCCCAGAGCCCGACGTAGGAGTCGTCCTCGTTCTTTGTCGCGTTGAAGAACAAGGCATCTCCACGATAAACCGGTGAAGTGAACTCGCGCAACAAAGTCATGTGGTCGACCAGTACCGTGGCCGAGGTCTGGAGCAGGTGTTCGTATTCGTCGGCACCGACGAGGCTGCCGATGTAGTCGCCGAGCAGGTTCCGTACTTCGTCGACGCTGAGCACTTCGCCCTGGGCGAAGTAACTGCTCGGCACCGCGTCGAGCAAGGCGAGCAGCGCCACTTCATGGCCTCGTGCCTGCAGTTCCGCGGCGATGGCGTGCGCCGCGGTGCCGCCGAAGGAGTACCCGATCAAGTGGAACGGGCCCTCGGGCTGAACCGCGAGAATCTGTTCCAGATAGTCCTCGACCATCATTTCCAGCGATTCGGGGTTCACCGCCGATTCGTCATAGCCCCGCGATTGCAGTGCGTAGAACGGGCGGTCCGCCGGGAGGTACGGGGCGAATCCGAGGTAAGGCCAGGAAAGGCCGAGACCCGGATGGATCCCCCACAGCGGTTCCTTCTCCCCGCCGTCCTTGATCGAGAGCACGACGGCATGGGGATCCGCGAAGTCGGCGGAATCCCCGCCCGAGGAGAGATGCGCGGCCAGTTGCGCGACGGTCGCCGCCTGGAACACCGCGCGGATCGGGATTTCGATCCCCAGTTCCGCCTTGATCCGGCTGATCAGCCGGGTGGCGAGCAGGGAATGCCCGCCCAGGGCGAAGAAGTTGTCGTCCACCCCGATCCGGTCGATCTCCAGGATTTCGGAGAACAGGCGGGTCAGTGTCTCCTCCTGCGCCGTCCGGGGCGGGCGGTACGCCTCGCCGGCGAAGTCCGGCTCCGGCAACGCCTTCCGGTCCAGTTTCCCGTTGGGGGTCAACGGCAACCGGTCCAGCACGAGCAGCGCTGACGGCACCATGAACTCCGGCAGCCGGGCGGCGGCGAACGCGCGCAGTTCCCGCACTTCGACGTCGCCCACCACGTAGCCCACGAGCCGTTTGGTGGACGCGCCCAGTGCGACGACGGCAGCCTGGGCCACGCCGGGGTGCGCGGTCAGCGCGGCCTCGACCTCCCCCGGTTCGATCCGGAACCCGCGGATCTTGACCTGCGAGTCCCCGCGCCCCACGTACTCGAGCACGCCGTCGGCGTTCCACCGCGCGAGATCGCCGGTGCGATACATCCGCTCCCCCGCGCTGAAGGGGTCCGCCACGAAACGCTCGGCGGTGAGTCCGCCGCGGCCGTGGTAGCCGCGGCCGACCGCTCCACCGACGTACAACTCGCCCACGACACCCTGCGGAACCGGCAGCAGGCCCGGGCCGAGGACGTAGGTCCGCATACCGCCCAGCGAGGTGCCGATCGGCGCACCGCCGGCGACATCCCCCGAAACGGTGTACGTGGTGGCGTAGAAGGACTCCGTCTGCCCATAGGCGTTGATGATCCGTGTGTCCGGGAAGGCCTCCCGGACACGGCTCACCAGGCCTGAGGACAACCCTTCGCCCGCGAACACCAGAGTGTCCACAGTGGTCTTCCCGGCGAGGTCGTCGACCAGTTCGGCGAAGACCGACGGGACCGTGGAGAGCACACTGCCCGACCAGTCTCCGCGTTCGCCCAGTTCCAGGACGTCGCGGACGATCTCGATCGCGGCTCCGTGGGTCAGCGCGGTGAAGATCTCGAACACCGAGACGTCGAAGTTGATCGACGTCCCCGCGAGTATCCGGGAACCCCGCCTCGCGCCCACTTCCGACGCCAGCCGCAGCACGCCGTTGACCACCGTGCCGTGGGTGATCGCGACACCCTTCGGCGTCCCCGTCGACCCGGAGGTGTACATGACGTACGCCAGGTTCTCCGGCCGCAACCCGACCGCCGGTTCGACGTCGCCGCCCGGGTCGTCGAGGTCGAGCCCGTCCAGCCGCACGAGCCGACCCGAAGACTCGGGCAGGACGCCCTCGGTCTCGCTGTCGGTCAGCACCAGTACCGGCCGCGCCTCGGAAAGCACGTGGTCCAGCCGGCTGCTGGGGTACTTCGGGTCGATCGGCAGGTACGCCGCACCGGTCTTGAGGATCGCGAGCATCGCGACCACCAGCTCGGCCGACCGCGGCAGCGCGAGCCCGACCACGGCCTCCGGACCGGCGCCGAACGCGATCAAGCGGTGCGCCAGGCGGTTCGCCCGCGTGTCCAGTCGCCGGTACGTCAGCTCCTCGGCTCCGCACACCACCGCGAGCGCGTCCGGCGTCGCGGCCACCTGCTGCTCGACCAGTTCCGGGACGGTCAGGTCGCGGCCGGCGGCGGGCTCGCCGCCCGCTTCGGGCACGGGCAGGTCCAGCACCCGCAGCGAACCGACCGGCACGTGCGGATCGGTGGCCAGCTGGCGGAGGATCCGTTCCAGCGCGGCCCCCATCCGTTCGGCGGCCGCTCGGCCGATCACGTTCTGCTGATACTGCAGGGAAAGCCGCAGGTATGGATCGGCGTCGGCCATCACGGTCACCGGGTAGTGCGTGCCCGAGAACGGGCGGATGCCGGTGAAGGCGATCCCCGCCGAGGAGAACGCGTTCGCCATCCCCTCGCGGTCGACCGGGTAGGACTCGAACACCACCAGGGTGTCGAACAACGTCTTCAGCCCGGTGGGCCGCTGGATCTCGGTCAGCCCGAAGTGGTGGTGGTCGAGCAGTTTGGCCTGCCGCTTCTGAAGCCGCGTCAGCATCTCGGCCACCGTGTCCGCCGGACCGCATTCGACGCGCACCGGCAGGGTGTTGATGAACAGCCCCACCATCGAGTCGACACCGGTCAGCTCCGGCGGCCGCCCGGAGACGGTCGCGCCGAACACGACGTCCGACCGGCCGGTCAGCTGCCCGAGCAGAAGCGCCCAGGCTCCCTGCACCAGCGTGTTCACCGTGATACCGAGTTCGGACGCCCGCCGGTTCAGCTCGCGGGACTCCGGCACCGGCAGGGTCGCCTCGACCTGGCCGATCCCCGAAGCGTCGGCATCGGCGTCGGCGGAGAAGGTCGTGCCGATCAACGTCGGTTCGTCGACACCGTCGAGTTCCGCCCCCCACGCCCGCAGCGCCTCGGCACGGTCCTGTTCGGACAGCCACACCATGAACTCGCGGTAGCCGCGGATCCTGGGCAGCACCGAGCCGTCCCCGGCCGCCCCGTAGAGGCGGATGATGTCCTGCATCAGCACCGGCAGCGACCAGCCGTCGAACAGCACGTGGTGCGCGGTGAAGACCAGTTCGAACCGCTCGGTGTCCATGCGCAGCAACGTCATCCGCAGCAGCGGCGGCGTCTCCGGATCGAACCTGGTCGCCTGGTCCTCGGCGAGGAAGCGCTCGAACGCCGCTTCCCGCTCCGTCTCGGGCAGGCCGCGCAGGTCGATCTCCTTCCACGGAATGTCGACGCCGTCGAGCACCACCTGCACCCGCTCGCCGTCGGCGTTCGGCACGAACACCACCCGCAGATTCGCGTGGCGGGCGAGCAGCGCCCGCCCGGCGGCGCGCATACGTTCCGGGTCGACGAGTCCGCTCACGTGGAACGCGAGCTGCATCTGGTAGGCGTCGTTCCCGGTTTCGTCCACCATGGACTGGAACAGCAGCCCCGATTGCAGCGCTGTCAGCGGCCAGACGTCGGCCACCACCGGATACCTCGCCTCCCAGCCGTCGATATCGGCCTGGGTGACCGAAACCAGCGGCAGGTCCGACGGCGTCCGGCCACCGGCACCGGGTCCGGCCGCGTGCCGGGCCAGCGCGGTCAGCGCCTCGCACCACAGGTCCGCGAGTTCCCGGACCTCACTCGCGGAGAGCACCCCGGAGGGGAACCCGAACAGCGCGTCCAGCTGGGCGCCGAGTTCGGTGTCGATGACGACGGCGTTGATCTCCACCGTCGACATCGCCGGCATGTCGTCGTCGAGGTCGGCGGCCAGTTCGGACAGCTCCGGCGCCTGGGTCCAGCCCAGCCCGCGCAACGCCTCGGGCATGTCTGCGGTGGAGAACCGGCCGAGGTAGTTGAAACCGATCTGCCCGGTCGGGTGCGGAGCCAGCTCCGCCGACGTCTCCGGGTTGAGGTAGCGCAGCAACCCGAAGCCCATGCCCTTGTCGGGGGCCCGCAGCAGTTGTTCCTTGACCGCCTTGATGATCTCGCCCGCGGCCGGGCCGGCCGCGAACGCCTCGTCGAGATCGAACCCGCCGAGGTCGAGGCGGACGGGGAACATGCTGGTGAACCAGCCCAGAGTGCTGGACAGATCGGCGCCGGGGATGATCTCTTCCTCGCGTCCGTGCCCTTCGAGCCGGATCAGTGCCGAGGACTCGTCCACTCCCCGGCCGGCGCGCCACTTCGCCAGCGCCATCGCGAGCCCGGCGAGCAGGCCGTCGTTGACGCCGCCGTGGAACGCGGCCGGAACCGTGGTGAGCAACGCGTCGGTGACCGCGGGCGGCAGTTTGACGCTGAGCCGCTCCACAGTGGACAGGACGTCGACGGCCGGATCGAGCGGCCGCGAGCCGAGCACCGGGTCGGGACCGTCCACAACGGACTCCCACAGCGCCAGTTCCGCCACCCGATCCGGAGACGACGCCTCGTCGAGAAGGGCGTGCGTCCACCGGCGGACCGACGTCGCCACGGCCGGGAGTTCCGGCGTCTTGCCGTCCCGGACGCTTTCCCACGCCGCCGCGAGGTCGGGCAGGATTATCCGCCACGACACACCGTCGACGACGAGGTGGTGCAGCACGACGGAAAGCCGTCCCGAGACGTCGGGTCCGCCGTCGAACCAGACGAACCGTGTCATCACGCCCGCCGCCGGCTCCAGCAGTGCCGTCGCCGCGTTCAACTCGGCCGAAGCCAAGCCCTGCCAAGCCTCCGAAGCCCAGTCACCGTCACATTCGACGCGGTGGACGAGGCTCGCGGCGTCAACCGAACCGGGCGGCGTGACCTCGATCGCGCCGTCACCGTCGAGGATCAGGCGCGACCGCAGGAGGTCGTGCCGGTCGAGGACCGCGTTCAGCGTCTTCGCCAGACCGTCCAGGTCGATGCCCACCGGCAGCTCGACGGTCGCCGACATGGAGAACCGGTCGAACGAGCCGCCCAATTCCAGCATGTACTTCGCGACCGGCAGCAGCGGGAGCACGCCGGAACCGCCGCCCTCGAACTCCTCCAGCACCGGTCCCGCGCCCGAAAGCCGTTTCGCCACCGCGATCTCGGCCAGCTCGGCGACGTTGCGGTACTCGAAGATCTCCCGCGGGCTGACCTCGACACCCTGCGCCCTGGCGCGGGTGACCACCTGGATCGAACGGATACTGTCCCCGCCCACGGCGAAGAAGTCGTCATCGACGCCGACGCGGTCGAGGCCCAGGACCTCGGCGTACACCGCGGCGAGGATCTTCTCCTCCGGTGTGACCGGCGCACGGTACTCGCCACCGGTGAACTCCGGCTCGGGCAGCGCCTTGCGGTCGAGCTTCCCGTTGGGGCTCAGGGGAAGCCTGTCGAGGATGACGAACACCGACGGCACCATGAACTCCGGCAGCTTCGCCGCGACGAACCGCCGCAGTTCCCGGATGTCCACCCCCGCGTTCATGTCGAAGTCGAGGTCGCCGATGTCGTCGACGTTCCCGACCCCTTCGCTCTCCGCCCCGGTCGGGACGACGTACCCGACCAGTTGCTTGCCACCGGAACCCCGCCCCTCGCGCACCACCGCCACCGCCTGGGCGACGCCCGGGTGCGCGGTCATCGCGGCCTCGATCTCGGCCGGTTCGATGCGGAACCCGCGCACCTTGACCTGCGCGTCACCGCGGCCGACGTACTCCAGCACGCCGTCGGCGGTCCACCGGGCGAGGTCGCCGGTGCGGTACATCCGGTCGCCGGAACGGCCGAACGGGTCGGCGACGAACCGCTCCGCCGTCATGTCCGTGCGCCCGAAGTAGCCCCGGCCGACGACACCGCCGACGTAAAGCTCACCGGCGACGCCCGGCGGCACCGGGAGCAGACCCGGGCCGAGGACGTAGGTCCGCATGTTCCCGATCGGAGCACCGATCGGGGCAGGACCGGTCGCCGCCGGCTCCGCCGAAGCGGGCAGGCCGAACGTGGTGGCGTAGAAGGTTTCGCTCTGCCCGTAGGCGTTGACGACCCGGGCATCCGGGATCGCCTCGCGCACCTTGGCGACCAGCGACGCCGACAGGCCCTCACCGGCGAAGACCACGGTGCCGGCGGAGATCCCGCCGGAAACCTGGTCCAGCAGTTCGGAGAACACCGACGGGACCGTGCTGATCAGGCCGCCGGACCAGCCGCCGCGTTCGCCCGCCACGAGGACGTCGCGGACGATCTCGACGCTGTTGCCCGCGCACAGCGAGGTGAAGATCTCGAACACCGAGACGTCGAAGTTGATCGACGTCCCCGCCAGCGTCCGCGAACCCGGCACCAGGCCGACCGCTTCCGCCAGCCGCAGCACCCCGTTGACGACGTTGTGGTGCGTGATCGCGACGCCCTTGGGTGTACCGGTGGAGCCGGAGGTGTAGATCAGGTACGCCAGGTTCTCCGGCCGCAGGTCGCCGGTGAGGTTCGAGGCGTCCCCGGATGTGAGGTCCAGTTCGTCGAGCAGGAGCCGCGGGATGTCGTTCTCCGGCACCACCTTCACCGTCTCGGCGTCGGTGAGCATCAGCTCCGGCCGGGCGTCGCTCAGGACGTGGCCCAGCCGTGCGCTCGGGTAGCGCGGGTCGATCGGCAGGTACGCCGCGCCCGACTTGAGCACGCCGAGCAGGCCGACGACCAGATCCTCGTCACGGGGCAGGGAAAGCCCGACCACTGCTTCCGGTCCGGCGCCACGGCGGACCAGTTCGCGGGCGAGCCGGTTGGCCCGGGCGTTCAGGTCCGCGTAGGTCAGCTCCCGGTCCTCGAACACCACCGCGACCGCGTCCGGCGTCGCCTCGGCCTGTCGCTCGAACAGACCGGGGATGGTCAGCTCGGGCGTGGGCTCAAAGGTGTCGTTGAGCGCGTCGAGCAAGTGGGTGCGCTCGCCGGCGTCGAGGACGTCGATCGCGCCGACGCGGACCTCAGGCTCGGCGACGATCCGACGCAGCACCTTGAGGTACCGGTCGGCCATGACCTCGATCGTCTCGCGGTCGAACAGGTCGAAGGCGAACTCGATGTCGCCCTCCACCTCACGGCCGTCCGCCCCGGTGACCTCGGCGAGGTTGAAGAACAGGTCGAACTTCGAGGTGCCGGTCAGCGCCCGTTCGATGCCGACCTTCAGCCCCGGCAGCTCGAACTCCGACCCCGCGTAGTTCTGCCAGGCGAACATCACCTGGAACAGCGGGTGATACGCGGCGGAGCGGTCGGGGTTGAGCACTTCCACCAACCGCTCGAACGGCGCGTCCTGGTTCTCGTACGCGGCAAGGGACTTGTCCCGTACGCCGTCGAGCAGCCGGGCGAACTCGGGGTTTCCGTCGAGTTCGGCCCGCAGCACCCACGTGTTGACGAAGAAACCGATCTGGTCGGTCAGCGCCTCGTCGGTCCGGCCGGCGATCGGCGCGCCGATGGTGATGTCGCCCCCGCCGCCCAGCTGGTGCAGGAGCACCGCCAGCACGGACTGCAGGACCATCGACACCGTGACGTCGCGGTCGCGGGCGAGCCTTTCCACCGCTGCCAGCAGTTCCGGCTCGATGGTGAAGCTCACCATGTCACCCTGATAGCTGGCCTTGGGCGGGCGCGGGCGGTCGGTCGGCAGTTGCAGCGGCTGCGGGACCCCGGCCAGCTCCTTGCGCCAGTACTCGGACTGCGCGTTCAGCAGGCTGTCCTCTTCGGACTCGTCGCCGAGCAGTTCGCGCTGCCACAGGGTGTAGTCGGCGTACTGGACCGGCAGCTCTTCCCAACCTGGCGCCTCGCCCCGCAGCCGGGCCGAGTACGCCGTCGCGAGGTCCCGGGCCAGCGGCGCCAGCGACTCGCCGTCACCGGCGATATGGTGCAGCACCAAGACCAGCACGTACTCGTCCTCGCCGAACCGGATCAGCCTCGGCCGCAGGGGCACGTCGGTGGCGAGCACGAACGGGTAGTCGACCGCTTCGGCGACTGCTTCGTCTAATTTGGACGGTGCGACTTCGACGAGCGGGACGTCCACCCGGGCCTCGCCGACCGGCAGGACCCGCTGGTACGGAACACCCTCGGCGTCCTCGGCGAAGACCGTGCGCAGGCTTTCGTGGCGGGCCACGACATCGCGCAGGGATTCCGCCAAGGCGTCCGCGTCCAGCTCACCCGTCAGCCGCAGGGCCAGCGGGATGTTGTAGGTGGACGACGGGCCGTCGAACTTGTGGATGAACCACATCCGCCGCTGGGCGTAGGAAAGCGGAAGCCGTTCCGGACGGTCTTCCGCGCGCAGCAACGGTGGCCGCACGTGGACGTCGGCGGAAAGGTGCCTGCCCAGCGCGGCGACGGTCGGGCTCTCGAACACGATCCGGATCGGGATCTCGACGGCCAGTTCGGTGCGGATCCGGCTGATCAGCCGGGTCGCGACCAAGGAATGCCCACCGAGCGCGAAGAAGTCGTCGTCGATCCCGACCCGGTCGAGCCCGAGGACCTCGGCGTACAGCCCGGCCAACGTCTCTTCGGTGGCCGTCCGGGGCGCACGATAGGCACCGGTACCGAACTCCGGCTCCGGCAGCGCGGCCCGGTCGAGCTTCCCGTTGAGCATCAACGGGATCCGGTCGAGGACGACGAACGCCGACGGGACCATGAACTCCGGCAGCCGGTCCACGACGAACGCACGCAGGGCGTCGACGTCCACGTCCCCGACCACGTATCCGATGAGACGCTGGGTCCCGTTGCCGTCACGGGCGATGACGACGGCCTGGGCGACGTCCGGGTGCGCGGCCAGCGCGGCCTCGACCTCACCCGGCTCGATCCGGAACCCGCGCACCTTCACCTGGACGTCGCCGCGGCCGGCGTACTCCAGCACGCCGTCGGCGGTCCACCGGGCCAGGTCACCGGTGCGGTACATCCTCTCGCCGAGAGGACCGAACGGATCGGCGACGAAGCGCTCCGCGGTCAGGCCGGTGCGGCCGAAGTAGCCGCGGCCGACACCGCCCGCCACGTACAGTTCGCCCACCACTCCCTGGGGAACGGGGTTGAGGCCCGGGCCGAGGACATAGGCCCGCATATTGCCCAGCGGCGTCCCGATCGGCGCGCCACCGGTACCCGTCCACTCGTCGGACGCGGTGAACGTGCTGGCGTAGAACGATTCGCTCTGCCCGTAGGCGTTGACGACGCGGACGTCCGGGATCGCCTCGCGAACCTGGCGCACCAGCGTCGCGGGCAGCGCCTCGCCGGCGAAGACCACCGTGTCCGCGGTGACCTTGCCCGCCACCTGGTCGAGCAGTTCGGCGAAGGCGGACGGGACCGTGCTGATCAGGCCGCCGGTCCAGCCGCCGCGTTCGCCGAGCACGAGGACGTCGCGGACGACCTCGACGCTGCCGCCGGTGCAGAGAGTGGTGAACAGTTCGAACACCGAGACGTCGAAGTTGATCGACGTCCCCGCCAGCGTCCGCGATCCCGCCTCGGCGCCGACGACCGGAGCCAGCCGCAGGACGCCGTTGACCACGTTGCGATGCGTGATCGCGACGCCCTTCGGCTGTCCGGTCGAGCCGGAGGTGTAGATCAGATACGCCAGATCCTGCGGGTGCAGCGGCGCGAGCCGGTCCGCGTCGGTGAGGTTGCCGTCCGTCCCGTCGAGTGCGTCCCCGAAGTACAGCGTGGGGATCTCGTTGCCCGGCAGCACCTTCACGGTCTCGGCGTCGGTGAGGATCAGGTGCGGCCGCGACTCGGAGAGGATGAAGTCCAGCCGGTGGCTGGGATACTTCGGGTCGATCGGCAGGTACGCCGCCCCCGACTTCAGGACCCCGAGCAGCGCCACCACCAGGTCCGCCGAGCGTGGCAGGGACAGCCCGACCACGGTCTCCGGTCCGGCCCCGCGCCCGACCAGGGTGCGGGCCAGGCGGTTCGCCCGAGCGTTCAGTTCGCGGTAGGTCAGCTCCTGGTCCTCGAAGACCACGGCGACCGCGTCCGGGGTCTCGGCCGCCTGGTGCTCGAACAGCGCAGGGAGCGTGATTTCGGGTGTCGGCTCGGCGGTGTCGTTGAACGCCCGCAGCAGCCGTTCGCGCTCGACGGCGTCGATGACCTCGACCGAACCCATCTTCACGTGCGGATCGGTGACCAGCTGCCGCAGCACCCGGCCGAACCGGGCCGCGAGCAGCGCGACGGCCTCGGGATCGAGCACGTTGCGCTGGTAGACCAGGTTCAGCCGCAGATGCGGGTCGGCGTCGGCCATCACGGTCACCGGGTAGTGCGTGGCCGAGAACGGCCGGATCCCGGTGATCTCCAGTCCGGCGCTCTCGTGCGCGTCGTTCAGCCCGGCCTGGTCGACCGGGTACGACTCGAAGACCACGAGCGTGTCGAACAGGTTGGTCAGCCCCACGGCCCGCTGGATCTCGCTCAGGCTGAAGTGGTGCTGGTCCAGCAACGCGCCCTGGCGGTTCTGCAGTGCCGTGAGTACCTCGGCGAGCGTGTCACCCTGCGAGTACCGCACCCGGACGGGCAGCGTGTTGATGAACATGCCGACCATCGAGTCCACACCGGACAGTGCGGGCGGACGGCCGGACACCGTGGCACCGAAGACCACGTCCTGGCGCGAGGTCAGCTGTCCCAGCAGGACACCCCAGGCACCCTGGACGAGGGTGTTGACGGTGACGCCGAGTTCGGCCGCGCGCCGGGTCAGCTCCCGCATTTCGGCGCCGGGCAGTTCGACCTCGACCTGGTCCACGCCGGTGCTGTCCTTTTCGGACAGTGCATCCGGCACCAGGATCGTCGGCTCCTCGACACCGTCGAACTCGGCGCTCCACAACCGGACCGACTCGTCGCGGTCCTGCTTGGCCAGCCAGTTCAGGAAGTCCTTGTAGCCGCGCACTCTCGGCAGCGCGGCGGTGTCGCCCCGGTAGGCGTAGAGCCGCAGAAGGTCCTGCATGAGCAGGGGCAGCGACCAGCCGTCGAAGAGGACGTGGTTCGCGGTGAGCACGAGTTCCGAGCGGTCGTCCGCCATCCGCAGCAGCGAAAGACGCAGCATCGGCGGCCGTGTGACCTCGAAGTGCTCGCTGTGATCCTCGATGAGGAACCGCTCGAAGGCTTCGTCGCGTTCGGTCTCGCCGAGGCCGCGCAGATCGATCTCGCGCCACGGCAGCTCGACGCCCTCGACGACGAGCTGCACCTGTTCACCGGCTGCGTTGTCGACGAACGCGGTCCGCAGGTTCGGGTACCGGTCCAGCATCGCCTGGCCGGCCGCCCGCATCCGGTCGGCGTCGACTTCGCCGGACAGGTGCATCGCCAGCTGCATCTGGTAGGCGTCGAACGAGGAGTCGACCAGCATGGTGTGGAACAGCAGGCCGGACTGCAGCGCGGTCAGCGGCCAGATGTCGGCCAGGCCGGGATACTCGCACTCCCACTTCTCGATGTCGTTCTGGGTCACCGAAACCAGCGGCACGTCCGACGGCGTCAGCCCACCGGCACTCGGCTCGGCGACGTGCCGTGCCAGATCCTCGAGCGCCGCCGTCCAGAGACCGGCCAGCTCCTCGACGTCCTCACGGGAGAACAGCGCGGCGGGGAACCCGAACGAGGCGACGAGCCGGTCACCGGTGACCATCGCCTGGACATCCAAAGTGGACAGAGCGGGCATGTCGGCGTCGAGGTCGGCTTCCAGCTCGGCGGTGTCCGGCGCCTGGGTCCAGCCCAGCCCTCGCAGTTCCTCCGGCATGTCAGCCTCGGAGAACCGGCCGAGGTAGTTGAACCCGATCTGCCCGGTCGCGTGCCCGGCCAGCTCGGCACCCGTCTCCGCGTTCAGGTAGCGCAGGAGCCCGTAGCCCATTCCCTTGTCCGGGACGGCGAGCAGCTGTTCCTTGACGGCTTTGACCACCGAGCCGACAGACGCCGCGATGCCTGCGGTGCCTCCAACGTCGAGCCGGACCGGGAACATGCTGGTGAACCAGCCGACCGTGCGGGAAAGGTCGGCGCCGGGCACGATCTCCTCTTCACGGCCGTGGCCTTCGAGGCGGATCAGGGTCGAGGACTCGGTCACGCCTCGCCGGGCACGCCATCGTGCGACCGCCATCGCCAGGGTGGCGAGCAGCCCGTCGTTGACGCCACCGCGGTAGGCGGCGGGTACGGACGTCAGCAGCGCGTCGGTCACCGGCGCCGGAAGCTCGACGCGGACGTGCTCCACAGTGGACAGCAGGTCCACGGCGGGGTCGAGCGGACGCGAGCCCAGCACCGGGTCCGGACCGTCCACGACGGACCGCCAGAGGTCCATTTCCGTGACCCGCTCGGCGGCTTCGTCGATGAGCGCGTGCGTCCAGCGCCGTGCCGACGTCGTGACCTCGGGCAGTTCGGCTGCCCGGCCCTCGCGGACGGCTCCCCAAGCGGCCGCGAAGTCGGGGATGAGGATGCGCCAGGAAACGCCGTCGACCACGAGGTGGTGCAGGGCGACGGCGAGCCGGCCGCCCTCGGCCTTGTCGAACCAGACGAACCGCGCCATCACGCCGCCGACCGGGTCGAGCCGTCCGGCGGCCGTGTTCAGTTCGGCGGTGGCCCGCTCACGCCAGGCGTCGTCCCACTCGCCGTCGTGCTCGACTCGGTGGACCAAAGGCGCGACGTCGACCGAGCCCCGGGGGAAGACTTCGATCGCCCATTCGCCGTTCTTGACCAGCTGCGAGCGCAGCATGTCGTGCCGGTCGAGCACGGCGGCGATCGTGGCGTGCAGCCCGGCCTCGTCGATCCCCGCGGGAAGGTCCAGCCATACGGACATCGCGAACCGGTCGAACCCGCCGCCCATTTCCGTCATGTACTTCGCGATGGGCAGCAAGGGAAGCCTGCCGACGCCACCGCCCTCGAACTCCTCCAGGACGGCGCTCGCACCGGCCTGCTCGTTCTCCAGCGCGACTTCGGCGAGCCGGGCGGCCGTGCGGCATTCGAAGATCTCGCGAGGGGAAACGTCGATCCCGCGCGCCCGGGCACGGGTCACCACCTGGATCGAGCGGATGCTGTCCCCGCCGATGGCGAAGAAGTCGTCGTCGGCGCCGACGCGGTCGAGGCCGAGCACCTCGGCGTAGACCGCCGCGATGGTCTTCTCCTCCTCGGTCGACGGCGCACGGTACTCGCCGCCGGTGAACTCCGGCTCCGGGAGCGCCTTGCGGTCGAGTTTCCCGTTGGGTGCCAGCGGAAGCCGGTCCAGCAGCACGAACGCCGACGGGACCATGAACTCCGGAAGCCGCTGCGAGGCGAACTTGCGCAGGTCCGCCATCTCGACACCGGCACGGAAGTCGGCGTTGCCCGCGTCGCCGGTGAAAGCGGGGACGATGTAGCCGACCAGCTGTTTGGCGGCGCCGCGGCCGTCACGCGCGATCACGGCGGCCTGGGCGACGCCGGGGTGCGCGGTCAGCGCGGCCTCGACCTCGCCGGGCTCGATCCGGAAGCCGCGGACCTTGACCTGCGCGTCGCCGCGGCCCGCGTACTCCAGCCGTCCGCCGTCGTTCCAGCGGGCGAGGTCGCCGGTCCGGTACATGCGTTCGCCGTCCGGGCCGAACGGATCCGGCACGAAGCGCTCCGCCGTCAGACCGGGCCGGCCGTGGTAGCCACGGCCGATCGCGCCCGCGACGTAGAGTTCGCCCACGACACCCGGAGCGACCGGGGTGAGGTCCGGGCTCAGCACGTAGGTCCGCAGATTCCCCAGCGGGGTGCCGATCGGCGCGTTGCGCGCACCGTCCCAGTCGTCCTCGGGCGCCAAGGTGAACGTGCTGGCGTAGAAGGATTCGCTCTGCCCATAGGCGTTGACCACCCGGACGCCGGGCATCGCCTCACGGACCCGCTTGACCAGCGAGCCCGGCAGGCCCTCACCCGCGAACACGACGGTGTCCACAGTGGATTTCTCGGCGATGACGTCGACCAGTTCGGCGAACACCGACGGGACGGTGCTGACCACGTTGCCCGCCCAGCCGTCGCGCTCGCCCAGCACGAGGACGTCGCGGACGACCTCGACGGTGGCGCCATGGCACAGCGAGGTGAAGAGTTCGAACACCGAGACGTCGAAGTTGATCGACGTCCCCGCCAGCATCCGCGCACCCGGCTTCGCGCCGACGACCTCGGCCAGCCGCAGGACGCCGTTGACGACTCCGGCGTGCGTGATCGCGACTCCCTTCGGCGTTCCTGTCGAGCCCGACGTGTACATGACGTAGGCGAGGTTCTGCGGCATCGCCGGTACCAGGCGGGCGGTCTCGTCACCCAGTTCGTCCAGGCACACCAACGGAACGCCGGTCTCCGGCAGCCCGGGCGCGGTCGCGGTATCGGTGAGGATGAAGGCGGGTTTCGCCTCGGAGAGCACGAAGTCGAGCCTGCTGCTGGGGTACTTCGGGTCGATCGGCAGATACGCCGCACCGGTCTTGAGGATCGCGAGCATCGCGACGACCAGTTCGGCCGAGCGCGGAACGGCCAGACCCGCAAGGATTTCCGGGCGAAGTCCCTTCGCGGCGAGCTGCTCCGCCAGCCGGCTCGCGCGGTCGTCCAGCTCACGGTAGGTCAGCTCGGTGCCCTCGAACACCACCGCGACCGCGTCCGGGGTCTCGGCCGCCTGACGCTCGACGAGACCGGGGACGGTGGTGTCCGGTGTGGACACAGCCGTGGCGTTGAGGCCGGTGAGCAGCCGCTCCCGCTCCTCGGTGGTGAGTACGTCGATCTGCCCGACAGGCAGTCCGGGCGTGGTGACCAGTCCGCGCAGGACCCGCGCGAACCGGGCACCGATCGCCTCCACCGTGGCGTGGGTGAACAGGTCGGTGGCGTACTCGATCTCGCCGCGGATGCCGCCGGTAGCCTGCGGGATAAAGTTGAATTCGAGGTCGAACTTGGCCGTGCCGCTGGGAATCGTCTCCAGCGACGCCTTGAGGCCGGGCAGGTCGACGTCGACGTGGTTCACGCTCTGCCAGGTGAACATGACCTGGAAGACGGGGTGATACGCGGTGGAGCGCTCGGGCTTGAGGATCTCCACCAGCCGCTCGAACGGCGCGTCCTGGTTGTCGTAGGCGGCCAGCGCCTTTTCCCCGACGCGGTCGAGCAGGTCGCCGCCCACCGGGTTGTCGCTCAGGTCGACGCGCAGCACCCAGGTGTTGACGAAGAACCCGATGAGGTCCATCAGGGCCTCGTCGGTCCGGCCCGCGATCGTGGAGCCGATGGTGATGTCGTCGCCTCCGCCGAGCTGGCGCAACAGAACCGCCAGCGTCGACTGCAGCATCATCGGCAGGGTCAGCCCGCGCGAACGGGCCAGTTCCTCGGCCGCCGCGACCAGTTCCGGGTCGATCTCGTAGTGCGCCATGGCCCCGCGGTGGCTGGCGACCGGCGGACGCGGATGATCGATCGGGAGCGGCACCTGCTGCGGAACCCCGGTCAGCTCGGCGGTCCAGTACTCGAGCTGCGCGGCGATCGCACTGTCCGGATCGGACTCCTCGCCCAGCGCCTCCCGGTGCCACAGCGTGTAGTCCGTGTACTGCACCGGAAGTTCGGGCAGCTCCGCTTCGACGCCCTCCAGCCGGGCGGCGTAGGACTCCGACAGGTCGCGGATCAGCGGAGCGATCGACTCGCCGTCGGCGGCGATGTGGTGGATCAGCAGCACGAGGACGTGTTCGTCCACAGCGGACCGGAACAGCGTCGCCCGCACCGGGATCTCGGCCGACAGGTCGAAGGCGTACGCCGACGCCGAGGCGATCCCGGCCTGGACCTCATCCGCGGCGACGTCGACGACCGGCAGCGCCAAGTTCGCCGACTCCTCGGACGCGACCTGCTGGTACGGGACGCCGTCGGCGTCCTCGATGTACAGCGTCCGCAGGCTTTCGTGCCGACGCACCAGGTCGCCGAGCGCGGTCCGCAGGGCCTCGGTGTCCAGCACACCCGGCAACCGCAGCACGATCGGGATGTTGTAAGTCGCCGACGGTCCCTCGAAACGATGGATGAACCACAGTCTGCGCTGCGCGAACGAAAGGGGAATCATCTCCGGTTCTACTCCTTGATCATTTTGCGCAGTTGTGGCCTGCTGGCCTTGGCGATGGTGGTCCACTCACCGGCGAGCCGGGCAATCGTCGGGTACTGGAAGATCGACCGGATCGACACGCTGACCCCGAGTTCCTTGCGGATCCGCCCGATGAGCCGGGTGGCCATCAGCGAATTGCCGCCGATCCCGAAGAAGTCGTCGTCGATGCCGACGTCCTCGACGCCGAGCACGGCGGCGAAGAGTCCACAAAGGACCTCTTCCTGTTTCGTCCGGGGACCGCGTTTGTCGGTGGGCCCGGTTTCTTCTTCGGCCAGCTCCCGCACGATCTCAAGCACGCCGTCGGCGGTCCAGCGGGCCAGCTCGCCGGTGCGGTACATCCGCTCCCCGTCGACGCGGGGGTCGGCGACGAACCGGCCCGCGGTCAGCGCGGCGTCCCCGTGGTGGCCACGAGCGACCGGGCCCGCGACGTACAACTCCCCCACCACGCCAGGCAGGGCCGGGGTGAGCCCGGAACCGAGGACATACGCGCGGCTGTGACCCAGGGAAGCGTCGATGGCGAACTCCGAGTTATCGGAGAGATCGACCTCGGCTCCGGCGCACAGGGCGGCGAGGACTTCCAGCACCGTCGCCGCCCGGACCCGTTCACCCGCCGCGACACTCGTGGCCAACCGGGTCACCTCGCGGACAAGCACCTCGTGAGTGACCGCGACGGCGTCATCGCGCAAGCACGCGAGATGACGCGGTCCGATCGGCTGCGCCGGGTCGGTGTCGTGCCCGCCGGGTTTGCCGAGCAGCTCTGCCGTGCCGATGCTCACCGAGGCCTCGGCGTGCGTGCCCAGGACATACGCGGCACCCGCCTTGAGCGTCGCGAGCACAGCCGTGACGAGGTCCGCCGAATGCGGCAGCGCGATCGCCACCACCTTTTCCGGTCCGGCGCCGGCCTGGATCAGCCGGTGCGCGAGGAGGTTCGCGACCGTGTTGAGTTCGCGATAACTCACCGGCGCGTCCCCGGTGACGGCGATCGCGTCCGGTGTCGCGGCGGCCTGCCGCTCGAACAGTGCCGGGACGGTCTCCTCGGCCGTCGTGATACCCGGGATACCGAAGCCTCGCACCAGTTCGCGCTCGGCCTCGTCGAGCACCTCCACCGCGCCGATCTTCAGGCCCGGCTCGGCCACGACCTGCCGCAGCACCCGGAGGAACCGCTCCGAGACACGCTCGACGGCGTCCTGCTCGAAGACGTTCAGCTGGTAGTCGAAGGTCAGCCGCAGCGGTGCGGTGGACAGGACCATCAGCGTCAGCGGGTAGTTCCCGCCGGGCGCCGAACGCACGCCGTCGACCCGGACCCCGGCGGCGGCCGCGGCCTCGCCGATCCCGGCCTGATCCACCGGATAGGACTGGAAGACGACGAGGGTGTCGAACAGCGAGTCGACCCCGGCCGCCCGGTGGATCTCGCTCAGGCCGTAGTGATGGTGGTCCATCAGAGCCGCCTGGCGGTCCTGCAGACGGGTCAGCACGTTCGCGAACGTCTCGCCCGGCGCGCAGTCCGCCCGCACGGGAACGGTGTTGATGAACATGCCGACCATGGACTCGACCCCGGTGAGCGCCGACGGACGACCGGAGACCGTGGCACCGAAGACGACGTCCCGGCGTCCGGCCAGCCTGCCCAGCAGAACCGCCCAGACCCCTTGCACCAGCGTGTTCGCCGTGACGCCGAGTTCCGCGGCGCGACGGGAAAGCTCACGCGACTCGTCATCGGAAAGGGCGATCTCGACCTGTCCGATCCCGGCGTGCGTGTCCACTTCGGACTCCGGGGCGAGCAGGGTCGGCTTGTCGACACCGTCGAGTTCGGCGGCCCAGGCGCGGGCTGCCTCGTCGTTGTCCCGTTTCGCCTGCCACGCCAAGAAGTCCTGGAAGCCGCGGGCCTCGGGCAGCACGGAGGCGTCGCCGCCCACCGCGTAGAGCCGCAGCAGTTCCTCCAGCAGCACCAGTTCCGACCAGCCGTCGAACAAGAGGTGATGCGCGGTCAGGACGAGCTCGTACACCTCGTCGCCGGTCCGCACCAAGGCCAGCCGCAGCAACGGCGGCGCGGTGAGATCGAAGCTGACAGCGTGGTCCTCGGCCAGCAGCCGCTGGAACGCGTCGGCCCGGTAGTCCGGCGGCACCGAACTCAGGTCGGTCTTCCACCAGGGCAGTTTCACGTTGTCCAGCACGATCTGGACGTGCCCGCCCTGGGCGTCGGTGACGAACGCGGTCCGCAGGTTCGCGTGCCGGTCCAGGAGCGCCTGTCCGGCGGCGCGCATGCGCTTGGCCTCGACCTTGCCGTGGAGCCGGAAGGAGAGCTGCATCTGGTACGCGTCGGATTTCGCGTCGGACAGCAGGGTGTGGAACAGCATCCCGGACTGCAGCGGGGTCAGCGGCCAGGCGTCCGCGAACCCGCTGTAGCGCTTCTTCCAGGCGGCGAGCTCGGCCGGCGTGGCGTTGACCAGCGACGTCGGCTCGTACGACTCCTCGAACTGCTCTTCGCCCGAAGTCCGGTTGACGTCCACGACCCCGGCGAGCCGCGCGACCGTCTTGGCCTCGAAGATCTCGCGCGGGCTGACCCGCATACCCGCAGCCCTGGCCCGAGAGCCGAGCTGGATCGAGCGGATACTGTCGCCGCCCATCATGAAGAAGTCGTCGTCGACGCCGACCCGCTCCAGGCCCAGGACATCGGCGAACAGTCCCGCGAGTGCGGCTTCGTCCTCAGTGGACGGTGCTCGGTACTCCGAACCGGCGAACTCCGGTTCCGGCAGTGCTCGCCGGTCGAGTTTCCCGTTCGGGGTCAGGGGAAGATGGTCGAGTACCACCAGCGCGGCGGGGATCATGAACTCCGGCAGCCGTTCCACGACGAAGTCCCGCAGTTCGGCAGCGTCGAGGGCAGCGGCTTCCCGGTCCTGGACCACGTAGCCGACGAGCTGCTTGGCGCCGCCCTTGCTCTCCCTGGCGATGACGACCGCGTGCCCGACTCCGGCGTGGGCGGCCAGCGCCGCTTCGATCTCGCCGAGTTCGATCCGGAAGCCGCGCACCTTCACCTGGAAGTCGACACGGCCGACATAGTCGATCACGCCGTCGGCACGCCATTTCACCAGGTCACCGGTGCGGTACATCCGCTCGCCCGGGGTGAACGGGTCGGCGATGAACCGGTCGGAGGTCATCCCCGGCCGGTTGAGGTAGCCGCGGGCCAGCTGGACGCCGGCCAGGTACAGCTCACCGGTGACACCGACCGGGACCGGCCGCAGCGCCGAGTCGAGCACGTACAACCGGGTGTTCCACACCGGCCCGCCGATCGGGACGCTGGTGGCGCCCGGCTCGGAGCGGTGCTTCCAGTACGTGACCTCGACCGCGGCCTCGGTGGGCCCGTAGAGGTTGTGCAATTCGGTCTTCGGGAAGGCCTTCGCGAACCGTTCGGCCAGATCGACCGGCAGTGCCTCACCCGCGGCCTCGACCCGCCGCAGGCTCGTGATGCCCTGCGCGGCGGGCTCGTCGACGAACGCCGTCAGCATCGAGGGGACGAAGTCGACCTCCGTCACGTTCTGCTCGCGGATCAGCCGGGCCAGGTACTCCGGATCCTTGTGCCCGTCCGGCCGCGCGATCACCAGTGCCGAACCGACCAGCAGCGGCCAGAACAGTTCCGGTACCGAGACGTCGAACCCGATCGACGTCTTCAGCAGCATCCGGTCGCTCTCGGTGAGCCCGTATTCGTCGTGCCCCCAGTGGAGGCGGTTCATGATCGCAGCGTGGGAGACCACGACCCCCTTGGGACCGCCGGTCGAACCCGAGGTGTAGATGACGTAGGCGGCGTTCGTCACCGCCACGTCCACTGTGGACGGATTTGTGACCGGATACGCCGACACGTCGGGCAACTCGTCGAGGATCAGCAGCGGGGTCGCGTCGTCGAGCATGTAGGTGACCCGCTCTTCCGGCAGGTCCGGGTCGATCGGGAGATACGCGGCGCCTGCCTTGAGCACCGCGTAGAGCGCGACGAGCAGTTCGAACGACCGCGGCCGCCGGACGGCGACGAGGGTCTCCGGTCCCGCGCCCTGCTCGATGAGCCAGTGCGCGAGCCGGTTCGCCCGGGCGTTCATCTCGGCGTAGCTGAGCTTCTGCCCTTCGAAGATGAGCGCGGTACGGCTCGGGGTGAGCTCCACCTGCTTCTCGAACGCGGTGATGAGGGTGTCCTCCGGAACCGGCGCGGCGGTGTCGTTGAAGGTGCGCAAGATCCGGTTCCGCTCGTCGGCACCGAGCATGTCAAGCGCGCCGATGCGGGCACGGGGATCGGCCACCATCTGCTGCACCAGGCGGACGAGCCGGGTCGCGATACTCCGGATCGCGCCCTGTTCGAACATGTTCCGCTGGAACTGCAGCGAAAGCCGCACCTGCGCGTCGGCCTCGGCCAGCACGGTCAGCGGGTAGTGGTTGCCGATGAACGGGCGGATCCCGGTGACGGCGATCCCCGCCGCGGCGGTGGTCTCGTTGATACCGATGCGTTCCACCGGCGCGGAGTCGAACAGCACCAGCGTGTCGAACAGCGAACTGAGGCCGGTGGCCTGGTGGATGTCGGTCAGGCCGTGGTACTGGTGCTCGGCCAGTTCGGCCTGCCTGTCCTGCAAGCGGTGCAGGAACTCGAAGACCGTGTCCGCCGGGCTGAACCGCACCCGCACCGGAACGGTGTTGACGAAGGTGCCGATCATCGCGTCGGAACCGGCGAGCGCGGACGGGCGGCCGGGCACGGTCGCGCCGAACAGGACGTCTTCGCGTCCGGTCAGGCCGCCGAGCAGAATCGCCCACGCGCCTTGGACGAGCGTGTTCACGCCGACGCCGAGTTCCACGGCGCGCCAAGAGAGTTCGCGGGCCTCGCCGACCGGCAGCGGGGCCTCCACCCGGCCGATCCCGGCGGTGTCCACTTCGGACGCCGTCGCGGGAACGAGCAGCGTGGGCTCCTCGACTCCTTCGAGTTCTTCAGCCCAGACACGGGCCGTCGTCACCCGGTCCTGTTCGGACAGCCAGGTGAGGAACTCCTCGTACTCCGAAATCCGCGGCAACCCCTGGGGGTCGCCGTTCGAGGTGTAGAGGCGCAGCAGTTCGCGCATCAGCGGCCGTACCGAACGGCCGTCGAAGAGCACGTGGTGCGCGGTCACCACCAGTTCGGCCCGGTCCGGGCCCAGTTCCACCAGTGTCACCCGCAGCAACGGTGGCTTCGCCAGATCGAACCGCTCACCGCGGTCCTCGACGAGGAACCGTTCGAAGGCCACTCCCCTGGCCCCTTCGGCCAGCGCGCCGAGATCGATCTGCCGCCACGGCAGTTCGACCCCTTCGACGACGACGCGGACATGGTCGCCGGCGTCGTCCGCGACCACCGCGGTCCGGAGGTTCGTGTGCCGCTCCAGCAGCGCGCGAGCGGCCCCGTGGAGCCGTTTCGCGTCGACCTGCCCGGACAGGTGCACGACGAACTGGAGCTTGTAGGTGTCGAAGGCGGATTCGTCCACCATGCTGTGGAACAACAGCCCCGACTGCAACGGGGTCAACGGCCAGACATCGGTCAGCCCCGGATATTTCCTTTCCCAAGCGTCGATTTCGTCCTGGTCCACCGAAACCAGCGACACGTCCGACGGCGTCAACCCTCCCACGACCGGACCGGCCAACTCCCACACCCCATCTCTGCCTGAAACATCCACCCCGGATTCGCTCTCCGGGGAATGCGGAATTCTCTTGACGGAATTCTCTTGACATCGGACGCCTGCTGCCCCCAGCGGCGCTTGCCCCGCGGTCACCTGAACACCGGGGATTCGGGCCGGAAGATCTCCGCCCTCCACCACCTTCTGCCTTCCGGCGCCATCGGGTCAAGGAACTTCCTGACCACGCCGTTTCCGGTGTCGTTCCCCCGTCCTGTCGACGGGACAGCCCTTCGCCGAAGCCACCGCAGAAGTGTATGAAGAGAAACGTCCGGCTTTTTGTGTCGCGAACAACGACCCGCCGAACCTGAACATTTTGAAAGGATGTGCGTCGAATGTTCGTTCCCCATCACTATCGCGAACCGAACGGGACGTGGATGGTCGACGTGCTCCGCGGCAATCCGTTGGCGCTCATGCTGTCCAACGGCCCCGAGGACGGCGAGCCGTTCGCGACCCACCTCCCGGTGATCCCCGATCCGGAAATGGGCGGCGAATGGTCGGAGGACCTTTCGGGCGGCCTTTTACTGGGGCATATGAACCGTGCGAATCCGCATTGGAAATCACTCGAGGACGGCACACCGGTGCTGGTGATCTTCACCGGCCCGCACGCCTATATCTCGCCGACCGTCTACGAAGTGACCCCCGCGGCGCCGACGTGGAACTTCACCTCGGTACACGCGCACGGGGTACTGCACAAGATCACCGGCATGGAACCCACGCTCGACGTCGTGAAAGCGACAGTGCGTGCCTTCGAAGCCGATTTCGGCACAGGCTGGGACATGGAGCAGTCCCAGAACTACTTCCGGCAGATCGCGCCCGCCGTCGGCGCCTTCCGGATCTCCATCACCAAGGCCGACGGCATGTTCAAGCTCAGCCAGGAACAGAAACCCGAAGTCCGGGACAGGGTCGTGCAGTCCTTCGCCGAACGCGACTCGGCACGGCACCGCGCCACCGCGAAGCTCATGACCCAGCTCCCCTGAAGACCCAGCCTTTGAAGATCCAGCCGGCCCTGAAAGTGCGAGGTGTGACCACATGACCGTCGACAGCGCGGAGCTGGTCGTCGAAACCCCCTACATCTGGCGCGCACGGCGCCCGGATGCCCGCCACCGCCTGATCTGTTTCCCGCACGCCGGTGCCGGAGCGGGCGCGTACGCCGAGTGGGCGGACCTGCTGCCGCCGGAGATCGAACTCGTCGCCGTGCAGTTGCCGGGCAGGCAGAACCGCATCATGGAGGACCCGTTCACCGAGACCGGGCCGCTGGTCCGTGTGCTCGCCCAAGCGCTCCGTCCGATACTGAACAGCCCGGTATTGGACGGCTCGTTCGCCTTCTTCGGGCATTCCTGCGGGGCGGTGATGGCCTACGAGCTCGCCCGCGTGCTCCGGGGCCGCGGCACCGCCGGCCCCGGCCACCTGTTCTTCTCCGCCCAGCCCGCTCCGCAGCTGTTCGACCAGGTTCCCCGGCTGCACGACCTCACCGACGAGGAGTTCCGCGAGGAGGTCGCGCGGCTCGGCGGGCTCGACCCGGAGATCGCCGAGGACGACGACGTCATGGACGCACTGCTGCCGACCTTGCGCGCGGACTTCGAGATGTGGGAGCAGCATCCGGTCGCCCCCGGTGAGCCGCTGGACATCCCGATCACCGTGTTGTCCGGCCGGGACGACCCCCGCGCGCCCGGGACCACCGTCGAGGGCTGGCGCGAGCACACCACCGGGCCGTTCCACGCCGAGTACTACCCGGGCGGCCACTTCTACTTCCTCGACGCGCCCGCCGAAGTCGTCGGGTTCCTCGGCCAGTCGCTGCTGACGCCGAGCTTGACCGGGAGGGTCTCATGACCACGTCCATCGATCCGGAACTCGTCGCCGGGCTCGAATCCGCCACCCAGGCCGTTCCTGGGGTCTGGCAGGCCGTCGCCGTCGTCCGCCAGGGCGCGCGCGGCACGGCTCCCGCGGCGGCCACACCAACGGCCGCGCCGGTCACCCTCTTGCCGGCCGGTGCCGGGCCGTCGTCCGAGGTCTACGGCCCGGCACCGCGGATTCCCGACGGCTCGCCGATGACCTTGCAGGACGCCCTGCGGCAGGCCGCCGAGCAGGTCCCGGAGAAGGGCACGATCTTCGTTCCCCGTGAGGGCGAAGCGGCGCTGCAGAGCTTCCCGGAACTCATCGCCGACGCCGAGCGGGTCCTCGCCGGGCTGCGCGCCGCCGGACTGCGTCCCGGCGATGCCGCGCTGTTCCAGTTCGACGACAACCGCGGCTACATCACCGCCTTCTGGGCGTGCGTGCTCGGCGGGTTCGTGCCGACACCGGTCGCGGTCGCGACGACGTACGCGGCTCCCAACGCGGTGAACCGGAGGCTGTACAACGCCTGGAACCTGTTGAAGCGCCCCGTCCTGCTCACCGACAGCGCGACCGCGCCCGCTCTCGCCGGCGTCCGTGAACTCTGGGAGGAGCCGGACGTCCGCATCCTGGCCGTCGAGGATCTCGCCGCGCACGAGCGCGACTCCGGCTGGTTCCCGACGGAGCCGGACTCCCCCGTGTTCAACCTGCTCACCTCGGGCAGCACCGGTGTGCCGAAATGCGTGCAGCACACGAACGCCAGCGTGGCGGCGCGGACCTGGTCGAGCGCGCAGGAGCGCGGGTACGGGCCGGACGACGTCACGCTGATCTGGATGCCGCTCGACCACGTCGCGATCGTGATGTACAACGTGCGCGACGTGTTCCTCAAGATCCTGCACGTGAACGCGCGGATCGACGCCTTCCTCGGCGATCCGTTGCTGTGGCTGGATTGGCTGGACGAGTACCAGGCGACCAACACCTGGGCACCGAACTTCGCCTTCGCGATGATCAACGAGCGCGCGGACGAGATCGCCGGGCGGGAGTGGAATCTCTCGCGGGTCCGGGCGATCACGAACGCCGGTGAGCCGGTGGTCGCCGCGACCAGTCACCGTTTCCTCGATCTGCTGGAACCGCACGGCCTGCCCGCCGACGCGATGTGGCCGGCCTGGGGAATGTCGGAGACCTGTTCGGCGGTGACCTACGCCTGCCAGAAACGCGACGACCACGCGGCCGGGATGGTCGTCGTCGCGCCGTCGTCGATGACCGGCGAGATCCGGTACGTCGAGGCGAGCGAGCAGGACGCCGTGCCGTTTTCCGAAGTGGGACCGCCGATCCCCGGGTTCGGGGTGCGCATCGTCGACGACGCCGGCGCGACGCTGCCCCAGGACCGGATGGGCGAACTGGAGGTCCGCGGTGGCGCGATGATGAGCGGCTACCACAACAACCCGGACGCCAACCGCGATTCCTACACCGGCGACGGCTGGTTCCGTACCGGCGATCTCGCGTTCGTCCACAATGGATCGGTGGTGATCTGCGGGCGCAAGAAGGACCAGATCGTGGTGCGCGGGATCAACTTCATCGCGCACGAGATCGAAGCCGTGGTCGAGCAGGCCGACGGCGTGCGCGTCACCTTCAGCGCGGCCGCGGGGATTCGCGAACCCGGTGAGGGTTCGGACCAGCTGGTCATCTTCTACGTCCCGACGAGCTGGGACGCCGACGCGCTCGCCAAGACCACGCAGGAGGTCCGGGCCGCGCTGGTGCGCGAGATCGGTATCGGGCCGGACCTTCTGGTCCCGGTGACCGACGCCGAGTTCCCCAAGACCGGCAGCGGAAAGATCCAGCGGGGTCAGCTGGTCGGCGAACTCAAGGCCGGCCGGTTCGCCGACCGGATCGCCGACGAGGCCTCCGGCGAAGACGACACCTGGTTCTTCCGCCGCCAGTGGTCTCCCCTGCCCGGCGTGAGCGAGTCCACTGAGGACGGTGTCCGCCTGGTCTTCGCCGAAGATCGGCAACTGCTGCAGCTGGGTCTCGAAGGCCCGGTCGTCGCGGTGCGCAAGGGCGACGAGTTCGCGGAAGAGGCACCGGACCGGTTCCGTGCGACGCCGGCTGACTTCCGGCAGGTCCTGGAGAAGGTGACCTCGCACCACGGCGCGATCTCGACCGTCGTGTTCGCCTGGCCTCTCGACACCTCGTTGCCCGACCCGGCGGCCCGGCTCTCGGCGGTGACGGAGCAGCTCACGGCACTGCTGAAGGCGTTGACGGACTTCGGCGGGCCACGTCTGCTGGTGCTCACCTCGGGTGCGGTGCACGCGCGGCCCGGGGACAAGGTCGATCTCGGCACCTGCGCGCTGCCCGGCCTGATCCGCACGGCGGTGACCGAGGCTCCGCTGCCGGTGATCCGGCAGGTGGACCTGCCCGGGGACAAGTCGGGCTGGTCGGCCGTGCTCCGCACCGAACTGGCCGACCGCGTCAGCACCGGCGTCGTCGCGGCGCGGAACGGAGAGCGGCTGCGAGCCCGCTTGCGTCCCGTGCAGGAATCCGAGGCAGACGGTGCCGGTGCTCCGGTGGTCCCGGGCGGGCTGTACCTGGTGACCGGCGGGCTGGGCGGGATCGCCTACGACCTCGCCGGATATCTGGTCGCGACCTATGGTGTCCGCCTGCTGCTGGTCGGCCGTTCGGCGGCCACCGGCGAGAAGGCCGAGCGCCTCGAGGATCTCTCGCTGTTCGGCGGGGTGACCTACGCGCAGCTCGACATCACCGACGAGCAGGCTCTGCGCGAGGCTGCCGAGGCCGCCGAGACCCGGTGGGGCCGGCCGTTGGACGGTGTCCTGCATCTGGCGGGCGCGGACCCGACCGGGCAGTGGCAGAACCTCGAAGAGCACACCCTGGTGCGCGAGACGTCGTCGGTGTTCGAGGAGCTGTACAGCGCCAAGGTCTCGGGCACACTGGCGATCGCCGGGATGCTGGAGGACCGCCCGGAGGCGTCGCTGGTGCTGTTCGGCTCGGTCAACGGCGAGTTCGGCGGGCACTCGTTCGGGGCCTACTCGGCGGCGAACACGTTCCTGGTGGGCTTCGCGGACCACTGGCGGCATGACCGCGGGCGTGCTGTGCGGTGTCTCGCGTGGAGTATGTGGACCGGTGTCGGCATGAACCGGAGCCAGCCTTCCGGGCCCGCGAAACACCGCGGCTTCCGCTCGATCGAACCGGCGGAGGGGCTGCGTTCGTTCCTGACCGCGACCGCGGTGCCGTATCACTACGTCATCATCGGGCTGGACCTGGCGAACCCACTGATCCTGTCCGAAATGGACTCGGATGAGCTGCAAGCCCACGAGATCCTCGTGGCTTATACGACGGAGGACACGGACGCCGCGACCGTCCACAAGGCACTGGAACCGGTGCTCCGGTCGTGCCCGGTGCCGGTCCGGTTCCTGGCCGTGCCGCGGATCCCGACGGATGTCCACGGCGCCGTCGACACGGCCCAGCTCCTGCTGGACGCGGCACCGAAACGGCCGAGCCGCAAGGAATCCACGCCGCCCGCCACGGATCTGGAGCGGCGGATCGCGGTGATCTGGTCCGATGTGCTCAACCGGCCGTCCATCGGGCGGGACGACTCGTTCTTCGAACTGGGCGGCAACTCGCTGCGCGCGACGCGGCTGCTGGCCATGGTCGGGGACGTGCTGGAAGTGCGGCTGACGACGCACGAGCTGTATCAGAACCCGACCGTCGCCGGCCTGGCCGCGGCGATTTCGGAGGGCTGAGCTCTGACCGGGTGGCGGTGAGATGCCCCCGCCACCCGGTCAGGTCCACTTCGCCTAAATCGTTTGGTGCCGCAGGCGCGGCCACCCATGATGACCCGATGTCGATCGCACTGTTCACCACCGAGAACAAAGACCGCCGCACCGAGCCGCCCGGCCAAGCCGACGAACGCGCGACCCTCTCCGCGTTCCTGCGCTGGCAACGGGACACGATGGCCCTGAAATGCGAGGGCCTCGACCCCGAAGCCCTGTCTCGGCGATCCGTGCCGCCGTCCTCGCTGTCGCTGCTCGGGATGATCCGGCATCTCGCCGAGGTCGAGCACATGTGGTTCCGGCAAGTACTGGCCGGACAAGACGTGCCCCCACTCTATTACTCCGATACCGACCCCGACGGCGATTTCGACGGCGCCGTAGCGGACGCCGAAGTGGTCGCCGAGGCGTGGAAGACGTGGCGCGACGAGGTCGCTTTCGCGGAGTCTTTCGTTGCCGCCGCGCCCGATCTGGAAGTCAGCGGGAACGAGGCGCGGCGTGGCCCGATCTCGCTGCGATGGGTACTCGTGCACATGATCGAGGAGTACGCGCGGCACAACGGTCATATCGATCTGTTGCGTGAACAGATCGACGGGGCTGTCGGGCAGTAGTTCGCGCTCTTGCAGGCGCTGTGGGCGGCCGTTTGGTGAACGTGACAGACCACGGAGTGGTCGGCCCTCCCCAGGCGAAGCTCGCCCTGCATCCGCGGAGCACCGTCAGTGCCCCAGAACGGCCATGGACCTCAGTGATCACCCCGGTCAGCCACTGCCCGCTCGACAGCCTTCAGTCGAAGCGTCGAGACGTGTTTCTGCCGTCCCGCAGCCATAAACGGCTGCGGGGCCACGGTTTGGCGGCATCCGGATCAGAAGGGCGGTGGCTCTTCGTTGGACTCGGGTCGTGGGTCGTGCAGCGGTTCGGGTGTCGCGTCGTAGTTGTGGCCGCTGGGAGTCGTGATCGTCATCCCGCCGTTCCCGGTCGGCTCTGCGGACCAGCCGGGTTCGTTGCGGAGCAGGTTGTGGATCTTGCAATAGCCGTGACAGTTGTGGTGGTTGGTCTTCCCGTTCTGCGCCCACGTCACGATGTGATCGATCTCCGAGAACTCCGCCGGACGATGACAACCGGGCTGAGTGCACTCACGATCCCGTGCCTTGATCAACCGTGTCAGCGAGGCCGGTGATCGATACTTGTCGGCGCCCGCCTCCAAGACCTGACCAGTGGCGGGATCAGTGATCAACCGCGACCACGTCGACTTAGGGTCGGAGGCGATCTCCCGGACCAGCCAGTCGGGAATGTGCCCATATCCGGCGAGGAACGCCGGGTCGTTACGGGCGTCGGTCAGGGTCAGGAAATCGACATACACGTGGATGTGGGCCTTCGGCTTGCCGTGTCCGTCTTCGGCGAGGAGACGTTCGGCGAACAGATCGGCCCGATGCTGATCCAACGTCTTGGACTTGTCAGTGTCCCGCCGAGTGTGTGCTCCGCGGTCGAGCGAGGCATAGACGGAACTGGCGACTTCCGAGGGGAGATACCCGGAGATCGTGGACATGGTCTCGCCCTCATGCTGCAGGGACACATGCCGCAATGCGCGTTTCTTCTTGGCCCGGTCGCGATAGCCGTCGGGGTCGTACTTCTTGACCGCCCAATCGACCGAACTACGAATCGCACCCGGGTCCCGGTCGGCCAGGCGAGACGACATGTGCTCATCGACCAGCCCGGCGACCTCGTCGGAGACTTCGCGCGTCAGCTGCGTGACCTTGGATGCCTTGAACAGGTCAATGTCTCCACAGTCCAACGCCGCCAACGTCTTCGGCAACCGCGACACCAGCGCACAGGAGATTTCGAGCAACAGGAACGCTTGATTACGAGAGACCGAGAAGCGCAAAGCGACCTCCTCGGTCACCGATCTTCGCGACCCACCGATTCCAGCGAACTCCGCTAACGCACGCACCTGACGACCCTGCGCCCGCCGAAGCACCAACTCCTCGGCAAACGAGGCCTCAAGGAAACGCGCGGCCTGAGTTTGATAGACAAGCTTAAGGTTCATAGCAATGATCATACTCGAACTTACGTTCGACTTCCAGACCTCTTCTTATCGAATCAGAGGTCAGTTCATTACGCGAGCCTGACTACCGAATCTGGACCGATGCCCCACTCACCCCACCTCAAACCACCCTGCAAGCCAAGAACTGCGGCACAGCAAAAACCATCCCACCCCCGGCCTGCTCCTCCAGCCAGACCTCCCCCTCCTCCACCGAAGAACCCGACGACCGCCTCAACCGAAACCTCACACAACCCGCAACGGGAAAGCAACCGCCGAAATCCCCGAGCCGCCCGTGGCGCGGTGACCACCGAAGCCCGCGCCCGCACGATCTCCCGCGTCAACGCCGGATACGAAGAATCGATCACCAGCGCTTCCCAGTCATGCCCTGCCAGCACGACCCGCCCGCCCGGAACCAGAATCCGCCGCGCCTCCGAAACGGCACGCTCCGGCTCGGCCAGTTCATGGAACACCTTATCCACCCGATACCCGGAAAACCCACCCGGGACAGCCAACTCGTAGGCATCACCGACCAGGAACTCCGTCCCGGGCGACCGCCGGCGAGCCTCCTCGATCATCTCCGGCGATATGTCGACACCGACGGCGCGGAACCCCGAGGACGACAACTCCGAGACGGCCCGCCCGGAACCGCAGCCGACGTCGATCACCGACGAACCGGGTTCGAGGCGGAGCAACTCATAGGTCCGGGCACGAAACTCGGCGGCACCGGGCAGAGCATCGGCGTCGCTACGCCGAAGCCGACCTGACCCGGATCGCGATCATCCTGCGCGCCAAGGAAGCGGGCCTCAGCCTCAACGGGATCCGTGAGATGTTCCGGAAACCCGGCGAACGCGACGCCGTTCTCCGTCACCACAAGGAAGAACTCACCCGACATATCGCGGCCGAGCAGGCCTCACTCGCGCTCATCGACTGTGCTCTCGGCTGCGAGCACGACGATTTCACCCAGTGCGCGCATTTCCGGGCGGCGGTCGCGCGGGCCGGGTGACCTGGCCCGCGCGACCAAGGGCTCAGCCGAGCAGCGTCCGCATCTCGGTGATCTCGGCCTGCTGACCGTCGATCACCTTCTGCGCCAGCGCTTTCGCCTCGGCGTTCTGCCCCTGCTGCAACTCGGTCTTCGCCATCGCGAGGGCGCCCTCGTGGTGCTTGACCATCATCTCGAGCCACTGCCGGTCGAAGGCCGCGTCCTTGGCCTGACCGAGTTTCCCGAGGTCGTCATCGGTCATCATCCCGTGCGCGGAGTGCTCACTCGACGGCGTCGCTCCCCATTTCTCGAGCAACCCGGTGAGCTGCTGGATCTCCGGGTTCTGGGCCCGCTCGACCCGCGCGGCGAGGTCGACGACCTTCACGTCGGCGGTGCGGCCGTCGACGAGTTTCGCCATCGCGAGCGCCTGTTCGTGATGCGGGATCATGCCTTGCGCGAACGTGACGTCGGCCTGGTTGTGGTCATCGCCGCCGGAGCCGGAGCAGCCGGCGAGCACGGCGAAGGAGGTCAGGACGGCAAGCGCCGCCCTGACCAGTTTCTTGCTGGTCATGGGTCTTCCTCAGATCGGTTTCGGGTATGACGGCGAAGGGCGTACGCCCGTCACACCCGCAACACGCAGAGAGAAGCCAATCGCTCCGGAACCGGTCTCCAGCGCGGTGGATCACGTCCGGAAGGCGAACCGCTTCCGGGAGAAGACTTCCACGCCACCGTGAACCGTCCACTTCGGACAAGCAGCCAGGTGACGATCAGCAGGAACGCCGCCGCGAGGACCGCGAGACACAGGTGCAGCGCGTCATGCGCGGGCGCGGGAGTGTCCGAAGGGGACTCCTGGCAGCACGGGGCTTCCACGGAAACCGAGGCGACCTCGTGCGTCCCGCCGTGACCGGACTCGGCGGTGACGTGGTGCATGCCGACCAGACCCAGTGCCACCACGCACAACAACAGCCACCGCGCGGCGGCCGGGTACGAGGACTGGGTCACGGCTCCACCGTAGCCGGAATCAGCGAGCCGCCGGATGGTGGGGTTTCGCCCCCGAATGGAGCGCCGGAATGTCGCGATCGATGTGGTCGGCGTGGAACAACGCCTGCGCGAGCAGCCCGCGGACGTGGTCGTTGGCCGCCGAGTAGTAGACGAACGTCCCCTCGCGACGCCCCTTGACGAGCCCGGCGAGCCGCAGTTTCGCCAGATGCTGACTGACGGCCGTCGGAGCCGCACCCGCCAGATCCGCGAGACAGGCGACCGAGGACTCGCCCTGCAGGAGCGCCCAGAGGACCTTGATCCGCGTCGGGTCGGCGAGCAGCCGGAACGTCTCCGCGGCCAGGTGGACCTGCTCCTCGGTGGGCATCTCGAACTCCGGAACCGACTCGTGCATACCGCGAGAATACCCGCTATCCTCCTACCTGCGTATCTGCATGACTGCGCAGATACTACTACAGCCACCACCAGTGAGGCGGGCGATGACCGGACACGGGCATGGACACGGCCACGGACACCAGCGGGGCAAGAGCCGGATCCGGCACCTTCTGACCCCGCACAGCCACGACAGCGCCGACCGGGTGGACACCGCGCTGGAGACCAGCAAACGCGGTGTCCGCACGCTGATCTGGTCGTTCACCGCCCTGTTCGTCACCGCGGTCGCCCAGCTCGCGCTCGTGCTGATCACCGGATCGGTGGCTCTGCTCGGCGACACGATCCACAACTTCGCCGACGCGCTGACGGCGGTCCCGCTCGGCATCGCCTTCGTGCTCGGCCGCCGCGCCGCCACTCGCCGCTACACCTATGGTCTCGGCCGCGCCGAAGATCTCGCCGGCGTCCTCGTGGTGGTGCTCATCGCCGCGTCGGCCTTCCTCGCCGGATACGAGTCGGTCGAGCGGCTGCTCGATCCGCGCCCGGTCCAGCATCTCTGGGCGGTCGCGGCGGCGGGGGTCATCGGCTTCGCGGGCAACGAACTCGTGGCCCGCTACCGGATCACCGTCGGCCGTGAGATCGGGTCGGCCGCGCTGGTCGCCGACGGCCTGCACGCGCGCACGGACGGCTTCACCTCGCTCGCGGTCGTCCTCGGCGCCGCCGGCGTCGCGTTCGGCTTCCCCTTGGCCGACCCGATCATCGGCCTCGCCATCACGGTCGCGATCCTGTTCGTCCTGCGTGACGCCGCCAGGGAGGTCTTCCGCCGGTTGATGGACGCCGTCGACCCGGCCGACGTCGATCGCGCCGAACTCGCGGCCGCCGAGGTGCCCGGGGTACTCGGCACGCGGGACCTGCGGATCCGCTGGATCGGGCACAGTCAGCGCGCGGAACTCGCGGTGTCGGTCGAGCCCGGTCTCACCGTCACCGAAGCACACCACTTGGCCCACCGCGTCGAACAACGGCTGCGTCAGGTCCTGCCGCGGCTCGCGGAAGCGGTCGTCCACACGGAACCGGCGAACGCCCATGAGATCGTCAGCGGGTGACACTGTCCGACAACGACATCCGCGCCGTCCGCGCCCGCGCCCAGCTCCTCGGTGCTGCTGGGTCCACCGACGTGCTCACCGTGGCCCGCTCCGTCGCCGCGATCCAGGCGCAGTCGAGCCCCGCCGCCCGGCTCGCGGTCCGGGTTCGCAGCCGCGGGCTGACCGCGCAGGACGTCGACTCGTCCCGAGTCGTGGTGCGCACCTGGCTGATGCGCAAGACGCTCCATCTGGTCCCCACGGCCGATCTCCGGTGGCTGAACCGGCTGTTCGGCCCGCGCAACGCCCAGGCCGGTCAGGGACGTCGTAGGCAGTTGGACCTCACCGACGACCTCTGCGAACGAGCGCTGACCCACCTCCAGGACCTCCTGCCCGGCAAGGCACTCACCCGGCACGAGATCCTGGAAGGCCTGGCGGGCAACGGGATCGCGCTCGACGCGGGATCGCAAGCCCCGGCCCACCTGCTGGCGTACGCGGCGAACCGAGGCCTCATCTGCCGAGGCCCGGACGACGGACCGGAGCCGACCTACGTTCTGCTCGACGAGTGGGCCACCGAGCAGAACGAACCGGACGACCCGCACGCGGAGCTCGCCCACCGGTATCTGACCGCGTACGGCATCGCGACGACCGAAGACTTCAGCGCCTGGTCCGGGCTCCCGCTCGGCGCCTGTCGCAAGGCTTTCGACGCACTGGATCTCACGACCGTCGGCACCGGGTTCGCCCTCGCGGCAACGGATCTGACCGCGCCGCCCTGCCCGCCGCGTCTGCTCGGCGCCTTCGACACCTATCTGCTCGGCTACCGCGACCGCGATCTGCTCCTCGATCCCGCGCACGCGAAGCGGGTCAATTCCGGCGGCGGCATGATCGCGCCCACGGTGCTGGTGGACGGCCGGATCGCCGGAACCTGGCACACCAAGCGGACCGCGAAGCAGACGAAGGTCGTCATCGAACCCTTCACGACACTCCCCCGCGCCGGTCTGGAGTCCGAAGTGGACGATTACGGCCGCTTCCTCGGGGAAGCGGCCGTCCTCGTGATCACTTGAGGGAGCGGAAGAACTCCCGGACGTCGGCGACCAGGGTCTCGGGCTCCTCCAGCGCGGCGAAGTGCCCACCGCGGTCGACGTCGGTCCACCGCACGATCGTGTGGGCCTCCTCCGAATACCGCCGGATCCCGACGTCGTGCGCGAAGATCAGCGCAGCCGTCGGCACCCCGGAGTTCTTCTCCACCGCGCCCCAAGTCTCCGCCTGCGCGTACCCGACGTACGCGGACGAAGCCGCCGTTCCGGTGAGCCAGGTGAACATGACGTTGGTGAGCAGCGTGTCGCGGTCGATGATCTCGTCCGGCAGCGTCGGGCGCGGATGCGTCCACTCGCGGAACTTGTCCATGATCCAGGCCAGCTGCGCGACCGGGGAGTCGATCAGCCCGTAGCCCAGTGTCTGCGGCCGCGTCGACTGGATCGAGATGTACCCGAACTCCTCCTGCATGAACGCCCCGATCCGCTGGATGCGGTCGCGTTCGAGGTCGGTCAGCGAGGCAAGCTCCTCTTCGGACATCGACATCGGGGGCATCGGCGTCAGACCACCGTTGACGTGCACGCCGATCACCTTGTCCGGTGCGAAGCGACCCACCTCCGGCGACACCGAAGCGCCGAGATCGCCGCCCTGCACGCCGTAGCGCTCGTAGCCGAGCCGGTTCATGAGCTCCGCCCAAGCCCTGGCGATCCGCTGCATCGTCCAGCCGGAATCCGAGACGGGGCCCGAGAAACCGAATCCGGGCAGCGACGGGATGACGACGTGGAACGCGTCCGCGGCGTCTCCGCCATACGCCTTCGGGTCGGTCAGAGGGCCGATGACGTCGAGGAATTCGACCACCGATCCGGGCCAGCCGTGCGTGAGCATCAGCGGGGTCGCGCCGGCTTCCGCCGAGCGGATATGCAGGAAGTGAATGTTCTGCCCGTCGATTTCCGTGGTGAACTGCGGGAAGCGGTTGATTTCACGCTCGACGGCGCGCCAGTCGTAGCCGTCGCGCCAGTACTCGGCGAGACCGCGCAGCCACGCCACCGGCACGCCGGTGTCCCACCCGTCACCGGGAAGCGGAGCGGGCCAGCGCACGCTGTCGAGCTTCGCGTGCAGCTCGTCCAGCTGCTCCTGGGGGATGTCGAGGCGGAAGGGGCGGATCTCGGTGTTCGTCATGATGCTCACGCTATTCAGGATTGCGGACAGTTTCGGTCCTCAATCGGAAAAGATCGCCGAGTACGGGAAGATGCGCTCGTGACCGACAAGTACTTGGCCTACGGCAGGCTCACCCGCGACGGCAAGGTCCTGTTCGTCCGGAGGCGGCCTGGCTCGTTCCTCGGCGGGCACTGGGAGATGCCGGGCGGGACGGTCGAACCGGGCGAGGCACCGGAGGAGACGGTGGTGCGCGAGGTCGCCGAAGAAACCGGGCTGACCGTGCGGGTCGCGAAGGAATGCGGCAGCCACAGCTGGGACGACGTCGCCGGACGGCCGATGCGGATTCACGCCGTCGTGTACTCGATCACCGAAGGCGGGCCGGGCGCCGTCGTGCTCAACCCGGACGAGCACGACGAATTCGCCTGGTACCGGCCGGAAGAGACCACCGTGCTCGACCTCGCCGAGCACTTCCGCCAAGCACTCGAGCCGTGATCCGGGACCAGTCCCGAATGGACCTCCCTACCCTCTGCGCCATGTTCCGACGTGTGCTCGTCCCGCTCGCCGCCCTCGTCCTCGCGGCCGGTTGCAGTTCCGGCGAAGGCAAGACTGCCGACCCGCAGGCTCCCGCGCCGCCTGCGTCGTCGTCGGCTCCGTCGACATCGGCAGCGTCGCCGAGCGAGGAGGCTCCGAAGGCCGCGGACGGCACGGATCTCGCGGCCTGCTCCGACGGCACCTGCGAAGTGAGCGCGCCGGCGGGCGCGAAGATGACCTTCCCCGCCAAGACCCGCGTCGAGTACTTCACCGTGCAGTCGATCGACGCCGACACTGTCGTGCTGGCCGGCCGAGGCATCGGAAGCCGGCAGGGCGGCAGCTGTACCGGGAAGAAGTGCGAGTCCTCGGGCAGCGGCAAGGACTACAAGGTCACCTTGGGCCCGAGCAGCACAGCCACCTTCAACGACCTGTCGATCACGCTGCGGGCGATCACCGGCGGCGCCGCCGTCCTCAAGATCGAACCCCGGTAGCTCCCAACGCGGGCAGAGGCGCGCGGCGGGTCCGTTCCGCCCAGCGGACCGCGGGCAGGGTGAGCGAACCGGCCAGCAGGAACAGGCCGCCCAGCACGATCCAGCCCACCGCGCCGCCCACCAGGATCAGGCCGGTCAGCAACACCGGGCCGAGCATCCGGGCGATGGCCGTCCCGGCGCCGAAAAGTCCTTGGTACTGCCCCTGTTTGCCGTCGGGAGCGAGGCCGAACCCGATCTCCCACGAACCCGCCGCCTGCGCCATCTCCCCGGCCACCTGCAGCGCGGCCCCCGCGAGCAGGACCAGTGCCGCGAGCCACGCCGAGTCGCTCAGGGCGGAGAACGAGAAGATCAGGCAGGAGACGAACAGCAGCATCCCCGCGTACCGGGCGTAGCGGGAGGCGCTGCGCAGACCGGTCACCCCGCGGGCGACCCGCACCTGGAAGACCACGACACTCGCCGTGTTGAGCACCAGCATCGCCGAAACCAGCCAGCTCGGGGCCGCGGTCCGGGTCGAGATCCACAGCGGCAGCACCAGGCTGAACAGCGGCATGTAGAGCAGCATGATCATGTTGAGCAGCGCCAAAAGCGCGTACGGGCGGTCGCGGAGGACAGCGACCGACGGCTCGCCGGTCCGGACGGGTAACGCCGCCACCGAAGGAGCCTGACGGAGCACGAGTGCGGCGACGGCGAAGCTGAGCGCGTCGATGACGAAGACGGTCAGGAAGGCCTCTCGCGTACCGAGGGCCAGCGCGATCCCGCCGAGTGCCGCGCCGACCGCGATACCCGCGTTGGACATCGCCTGCAGGCGGGCCCGGAACGTCGTGCGCCCGGCGGGGTCGATCAGCCCGGCGAGCAGCGCCTGCCTGGCCGCGCCGAGACCGCACTGGAAGCAGGCGTAGACGCAGGCCGCGATCACGAACGCGACGACCGTGCTGACGAAGAGGAACGCCGAGACGGCCACGGCCGTCCCGAGGGCCAGCAGCACCGCCGTCCCCTTCGGCCCGCGACGGTCGGCCAGATGCCCCAGCGCGATCCCGGCCACCGAACCCACCGCCCAGCCGACGGTCAGGCCGAGACCGACCTGCGCGGGTGAGAGCCCGACGATCAGTGTGAAGTAGAGGGCCGAGCTGACGTAGTAGGCGCCGTCGCCGACGGAGCTGATCAGCTGCGCCAGGGTCAGCACCCGTGCCGAGGCGTTCGTGAACTCCATGGACTCAAGTTAGGCGGCAGATTGGCCGCGTCCCAGTTCCAATTTCCGACACTTTGATCGGGCCAATGTAAGCTCGGCGGGTGCCGTTCCACATCAGCCTCGACGGCCACACCGACCTGGCCGCGCGGATCTACCGCCAGCTCCGCGACGGGATCCTCGACGGGCGCCTGCGGTCCGGCGAGCGCCTGCCGCCGACCAGGGAACTGGCCCGCGAACTCGACGTCTCGCGCAACACCGTCGCGGTCGCCTACGAACGGCTCACCGCGGAAGGTTTCCTCAGCGGTCACGTCGGGCGCGGCACTTTCGTCAGCACCGGCCCGGTAGGCCGGGCGGATCGCGCCGCGCCCGCCGGGGCCGGGCTGCGGCCTGTGGAGCGCTGGCGTTCGCTTCCCGCTCCGCTCGGCGCCGAGAAGTCCGCGCCCGCCTTCGACTTCCGCGTCGGCGTCCCGGACCCGGGCCTGTTCCCGCTGCGGACGTGGCGTCGACTGGTGAGCCAGGCGCTGCGGCCCGCACTGCTGCCACTATCGGGGTACGCCGATCCCGCCGGGCTCGAGGAACTGCGGGTGGCGATCGCCCGGCATGTCGGCGCCGCCCGTTCGGTGCGAGCCAGTGCGGAAGACATCCTTGTCACCCAAGGGGCGCAACAGGCCCTCGACCTGATCGGCCGGGTCCTGATCGAACCCGGCACGCGCGTCGCCGTCGAGGATCCCGGCTATCCCCCGGCCGCAAGGCTTTTCGCTTCCCTCGGCGCGCGGGTCACGAAAGTGCCGGTGGACGCCGAAGGCCTGGACGTCACGGCGCTCGCGAAGGGCACCCGATTGATCTATACGACGCCGTCCCATCAGTTCCCGCTCGGCACGCCGATGTCACTCGCGAGGAGGACGGCGTTGCTGGCGTGGGCGGAGCGGAACGACGCGGTGATCGTCGAGGACGACTACGACAGCGAGTACCGGTTCTCCGACCGGCCGCTGGAACCGCTTCAAAGCCTGGACCGCGGTGGGCGGGTGCTCTACGTCGGCTCGTTCTCGAAGACGTTGCTTCCCTTGCTGCGTCTTGGTTTTCTCGTCGCGCCCGCTTCACTCCGCCCGGCGCTGCGGCAGGCGAAGCAGCTGATGGACTGGCATGGCGACCTCGTCACCCAAGCGGCGTTGGCGAGCTTCATCGACGAGGGTCTGCTCGCGCGGCACGTCCGCAAGGCGACCCGTTCGTGCGCGAAGAACTCCAGGACGTGCTGGAAATCGTCCCTTCGAGCGCCGGGCTTCACCTGTGCGCACCGGTCGCTCCCCATGCGACGGTCACTGTGGACGGTGCCATCGAGGCCGCGGCGCGGGCCGGGGTCGCCGTCGAAAGCCTGACCACGTACGGAGGAACACGCGGCGGGCTGGTGATCGGTTACGGGCTGGTCGGCGCCGACCGGATCGACGATGGGCTCGCGCGGCTCGGCGAGTGCGTTTCGGCCTCTCGGGTGTCATGAAAGGGTCTTTCAAGACGAAAAGTGTCTTGAAAGACCCTTTCATGACACCCCCTGTGCCGCGGGGCGACCGAAATTGTCGTACCCCGGTGTTCTCCTCTTTCTCAGGCGACAGCGGGCCCGGACGGGGCCCGCGCGCAGGAATGAGGAGGAAGTCCCATGGCCGGCGAAACGGTGCTCACGGTGATCGGCAACCTGACGACCGATCCGGAGCTGAGGTTCACCCCGTCGGGGGCCGCGGTCGCGAACTTCACGGTCGCGTCGACGCCGCGTGTATTGGACCGGGAAAGCGGGGAATGGCGCGACGGCGACCCGCTGTTCCTGCGCTGCTCACTGTGGAAGCAGGCGGCGGAGAACCTGACCGAGTCACTCACCCGGGGTACGAGGGTGATCGTGCAGGGCAGGCTCAAACAGCGGTCGTACGAGACCAAGGAAGGCGAGAAACGCACGGTGGTGGAACTGGACGTCGACGAGATCGGTCCCTCGCTCCGGTATGCCACGGCCAAGGTGAACAAGGCGGGCCGAAGTGCGAACGGCGCCCCGTCGGACAGCACGTGGGAGCGAACGCCGGTGGCCGCCGGCGTCCCGGAGCCGCCCTTCTGAGCCATCCCCCGGTTTCCCTCCTGGGAGGGAGCGATCTCCCCCTCCGGCCCCATGCGGAACCCGGGCCGCTGCTCGGATGCTGGAGGTCGTGAACACGACCACGATCGTCACGGAACTCGGGCTGGACCCGGCCGACGAACGGCACGCGGCGTTCGCCGCCGAACTCCGCACCGGCCTCGCCGAGGTCGAAGACAGACTCCAGGAGGTGCTGCACAACCCCGGCTACCCGGAACTCACCGAGGCCGCCACCCACCTCGTGCGGGCGGGCGGGAAACGGCTCAGACCGCTGATGGCCCTGACCGGAGCAGCGTTCGGCACTCGCTCGGACGCGGCGGTTTCGGCCGCCGTGATCGTCGAGCTCGTCCATGTCGCGACGCTGTATCACGACGACGTCATGGACGAGGCCCCGATACGGCACGGTGTGGCGAGCGCGAATTCCTTGTGGGGCAACAAGAAGGCCATCCTGATCGGCGACTACGTCCTCGCGTGCGCGGCGCGGGTCGGAGCCGAACTCGGTGACTACGCGTTGCGGCTGCAGGCGAAGACGTTCAGCAGGCTCGTCCGGGGCCAGTTCCTCGAAACCACCGGGCCGTTCGAAGACTGCGGGAAACACGCGCCCTACGAACACCACATCCAGGTGATGGCCGACAAATCCGCGTCGCTGATCGCCATGGCGGGCCGGCTCGGCGCGCAGGTCTCGGGCGCGGATGAGCGGATCATCGAAACATTGGGCCACTACGGGGAACTGATCGGCGTCGCGTTCCAGATCTCCGACGACGTCCTCGACATCTCCGCCTCCACCACGGATCTGGGCAAATCGGCCGGTACCGATCTCCGGGAAGGCATCGTCACGCTGCCGATGCTCCACGCGCTCGACGATCCGGGACCCGGCGCCGCGCGGTTGCGCGAAATCATCGGCCACGGCCCGGTTTCCGATCCGGCGTCGCTGGACGAAGCACTCGAGATCCTTCGAGCCGCACCCGGTACCGAACGCGCTCTCGCCGAGGCTCACAGCTACGCGGCCAAAGCCCTGGACCTCGCGCTCAGCCTCCCCGAGTGCCCGGCGAGGGCACTGCTGGCCGGCTTGACGGCGTTCGTGGTCGACCGTGGCCAATAGCCCCACGACGCCCGCTGCCGGGGTTAGGGTGGCGCCATGACCGCCGAAGCCCTGGAAACCTTCGAAGGCCGCGACACCGGCTCCGGGATCTCGATCATCCGCGAACGGACCGACGTTGACGGCTCCGGACCGAGGCTGCATCAGCACCCGTACCGCGAAACGTTCGTGATCACCCGCGGCCGGGCCAGGTTCACCATCGGTGACGGCGAACGCGAAGGCGGCGCGGGCGATGTCCTGGTCGTGCCCGCGAACACTCCGCACAAGTTCGCCGTGATCGGGCCGGAAATCTACGAGGCCGTCCACATCCACGAAAGCGACCACTTCATCACCGAGTGGCTCGAATAGATTCTGTCCAGCGCTCGAAAACCCTTCCTGGGGCTAGAATCCGACGACGTGCCGGTGCCGGGCGGGCACCCGAGGCGACGGGAACGGCGACGGTGACCGACGTGGCGGTGGACAGATTCGACCAGCGGCGCGCGCAACTGGCGATGTCGGCGCTGGTGACGTTGTCCGAGCTGGGCTATGCCCGCACGAGCCTGCGGGAGATCGCGCAGAACTCCGAGTTCTCCCACGGGGTGCTGCACTACTACTTCCGGAACAAGGTCGAGCTGATCACCTACTGCGTCAAGCAGTACAAGACCGAATGCGTCACCCGGTACGACCGGATAGTCGAAACCGCGGAGACCGCCGAAGAACTGCGGCTGGCTTTCGGCGCCGCGATGGCGACCACCTTGAGCGAAGACGCGCGGCTGCACCGGCTCTGGTACGACCTGCGCAACCAGAGCCTGTTCGAGAAGGCGTTCCGGGCCGACGTCCTCGCCATCGACGAGACACTGGAACTGATGATCTGGCGGATCGTGTGCCGGTACGCGGAACTGCTCGGCAAACCACCGGACATGGCCTCGTCGACGGCGTACGCGCTCTTCGATGGGCTGTTCCAGCAAGGCCTGCTGAGATACCTCGCCGGTCAGGACGACGCGGCGAGGCACCTTCAGAGTTCGGTCGAGCAGGTCTTGGCGCGGATCTTCACCACTTGATGGTCGGGTACCAGATGATCCCGGTCCGCCCGAGCACCCGCAGATCCCAGTACAGCAGCGTGAAAGTGCCCGCGACCAGGAGCGCGGCACCGGTCACCACGGCGATCCTGGCCGGTTTGGCGAGCATCCACCGCTGCAGTCTGCCGCCCGTCCCGTTCGTGAGGACGAGGAACAGCAGGGCCATCACCAGGATGTTGCCGACCGACTGCAGCGCGAACGCGGCCGCGCCGTAGAAGACGTTGTGGCTTTCGGCCGCGCTGCGGAACATCATCCGGAACAGCGGGAACGGCCGGCCGATCAGGAAACCGCCGATGAGCACGCCCATCAGCACCAGCGGGGCCGGCGGGAAACGGCGGGCCAGGCCGGCGATCGGATTGGGGATCAGACCGACGGAAGCCAGCCCCAGCACGATGAACACGATGCCGATCACGCCGTAGACGATCATCGACTGGATGCTCCGCGGCGAAAGCCCGCCGCCGCTGGCCGCGGTCGAGAACTGCGGCATCCGTGTGCCGACGAGCGCGACGATCACGCCGTACACCAAGGAAACGGTCAGCATGCCCGCCGAGATCCACGCCAGCGGCTTCAGGGTGTTGACGAACTTCGGCCGTCCCGCGGTCTCGCCACCGACCAGTGGAGCGACGGCGCCGAAAGCGGCGATGTTGCACGCGGTGAACGTCCCGGCGAGGCCCGAGACGAACGCGAAGAACGTCCCGGCGAGCACGCCGTCGATCGGCGTCTCCTTGGCGTTGTGGCCCAACAGGGTATTGGCCACGCTGTCGCCGATGACACTGTCCACAAAGGGCGCGGACCAGATCACCGTCAGGGCGAACCCGGCGATGACGGACCAGACGACCACCCGCCACTTGTGTTCGGGATACGGCCCCGAACCGAGATAATTCGCTTGCGGGGAAACGGGAACGCGTTCGGAGACGGACATCGGCCCTCCAGTGGTTGATGATCCCCTGGGACTCGCGGCCGAGATCCCTAGGTGCTCATCGTTGTTCCCGGAACGGGGGTGCGCCACCTCCAAAGTGCCGATCTTGCCTTGGGCCGGACGGCCCCGGGTAGTCCCGGGTTCACCGGTCCGGCGGGTGCCGCCGAGCGGCCAGATGCGCTACGGCGGCCCCAGGGCGGGCTAGGCGCTGCCGGAGTAAGTCTGCTCGATGGGCTTCGTGATCCAGGTGGTTCCTGACGGTGCGGGCGGGTCACCCTCGTACCGGGTCGTACTCGGGTGATCCCGCCCGTGCCGTCAGGGACCACCTGGGCGCGAAGACCGCGAGCACGACTTACTCCGGCAGCGGCTAGATATCCGCTGTGGCACGGAAACCCGGGTGCTCTCCTTCGAGGCGCTGCAGTTGCGACGTCAGCTCACCGATGCGGACCTCGTGCTCCCGGTGCAGCGATTCGTAGCGCAGGATGATCGCGCTGTAGACCCGCAGATCTTCCTGTTCGAGCGAGCCGTCACGGAAGGCCGTCCAGAACACCAGCGCGGCCGAAATGAGCATCACGAAGGCGACCAGCACCGCCAGCAGGAAGGCGAGGCTGGTCAGTCCGCTCAGTTCGCCTTCGGTGTAGACCCGGACGAACATCACCGCCGCGATCAGCCCCACCAGGATCACCGCGGCCAGCATGCTCAGTTTCGAGCCGCGGGACAACGTGCGCCAGGTGAGCCGTCGCCGGTCGTCCTTGTTCTCCCGCTGGTCGTGCCCGAGGTGGTACAGCGCCGCCGCCGCGCCGCCGGTGGCCAGCACCGAGATCACGACGCTGATCACCAGTTGCAGCCCGAGCGGGTTCGTCCAGTCGACGTTGAACACCGAGCCGGCCAGCCACAGCATCACCGGGAAGTCGATCACCACCAGCCCGAGGAGGGTGAGCACCTTCGCCGACCGCGACACGCGGTAGTGCCGCAGGCTGCCGCGCAGTTCGTCGGTGTCGATCCGCTCCGTCAGCATCTCCGCGCGGTGTTTGGCCTCGTGCACGGTCATGAACTGCCCGCGAGGACCGATCACCGGGGTGCGCGGCACGCGGTCCGCGGCGAGCTTCAGTTCCGCGATCCGCGCGCCCAGCCTGCCTCGCGTCCCGGCGGCGGCCCGGTGATAGTCGTCGTGGTACTCCTCCGTCACCGTCCGCTGCAGGGGCAGACGGGGCGTGATCCGATCCAAGCCGTCCATGACCTTCCTCCCTCGTTTCAGTACGTGATGTCCACCCGGCGCATCTTCACGGCGACGCCCTCGTCGAAGACGCCGCCGGACATCGCCGTCATCCCTGGCGCGGTCCCTCCTCCACTCGATTCGATCGGGACGGCCACTCCGGCCGCCTTGAGCGCACCGGCCACCGCACCGGCCCTCGCCGCCGACAGGTCCGCCCTGCCCTGTCCGGTCGAGCCGGGCGGGTCCGCCGTGAAGCCGCGGACGACGACCCTCGCCGCGGGTCTTGCCGCGATCCTCAGGGCCAGCTCCGCCAGGACACCCTGTGCCGCGGGGGAAAGCGCGGCGGAGTCCCCGGCGAACCCGAGGACGTCGTTGGTCAAGGTCGTCTTGGTGGTCCCGTCCGGTCCGCTGACCGAGACGATCCCCGGCACCGGGACGTCGGGGGTGGCAACGTTCCCGTTCGGCGGCCGCGGGTCGAGCCTGGCCTCGTCGAAGAGGCATTCGGCGGCGCCGGCCGCGCGGCAGATCTCCCGCCAGTACGCGACGAGCCGTTCCCTGGTCGGCAGCGAGAGCGGCGGCTGCGTGCCCGCGGTGGCGCCGATCCCGCTCAGCACGACCCGCCAGCCGTCGAGCTCGGGCAGCAGGCCGCGTGTCTTCAGTTCCGCGGCGAGCGCCGCCGGTTCGACCTGCCATCCCGCGCGCCGCAGGTCGAGCCCGCCCGCTGTCGAGAGCCCGCTGCTCAGCACGACGAGGGTCCCGGGACCGACGCCGCGGACAGCGTTATCGATACCCGACAGCAGGTCGACTCCCGGGCGGATGGCGGCCAGTCCGCCGACCGCGTCGGAGACCCGTTGGACGTTGGCGTCGATGAGGTTTTCACGCTGCAACCCGTGCTCGACGGCTCCGTTGGCCCGGCGCGGCGTCAGCGGGAGGGTCCGCGCGGTCACCCCGTCGGCCGAGGTCACGATCGCGAGGCTGCCCTTGCCGTTCTTCCCGTCGGTGGCGTTCTCGCTGTGAGCGGCCTCCGCGAGGCGGCTTTCGATCCCCGGAGGCAGTGAAGGACGGGGCTCGTTGGTGCTGGCGGAAGCGAGGACGACGATCCGCTCGCCGTCGCCTCCCGCCGCTCCGGCGTGCGCACCACAGGCGCTGACCAGCACCGCGACGGCCAGAAAGAGGATCGGTGGTGCGGCTTGCGAACGCTTCATGGTGACCTCCCCGACTTGAAGGCAAGCCAAGTGTGGCAGTTGCCGCCAGTTCACGTCAATTGCCACACTGCAACGGCAGTTGGCAGTGATGAACTTGGGATATACCCACCCAATCCCGAGGTCACACTGGTTCGAATGAGTGAATGACCCCTGCAGGGAGTCGTGACCGGGCCACGAGGGCGCGGAGGTATGCTCCCGCCAAGAATTACCTGGAGTAACGTGCGGCAATAGCCACACGAAAGACCCAGCGCGATGGCAACTGCCGATGCGAACGGAGTAATCTATTCCGATGAGTGGTCCGGTTCCCGGCGTGGACGGTGTCCGCAGTGCTCTGGTGAGACTGCGGACGCGTACCGGACTGAGCGCCGAGAGGTTGCGCTCCACCGAGGTGGGTGTCCGGCCGATCCTGGATCTCCCCGTGGTCCGGCAGATCGTGAGCACCACGAACCACTCCGAGCCGGAAGCCGCGCTCGAGGCCGTCCGGCGGATCGCCGGCCAGCTGCCGACCGAGGAACTCGTGATCGTCGACATGGCGCTCTCCCTCGGGCTCCTCGCCGAACGGTTCCCCGACGAACCCGAGATCGAGACCCTGTACGCGGCCGACGTCGGTGAACGCCGCGAGCGTCTCGTGGAGCTCTGGGAACCGATCCACCGGTTACTCGGCGTGAAGGTTCCGGAGCGGCCGCTGACCGTCCGGGCCCTCCGGTCCGCCTTGGAAAGCACCGCCATCACCAAGCTGGCCGAACTCTGCGTCAGCAGTTCCGTTCTCGACGTCGCCGACCCCGAACCCGGTACGGCGAAGGACGCGGCGACCCGCGCGGCGACGGTGAGCGTGATCGGCTCCGCCGTGGTCGACCACATCTACGTCGTCGACCACATCCCGTCCCCGGGATCGTCGACCCCGCTCATCTCCTTCGAGACCCACCCCGGCGGGAAAGGGCTCAACCACGCGGTGGCCAACGCCCGGCTGGGCATGGACGTGCACATGGTCACCGCGGTCGGCGACGATCTGCCCGGCCAGACGCTGCTGGACTACATGGCCTCCCAGGGACTCCGGCTGAACCTGGTCAAGGTGGTCCCGAACGCCAAGACGCCGGTGGTCGGGGTGTTCATGACCCGCAACGGCGGCGCGGTCCTGCTGCCGTGGATGAACGAAGGCGAGATCCGGCTCGACCCGGCCGACTTCCACACCCATTCGCTGCGAAACGTGCTCGAAGCGTCGGACGCGATCGTCATCACCTTCGAACAGCCCATGGCCGCGACCCGCGAGATGCTGCGCGTGGTGAGCACCTTGAAGAACCGGCCGCTGGTCGTGGTCCGGCCTTCCCCGCCGATCGCCAGCCCACAGTTCCTCTATGAGCATTTCGCCAACATCGACTATCTGATCGGTACGCAGTGGGAGCTGCGGGAACTGCTGGCGGGAGCCACCGACGAGATCACGATGGAGGCGCTGGCGTCGAGCCTGCTCGTGCTCGGCGTCCACGGGGTGTGCATCACCGAAGAATTCGGCTGCATGCTGCGCTCGGAGCACCTCCAAGCGGATATCGCCCGCTTCCCGACGGCTTTGCGTGACACGCCCGGGGCCCGAGAGGCGTTCAGTGCCGCGCTGATCCACCGTCTGCTGCTGAAGAACCGCAAGATCGACCACTCCGACCTCGAATGGGCGACCGCGGCGATGACCGCCGCGCAGTCCTTCGGCGGTGTCGCCGAGTCGATGCCGAAGGCCCAGCAGGTCGACCGCGTTCTGGAAGTCACTCCGGAGCACAGACCATGACCGAGCAACTTTTCGTCGAACACTCGCTCAGCCGGATCGGCGGGACCGGGTTCCGTGTCCGGGTCCTGGACGACGCGCTGAGCACCGGCAATCCCCCGGTCGCCGCCATCTACGGCGAACCGGCCGACGACTGCCTGGTCCGGATCCATTCGCGCTGCGTCTATTCCGAGGTCCTCGGGTCGGTGGACTGCGACTGTCACGACCAGTTGCGCCAGGCCAAGGAACTGATCCTCGAAGAAGGCGCCGGGGTGATCGTCTATCTCGATCAGGAGGGCCGCGGCGCCGGGCTTTTGGCCAAGGCCCGCGGATACGTCTACAGCCAGGAGAACCAGGCGGACACCTTCGCCAGCTACCGGGCCCTGCATCTGCCCGACGACTCTCGTGACTACGCCTCCGCCGCCGACCTGCTCGAAGGCCTCGGCCTGACCCGCCTCAAACTGCTGACCAACAACCCCGAAAAGATGAAGGCCCTGGAACTTCGTGGGATCGTGGTCAAGCGAGTGGCTTCGATCGTCCCGGTGAGTGAGGCGGCCGAGGCGTATCTCGAGGCGAAACGACGGCGTGGCCACATGATCCCGACGCTGGACGATCACTGACCTTCGGCCGGTGGAGGACGATGGACTTCGACGACGTCGCGGACGAGCTCTATGCCGGCGATCCGGCGGAGTTCGTCTCGCTGCGCAACCAGCGGGCGAAAGAGGCCAAGGCGTCCGGTGACGCCGCGCTGGCCGAACGTATCCGCGCGCTCCGGAAACCCACCCTCGCGGCCACGATCATCAACCGGCGGGCCGGTTCCCCCGAACTGGAGGAACTGGCCCGGCTGGGCGAAGACCTGCGCAAGGCCCACTCCGCGCTGGCAGGCCCGGAACTGCGCAAACTCACCAAGCGGCGCCAGGAACTGGTGAACCAGGTGCTGCAGGCCGAACGTTCGACGAGCGAGTCCATCGCCCGCGAAGTCGAGGCGACCCTCGAGGCCGTCGCGGCCGATCCGGAGGTGGCTGCGCTCGCGCTGGCCGGGCGGCTCAGCACCGGCGCGGACAGCGCGGGCGACCAGTGGCTCACGAGCGGGTTCACGCCGCCGCTGCCGAAGCGGAAACCCGCTGTCGAGCAGGAAAAGGCCGCCACCGTGTCGCATTTGGACGATCGGCGGAAGGCGAAGAAGAAGGCCGCGGAGGACGCCGACCAGGAGCGGTTCGCCAAGGCCCGCGAAGAGGCCGAGCGCGAGCAGGAGCGGTTGGCGGAGTTCAACCGGCTCCGGCGCGAGGCGGCCGACCTGGCGAAGGCCTGCAAGCAGGCGGAAATCGACGTCTCCCGCGCCGAACGCAAAGCCGAGAAGGCCACGGAGAAGGCGAACGATCTCCGCCGGAGGCTCGCCGACGCCGAACTCGAAGAGGAGGCGGCGAACGGTGAGACCATCGCCGCCCAAGCCACCCTCGACGATCTGCGCGGCGAAGCGGAGCGCGTCGACGAAGACCTCGAGCAGTACTGAGTCCTAGGGCGTGCGCTCACGGACCCGGGTGGCCGTCACCCGGCGTCCGTACCGGGTCTTACCGCCCGGTTTGTACACCGACAGCACCGTCATCGTCAGGTACATCGACGTCGAAACGACGATCGGATAGAACCCGTCCGCGCTCCGGCCCGCCTCCACGAAGACGCCGTCCACAGTGGACTCGACGGCCGCGGCCAGTTCCCGGATCCCCGGCAGCAGGATGAACCACGTCAGCCCGGTCGCGATCAGGGTCAGCACGAGTTTGATCGCGACCCATTTGTAGCGCACCAGCCCCCATTTCGTGCCGACACTGAGCACCAGCCCGCTGACCAGGGCGAGCAGGCTGACCGGCAGCAGCAGGTACCCGCCGATCTGGTCCATCATCAGGATGGCCGCGTGCTGGCGCCGGGGATCGTCGGTGAACACGGAGGTGAAGGTCAGGACCGCGTTCACCAGGGTGATCCCGAGCCAGCCGAGGGACGACACGATATGGACGACGAGCACGAGTTTCCGCCACCTCGGGGTGAGCGTCTTCGGAGGTCGCCGCACTGGGGAAGTACTCATGCGACCAGTGTTTCCGCGGGCGGCGCTCCCGTCGTCCGGCGTGGAGCGGCACTCGGCCTACGTAGCCCGGAGTACGAGACCTCGCACGTAGGCCGCCTGCCCGGCGTGCTGAAGATCGTCGGAAAGCACGCTGACCAGGCGTACGCCGAGGGTGACCGGCGGATCCCAGGCCTCGTCGACGATACGGTCGAGAGCGGCCTCGTCGAGACCGGCGGCCCACGCCGTGGTCGCCTCGTGCACCGCGTCGTGGTACCCGGTCAGCAGATCGGCTGAATCGACCCGGACGGCGACGACGTCCTCGGGCCGGTGCCCGTACCCGATGTCCGACGCCGGGAAGGGCAGTTCGAACCGGTCGAGCCAGCCCTGCGCGGTCCAGATCTGCTCGGTGTCCCTGAGGCCGGCGATGTGGTCGTCCTGGACCCTGGTCAGATGCCAGACCAGCCAGGCGATCGTGTTCGCCTCCGGCGCCGGGCTCGCGGCCAGCTGTTCGGGACTCAGGCCTTCGACTGCCTCGTGCACGACCTCACGGATGCGGTCGAACCCGTCGACCACCACTTCGGCCAGTTTCATCGCACGCCCTTCCGACGGTTGCCTTCCGGTGCGGACTACCCGCGAGCCGCTCACCGGAAACGATGCCACCACCCGGTGAGCCGGGCCTGGCAACCTTGACTTATATAAGCCCAGGCCTTGATAGTTGCCGGATGCACGCGTTCGACGTCCTGGGGGATCCGGTACGCCGCCGGATCCTGGAGCTGCTGGCGGGCGGGGAACAGAGCTCCGGCGACGTGACCACCGTGGTCCGCGCGGAGTTCGGGATCTCGCAGCCCGCGGTCTCCCAGCATCTGCGCGTACTGCGCGAGAACGGCTTCACCACCGTCCGCGCCGAAGGTGCGCGCCGCCTCTACTCGGTGGATCCCGGGCCGCTCAAGGAGATCGATGGCTGGCTGGAGCAGTACCGGCGGTTCTGGACGGGCCCGCTCGACGCCCTTGCCACCGAGATCGCTCGCGGCCGCCGCGAACGCCGCCGGGTCGCCGAGGAAGAGGCCGCCGAAAAATAGCTGTCGGACCCCGCCCCTAGAATCGGCCGGGTGGCAGCCCCCGACATCGGTACCTCGGAAGCCCTCGAAACGCTGAACCGCGTTTTCGGCTACGACAGTTTCCGCGGCGAACAGCACGCGATCGTCGAACACGTCATCTCCGGCGGTGACGCGCTCGTCCTCATGCCCACCGGTGGCGGCAAATCGCTGTGCTACCAGATCCCCGCGCTGGTGCGGCCCGGTGTCGGCGTGGTCATCTCGCCGCTGATCGCGTTGATGCAGGACCAGGTCGACGCGCTGCGCAACGTCGGCGTGCGGGCGGGGTACCTCAACTCGACGCAGGACTACGCCGAGCGCAACCGGATCGAGGCCGCGTTCCTCGCCGGCGACCTGGACCTGCTGTACCTGGCGCCGGAACGGCTGTCGGTCGAATCGACCGTGCGGCTGCTGGACCGCGGCAAGATCTCGCTGTTCGCGATCGACGAGGCGCACTGTGTCTCCCAGTGGGGCCACGACTTCCGACCCGACTACCTCATGCTGTCCGCGGTGCACGAGCGCTGGCCGGACGTGCCGCGGATCGCGCTCACCGCGACGGCCACCGAGACGACGCACGCCGAGATCGCGTCCCGGCTGAATCTCGAGGACGCGCGGCACTTCGTCGCGAGTTTCGACCGTCCGAACATCCAGTACCGGATCGTCGGGAAGAACTCGCCGCAGCGCCAGTTGCTCGAACTGCTGCGCACCGAGCACAAGGGCGACGCGGGCATCGTCTACTGCCTGTCGAGGAACTCGGTCGAGAAGACCGCGGACTTCCTGGTGGAGAACGGGATCCCGGCGGTGCCCTACCACGCGGGGCTGGACGCGCGGACGCGGGCGAAACACCAGTCGCGGTTCCTGCGCGAGGACGGGCTGACCGTCGTCGCCACCATCGCGTTCGGCATGGGCATCGACAAACCGGACGTGCGGTTCGTCGCGCATCTGGACCTGCCGAAGTCCGTCGAGGGCTACTACCAGGAGACCGGCCGCGCGGGCCGCGACGGGCTGCCGTCGACGGCGTGGCTGGCCTATGGGCTGCAGGACGTCGTCCAGCAGCGCAAGATGATCGACACGTCGGAGGGCTCCGAGGCCCACAAGCGGCAGCTGAGTGCCCACCTCAACGCGATGCTGGCGCTGTGCGAGACGGTGTCATGCCGTCGCGTGCAGGTCCTGAGCTACTTCGGGCAGCCGAGTGCGCCGTGCGGCAACTGCGACACCTGCCTGTCGCCGCCGGAGACCTGGGACGGCACGATCCCGGCGCAGAAGTTCCTCTCCACCATCGTCCGGCTGCAGAACGAGCGGCGGCAGAAGTTCGGCGCCGGGCAGATCGTCGACATCCTGCTCGGGAAGTCGACGCCGAAGGTGACCCAGCATCGCCACGACTCGCTGAAGGTCTTCGGGATCGGCACGGAACTGAAGGAGCCCGAGTGGCGGGCCGTGGTCCGGCAACTGCTGGCGCAGGGGCTCGCCGCCGTCGAGGGCGACTACGGGTCGCTCGTGCTCACCGAGGCCAGCGCCGAGGTGCTGAACGGGGCGCGGAAGGTCCAGCTACGGCGTGAGCCCGAGCGCGCGGCCAAGGCGGCGGCGCGGTCCAGCGCGAAGAAGGCGGCTGTCGCCGACATGCCCGCGGAGGCGGCGCCGATGTTCGAACTGCTGCGTTCGTGGCGCGCCGCGGCGGCGAAGGAGCAGGGAGTGCCCGCGTACGTGATCTTCCACGACGCGACCCTGCGCCAGATCGCCACCCGGCGGCCTTCCACGCTGGCGGAACTGGGAACCGTCAGCGGCGTCGGCGAGAACAAGCTGGCCAAGTACGGCGAGCAGATCCTCGAGACGCTCGCTGAACAGTCCTGATCAGCGGCTTCAGTGCTCGTGGGGGCGGCGGGGCTTCCCGGTCATCCCGTCGACCTTGCGCACGGCGCCGCCGATCTGGTTGTGGTACTTGCCCTTCGTCTTGTGGTCGACGAAGGTCGCGGCCTTGTTCACCGCCTTCGAAACCTTCTCAGGGTTCTTCCGCACGTAGGCGCGCACGGCCCCGGCGGTGCCGGCCAGGGCGGTCAACTTCCGCAGTAGAGCCACGGTGGGTCCCTTTCCTCGGGGTCGTCTGGTTGTCCTGCTCAACGACCGATGACACCGACCTGGTTCCCCGTAGCGCGCCAAATCACTCATTCCGGATATCGGCGCTGCTCAGGCCACCGGAAAACCGGGAGCGCCCGGTGGTGCCGGGCCGCTAGGTTCGGGCTCATGCGGGATCTGTCACTACTGCCGAAGGCTCATCTGCACGTCCACCTGGAGAGCACCATCCGGCCGGACACGCTCCGTGAGCTCGGCGAGGCGAACGGCATCGCCGTACCCGCCGAGCAGCCCGTGTTCGACGGATTCCGGGCGTTCGGTGACTACAACGGGCTGATCCGCTCCTGCCTGCGCCGGCCGGAGGACTTCGAACGGGTGGCGCGCGAGTTCTGCGAGGACGAAGTCGCCCAGGGCACCCGCTACGCCGAAGTCACCTTCACGGCGGCATCGCACGGCGAGCGGCTCGGTGAGCCGGACATGCCACTGGAGTCCGTCCTCAAAGGACTTTCCGCGGGCGCTGCCGAGCACGGTCTCACCTGGCGGGTGATCCTGGACCACTCGCGCCGCCGGTCCGTCGAGCGGGCCCGGCTGACCCTCGACCTCGCCCGCCGTCACGCGCCGGACGGGGTGATCGCGATCGGCCTGGCCGGCGAGGAGAAGTACCCGCTCGCGCCGTTCGCGGGGATCTGCGACGAGGCCGAAGAGGCCGGTCTGCACCTCATCCACCACGCGGGTGAGGACGCCGGACCGGACAGCATCCGCGAGGCGCTCGACCTCGGTCACGCCGAACGGATCGGGCACGGCATCCGGATCCTGGAGGACGTCGCCCTCGTCGCCGAGGTACGCGAACGCGGTATCGCGCTGGAGGTCTGCCCGTCGTCGAACGTGACGCTCGGGCTGGTGCCGTCCTTCGAGGAGCACCCGCTCCCCCGGCTGGTCGACGCCGGGCTGGTGGTCACCCTCAGCACCGACGTCCCGTCGATCACCGGCACGACGTTGCCCGACGAGTTCCTGCGCGCCCGGGAGGCGTTCGCCTACGACGACGTCGCGCTCGCCGGCCTGGCGCGGGCGTCCGTGGACGCCTCCTTCGCGCCCGCTGATCTGAAACGCTCCATCCACCAGGAGATCGACGCCTGGCTCACCTGACGCAATTCGTCCTCTAGTTGCGGTAGTTGCGCACGCAAGGACCGCCCGTAGAGGACGAATTGCGTCAGGGCAGGGTGGCACCTCGGGCACCGGCTCCACATCTTCTCCACAACCGTCACGTACCGTGGAACCGGTGACCGCTTCGTCCCCTTCGACCCTGGACCTGATGGGCCAGTGGCAGCCCCCGCCCCCCAAGCGCGGCCCTCGCGGCTGCGTGATGCTCGCGTTGCTGGTGGTGGGCGCTTTGGTGGCTGGTGCGGTGTGGGTGGTGGTCAGCCTCAACGACCGCGAATCGGTGCCGGTCAAACCGGAGTTCACCGTCCCCGCGCTCCAGCCCGCCCCGCGTTCGGCGATCCCCGGCGACGCCGGAGCGGTGCCCGCGGAGGCTGCGAAGGCCGCCTGGATCGCGAAGGTGTCGGAGAACACGGACATCCCGTCACGCACGTTGCGCGCCTACGTGAACGCGGCCGCGAAGACCGCCTCGACCTCTCCTCGCTGCAACATCACCTGGGCGACCATCGCCGGGATCGGCCGGACCGAATCCCAGCACGCCCGGCACGACGGCTCCCGGGCCGGTGAAGACGGCGTCGTGACGCCGCCGATCATCGGTATCCCGCTCGACGGCTCCCCCGGTGTGCTGGCGGTCATCGACACCGACAAGGGCGTGCTGGACGGCGACACGAAATGGGATCGCGCCGTCGGGCCGATGCAGTTCCTGCCCGCCACGTGGAAGCGGTACGGCGTCCGCGCGAGCGGTGACGGCGTCGCGCCGAACCCCCAGAACATCGACGACGCCGCGATGACCACGGCGCGCTACATGTGCGCGCGGGGCGGCGACCTCGGCAAGCCCGCCGGGTGGTGGACCGCGGTGCTGACCTACAACAACTCCACCGAGTACGGGCAGGAAGTGTTCAGCAACGCCGACGCCTATGGCAAGGCCGCGCTGAAGCCTTAAGCAGGCAAGAGCCGGGTGACCAGGCGGGTCAGCTGGTGCACGTTCCGGCATTCGTGCATCTCGACGACTTCCGCGTAGGCGTGCGCCTCGGAGTCCCCGGTGGACCACAGAGCCGTTCGCTCCGGGTTGAGCCAGTACGTATGCCTTGCGGCGGAAGCGATTCCGCGCACCGCGGCGAGGTTCGGGTCGCCGCCGTTGGTCCTGGCGTCGCCGAGGATGAGCATAGAGGTCTTGGGGCCCACGGCATCCGAGTACCGCTCGACGAATTCGCCGAGCGCGTGGCCGTAGTCGCTGTGCCCGTCCCACCGCGTCAGTTCCGCGTCGGCGAGGATGCGAGCGCCGAGGTCTTCGGGATCGGCGGCGCCGGTGTCGACGAGGTGGGTGATCTCGTCGCAGGCGTCGATGAACGCGAACACCCGCACCTTGCTGAACTGGTCGCGCAGGGCCTGCACGAGCAGCATGGTGAAGTTCGCGAACCCGGCCACGGAGCCCGACATGTCGCACAGCAGAACGATTTCCGGTCTGCCCGGCCGGTGGCGGCGGAACGACGGCCGCATCGGCACGCCGCCGGTGGACAGCGAACGCCGCAAGGTCCGGCGCAGGTCGATCTGGCCGCGGGCGTGCCGGCGACGGCGGGCGGCGAGCCGGGTGGCGAGCTTGCGCGACAACGGTTGCACGACCCGGCGGAGTTCGGCGAGTTGCGCGCGGCTCGCCAGCAGGAAGTCGACACGGTCCGCGGCGGGCGGGACGGCGTGCCGCGAAACCCTTTCCCTGCCACGGACTTCCGCCACCCGACGTCGTGCTTCGGTGCGGACGAGCCCGCGGAACCCTTCAACCCGGCGGCGGACGTCGTCACGGTCGAGCCGATCGGTGAAGTCCTCCTGCACGCCCGCGCGGATCGCTTCGAGCACCCGTACGACCAGCGTCTGCGGCTGAAGGCGTTCCAGCGTCTGGTGCGCCGACCAGCCGCCGGTGCCCGCCGTCCCGCCGTATTCCCCCAGCATGTCGACGGCGAGCCCGGCCAGCTGCGTCAAATCCGTCTGGTCGTTGGCCGCCAGCGCCGAGGCGAGCCGGTCGCGCAGGGTCGCGAGGTCGTCGACCGGGTCCTGTGAGGGGGCGCCGACGCCGAGCGGGAAGTAAATGTCGAAGGTCGCGTCGAATACCGCGCGCTGCCCGCCGCGCCGGACCAGCGCCGCCGCGAGGCCCTCCCGCATCTGCTCGCGCGAAGCCAGGCCCAGGACTTCGAGTGCCGCGGCGGCGTCGACAGTCTCGCTGGGACCACACGGGATCCCGTGTTCCCGCAACGCTTCCACGAACTCGACGAGCCTGCCCGGCACCCCGGTCACGGTTCGAGGACCTTGCCGAGTTCCAGCCGCGCGTCCGCCTTCACGACGTCGTCCTGGTGCTTGAGGATGACGCCGAGGCTGGCGCGGACGACGTCTTCGCTGAGGCTGTCGGCGCCGAGCGCGAGCAGCGTGTGGGCCCAGTCGATGGTCTCGGCGACCGAAGGCGCCTTTCGCAGTTCCATCGCCCGCAGCGCGGTGATCACCTTGATCACGGACGCGGCGAGCGCGTCGTCGACGCCCGGCACCTTGAGCCGCACGATGCGCTGTTCCAGTGCCGCGTCGGGGAAATCGATGTGCAGGAACAGGCATCGCCGCCGCAGCGCTTCCGAAAGCTCCCGTGTGGCGTTGGAAGTGAGGACCACGAACGGTTTCCGCTCGGCGGTGATGGTGCCGAGTTCCGGGACGGTGATCTGGAAGTCGCCGAGGACCTCCAGCAGCAGGCCCTCGATCTCGACGTCGGCCTTGTCGGTCTCGTCGATGAGCAGGACCGTCGGCTCTTCGCCCTTGATCGCCGTCAGCAGCGGCCGGGCCAGCAGGAACTCTTCGCCGAAGATGTCGTTGCGGGCTTCGTCCCACGTCTCGTCTCGGCCGGCGGTGATGCGCAGAAGCTGCTTCGCGTGGTTCCACTCGTACAGCGCGCGGGACTCGTCGACGCCTTCGTAGCACTGCAGCCGCACAAGCCGGGAGCCGCTCGCCTGCGCGACCGCCTTCGCCAGTTCGGTCTTACCGACCCCCGCGGGGCCCTCGATCAGCAACGGCTTGCCGAGGGCGTCCGCGAGGAACACCGTGGTGGCGACGGCCGCGGAGGCCAGGTAGCCGGTGTCGGCGAGTTTCGCCGTCACGTCTTCCACCGATGTGAAGTACCCGGTCCCAGCCACGCGGCCTCCCAGCTCGATCGCCTACCCGGCCGACTCTACGTCGCGCACCGGCTTGGGCAGCAGGAACCCGGCCGCGAAGGTCAACACGACCATCACCGCGACCACCCAGAACGTGCGCTGGGCGGCGGCCGTCGGATCGGCGGTGCTCGCGTCGAAGAACACGGTGCCGAGCAGTGCCAGCCCGAGCGCGCCGCCGACCTGCTGCAACGAGGTCAGCGCACCCGACGCCGACCCGGCCTCCGACGGCTCCACACCGGACAGTGCGATCTCGAAGTACGGCCCCATGATCAGGCCGGAGCCGATCCCGACCACCAGCAGCGCCGGGGCGAGCTGCCACGGACCGGCCTCCGGGCCGAGGATCAGCAGCAGGGCGACCACTCCGGCGGCCATGATCAGCGCGCCGGTGTGCAGGACCCGGCGGCCGTGTTTGCGGACGGCCTGCACCAGACCCATCCCGACGATCATGCCCAGCGACATCGGCACCCCGGAAAGCCCGGCCTTGAGCGGCGAGAAACCGAGCCCGAGCTGCAGGTACAACGCGAACACGAAGCCGAAGCCGGAGAACGCCGCGAAGTAGATCGTCCCGGTCGCCATCCCGGCGAGGAAGCTGCGCTTGCGGAACAGGCCGGGCTCCACCAGCGGGTCGCCGCCGAGACGGCTCTTGCGCTTCTCGAACCAGGCGAAGACGACGAACACCACGACAGCGGCGGCCATCATCGCGAACGCCCACAGCGGCCAGCCGTACTCGCGGCCCTGGACCAGCGGGAAGACGATCAGCAGCGCACCGGTGGTGGCGAGCAGCGCGCCCGGGATGTCGAGCGTGAGCGAGCCGCCGGGGCGGGACTCGGGCAGGAACTTCAGCGCCGCCAGCACGGCGAGCGCGCCGATCGGGAGGTTGATCAGGAAGATCATCCGCCAGCCGGTGCCGAAGAGGTCGGCGTCGACCAGCGAGCCGGCGAGGATCGGGCCGCCGATCGCGGCGAGCCCCATCACCGGGCCGAACATGCCGAACGCGGACTGCAGTTCCTTGCCGGTGAACATCTCCTTCATCATCCCGAGGCCCTGCGGGACCATCGCGGCGCCGAAGAGGCCCTGCACCACCCGCGCGGTGATGATCATTTCCGGGCTCACCGCGATCGCGCAGAACAGCGAACCGACGACGAAGCCGATCGCGCCGATCAGGAACATGCGTTTGCGGCCGAAGATGTCACCGAGCCGCCCGCCGGTGAGCAGGCCGGACACCATCGCGAGGGTGTAGGCGACGCCGAGCCACTGGATCATCGACGTGCTGCCGCCGAGCGAGGCCTGCATGACCGGGCCGGCGATGCTCGTGACCGTCATGTCGAGCAGTTCCATCACCGAACCGGTCAGGATCACGAACAGCGCGGGCCAGCGCCAGCGGTACGGCGTCCCGGCGAGCTGCTCGGCGTTTTCCGCGGCCGCCGCGGTCTCGGTGCCCGGGTTTTCCAGTGTCGTCGTCATGAGAACAACGCTAAAGTCCATTCCGGCCACTTTCTGACCGGAATAGGAGCGAATCTGGATTCATGGCGAATACGAGTGCGCGGATGCTGCGGCTGCTGTCCCTGCTGCAGACACACCGCTTCTGGGCGGGGATCGAACTGAGCGACCGGCTCGAGGTCAGCGAGCGGACGCTGCGGCGCGACGTCGAGCGCCTGCGTGAACTGGGTTATCCGGTCAACGCGAGCCGAGGCGTCGCGGGCGGCTACCAGCTGCGGTCGGGGACGGTCATGCCGCCGCTGCTGCTGGACGACGAGGAGGCCGTGGCGATCGCGGTCGGCCTGCGGACGGCGGCGGGCGGCTCGGTGGAGGGGATCGAGGAGACCTCGGTCCGGGCGCTGACCAAGGTCGTCCAGGTGATGCCGCCGCGGCTGCGCAGGCGCGTCGACGCTCTCCAGGCGTACACGACGCCGGCGGCCGTCACCGGTCCGAGGGTGAACGCCGCCAGCCTGACGGTGATCGCGCAGGCCTGCCGGGACGACGAGCGGCTCAAGTTCGACTACGCGGCGCGTGGCGGCGAGGAGTCCGCGCGGCTGGTCGAACCCCATCGGCTCGTTTCGCTCGGCCGCCGCTGGTACCTGGTGGCCTGGGATCTCGACCGCGTCGACTGGCGCACCTTCCGTGTCGACAGGCTGAGCGCGCCGCGGCCCACCGGTGCCCGCTACCGGCCGCGGGAGGTCCCGGGCGGCGACGCCGTCGAGTTCGTCCAGGCCCAGATCAAGGCCCGGCCGACCACGCACACGCTCGTCGTCCGGATCAGCGCGCCGAAGTCGCAGGTCGAGTCCGCGGTGCGGTACGTCGGCGGCGGGCTCGAAACGATCGACGAGGGATCCTGCCGGCTGACGATGAACGTCGACACCTTCGACTGGCCCGTGCTGATCCTCGCCGCGATCGGCGCGCCCTTCGAGGTCGAGGCGCCCTCGTCGTTCAAAGATCACCTCGCGTCCGTCGCCACCCTCTTCACCGCGGCTTCCGGCGGCTAGCATCGGCCCGGTGAGCACCTATGTCGCGGCCGAGGGCCGATACGAGAGCATCCCCTACCGCCGCACCGGGCGCAGCGGACTGAAGCTGCCCGCGATCTCGCTGGGCCTGTGGCACAACTTCGGGCACGACAAGCCGCTGGGCACGCAGCGGGCGATCGCGCGGCGGGCGTTCGACCTGGGCATCACCCATTTCGACCTCGCCAACAACTACGGGCCGCCCTACGGCTCGGCCGAGGAGAACTTCGGCAGGCTGCTGGCCACGGACTTCAAGCCGTACCGCGACGAACTGGTCGTTTCGACCAAGGCGGGCTACGACATGTGGCCGGGTCCGTACGGCGAGTGGGGTTCGCGCAAGTACCTGCTGTCCTCTTTGGACCAGTCGCTCGGCCGGATGGGCCTGGATTACGTCGACATCTTCTACTCGCACCGCTTCGACCCGGAGACCCCGCTCGAAGAGACCGTCGGCGCGCTCGACACCGCCGTCCGCTCCGGTAAGGCACTGTACGTCGGCATCTCGTCGTACTCCTCGGAGAAGACCGCCGAAGCGGCCCGGCTGCTGAGGGAACTCGGCACGCCCCTGCTGATCCACCAGCCGTCGTACTCGATGTTCAACCGGTGGCTCGAAGGCGACAAGCTGCTCGACACCCTCGAAACCGAAGGCGCGGGCTGCATCGCGTTCTCACCGCTGGCGCAGGGGCTGCTCACCAGCCGCTACCTCGACGGCGTCCCGGAGAATTCCCGTGCCGCGCAAGGAAAGTCGCTCAACCCGGACACGATCACCGAGAACACCCTCGGCAAGATCCGGGCGCTGAACGAGATCGCGCGGCGTCGCGGACAGACACTGGCCCAGCTCGCGCTGGCATGGGGACTGCGTGACCCGCGGATGACGTCGGTGCTGATCGGCGCGAGCAGTGTCGCGCAGCTGGAGGACAACGTCGGCGCGCTGAAGAACCTGCACTTCACCAACCAAGAACTGGCCGAGATCGACCGCTACGCCACCGAGGCCCACATCAATCTGTGGAAGCGCTCGACTGACGGCGCCTGACCGCGCGCAGGACGAGGAAACCGACGTAAAGCGGGAAACGGAAGCCGCCACGTTCGGGGACGGGTCCCGAAAACGCGTTGCCCCGCCGGGCGGGTGGGCCGAGACTGCGGACATGACGTTCGAAGATCTGCTCGCCGAAGGAGAGGCCGTCCCGGTCGAAGGCTGGGACTTCTCGTGGTTCGAAGGCCGCGCCACCGAGGAACGGCCGCCGTGGGGCTACTCGCGGCTGCTCGGCGAACGCATGGCGGCGGCCTCGGCGGGGCTGGATCTGCAGACCGGCGGTGGTGAGGTGCTCGCGGGCATCCCGAAACCGCCGCCGGTCCTCGCCGCCACCGAAGGCTGGCCGCCGAATGTCGAGGTCGCCCGCAAGAACCTCGCTCCGGTCGGCGGCGAAGTGGTCGAGGCGGAACACGACGCGCCGTTGCCCTACCCCGACGAGTCCTTCGATGTGGTGAGCAGCCGCCATCCGATCGAGAACCCGTGGCGCGAGATCGCCCGGGTGCTCCGTCCGGACGGAACCTTTCTGTCGCAACAGATCGGCGCCGGCACCGTCCGTGAGCTGAAGGAGTTCTTCCTCGGCCCACAGGACTACGGCGACTGGACGCCCGAGGTGCTGCGCGGCGAGGCGGAAGCCGTCGGGCTGACGATCCGACGGCTCGAACCCGCGAAGCTGCGGATGGAGTTCTTCGACCTCGCCGCGGTGGTGCACTTCCTCCGCAAGGTGATCTGGATCGTCCCCGGCTTCGAAGTGGAGAAGTACCGGGACAAGCTCGCGGAACTCCATCGGATGATCGAGGCCGAGGGCAAGTTCGTCGCGCACTCCCGGCGGGTGCTCGTGGAGGCCGTCAAGCCGTCGTGACTGATTCGGGTCGTTCTAACCGATCCAGATTCGAATACCCACCGGGACGGTCCTCGCACGATGCGGAAAGCGGCGTCGCACCCGGCTCGAGGCCCTGAGCGGGGAAGATTCCCCTGGTTGTCGCGTGATCTTAGGCGGACACGCGTGACTGGATGGAGATCACGCGTGTCCAGCCGGAGAACTTGCGTGATTGGACGCGGAACACTGACGTTACTCACCCCAGCCGCTTCAGGTGTTCAGCCGTCAGCTCGACGGCACCGGCCGCGAAGTTCTCCTCCAGGTGCGCGATGTTCGCCGTCCCCGGGATCGGCAGGATCACCGGTGACCGGGCGAGCAGCCACGCGAGCCCGACCTGCGCCGTCGTCACCCCGAGTTCGCCCGCGACGGCGGTGATCTCGGCGGTGGCGTTCGACGCGGAACCGAGCACCGGACGCCAAGGCAGGAAAGCGATCCCGGCCGCTTCACAGGCGTCCAGGACGGCTTCGTACTCGCGGTCGACGAGGCTGTAGCGGTTCTGCACGCTGGCGATGTCGACGATCTCGCGAGCCCGCGCCAGTTCGTCGACGGTGACCTCGGACAGCCCGATCCGGCCGATCTTGCCCTCGTCACGCAGGTCCCGCAGCGCGCCGAGCTGGTCGGCCAGCGGGGTCTCCGGATCGAGACGGTGCAACTGAAGCAGCTCGACACGCTCGACGCGGAGACGCCGCAATCCGTCGTCCACCTGGACGCGCAGGGACTCCGGCCGTGCGTCGTACTTCCAGTCGTCCCCGGTCCGGACGACGCCGACCTTGGTGGTGACCACCAGATCGTCCGGATACGGATACAACGCCTCGGCGAGGAGTTCCTCGTTGGCTCCCCAGCCGTACAAATGTGCGGTGTCGATCAGCGTGATGCCGAGTTCGACGGCCCTTCGCGCGACCGCGATCGACGCTTCACGGTCGGGCCCGGCTTCGGTCGGCAGCCGCATCGCGCCGAACCCGAGCCGGTGCACGGTCAAGTCTCCGCCGACGGCGAACGTGTTCATCGGATTTCCCCTCGGTCAAGGAAACCCTAGCAGCGTTCAGCGTTGCGGATCCCGAGGGGAAGGAAGGCCCTCGCCTTCGCCGAGAAGCTCAAGCCCGTCTTTCGAGACCGCTGACCCCAGACTCGCGTGATTGAACGCGTAACTCGCGTGATCAGACGGACGACACAGTGATGCCCGTCTGGACACGCGTGTCGTCCGTTCAATCACGCGTGATCGCCGTTCAATCACGCGAGTTCTGCTTCGGGGACGCGGTGACCGGCCTAGTGGCAGCGTTCAGCGTTGCGGGTCCCGAGGCGAAGGAAGGTGCGAGGTGTCCGGGAACAGGTGAAGCGCCCGCAGGGCCGCGCCGAGTTCGGCGATGTCGGCCGGGTCGGTCAGCGAACGGCCCAGTTCCTCGCTGATCCGCTTCAAGCGGTGCCGGATCGTGTTGGGGTGGCAGAACATCCGCTCGGACGTCAGTTTCGTGGAGCCCTGGCATTCGAACCACGCCCGCAACGTCAGCAGGAGCACGTTCCGGTCGTCGCCGGACAGGTCGAGGATGGGCCGCAGCACGTGGTGCGCGAGCTGCACCGATGCCTCGGGCGCGCTGGCGACCAGTCCGGCGAGCGGGGATTCGTTGAACTGCACCATTCCCGAGGTCCCCGGCGACATACTGGAGAGCGCGACCCTGGCCAGATGCAGTGCCCGGGCGGTGTTCCCGAGTCCGGTGAACACCGGGCTGACGCCGATGCGGCCGATCGAGTTCTCCCGCAACAGCTCGATGATCACCTGTGACGCCAAGGGATCCCGCATCGAGACGACGCCGACCTGGAGGTCAGGCGTGAGCCGCCAGGCCGAAGCGTGATGGCGGTCGCGGAGCCGGTTTTCTATCTGCGGCAACGGTTCGTGCCCGACGCGCGGGGTTTCCGCGGCGACGACCACGTAGGTGCCGTCGAGCGAGAGTTCGAGCACGCGCGCGATGTCCCACAGCGTGCCCTCGGTGGCGGCGCCGCCGGCGAACAACGCCTCGACGAGCGCCGAGCGTCTGCTTTGGTGCGCCAGCATGACTTCGGCCGTGGTGTCGCGGTAGGTCGTCGTCAGCGCCTCGGCGTAGTCGTCGACCAGCGCCCAGATGGCCGACGTCGCGGCGACCAGCCCGCGGAGGTCCTGATGGTCACCTTCGGCGGTCAGTTCGACGAACCGGTTCCACACCTCGGTGAGCCCGATCCGGTACGCCCGCAGGAGTTCCGGCAACGGCGCGCCCTGCAACGCCCGAGCCCGCCCGGTGGCCCGTGCCTGCGCGAGGTCGGGTTCGTCCGCGCCGCGCAGGGTCCGCATGACGAACTCGAGGTTGTGCCGAACCGACGTCCGTAGTTCGGCGAGCGAAACGAACTGCGCGTCGCGGTACACCGGCATCTCGGCGCGGATCTGCTCGACGGTGGTTTCGATCAGGTCGGGCAGTTTGCGTTCGACCTCGACGGCGAGTCCGGCGACGACGGCGGCCGATCCTTCGCGGAGCACAGTTCGGTAGTGCATGGACGTCCTCCGGGCCGGAGACTCCTCGTCGAGCCCCCGGGGAAGTCATCTAACACGACTTACCCGGACGTGGCCTGCTGGAGCGGAAAAGCTCCGCCGGTGCGGCGAAAAACAGGTGTTTTCGCCGCACCGGCGGGGATTACATCTTCGCTGCCGCGCTCTTGATGGCCTCACGGATCCGGAAATAGGTACCGCACCGGCAGACGTTCTCGATCGCGTCGATCTCGGCGTCCGTCGGGTTCTTCGTCTTCTTCAGCAACGCCACCGCGGCCATGATCTGCCCCGGCTGACAGTAGCCGCACTGCGCGACGTCCTGCTCCAGCCAGGCCTCCTGCACCGGGTGCAGGTCTTCGCCGTCGGCGAGGCCTTCGATCGTGGTGACGTCACGGCCGGAACAAGCGGACACCGGCGTCACGCAAGGGTTGAACGCCTCGCCGTCGAGGTGGCTGGTGCAGGCCTTGCAAACGTTGATCCCGCAGCCGTACTTCGGGCCGCGGACACCGAGTTTGTCCCGCAGCGCCCACAGCATCGGCAGATTCGCGGGCGCGTCGACGGTGACGGTCTTCCCGTTCACCGTGAAGGTGTAATTGGGCATCGAAACTCCTTGGCGGGGAAGGAAAGTCAGCGGGGGAACGGCTCGAAGTCGACCGGGAAGTTGATCGGGAAGCTGCGCGGCTTGATACCGGTTGCCCGCGCATAGGCGTTCGCGATCGCGCCGACCGGGGCGGGTACGCCGAGTTCACCGGCACCACCGATCTCGCCCGTCTCCGGCATCACGAACACCTTGACGTCGGTGGGCGAGTTCTTCTGCCGCGCGTAGTGGAACTGCGAGTAACTTCCTTCCAGCGGAAGGCCCTTGTCGATGTGCAGGCCGGCGGTCAGCGTGGTGGCGATCCCGTCGGTCAGCCCGCCGAGCATCTGCGCCTCGATCCCGCGGGGGTTGATCGGCTTGCCGACGTCGACCGCGATGGTCGCCTTGGTGACCCGCGGTTTCTTCGGGTCGCGGCCGTCGAGTTCGACGAGGCAGGCCGTGTAGGACTTGTACTCGCCGTGCACCGCGACGCCCTGCGCGAACCCCTTGGGCATCTTCTTGCCCCACTGGCCGAGTTCGGCGACCTTGTCCAGCACGGCGCGCTGCCGCTCGTTCTTGATGAACTCCCGCCGGAACGCCACCGGGTCCTTGCCGAGCTTCGCGGCGATCTCGTCGACCATGATCTCTTCCGCGCCGCGAGTGCTCGACGAATACACCGACCGCCAGGCGCCGGTGTGGAAGTCCACCGGGACCTCGTTGAGCAGCTGCGTGGTGACGCCGAAGTTGTACGGCGACTTCACCGTCAGCAGGAACACCGTCTGCGCGAAGCTCAGGTTCCCGGCCACCGGCAGTTCCGCGGCGAAGGCGGTGAGGACCTCGCCGAGCCCGTGGCTCCAGTCGGTCTCGACGCTGGCGACACGGTGTTCGAAGGTGAGCACCTGGCCGAGCGCGAAGGTGGCGCGGATCTTGTGGTGGCTCGCGGCACGGGCGCGGCCGTGGCGCATGTCGTCGATCCGGCTCCACATCAGCCGCACCGGCCGCTTCATCGCCTTCGAGACGCGGGCGGCCTCGATCGCGCCGTCGGAGAACAGGCGGCGCCCGAACGACCCGCCCGCCTGCTGGACGTGCACGGTGACCTTGTTCTCCGGCAGGCCGAGTTCCTGCGCGATGTTCTGCTTCGCGAGGATCGGGACCTTGAGGCCGGACCAGATGGTCGCGCTGTCCTCGCGGACGTCGGCGACCGCGGAGTTGGTCTCCAGCGGCGCGTGGCTGGCGAAGGCGAAGTCGAACTCGCCGTCGACGTACTGGGTCAGCAGCGGCGGCACGAGGAACGGGAGCGCCGCACCCTGCAGTTTCTTCTTGATCGACGAGTTGTTCTCGCCGTCGACGGTGCCGCCGTTCCAGGTGACCTCGAGCGCGTTCTTGCCGTCGAGCGCCTGGCCGAAGGTCTCCGCCATCACCGCGACCCCGGTTTTGATGACGGCGATGTCGATGATGCCGGGCATCGCGCGCACGGCGGCTTCGTTGGTGACCTTCTTGACCGTGCCGTTGATCGACGGCGGACGGCGGACCATCACCGGCTTCGCGTCGGGGATGTCCAGGTCGAGCGTGTATTTCAGCTGCCCGGTGACCATCGCGCGGGCGTCCTTGCGCGACGTCGGCGTGCCGACCAGCTTGTGCGCGGACTCGGCCTTCGGCGTCACCGTGTACTTCGGGAGGCTGGCCCGGGCCGCAGGCTTGGCCAGCGCGCCGTAGTCCGTCCGGCGGCCGTCCGGGGCGAGCACCGCACCGTCCCTTGTGGACAGCCGGTCGGGTTTGACGCCCCACTGCTGCGCGGCCGTCCCGACCATCCGGGCGCGGGCGGTGGCCGCCGCCAGCCGGACCGGGGTGTAGAGCGAGCGCATCGTGTTGGAGCCGCCGGTCAGCTGGTTGAACAGCAGTTCCGAGCGGGCGTCCGAGAGCACAACGTCGACACGGTCGAGCGGCAGGTCCATCTCCTCGGCGACCAGCATCGCGTTGGCGGTGGTGATGCCCTGGCCGACCTCGGTCCGCGGCAGTTCGAGCCGCACGCGGCCGTCTTCGCGGACTTCGAGCACGAGCAGGCCGGCGGTCGGGGCGTTCGAAAGGATCAGCACGTCGCCGAGGTCGAGGATCTCGGCAGGGCCGGGCAAGGTCGGGATGACGGCCTCGGCCTCTTCGGGCGCGAAGCTGTCGATACCGATCTTCGTGGCGATCGTGAGGGTGGGGGCGGCGACGAGGAAGCTCAGGAACCGGCGGCGGCCGAGGCCACCCGATTCGGGGTTCTCGCCGCCGTGGCCTTGGGCGTGCGTGGTGGGACTGGCCATCGGGAAGATCCCTTCGAGAGCGCGCGGTGAAGGCGGGGACCCTCGCGCGGCCTGAGGTCGGATGGCGACACGCTAGGCAGCGGCATTCGGCCTAGTCAACGCGGAGTAGTCGTGTCGGGCGATCTCTGTGACGAGGTGACAGCGAAGAGGCCCTAATGTGTGCCGCGCCACAGCAGGCACTAGATCGGGGACTAGATGGAGTCGCGCTCCCGGCCCGCTTCGAGCAGGTCTTCGCGGGCTCGCGCGATCCGCGAGCGCACGGTGCCGACCGGGCAGCCGCAGATCTCGGCGGCCTCGGCGTAGGACAGTCCCAGCACCTGGGTGAGCACGAGGACCTCGCGCCGTTCGGGGTCGAGCCCGTCGAGCAGCATCCGCAGTTCCACCAGGTCCTCGAACCCGGCGACCCCCTCGGCCTGGCGGGCGCCACGGCGTTCGGCGGTGGCTTCCCAGTCGACGTCGGCGAGCTTCGGGCGGGCCGAAGCGGCCCGGATGCGGTCCACGACCACGCGTCGCGCGATCGACAGGAGCCAGGTCCGCGAGGACGACCGGCCGGCGAAGCGGCGAAGGCTGCCGAAGGCCCGCAGGTACGTCTCCTGAGTGAGATCGTCGGCGGAACTGACGTCCGCGAGGTGGGCGACGAACCGCCAGACGTCGGCTTGAGTGGACCGGACCCACTCTTCGAGCGCCCGCCGGTCACCGCGGGCGGCGGCGAGAGCGAGCTCGGTCACCCGTTCGTCGTCGGAGTTACGCGGCCCGGCCATACGAGAAACGTAGCAGCGTCCCGGGAACCCGGGCAGGCCCGCGCCCGACAAGTGAGACGTGAAGTGCGAGACCTGCCGCGAGGCCCTGTCGGCCCGGCTCGACGGCGAAACCGAACCCGCCCCGCCCGAGACGGTGGACCGGCATCTGGCCGGCTGCGCCGCCTGCCGGTCGTGGTTCAGCCGCGCCGAGCGGCTGCACCGGACCATCCTGCTGCGTCCCGCGCCGCCGGTCCCGGACCTCACCGCCGTCATCCTGGAACGCACTCCCGCCCCGCCCAGCGAGGGCTGGCCGGTCCGGATCGCGCTCGCCCTGGTCGCGATCGCCCAGCTCGGCCTGGCCTTCGCCCAGCTGATGGGGGTGGAGGACCACGCCGCCGGCCACGGCGCGGAGTCGCTGGTCGGGCACCTTTCCCACGAGAGCAGCGCGTGGAACCTCGCGGTCGGCGTCGGCCTCGGCTGGGCGGCCGTCCGCACGAAGGCGGCGGCCGGGCAACTGCCCGCACTGACCGGGTTCGTCGCCCTGCTCCTGGCGCTGTCCGCGGGCGACCTCGTCGCGGGCACGGTCACCGCCGGGCGGGTGCTCACCCACGGGCTGGTGGTCCTCGGCCTGGTGCTGCTCTTCGTGGTGCACCGGCAGCATCGCCTGCGCAACCGGCCCAGCCCGGCGACGACGGCCGACGTGCCGGATTCGCTGTCCGCCGCGGACGACCACGACACGAGCGACACCCCCGAACGACCCCGCCAGCACAGGGGATTCCGGCGACCGGCCAGCCGTCACGTCGCCTGACCCACTTGATCGCCCGCTTGATCGCCCTCTTGGTCTAGACCATTTCCGGTCACTGGGAGCATCCATCCGGACACCGGGTGAATCACCGGGTTTTTGCGCGCGCCATGCGCGATTTGCGCCGAGAACACGTTTATCGTCGCCGGGAACCACCGAATGTAAACCTTCTTGCCCTTTTCGGGCCGGACCCGGATAGCTTTGGTGGGAACACCTTGGTTCGACAGGAGGCGAAGCTCGTGGTTGGCGCAGAAAGTCCGCCCGTCGGCACACCCGCCGGGATGCGGAAGATCAATCAGCGCGCCGTGCTGGACCTCCTGCGCCGCAGCGGCCCCGCCACGCGGCCGCAGGTCGCCAAGGACACCGGTCTGTCGAAACCGACGGTGAGCCAAGCGTTGCTGGCCCTCGAAGCGGCGGGCCTCGCCAGGGCGACCGGCCACACCTCGACCGGCACCGGCCGCTCCGCCGTCCTCTACGAAGCCGATCCCACCGCCGGGTACGTCCTCGGCGTCGACATCGGCCGCGAGCACCTCCGCGTCGCCGTCTCGGATCTCGGCCACACCGTGGTCGCCCGCCGTGACGAGCGGAACAGTTCCCGTTCGGGTACCGCGCTGGTCAGCGCCGTGGGAGCGCTCGCGGCGGCGACCGTGCGCGAAGCGGGACTGAGCCAGGCGGACATCATCGTGCGGGTGCTGGGCTCCCCCGGCGTCGCCGACCCGGTCAAACGCTGCTTCCGGCACGCGCCGAACCTGCCCGGCTGGGGCAAGGCCGGTCTGCTCGACGAACTCGAAGGCGTACTCGGCCCCGACCTCATGGTGGAGAACGACGCGAACCTCACCGCCGTCGGCGAATGGGAACGCGGTGCCGCGCGCGGCGCGTCCGTGTTCGGCTGCATCACCATCGGCACCGGTGTCGGCATGGGCGTGATGGTCAACGGCGAGGTCTTCCGCGGCGCGGCCGGCGCGGCGGGCGAGATCGGCTACCTGCCCTACGGCCAGTCGCACACGGGAGGCCACGGCGACGACGCCCCACCGGTCCGCGGTCACCTCGAAGAGGCGACCGCCGCACAGTCGGTGGTCCGCGGCGCACGGGAACTCGGGCTGGGCACGGCGAAATCGGCCCGCGAGGTCTTCCGGCTCGCCCGCGACGGCGACGAACTCGCGATGCGCGCCGTCGAGGCGGAGGCCGACAGGCTCGCCTACACGGTGGCGTCGGTGGCCGCGGTGATCGACCCCGAACTCATCGTGCTCGGCGGCGGTATCGGCACCGCGGCCGATCTGCTGCTCGACCCGATCGACCGCGCGCTGCGCTCGTTCACCCCGCTCGTCCCGTCGGTCGTCCAGGGTGAACTGGGCGACGACGGCGTGCTGACCGGCGCGATCAGCGTCGGCCTTCGCGCCGCCGAGGGCCTGGTGTTCGAACGGCGGGTCGGCGCGGCCTGAGCACGGCCACAGCCCGGGTATCGCTGAATCAGGGCGCGATGATCAGGCAGGTGCTCGACGCCGTCGCGAGCACCTTGCCCTGCGCGTCGCGGATGTCGCCTTCCGCGAAAGCCACGCGCGAACCGGCCTTCACGATCCATCCGTGCGCGCGGATCTCCCCCACCGAACCGGAGATGGCCCGCAGGTAGCTGACCTTCAGTTCGACCGACGTGTACCCGACCCCGGCGGGCAGGGTCGAATGCACCGCGCAGCCGACCGCCGAGTCCAGCAGGGTCGCCGCGACGCCGCCGTGCACCGTGCCGATCGGGTTGTACAGCGACTCGTCCGGCGTCGCCGCGAGCACGACGTCGCCCTCGGCCACGCTCACCCAGCGCATGCCGAAATGCGCGGAGATCGGGGGCGGCGGGATACGGCCGTCGGCGATCCCGCTCAGGTACTCCAGCCCGGACAGCTCGCGGCCGAGCCGGGCGGTGGGCATCGGGTCCTGCCAGGTCACGGTCTTCTGCCTGGTCTGCCCGGTGATGTCGACGGTCATGCCGCCCTCCTCGCTGACTAAGACGATCGTCCTAGGCTTGACTAAGACGGCCGTCCTAGTCAAGGGGGTACGCTGTGGACGTGTCCGATGCCACCACCCGCGAGCGGATGATCTCGACCGCGATGACCCTGTTCCGACGCGAGGGCTACCAGGCCACCTCGTGGCGACGGCTGGTCGAACAGGCCGGGACGCCGTGGGGGTCGGCGTACCACCACTTCCCCGGCGGCAAGGAACAGCTGGCGGTGGCCGCGATCGAACTCGGCACCACCGTCGTGGCGAAGACGGTCCGCCGCGCGTTCGAGCGCAACGACACCGTCGAGGACGCCGTGAGCTGGTGGTATCGCAAGGCCGGCGAGGCACTGGCGGCCGACGACTACCGCGGCGGCTGCCCGCTCGCCACTATCACCCTGGAGATGGCGCACGCGTCCCCCGCGATCACCAAGGCGTGTCAGGACGCGTTCGCCGCCTGGCATGTGCTGCTGGTGGAACTGCTCGGCGGCCACGGTGTCGACGACGCCGAAGACATCGCGGTGGCCATCATGAACAACCTCGAAGGCGCGCTGCTGGTCAGCCGCGTCCGGCGGTCCCCCGATCCGCTGGACCGGGCCGCGCGGCACGTCGCACTCGTGGTGCGCGCCGCCTAACATCGCGGTGTGAGCATCGAGCCGGACCGCGTGGACGCCGCCGTCGCCGGAATGGGCGACCGGGAGGCGATCACCGAATGGGCGCAACGGTTCTCGCTCGTCGCGGATCCGTCGCGGCTCGCGCTGCTCGTCTCCATCCACTACGCGCGCGAGATCAGTGTCACCGATCTCGCCGCCGCCACCGGGATGACCGACACCGCGGTCTCGCAGGCGTTGCGGCTGCTGCGCGCACACGGTCTGGTGGCGACCAGGCGCGACGGCCGGATCGTCCGCTACAGCCTCGCCGACGCGACCGTGCACGAACTCATCCACCTCGTCCGGCCGCACCCCGGAACCTGAGCGAGACCCCTGCGAACGCCGTCCCGCGCGGGTAGCGTGCGGAGACATGATCGGTCTGCCGGACACCATCACGGCCTGTCTCTTCGACCTGGACGGAGTGCTGACCGGAACAGCGGCGCAGCACCGCGAGGCGTGGAGGCGCACGTTCGACGACTTCCTGCGCACCCGGGACGGCGACTCGTTCTCGCCGTTCACCGACACCGACTACGCGGCCTACGTCGACGGGAGGCCGCGGGCCGACGGCGTCCGCACCTTCCTCACCTCGCGCGGGATCGAACTGCCCGAAGGAAAACCGGACGACGGCATCGACGCCCCCACCGTCAACGGCGTCGGGAACCGCAAGAACCAGCTGGTCCTGAAGATCATCGACGAAGAAGGTGTCAGCCCGTACCCCGGTTCCGTGCGGTACCTGGAGGCGGCGAAAGCGGCCGGATTGCGCATCGGTGTCGTCACCTCGTCGGCCAACGGCGCGAAGGTCCTCGACGCCGCCGATCTGACGCGCTTCGTCGAGACGCGGATCGACGGGATCGTGCTCGCCGAGAAAGGCTTACGCGGCAAGCCCGCACCCGATTCGTTCCTCGCCGGCGCCGAGGCGCTCGGTGTCGCACCGCGGAACGCGGTCGTGTTCGAGGACGCGCTCGCGGGCGTGCAAGCGGGTAAGGACGGCGGTTTCGGTTACGTGGTCGGGGTGAACCGCGCGCACCAGGCGGGCGAACTGCTCGCGCACGGCGCCGACGTCGTGGTCGACGACCTCGCCGAACTCCTGGAGGACAAGAAGTGACCGACTCGCTTTTGCGCGGCTACGAAGTCTCGCCCTGGGAGCTGCGCTGGCACGGCATGGACGTCGATGCCCTGCAGCGCACCGAATCGGCGTTCGCGGTGTCCAACGGGCACATCGGGCTGCGCGGCACGCTGGAGGAGGCCGAACCCCGCGGCCTGCCGGGTACCTATCTCAACGGTTTCTACGAGCAGCACGATCTGCCGTACGCCGAAACCGGCTACGGCTACCCGGAAGAGGGACAGACCGTCGTCAACGTGACCGACGGCAAGATCATCCGGCTGCTGGTCGAGGACGAACCGCTCGACATGCGCTACGGCCAGGCCACCGACCACGACCGCGTCCTCGACTTCCGCAAGGGCACCCTGGCGCGCACCACCGTCTGGTCGTCGCCGACCGGGCGCCGCGTGCGGGTGAAGACCGAACGCCTGGTCTCCTTCACCCAGCGGTCCGTGGCCGCGATCCGGTACGAGGTCGAACCGCTCGACGAGGAACTGCAACTGGTCGCGCAGTCGGATCTGCTGGCGAACGAGCCCGTCGAATCCGACACCCGCGACCCGCGGGTCGCCGCCGCCATCGAATCGCCGTTGGTGGCGCTGTTCCAGCATTGCGAGGCCATGCACGCGGTGCTGGTGCACCAGACGCGTAACTCCGGGCTGCGGATGGCCGCGGCGATGGACCACAAGATCGACGTCACCGACGGGGTCCGCACGCATATCCAGGCCGAAGAAGACCTGGCGCGGCTCACCATCGCCGTCGACGTGCCGAAGGGCGGGAAGCTGCGCATCACCAAGTTCCTCGCCTACGGCTGGTCCGCGCAGCGCTCGGTGCCCGCGGTGCGCGCGCAGGTCGACGCCGCGCTCGCCGGCGCGCGGCAGACCGGCTGGAAGGGCCTGCTCGCCGAACAGCGCGAATTCCTCGACGACTTCTGGGAAACCTCCGACATCGAGATCGACGGCGATCCGGAACTGCAGCAGGCCGTCCGGTTCTCGCTCTTCCATCTCCTGCAGGCCGGCGCCCGCGGGGAGACGAGGGCACTGGCGGGCAAGGGGCTGACCGGCCCGGGCTACGACGGGCACGCGTTCTGGGACACCGAGACCTTCGTCCTGCCCGTGCTCACCTACAGCATGCCGGACGCGGCCCGCGACGCGCTGCGCTGGCGTCACTCCACTTTGGACAAAGCGAGGGAGCGGGCGACCCAGCTCGGTCTACGCGGTGCCGCCTTCCCCTGGCGTTCCATCAACGGCGCGGAATGCTCGGCGTACTGGCCGGCGGGCACGGCGGCGTTCCACGTCAGCGCGGACATCTCCGACGCCGTGGTGCGCTACCTCAACGCCACCGGCGACGACGAGTTCATGCGGACCTGCGGCGCGGAACTGCTGCTCGAAACCGCGCGGATGTGGCTGTCGCTGGGGCATTTCGACCGCCGGGGCCGGTTCCGGATCGACGGCGTGACCGGGCCCGACGAGTACTCCGCGGTGGCGGACAACAACGTCTACACGAACCTGATGGCGCGGCGGAACCTGTTCTACGCCGCCGAAATCTGTGAACAGCACGAGGACGTGGCGAGTGCGTTCGGAGTGGACGCGGAAGAGACCGCGTTGTGGCGCAAGGCCTCCGAAGCGATGCTGGTGCCCTACGACGAGGATCTCGGCGTCCACCCGCAGTCCGAAGGATTCCTGGAACACGACGACTGGGATTTCGAAGCCACCGAACAGGATTTCTACCCGCTGCTGCTGAATTTCCCGTACTTCGACCTCTATCGCAAGCAGGTGGTCAAGCAGGCGGACCTCGTGCTCGCGCTGCACCTGTGCGGGGATTCCTTCACCCCGGAGGAAAAGGCCCGCAACTTCGCCTACTACGAAGCCCGGACGGTGCGGGATTCCTCGCTGTCGGCGGGAACGCAAGCCGTGGTGGCGGCCGAATGCGGCCACCTCGAACTGGCTTACGACTACCTCGCCGAAGCCGCGCTCACCGACCTGCACGACGTCCACAACAACGTCCGCAACGGCCTGCACATGGCATCACTGGCCGGCGCGTGGCAAGGCACCGTCGCGGGCTTCGGCGGGTTGCGCGATTACGGCGGACGGCTGACCTTCGCCCCAAGGCTGCCGCCCCAGTTGCGGCGGATCGCCTTCCGCCTGACCTTCCGCGGCACCCGGTTCCAGGTCGAGGTCGACGGCGAGGGCGCGACGTACCACGTGATCACCGGGGAACCGCTGGAGCTGGTCCATCACGGGGACGCGTTCACGGTCACCTCGGAACCGGTGCGGCTGCCGATCCCGTCGATCGACCCGGGACCGGCGCCGGTCCAGCCCGTCGGGCGGACTCCGGTGCGGAGGAAGCCGAAGGACGCCTGAGCCCTACGAGTGCTCAGTCCGGCGGCTCCGCCGGAGCCTCGCCGCTGCCCGGCACCCCGTCGACCTCTTCGGTCCCGTGCGGCCCGATGTCACGGTGGGGCGCGCCGGGCACGTCGGTCTTCGGCTGGAGCTTGCGGAGATCGTCGAGATCGTCGTCCTCGTCGTTCCCGAGGCCCTTCTTGCTTTCCCTCATGACTCCGGGGTACCCGCTCGCGGCCCGAAGCGCCAGTCTTCAGGCCGCTTTCGCCGTTTTGCCGTCGACGGTGACCAAGCCGTCGAGCATGTTCAGCAGGAGACCGTCACGGGTCGACCAGGGGCAGATCGCGACCCGGCTGCCCGACAACGTCAGCAACGCCTCGGCGACGATCGCGCCCGCCAGCGCCTGGTGCGAACGCTGCCGTGAGATGCCCGGCAGCTCGGCGCGGCGTTTCGCGGGCAGCTTCGCCAGCCGCGGGATCCACGCGCGGAGGTCGTCGAGGTGCAGTTCGCGCGCCCTGGACGGCCGATCACCGGCGAGCCTGGCGAGCTGTTGCAGAACCTTGGAACAACCGACGGCCTGGTGGTCGCGGATCTCCGGCAGCACGTCCTGCATCGCGTCGCGGACCTCGTCGAGGACGTGATCCCGCATGGCCGCCACCACCTTGGGCGACGGGCATTCGCTGGACATCCAGTCGCGCGTCAGTGAACGGGCGCCGAGCGGAAGCGAGTGCGCGAAGCCGGCCTCTTCGGCCTTGCCCGCGGCGAGTTCGACGGTCCCGCCGCCGATGTCGAGCACCAGCAGCCCGCCCGCGGAAGCCCCGTACCACCGGCGCGCGCCGACGTAGGCCAGTTCGGCCTCCCGGCGGCCGGTGAGGAACTGGAGCTTGACGCCGGTGGCCTTCGCGACGTCACAGACGACCTGCTTCACGTTGGCCGCGTCGCGGATCGAAGACGTCGCGAGCGGGTAGACGTCCTCGACGCCGTGCTTGGCCGCCGTCGTCATTCCCGCTTCGACCGCGGAGGAGACCGCGTCGATGCCTCGCCGGGACAGCTTTCCGTCGTCGTCCAGCTCCCGGTCGAGACGGAGCCGCGTCTGATGGCTCAGCACCGGGTCGAGAGGGGTGCCGCCCTTGGCGAGCACCACGAGCCGGGCGCTGAACGAGCCGACGTCGAGGACGGCGGCGGTCGGTTCCCCGTTCCGTTTGCGCACGCGAGGACACCTCACCTTCGTCGCGAACGTATTCCCCCGAGATCTCGGTTTCACTCCTGATAATGGCGGATTTCCCTGCCGTTCAGGTGCGGTTTACGTTCTCTTTCCCTCCGAGGGCCGCATTTTGACCCCGCGGAAGGTATACCGGCGCAGGTAGAGGATACCGTATCGATACAGGTGAGAGTTTCGCCTCCCCCCCCGCTCGTCGGGCTAGCCGACGAGTTCGCGCAATTTCGAAACCTGCGCGACGCGCGCCTCGCGGCCGGGAAGCAGCGGATTGACCACCAGCGTGGTCGCCCCGGCCTCGCGGAACGCGGCCAGCCGCTCCTTGATGTAGCCCTCGGGTCCGACCAGCGAAATCGCCCTGATCAGCTCCTTCGGCACCGCCGCGGCCGCCTCGTCCTTCTTGCCGTCGAGGTAGAGGTCCTGGATGAGCTTCGCTTCGGCCTCGTAGCCGTAGCGCTGCGCAAGACTGTTGTAGAAGTTCTTGCCGCGCGCGCCCATGCCGCCGATGTACAGCGCGAGGTGGCCGCGCAGGTGGTCCAGCAGGCCGTCGACATCGTCGCCGATGGCCAGCGCGGTCCCGACGAAGGTGTCGAGCTCGCCCAGCGCCGGGTCACGCTTCGCCTTGCCCTCGGCGAGCGACGCTCCCCAGACCTCGGCGGCCTTCTCGGGGTGGAAGAAGATCGGCTCCCAGCCCTCGGCGAGTTCGGCGGTGAGCGCGACGTTCTTCGGGCCGATCGAGGCGAGCAGGATCGGGATCCGCTCCCGCACCGGGTGGTTGATCAGCTTCAGTGGTTTGCCCAGGCCCGTGCCCTGCTCGGGCGGCAGCGGGATCGTGTAGTGCGCACCTGAGTGCACCACCTTCTCCCGCCGCCACACCTGACGGCAGATGTCGATGATCTCGCGGGTCCGGGCGAGCGGCGCGTCGTACTTCACGCCGTGGAAACCCTCGATGACCTGCGGGCCCGACGCGCCGATTCCCAGGGTGAACCGGCCGTCGGAGACGAAGTCGAGCCCGGCGGCGGTCATCGCGGTCAACGTCGGCGTGCGCGTGTAGATCTGGAAGATGCCGGAGGCGATCTGGACCCGCTCGGTCTTCGCCGCGACGTAGCCGAGCTGGCTGACCGCGTCGAAGGAGTAGGCCTCGGGGACGAAGACGATGTCCAGGCCGGCCTTCTCCAGCTCGACGATGTCCGCCACACTTTCGGCGAAACCACCGGCGTAGTTGATCGCGGTCCCGATCCTCATCCGCATCTCCTCACAAAGCTACTGAGCGTTCGCTTAGCGATAGTATGCCCAGTGCACACCTTCACCGCGAACGCTCCGCGCCCTGTGCGTCAGATCACTGGCCGGCCACCCACTCCTTGACCACGTTGTCCAGCACCCGCAGCGGCAGGATGCCGTTGCCCAGCACGACCTCGTGGAAACCCTTGATGTCGAACCGGTCGCCGAGCGCGGCCTCGGCCTCGGCGCGGATCCGCTCGATCTCCAGGCGTCCCACCATGTACGACAGCGCCTGCCCGGGGACCGCGGCGTACCGGTCGATCTCGGCCTCGATCTCCACCTGCGCCATCGGCGTGTTCTTCGCGAGGAAGTCGACGGCCTGCTGCCTGCTCCAGCCGAGCGCGTGCATACCGGTGTCGACCACCAGCCGTCCGGCGCGCATCGAATCCTGGGTGAGCATGCCGAACCGGGTCAGGTCGCTGGAGTACAGGCCCATCTCGTCGGCGAGCCGCTCGGAGTACAGCCCCCAGCCTTCGGTGTAGGCGTTGACGTCCGCGTGGCTCCGCAGCATCGGCAGGCCCTTGAGCTTGTGCGCGATGCAGATCTGGAAGTGGTGCCCGGGAACGGCTTCGTGGAAGGCGATCGCCTCGCTCGTGTGCTTCGGGCGCTGCTCCGCCTCGTAGGTGTTCGCGTAGTAGGTACCCGGCCGTGAGCCGTCGAGGGCGGCCTCCATGTAGTACGCGAGCGTGCCGCCCGGAGCCTCCGCCGGCGGCACCGGCTCGACCTCGCAGCGTTCCTCGGGGATGGTCGAGAACCAGTGCGGGGCAACGGCTTCGGCGCGGGCGATGGCTTCGCGCGCGGCGTCGAGCAGTTCGTCGCCGTCGCGCCAGCGCAGCGCCGGGTCGGTGCGGAGCTGCTCGAAGATCTTGTCGAGATCCTTGGTACCGAAGATCTTCTCGCCCAGATCGCGGTACTGGCCTGCCAGTTTCGCGATCATGTCGAGCCCGGTGTCGTGCAGGTCCTGCGCGGTGCGCTCGGTGGAGGTGTGCGCCCGGATCAGCGCGGCGTACTTCTCCTGCCCGCCGGGAAGCGCGCACAGCCCCGGCTCTTCCTGGGTCTTCGCCAGGGGCCGCAACTCGGCGGCGAGGAAGTCGCGGTACCGCACGTAGGCGGGGCGGACCACTTCGGCCAGCAACCGGTCTCGTTCGGCTTCGTAGCCCTCGACGGACACGGACGCGGTGAGCGCGAGCGGGTCGGTCGACACGTCACCGAGATACCGCTCCACGTAAGCGATTCCGCCTTCGACGAGGAAGTCGGGCGGAACCAGGCCCTCGGCGGCCGCGGCGCGCTGACGGACGATCAAGGTGTCGAGGTAGGCGCCCAGGCCCTCCAGCCGCTTCAGGTAACCGCGGACCTTCTCCTCGTCGTTCAGGGTCAACACCGAAAGCTCGTTGAGCATGAACAACGCGGGCGAAGCCAGCCCATCGCTGACCGAGAAGTCGGCGGCCCGGGCGTCGACCACGTCGACCACCGCCTTGGCCTGCTGGATCACCACTTCGCGGGTGACGGCCTCGGCCGGGGAAAGGCCTTCCACACCGAGGGCTTCGGCCCGCTCGGCGATGGCGACCGCCGCGGCGCGGTGCGCGGCCGCGGCCTCCGCGCTCGGATCCGGCATCGCGCCGTGGTCGCCCGGGAGCCCGAGCAGCGACGGCCACAGCGGGAACTCGGCGAATTTGAGCGCCATCAGTTCCTCGGCCAGCCCGTTCGCGGTGTCGCCGTGGCCGGCGACCCAGTCGCGGACCGCGCCGTCCAGCACCGAAAGCGGCAACGCTCCGCCGCCGAGCACGACGTCGTGGAAGGCCTTGATGTCGAAGCGGCTGCCCAGCGTCAGCTCGGCCTCGGCGCGGATCCGCTGGATCTCCAGGCGCCCCACCATGTACGACAGCGCCTGACCGGGGAAGGCGATGTACCGGTCCACTTCGGACTCGATCTCGACGACCGCCATCGGCGTGTTCTCGGTGAGGAAGTCGATCGCCTGACGGCGGCTCCAGCCCAGCGCGTGCAGACCGGTGTCGACGACCAGGCGGCCGGCGCGCATCGAGTCCATGGTGAGCATGCCGAGCAGCGAGACGTCGTCGGAGTACAGCCCCATCTCGTCGGCGAGGCGCTCGGTGTAGAGACCCCAGCCCTCGGCGTACGCGGTGAAGTCGCCGATGCGGCGCAGCAGCGGGAGTTCGGTGAGTCCCTGCGCGAGGCTCAGCTGGAAGTGGTGGCCGGGGATGGCCTCGTGGAACGCCGTCGCCTCGGCCGCGTGCCGGAAGCGCTCCTCGGCCTTGTGGGTGTTGGCGAAGTAGATCCCCGGCCGGGAACCGTCGACCGCGGGCCACATGTAGTAGGCGGCGGGCGCCCCGGGCGCGGATTCGGCCGGGACCGGCTCGACCTTCCACGGCTGGGGCGGGATCCGGCCGAACCAGTTCGGCGCCTCGGCTTCGGCCCTGGTGATGGCCGCACGGGCGGAATCGAGCATTTCGTCGGCACCGGACCAGCGCAACGCCGGGTCACTGCGGAGCTTGGTGAAGATCTCGGCGAGATCGGTCGTGCCGAACACGCGGGAGCCGTATTCGCGGTACTCACCGGCGAGGTTCGCGATCACGTCGAGCCCGGTCTGGTGCAGCTCACGCGGGGTGCGGTCGGTGGTGGTGTGCATCTCGGCCAGCAGGGCGTAGATGCGCTCGCCGTCGGGCAGCCAGCAGACACCGGGCTTGTCTTCGGGGCGGCCGTGCGGCGCGATCTCCTTGGCGAGCACCTCTCGGTACTCCTCGATCGCGGGCCGGACGACGTCGCGCAGCAGTGCGGCACGGCGGGTCTCGAAGTCCTCGTCCGGCGCGGGCTGGCGCAGCAGCGGGTCGGCCGAGGGCTCGGCGAGATGGCGGTCGAGGTAGGCGACGGCGGCGTCGACGAGGTAGGCCACCGGGAACAGCCCGCGCGCCACGCCGTCGCGGTGCCGCTGCGCGGCCTGCCGCAGGTACTCGGGGATCGCGGCGATCCGCCCGAGATGCGCCTCGGCCTGCGTGCCCGTGCCGACCGACATCATCGGCAGCACGGTGAGCACCTCGGCCGCGGGCGAGATGAACAGATCGCTGATGGTGAACTCGACGAACCGCGAATCGAGCAGCGCGATCCTCGCCCGCGCCATCGCGACCAGGACGTCCCGGGTGGTCTTCTCTTCCGCGCTCAGCCCGGCCTCGTCGATCACTTCGGCGCGCTCGGCGATGTCGGCCAGCCGTGCGCGGAAGGCGTCTCCCGCGGCCTCGCTGAGATCGGTGAGGCCGGTCGAATCCGGTCGGAAGCCCTGCAAAGCAGGCATAACCGGCTCGGTGTCGAAGAGGACTTCGACGAACTCGTCGGCGAGGGCGGAAACTTCGGTCATGTTCATTTCCCCAGGGTCGGTGGAGGCGCGGTGACTCCGACCCTAATGGAGACCACTCCCTACCGAAGCCGGGTTTCGCGGCGCGCGGACGGCCTTCGCACGGCGCCGGGGGCGAGACGGTAGCGTTCCCGGACGTGGCTGTGACCGATCCCGTGGATATCCGCCTGCTCGCCGCCCTCGCGGACCTGGGCAAGGCCGCCGTTCACGAGCTCGCGGCCAAGGTGGGCATGGACCCGCGCGAGGTCGCGTACCGCTTGGTCGCCCTTTCCGGCAGCGGATTGCCGCTGCTCGTGGGCGTGGAAAGCGACCCGGCCGGGCTCCGGGCCGCCATCGCGAGCTCGCCGCCTTCATGGGCACAGCAGCCACAGCAGCCCCAACAACCTCAGCAGCAGCAGCCGCACCAGCGTCCGTCCGGTCCGCCGGGCCAGGGTTCCGGGCCGTACAACGTCCAGGGCACGCCGTCAGGGCCGTACAACGTCCAGGGAACACCCTCGGGCCCGTACAACGTCCAGGGCACGCCGTCGGGGCGTTACCCCGGGCCGCCGTCCGCCCCGGTGCGCCAGCCGATGGCGCCGCCGCAGCAGCAGCCCCCACAGCAGCGTCCGCCCGCCCCGCCGCAGCAGCAGTTCGCGCCCCCGATGGCACCCGCCGACCCGGTGATGAGCACCTGGGGAGTCCCGCAGAGCTCGTCGTGGGCCCGCGGTGACGAGCAGCCGGCCGCGGCGCCGCAGCCGGTTCCGGAGGGCAAGAAGGGCCGGACCGGCGACGTCATGGAAACGCACGGGCTGGAGGGCGAGCAGCTCAGCGTGCAGTTGCTCGAGGTGCAGGACCCGGCCGACTACCTGTTCAGCGCGGCGGGCTACTCGCTGGAGAGCGGCGAGCGGTCGGTCGTGGTGCACACGGAGATCACCAACCGCGGGAACATCCCGTTCATCTCGCTGCCGGACAACTACCTCGAACTGCTCACCGCGGACGGCGAACCGGTCATCAAGGCGCCGGTTTCGCTGACGTCGCGCCCGCCGCACAAGATCGGCGTCCGCCCCGGGGAGACCCTGGGCGGCCACACCGTCTACGTCCTGCCGGACGCCACCCGGGTGGTCGCCGTCCGCTGGTCGCCCCGGCCGGAACCCGACGAGCGCACGCTCACCTGGTCCATCGACGACTAGGGCGTGTCCTGCGGATCTTCATCGGAGGTGCAGGATGATGCAGGCGAGGATGATCTCGGCGCGGTGGTAGGCAGCTCGTTTGGCGTATCGGGTCGCTAGGCCTCGGAATTGTTTGAG
>NZ_JAJPWS010000014.1:0-186979 GCF_046549055.1 Amycolatopsis sp. lyj-112 | reverse complement strand
AACCGCCTCAAACAATTCCGAGGCCTAGCGACCCGATACGCCAAACGAGCTGCCTACCACCGCGCCGAGATCATCCTCGCCTGCATCATCCTGCACCTCCGATGAAGATCCCCAGGACACACCCTAGGCGTCACCGAGTCTGGCCACCCGGGAGGCCAGGTGAAGCAGAGAGCCCTGATGCGCCCGAGCGATCGTGGAGTCCACGCTGACATCCCACGTGATCCGCCCGGCCGTCTCGGCCAGCGCCTGCAACGCCGTCAGAATCCGCTGCCAGGCACCAGCACGCTGCCACCGCCGGAACAACCCGTACACCGCAGCCCAGGACCCATATGCCTCGGGCATGTCCCGCCACGGCGCACCGGTGCGCACCCGCCACCGGATCCCATCGATCAACTGCCGCTTGCTCCACAACGACGGCCGACCCGACCGCGACGGGGCAGGCAACAACGGCTCCAGCGTCGCCCACTGCTCGTCGGTCAGATCGAACCGCCTCGTCACCGCTAGGGTGTCCATGAGGTCTCCGATGGTGTCCAGGTTCTTCTTGGTCGACGAACCAACTACCGGAGACCTCACCCATCTCGACTTCGATACAGGCCCTAGTGCAGTGCCGTCGTCTGGGAGTTCTAGCAGTTGCTACTCGGCTCGATCGAGTCGAGTAGCTCGCGTCGACCTCTTTTGTCCACAATAGACAAGGGATCCCGTCGCCGTCGCTGGGATCCCCTGTGGCGTCGTCTCGTACTTCGGCTGACCTCGTCACCACCGCAGGGCCGGACCGGCGGCCGTGGGATGAAGACCCAGGGACAATGGTTCGCGGCCGGTAAGGACGCCACGGCCATCACGAGCGGGCTGGATGACCGCACGGAGCGGGTGGACGAGATCTTGAAGGAGCCGGGGTGCACGATGTGACCGGTGACGGCCGCCGCGGACGTCGAACTCAAGCTTGCCGCCGAGATGCGCGAGAACGGCATCACGACAGGCACCCCGCCCACAGGAGTTGCCCTCCCCGGCATGTCGCCCGCTTATGTGCTCGGCGTGGTCGAGCAGGGGGCGAGCGGGCGCCGTTCCCGCTTCAGGGCTCAAGGCCCGGGCTGATGTCCGAGGCCCGGCCACCTCCTGCCCGACCACCACGATCACGGTGGACCGTTCGGGAACGCGTCGGTTGCCCATTGTCCGGAGGTTGTTGTCCGGCGTCCAGCCCCCGGCGCCGGACAACCCATCCGCACTACACAGATGGCAGCACCTCGATCTCGAGGGGGACTGAGGCGCGAGCCGGAGCGAGGAGAAGCAGTGAACTTATGAACTCACGTCACACCGTTTGCAGCGGGACAGCGGCCAGGTTCGACGCCGTCGCCGCCGCAGTGCCGGCGGCGAGCACGAGCGGCGTCATCGCGGAGGAGAGCGTCTGCGTCAGGAGACAAATGCCGGACCACCTTCAAGGTCAACGGCTCATTCACCAAATACGGCGGCACAGACGGCAATGCCTGCACCTCGGCCTACATCGGCAGACCACAAGCGGACTCCGAGCACGGCAGCAGTCATCGCGTGTGGATTTGAACTGGCTCAAATCCTTTCCGGTCGCAGGCTCCCGCCCGGTTGACTAGCCATGTTCACGCAAGATCACAGACTGGCGGCGTCAGCGGGCACCTCGGCGAGCCTGTCGTCTCCGCAATCGACTGTTACACTGCGCCCATAACTGTCTCATCAACCTATTGTCAGGTTCGCCGACCATACCTATGCTCGTTGAAGAGTTTCGACCCAGTTGATCGGCATTTGCGGCAGAGGCCCACATCGCGGGCCTTGAAGGATTCCGAGCGAACAGGAAGGGCTTCAGTGGGGGGGAAGGACACGGGCGTCGCGGCGTGGCTCAGGAACAGACGTATCAACGCGGGCCTGACACAACTACAACTGGCCGAACATTCAAGGGTGAGTCTGCGCGCGGTCCGCAATGCCGAGCGTGGTTACGTAAGGTGCCCCAGAACCGAAACGACAAAGCGGCTCCTCGCCGCGCTCGATGCGGGCGAACGGGCGGCCACGGCCGAGTCGCCCGATCCCCTACGATTCGGCGTGCTCGGCCCGTTGACGATATCGGATGGGCAACGGAGAATCGAAGTCCGTGCGGAGAAGCAACGCTTGTTGCTGGCCCTGCTCGCCGTGCAGCCCAACCGCGTAGTGCGGCGCGAGGAGATCGTCGATCTCTTGTGGCGCGACGGACCACCACCGTCGTGCCGAAATCTGGTACACACCTACGCGGCACGCCTGCGGAAGACATTGGAATGCAGGAATGCGCACCTCGATGCGCCACCCACCATCGTCGCGGCGAGTGGTGGCTATTTGATGGCCGTGAGCGAGGACCAGCTGGATCTGCTTACGTTCGATGCCGCGCGGAAGGCCGGGGAACGAGCGCTTGCGCTCGGCGATCTGCCGTTGGCCGAACGGCACCTGCGACACGCGCTGCGGCAGTGGCGCGGTTCGGTACTGGCCGATCTCGACCAGGTCCGCCAGCACCCGGCCTGTCTGGCACTTGCGGCACGCCGTTCCGAGACGGTCGTCAGCTACGCCGACGTCGCGCTGGCACAAGGAGAACGGTGTGAGGCCGCGGTCCACCTGCGCGCCTTGATCGTCGATGAGCCCCTGCACGAAGCCGCGTACGCGCGGCTGATGCTCGCCCTCGCCGTCGCGGGGCAGCAGGCGGCGGCACTCACGCTCTACGACGACATTCGGAAGCGGCTGAGCGACGACCTCGGCATCGAACCGGGATCAGAGTTGCGGCAGGCCCAGCTGCGTGTGCTTCGGCAGGATATCCAGTTCCCATCGGGGACGACGATCGCGGGAAGCTAACGCGACAGAGGAAGCGTATATGACCTGGCGACCTCGAATGGTGGCACTTGATGTCGACGGAACCCTGCTGGAAACCGGGAAGGCCGTCCGGCCGGCGGTCCGAACCGCCGTCGGCGACGTCCTCGCGTCCGGGGCACATCTCGTGCTGGCATCCGCGCGTTCAGACGTCGAGATACTTCCTGTCATAGACGATCTCGGTCTGGTGGACGGGCACGCGGTATGCTGCAACGGCGCGCTGACCGTCCGATACCCGTCCCGCATCGTTGTCGAGATCACCAGGTTCGACGCCCGCGACGCCCTCCGCAACATACTGCGGTCGGCACCGGCGGCCCAGGTGGCCGTCGACGAGATCGGATTCGGCTACGACGTCACCGCGTACTTCCCAGCCGATGAACTTCCCGCGCCACAACGACTTCGCGCCTTGGACGCGATGACCGAGCAGCCGGCGCACCACGTGATCGTGCGGGACCCGACCGTGGCGGATCTCGCCAGCGTCGTTACGAGACAAGACTTCCGTCAGGTCAGTGTCTCGGTCAGCGAAGAGGGTTGGCTGGATCTGGTGTCCCGCAGCGTTTCCAAGGCTTCCGCACTGGCGAACCTGGCACGAGCGTTCGACGTCGACGCGGCCGACTGTCTCGCGATCGGCAATGGCCACAACGATGTCGAGATGCTGGCCTGGGCGGGACGTGGGGTGGCGATGGCGCAATCACCGCCCGCGGTACTGCACGCGGCGGACGCCGTCACCGGGTCGATCGACGACGACGGAGTGGCGGCCGAACTGCGACGATGGTTCGCGCCAACGGTCGCTAGACGACCTCGACAGGTAGCCCGGCCGGCTTCCACGGCAGGGCCCAGCCACCACCGCGAAGCACCCGGTCGACCAGCGAGGCCGTGAAGCCCCAGACCATCTGGCCGTCGACCACGAAGCCCGGGCCGGTGTTCCCGCTCGGGTGCCGGACGAGGATCCTGTTCGCCGGATCGGCGAGCCGGGCCACGGGTTCCCGGTGGATGGCGGCGACCTCCGGACCGAACGGCACCAGCCATCGCACCGGCGCCGCACGCCACGCGATCACCGGGCTGACGACGAACGTCCCGCCGGACACCGGTTCCGGCGGCTGCACCGACACCACTGTCGCCTCCTCCGGTGCCAGGCCGACCTCTTCACATGACTCACGGAGCGCCACCTTCGCCATGTCCCCTGGCTCCCGGACATTGTCGTCAGGATCGACAGTTCCCCCGGGAAACGCCATCTGACCGGCGTGACTCGGCAAACGGCTCGCCCGCCTGATGAGCAAGAGATCCCAGTCGCCCGCCACGAGGGTCAGGAGTATCAGCACGGCCGCCCGGCGCCCCCTGCCCTCGGGAACCGCGGCAGGCGTGCGGCGCCCGTACGGAGGGGGAAGCAGTTCACACAATCCCGTCAGGTCACTGTGCACGTAGTTTTCCTCGCCTGCCGACGCCGTCGCCATGTCACTCCAGTCGTGCTTGTTCGTACCGTTGTCAGATGATCCGCGACCACCGCGCCGAGCCGGCCGACCGATTCTGGGACAACGGCGCGAAGTCGTATCGAACGCCGTCACCACCCACGGCGAACGCGGACAGGCTCACTGTCGCCCACACACGGCCACCGGTGGCCGGTGGCCGTTTCAGCACGGAGCTGCGATCGGTCCCCGCCTCCCCCGCGCCCTCGTCGAGAACCGACAACCACTGCTGCCACACGCTGTCGGCAGGCTCGCCGAGTTCTGGATCGGGTCGCCGGCACGTCCGGAACGGCGCGAGCCAGCGGTCCACCAGTGGATCACCCACCTGGTTCACGCCACGGCTGGTGACGAGACTCAACCCCGCCGGCAGGTCCCTCACCCGGTACCGGCCCCGCGCCCATGACGCCAGCCAGGCACCGGACGGGCCGGCGAGAAGCAAGTGGAACGGCGCCATCCCCCGCACCTCCGACGGCGTCGGCAACTCGAGCTTGCCCGCGGCCATGAGCGGCAGCATCCCGCGAGTGGGTGGCGTTTCCGCCACGTGGACGTGATCCACCGACCGGCCGTTGAGCACCATCGCGACCGAACCGTGCGCCTCGTTGACGGCCAGCCAGCTTCCACCCGCCTGCCGGTCCTTCCCGCCCAGCACGCCCGGGTAGCGCGGCCACCACCCGGCAGGCGCGCGCCATGGTCGATCCGTGAACTCGTCCCTCGTGGCCATCAGCAGGACCGGCCACCTGTCGCGGGGACAGAGGGATATGACAGCCGTGCACATGGTCAGTCGGCCGCGGTACGGACGCGTGGCTCGCCGGCAGGCACCGTCGACGACACCTTGGCCCTGGCGACGTCTATCGCCTCACGGAGCACCGGGTACCCGGCCGCGATCTCACCGGCGACTTGTTCGTCGACACCGGTCAGCCCCACCACGATCGCGGCCCGGACGTCGCCGCCTGTCAGGGTCAGCAGCCGCCTCGCCTCGGACTCGGCGCACGAACAGGCCGCCGCGACGATCCGGCAACATCGCCAGCTCAGCTTTTCGTTGACCGGCCGCACATCGATCATCAGGTCGCCGTACGTCTTGCCCAACCGCACCATCACGGCGGTGGAGATCTGGTTCAGGACCAGCTTCTGGGCGGTGCCTGCCTTCAGCCGGGTGGAACCGCTGATCATCTCCGGACCCACGACCACCTCGATGGCGATATCCGCGATCGCCGCCATGGGCGTGCGGGTGTTGCACACGAGCGCCACGGTGAGCGCGCCGCGCTCGTTCGCCGCCTCGAGCGTCGCGAGGGTGTAGGGCGTACGTCCACTCGCCGCGATGCCGATCAGGCAGTCGGTCGAAGTGAGGTTCAGCCGGGCGATATCGCCTCGTCCGCTCTCGGCGTCGTCCTCGGCGGATTCTCCGTTCTCCGCGCCACGGCCACGCCCTGCCAGTAACGCCCACACCCGTTCGGTCGGCACGTTGAACGTCGGCAACATCTCCGCGGCGTCCAACACTCCGATGCGTCCCGCCGAGCCCGCCCCGGAGTAGATCAGCCGTCCGCCCTGCCTCATCTGGTTGGCGATCTCGTCGACAGCCTTCGCGATGATCGGGACGACCCGGCTGATCCGGACCGGAACGAGGGTGTCTTCCTCGTTCATCTGCGCGATGATCTCCTCGGTGCTCAGTACGTCGAGGTCCGCGCCGCCGGGACGCCTCGCTTCGGTGGACGCCCGGCCGAGCACGTTGTCCGAATCCCTCATGTTGATCCTTTCCACTGCCGCCGTCGAGAACCCGGCCCGGCTCAGGACAAGCCAGGAGTCGCCGGGTCGGCACCGGTCAGCCTCATCGCCACGCCACGCAGGGGCAGGGCGCTGGCCAGCAGCCTCAGTCGTGCACCGGTCCAACCGTTGTCCCGCAAAATGTTCTGGACGAGAGGAACGTTCATCAGTCGCCCTCCCGCCGAGACATAACTCTGAGCCATGCTGAGTCCGGTGAGGCCGTTGGCCGCAGTCACCGCCTCGTGCAACGCGATGTCCGCTTCGGAAACGGGTTCGAGTTCGACCGATGCCAGACCGTCGCCGCGGTGCAGCGCCGGCATGGCGGCCCATGCCGCGAGATCGCCGGGCGCCATCGGGACGTCCGAGTACGTGGTGAACTCGCCCGGACACCGCATTCCCGTGTGGTCGAACAACTGCTCCACGACGTGTAAGCGGAGCAGAGCCGGTGTGAGGTCGGGGTCGGTCACGGTGACATTCGCGTGCGTCGTCCCGTCCGGGTGGGAGAAGACTCGTGCCATCCGGACGTTCGGATGGCCTGCCAGGCATCGCTCCGCGGGGTGTGACAGCGCCACGCTGTCGTCAGACCGGCGCCGGCCGAAACCGGCGAGTTCCGCGACCTCGGCGATCGTCAGGTGGTCCGCTGAGTCGGCCTGAGTGAGCAGGAGGTCTTCGAAACCGCGTAGGAACCGTTCGACATCCCGCCGCCCCATCACCGTCGACATCGCGTTGATCGTGATGACGATGCCGTCGCGGTATTCGTGGACGCGGAAGTACACATCGTCCGCCTGCACTGCCCAGTCGGCCGGCTCCGCATGCCACGCCAGTCCGTCGGCGGCCATCCCGTGTGGCGCGGGCGCGTAGTTGAGGTAGTTGAAGTAGACCCCGAGGCGCAGGCCCACACCACGTCTTGCGCTGTGTGCGGCGACCGCTTCCAGCACCTCGTCGTAGGCGCACGGCGAGTAGGTCGCGGCTTCGTCCGCGCAGCGCGCGATGTGCCGCACCACGTCCGCGAACGTCGTCTCGGCGGTGGTGCCCGGTACCCGCAGCGGTAACGGCTGAGCCTCGTTCGTAACCACCTCGGCACGCAGGTCCGCGTCGCGATTGGCGCCGTAGGACAGGAAGGACGGCTCCTCACTTCCGGTGCAGGCAGCGAGAAGTGCACTGAACGCGGCGGCGTGGACAGTCACCGGCCAGGCTCGGTGCCTGCCGGCGAGACGCCGTACCGCGGCCGCCGCCTTCGCCGACACGAGCGAGGCACTGAAGGCGACGGGTTCGCCCGGCGTGCGCGGTTTCCGTTCGGTGAACACGTCGCCGGGAATGCGTTCGAGGTAGCTGTCCCAGTACGCCAGCGCTCGCCGGTTCATCGAACGCGCTTCCTCGGTCGCCTCGTAGCGCGCCAGATCGGACGGCTGGGTGCGTACCGCGGGGAGGATGACCTGCCGGAGCGCGGTGACCGACGCGTGGATCGTCATGAACTCGTGGTTCAGCCGGGAGATCGCCCAGTCGTCCACCGCTACGTGGTGCACGACGATGATCAGGAGCACGGGTTGGTGCGCGTGGGTCAGTACCCGTGCCCGGAGGGGTGGGGCCACGGTCAGGTCGAACGGCACGGCGACGAACTCCCGCACCGCGTCCTCCTGAGCGCCGGGCCGATTCCCCAGCTCGACCACGTCACAGGTGACCGGCCCCGGCGAGAGTACGCGTTGCACCGCCGATCCGGCCACATAGCCGAACGTGGTGCGTAGCGCTTCGTGCCGCTGGACGAGTGTGTCGACCGTGGTGCACAGGCTGGCGACCGTCGCCCCGAGCGGTGGTTCCACACGAAGGTCGATGTTGTACTCCGGCCGCGCTCCGACGGGCAGGTCGGAGTGCCGCAACCAGAGGTGCCGTTGACCCCAGCACAGCGCGGGGAACAGCGCCACGTCCTCATCTGCGTGTCCCAGATTCATACCGATCACCCCTTAAGTGGGCTCAGGCCACGGTTGGCTCGGAAAACCGCCAGCGCCGCGGCGGCCACGGTGATCGCCGCGAGCACCAGCGCACTGCTCAGCACGACCCGTGGCTGGCCGTCCGTCGCGGCCCGATACATGGTCATCGCCCAGTAGCCGGGCGAGATCGGTGCTATGTCCCGCACCCATGACGGCATGGACGCCACGGGCGCGAAGGCGCCACCCAGCACGCTGAGGGTCAGTGCGCCGACATCGGTGATGGCGCTCATCTCGCCATGACTGCGCGCCAGCACCGCGAGCGCGGTGCCGATGGCCAGCAACGCGCAGCTCCACACGATCACGGAAAAGGCGAGAAACGCCAGTTCGCCGCCGGTGACCTGCATGCCGACGACCAGAACCCCGTACGTCATCAGGACCACTTGCTGGCACACGAGCAACACGAAGACCGGCACCGCCTTGCCGACCAGGAGTTCACCGACGGAGGCAGGTGTCACGCACAATCGCTCCCAGGTCTGCCACTGGCGCTCTGTCAGCGTCGCGGTTCCCACGACCGACAGCGAGAGGGCGGAGAACATCACCGTCATGCCCATCACGGTCTGCGTCGCGCCGGACGCGCCCAGACTGCTGTACAACGGCTTGAAGGCGAGCATCAGCACCATCGGCATGACCAGGTAGCTCACCAGATGTCCCGGGTCACGCAGCCGCAGCCGGAAGTTGTGCCGTATCAGCACGGTCAGCCGGTCGAGTCGCTCACCTCGCACGAGTGACCTCGCGGTAGAGGTCGTCAAGGGTGGGCTGCCGCAGGTCCACCGCACGCAACCGGCCGCGCAGACGGGGCAGCAGTTCGGCGAGCGTGCGGGCCGGATCGCTGGTCGGCACCTCGATCACGTCGTCATCGACGGTGATCCTGACCTCGCCGGTCAGGCCCGCGAGCAGTTCCTCCGCACCGCCTCTGGCGATCACCCTCCCCCGCTCCGCGACGGCGATGGAGGCGCCGAGATCGAGCAGCTCCGGCAGGTAGTGAGTGGTGTAGACCACGGCTGCACCTTCTCCGGCATGCGCGCGCACCGCGTCGAGAAGTGCCTTTCTTGTCTCCGGATCGACTCCCGCGGTGGGTTCGTCGAGGAGCAGCAGCGCGGGCCGGTGCACCATCGCCGCGGCCGCGTGCACCCTTCTCTGCTGCCCACCCGACAGCGTCCGCACGTACCGGCCCAGCACGTCGGTGAGGCGCAACTCCTCCGCTGTGCGGCCGACCGCGGCGGCCAGCGCACGGCGGCGGAGCCCCGCGAGGCCGCCGAACAGTGCCAACGTCTCGCGGACGGTGATGGTGGGATACAGGGCGAGATGCTGGGGCGCCACGCCCAGCAGTCCCCGCGTCGCGCGTGGCGGTCGCCCATCGACGAGCACCGTGCCTCGGTCCGGGCGAAGCAGTCCGGAGACGATGTTGGTGAAGGTCGATTTGCCCGCACCGTTATGACCGATCAGCCCCACGATCTCGCCCCGGCCCGCCCGCAGCGAGAACCCGCGCAGGGCAGGCACATCCGTGTATGACTTCCACAGCTCTGTCGCGTCGAGCACCGTGCCTCCTTACCGCCGGACCACCTGGATCACACCCGCGAGAGATTCGCTCGCCAAGACCGCACCGACGGCGCCAGGTCCTCGTGCACGGCGACCAGCTCGTCGTCCAGGAACAAATCGCGGGTCGCTCCGCGCCGTACCTTCCCGCTGGTGGTGCGTGGGACCGGGGCCGTGACGAGCACGATGCTGGGATAGGGAACGTCGAACGCGTCCGTGATCGCCTGCCGCATCCGGGACGTCAGCTCGCCCGGCGCGAGATCGCCGAGCAGACCGGGGCGAACTTCCTGCACCAGCACGACGTGTTCCTGGCCGGTGTCCACCGCGAACGCCGCGCCCGGTTTGGCGGCGAGCGCGGGGTGTAGGGGGCGCACCAGGAACTCCAGGTCCTGCGGGTAGATGTTGCGGCCCTGGAGGATGATCATGTCCTTGCGCCGGCCGGTGATGAACAGTTCGCCCTCGAGCACGAAGCCGAGGTCTCCGGTGCGGAGGAACGGGCCGTCGCCTTCCGAGGTACGAGCCTGGAAATCCTCGGCCGTGGCCTCTGGCCGGTTCCAGTAGCCCGCCGTCACACTGGGACCACGGAGCCATATTTCGCCCACCTCACCATCGGTCAGGACCTGACCGGTGTCCGGCACCACGATGCGCAGATCGAACCCGCGGGGGAATCCGTGGCCGGTCAACCGCGCACCGCTCCCCGGTTCCACCAGCCTGACCTTGTGTTCTCCCAGGAGGTCGGCGTCGATGTCCCGGACCGCGGGCGCGGTGCCGACGGCGCTGGTGCTCGCCACGAGTGTCACTTCGGCGAGCCCGTACCCGGCCATGAACATCTCCCGGCGGAAACCCGCCGGTGCGAACCTGCGGGTGAACTCCTCCTGCGTGGCACACCGGACCGGCTCGGCACCGCTGAGGGCGGTGCGCAGCGATGACAGGTCCAGAGTGGACAGTTGAGCGTCGGTGATCGCGGTCGTGCACAGCTCGTAGGCGAAGTCCGGCGCCAAAGTGAGGGTTCCCCGGAACCTGGTGATCAGTTCGAGCCACCGGAAAGGGTGCTTGATGACGGTCAACGGCGCGGTGAACACGCCACGCGCACCGACGTCGATGGTGTGGAGAAGGGTGCCGACCAGCCCCATGTCATGGAAATGCGGCAGCCACGCGACCACGGTCGTGTCGCTGCCGGACCCGAAACACGCACGCATGTTCTCGCCGTTGTGCAGCAGGTTCCCGGCGGTGACCATGACGCCCTTGGGGTCGCTCGTGGAACCCGAGGTGTACTGGAGGTACACCGGCTGCCGTTCACCCGCCGCGGGCGCGCGCCACGAATCCGGGTCTCCCACCGCCCGGTCGTCGGTGGCGAGGCAGAACGAGACGGCGCCGCCGTGGCGGCCGCGTACCTCGTCGAGGCGGGACGCGGTGGTCAGCACCGCCCGCGCCCCGGCGTCCACCATGATCGCCGCGACCTTGTCATCGGCGCGACCGAAACTCGCCATCGGCGCGGGCACCGCGATGACACCGGCGTACACGCAACCGAGAAAGGCGGACAGGAACTCCAGTCCCGGCGGATACAGCAGCAGCACGCGGTCACCGGGCGCGGCCCGGCTCGCCAGCAGCGACGCGATCCGGCGGGCCTCGACGTCGAGCTGGTGGTATCCGAGTTCGTCGGCGACCAGGCCGCCGGTCGTCTCGCGGAAGAACAGGACCGACCGGTCGTCGCCGAACTCGTCGAACCGCGACCGGAGGTGTTCCAGGTAGTTGGCGCTCACTTCTGCTCCCTGAGTCCGAACTGTCACCCGACGTCCAAGCGGAGATACGGCGGCGGCGGCAGCGACCTGGCCGGGTCGGCGCGCAGGGTCACCCCGATGCCGTCTCGTCGCTCCTCTTCGAATCCGGCGAAGCCGTAGGTGATTCGCATCATCCGGTTCCGCCCGGTTTCGACGAAGTCGGCAAGTAGTCCGCGGCCCGCCTCGCCGGCGAGCCGCATCACGTGTCCCAAAAGGACGGTGCCGACACCGCGGCTCATCACCCGGCACGACATGAGGAGCAGCCGCAGGTGCCAGTCGGGGGTGCCCGTTTCCACCAGTGCGAGCCCGATCGTGCCGTAGCTGCCGAACTTGTCCGACAGACCGGCCACGAGCAGCAGATGGTCGTCGGACCGGCGCAACATGTCCAGTTCCTCGTAGGAGTAGGTACGCCCGGTCGCGTTGAGCTGGTTGGTCCGCACCGTGAGCTCTTCCGCGCGCAACAGGTCCTCCGGACCCGCCTCCCCGATGACCAGTGTCATGTCGAGGGTCGCCAGAAACTCGTCGCTGGTGCCGACGAACCCGGCCTCCTCGTCGTCACGGACGAGCTGTGTGCGATACATGGCCCGGCGGCGCTTCGACTCGCCCGTGAAGAACCGCGGCATGAACTCCGGCCATCCCATCGCCTCCTCGATCTCGGTGACGTCAAGGCACAGCACCTCGGGCGACCCGGCCGCCACCTCCGCCCGTTCGAAGTCCTGGTCGTCGACGAAGGCCAGTGCGTCGAGCCCCAGCCGGAGTCCTTCCGCGATCCGCCGCACCGAATGGGACTTCGCGTTCCAGTTGATCTGCGGCATCAGGAACAGGTCTTCGATGCCCAGTTCACGCAGTTTCGCGAGGGCGGTGTCCTCGTCGTTCTTGCTCGCGATCGAGTGCAGGACACCGACCTCGTCGAGACGGCGTATGCAGTCGAGGACGCCGTTGTCCACCTCGGTCGGGTCCCCCTCGAGCAGGACGCCTTTCCACAGCGTGTTGTCCAGATCCCAGACGACGCATTTGACGCGACCGCGGCGCTTGTCGTCACCAGCCATCGGTCCCCCTCCCATAGGCGTGCCCGGCTATGGTGATCTGCTGGATCTCGGTACTGCCCTCGATGATTTCCATGACCTTCGCGTCCCGGAACAGCCGCTCGACGGGGTACTGGGCGGTGAATCCGTTGGCCCCGTGGATCTGCACCGCCTCGCCGGCGTGTCGTACCGCGGCCGTCGACGCGAAGTACTTCGCGATCCACGTCGCCATCACGGTCGCCGCCTCCCCGGCCGCCTTCAGCCGCCCTGCCCGTTCGTAGAGCAGGCGGGCCGCGTGCAGATCGGTGACCATGTTCGTGATCTTCGCTTGGATGAGCTGGAAGTCACGGAGCGGCGAGTCCCGTACCACGCGTCGCGACGTGTAGTCCGTACTCGCGTCGAGGCAGGCCGCGATGATACCGGCGGAACCGGCCGCGACGCTGTACCGGCCGATGTCCAGAGCCGCCGTCATCACCATGCCCCCAGCGAAACCCTCCGGCCCCAGCAGTGCGTCCGGACCGACCTCCGCCTGGTCCAGCGTGATCTCCGCGAGCATGCTCGCCCGCGTGCCGAGGATGTCGTCGATGGGGCTGACGGAAACGCCCGGGGTCCGGCGCGGCACCAGGAACGCGCCGATCCCCTGGTCGATCCTGGCGAAGACGAGCAGTACATCCGCCCGGCGCCCGCCGGTGATCCACTTCTTGGTCCCGTCGATGACCCAGCCGCCCGGTACCCGTCGCGCGGTGGTGGTGATCCGCGTGGCATCGCTGCCGACCTCGGGCTCGCTGAGACAGAACGCGGCGGTCGCCTTCCCGGTGGCCAGCGGCGGCAGCCAGCGTTCCCGCTGGGCCAAGTCGCCCCAGCGATGGACCGCCGAGGCCACCATCGCGTGCACCGTCAACAGGCTCCGGACGGATGAGCACCCTCGGCCGATCTCCTCGTGGATATGGCCGAACGTAACCATGTCCACTCCGGACGCACCGACCTCGACCGGCAAGAACGGCGCCCACAGGCCGTGCTCCGACATCCTGTCGGCCAGGTCCTGTGGCACCTCGCCGCCGCGGTCGAACTCGCCGGCGCGCGGTCTGACGTACTCGTCCACGAAACGGCGCGCGGTGGCACCGTCGCGGATGTACGCCGTCGTCGCGACCGCGCTCACCGGAGCTCCGACGCACCGGCCAGCTGCCGCACCAGCCCGCTGATCGAGTCCACCGAGCGGAAGTTGTCGATCCGCAGTTCCTCATTGGGAAGCGAGATCCGGAAGGTCTTCTCGACGAACAGCACCAGTTCGATGGCGAAGAGCGAGTTCACGAAACCGAGACCGAAGATGTCGTCGTGGTCGTTGATGGTCACCTGCGGATAGCGGCCACTGATGAACTGGCGAACACGTTCGCTGATGTTGTCTGACATGGACACTCCTCGAGTTGTCGTATGCGCCGGCTATTCGGCCGCCTGTGCGGCAATATCCGCCCGAACCGGTGCGAGACCGCCAGACGTCTCGTAGCGGTAAAATCCCTCACCGCTCTTGCGGCCGAGCAGGCCGGCGTCGGTCAGGCGGCGCAACAGCGGGCACGGCCGGTACTTGCTGTCGGCGTAGTGCTCGTAGAGCACCTCGATGCTGTAGAGGATCGTGTCCAGACCGATGAGGTCGGCCGTCTCCAGCGGACCCATGGGGTGACCGAAACACTCACGGAACACTTCGTCGACGGTCGCGGCCGGAGCGGTCCCTTCGTGCACGAGGAACGCCGCCTCGTTGACCGTGAGCATCAGCACTCGATTGGACACGAATCCACAAGCGTCGTTGACCGCCAGCGCTTTCTTGCCCATCGCGCCGAGCAGGTCCCGGATCCTGTCCATCGTTTCCGGCGACGTGTGGTGCCCTGGGATGAGTTCGACCGCGGGCTTCATCGGCACCGGATTCATGAAATGCACGCCCACCACCCGGTCCGCGCGGTCGGTCACACCCGCGACCTTGGTGATCGGAATGGCCGACGTGTTCACCACGAAGATGGTCTCCGGCTTGCACGTCCGGCCGAGTTCGACATAGAAGGCACGCTTCTCGTCCCAGTTCTCCGTGATGTTCTCGATCACGACATCGGCTTCGGCCAGCCCGGACACCCCGACCGACACGGTGATCCGGGACATCACCTCCCCCACGTCCACCCGTGGTCCGCCCGTCAGCCCGCTGAACCGGCAGTTTTGCCGGATCTTCGTGAGCGCCGCGTCGAGTGCCGCCGGGGAGATGTCGGTGAGGATCACCTGGTGCCCCGTCTGTGCCAGGTTCTGCGCGACTCCGGTCCCCATCACACCGGCGCCCGCCACTCCGACGATCGTCATGGGATTTTCCTTTCTTCGGTGACAGGGGGACCGGCCCGTCCGGCCTCCGCCAGTACCGCGCCGGTGAGCAGCCGCACCGTCGGGTGTTCGAGCACGGTGAGTACCGAAACCACCAGTGCCAAGCGGCTCCTGAGTTTCGCGACGAGTTGCGTGGCCAGCAAGGAGTGGCCACCCAGCTCGAAAAAGTCGTCGTGGGCGCCGACAGGTTCGATCCCGAGTACCTCCGACCAGACTTCGGCGACGTCGTGTTCCGGCCCCTCCGACGGTGGTTCGAACGGAGTGCTCAGCGGTGGCCGCGCGTGCAGGAGCATGGGTGCGATCCCGGTTTCGTCGGCCCGCGCGGTGTTGTCGCGGCTCAACGCGACGACCCACTCGGTCATGCGATCCGCCAGTGACCCGCTCGAGGTGACTAGGTGCCCGACCTTGCCGGCGAGCGTCAGAGCGCGGTCGAACACCTCGACCGCTTCTTCTGGCGCCATCGAGAAGTCGGTGATCGTCGCGCCGGAACCCGGGTGCTGCTCCGGCCTGATCCGCCACGCCTCCCAGTCGACGGTCAGCCAACGGCCCTGACCGGACTGCCTCGCCTGGACGGCGTAGGCGTCGAGTGCCGCGTTGGCCGCGGCGTAGGCCCCGAAGTGGAGGCCGCCGAGCACCGCGGCCAACGAGGACAACGTGATTCCCGTCGGCCGCTGCCCCGTGCGTGCCAGCGCTTCCTGGAGCACGAGGAATCCGTGCGCCTTGGCCCGGAAGTGGGCGTCGTACTGATCGGGCGTCAACGCCCAGGACTCGTTGAAATAGCTGGGATCGGACACGCCTGCCCCGTGTACGACGAGGTCCAGCCGGCCGAACCGGCTCTCGGCCGTGCGCACCACCCGTGCCATGGCCTCGACGTCGGCGGTGTCGGCCGCGGCGGTGACGATCTCGGCACCGGCCTCCTCGAGTTCGAGAAGGAGGCGCAGCTGACGGCACCGTCGTTCACCGAGGTCTCCCCGGCGAACGTGGTCCGGCCACGCCACGCGATCCGGCAACGGCGTGGTCGCCGTGAGCAGGAGCCGCGCCCCACGAGTCCGTACCAGGTGCCTCGCCAGTTCGAGACCGACGTCGCCGAGACCACCGGTGATCAGGACGCCTGCGCCGTCCGGTACCACGGTGGACAGCACCCCGTCCGCCGCCGGGGGCACGGCCAACGGTTCGAAGTCCCTCGTCCAGCGGACACCGAACCGATAGGCGACCACGGTCTCGGACGCCGTCGCGATCTCGGTGACCACGTCGAGCGCCAGCCCGCTGATCGTCTCCGGCGACAGCGATCCGGTCGGCTCCACGTCGATCTGCCGGCAGGAGATTTCCGCGCACTCCTGGGAGATCACCGGCGTGAGCCCCGACAGCGTCGCCTGCTCCGGATGACTCGGGGCGACGCCGTTGACGGCCGCGGCGCCGCCGGTCAGCACGACCAGCCGCACCGAGCGTGCCGCGTGACGGCGGTTGAGTGCGCCCACCGTCGTGCGTACCGCGTGGAAACCGCGCGACTGAGCCATGTCGAATGACGTCAGCCGGTCGGACAGACGTGCGGACAGTTCGCCCGGCATGGCGAGGGACCACCCGTGCACCACCGTCCTCGGCGGTGTCCCCGCCGAGGACGCCAGAGCGTCCACCAGCCGGTCGTGGTCACCGGGTTCGCCTGGGCGGACGATGAAGTCGTGGCCGTTGCCACCGAACTCCGTTCCCGGCCGGGCGATCGTGACATCCGCGCCCACCGTGCGCAGGTGGCCTGCCATCCGCTCGGTGAGCGGATCGTCGGCGAAGACCAGCCAGGGCCCCAGTTCGCGCAGTGCGGCGACCGGCGCCGGTTCGATCAGCGGCCGTGACCGCCAGACCGGCTGGTAGAACCAGTCGCGGAGGGCCTCGTTGCGGCCACGAGCGGCGGCAGGCGGCATCTCTTCGCCACGGGGCACGCCGGGCTCGACCCAGTGGCGGGTCCGGCGGAAGGGATAGGTCGGCAACGCGACACGGCGCCGGTGCCCGTCGGCCAGGACCGTGAAGTCCCAGTCCACCCCGGCGAGCCACAGCCGTCCCACCTGCTCCCAGAACCAGCGGGGACCGGAGGGAACGAGCCCTGGGGTCGCCTCGGCGACCAACTCGCCACCCGTCGCGACCACCGGTAGCCCGGCGGCGATCAGCAGATCCGCGACGTCTTCCGCTTCGTCGCCGAGCGGGAGCGCGGTGCGGACTTCGGCCAGAGCGCGGTCCGGAGTGGCCGAGTACGCGGCACGGGTCAGCCGGACCTGTGGATTGCGGCGCACGACGGTCTCCGTGGTCCACCGCGAAGGGTCGCCGAGCGCCTTGACCGCGTCCGCGAGGTCGTCGCACACCATGTAGCGCCGTACGGTGAAGCCCGTCTTGGACTGCTGAAGGGTGAAGGCCACATCGGCCAGGTCGAGGTCGGACCGGGTCGCCAGGAAGTCCCGGAGCCGCCCGGTGGCCTCGTCGAGCGCATCGAGGTCACGAGCGGAGAGCGCCAGTAGCCGTGGGCCTGAGGACTCGGGTCGCGGCGTGGCGGTCGGCGGCTGCTCGAGCACCACGTGGACGTTCGTCCCGCCGAGGCCGAATGAGCTCACCCCGGCCCGCCGTGGTCCGCTCGACTGCCAGGCGCGGTCACTCGCCAGCACTTCGAACCGCCCCGCGGCGGCCACGAGCGCGGGATTCGGCATGCCGTAGTTCGGCGTCCCCGGCAGCAGTCCGTGCTCGATGGCCAGCGCGGCACGGATGAGCCCGCTGACGCCGGAAGCCCGGTCGAGGTGGCCGTGTGTGGGTTTCAGTGAGCCCAGGACCGTGACCGGCCGGTCTGTGCCGGACGACTCGTGGTCTGCCTCCACCGCCCGGAACGCCCGGTCGAGCGCGGACAGTTCCACCGAATCGCCGAGCATCGTGCCGGTGGCGTGGCATTCCACGTAACCGATCGTGCGCGGATCGATCCCGGAGATCCGGATCGCGTCCTCGATCGCCGCGGCTTGGCCATCGAGGCCCGGGGCCGAGTACCCGACCTTGGCGCGCCCGTCGTTGGTCATCGCGGATCCGCGGAGCACCGCGTAGAGGTGATCGCCGTCCCGCAACGCGTCTTCGGTGCGCTTGAGCACCACCACACCGACCCCGTTGCCGATCACGGTGCCCGCGGCGCGCGCGTCGAAACTCCGCACCACACCATCCGGGGAGGTGATGCCGCCTTCCTCGAAGCGATATCCCGCAGGCTGGGGCAGGTCGATGGAGGCGCCACCGGCCAGCGCGACGTCGCTTTCGAACGTCAGGAGGCTCTGCACCGCCAGATGAACCGCCGCCAGCGAAGTGGAACAGAAGCTCTGCACCGACACGCTGGGCCCGCGCAGACCGAGCTTGTAGGAGACCATTGTGGACAGCGCGTCGCGGTCGTTTCCCGCGGCCAGCTGCAGTTTGTGCAGATCGGCCATCAGATCCGGCCGGGTGTGGATGTTCTGGAGCAGGTAGTTGGTGAAGCCGCTGCCCGCGAACACCCCCGTCCTGGCGACCATGGCGTCCGGCCGGTAACCGGCGGATTCCAGCGCTTCCCAGACACATTCCAGGAACAGCCGGTGCTGGGGATCGGTGGTTTCGGCCTCTCTCGGCGTGAAGCCGAAGAACGACGCGTCGAACAGCGCGATATCGGCCAAGGGCGCGGCCACCCGCACGTAGCCGGGGTCGGCCGCGACCGCCGGATCGACGCCCGCGTCGGCGATCTCTTCAGCAGTCACGATCCGGATGCCGGGGGTTCCGGTCACCAGATCGCGCCAGAACTCGTCGATCCCGTCGGCACCGGGGAACCGGCCGGACATCCCGACCAGCGCCACCGACGCGTACTGCTCCTCCTCGGCGTTCACCGGCCGGCCCTTCTGCGTTGCCGTGCCTGCCCGGCCTGACCCGTTCTGCGCAGTTCCGCGCGCACCTGCCGGTCGGTCTGCTGTTCGACGGCCTGCCCGTCACCGTCCGGGTCCCCGAGCTTGCGGTCGATGAGCGCGGCAAGCGTCTCGGTCGTGGGTGCCTCGTAGATCACGTGCGGCGCCAACTCGTCCAGGCCGAAGTACCGGCGCAGGCGTGCCACGAGGTCGAGCCCCACCAGCGAATTGCCGCCCAGCTCGAAGAAGTTGTCGATGAGCCCGATCCGGTCGAGGCGCAGCGTCTCGCCCCACAGGTCGGCGATCAGCTGCTCGGTCGGCGTCTGCGGCGCGAAGTACTCGGTCACGAGTTCCGGTCTGCTGTGCCGTTTGCCGCCGCTGCCGTCCCGTCCTCGCCCACCCACGACGTCCGTGGTGAAGGAGGTGCTCAGCTCCGCGATCGCGGCGAAGTCCTGTGTGGACACGATCACCCGGCTCTCACCGGTCGACAACGCCCGCAGCAGGCTTTGCCATCCCTCATCGAACTCGATACCGAACCTGGCCCGGTTGTTGCGGAAGAACTCCCGCAGCTTCGGCTCGTACGCGTCCAGCCCGCGCTCCCAGGCGTTCCAGCGCCACTCCCCCCAGTCGATCGCGACCACCCGGCGCGCGGGCGTGTTGTAACGCTCGGCGAAGGCGTCCAGGTAGGCGTTCGCCGCGCAGTAGTCCACCTGACCCGGGCCACCGCCGGTCGCCGACGTGATCGACGAGAACAGCACCAGGAAGTCGAGCGGTACCTCGTCCGGCCCGTCCAGTGCGAGCACCCTGCCCAGCGCCGACGTACCCGAGGTCTTCGGGCCGAGCACGTCAGGGTCCCCGTCGGTGTCCTTGAACTGCATGAGGCCCATGCCCGGCGCGCCCGCGAGGTGCAGGACTCCGTGGAGGGCGCCGAACCTCGTCATCGCCACCCGCACCGCGCGGCTCAGGTCGTCCTCCCGGCTCGCGTCGCCGACGACGATCTCGACCTGGCTGCCCAGGTCGGTGAGCGCCCGGACACCGGCCACCCGCCGGGACATGGCGCCGTCCACGTCCGCATCGCCCGTCGGCAGCCCGGTTCGGCTCATCAGCACAAGCCGGGCCTGGTAGTCGCGCGCCAGGCGTTCCGCCATCGCCAGCCCCAGCCCGCCGAGCCCGCCGGTGATCAGATACACCCCTCCCGGTCGCACCGCCGTCCCCTCGGGTTCACCGGGCAACGGCGCGAAGCGGTTCACCCAGCGCCGCCCGCCGCGCAACGCCACTACCTGCTCGTCCGGCGCCCGCACCAGTTCGGCCGCGATATCGCACGCCGCGTCCGGGCCGGCGGTGGGTACGTCGATCAAACGGGTCGTCACTCCGGGGGACTCCAGCGGGATCACCCGACAGGGACCGGTGAGCATCGCCATGCCGGGGTCGACGACGTCACCGGCCATGACGTTCTGGGTGCCCGTGGTCACGATGTCCAGTGACCAGCTGTCCATCCCGGCTTCACCGGCCGCGCGGGCGAGTGCCGCCAGTGTGCGGAAACCGCGGTCGGTCGCCGTGCTCTCGTCCTCTGCCGCGGCTCGTGACAACGTCCACAGGTGGACCACACGCCGCGGCAGCTTTCCCTTGCCACGCAAAGCCGACAGCAGGGCCACCGTGTCCGCCACGGACCCGGGACGCAGACGGTATCCCTCGTCGGTCTCGGCGAACCGGTCGCCGGGGAAAACCCGCACCACGTCGCCCCCGGACAAACCGGCCAGGTGGGTCTCGTGCAGCACGTCGTCGGTGAGCACGTCGTCGGCATAGACCAGCCATGGTCCGTCGGCCGGGGCGGGAGCGCCTGGTTTTTGGTGCCATACCGGGAGAAAGAGCCAGTCTGACTCCGGCAACCTCGGCAGGGCGCCCAGCCGGTCGAACACGCTCGCGCCGGACATGTCCTTTGTGGACGTGTCCGGGTCCAGCCAGTACTCCTGCCGTTCGAACGGATAGGTCGGCAGCGGTATCCGCCGGACGGGTGGCGGCCCGTCCGGGTCTGCACCCGCGCCGTGATGGGCCTGCCAGTCGACGGACACGCCGAGTAACCACAGCCGCGCCACGCATTCCGCCAGCACACGGTCGGCCGGGCGCTCGTCCCCGCGTGCTGGAAGCGAGGCGACGACCATCGGCCACTTGCCGGTGGAGTCGACGGGCTCGCCGCCCAGGCCGATCTCGACGACCACGAGCTCCGGTTCGGTGAGGAGCGCCTGCGCGCCGTCGTCGGAGCGCCCCGTCTCGCACAACTGGCGCGCCCAGTACCCAGGATCGCGTACCAGCGCCGCGTCGACCGGCTCGCCGGTGACGTCGGAGAGATACGGCGTCACCGGTGCGTGCAGGGTGATGTTCTCGCCGATCCATTCGGTCAGCTCGTCGACCATCGCTCCCCGCGCGACCAGCGGCGCCTGGTGGGACACGAGGCGCAGGGCGTCGGTGAGGGACAGCACCCCGCTGAGGCAGGCCGCCACGTACTTCCCGAAGCCGTGTCCGATCATTGCCGTCGGCTGGATTCCCCATGCCATAAGGGTTCTGGCGAGGGAGTACTCGACGGCGAACAGCGCGGGCCACGCGACTTCCGTGCCGTCTACGCCGTCGTGCGCGCTCGCCCGTTCTCCGTTCAGGAGGTCGATCAGCCCTGGCGCACCGCCTGTCCCGGCCAGCACGGCCACGCACTCCCCGAGCCGGGCACGGAACTCCGGTTCGTTCTCGCGGAGATCCGCGATCAGATCCGGATGTGGCTCACCGGAGCCGAACGCGAAGGCGACGGGACGGCCCTCGCCAGGGTCCGTCCGGCGAAGGAGGTCCCCGTCGGTGAGCGCGCCGATCAGCCCGGCCACGCCGGAACTCACCGCGACCGCCCGGTGCGGGAAGGTCTTCCTGCCCACCTGGAGCGTGTAGGCCACGTCGGCGAGGTCGGTCGTCGGCTCGGCGGCCAACGCGTCCCGCAGCCGCGTGCACATGGGCGCCAGCGCGGACTCGGTGCGGGCGGACAACGGCACCACGTGGTGGCGGCGACGCCACGTGCGGTCGGCTTCGCGGACCACCGCCTCCTCGACGACGATGTGCACGTTGGTGCCGCCCATACCGAGCGAGTTGATCCCCGCGATCCGCAGCCGCTGGGAGTCCACCGGCCAAGGAACCGGCCGGGTGGGCACGTAGAACGGGCTGTTCGCGAAGTCGATCTCGGGGTTGGGCCGTTCGAAGTGCAGATGGGGCGGGATGACCTGGTGATGAAGCGCGAGAGTGGCCTTGATCAGTCCGGTGACCCCGGCCGCGCGGTCCAGATGGCCGATGTTGGTCTTGACCGACCCGATCGGGCAGTACCCCTCACCCGCGGTCGCACCGAACGCCCGGGTGAGCGCCGCGACCTCGATCGGATCGCCCAGCTCGGTGCCGGTCCCGTGCGCTTCGACGTAGCCGACGTCCGACGCGTCGACGCCGGCGGCGGCCAACGCGTCCGAGATGACGCGCGCCTGGCCCGCGACGCTGGGGGCGGTGTAGCCGACCTTCATCGCGCCGTCGTTGTTGATGGCCGAGCCGCGGATCACACCCCAGATCGTGTCGCCGTCCCGCATCGCGTCGGCCAGTGGTTTCAGCACGACCACAGCGGCGCCGTCGCCGAACATGCTCCCGCGCGCTGCCGCGTCGAAGGTCCGCACGTGACCGTCCGGCGACGCCATTCCTCCCGGCTGGTACAGATGGCCGACACGATCCGGGACACGCACCGAAACACCGCCCGCGATGGCCATTTCGGCCTCCCCTGCGCGGAGGCTCTGGCACGCCAGGTGCACCGCGACCAGCGAAGTGGAACAGAAGGTCTGCACGGCCAGGCTGGGGCCCTGGAGATCGAGGACGTAGGACACCGTCGTGGCCAACGCGTCCTTGTCATTGCCCATGACCAGTTCGTAGTCGTTGATGTTCTCGTCACCGCGCATCCGCTGCTGCGCGTTCAGCAGGTAGGTGCTGATGTTCGTACCGGCGAACACACCGACCGGGCCGCGGTGCGCGGGATGGCCGTAACCCGCGTTTTCGAGCGCCTCCCAGCAGATCTCGAGGAAGATGCGCTGTTGCGGGTCGGTGGTGGTGGCCGCACGGGCGCTGTAGCCGAAGAACGCCGCGTCGAAACCACGGATGTCGTCGAGTACCGGACGCGCGGGTACGTAGTCGGGATCCGCGATGGACATGCCGGACACCCCGGACGCGGCGAGTTCGGCGGGGTCGAACGACGCAATGGATTCCCGTCCGGCCATCAGGTTCCGCCACAGCGCGGCCGGGTCGCCCGCGCCGGGAAACCGGCCCGCCATCCCGACGATCGCGATCCGGTCCTGCCCGCTCCGGGGCGCGACCGGAGTACGTGCCGCGCGCGGGGGAACCGAGCGTCTGGGCGGCGCGAGCAAGGCGGCGAACGCCCGCACCGTCGGAGCCTCGAACAGCGTGACCGCGGGGAACGCCTTCCCGAACCTCCGCTTGGCCAGGCTCAGCATCTGCAGGCCCAGCAGCGAGTTGCCGCCCAGGTCGAAGAACGGGTCGTCGAGCCCGATCCCGTCGATCCCGAGCACACCCGCCCACAGCTCCGCCACCTCGCGCTCGCTGTCGGACACCGGAGGCGCGAACGGCTGCGCGAGGTCCGGCCGCGGCCCGCGGTCGGCGACGGGGAGTGCCACCGGTTCCACCGTTGTCGCCGACAGGCCGAGCCGGTCGGCAAGGTCACCTACGACCACCAGGACGGATGGCCGGGGCGCGTCGAGGATCCGGTCGAACATGGCAAGTGCCGCGGGTTCACTCATCGAGTTCTCGGCCATCGACGCACCGAGACCCCCTTTGATCCGTGCCGCGGTGGGCGCCCACGTGTCCCAGGCAGCCGCGATCCAGCGGGTAGTCGCGTCCGGGACGGCCATCGCGCTCATCCCGGCGTTGGCGGCGGCGTAGCTCGCGAAGCCCAGGCCGCCGAGCACCGTCGACGTCGAGGAGAAGAGCACGCAGAAGCCCGGCCGGTGCTCGACCGGAAGCTCGCCGATCAGCTGCCGGAGCACGGCCGTACCGCGAACCTTGGGCGCGAAGTGCCGTTCGAGCAGTTCGACGGTCACGGAACCCAGTGGCCGCAGCGTGGAAACGTCGGTCTCCCCCGCCGCGTGGATGACGCCGTCGACCGAGCCGTGTTCGGCGAACACCGATCGCATGCGATCGAGGTCGGTGACGTCCGCCGCGACGACGACCACCTCCGCCGAGATGTCCGGCAAAGGTTCCGGAAGCCGGCCTGTCCTGCTGGTCAACAAGATCCGGCCGGCGCCGCGGTCGGCCAGGTGCCGGGCCACGAGCCTGCCCACGTCGCCGGTGCCACCGGTGATCAGATATGTGCCGCCGGGCCGGATGGTGACAGGCGAGGGCGCCGCACCAGCGCTCTCGGCGTCGACGTAGTCAACGACGTACCGGTCTTCCCCGCGACAGGCCACGGCCTCCGGCGCCTCGGTGGCGCCGAGTTCCCCCAGCAGCTGCTGGAGATCCGTCGAGCCCGGATCCAGGTCGACGGTCCTGACCACCAGATCCGGGTACTCCTGTCCGGCGACCACACACATCGCGACCACCGCTGCCTGGATCGGCACGACCGCGTCCGCGGGGCGCACCGCGCAGGCACCTCTCGTGACCACGACGACACGCGTGCCGGGGAGGTGTGACGTCCCCACGTCGGCCATCAGCCGGCAGAGACCGACCAGGTCTCCTCCGCCATCGAAGTCCAGCGGGCGCAGGTCGACGACGACGGCGGTCCGGCCGTCGACCGGGCCGGCGGCCCCGACCTCGCCGGGGGCCACCAGGCGTACGTCGACGCCCGTTTCCGACAGCAGATCCCTGAGCCGGGCGGCCGCTCCTCCGGAGTCCGGGATCATGAGGCACGGTCCGGTCAAGGTGCCCGTCGGCCGCTCCACGATCCGCCAGGACGGCACCAGTGCGCGAGGGGCACGTCCCGGAGGCACGACGTCCACCGGTGTCTCCGGGACCGCGGCCGGCGGGTCGATCCAGTGCCGCTTTCGCTGGAAGGGATAGCCCGGCGCATCGGTTCGCCGTGGCGCGCGCCCCTTCTGGTACCCCTCCCAGTCGATCGCGACACCGGTCAGCCACAGGCGCCCGACGGCCTCGGTGATCGTGTGGTCGGCCGACCGGTCGTCGGCGGCACCCGGCATCGTCGGGATGATGAGCGGCCATCGCTCACGGGCACATTCGGCGTGGCCGCGCACCATGGCCCCGAGCGACTGCCCCGGTCCGATCTCCAGCAACGCGAGATCGTTGTCACGCAACAAACCCGAGACCATGTCGACGAACTTGACCGGAGAGCACATGTGCTCACTCCAGTAGCCGGGATCCGTCGCCTGCTCCGGCGTAACGAACGCACCGGTCACATTGGACAGATAAGGAATCCGTGGCGGGCTCAGCCGGATCTCGTCGCCGATCCACGCCGTCAACGCGGAACACGCACCGTTGAGCATCCGCGAGTGGAATGCGTGCGTGGTACTCAGCTCTCGAGCGGGCACACCCTCTTCGACCAGGGAGTCAGTGAGGGCGCGCAGGTCGTCGTGCGTGCCGCTGACCACGGTCAGCTGCGGACCGTTTTCCGCCCCGACGTCCAGCGCTGACAGGCCGAGGCGGCCTATCCGCGCCGTGACCTCGGCGGAGGAAAGCGGCACTGCCGCCATGGTCCCGCCGGGCAGCGCGCTGATCAGCCGGGCGCGGTAGGCCACCACCGCCAAGGCGTCACGGAGGGACAGCACACCGGCGAACGTGGCGGCGACATACTCGCCGACGCTGTACCCCGCCATCACCCGCGGCCGGACACCCCATGACAGGAACAGCGCGCCGAGGGCGTACTCCACCGCGAACACGGCCGGCTGGATGACTTCCGTGGCGGTAACGTCCTCGGGACCGTCGCTCCCGCGCCCCATCGTCCGCGCGAACGAGCCCGCTTCCCGGACACGCGGACCGAGGAACGAGGAGACCGGATCGACGCCGAGGATTTCGGTGAGCATGTGGCGGCACTCGTCCAGCGACTCCCGGAACACCGGCTCGGTCCGGTACAGGTCGAACGCCATTCCGGGGTACTGCTCACCGACCCCCGCGATCAGCCAGCCGGTCTGCCGGTCACCGCGACTTTCCTGCCTCATGAGGCAACGCCCGGCCCGCAATGCTTCCGCCGCACCGGTTCCGGTCGTCGCGACGGCCATCCGCCGGTGTTCAAACGAGCGACGTCCAGTCTGCAGGGTATAGGCAAGGTCGGTCAGATCCGCGTCGCCGACGTGCTCCGCCAGCCTTGCCGTGGCGTCATCGGCGGCGGCGGCGGTGCGTCCGGACCATACGAGCAGCTCGTGCCGTCGCGGAGAGTCCGGCCGGGCGGGCGGATGTGGCGCCTCTTCCACGACCACGTGCGCGTTCGTACCGCCGATGCCGAACGCACTTACCCCGGCACGCCGCGGGCGCTCGTCCGTCCGGCGCCACCGGTGTGCCGTGGAGAGCACCCGCAGGTCGGCCTCGCCGGTGCGCAACTGCTCGTTCGGTTCCGAGAAGTTGAGCGTGCGCGGCAGTTCCCCGTTGTGCAACGCGAGTGCGACCTTGATCAGTCCCGTGACACCCGCTGCCCGGTCCAGGTGCCCGAGGTTCGTCTTGACCGAACCGAGAAGAACCCGCTCACCGCGGAACACCTTCTGCAACGCCGCTATCTCCGCGGCGTCCCCCAGTGTGGTGCCGGTGCCGTGAGCCTCGAGGTAGTCGATGTCGCCGGGAATGAGGCCCGCGCTCCCGAGCGCCTCCATCACCACCTCGGCCTGTCCCTGCACACCGGGCGCCGAGAAGCCGACCTTGTCGCCCGCGTCGTTGTTCACCGCCCAGCCGCGGATCACCCCGTATATCCGGTCGCGGGCGGCGAGCGCGTCGCCGAGCCGCCGCAGGGCAACGACGCCGACGCCGCTGCCGACCGGGGTGCCGGCGCCGTTCGCGTCGAACGCGCGACACCGGCCATCCGGTGACGTCATTCCACCCTGTTGGTACAGGTAGCCCACCCGGTGCGGCACGGCGACCGAAACACCACCGGCCAGCGCCATGTCGCACTCGCCGTTGGCGAGGCTGCTCGCCGCCGTCGCGACGGCTACGAGCGACGTGGAACAGTAGCTCTGCACCGCGAAGGCCGGTCCGGAAAGACCGAAGGTGTGCGCGACCCGCGTGGCCAGCGAGTCCTTCTCGTTGGCGAGTGCGATCGCCAGCTCCCCCATGGTGTCGAGGACGTCGGGCCGCTTCGCGAGGTTGTTGGTGAGGTAGGTGCTCCACGCCGAGCCGCCGAACACGCCGATGGCCCCGGTGAATCTCGCCGGATCGCACGCGGCGTCCTCTAGCGCCGCCCAGGTGCACTCCAGGAACAGCCGCTGCTGCGGATCGAGGATCTTGGCCTCCATGGGCGGAAGCCCGAAGAAGTCCGCGTCGAACAGATCGATGTCGTCGAGCACGGAACCGGCCCGCACGTACGTCGAATCGGCCAGCAGGTCCCCATGCACCCCCGCTGAGCGCAACTCGTTGTCGGTGAACCGCGAGATGCCGCTCTCACCGGAATGGAGCATCTCCCAGAGCCGGGACACGCTGCCCGCGCCGGGAAACCGGCCGGCCATCCCCACTATCGCGATGTCCGACGAAGGTTCCGCGTCGTGTTCGGCCATCGTCATGGTGCAACCCCCCGCGTTCGTCCGGAAACCGGTCCGCCGCGACGCATCCCGCGCCGGCTGGTGCCTCGATCCCGGCTGCCCAGCAAAGACTCGTTCGCGTTCTGGTCCTCGTCACCGGCCGCGGCGCTGATCCATCGCGCCATGGCCGCGATGGTCGGGTACTGGAAGAGCAGAGCGGGGGCGATGGACACCCCCAGCTCGTGGTGCAGTGCGTTCATCATCGCGGTGCCGATCAGGGAGTTGCCGCCGAGATCGAAGAAGGGATCGTCGACCCCGACCCCCTCGATGCCGAGAAATCGCTCCCACACCGCGGCGATCCGGCGCTCCACGTCGGTGCGGGGCAGCACACACGCCACCTGGAGGCTCGGGCGCCGGTGCCGCGCCTGTACGTGGTCGGGTTCGGGCGCCGGCCCTCTCGTGTCGTTCAGCCGATGCCAGAAGGACGTCAGCTCCGGCAGCGGTTGCCGCAGCGCGAGTACGTTCGGTTCTCCGGACGCGAGAATCCGGCCGAGGATGTCGGCTCCGCTCGCGCCTGTGAAACCGAACTGCGCTCGGTAGTCGCGCACCATCGCGGCCTGGTTCGACGACCGCACCGCTGTCCAGTCGTCGTGCTGCCACGGCCCCCACGCCACCGAGACCACCCGGGTCCCTTTCGCGACGCTTGCGGCGCAGGCGTCGACGACGGTGTTGGCCGCGCAATAGTCGCTTTCGCCGAACCCGCCGAGGACGCTGACCGAAGACGAGAACAACACCAGCGATTCCAGTCGCTCCTCGACCGGGGTGTCGGGGGCGGCCAGTTCCAGCAACGGCACGATCCCGAGCAACTTCGGTGCGAGTACTGCAGCCGCGGACGCCATCTCTTTCCGCTGGATCGCTCCGGAACCGGGTAGACCGGCCGCGTGGATCACCCCGTCCAAGTGGCCGAAGTGTGACCGGGTCTGCCGCAGCGCATGTCTCATCTGGTCGGGTACCCCTACGTCCGCACGGAGGACGAGCACCTCCGCACCGGTATCGACCAGCTCGGCGACATCGCGCACGGTTCGTTCCGTCTGGTCACCAGATGTTCCGACGGATATTCCCGGCCAGTCCGATCGTGGCGGGAGCTGGGTCCTGGACACGAGAGCAAGCCTGCGCACCCCTGCCCGCACCGCGTCTTTGGCCATGGCCATGCCGAGCCCTCGGGTGCCGCCTGTGATCAAGTACACCGCGTCTGCGCGCCACAGTCCGGTTTCCTCCCCCATCCGGACACGTCGCCACGTCCGGTCCCAGCGACGCCCTGACCGCCACGCCGCCACCCCGTCCCGTGCCCCGGAGCTTTCCGCGCACAACTCCGTCCACAGCTGCGCGCCGACGTCATCGGCGCGGGCCGGGTCGAGATCGACGCCACGCCAGGAGAACCGCTGGTACTCGGCGGGAATCACCCGTCCCAGTCCATGTACCACCGACCGTTCTGGCGCAACGAGATCACCACCCACCACGTCCGCGCTACCGGCGCTGACGGTGAGCAGGCGAACGTCCGGCACGTTCGTCAGTTCGCCCAGGGCCTGCACCAGCAGGAGCAGGCTGTCGAACCCCAGGCGAACGGCGTCGTGCATCGCCTCTTCGGTGCCCGCGTCTTGCCGGGTTCCCAAGCTCCACGCGTGCACGATGGCGGTGGGCGTGTCCGGCCGCAGTCTTTCCAACAACGCCCGGTAATGGTCTCCGCGTCCTGGATCGATCGTGACCGTGGACCCGTTCGTGCTGAACCCGCTTCCACGACGAACTTCGGTGATCGACATGCCGGCCGCGCGAGCGAGGTCGACCAGACCGGTGCGGTCGTCGGAGAAGACGATGAGCGCGCCTGTAACGGGCTCCGGGGCAGCGGTCGCCAGCTCCCATCGAGGCGCGTAGCACCAGTCCTCGGCGCTCTGCCGTTTCGTGGCGCGCGACTGACCGGGCTCCGGCCAGAACCGGGCGCGCTGGAAAGGATACGCCGGCAGATCGGCATGCCCGCGCCTGCCGTCGTGCGTCCGGTCCCACCGCACGTCGGCACCGAGCTGCCAGAGCGCACCGACCGATGTCAGCAATCGCTCGCGCGCGCTCTCACCGGACACCACCGACGGCATCGTCGTCAGGACGTCGATGTCGGACTCCCCGGCGAGGTTCTGCCGGACCAGCGCGGAAAGCGTCGCTCCGGGGCCGACCTCGAGCACGACATCGGCATCGAGGTGCCGCACGCTCTCACCGAATCGCACCGGTCGGCACAGGTGGGCGGCCCAGTAGTCCGGATCGGTCACGTCCTCGGGAGTGACCGGCGCGCCGGTCACGTTGGACAGGATGGGGATGGTGTTCGGCATCCGCCGCACACCGGCGATCGCCGCCCGAAGCTCGTCCTGGACGGGGGCGAGCGACGGCGTATGGAAGGCGTGGGTGACGCGTAAGGGACGGGCGGCGATGCCGCGCTCGGACAACCAGCCGCTGAATACCGCAATGTCCCCGGCGTCTCCGGACAACACGGTCATGTACGGCCCGTTCGCGGCCGCCACCGTGGCACGCGCACCCGCCTCGCCGAGCCACGCCGTCGTGTCGGCTTCTCCCGCGGCGACTGCCAGCATCGCGCCGGCAGGCCGGCTGCCGATCAGCTCCGCGCGGCGCCGCACGATCCGCACCGCGTCCGACAGCGTGAACACGCCCGCGGCGCAGGCGGCCGTGTACTCGCCGAGGCTGTAGCCCACCAGCAGATCCGGCCGGATCCCCCAGTGCTCCAGGAGACGGATCAGCGCCACCTCGACGGCGAACACCGCCGGATGTGCGATTTCGGGCCGGTCGAGGTCACTCGAAGACGTCGGCTCCGCACTCCCGATGAGTTCCGCCAGCGACCGCGCCGCGACCTCGCCGAGCACCGCCGCCCGTAGATCCGCCTCGGGCAGCAACCCGGCACACTCGTCGATGACACCGGCGAACACCGGCTCGGTCTCATACAGCTCCGCACCCATACCGGCGCGCTGGTCACCCGCTCCGGGCAACAGGAACGCCACCCGCGGCGCCTCCGGGCGTGCGGGTCGCGACGGTGGCAGCAGGTGGGGATCGGCCAGTCTGCGGACGGCGTCTCCTGCGTCCCTGCACACGATGGACCGCCGGACGCGTAACGGGGTCCGCCCGGTCTGCGTGGTGTGCGCGACGTCCGCCAGGTCGGCGTTCGATGGCCACGCTTCGGCCAGCCGCCGTGCCTGCACGTCCAGCGCCTGTCCGCTGTTCGCGGACATCGTGAGGACCTGCCACGGACGTCCGGGAACCGGCGGTGCCACAACAGGCGCCTTCTTCAGCACGACGTGTGCGTTCGTGCCGGACCACCCGAACGAACTGACCCCGCAGACCCCGGTGGCCAAGGGCGTCAGCGCCGAAACCGGCCGGATCGTGCCATCCTCGGGAATGGCGTCGCTCGGCTGCTCGAAATGGAGGTTGGGGGGCATCACGTCGTTCTCGAGCGCCAGCACGGCCTTGACTAGTCCGGCCATACCGGCACCGGCCAGCGTATGCCCGATGTTCGTCTTCACCGCACCGACCAGCAGCGGATCTGTCGCCGGCCGCGAGCCGAACACTTCGTGGAGCGCGGTGAGTTCGACGGCGTCACCCAGCGACGTACCCGACCCGTGTGCTTCGACGAAGCCGACGTCCGACGGCGTCATCCCGGCCATTGCCAACGCATCGCGGATGACCGCGGCCTGTGCGGCAGGGTTCGGCGCCGTCAACCCATTGGTCCGGCCGTCCTGGTTCGTCGCCGATCCGAGAAGTACGGCCCTGATTCTGTTCCCGTCGCGCTTCGCGTCCGACAGGCGCTTGAGAATCACCACGCCGCCACCCTCACCCATGGCGAAACCGTCCGCGCGTTCGTCAAAAGTCTTACACGTTCCATCCGGGGACAGCATCGACATGCTGCATGCGTGGAGGTATGAATTGGGGTGAACATTGAGAGACACACCTGCCGCCATTGCCACATCGCATTCACCGCGAAGCAGTGCCTGGGCGGCCAGATGCACCGCGACCAGACCCGACGAACACGCTGTGTCCACTGTGTACGAAGGGCCGCGCAGGTCAAGGAAGTGGGCGATGCGTCCCGCGGCCACGCTCCCGGCACTGCCCATGGCGAAGTACGGGTCAGCGAGACAGGAATCGCCCTGACTGTCCATCTGGACGTGGGTGTACTGGCTGGTGTCCATCAGGCCCACGACCAGTCCGGTAATGCCCCGGCTCAACGCCGGCCCGGTGAGCGAGGCGTCTTCCGTGGCCTCCCAGACAAGTTCCATGAGCAGGCGCTGTTGCGGGTCGGTGCGTAGCGCTTCCTGTGGAGTGAGCCCAAAGAATTCGGCGTCGAAACCCGCGACCTCGCTGAGAAAGGCACCACGTCTGGTATAACTCGCACCTGGCACACCCGGGTCCGGATCGAAGTACTTGCCCACGTCCCATCGTTCGCCTGGCACCTCCGTAACGGCATCGACTCCGGTCGCCAGGTTGTGCCAGAACGCCGCAGGACTGTCCGCACCGCCCGGAAACCGACAGGCCATTCCCACTACGGCGACATGGTCGCCGGCATCGGGGGTCGACACAGCGGCCGGAGTTCGTTCGGCGGCACCGCGGATAAGTCCGTGGGCCAACGCCTGCGGTGTCGGCCACTGAAAAGCGGCGGAGACGTCGATGTCGATATCGAGCGCTTCCTCGAGATCCCCCAGCATACGAACCAAGCCGACCGATGACAGACCTGCTTTCGCGAACGTGTATTGCGGGTCCACGTCGGTGAGGCGACACTTCAGCCACGAGGAAAGCCACTGCACGATCCATTTCTGAATCTCTTCAGAGCTGTGCACGAATCGCTCCCCCACCAAATCACCTGGCCTGCCGGTGTTCCTTTCACTTCGAGATTACGGCAGGCCCCATATCAGCGATCTACACTTCGCCTGGACTGCGTGAATACTCGGGGACACACGCTTCATCTGCGAAAACACCACTGAGATGCGCCGTGGAGGCATGTCGACAGGCATCGTCTGGCAGGCGAAAGGCACGCCATGAGGCACAAGTAGATGGAGGCGACCGCACAGCTGGGTCCTCGGCGAGATCCGTGCCCCGCCGCATCAAATTTCGCACTGCCGTCGCACCCCTTTACGGCATGCGACGCGGGCGCCATGTGCCCGATATCGTCTGGCCGGGCATGACCCGAGCTCGAGCCAAGGAAGAACCCGAGGACAACAGCGTCCCGCCCTGCTTTCGCAGAGTGGAATCGAGTTCTCCCCGCGCGCGTGGGGCTGGTCCGGCGACGTCCGCATCTCCGGCAGCGGCATGCCCGTTCTCCCTGCGCAAGCGGGCTGGTCCGCCCACGCTCTTCACCTGACTCTCGCAGGGTCGCGAGACCTCGGCTAGGAGACCTGTGATCGTTGCGGCGCCTACGTTTGTGTCGGCACCTTAGCTGCTGAAATGGAGCGGAGAATCCAATAGCTATCTGGCACCATGTGCCCATGGATGTCGCATGGCCCGAACGGCGCGAGGATGTACTCTCCGCACTCAGAGTGCTCGCGGCAGAGCGGTGCGCTGGATGAGTTCTACGTCTGGGCTCGCTAACTGGCCACCTGAAGTGCCACCGGCGCCGACCGCGTTCGTGGAAGGCCATACCGGCGTCGACCACGGCCGGTTCGTGATCGAGGTGCGGGGGTTGGAGCAACCCCCGCACCTCGATCCAGGTGACTCCGGGTGGGCTTTCGCAAGCATCAACGCAATGACCCTCCAGCCGTCAAGCGAATGGACAACCGCAGCCGCCGTGCGACTCGAGGCATGGCCCCGAGAACCAGCCAGCAGCGGACCACCGGAAAGCGACACCTCAACGATCGAAGCGTCCTTCGGCCATCACGAAATCGGCGCCAGAGGATTCTCGGCCCCCGCCAGCGAAACAGACTTCCTCGACTTAAGTAACCCCGGGCACTACCAGGTGCGCGTTTACCGCTGGGGCGGCGATCAGGTTGACACGATCTTCTACGCCAACCCCCACGACACGATCCACCGCACAGAGAACTTCCTCCTGCAATTCTGGCCCTCCACCAAAGACCGCGATCACATCGACTCCGCCGTCAAGGCCGCGACCATCCCGCACGACGACCCCCACGCGGAGATACGCCGCTGGGCACAAGGTCTATGACAAATCGCCCGCACCGTCGTTATGTGCGCCTCGCACGGCTGACGAGCCAGTTGCCGCATGGAGGAACATCCTTGCGGCGACTCGGAACGCGGCTACTGAGCCGAATGCGGCGGGCACGTCGGATGAACACGACAGCCCGCCGGCCGACGCCACCCCAATCAACGGTCCTGAGTGGACAGTACTGCCCGGCGTGCCAGGCGTTGGTCAGACACAGGCGTATGCTCACGGCCGCGCATGCCGTTGCCTGGGGACGATGTCGTCGCCACCTCGGGCAGCTTCACACTCTTGCGCGACGTCCCGCGAACTCCGCATGACCTGCTAGGCGGACCGGCCACCGGCGGTGGCGAGAACCAGCACCGCCCCGGCCGCGAATACCCCGCCGAGCCACATCACCGCGGTGGTCCCCGCTGCGTCCGTGGCCAGCCCGCCGACCAACGCTCCGACCGCGATCGCCGCGTTGAACACTCCAGCGAACAGAGCCGACGTCGCTTCACGGGCCTCCGGGGCGGCCACCAGCATCCATGACTGCGAGGCCACCGAGACACCGCCGTACGCCAGGCCCCAGACCACCAACAGCGCCGCCGCTGCCAGTGTGGTCAGCCCCAGAAGCGGAACCAGCGCCATCGTCGCCGACAAAGTCCCGCCGAGCACCAGCAGGGCCACCCGTGGTGATCGCGCCGCTACGGCGCCCGAAGCGAAATTGCCCGCCACCCCGAAGAGCCCGTAGACCAGGAGAAGCGTTCCGATCTGCCCCGCACTCACCCCGGACACCTTCTCCAGTACCGGCCGGACATAGGTGTACGCGGCGAAATGCCCGATGACGATCAGCGCCACCACGATCAGCCCGAGGCGCACCCGCGGCACACCCGCCAGCCGCAGCATCGCGCCCAGGCGAACGGCCCCTTCCGTCGGCAACGACGGCAGTGACATCGCCAGGGCGGCCAGTACCACCAGTGACAGGCCACCGGCACCTACGAAGGCAGCCCGCCAGCCGACCAGTTCCCCGAGGTAGGTGCCTGCAGGTACACCCAGCACCGACGCCACGGCGATTCCGCTGAAAATCAGTGAAGTCGCGGATCCGATCGACCGCGGCGGAACCAGCCGCACGGCCAAGCTCGCAGCGATCGCCCACACTCCGCCCATGCCGATTCCGACGAGGACTCGAGCGACCAGCATGACGCCGAACCCAGGCGACCACGCTGCCAGGAGATTCCCTGCCGCCAGCAGCGCCATCAACGCGCACAGCACGGCCCGCCGGTCGAGATTCCTGAGCGCCGGGATCAGCAGGGGTGCGGAGACCGCCGCGACCAGGCCGGTGACCGTGAGCGTCAGACCCGCCATGCCTTCGGTGACCTGCAGGTCGCGGCTGATCGGGGTCAGCAGCCCCACCGGCAGCATTTCCGAGGTGACCACGGTGAAGGTCGCCCCGGCGAGCGAGCTCACCGCCGGCCAGCCATTTTTCCTCTGTTCGGTTTCCCTTGTCGTCACGTGTTCCAGGCAACCGTCGCCCGCTGCCGGGAACAATGGCCGATGTCTCATCCTTCCATGAGCAGGACTACTGGATCCACGGAGGGGAAGACCGATGAGCGGCTTGGAGATCCGTGAGCTGGAGGCGTTCCTGGTACTCGCCGAGGAGCTGCACTTCGGCCGGGCAGGCGAACGCCTGTACGTCTCTCAGAGCCGGGTCAGTCAGCTGCTCCGCTCGCTGGAGGGACGGATCGGCGCGACGCTCGTCGAGCGCACGAGCCGCCGGGTGGAACTGACTCCGCTCGGGGAGAAGTTCCTCGCCGAACTGCGTCCGGCCTACGAGGCGCTGCGGGCCGCCGTCGATCACACGCGCGCCACCGCGCGAGGGATCGGCGGTGTGCTGCGAATCGGTTTCCAGGGCATCATCGACGACCACCTCGCGAACGCCATCGGCGGATTTGAGAAGCACCACCCGGACTGCGCGGTGGAGCTCACCGAAATCCCGCTGGCCGATCCGTTCGGCTCGCTCCGTCGTCGGGAGATCGATGCCGCAGTGGTGCTGCTTCCGGTGCAGGAACCGGATCTCATGCTCGGCCCGGTATTCTCCCGTCAGCCGCAGATGCTCGCCGTCTCGCCTCGGCATCGGTTCGCCCGCAGGGAGTCCGTCACCGTCGAGGAGCTGGCGGAATGTCCTCTGATCGGCATCCGCGGCCCGGCCCCGGAATACTGGCGCCACGCCCAAGCCCCCGAAATCACCCCCGGCGGCCGCCGGATACCGCGCGGACCGACCGTCGGCACACTGCAGGAAGGCATGGGCCTCGCCGCGGCAGGCCAAGGCGGCATGGTGCTGTGCCGCTCGACCGCCGAACACCAAGGACACCGGGATTCGGTCGTCTTCGTGCCCCTCACCGGGCTGCCGGAATCCGTGCTCGGCGTGGTCTGGCATGCGGAGGACAGCGGCCGGGCGCGTGCCTTCGCAGAGGAGATCACTGTTGAGGCTCGAAACCCCCAACGGTAACGGGCATCCCACCGCGGAGGCGGTGCAGGAGCCTGTTCATGCCTACCTGACGGACTGCGTGCTTGCCCGCCGGCTATCGAGACCGGCACCGACTCCTACCGTCTGGCCGGATCGCGAGGTCAGCCGAGCGTCGGTGGCTCGGAGACATACTCGACGTACAAAGGCGTAGCGGTGATGATTCTGCGATCCGTGGCATGCGCCAGCACGGCGGTAACGCGGGCATAGCCTGCCATCCACGCTGCGGTTTGCCGCAGCGCCAAGCGTTTGCTCAGTGCGTCGAGGACTCTTCCGAACCTTTCTGTAATCGGGTCATCACCTTCAGAGCTGAACAATTCCGGCAATCCCGCGCTGTCGGATCGCTCTTGCCCCGCATCGTCGGTGTAGACGTCGTCGAACTTCTTGAGCAGCATCCACACTCGAAGGAGTTCCGACCCCGTAGGCTCCGGCAGATCACCGGCGGCACTGTCGTAGTTTTCGCGCTCAGCCCAGTTGCCCACGATGTGCTTGTCCGAGCCGTGCAGCATCAACCGGACCGCGCCGCCGGTGGGGTAACTCTCGGTCGGCTGGTCGAGATCAACGAAGATGACCGAGAACCAGGCTTGTGTGTAGCTAATCGGCGCCTCGAAGTGCACCCAGTCACCGGGCCGTACGTCGTCGTCGGCGAACCACTTCGCGGCCCGGTCGGAGGAGTCCAGAGCGGAGATCACCGTGTCCAGGTCCGGGGCAGGCGTCGCCTCCTGGCCCGGGGCTGCCGGGCTGACCTTGACACCGCCGAAGCCGGGAAACTTCACCTCACCCTCGACCTGGGCACGGCCTAGCCGGCGCCGGCGCCTGACGACAAACTGCCGGAGCTTCCGTTCGGAGAGATAGACCAGTTCGCGCACTGAGCCATCATGGCAGGGCACGGCGGCGATCTATTCGTACTCAGCGCAGCCCCAGCACAAACATCCGGGCTCGATGGCGCGAGTCCGCTTGCGCGAAACGCCGTGTCATCGGGTCGGCGCCGGGCAGCAGCTGGTGGGTGTCGAGCGCAAGGGCACGCGAGTCGCAGTGGCTTCCGGTGTCAGGAGACGCCTTCGTGTGGCTCCGGCTCTACCAGCACGAGTTCCGAGAGCCTCGCCCGTTCGCGCCCAGCCGCCGGCCTGTGCCGTGTCCTGCGACGTCACGATGAAAAGGGCTCAGTGTGCACGATTCGCCGATCAGAAGGTGTGTGTTGACTGCCCGGATTGTCGGGGCGGTCTGGTAGATGATGGGGCATGTTCCGCGACTTCAACTTCAAGCTGTTGGTCATCGACAAGCTCATGTACCAGGACAAGCTCATCCAGCCCCGTTTCCGGATCGCCGACATTCTCCACGCCAAGGGCGCCACCGGCGACCTGTGGAAGTACCTGCGCGAACAAGACCTGCTGTACACCGTCCTTGAGGAAGCCCGCCAGTACTTCACCGACTTGGAGATCACCCCCGACCAACTGGCCGCCGTGGAAGAACTGACCACTGACGGCGGCTTGGAGATCTACCACCAGTGCGCGCCGTTCTGGGACGGAGAGGACGACCTCTTCGACGTCACCTCACTGGACGACCTCGCCCTGCTACCCAACCTCCGCGTGATCCACGGCGGCGACGAGGCCATGATGGCCGCCCCCGGCGCCGAAGACACCCTCAAGGCCCGCGGAATCGCCGTGAAATAAACCTCCTTTTCATCGTGGTTGGCGGCGGGTCTCGATGTGGTGCAGGACGAGGATGGCCGCGACGATCGCGGTGGCCCGGCGTGGGCAGCAATGGAGTTCGGCCAGGACTTTCCAGCCATGAGCAGTGAGACGGCGCGTTCGCCGAGCGCGCGGATGCGGGCGTGGGCTCAGGATCAATCGGTCCGGAGCTTCGCCAGGCCGCCTACCCAGAACCGCCGAGGCCACCGCCGCCACCTGTCGCTCAGTGCTGGACCACGTCAACGGCACCGGCTCGGGCCGATTGAGCTGATCGCCCTCATAGGCGCGGCCTCAAGCGCGAAACAGTGACCCCGGAAAGCCCGGCGACGGCCGGGCACAGGGCCGCCGTGCTTCAGTCCGCCCGGCGGTCGTCGCGCGTCTTCTTGGTGAGCGACCTGCTGACGTAGACCAGCCCGCTGGTCAGGACCACGATGTCGTCGAAGTACACCGGGTCAGGCAACAGGTCGAACGGGAACACGGTGTAGGCCAGGGAAAGCCAGTAGGCGGCCTTGGTCTGCATCGGCGTGCCCGGCTGATGGACCTGCCGGTGTTTCCGCACCAGCTTGACCACGAGGAACAGCGCGACCAGAACGAGGACGACGATCACCACCACGGCCGCGACGCCGAGTGTCGTCCACAGAGATTCCACGTGATCCCCTCTCATCACCACGACAATCGGAGATCCAAGGCCTCCTCTTTCCTTTTGGCGAGTGCCCTCCCACTCCGTGCCAGCGGGAACCCGCTCGAACAACGTGAAGAGGCGCCCGTCTTGATCGGTGAGCTGGCCCACGGCGCCGCCTGGATCATCCGATGAGGCCGCCGCACCCAGCTCCACGACGACGCGCTCCAGCCGCCGGAACAAATCAGGTTCCCGTGTCTCCATGCACCGTCGGGCATGTCGGGAGCGTACCCGACCGTTCTCCTGCCGGTGGTCGCCTCAGTCTTGAGGATCTGCCCGGCCAGACCGCGAGCGTTGTCGCCCTTGCACCCGGTTCGGGGTGTATGGAATCCCGCCGTGTCGCTGCGGACGACGATGAGTGCGTTCGCTGTTCACAAAGAGGCTTGCCGACGCCTGTCGAGTTACGGTCGGGCTGTTCGTCATCCTCTTCGACGGATCGCCACCGCCCGAGCTGGAGGACACATGCACTACATGCTGCTGATCTACAACTGCGACCGCCCCGAACCGGGAGACCCGGCTTTCCCCGAGGCACTGGCCAGAGTGAACGCCTTCGCCGACGAATGCCGCCGCCGCGGCGCGTTCGTCGCCGGCCACCCCTTGCAGGGCGAGCACACCGCCACCACGGTCACCGTCCGCGAAGGCAAGACCTTGATCACCGACGGTCCGTTCCCTGAGACCCACGAGCACCTGGGCGGGACGTACATTCTCGACTGCCGCAACCTCGACGAAGCCCTCGAACTGGCCGCACTGTGCCCGATGGCCGAGCAGGGCACGATCGAGGTCCGCCCGATCGCCGGGGTACCGGACCTCGACCACCGGCCCTCAGCGGACGTATGACCCCGGCACCGGTCCTGCTGGAGGTCTACCGCGAGCACCGGTCCCGGATGCTCGCCGCGCTCGTCCGTGCGCTGGGCGATTTCGAACTCGCCGAAGACGCCCTGCAGGAAGCGTGCGCGCTTGCGCTGAGCAAATGGGAAGGCATGACACCGGACGACCCGGTCGCGTGGCTGCTGACCGCGGCCCGTAACAGCGCGATCGACCGGATCCGCCGTATCTGGCGTGGGCAGGAAAAGCTCGCCCTGCTCGGAGACCAGACGGTGGGGATGACCATGAACTTCGGTGACGACAGCCTCCTCGGCATCGGTGACGAGCGGCTCAGTCTCATCTTCACCTGCTGCCATCCCGCCTTGGCCGAAGAAGCCCGCGTCGCCCTGACGCTGCAGGCCGTGGCCGGGCTGACCGCCGGACAGATCGCCCGCACTTTCCTGATCGGCGAACCGACCCTGGCCCAACGGCTGGTGCGGGCCAAACGCAAGATCCGTGACGCCGGAATCGGCTTCGAAGTACCCGCCGACCACCTCCTGCCCGAGCGGCTCTCCGGAGTCCTCGCGGTGATCTACCTGATCTTCACCCAGGGCTACACCGCCGGCGGTAACCGGCCGGAGTATCGCGAGCTGCGGCAGGAGGCGATCCGGCTCGCCAAGCTGGTCGCCACCCTCATGCCCGACGAACCCGAGGCGCTGGGCCTGGCGGCTTTGCTGCTCGTCCACGACTCACGCTCCGCAGCCCGCTACAGCCCTACCGGCGACGTCGTCCTGCTCGAGGATCAGGATCGCTCCCGCTGGGACCACGCCGAGATCGCCGAAGCCGTCGGCCTGCTGGACCGCGCGCTGCGTTTCGGCACACCAGGCCCCTACCAGCTGCAGGCCGCCATCGCGATCATGCACGCTCAGGCCTCGACCGCTACCACCTGCTGCACGCGGCCCGTGCCGACCTCCTGCGCCGCCTCGGCCGTACTCACGACGCGGCCCAGGCATACCGGCGCGCTCACGACCTCGCCACCAATCACGCCGACCGGCGCTTCCTCGCCGGCCGCCTGCACACCCTCGGAACACCGGAGTCCTGATGAGACTGTCCATTCTCGACAACGACCACCGCCGCCGCGCGAAGCTCTTCCTCGCTGTCACCTCCAAGACGTCGGGCGTGGCCAGTCCGGACATCGTGAAGATGCTGCTCTATCGCCCCGGATTCCTCGCCAGACCAGTGCTCGACCTGACGGCCGAGGTGATGCGCGGACCTTCGTACTGGACCGCGGGAGAACGCGAATTCCTCGCCATGAGCACGGCGCAGCTGCACGAGTGCCCGTTCTGCGTCGTCACGCACGCCGAGCTGACCCGGATCGCCGGCACCGGCGAGATCGACCCGGACGACCCCGCCTCCGCACGACCTGAACTCCGCGCTGTCCGCACATTCCTCGAGTCGATCACCCTGGATCCCGACCGCGCCGACGCCACCGCGGTCACCGACCTCCCCGAACACGCCGTCATCGAAGCCCTGCACGTGAACCTGGTGTGGAACATCGTCAACCGCCTCGCCAACACCTTCGGCTTCACCCTCCAAGAAGGCCAGCTGCACAGCGGAACCCGCTCGCTGCACCGGTTCGGCTACCTGCTCGCCGACGGCCGCCACGTCGACCACGGCGACGTCGCGCAAAACCTGCGCCACGCGGTGCTGACGGCGCCGGCCACGACCACGCCGTCGCTCCGAACCGCCGCCGCGGTCGGAGCCGCCTTGCGCAGCTACGACACCGCTACCAGATGATCGAAAGCTGACCGGTGGAATAGCTTCTCGCAACGAGGGCGGGCCGCGAACCACACCCCGGTCGCGTTCAGGTGGTCAGGTCTCGGCGGCCGTAGCCGGCCAGGCCCGCGAAAACGAGGAAGCCCGTTACCGCGAGGAGGACGATGATGGCGTTCCAGTTCGGTGGCTCGGCGGGGACCGAGGTGAGGTGGCCGAAGGGCGTCAGGTAAGTCAGCCATGAGGGTGCTTCGACGCTTTGCAGCACGACGTTGAGCAGGAATCCGCCGACGACGGGCAGCGCTCCGAGCACGGCGACCGCACGCGGTGCCCAGCCGAGGGCGAACACCGCGGCGCCGAGCGAAAGCAGCGCGACCGGTGCCGTGTTCCACGCCCCTGCCAGAGCGGGGATCAGGCCGAGTGGTGCGGCCGCGATAGTGGCGCCCGTCCAGAGCGATAACCCGGCCGCGGCGAGGAGCATGAGCAGCGCGGCCGAGGTCACAGTGATCTCCGTGAGGGCGATTCTGTGGCGCGGAATGGGCAGCGCGAGCAACGGGGTCCATCTGCGGTTGGTTTCGTCGGAGGCAAAAGTGGCGATGCGGGTGGCTGCGTAGAGGCCGATCGGGATGGCGAGGAGGCCGAACATGGCCGCGGCGAATCCCTCGGCGGTTCCGAGACCGGCGAACCCGGCCACGGCCGCGAGGTCCCCGAACCGCTGGTTCTCTTGCAGAAAGCGAAGAACGGACGAGATGAGGACCCCGACAAGGAAGAAGTACGCGGCGATCCCGAACACCCAGCCCGCCGTGGCGCGCAGAGTGCGCCGTACGGCGAAGCCGGCGATGGAACCCAGGAGTCGTGTCCTCGGCCGACGGCGGCCGGACGGGTTGAGCAGGCCGCGGCCGACGTCTCGGTGCGCGGCGGCCACGCTCGCGCCGACGGTGAGCACGACCGGGAAGGCGAAAAGCACGAGTAGCGGCGAGACCCTGTTGTCCGCATAAGGCGCGGCTTCGCCGGTCAGGCCGAAGGGAGTGATCCACGCGGCCCACGACAGTTTCTCGGCACCGTCCGCGAGCATGCGCAAGAGTAATCCCGCGCCGAGAATGGCCACGGCCAGGCCTGTGGCCGCCGGCAGGGCAGGCAGGATCTGTGCCGCGAGCACCCCCACGGCGGCGAAGGTCAGGATCACGCCGAGCACACCGGCGGCGTGGATGATCGCGCCGGTGGGTTGTGTTCCGGTGAGGAGCAAGGCCAATGCCACGGCCGAGGCGATCACGACCGCCGCGACACCTAATGCGGTCATGCACCGGATGAGCAGGTCCTGTGGCCGGAGCCGTCCGGCGAGCAGCAGGCCGGCTCGTCCGGCGTCTTCGTCACCCCGGGTCAGCCGGGTCGCGGTCAAGAGCGCCCATACGGCGACCAGGACCTGAACGGGAGTTCCCGTGCGCCACACGGTGAACCCACCGGGATCGTCGAGTGCCACGGGTGGCCCGAACAGGATCCGGATGGCCGGATTCTCCGCCAACGCCCGCAGTGCCGATCCGTCGAGGGCGCCTGCGAAGGTGCTCTGGTACTGGCCTGCCACGAGGGCGGACATACCGGCCGCGGCGAGGGCGACGATCACGACGCCGCGGCGCATACGGCGTGCGAAGTGGCGGGTGACGGCTCCCTCCGCTCTCCCCCGCCCTGCCGGTTCTGCCGTGTTCGCCAGGGTTTCCGGCGATGTCGTGGTCATCGCGCGTTCTCCCCGTAGTAGTCGAGGAAGATCTCTTCGAGCCTCGGTTCGCGCATCGAGATAGTGACGACGTCGGTGGCGGCGAGTTTCCGCAACGCCGGGCCCGGGGGCCCGGACAGGGTGAACCGGAGGCGATCGCCGTCCAGCCGTTCGACGTCGACGACGCCGGGTACGTCCACAAAGGATGGTTCCGGCCCTCGGTAGGTCACCTCGGCGGTGGTGCGGCGCAACTTGCGCAGCTCCGCGATCCCGGCGATCTCGACGAGCCGTCCGGCACGCAGAATCCCGACCCGGTCGCAGACGGCCTCGACCTCGGCGAGCTGATGTGAGCTGAGGAAAACGGTCTGGCCACGTTCTCGCGCTTCGCTGACACAGCGCCGGAACTCCTGTTCCATCAACGGATCCAGGCCGCTGGTCGGCTCGTCGAGAACGAGCAGTTCCGCCCGCGTCGAGAACGCGGCGATCAAGGCGACCTTCTGCCGATTACCCGTCGAGTAGGTCTTGGCCCGCTTGTCCAGATCGAGCGCGAACCGCCCGACGAGTTCCGTGCGATAGCGCGTATCGACGTCCGGGCCGACCCTGGCAAGCAGCTCGAGGATTTCAGCGCCGGTGAGATCCGGCCACAACGCGACGTCGCCGGGAACATACCCCAGCAACCGGTGCGCCCGGCGTACGTCCGACGCGGGGACACCGAACACGGTGGCCGTCCCGGCGGACGGCCGGATCAGGCCGAGCAGCAACCGGATCGTCGTGGACTTGCCCGCGCCATTCGGGCCGAGGAATCCGAACACCTCACCGCAGGGAACGGACAAGGTCAAGCCATCGACCGCGACGGTGCGGCCGAACCGCTTGGTCAATCCATCGACATGGACAGCGGGAGGACGTGGCTGGGAAAGGGAGGACATGGGAGTCCCTTCGTGGTCGGCGAACTCTGTTGCCGACCAGACTTCCCGGCGCACCTGCACGAAATGTACTCCCGCCCGCACGCCGACACCAGACGGATCCACGATTTGTGCCCGGTTCGCGCAGTCAGCGGGGAGCCGCCCGGCCGTGACGCCGTGAACGTCGCTGAGCCCTCACCCGAGCACGCTGTTCTCGACAGCAGCGCGAGCGGAAGCCGGCGCGGCGGTCACCACGGCTACCGCACCCCGCGAGCACAGTAGACAGCCTCCCCGTGCACCCGCGAACCATGACTGAACCTCCCAGACCTCCCAGCGACGCGGACGGTGAACGGACTGCAGCCAAGCCGACCCCTGACTCTTGAATCCTTGTCCACGATGTCGACGACGAGCGTGTCACGGGTTCTCTGTGACATTCGCACGTGCCAGGAGGTTCCGGGTGCCCCCACCACAAGGCGCCTGCGGGAATGCTTGGTCGTCGACGCGAACAGCGTGCCCGGTGCTCGTATGGATCAGGTGATGACCACGAATCCCATGGCGACCGTTGACCGCGGACAACGCGAAGCCGTCACCGTCCGACATACCGGCCAGGCGCGGGCGAGACGAGCCTCGCCGTCCTGCGGATCACCTGTCATCGACTACCACGTCATCTACGCGAACGCTAGTGGCGAATGTCCTTTGTGGAGCGCAACCAGTGGCTCCGCTGACTCGCTCTCTTCGGAAACAGGAGCAAGTTCGCGTGTCGTACCGCGATAGGACCACGAACCGAACGCAGAACGCCGCGTGGAGGGCAGGACCCTTGAGCGGGTCTCGCCCTCCACGCGGGGCTACAGCCGGTCATCGCTGCACCGCCGGTTCACCTCCGCCGACGTCGCTCGGCTCACGCTCGGGAGTGCGCAGGGTGGCCATGGCCAGGAAGCCACCGGCGATCGCGATGCCCGCGGCACCAAGAAACGCCGCCGAGTACCCGCCGGTCAGCGCGACCGGGTCGCCGGTCCGTCCCGCGCCGAAGGACACGGCGACCGCGGTCATCGCGGCGAGGCCGAGCGCCGAGCCGATCTGGTACGAGGTGTTCACGATTCCCGACGCGAGACCGCCTTCCTCCGGTTTCGCGCTGGAGATGGCGGTGCCGAGCGACGGGATGAACGCGAGCGCCTGACCGAGCGCGGCTACGAGCGAAGCGGGCAGGACGTCGATGACGAAGTTGCCGGTCGGGCTGACGAACGACAGCCACACCAGGCCCGCGGCGAGCGCCCACAGACCCCCGATGATCATCCGCTTCGGCCCGAAGCGGCCGATCAGCTTCGGTGCGACGGCGACCATCAGCACGACGATCAGCACGGTCATCGGCAGGAGCGCGGCCCCGCTGGCGAAGGCCCCGTAGCCCAGGACCTGCTGCAGGTACAGGTTGAGGAAGTACCACATCGGGATCCATGCCGCGCCGAGCAGGAACTGGGCGAGGTTCGCGCCGCCGAGGTTCGGCGTCCGGAAGATGCCCAGCCGCACCAACGGCACCTCACGCCTCCGCTGGATCACCACGAACACCGCGAGCAAGGCGATACCACCCGCCAACGCGCCCCAGGTACCTGTCGAGTCCCAGCCCGCTTCCGGTGCGCGGACGACGCCGAACACCGTCAGTCCCAGGCCCGCGGTCGCCGCGACGGCGCCGGCAAGGTCGACGGAACCACGCCGGGCAGGCGCGGAAGGCATCAGCTTGCCGGTGGCCAGAATGGCGGTCAGCGAGATCGGGACATAGAGCCAGAAGATCCACGGCCAGGACAGCCACTCGGTGATCACGCCGCCGAGGAACACCCCGGCGGTACCACCGGCGGGTGCGGCCGCGCCGTAGAGCGCGAGCGCCTTCGTCAGTTCACGAGGGCGTGCGCCGAACAGCATCATCAGCAGGGTCAACGCGGACGGCGCGATCAGTGCCGCACCGGCGCCTTGAAGGACCCGGCCGAGGAGTTCGACCCACGCGGTGCCCGCGACCGCGGCGACCACCGATCCGCCGAGGGTCACGACCCATCCGGCGGTGAACATCTTCCGCGCCCCGAACAGGTCCGAGAGGCGTCCGCCGAGCAGCAGCAGCCCGGCGAGCGCGATGACGTAGGCGTTGAACACCCACGACAGGTCTCCTGGGGAGAACCCGAGGTCTTGCTGCATCGCGGGTAAGGCGACGCCGATGATCGAGGTGTCCATGATGACCATGAACTGGGCCAATGCGATGAGTCCCAGCGCCCACCACCGTCGTGGGTCCGGGGTTGTCTCCGCCATGACGACCGTCCTTTCGAGATCCAGTTACCCCTAGGGGGTATATGTCAGACCCGAACGTAGGCTCGCCACCACCGCGGCGCAAGTACCCTTAGGGGGTATCTATGTCGCGCTCGTCACAAGCTTGCTTCTCGACGAAAACGCTTGTGCGGCAAAGCGTCGGAAGGTCGCGCCTTCCTCGACAGATACCCCCTACAGGTATATAGTTCTGATCCGCTCCCCCGGACAACGCCAGGAGGAACCCCGTGCAGCGTCTTCAGCCGCTCGATCATGCCGACGCGCCGGCAAAATCCGCCGAGCTACTCGGCGAGATCATCGATCGTCGCGGCTCGGTGGGCCCGATGGTGTCCGCGATGGCCCGCTCGCCGGCTCTCCTGCAGGGCTACCTCGACTTCTCGAGAGCCATGAAGCGGGTCAAGCTTCCCCGGGCACTGAGCGAAAAGATCTCGCTCGCCTTGCAGGAGTGGATCGGTTGTGCCTTGTGCCTGGAGGCACACATGCGGGCCGGGTGCTCGCCGAACCGGCTTCGATCGGCGACAAGGACGTCGCCGAGTTGCGCGGGCACGGCTGGAGCGATCGGATCATCGCCGACACGGTGGGACTGGTGACACTCAACCTGCTCACCGGCTCGTTCAATCTCGTCGCAGGGCTCGAACCCGCACCTGCCGAGCAGTCCACAAAGGAGAAAACCGCTCATGTCCACTGAGCACGAACACCACGGCCACGCACCCGGCGACGGTCACGAACAGCACCACGCACCCCCGACCACTTGGGGCACAGCGGCGTCGGCCACCCTGCACTGCCTCACCGGCTGCGCTATCGGCGAAGTGCTCGGCATGGTGATCGGCACCGCACTGGGCTGGGGCAACGTCGCCACCATCGTGCTTGCCGTCGCTCTGGCCTTCGTCTTCGGTTACGCGCTGACCATGCGCGGCGTACTGCGCGCGGGCGTCGGCTTCAAGCAGGCTCTCAAGATCGCCCTCGCCGCGGACACCGTGTCGATCCTCGTCATGGAGATCGTCGACAACGGAGTGATGATCGCCGTCCCCGGCGCGATGGAAGCCGGACTCGCCAGCTGGCTGTTCTGGGGCGCGCTCGCCTTCGCGCTGGCCGTCGCCTTCGTGCTCACGACCCCGGTGAACAAGTGGCTCATCGGCCGCGGCTCCGGACACGCCGTGGTGCACGCCTACCACCACTGACCGCTCGCGATGGAAACCATCACCTATCACGGCAGCGACGGCTGTCCGCTGTTCGCCGCCATACTCGGCTCCGGGCCGCCCCTTGTGCTCATGCACGGGGGCGGTCCGGATCACCACAGTCTCCTCCCACTGGCCCGGCAGCTCACCGACCGCCACACCGTCGTACTCCCCGACGTACGCGGCTACGGACGATCGGTCTGCACCGACCCGGCCCGCCATACCTGGACCCGATACGCCGACGACGTCACCGCGCTCTTGGACCACCTCGGCGAACAGCGTGCCGTCGTCGGCGGGACCGGACTCGGCGCGACGATCACCCAGCGCACCTGCCTCGAACATCCCAGCCGGGCCCGCGCCGCGATCCTGATCAGCGTCGAAGACATCGAAGACGACGAAGCGAAGCGAGCTGAAATCGCGTTCATGGACGCGTTCGCCGCACGCGTCCGGACCGAGGGCGTCGAGGCGGCCTGGGCGCCGATCCTGCCCCACCTCGCGCCGGTCATCGGCGCTCTGGTGCGCGACGCCATCCCGCGCTCCGACCCCGCGAGCGTCGCCGCCGCGGCCGCCATCGGCCGCGACCGCTCATTCCGCTCTGTGGACGACCTCGCCGCGATCACGACGCCCACCCTGATCTTCCCCGGCATGGACCAACGGCACCCGACCGCACTGGCGGAGAACGCCGCCCGCATCATGCCCGACGGCCATCTCGCGCCTGTTTCCCTGTCGAGCACCCTGCGCACCGCCGAGGATCTCGCCGAGGCGTTCGCGCCCGCCATCCGCAGGTTCCTCGCCAACCAGGGTCTCTAGTACCTGTGGGGAAAGAGGATCTGAACGACAAGCGCTCTCACAACACGAAAGCGTGTTGTGAGAGCGCCTCGAAATCCAGCGAGGGTCAGCTCGCTGTGCTGCGGAATCCCTTGAGCCGCAGGCTGTTCGTGACCACGAAGACCGAGCTGAACGCCATCGCGGCGCCGGCGATCATCGGGTTGAGCAGCCCCGCCGCGGCCAAGGGCAGCGCCGCGACGTTGTAGGCGAAGGCCCAGAACAGGTTTCCTTTGATGGTGCGCAGCGTCCGCCTCGAGAGCCGGATCGCGTCCACCGCCGCCCGCAGGTCCCCACGGACGAGGGTGATGTCGCTCGCCTCGATGGCGACGTCGGTGCCGGTGCCCATGGCCAGGCCGAGGTCGGCCTGGGCCAGCGCCGCCGCGTCGTTGACACCGTCGCCCACCATCGCGACCACCTTGCCCTCGGCCTGCAGCCGCTTGACCACCTCGACCTTGTCCCGAGGCAGGACCTCCGCGATCACCTCGGTGATCCCCACTTCCGCCGCCACCGCACGGGCCACGGCCGCGTTGTCACCGGTGAGCAGTACCGGGGTCAGGCCGAGCGCCCGCAACTGCGTGATGGCTTCGGCAGAGGTCGGTTTCACCGTGTCGGCGACGACGAGGACCGCACGGGCCTTCCCGTCCCAGCCGACCACGACCGCTGTCCGGCCGAGTTCCTCTTCGGAGGACTTGGCCTTGGCGAGGTCATCGGACAAGTGGTGCGCCCACTCCTCCAGCAGCGCACTGCGGCCGACCAGCACCGCCTTGCCCTCGACGATCCCTTGCACACCAAGGCCTTCGACGTTGGTGAAGTCCTCGACGGCCGGGAGTTCGCCGACCCGGCCCCGCGCACCGGCCACGATGGCCTGCGCGATCGGGTGCTCCGAAGCGTTCTCCAGCGCACCCGCGAGCCGCAACGCCTCCTCGGTGTCGACGCCCTCGGCGACGTGGACCTCGACCAGCGCCATCCGTCCGGTGGTGACGGTGCCGGTCTTGTCCAGCACGACCGTGTCGACCGCGCGGGTGGATTCCAGCACCTCCGGTCCCTTGATCAGGATCCCGAGCTGCGCGCCGCGGCCGGTGCCCACGAGCAGCGCGGTCGGCGTCGCGAGGCCGAGTGCGCACGGGCAGGCGATGATCAGGACGGCGACCGCGGCGGTGAACGCCGCTGACGCGGTTCCTCCTGCTCCGAGCCAGAACATCAGGGTGCCGGCGGCGAGCGCGATCACGATCGGCACGAACACCGCCGAGATCCGGTCCGCCAGCCGCTGGGCCTGTGCCTTGCCGGTTTGCGCGTCCTCGACGAGCTTCGCCATCTGCGCCAGCTGGGTGTCGGCACCGACCCGTGTCGCGCGGACGACGAGCCGCCCGCCCGCGTTCACCGTCGCCCCGACCACCGCGTCGCCGGGTCCGACCTCGACGGGGACACTTTCGCCGGTCAGCATGCTCGCGTCGACCGCCGATGTGCCTTCGGCGATGACGCCGTCGGTGGCCACCTTCTCCCCCGGCCGCACGACGAACAGGTCACTCTCGACCAGCTGACCGACCGGGATGCGCACTTCATCGCCGTCACGGAGTACCGCGACGTCCTTCGCGCCCAGTTCGAGCAGCGCCCGCAGCGCGGCACCGGCCCGGCGCTTGGAACGAGCCTCGAAATACCGTCCGGCGAGGATGAACGTCGTGACGCCGGCGGCGACCTCCAGATAGATGTTGCCGTCACCGGCCATCCGCCGCACCGTCAGCTCGAAGGCATGCGTCATCCCCGGCGTCCCGGCGGTGCCGAACAGCAAGGCGTACAACGACCACAGGAACGCGGCGAGCGTGCCCATCGAGATGAGAGTGTCCATTGTGGCCGCGCCGTGACGCAGATTCGCCCACGCCGCCTTGTGGAACGGCCACGCCGCCCACACCAGCACCGGCGCGGCCAGCGTCAGTGAGATCCACTGCCAGTAGGTGAACTGCAGCGCGGGCACCATCGCGAGCAGGATCACCGGAACCGACAGCACCGCCGAGCCGATCAGCCGCTGCCGCAACGGAGCGGTCGAGTCGACCTCCTCGGCCGGTCCGCCTGATTGCCCGGTTTCCGGCAGAGCGGGCAGGGCGGCCGTGTAGCCGGCCGCCTCCACCTGCTCGATCAGCTTGCTCGGCTCGATCCCTTCGTCATAGACGACCTTCGCCTTTTCGGTGGCGTAGTTGACAGTCGCGGTGACACCGTCGAGTTTGTTGAGCTTCTTCTCGATACGCATCGCGCACGACGCGCAGGTCATCCCGGTGATCGCGAGTTCGACCTCAGCGGTGGCCACCCGGTCGAGTTCCGTTGTCATGTCGGGTCTCCTTCCCATCTCTCGCGGTCAGCCGTGCCCGCCGTGACCGTCATCGGCCGCCGGTGGCTGCGTCGGGCTGGGAGCCGCTGAGGGGGCTGTGGCGGGCACGCCCGCGGTGGCGACGGTGAATTCGGCCGTACGAACCTTGCCCTGGTGCAGGAAATCCAGGAACAGCCGGTAGGTGCCTGCCGAGGGGACCTGCGCGAAGAAGGTGACCGTGGGGCCGGGAGTGGTCCGGCCGTCATCGGGCTCGCCGTCCGGGTGGACGTGCAGGTAGGCCAGGTCGCCGCCGCGCAGCGCCACCAGGTGTCCGTAAGCGCCGAGGTACGGCTGCAGATCGGTCACCTCCCGGCCGTCCTTGGTCACCGTCAAAGTCACCTTCGACGACCTGCCCGGCGCCAGTTCGCCGTCCAGGCGCACCTGGTAGCCGTCGACGTTCGCGACGCGCGACGGCTGATACTCGACGGGCGTGAAGTCTCCGGCCGCGGCGACGTCGACGCCCAGCGTCGTGGCGTTCCCGCCTGTCGGCTTGAAGTCCGCGAAGACCCGGTAGCTGCCGGCCTGCGGCAGCGCGAGCGGAACCGTCCAGGTGCCGTCCGCGCCCAGTTCGGGATGTATGTGCTGGAATCCCGCCGTGTCGCGGCGGACGACGATGAGGTGCATTCGCTTCTCGTGCTCGACGTCGTAGCCGGTGACCGGCGCGCCATCGGGCCCGAGAATCCGGAAGGAGAAGGGCTGGGTCGTCCCGGTCGTGAGCGTCGTGGAGATGGGCGTGAGGGTGTAGCCGCCCCTGGACGACGCGAGCCCGCCGGGCTCGTCGGTCTGCGCCGCCTCCGCGACGGTGCCGCTGTGAGCGTCCCCATGCCCGGCGTCCTCGCCGCCAGGCAGGCCGGCAGCGCCGGCGAAAGGACCGACAGCGGTGCCTGCGACCCAGGCGCCACCGGCGACCAGGGCAAGCGCCACACCGTAGGCGGAGAGCTTCGCTGCTGTATTCATCGTGAAGTCCTTAGTACGGGCCGAAACCCGCGATCAGAGAGCCGTCCCGCGAATCAGGCGGTCAGCTCGTATCCGGCTTCTTCGACGGCCGCGCGCACCTCCGCGACCTCGGGTTCCTGGGGGCTGACGACGGTCACCGCGCCGGACGGCAGGTCGACACGAACGTCCGTGACGCCGTCGATCTTGCCGATCTCTTCGGTGACCGAGTTGACGCAGTGGCCACAGGTCATGCCGGTGACGTTGTAGGTGGTCTCGCTCATCGTGGTTCTCCTCCGATTTTCGTTGTGTGGCTTCAAGAACGGACGAGGCGGGCGATGACCTCGCTCGCTTCTTGGATCTTCTCGCCGGCGTCGGTGCCACCTTTGGCGATGGCGTCGGACACGCAGTGCCTGAGGTGCTCGTCCATCAGCCCCAGCGACACCGACTGCAGCGCCTTGGTGGCGGCGGAGACCTGGGTGAGGATGTCGATGCAGTACTTGTCTTCTTCGACCATCCGCTGCAAGCCCCGGATCTGTCCTTCGATCCGTCGTAGCCGCGCGAGGTATTCGTCTTTGTCCTGGCTGTATCCGTGCATCTCGCGTCCTCCTGGGACCGACCCTACATACCCCTGGGGGGTAGGGCAATGACTATACCCCCGTGACGTATGCCACGGCGATACCGCCGCGTCACCCCGCAAGCCCGGCGGGCATTCCTCGGCCGCGTCTTGCAGGATGTAGCGCTCTCCGATTCAAGCCGTTGCATGCTCACGAAGCGTGCGTGTCGCTTGCCGGGCGTCGCCCACGAGAATGACCACGAACGTGAACGCCGGTGAGCTACTCAGCTGACAAAAGACGTGCTCACTCATCGTCTGACGCCCGCGCGGTCATGGTCTTGCGGGTGACCCTGGACGAGGCATCACGGTGGACGCCGACCCGGCGAAGCCTGTGGACTCAGTGACGGGCCGATCACAATCGGTGTCGATGCGGACGCTCGCCGACCAGGTCGATGCGCCGCATCCCGTGAAAGGAAACGACCTGCCATGCGTATTCGCGCCGCCCTGCTCGCTGTCATGAGCGCCTGCGCCCTCGGCATCGCGGTCCCGGCATCCGCGTCAGCCACCGAAGGCGAATTCACCTACTTGTACAACGACGACGGAGAGCCCCAGCAGGGAGTACTGGTAGACCCTCCCAGTGGATACTGCCTGGAAATCCCGGAGATCGCCGACTTCGCTGACGCCGAGGCCTTCCGGCCACATAACCGGACCTACTCGTCCGTGACCATGTTCAAAGCCTCCGGCTGCGAGGGCGACGCGTTCTACACGCTGCGCGCCGGCGGGCGCGCCTCCGATCGCCTGAAACTGAGGTCCGTCGTCTTCAGCTGACCCTTTGATCTTTCCCGGTGGCGACTGCGGAGGCGGAGCAGAGCGTCGCGGCGGCGAGGCCGCCCCAGAGGGCGGGCGAGCCGTGGGAGGCGAGGGCGGTGATGACCGCTGGGGAGACGCCGAGGCCGAAGCCCGTGGAGAGCTGGAAGCGAGCGAGGGCGCGTCCCAGGAGATGAGCTGGGGCGAGGGCGGTGACGAGTGCGGTGACGCTGCCGGCATAGATGATCTCGCCAACGGTGCAGACCACGGCCACCATGGCGACGACGGGAGGGCCCCAGCCGTGTCCCAGTGAGGTGGCCGCGAGGAAGCCGAGGTAGGACGCGGCGATTACCACGCCGGAGAAAGCCAGCACGGTCCGCCGGGAGAAGCGGGACATCAGGACGGTGACCGGAACCTGCAGGGTGACCACCAGCACCGTGTTGGCCACGAAGATGGCTGCCGACCACATCGGGGATGCGTGCAACCGGGTCACCAATACCAGAGGGATCGCGATTTCAAAGATGTTGAGGCAGAAGGCGTAGACCACGTTGGCGGCCAGCAGCGCGCGCATCCGTGGTGCGGGCACCTCGTCCCTGTCTTCGGCGGGAGTAGCGGCCGGATGCGCGTGCAGGTGGATCGACCACGCCAACGCCGCCGCGGCGAGATAGGCGAGCCCGGTGACGGCTGCCAGCGCTTGCAATGCGGTGGTGCCACCCGCCAGGCACGCGGTGGCCAGTAGCGCGCCCACGCCCATGCCGGCGTTGCGCAGGGCGCGGCCTGCCGCGAGAGCGACGTCGCGTTCGCGGCCGTGGGCGACCGTGGCCACGAGGGCCGCATGGGCGGCCGGCCATGCCTGGTTGCCGATGCCGAGGAAGAGCGCCGCCGCCGCGAACAGCCAGACGTGCCCTGCCGGGGCGGCCAGCAGCAGCGCCACGCCCAGCACCCGCACCAGCATCGACGCTGCCACGACCGTGCTGCGTGCGCCCCGGTCCAGCCATCGGCCGACCGCGGGCGTGCACACCAGACCCACGACGACGCCGACCGTCATGGCGATGCCGGTGGCCGGCGCGGACAGCCTCAGCACGGTCACCCCGTAGAGCAGCAAAAAGGGCCGCAGCATGCCGGTGCCGAGCGCGTCCACGGCCAGGGCGACGGCATAGCGGGGGCCTCCGGAGGCACGGACGAGGGCGCGCGGCCGGATCCTGGTGATGGTTGCCATGGCGCCAACGGTGCGCTCGGCCGCCGGTCCGACCGCGTCGGTTGACGGACACCGTCAACCGACGCGGTTCTCGGCCATCCGACCAGCGAGAATGAGCGGATGACGTTGAGGATCGACATCGGCGGCCTGCCGTCCGGGCGGCTGCGGTTCACTGTCTCCCCGCTGGCCGAGCTGACCGCGATGCTGCATGTGCTGGCCGAACCCGGGCATCACCCGCAGCTCGCCGGCTGGGCCGGGACCGTCTGGGCCGGGCTGCGACCGGAGCTGGCCGAGCGGCTCAGGGAGGCGGAGTTCCTCTGGCGTTCCTCACGAGCCGACTTCCTGGTCCCCGCTCGTCCCCGGCCGACCCTCACCGAGGAGTTGGACGATGTGGACCGGATCGACGACGAAACCTATGTGACCGCCGCGCTCATCACCACGTGCGGCAACAACCGGGTCCACTTCGCCACACCGTCGCCGCTCGCCGACGCGGCGGAGCGTGAGCGGGCCCTGGACCTCGCCCAGGCCCGCGGCGCGCTCCAAGGGGCCTTCGCGGAACGGCTGCTCGCGGACCCCGCTGCCGTGCGGGCATGGGTGCGGCACACCCTCGAACAGTGCGCCGAGGCCTTCTTCGACGCCGCCTGGACGGGCATCGCCGGGCAACTCGCCACCGATCTGCGCCTGAAGAACAACCTGCTGAAGCGCCACGGCATCGGGGCGGCGCTCGCGTCGATCTCCGACGCCGTCACTCTGGCGCCGGACGGCAACCGCATCATCGTGGACAAGCTGCAGGACAACGCGACCGCCGCCCACGGCACCGGGGTCACCTTCCTCCCCAGCGTCTTCGGCCGCCCGCACCTGGTGGTGATCCACGCGCCCGGGTGGCAGCCGGTGGTGCAGTACCCCGTGGCCGAGTCGAGTCCATCGGAGCCGGTATCGCTGGAAACGGTCACGCTACGGCTGGAGGCACTCGCGCATCCGGTACGGCTGCGGCTGCTGCGCACCCTGGCCCGCGGCCCGCACACGACCAGCGAGCTGGCCCGCGCCTGGGAACTTTCACCCCCGGAGGTTTCCCGCCACCTCGCTGTCCTGCGCCGCGCGAGCCTGCTCACGGCCCAGCGGCACGGTCGTTACGTCCGCTACACCCTCAACCTGCCCGATCTGACAACGCTGGGGGCCGACCTGCTGGCGGCCGTACTGCGCTGAGCAGCGGACGCGACCCGCAGCGATCGCGGCAGCGTCTTCGTCCTTCAGCCGGCCCCGCGATCTTCGCCGCCCAGTTCTCGCTGTCGCGCGCCTGCTGGCCGGCAGGCGTCACGCAACGCCCTGGAAGGGGCTGCTGCCAACTTCTGTCAGGCTGTCTCGGCCAGGGGCGGCGCGGTACAGCACGGACCCGTGAAGCAGTTGAAAACGATCTCACTGGACTGGTTGGCCCAGTTGTCGAAGCGATCGATCACGAGGTCCGGCTCGGCCGCGGTGGCGAGGTCGATTCCCCGGCCCGCGAACTGCCCGGCTATGCCTTTCACCCAGGCCGAACGGAGCACCGGCGTGAGGCGTCACGGCTCCTTGTCGCGGGGAGTTCACTGACGCTGGTCGCGGGTGTCTTCGAGGAGAACCACCGCCTGGGGCGTCCGTTGGTACAGCACATAGCGTTTGTCCCTGACTTTGCTGACGAGGCCCGCGCGATGTAGCGCGCTGAGGTGATAGGAGACGGTGCCCGCGCTGTATCCGGTCCGGCCGGCGAGTTCCGCGGTCGATCGCGCGGTTTCGAGGTCCTCCAGCAAGGCCGCGCGGGCGGAACCGACCACCTGCGCGATCGCTCCCGGCTTGTGGCCCCGGCCCGTTCCGATCCGGTGGGCGGGATAGTAGACGACGACCTCCCCGGGAACATCGACCTGGACGATGACGTCAGGCCAGGTGAGCACGCCGGGCACGAGGACCAGTTCCCGGCCGGCGATATCGAGTTCGCCGTCCCATGGCTTGGCGAGGGTGACAGCGTCACCTACCCACCCGATATCCGGATGAAGTTCTCCCAGCGCCCGGCCGACACCATGGCCGATAACGGACTTCGCACGATGTGAGATGTCCTGGTCGACGATCGAGCCGAGTTCGGACCAGCTGTCGGACAACGCGACTCGCCAGAACTGAGCCAGGCCGTTGGCCAGGCGTCGCTGCAGCCGTCCGGACTCCGCGAGCCGACGGGTACCGGTCGACAACGGCCTGCTCCAGTGGACCTGAGTCCAGGTGAACACCTGACTTTCCAGGTCCTCCTGCGTGGTCGCCTCGATCCGTGCGATCTGTTCCTCGATCAAGTCATTGCGCCGGGTACCCGCTCCAGGTTGCGGAGTGAGCAGGTCAGGCAGGTAAGTGTCGCCATTTTGAGGCAACAGGTCCACGAGCAGCGCGACGTCCCGATGGGCGAGTGACGCGCGAGCAAGCGCACCGGGATCCCCGAAGACCGGATGCCTCCCCGAGGCGGCGGCGAGTTTCAGCCACGCCATGGACTCCGACGCCGGCGATGGCGACCAACGCGTCCTGGACACCGTCTCGGGGTCGACCCGCAGCGTGAACACCGGCTGACGTTAACAGTTGCCGCACTGGATTTGAGCTGACTCGAATTTTTTCCCTTCACAGGTTCTTGCTTGATTGAGTTGGGTCGTACACGAAGGGGATAAGAATCCACGAAAATGCACCCGCCGCGGCGGCGGTAACCGCCGCGGCGCGGCCAGGACTCATCGGAATCAACCGAAATACGACTACGGCAAACGGACGTATCCAGAATGGAGAATCCCATGATCAAGAAGATCATCGCGACGCTAGGGATCTCGAGCGCGGCCGTTCTATGCATGGCGATGCCCGCGGCGGCCCACACGCAGGCCGCCCCGGACTGCCAGTGGGGCACCAGTTACGGCACGATCGTGACCACGGCACCGGTGAAAGCCGAGGCCGACGGGAGCCGGGTCGGTACCGTGGAGATCTGTCGTGACAGTGCCTACAAATACTGGGGCTTCGTCATCTACACCAGCCCGATGACGGCCAGTCAATATGCGCAGGTACACCTCGGCAGGTACCGGGATGACGTTTGGGAAAGTGAAATCACCTGCGACAGCCCGGGCGGGAACAAGATGGTGGGGCCGGGTCAGACCCGGTGCTGGACGCCGAAATTCACCGGCTTGAGCGCGAGATACACTTTCCGGGCAGCTTCGTTCAAGTACAGCAGCCACACCGGCGATCTGTTGGCCTTGGGTCAAACCATCGAAGACCGCTGAGCTGAACGGCCGCAGCTCTAACGGTCGCTCAGAACGCGACATCTCCTCCCCAACCCCTCCCCTGCCCGGTTGCCCTTGTCCGGAGGTTGATGTCCGGCGTCCAGCCTCCGGCGCCGGACAACCCATCCGCACTACACAGATGGCAGGACCTCGATCGACGTCGGCTGACCACACGCGTGTTGATTTCAACTGGCTCAAATCCTTTCCGGTTACAGACTCCCGACCGGTTAAGTAGTCATGGTCGCGCGAGATCACCGGAAGGAGGCAGACGCTAAAGAAGGACCTTGCTCACAGCTCGAACGAATGGGCTGGCAGGCATACGAAAGGGGAAGAAATGCGAAAATCGAAGCTGTTCCCGTTGGCAGCCCTGACGGCCACGGTGGTGGCGGCCTCGGCTGTCGCGTCCGGAACTGGTGTCGCGGCGGAGAGCGGGGGCCCCACCGTCATGGCGGGCGGCCAGTGCACCGGGTCATGGGTCGACGTCCACGACACCGTGGCCGCCAAGGCCCGACCCGACGCGGCGTCCCCAACGATCTTCACCGTCTTCGCCGGGGAGACGTTCCCGTGCCGCAAGCTGGTCGTCGGTGCGAGCTACAAGGCGTGCGGATACACCGGCATGAACGGATGGATCCTGGTCCAGGACGGGATCAAGCGCCACGACGGTTATGCCGGGTGGTCAGGCTACATCCCCAGCATCTGTACAAACGACCGATAGGAATCACTCCCGACAGGGTCATGACCGGGACATCCGTGAGGCAGAGACGCAGCAACCTGGCTGACTGCGGTGCGACGGTCGTCGGGCGGATAAGAACCGTCGGAATTCAAAGTGATGTATTCGCCACAGGAAGGGAAATCACATGATCGCGAAATTAGGCAAGCTCAGCGACCGACTGCTCGGCAAGGTCGTTCCGGTCGTCGAGGCGCAGGCGGGTGGCGTGGGAACCAAAGCGCAGATCTTCTGCTACTGCCGGAACCGCCAGGCCAGGTACCGCCCGTGTGCGGGGTGTGGCTGCAACCTCGTGTACGACTGCTGAAAGGGGAGATCCGATGGTCGCACTGATGGAACGGCTGGGTGAGCGCATCCTGGGCGTGTTCGTCCCGATCGTCGCCGACGCGGCGACCACCGCGGCGTGCACTTACCCGAACTGCGGCGGTTGCTCGGGCTGCGTCCAACGCTATCGCCGTTGCTGCAACGGAGTATGCGGTAGCTGCCAGATGGCCGAAAGTTGTTGCGGCGGCTGATTTCCGTCTCCGGGGCGGCGGGCACCTCCCGCCGCCCCTACCCCGTCGGGAGAATGATGTTCTACGTCGTATTCGGCTGCCGGTGCGCGCTGATCGTCGTGTTCGCGGTGTCCGCGATCTCCAAATCCCGGAATCGGGAGTCGTTCGCCGCATTCCGCCGGGCCACCGTCGAACTGGTACCGGCCGCACGCGGTCACGGCACCCCACTGGCCGCTGCGGTAGTCGTCACCGAGCTTGTCATCGTCGTGGGACTGGCCGTGCCGAACACCGCGACCGCCGGGCTGCTGGCGGCCGGGGCACTGTTCACGGCGTTCACGGTGGCCATCGCCGCCGCCCTGCGCCGGGGCGTTACGGCGTCGTGCCGGTGCTTCGGCGGCTCGGCCGCTCCTCTGGGCGCTCGCCAGCTGGTGCGCAACGCACTGCTGATCGTGCTCGCCGTCCTCGCGTTCGTGCTGCCCGGCCGCGACGGCGATGGGAGTGATCCGGCCGCACTGGGCCTGGCCGCCGTCGCCGGGGTCGTCGTGGCCCTGCTGGTGATCAGCTTCGACGCCCTCGCTGACCTGTTCCTGGGTGTGCCGTCGCCCCCGCACCATCACGAAGGGATTCCCTCATGACCGTCCTGTCCGTCGCCGTCGCGCTCGTCGGGATGCTGTGCCTGCTGGACCTCGTGCTCACTCTCGGCGTCATCCGCCGGCTGCGCGACCACACCGCCCGGCTGACCGCGTTGCAGTCCGCCCCCGGGGAGACGGCCATCGCCGAGCCCGGCGAGCTGGTCGCACCGTTCACCGCGACCACTGTGGACGGTGCGGCCGTGTCGGCCGACGACCTCGCCGAAGCGAACCTGGTGGCGTTCTTCTCCCCCGACTGCCCGGCGTGCGAGCAGGAGCTGACGCCTTTTGTCGAGTACACGGGGACCTTTCCCGGTGGTCCCGAGCGGACGCTCATCGTGATCACCAGCGAAACCAGCGGTGCGAAGTACCATTCGGCGCTCAAGGGGCTCGGCCGGATCGTCACCGAGGCCGAGCTGACCGGTCCGGTCCAGAAAGCCTTCAAGACGCGCGGATACCCGGCGTTCGTGGTGGTCGTGGACGGCTCGGTGATGCAGGCCTCGCACACGGTGGCGGATCTCCCGCAGCATCAACCCGCATGAGTGAAGTCGAGCCGGCTCGCGCCGGGATCCGCCACCTGCGCGCCGCGATCGTGCTCGCGTTCGCCGCCAACCCGGCCGCGGCGACGGGACAGCTCGCGGTCGCGGTGCTGGCCGGCGCCGCGCCGGTGGCGGTGGCGTGGCTGACCAGGACCGTCCTGGACGGGATCGCGGCCGGCTCCGCCCAGTCGTTCGTGAGTCTCGCACTCGCGCTGGTCGTGGTCGGCGTGTGCGCCGCCGTGCTGCCGAACGTGGAGCGGTACCTGCGTGCCGAACTCGACCGGTCGGTCGGGATCCTCGCCCGTGACCGGCTTTTCGGTGCGCTGGAACGGCTTCGGGGTCTGCGCAAGCTCGAGGACCCGAGTTTCCACGACCGGCTGCAGCTGGCCGCCGACGCGGGCAGGGCGAGCCCGCCGTCGGTGCTGTCCGGCGCGGTCGAGCTGGTCCGGGGCGCGATCACCGTGGTCGGCTTCGCCGTGTCACTGCTGCTGATCGGCCCGTTCGTGACCGTGATCGTGCTGATCGGCGCTCTTCCGGTCGGGGTGGCCGAGTTCGCGTTGGCACGGCAGCGGGCCCGGATGATGTGGGAGGTCGAACCGGCACAGCGGCGCGAACTCTTCTACGCGCAGCTGCTGTCCGGTCCGCGCGCGGCCAAGGAGGTCCGGTTGTTCGGGCTCGGCCGGTTCTTTCGCACCCGGATGGTGACCGAGCTGCGCGGGATCTACGGGGCCGAACGAGTCCTGGACCGCCGGGAGCTGCGGGTGCAGGGGCTGCTCGCGGTGCTGTCCGCCGGGATCGCCGGCTACGGGTTGTTCTGGGTCGTGGGCGCCGCCGCGAGCGGCGCGGTGAGCGTCGGGGATCTGGCCGTGTTCGTCGCGGCGGTGGCCGGGATCCAGGCCGCGCTCGCGGCCGGTGTCGACCAGGCCGCCCGGATGCACCAGGCGCTACTTCTGTTCGACCACTACGTGTTCGTCACCGCGGTGACCGGCGACCTGCCGGTGTCCGCGGCGCCGGTACCGGTGCCACCGCTGCGCCGGGGCATCGAGCTGCGCGACGTGTGGTTCCGCTACAGCGAAGACCACCCATGGGTGCTGCGCGGGGTCACCCTCACCATCCCGGTCGGGCGTGCGCTGGCGCTGGTCGGGCACAACGGCGCCGGCAAGTCCACGGTGATCAAGCTGCTGTGCCGGCTCTACGACCCGGACCGCGGCTCGATCCACTGGGACGGCGTCGACCTCCGCGCGTTCGACCCGGACGACCTGCGCACCCGCATCGGCGCGGTGTTCCAGGACTACATGGACTACGACCTGACCGCGGCGGAGAACATCGCGGTCGGCGATCTCGACGCGCTCGCCGACGAGCCACGGCTGCGAGCGGCGGCTCGGCGGGCGGGTGCGCACGAGTTCATCGAGGCGCTGCCTCGTGGGTACGAGACGATGCTCAGCCGGATCTTCACCGACAACGTCGACCGGGACGACCCGTCCACCGGTGTGGTGCTCTCCGGCGGGCAGCTGCAACGGCTCGCGCTGGCGCGCGCGTTCCTCCGGGACCAGCGCGACCTGCTCATCCTGGACGAGCCGAGCGCAGGCCTGGACGCCGAGGCCGAACACGACGTGCACACCCGGCTGCGCGCGCATCGGGCCGACCGGACCAGCGTGCTGATCTCCCACCGGCTGGGCGCGGTGCGCGACGCCGACGTGATCGCCGTGCTGTCCGACGGGCGGATCACCGAGCTCGGCGACCACCACGCGCTGATCTCGGCCCGCGGGGTGTATCACCGGCTGTACACGTTGCAGGCCAAGGGATACCACGAGGAGGTGGCACTGCCGTGAGCACAGTCGCGGTGGTCCTCGCGGCGGTGCTCACGGCCGCCCTGGTCGTGCTGCGCTTCCGGCTCGTGCGCGTCATCGTGAACGGCACCAGCATGCTACCGACGCTGCGGCCCGGCGACCGGGTGCTGGTTCGCCGGGTAGCAGCGCGCTCGCTCAAACGAGGCGATCTCGTCGTGTTCGCCAGGCCGCGCGAGAAACAACATTCCTGGATGATCAAGCGGGTGCTGGCCGGGCCCGGTGACCGGGTGCCGCGCGCCGAGGTGCCGGTGCTGTGGGGATACCAGGAGCCGCTCGTGCCGCCCGGTCGGTTCGTCGTCGTCGGCGACAATCTCGAGGACAGCTACGACTCGCGTCAGTTCGGCTATCTGAAGGCCGAGGCGCTGCTCGGGGTGGTGGTGGGCTCGTCACGGCGTGGGTCGGCGCATCGGAACCGAAGACGGGCGCTCGGCGCGTAGTCTCCGGCGTTCGTCAACCTCGCCGACGCCGCGCAGGGCCACCGCATCCTCGAGGCCGGCCACGTCCAGGGAAAGGTTGTCCTGCGGGCGTAGCGTCAGCGGGCCAGATGGGCGACGACCAGGTTCGGATCGTTGCCTGTGACGTACGCGGCGCTCAGCACGTAGACCATGTTGCCGCGCAGGGCGACCGACGTCGGGTTCTGCAGGCCGTCGGCCGCGGTCAGCACGGTCGAGTGGCTGCCGTCTGGCTGGACCAGCGCGACTTCGCTCGGGCCGTTGAGCGCGGCGAGCAGCTGATCCCCACGGCCGGTGAAGGCGAAGTCGTCGATTCCCGGCAGCCCGGACGCCACCGTGCGCACCTCGCCGGCGCGGCCGTCCCGCCGGATCGGGATACGCAAGACGGTGCCCCGATCCAGGTTCGTGGCCCAGACCGCTCCACCGCGAAGCTTCAGGCCGTTGACGCCGAGGAAGCCGCCGGCCGCCAATTCCGGAGCCGCCGACCACACGGTGGCGATTCCTCCGGTCGCGGGCACCCGCCAGATCGTGCCGAGCACCGAGTCGGTGACGTACAGCGTGCCGGTGTGCGGGTCCAGCGCCAGCCCGTTGGGCAGGCCGGCGGCCGGCAGCGCAGCGATCCGCTGGGGACGGCCACCCGGACGCAGGCGCCACACGCCCGTGAGGTCGGACGTGCCGGTGGCGTAAAGGAAGTACAGCGTGCCGTCACCGGCTCGGGTGATCCCGACGGTCAACGGAAACCCCAGGACCGGGGTGCGGACACCGCCGTCAGCGGGCTTCGGCAGGGTCGCCAGGACCCGGATGCCGCCGCCTGGAGCCACTTCGGCGATCTGGCGGCCCGCAGCGAAAGTGACATCCGCGGCACCGCCGGGCGCCAGAGCGATGTTTTCTGGCGTCTGGCCCGCGGCCAGATCGAAGTGCACGGCAATTCTCGCGCCGCACAGGGGCGCCGACGCGGCCGAGGCCGGAACGGCGGTCAATGCGGTGACGGCCGCGGCGGCCAGGGCAGCGGACTTGGACAGCTTCTTGAACATGGTTCCTTCACTGGTTGAGGGCGCGCGGCAGCGACACACCGGCGCGCACTGGTGTGTTCAGCCCGGACCGGACGGCCCGGCAAGTGGAGTCAGACCGGCCGGTACTCCAGCGGTACCGGGACGGTGCCGTGGTCGATGGCCTGGCCGAGCAGGGTCAACGCCTCCCGGGAAGGCGAGCCCGGCTCCGTGGTCGCGACCACGACGGCGGGGCCCGGTCCGCTGCTCAAGGTCTGCTGCAGGACCGTCAGTGCCCCGACCAGCGGGTGCCGCATCTCGTACGCGGCGACGGCGCACGCCTTGACCCGGTGATCGGCCCACGCGGCGGCGAACTCGGTGCTCTTCGCGCTGAGCTCCCCCACCAGCGCGTACAACGCGGCGTCATCGGGGTGCTGGCCCGCCACCAGGCGCAGATTTCCGACCACCGCCCGCGCCTTGCCCGGCCAGTCGGCGTAGAGCTCGCGGGTGTGGCTGTCCAGGAACACAAGCCGGGCCATGTTCGGACGGCCTGCCGCGGTCTTCGGAGCGTCGAAGTCCAGGTGGCCGGCGAACAGCGCGTGCCCCAGCCGGTTCCAGGCAAGTACGTCGGTGCGCCGGCCGACCACGATCGCGGGTACGTCCGCCAGGACGTCCAGCAGCTGGCCGGCCGCCTCGGTCACCCGCTCCGCCGCCGGCCGCCGATCCCGGGGACGACGGCGGACCGCACGCGCCAGGTCGTGCAGGTGCCGCCGCTCGGATTCGTCCAGTCGCAAGGCGTCGGCGATCGCGTCGAGAACCTCGGCAGAAGCGCTCAGCGACTGGCCCTGCTCGAGCCGCGTGTAATAGGAGGCGCTCACCCCGGCGAGCAGGGCCAACTCCTCGCGCCGGAGCCCCGGCACGCGCCGGCGTTCGCCGTAGGTCGGCATCCCGACGTCCTCGGGACGCAGCTGGGATCGCCGCGCTTGCAGGAAGGCTCCGAGCTGTGTCTTTCCGGTCATGGATCCAGTATCGACCGGCCAGGCGCACTTCAGCCTGCCCCAGCCGGGGATAGGCAGCGACGGGTCTGGATACCGGCCGTTTCGGCCGGTGCACTGGCACCATGAACATCACCAATGAAACCCTCGCCGCGGTGGACTTCGCCTTCGCCAGGAGCGCGTGGGTCGACGCCACGCCCACCCGGGTCTACGACCTGATCAGCGACGTCTCCGCGATCAGCCGCTGGAGCCCCACAGCCGATGGCGTCTCCTACGACGAAGGCGCCGGCCCTTGGGCCGGCGCCTGGTTCAGCGGCGCCAACCGCCGAGACGGCAAGCAATGGACCACCCGCTCCCAGGTGGTGCAAGCCGACCCAGCGGCGGCGTTCAGCTTCGTCGTCGGCGGCGCCGAGGACGGCATCGTCCGCTGGAGCTGGACTTTCCGGCCCCAAGGACGAGGCACCCTCGTCCAGCAGTCCTGGCAGCTCCTGCGCCTCGACCCGGTGCTGGGACGAACCCGCGCCGACCTGGACGCTCTCCGCCGATATATGGAAGGCAGCGTCGAAACCACCCTCACCGCCCTCGCCCAGTGGGTCGCCGAACATTCCCGGTAGCCGGTCTTGAAAGTCCTGAGACAGCTGGAAACGTCTGAGCTTCCGGCTGTCCGGACACACTCGTCAGTCCGCAATGGACGGTCGACGGCGTCGGGGCGGCCGGGCACGTCTCATGCCACCTTGATGACGACCTTCCCCGAGGTGTGACCGTTCTCGACGGTGGCGAGGGCGGCCGGGGCGTCGGAGAGCGGGTGGACCGCGGTGATCACGGGTGCGAGGACTCCGTCGAGGGCCAGCCGGGCGGACCGCTCCAGGTTCTCGCGGTCGAGGCGACGCTCGACGACACGCCCGCCGAGGTCGGGCACGGACATATCTCCCACCGCGATGACGTTGCGGGGATCCCGGGCCAGCGGAGCGACCGTCCGCAGCGAGGTGCCTCCGACCAGGTCGACGATCCCGTCGAAGCCGTCCGGAACCAGCACGCGTGCCGCGGCGACGACGTCCCCGGCGGTGTAGTCGATGAACCGCACCCCGATGGCCTCGGCGTGCTCGCGCTTGGCGGTACTCCCGGTGCCGATCACCCGCAGCTCGCGCCCGACGGCCAGCCGGGCGACGGCGAGGCCGACCCCACCCCCGACCCCGTTGACCAGGACCGTGGCACCGGCCGGGAGGCCGAGCTGGTCGAGCACGTCCACCGCGGTCGTCCCGGCCACCGGCAGCGTTGCCGCCACGGTCGCGGACAGACCCGCCGGGATACGCGCGGTGTTCGGCGCGGACAGCACCGTCGTCTCGGCGTAGGTGCCGCCACCGGTGAGTGCGAAGCCGAAGACCTCGTCACCCACCTCGAGCCCGTCGACGTCCTCACCCAGGGCGAGAACGGTTCCGGCTGCCTCCATGCCCAGCACACGGGGAAACGGACGCCCGCCGTCGAGCCCGTCGACCAGCCCCGAGCGCACAATGTGGTCAAGGGGATTCACGCCGGCCACGGTGACCCGGATCAGCACCTCGCCGCGACCGGGAGCGGGATCGGGACGATCGAAGAACTCCTGCACCTCGGGCCCGCCATGCTTGCCGAAACCCCACGCCTGTCCCATTTTCTGCTGCCTCTCGGGTGACCGACCCCGGTGGTTCCGGGCTCTGTAGCCATCCTCACCGCTGACATCGATGTAAGGGGCAACCGGCTGAGGTGGAGGTCACAGCATCAGGCCGACTGCGCCACCGGTTCCGGGGCCGTGGACAGCTCCGCCCGGTGCCGGCTGTTGGCCTTGATCAGCACGTCGAGCGCTTCCCGGGTCTCGATCAGGTGCGCGATGTCTGCGTCGATCCGGTCGCGCTCGTGCGTCATCGCCGTGAACGTCTCCTCGGCGACGCCCAGGTCACCTGGGACGTCCACGCACGGCAGCACCGTCGCGATCACCCGGCTGGACATACCCGCATCGAACAGCCGTCGGATGAGCGACACGCGCTGGACCTCGGCATCGGAATAGTGACGCTGCCCCGCCTCGGAACGTGAGCTGCTCAGCAGGCCCTGCTCTTCGTAGTACCGCAGTGAGCGCGGACTCACGCCCGTACGCCTGGACAGCTCACCGATCCGCATCCCTGAGAGCCTACGCCCAGGTTCAGACCACCAGCGGAAAGCATGCCACTACCTCTGGCGGGGGTTGCTGCGAACTCGGCGGCGGCCGCGACCCGTGAGGTGATCGGGCCGAACCGCTTCGATGGGCGACCTCAGCAGATTGAGCAGGACTCAACAGGATGAAATTCGAAACCTGGTCGCGTGAATATGATTGACCAAGGCGACCGGTCATCTACGGTAATAACAGAGCGGTCTATTTACAATTGAAAGGCTTTCCAAATAATGAAGAATCGGCTTCTTGCAACTACTGCAAGCGTAACGCTACTCGCGGCAACATTCCTCGCAACTGACGCGAGCGCGGCGTCCGCCTCCACTGGCGGCGCCACGGCAGACTGCGGCAAAAGCTTCGAATCCTACGACAACCTTGATGGGTTGATCTTCTTGACAGGCAAGGGTACGGGGATGACCTTCCCCGCCATCCGCGAGTTCAACGTCTATCCGAAATCCGCAGTCTGGGCTCATGGTTTTGCCGCACAAGGAGCCGAGGCTACGAGCAAATGGAAGGGGTCATGGAAAATATCCGGAAATGTGCTGACCCTTACCCTGACGACCGACCCTGCGGGAAAAGTGATTTCGAATCAACCCATATACACACTTAAGCCCACTTCGTGTCAGGGAATTAAGCCAACGAAGATGACCGGCTCCGCAAAATGGAAAAATGGAGGCTTCCAGAATGTTTCGGTAAGGCTGGACGAATCGTGATTGAAACATCGATTGACTCAGGCGTAAATGTTAGGCGAAGACGCGCAGCTTGCCGGTGCGCTTACGTCCGCGCTTGGCCCACTCAGGGGCATTCCGGGTCCGTCGTCCATGCCGAGGCGGCCGACGAACGCTGGTCGAAGAAGTAGCGGCGGCTCTCTCCGGGTCCTCGGGATGACCATCAGGTCGTGAGCACCAGCGAGGAAATCCCCCGACCTGTCACCACCGTCTGAGGGACAGCGCGGCGGCGAGCGCCCCTTCCGGCGGCGCGGGCCGGACCCCCAGTAAACCGGCCCGCGCCCGCTCAGTCGGATCTCGATCTCCGAGATGCCGCGGCGATCCCCCTACGACCGCCGCGGGTACTCCGGTCCGCTGTCGGGGCTGTTCCTCCCACTCGACCATGATCGGGCCGGGACCGGTCCCGGCGCATGGGTAGCGGGACCCCATATTCCCGCGGCGCGCTGAAGCCGAACGCAACCAGAGGACTACTTGCGGGCCGTCACTCTCCGGGCATCTTCATGCGTGCGGCGAATGTGGGGGCTCGGCCCCCATGTGCGGGTCCTCACCGGCTGACACGATGAGTGACGTGACTCCCGAACTACCGGCGACGTCCCTGCCGCTGGAGTGGTGGGTGCACGGCCAGGCCCCGCGCGAACGGAAGGCGGACAAGCCCGCATGGGCGGACTTCGCCGAACGCGCCGTCACTTCGCCTCTGCCGGGGCGCCCCCCAGATGGTGACTGGCGCGTCGAGTTCGCCGGGGTCTTCAGGTCGTTCGTCGATGCCGCCGTCCTCGAAGCGGTCCCGCGAGACCTCGCCGGTGCCGACGTCGACGCGCTCCGCAGGGGTTTCGTGGTCCAGCTCGACCAGCACCTGCTCAAACTCTCGGTGCGGACGCTGGTCCTGGAACTCCACCGCGCCCGCAACGCCGGAACCCTCAGGGGCGAGACGTCCGAAGAGCGCTTCGCCGACTTCGCCCGGCAGCAGTCCACCCCGGCCGGCCTCGTCCGTCTATTCAGCGAGTACCCGGTGCTGGCCCGCCTGCTCGCTCAGGCCTGTCAGCACGCCGCCGAGGCGCACGCCGAAATGCTCACCCGGTTCGCTGAGGACGCCGTCGCGCTGCCCGGTTCGGTGATGGACGGCGAACTCGGCACGCTCGTCGAGGTGGCCGGCGGGATCGGCGACTCGCACGCCCGAGGACGTTCGGTCAAGCTGCTCCGGTTCTCCAGCGGCGCCCAGGTGATCTACAAACCCCGCCCGCTGGTGCTGCACGATCGGTTCTCCGACGTCGTCGAGCGGCTCAACAAACGGCTGCCCGGCCTCGAACTGCGTACCGCCGACGCGCTGCTGCGCGACGGGTACGGGTGGCTGCGGTTCGTCGAGCACCGGCCGTGCTCCGACATCGCCGACGTCGACCGCTTCTACCGGCGCCAGGGCATCCTGCTGGCTCTGCTGCACGCCCTCGACGCGACCGACGTTCACTACGAGAACATCATCGCCAGTGGCGACCAGCCGGTGCTGATCGACATCGAGACGCTGTTCCAGCCGTCGCCGCCCGAACCGCAGGACGGCGATCCCGCGGCCGCGATGCTGGCGCGGTCCGTCCAGCGCACCCTGCTGCTGCCGCAACTGTTCGCCGGGGAGCACGGCGCGGTCGACATCTCCGGGCTCGCCGGCCGCGGCGGCAGGCTGCCCACCGACCTGGTCGACTGGGCCGACGCCGGTACCGACCGGATGCGGCTGGTCCGCGTGCCCGGCGAACTGTCCGGCGGGAACAACCTCCCGCGCCTAGACGGCCGCGACGTCGCCCCTGCCGAGCACAGCGCGGCGCTGCTGGCCGGGTTCCGGATCGGCTACGACGCGATCTCCACCGCGCGGGACGAGCTTTCCGACCACCTCCGGCGGTGCGCCGCCGATCCCATCCGGGTGCTGATCCGGCCGACGAACTTCTACTTCCGGCTGCTGGACGAGACCACGCATCCGGACCTGCTGCGCGACGCCGCCGACCGCGACCGCGCGTTCGACCTTCTCGACGAGGACTCGGCGGGCGAGAAGAAGCTGCTCCGGCTCGTCCCGCACGAGCGGGCCGACCTGTGGGACGGCGACGTCCCGATGTTCACCTCGAATCCCGGGTCGACCTCGCTGCTGGATTCACGCGGCGACAGTGTCGAAGGCGTGGTGGACCGGCCGTCGCTGGAGACGGTGCTGGCCAAGGTCGCCGACATGGACCCGCTCGACCAGCGCGACCAGGAATGGCTGATCTCGTCGACGCTGGCCATCAGCACCGCGACCACCGGGCATGAGGACAGCGGGGAGACCGCGGAGACGGCGGTGCCGAACCAGGCACCCGACGCGGACCGGCTGCTGGTCACCGCCTGCGGGATCGGCGATCACCTCGTCGCGAACGCCTTCTCCGACGAGCACCGCTCGAACTGGCTCGGGATCGAACTCGTCGACGACCGGTACTGGACCGTACTGCCGATGGGCGCCGGGCTCGGCGAGGGCTACTGCGGTGTCGCGCTGTTCCTCGCCCAGCTCGCCGAGCTGACCGGGATCGCGCGCTACCGCGACCTGGCCGCCTACGCGATCGCGCCGCTGCCCGGCCTGTTCGCGACGCTCCGCGCCGACCGGGAACTGGCCGCCACGGCCGGCTGCGGCGGCCTGCTCGGGCTCGGCGGGGTCGCGTACACGATCGCCCGGCTCAGCACCCTGGTCGGTCTCCCCTCCGGAGACCTCGTCGAGCAGGCCGTCGACCTGATGCCCGAGGCCACCGCAGACACCCCGGCCGGGTTCATGACCGGGCTCGCCGGCGGTGTCGCGTCGATGCGCTCGGTGTATGTCCAAACAGGACTGGAGACGGCGCTGGCCCGGGCCGACGTCTACGCCGAACAGCTCCTCGCCCGCGAGCGTCCACAAAGGACCGATTTCGCGCGCGGATCGGCGGGTGTCGACTGGGTTCTGCGGGCACACGATCGAACCGGCGAAGAAGTGCCCGGAAAGGCGGACGCCCGGGCGGAAAGCACCGCCGGCTGGTGCGCCGGACTCGCGGGCGCCGCCCTCGGCCAGGCCGCCCACCTGCCCGATCCCGCCTCCGCCCGGGAACTCGACCGGAGCGTCAAACTGCTGGCCGACGGGGCACCCCTGAAGGATCTGAGCCTGTGCCACGGCGAAACCGGGGTCACCGAGGTGTTGTGCGTGCTGGCCGAGAACGGGCACACTGGCGCCGCCGCCGCGGTACGACGCCGGACCGGTCACCTGCTCGCCGCCATCGACCAGCGCGGCGCCCGCTGCGGGACCCCCGGCGCGGTGCCCGCACCCGGACTGCTGAGCGGTCTGGCGGGCATCGGCTACGGCCTGCTGCGGCTGGGATTCGGCGACCGGGTCCCGTCCGCGCTGTTGCTCCGCCCCGACCGGCCGCATCCCGCGGCCACCGTCGTCCCGCCAGGAAACCGAGTATGAGGAGATACACCGCATGTACGAAAGAGATCTGTCCGCCACCGAAGACGCGCTCGGCGCGGTGTCGCTGCCGCGCGCGCTCGAGGTCGGTTCGCGCAACCACGCGCTGGCGGGCAACAAGCCGCGGTTGAGCGCCAACCCGCTCGCCACGCTCTCGGGCGACCCCAACTCGCCGTCCGTGGTCAGCGTCTTCACCGGCGGCTGGATCTGAGACAGACTCACGAAGGCGGGCGGCACTATGCCCGCTTTCGTGATCAACTCTTCGCCGTAGCAGGGGAATCCGCTCGCTATAGTCTCGGCGGTGGGGATCCGTTCGTCGAGGGTGATCGGCCGCGACGCCGAACTGGCAGAGCTCTCCGGAGCTCTCGATAGCGCCATCGCCGGCCGCGGCGGCGCGCTCTTCCTGGTGGGCGAAGGCGGGATCGGCAAGTCCCGGCTAGCCGTCGAAGCCGCGTCGCGGGCCGTCACCGCCGACATCCCGGTGCTGCAGGGCAGGGCGAGTTCGATCGGACCGCTGGTCCCGTTCCGGCCGCTGACCCAGGCGCTGCTCTCGCACTTCCGCGGCGGCGGGCCGCCTGCGGTCGCCGAACTCGACCCCTTCGTCCCCGTGCTCGCCCAGCTGATCCCCGACTGGAGCCAGGGCGACCGGCCGCGGGAACCGGCGTCCCTGATGGTCCTGGCCGAGGCGGTGTACCGGCTGCTGGCCATCACCGGCCGCGACCGCGGCGCGCTCCTGGTCCTCGACGACCTCCAGGACGCCGACGCCGAAACGCTGTTCATCGTCGAATACCTCGTCGACAACCTCGCCGGGGCACAGACCCTGCTCGTCGGCACGCTGCGGAACGAACCGTCCGACGCGCTCCGCCTGGCGACCTCCGGGGCGCAGCGGATGAGCTGCGCCGTCCTCGAACTCGGCCGCCTCGACCTCCCCGACACCCGGCGGCTCGCCGCGGCCTGTCTGGAGACCGAGCCCGACCTGCTGCCCGCGGCCGCGGCGGAACTGTTGTGGCGCAACAGCGCCGGTCTGCCGTTCATCGTCGAGGAGCTGCTCCACGGCATGGTGAACGACGGCCTGCTGGTCGAGGGCCGCGACGGCTGGCGCGTGATCGGTGAACTCCGCGCCCGTGTTCCCGCCGCGCTGGTCACCAGCATCGGCGCCCGGATGGATCAGCTGGGCGAGCAGGCGAGCGAACTGCTGTCGGTCGCCGCGATCATCGGCCGCCGCTTTCCCCTGTCGGTCGTGCAGACGGTCACCGGGATGAACGACCGGACCCTGCACAACCACCTGACCGCGGCGGTCTCGGCGAACCTGGTGACCACCGACGAAACGACCCCGGGCTGGTACGCCTTCCGGCATCCCCTGACCGCGGAAGCGTTGCTGGAACGCCAAGTCCCCGCCCGGAAGGCGGCGCTCGCACGCCACGCCGCCGACGCCGTCGAGAAGCTCTATCCCGGCCTGCCCGGCGACCTGTGCGCGCTCGTCGCGTCGCTCCGGCTGACCGCGATGGACGAGCGCGCGGCGGGACGGCTCTTCGCCGAGACCGGTCGCCGTGCCCTCGACACCGGTGCCGCCGACTCCGCCGTCACGATGCTTACGAAGGCCGCCGACCTGCTCGCCGGGGCCGACGCGGGTGACCGGGCCGAGGTGCTGGAGACGCTGCTGTACGCGCTCGGGCAGATCGGCCAGTTCGACCGTGCCGTCGAGCTTTCCGCCGGGTTCGGCGAGATCGGGACACTCGAACGCGCGGCCAAACTGCACACCCAGCTCGCCTGGGCCGCCTACATCGCCGGGCGGCACGACGAATGCCTCGGCCAGATCGAGCGCGCCCGCGCCCCGCTCGGTACCGCGATCTCCCCGGCTCAGCAGGCCGCGCTCGACGCCGTCGAAGCGAACCTCTGGCTCGACGTCCCCGGCCAGACCGGCAAGGCGGAACGGCTCGCGCGGCAGGCGTGGAGCGTCGCCGAGGCCACGGAGCAGCCGTTCGTCGTCTGCCAGGCGCTGCAGGTGCTCGGCATGCTGGCGCTCTCGCGGGACCTCACCGAATCCGAGCACTACATGCAACTCGCGCGGCGGACCGCCGAGGACAACCATCTCCACCACCTCCGCACGCAGGCGCTGGTCCGGCTCGGCGGGCACCGGGTGCTGATGAACGGCGACGAGCAGACCCTGCTGCTCGCCCGCGCCGACGCGCAGCGGACCGGGTCGATCACCCTGCACTGCGCGGTCGACTCCGTGCGCACGATGCACGCCATCCTGCGGTGCGAGTTCGAGACAGCGCAGGCACTGCTGGAGGAGAACCTCGCCGTGCTCGGCAGGCTCCGGCTCACCGCGTTGCTGCAGTACGCGCAGATGACCAGGGCGATGGCGGCCGGGCACCGGGCGGACCGGCCGGCGATGGAGCGGGCGCTGGAGGACTTCCGGGAGATCGGCGGCGAGAACGCGCAGGAGATGGTGCTGAGCATCGGGCTCGCGCGGGTCTTCTGCTCCCTGCTCGAAGAGGACTTCGAGCGGGCGCGCCGGGAACTCGGGCAGGTGACCGCGCTGGAGGAACAGCGGCCCAGCCGGTTCCACCTCGCCGGGCAGCACGGGCTCAGGACCCTCATGGACACCCTCGGCGGCGCCGCCTGCCCGGAAGCCGAGTCCGCGGTGAGCGGGATGCGGTGGAACCGCCAGTTCGTGGAACTGGCACACGCCGTCGAGCACGGCAGACGGGGTGACGCGGCCGAAGCCGAACGCGCGGTGGCGGCCGCGCTGGAGACGTCGGCGCCCTATCCCCTGGCCCGCCACCTCGGCCTCCGCCTGATCGCCGAACCGGCCGCCGCCGACGGCTGGGGCGATCCGGCCGGATGGCTCAAAGAGGCCGAAGAGTACTTCCACGGCCGGGACATCCAGGCCGTCGCGGGCGCGTGCCGGAGCCTGCTCCGCAAGCTCGGCGCGCCCGTCCGGCAGCGTCGTGCCGGGGTCGACCGGGTGCCCGGCGACCTGCGCGCGTCCGGCGTCACCGTGCGCGAGTACGAAGTCCTGCTGTTGCTCGCCGAACGCATCGGGAACAAGGACATCGGCCAGCGGCTGCACATCTCCCCGAGAACCGTCGAGAAACACGTCGCGAGCCTGCTGACCAAGACCGGGCTCCCGGACCGCTCCGCACTTGCGGAGCAGGCCGCCGCGCAACGGCCTGGCATGCTGTAAGTCATGAGCAACCTCACCGTGTACGGCGCCGACGGGTGCCCCGATGTGAAACGCAGCCGTGCCCTCCTCGACGCCCAGGGTGTCGAGTACGCCTACATCGACGTCGAGGCGGATTCCCGCGCCGAGGAGACCGTGCGGGCGCTGCAGGACGGTGCGCGGCGCATCCCGACCATCGTGTGGCCGGACGGCACCCACCTGGTCGAGCCGAGCGACGACGAACTCACCGCGCATCTGAGCCCGGTGACCCTCCCGGACGTCCCGGTCGGCACCAGGGTCGTCGTGCGGTACCGGATCGAAGGCGGGTTCACCGACGCGCTCGGCTACCTGCGCTCCCGCGACGACTTCGAGTGCACCGTGGAGACCAAACGCGGGCTGGCGACCATCCGGCTGGCGGACATCGTGCTGGCCAAGACGGTTCCTCCGCCGCCGGTGCGTTCCCGCTGAGCGGCGCTTCGGTTCCCGTCCACCGGGGAGTTCCTCCAGGCCGCACCGCCTGACTCGTAAGGTCGGCTGCGGACCTGGAGGGAGAATCCGATGAAGCGAGTTGCCGGAGCGGTCGCGGCCGCCCTGTTCGGACTGGTCGTCGCGGCGGTGCCCGCGCAAGCGACGGTTCAGGACTACTGGCAGAAGTACGCCGTCTACCCGACCGAAGCCGTCTGCGAGACGGAGGCGCCGACGCACCGGCCCTGGGACGCCGACGGTTACGAGTGCTGGTCGGAAAACGGCGCCTGGACCCTGTACTACATCTACGCCACTTGATCAGGCGAGCGGTTTGTCCAGCACCGCCTTCACGTGGCTGAAGTTGTCGATCGAGTAGCGGCCGTGGTACCGGCCCATCCCACTGGCGCCCACTCCGCCGAACGGGAGTTCCGGCGCGGCGAGATGGATGATCGCGGCCCCGAACACCAGTCCACCCGACGACGTCTCGGTCTCGATACGGCGTTTGGTCTCGTCCGACTCGGTGAAGGCGTACAACGCGAGCGGCTTGTCGCGTTCGTTGACGAACGCGAGTGCCGCGTCGACGTCGGGGACCTCGATGATCGGCAGGATCGGCCCGAAGATCTCGTCCTGCATGACCGGCGCGTCCGGTGAGACGTCGGTGAGCACGGTTGGCGCGATGTACTTTTCGTCGCGGTCGCCCGTGCCGCCGATCGCCGCGGTTCCGTTGTCCAGCAACGCCGCGAGCCGGTCGTAGTGCCGGGTCGAGATGATCCGGCCGTACGCGTCGCTGGCCGCCGGGTCCGCTCCGAACATCCCCTGGACGGTCTCGGTCAGGTGTTTCACCAGCTCCGGACCGGTGCCGCCGATCGCGAGGACGTAGTCGGGGGCGACGCAGGTCTGGCCGGCGTTGGCGAACTTGCCGTAGGCGAGCCGCTGCGCGGTCACGGCGAGATCCGCTCCGGGCTCGACGATGGCGGGGCTCTTCCCGCCCAGTTCGAGCGTGACCGGGGTGAGGTGTTTCGCCGCCGCGGTCATGACGATCCGGCCGACGGCGCCGTTCCCGGTGTAGAAGATCGTGTCGAACTGCTGCTCCAGCAACGCTGTCGTCTCCGGGATGGCACCCTGGACGACGCGCACTCCTTCGACGTAGTTCGGCAGGTGCTCGGCGATCGCGGCCGACGTGTTCGGCGACAGCTCACTGGGCTTCACCACCGCGCAGTTGCCCGCCGCGAGCGCCCCGACCAGCGGCGCGAGCGCCAGCTGCAGCGGGTAGTTCCAGGGGCCGATGATCAGCGCGACCCCCAGCGGCTCGCGGACGACCCGGCCGTTCGCGGGCAGCAGCGGCTGGGGAATACCCGCGGGTTCCGGGTTCAGCCAGGAGTCGAGGTTTTCCAGCGTGTGGTCGATTTCGTGGCGGACGAGGGCGAGTTCGGCCCGCTTGGCCTCGACGGCGTTCTTCCGGAGGTCGGCGTAGAGCGCCTCGATGAAGACGTCGGCCTGCTCGGTCAGGAGCGCCCGCAAGGCCGTCAGCTGCGTCCGCCGCCACGCCACCGGCTTGGTGACGCCGGTGCGGAACAGGTCGCGCAACTCGGCGACGACGGCGGGGGCATCGAGGCTCGTGGTGTCACTGCTGATCATGAACCTGAGCCTAGCCAAGCGGGACGACCGCGGCGAGCCGCGAGCGTCCCGCTTGGCTGAATAGGGCGTTATACAGTCTCCGCGATTAGTCCTCTAATGGCGGGTCGTGAGTGGCGCCTACGGGTAGCTCACCAGGTTGCTCGGCGTCGTCCCCGGTGGAGTCACCGCCCCGGCGTCGTTGATCACGTGGGTGATGGTCCCCTTGTAGTTCAGCGAGACCGTCACCATGTTGTGGAACCGGACGCCGGAGCGGTTCGGCACCTCGAACGCGTGGTAGAGGTTCACCGCCGGGTTGTCGTTGAAGAAGCAGTAGCTGCCCAGGCCCCACGCCTCGTGCGTGGTCACGTTGTCCCCCACCTTGTAGGCGGCGTACCCGTCGAGCCCGTTGGGACTCTTCCACCCTGCCTGATTCGGGACGTCGTAGGGGATCTCGTTCTGGAAGAAGATCGTCCGGCCGTTCTGGCCGTTCCAGATCACCTGGTATTTCTGGTAGTGCTCGACGAACAGGCCGGTCGCCAGCACGTTGTCGCCGTTGACGATCACACCCGTGTCGCCGGTGTTGATCGTCCAGCCGTACGTCCCCGGGTTGCCGTGGTCGGCTCGCCAGGCCCAGATGTGGTCGATGATCGTGTCACGGCTGTTGACGATCAGGCTGGTGGTCGCCTTGCCCGCGATCTGTCCGCCGATGCGGAAGAACACGTCCTGCAGCGTCGTCGGGTTGGCCGAGTGGTTCGCCGTCGCGCCGGCTTGGCCGACCGTGAGCAACGCCTGCGAGTTGGTCGTGCCGGCGTCGAACAGCAGGCCCTTGAGCCGGACGCCGTCGACGTCGGCGACGCGCATCGCGTCGATCCCGCCATCGGGCACCAGGGTCGGGTAGCCGATGCCGACGACGACGGTGTTGGCCTTGTTCACGTTCAGCGTCTGGTTGAGGTGGTAGACGCCGGGCGTGAAGAACAGGTTGCAGCCCTGGGACAACGCCGTGTTGATCGACGAGGCGGTGTCTCCCGCCTTGACGACGTAGAACTGGCTCATCGGCAGGGAACTGCCGGGAGTGCTGCCGTTCGCCCAGCTCGGGCCGGAGGCGTTGGTGCGCAGGGAAGGCAGGAACACCCGGTACTTGCCGGAACCGTCGACGTAGAGATACGGGACGTCGCGCGAGACCGGCGTGGTGCCGAGCGTGGTCTCCGGCGGGTTCGGGAAGGTGTTCGGCGGGGCACCGTTCGTCCCGGAGAACACCATGTTCCACACGCCGCCTTCCCAGCTGCCATAGCTGGAGTCACGGGTGTACCACTGTTGCTGCGAGATCGACGCGGACTTACCGGAGACCTTGCTGTCCGCGGTGTACCCGCCACTGGCGAAGCCGTAGCTGGCCGGGAACAGGTTCAGCCCGCCGCGGATGTCCATCCGGCGGAACGGCGCGGCCTGCGCGACGGCCCAGCGGTTCGCACCACTGCTCGGCACGATGGCCAGGTTCTCCGCCGAGCGCCAGAAGTTCTGCAGCGCGTGTCCCTGGTCCGACGCGTTGAAGGCGTCGACGGTCACGTCACCGTTGATGACGACGTCGCCCGGGTTCTGCCCGAGACCCGCGACAGAGGTGTAGTAGCCGACGTCGTCGTGGATGCCGCTGTACACACCGGGCTTGAACAGGTGGGCGTAGCGGCGTTCGGTGAACTGCGCGGTCAGGGTGTCCTTCTGCGCGTTGAAGTCCGCGTCCAGCCGGGTCTGGATCGACTGGGCCGACATGCCCGGGTCGAAGATCCGCACGTTCGGGCCGAAGTCGGGGATCTCGGCCTGGGCCGGACAGGTTCCCTGCGTCGAACCGATCGTGTAGCTCGCCGACGTCACCGGCGAGTTCGCCGAGCCGGACTTCAGCGCGATCGCGGAAACCGTGGAGGACGAAGAGACCGTGATCGGCCCACTGTACAAAGTGGACGACGCGGTCGGCGTGGAACCGTCCACCGTGTACCGGATGGCCGCACCGGCGGTCGCTGTCGACAACGTCACCGAGCGGGCGCTCGGATAGGTCCCGCCGGGTGGATCGAAGGTGGGCGTGGCGACGGTCGTGCCGCTGCCGCCGTGGGTGTAGCCGAAGTGCGGAGTGTCGTACTGCGGCCCGCTCTTCTCGTAGGTGAACCAGTAGTCGAGCACCGTGCCGGTGCTGAGCGAACCGACCGTGTGCCGCCACGTGCCGCCGCTGTTGGTCATGCGGACGTTCTGCTGACCCTGTCCGGGCACGCCGGTGTAGTGGATGTCGACGTAGAGGGCGGTGGCCGCCGGCGTGAACGAGATCTGCGCCTGCGTCGCGTTGAGGGAGGCGGCGCTCTGGCTGTAGTCCGCGGCGGCCGCGGTGGTGGCGGCTCCGCCGAGTCCGGCGGCGATCAGGAGGGCGGAGAGGCCGAGGGCGAGCGCGCCCCGAACCCCTTTCCGCCGTTTGAGCTGCACAAAGGTCCGATTCACGTCGTGACACCTCCGGCGTTGGAAATCCACGGGCGAGGGAATTCGTTGCGCGCAACAACAAAGTAACCGCCCGTGCGATATGTCCAGATCACGCTTCGGTAACAGTGGTGGTCCAAACCACTGACTACTCCTGACGGTCCTGCGGGATTCGGCCGTTCCGCCCACCGCGCACCGCCGCCTGGATCATCCAGGCCGCGATCCTGGCCCGTGAGTCGACACCCAGCTTCCGGAGGATGCGATGCACGTGCCCCTCGGCCGTCCGGCGTGAGATCACCAACCGGCCGGCGATCTCGCGGTTGGACAGCCCCTCGGTGATCAGGACCGCGACCTCGTGCTCGCGGTCGGTCAAGACCGTCTCGATGTCGCCGGTGGGAGCGATGTCCTCCGTCTCAGTGTCATCGAGCGCGTACGTGACAGCCTCGTCGAGGGTGAACTCGCCGCCGCGCCGCGACAACGCCGCGTACCGGCCGGCCCCGAGCGCCTCACGGGTCCGGGCCTCGCATTCGCCGTGCGGGGCGCCGAAGTACCTCGAACCGAACATCGGATAACCGACCGACCGCCAGATCCGCCGTGCACAGCCGAGCAGGGTCGCCGAGCGCACCCAGTGCCGGAGCGCCGCTTCGGTCCACGCGAGCACCTCGATCGCCAGCACCATGCCGAGCAGATCGTCGAACGTGCGCTTGATCCGCAGGCAGTCGCGCGCACAGCCGATCGCCACGTCGAACTCACCGCGGTGCAGCGAAACGAGCGCCAGCACGTAGATCGCGTAGGCGTAGGCCCATTCCTCGCCGTGTGCGGCCCCGACCGCGCGTGCCTCGTCGCACAACGCCGCGGCCTCGTCCAGTTCGCCGAGGAACATCGCCGCGATCGCCATCTCGATCCCGGCCAGCAGCACGTTGCCGTTCATCTCGCCCAGCCGCCGGTAACGGGTCCGAGCCTCGTCGAACAGTTCCTTCGCGTAGCCGATGTCGTCACCGATCAGCGCGTTGCAGCCCAGGCGATGGACCGCGTAGGCGAGCGCCGCCTCGTCGCCCACTTCGCCCGCTTGCTTCCGGCACTCCCCCAGCAACGTCACCGCGCGCGGGACGTCGCCTTGCAGCGTCGAGACATACCCGTTGACCCACAACGCTTTCAACCGGCCTTCACCGGGTTCCGGGGCGGCTTCGAGGACGCGGTCGAGCCAATACCGCCCTTCCGCCAGCACACCGCAACCCGCCCAGTAGAACCACAGCGTGGCCGCGAGCTTCAGCCCGATCACGGCTTCGGACGGCGTGGCGACGCAGAATTCCAGCGCGGCGCGCAGGTTCGCGTGTTCGAGGCGCGTACGCGCGAAGATCTCCGCCTGCTTCGGCCCGAACCACTCCTTCTCGCTCCGCTCGGCCTGCGCGAGGTAGTAGTCGCGATGACGACGACGGACGACGTCCTCGTCGCCCAGGTCTTGGAGTCTCGCCCTGCCGTACTGCCGAAGCGGCTCCAACAGCCGGTATCGCGCCTTGTCACCGTCGCGTTCGCAGAGCAGGACCGACTTGTCCACCAGTTCGGCCAGGTGCCCGAGCACCGACCCCGCGGGCAGCCCGCCGTCCGCGCAGACGGCTTCGGCCGCGCACAAGGTGAAGCCACCGCCGAAGACCGATGCACGCGCCCAGAGGAGCCGCTCCGCTGGCCCGCACAGGTCATGGCTCCACTCCACCGCGGCCAGGAGCGTCCGATGCCGCGGCGGGCCGCCGCGTTCTCCCCTGGCCGGCAAGGGGAAACCGCCTTCCAGCCGGGTCGCGAGCTCGACGAGCGAAAGTAGCCGGACGCGCACCGCGGCCAGTTCGATCGCCAGCGGAATCCCCGCCAGCGAAAGACAAGCACGCGCGACGAGGTCCTGGTTCTCGTCCGTGACGGCGAATCCCGGCTCGATCGCCGCCGCGCGTTCGGCGAACAACGTCATCGCGGGATAGGCGCGCCACGCCTCCGGCAGCAGCGGGACCAGCGGATCGGGCAGCGACAGCGGCGCGACCTGCCAGAGATGCTCCCCCGGTATCCCGAGCCGTTCCCTGCTGGTGGCGAGAAAACGGAGACCCGGCGCCGCCCGCAGCAACGCGTCCGCCGAGGCGGCACAGGCCTCGATCAGATGCTCGCAGTTGTCCAGGATCACCAGGATCCGGCGCTCCCGCAGGTGATCCGCGAGCACTCCCGCCTTCTCCCGGTCCGTGTCGTCCCGAACGCTCAGCGCCTCCAGCACGGTATGGGCCAGCAGAGCCGGGTCGGAGAGATCGGCGAGTTCGACGAACCAGGCCCCGTCGGGGAAGGCGTGCCGCAGCAGGGCGGCGGACTGCACGGCCAGCCGGGTCTTGCCGACGCCGCCGACCCCGGTCAGGGTCACCAGCCTGGCTTTGGACAGCAGTCTTTCGACTTCGGTGACGTCCTTCTCACGCCCCACGAAGCTCGTGGTTCCGGCGGGCAGGTTGCCCGGACCGCCTGTTACGGCCGCACTACCCACCCGTGAACCGTACGGACGCGCGGAACGAGCGGTCAACGCACGGGAGGAGCCGTTCGCTCAGTCAGACCAGTCCGGGTTCCAGCTGTCCGGCACCACGTACAAGGTCGACGCCTCACCGCCGAGCATGGCGACGAGGCTGGTCCGGCAGGCGAAAAGCACCTCGCGGTTCGCGACCGTGTCCGGCGGGACGCCGCAGCCGTCGCAGTAGAGCTCGACCGAACCCGGGGAGGTCTCGTCGACCTCGACGTCGACAGTGCGGTCGCAGCGGCGGCACCACCGGTGCCCGGTGACGACCAGGACGTGCAGCGGATCGGAGATGCACTGGTGCATCCAGCATCGGTGCACGTAGCAGGTGGTGCGGGTGTGCGCGCTCATCCCGTGCTGCTCGGCCACGTCTTCGGCGGCGAGGATCGCGGCCAGCCGCCGGTCCGCGATCTCGAGGTACCGGTCCCGGCCTGACGGAGGTGCGATGCCCACGTCCCCCGAGGAAACCAGCCGAAGATGGGCTCGCGAGGGTGGTGAAGTAGTACGTAGCACCATGTGGGTCTCGACCTTTCGGCGTCCACTGGATGTCCTATCAGGTTGCGCCGGGTTCCGCCGGAGCGACACACGTACGGGTACCTGTCTTCATACCCGAGTGTGCGTTGACGTTCTGGCGTGAACACTCGCGAGGCCTCTCGACCGGAGTTAAGCTTTCAGGTCACGAATGTCGAGCTGGGGTTACGTCAGGGGTTAGTGACCATGACAGATCCTGAATTCACGACTCGCGACCCCGCTCCCGACCGAGTGGGGATCTGCGAAGTCGAAGCACTGGAAACGCAGACCAAGGCACTTCGCTCGGTCGATTACCAAAGCGGCGGAGGCATGTGCCGCGACGCCGTCGTGGTGCGGATCCATCGCGGCCACCGAATGCTCGCGATGTCGATCTCGAAACCACTGCGTGCCAGGCTTTTCTCCGCGGTCGCTGACCTGCACAACCTCGCCGGGTGGACCTGTTTCGACAGCGGGCACGTCGGCTCGGCGCACCATCATCTCGATCTCGCGCTCGCTCTCGCCGCCAACGGCGAAAACGACGAACTGGCCGCCAATATCCACTACCGGCGCGGCCGGATCCATCTGCACAACGGAACTCCGGACGATGCCCTTGCCCAGTTCCAGCTGGGCCAATTGGCCGCACGGCGGTCCGGCTCGAAGCTCGCCGCCAGCATCCTGAGCGCGAACCAGAGCTGGGCTTACGCCAAGAAAGGCGAAGCGAACCTGGCCGTCGGGCTACTCGACCGAGCACGCGAGGAATTCGCCGAAAGGGATGAGTCAAGTCCACCCGATTGGGCGAGGTTCTTCACCCACATCGACGTCTCCGCCATGGCGGGTTCGGTCCACACGGATCTCGCGTTGCGCGCCGGCGGGCGGCACATCGGCCTGGCCATCTCCGCACTCGTCAAGGCCGTCCGCGGATACGGCCCCGGAATGGCGCGCAGCCGGTCGCTGTGCCTGATCATGCTGGCGACGAACCATTTGCTCGACGGCGACAGCGACGAAGCGCTCGCCGTGGGCACCGAGGCGATCGAAGCCGCCGAAGTGCTCAAATCGGTACGCACGCGAGATCGGCTGCGCCCGCTCGAGCAGGAGGCCGGCAAACACCTCGACGATCCCGATTGCCGCGTCTTGTCCGATTCGGTCGCCGCCTTCGTGACCGGCCCGACCGGTACCTGAGAAACATTCGTTTGTACGGACCTTGTACTCATCCTGATCATGCTGACCGGACGATCCGGAATACGTTCAGGAGGCAACGAATTGTTGACCAAGGTAGCCGTGCTCGCGACAGCGACCGCGCTCTCCTTAGGCGTGGCCGCACCGGCCGACGCCGAGGTGACCGCGGCCGCGTTGCCCACGGCGAGCATGGAAGCGGTGCTCAAGGCCGCGCAGATCGACCCGCGCCGGGCCGACAGCGCCCTGACGCCGGGTGCCAAGGACAGCGTGCTGCTCGTCGAGCAGGCGCTGGCCGCCAAGGGGCTGCTCGCCCAGCAGTACGTCGACGGCCATTTCGGCACGACGACGATCACCGCGTACTCCAGCTACCAGAAGTCGTTGGGGTACACCGGGATCGACGCCTCCGGCCTGCCGGGCAAGACGTCGCTCGAGAAGCTGGGCGCCGACCGGTACACCGTCACGGCGGCGGTTTCCGCGGGTAGCCGGCTGACCTACCACGGCAAGACGATGAACACCCGGACCAAGGCGATGCTGGTGAAGGCGGAGGGTCTGCTCGGCAGGCAGCTCACCATCACCCAGGGGTCGTACAACCCCGGCGGCGTCGGCGCTTCGGCCGGTACACACGACGGTGGTGGCGCGCTGGACATCGGCGTCGAGGGCATGTCTTCGGCCACGCGGACCGACGTCGCGCGGAAGCTGCGTCAGGTGGGCTTCGCGGCTTGGGTCCGGACTCCGGCCCAGGGCTTCGCCTACCACATCCACGCCATCGGGCTGTCCGACCCGGACCTGTCGTCCGGTGCGCAGCACCAGGCCGGGGACTACTACCTCGGCTACAACGGCCTCGCGGGCCGCGGTTCGGACGACGGCCCCGCCGTCTCGCCGAAGCGCACCTGGGAGGAGTACCTGCGGGCGTGACCGCTGACTGAAGGCCATCTTCGCCGACGGTGATCGTCGCGAAGGTGGCCTTCAGGACGTCCGCGAACCCCCGGGTAGGCTTCGGCGCGACGGCAGAACCAGCGGGAAGGGAACATCGCGTGGAGGCTCAACCGGTCGGTCAGTGGCTCGATGAGCTGGCTTCGAAGGCCTCGACGCCCGGCGGTGGCGCGGGCGCCGCGATGAACGCCGCGGTCGGTGCCGCCCTGGTCTCCATGGTCTGCAACCTGACCATCGGCAAGCCGAAGTACGCCCAGTACGAAGAGAGCATGACCGAGGCGCTCGGCAAGGCCGAAGACCTCCGCCGTCGCGCGCTCGGCCTGGCCGCCGACGACGCCGCCGCGTTCGACGCCGTGGTCGCCACGTACAAGCTGCCGAAGGCGACCGACGAAGAGAAGCAGGCCCGCAGCGCCGCGATCCAGGCCGCCCTGGTCGGCGCCGCCGACGTCCCGCTGCGCACGGCCGCCCTCGCCGCCGAGGTCATCGACGTCGCCGCCTCGATCCTCGAAGGCGCCAACACCAACGTCATCTCCGACATCGCGGTCGCGGCCTCGTCCGCCAGGTCCGCGCTCGAGTCCGCCGTGGTCAACGTCGAGGTCAACCTCGCGTCGATGTCGGACGAGCAGCTGCGCAAGGAGACCGAAGCCCGCCTCGCCGAGCACACCGCGGCCGCCGGGCGCGCCGACGCGCTCGTCGCCCAGGTCCGCGAAAGGATCGCCCGATGACGCTGATCGACGGGCGAGCGATCGCCGCCGCCATCACCGCCGAGGTCACCGAAACGGCCGCCAAACTGCGCGAATCGGGCACCGCCCCGACGCTGGCCGTGCTCGTGCCGACCGACGACGACGCCACCGCCTGGTACGTGCGCTCGATCGAGCGGGCCGCGAAGAAGGTCGGCGTCGACTGCCGTGTGGTCACGCTGGAGAAGCCCACCGGCGAGGACGTCACCCAGGAACTCGACAAGCTGTCCGCGGACCCCTCGGTCCACGGCATCATCTGCCAGACCCCGCTGCCCGAGGGTGTGACGCTCGACGACGTCGGCGCGCACATCGCCCCGGGCAAGGACGTCGACGGCGCCAACCCGGTCAGCCTCGGCCGCCTCGCCGCGGGCCTGTCCACCTACGCGCCCGCCACCGCCGCCGCCGTGCTGGAGATCCTGAAGCGCGAGCAGGTCGCCCTGTCCGGCGCCCAGGTGGCCGTCGTCGGCCGCTCGACCGTGGTCGGCAAGCCCGCCGCGCTGCTGCTGCTCGGCGAGCACGCGACGGTGACCGTCTGCCACTCGCGCACCAAGGACCTCGCCGCGGTCACGAAGACCGCGGACGTCCTGGTCGTGGCCGTCGGCCGCGCGCACTTCATCGGCGCGGACCACGTCAAGCCCGGCGCAGTGGTGATCGACGTCGGCACCAACCCGACGCCGGAAGGCGGCCTCGTCGGCGACGTCGACCAAGCCGCCGTCGAGGCGATCGCCGGCTCGATCACGCCGGTCCCCGGCGGCGTCGGCCCGGTCACGACGTCGCTGCTGCTGCGGCACACCGTCACCGCCGCGCAGTCCTGATCCACCGGAGGCGGCGAGTCCCGGTACGGGCTCGCCGCCACCGGCGTCCGTCAAGGCGTGACGGGGATGTTGGTCAGCCCGTTCACCGCCCTCGAAACGGTGTTGGACGAGTAGACGACGTTCGGCCGGCCCGGGCATTTCGACGTCGACGTGATCTTGATGGCGTACTGGCCCACACCGCCGAGGTCGGACTTGTTGCCCCGCCAGGTGTTCCCGCAGCCGTTGGGGAACGACGGTGTGGTGCCGGGGTTGTGCGTCTCGTAGCCGTTGACGAACGTTCCCGGTGAGGTGAACGTGCCGGTGTTGTCGTCGATGACGTAGCCGAATCCCTTGACGTCGACCCAGGAATCGGCCGAGTTCTGGCCGGAGATCCCTCGGCCGTCGAAGGTGTTGCCCCGGATGACGCCGTCGGCGGTGCCTTCCTTGACATCGATCCCCTCCGCCGCGACGTACGGGCCGATGTGGTTGTTCAGTACCTGGATCCGGTCACCACGGTCCACGCCACCCGAATTCCCGTGACACGCCCAGTTCGAGTTCGCCGAGCCGAGGTAGACGCCTTCGCCGTAACCCGCCTGCACGAGACCGGTGTGACTGATCGTGGAATCGCGGATCACGCTGTCGGCCGACGAACGCCGGAAGTGGACGGCCTCCTCATCGATGTGGTGGACGCGCACGCCGTCGATCACCGTGTGATGGGAATCGTCCGCGACGATCCCCTTCTTCGACTCCTGCACGGTGAAACCCTTGAGGTGCCAGTAAGGCGCGCCGTACAGCCAGAGCCCGTATCCCGAGTCCCAGCCCGCCGTCGGCGCCGGGCACGAGGGTGCGGTGCCCGACGGCCCGTCGTTGATCAGGACGGCGGTGGACGGTCCGGTCACCGTGATCGGCGCGCTCGCGGTCCCGGGTTTCGTGGCCACGAAAGAACCCCGATAGGTCCCGGCGGCCAGCCGGATGGTCTGCCCCGGGCCCGCGACGGCCAGCGCGGCTTGAAGTTCGGCCGCGGTGCCGACGTCGACGACGTCTCCTGCCGGAGGGTTGGCGGCCAGGCTGGGCGCGGCCGCCTCCGCCGTGACGACGGCGCCGAACAGCCCCGCCGCCGACGTCGCGGCGGCGATCACCGCGAGCAGTCGTTTCCTCGTCATTCCGTTCCTCCGCACTTCGTTCCCGCGATCGTGCAGGTGACAGGGAGTCCTTGACCGGCGGCGTTGAAGCCGAAGGTCGTCGTGCCACCGGCTTTGACGTTTCCGTTGTGGGCCGCGTTCCCGAACCGGTAGTGCTGGCCTGTCCTGGTCAGCACCGAGCTCCAGGAACTGCTGATCGTCGTCCCGGCCGGCAGATCGAACTCGACCGCCCACGAACTCACCGCGGCCGAGCAGGTGTTGGTGACGGTGAAGCCGCCGCCGTAACCGCTGTCCCACACGGATTTGCGGGCGAACGCCGCCGTCAGGCACGCGCCGGGGTTCGGCGTGGTCGTGGAGGTCGGGATGGATGTCGTCGTGGTCGTGCTGGTCGGGGTGCTGCTCTGGCCCGTCGACGAGGACGGCGGGGTCCCGTCGACGGACTTCAGGAACAGCGACGACGCGGCGTCGGTCTTGGTCGCGTCGACCCCGTGTCCCCCGGTGTAGTCCCGCTGCTCGTTCTTCGCCCAGTCCTCGATCGGGGTACCGCCGACGTCGAGGTGCTTGTACGCGGAACCGTCCCAGCCGAAGTTGTAGACGCGGTGCCGGTCGGCGTAGAAGTCGTTATACGGTCCGCCGGTCGCCAGCTGCTTCGTCATGGCGTTGTTGAAGAAGACGTTGCGGTAGCCGGAACCGCCGGACCATTTGACGGCCTTCTTGCCCGCGCCCCACCAGATCGGGAACCAGTTCGAGTCGTCGGGCCCACCACCGCCTTCCTCGCCGCAGTTGGCCCGGCAGTTCCCGGAGCGGTGCGCGTAAGGAACCTTGACGGTGTTGAGCTCGAAGAGGTTGTTGCGTTCCCAGCCGCCGTGCAGGTTCAGGTCGGAGTCGAAGGAGTTGCCGATCACCACGTTGCCCGCGGCGGACCACTGGAAGGTGAAGTGGCGTAATAACGTCGAGGTGTTCCCGGCGTAGAGCGAGTCCCAGACCCGCGAACCGCGGAAGTAGCCGTTGCCGCCCTTGCCCTTGTTCCACGAGCCGCTGAGTTCGTTGTCGACGATCTGGAGGTTCTTGGCCTCCTCCGTGACGATCGGGTGCGATCCGGTCATCTCCGCGCGGATGCCGCGGACCCACGAGTTCGCCGCCCACTTGAACACGATGCCGTGCATTTCCGCCGCAGGCGCCATGTTCCCGTAGTTGTTGTTCGCGTCCGCCGGGTTCAGGCCCGGCATGTCCTGGGTGAAACCGAGGTTCTCGAACCCGACACCGAGGACCGGGTCGACCAGCGGAGCCGCCTTCGAGTCATACGTGGTGCCGTCGATCGGCGCCGAACCGTCCGAAGTGGACGTCACCGGGACGTCGTACTCGAGCGGTTTGTCGAGGGTGATGGTCCGCGCGGCGGTGTCGAGCGCCGTGATCGTGAAGATCTGCTGGCGCATGTGCATGTTCAGCAAGGGGAACGCGGTCGGGGTCGCCTTCTGCTGCTCGTAGAACTTGAGCGAGTTGGCCGCGCGGATGTTGACCAGGTTGCCGGCGGCCAGCGAGGTCAAGGCGCCGCTACTCGCGAGATGGACCACCTTGTCCCCCATCTTCGCCGCGAACGCGGTGTCGCCCGGCTTGCCGCGGAGCTTCACCCCGGCCTTCCAGTGGACGTTGACCGTGCCCTCGAAGATGTCCTTGCGGTTGGCGGGAGCCGAGGCGTAGTCGCTCGCGTAGGCCGCGTTCACTCCCCTGGACTGAACGCGGAACAACCCGCGGCCAGGCCACAGCCAGCCGCCCTTGCCGGCGCCCGAGGTCATCCCGTCCTCGTCCCAGTCGGAACCGTCCGGGGTGAGGGTGTCGTAGGCGGTGTTCACGTCGGGCCGGTAGACGAACTTCGTCGCGTCCTTGCCCGCACCACGCAGGATCAGATAGTCGGCGTCGACGTGGATCTCGTGCGTGACGTCGAAACGCCCGGCGGGGAAGGTGATCGTGCTCAGTTTGGTGTAGCTCCCGGACGGCGAACAGGCGGACTTGATGCTGTCGATCGCCGCCTGGACGCCGTTCGTGTCGTCGGCGCCGTCGTCGGGTTTGACGTTGTACTGGCCAGCCAGCTCGGCCGGCGTGACCTGGCAAGCGGCGCCGGGGTTCACTTCCGCGGAGCCCGGCAACGCGGCCTCGCCGCGATAGCCGGCCTTGGACCAGTCGTAGAGCCCCGTGACGGGCGCACGACGGTTGGCCGCGCCGAGATCGAGGCCGCTCAGCGCGCCTGGACCCGGCGCGGCGTCCGCCGGATCGGGCGGTATCTGCAGGAGTGCCGTGGTCGCGACCGCGGCGACGATCGCCGGGATGGCGGCACGACGAAGAGGACTTTTTCGGGACACCCGAAACCTCCGTGACGAACTGACGGTAGGTGTTGCGGCGTGTACACCCGGACTCAGCCTTTATAGTTCACGTCCCTGTCACACGTCAACAGATGTGAACAGTGTCCATGTATGTGAACGTGAGGAGATCGATACTCAAGGTTGCCGAACCCGGACGGCTCAATCCTGTCCGGACCGGAACTGGTCGAGCACCCGGCGTTCCCGTTTCGTCGGTCGCCCGGCGCCACGGTCGCGCCGCGCGACCGGCGTCGCGGACTCGGGCGGCGGCGGGGGCGTCCGGTCGAGGAAACACGTCGCCGCGTCGACAGCACCGACGCGTTTCTGGATCACCCGCGTCACTTCCAGGATCCGGGTCGTGTCGCCGACCCGCGCGCGCACCTCGTCACCGGCGACGACGGTGGTCGCGGGCTTGGCCGGCTTGCCGTTGACCCGGACGTGCCCGCCACGGCACGCCGCGGCGGCGTCCGGACGTGTCTTGGTCAGCCGGACGGCCCACAGCCAGCGATCAACTCGAGTGGACTCCACAGCCGTACATAGTGGCCCATCCGACGTCCCGATGTCCGGCTACCTGGCCCAAACCGGAAGAAAAGAATCCTCACTTTCATTGCCACTCGTCAGGACCGCAGGTATAACTTGTTCTAAATACCTCAAAGGCGAGGAAGATCACATGAGCGACGAAACCATGCGGAGTAGCGCTTCTGGCCAGTTATCGCGCCGCGTTTTCATCGCAGGAACCGGTTCTATCTTGGGGGCTGCGGCCTTGGGTGGAACCGCATTCGCCACGCAGGAGAACAGTCCGTCCGCGAGAGGCTCGATCGCCGACGCGGCACAAATCCCGGCACTGGTCATCGGCTCCGGCTACGGCGGCTGCGTCGCCGCCCTCCGGCTCGCCGAAGCGGGTGTCGACGTCCACCTCGTCGAACTGGGGATGGCCTGGGACACCCCGGGCACGGACGGCAAGGTCTTCGCCAACACCACCACCCCGGACTACCGTTCCTTCTGGCTACGGACCCGGACCAAACAGCCGCTGAGCAACTTCCTCGGCTTCCCGATCGACAAGGACGTCCCGCGCTACACCGGGATACTCGACGCCGAGGAGTTCAGCGGGATCACCGTCTACCAGGGCCGCGGCGTCGGCGGCGGTTCGCTGGTCAACGGCGGGATGGCGGTCACGCCCAAACGGGAGAACTTCGGCACCGTCCTGCCCACGGTGAACGCCGACGAGATGTACGGCGTCTACTACCCGCGTGCCAACGCGGGCCTCGGCGTCGCCGCCATCGACCAGAACTGGTTCGAGACGGCCGAGTGCTACCAGTACGCCCGGGTCGGCCGGAAACACGCGCAGCGCTCAGGTTTCCCGTTCATGTTCGTCCCCGACGTGTACGACTGGGACTACATGAAGAAGGAACAGGCGGGCACCGCGACGAGGTCCGCGCTGGCCGGAGAGATCCTGTACGGCAACAACCACGGCAAGAAGTCGTTGCAGCAGACGTATCTTCCGCGGATCCGGGCGACCGGTCGGGTGTCCATCTCCACGCTGCACCGCGTCACGTCGGTCACTCCGGCTTCCGGCGGCGGCTACACCGTGGTGATGGAACAGCTCAACACCAGTGGCGCGGTGACCGCGACCAAATCCGTGACCGCGGGCAAGGTGTTCTTCGCCGCGGGCAGTGTCGGCACCAGCAAACTGCTAGTCAAGCTGAAGGCCACCGGCGCACTGCCGAACCTCAACGGCGAAGTCGGCAAAGGCTGGGGCGACAACGGAAACGTCATGTGCGGCCGCGCGAACCACATGTGGGACGCCACAGGTGCGCTGCAGTCGTCCATCCCCACCGCCGGCATCGACAACTGGGCGGCGGGCGGCGCGTTCGCCGAGGTCGCCCCGCTGCCGACCGGGATCGAGACGTTCGCGTCCTTCTACCTGTCGATCACGAAGAACCCCAACCGGGCCGCGTTCTCCTGGAACGCCGGTGCGAACAAGGTCGACCTCAACTGGCAGACCGCGTGGAAACAGCCCTCGATCACCATGGCGAAGACGATCTTCGACAAGATCAATTCCAAGGAAGGGACGATCTACCGGACCGACCTTTTCGGTGTCTACAAGATCTGGGGCGACCATCTCACCTACCACCCGCTCGGCGGCGCGGTGCTGGGCAAGGCGACCGACAACTACGGACGGCTCCAGGGGTACCCGGGGCTTTACGTGATCGACGGCTCGCTGATTCCCGGAAATACGACCGTCAACCCGTTCGTCACCATTACCGCGCTGGCGGAACGGAACATCGAAAAGATCGTCGCCACCGATCTATGACGATCCTCTAGTTGCGTGGCCGTGGCAGAGGTGGAGGGTGCTTTCCCCGCATGCGATGCGGGGAAAGCGCCCTTCACGAGCGTGTGGAGCCGCGCCCTTTCTTAAAACTTCGGCAGGACGCAGACGGTGTCGATTCCCAGAACGTGATTCAGCCGCCCGAAGGCGAGCCAGGAACCGATGCTCATACTCAGTTCCACGATTTCCTGCTGAGTGTAGTGCTCCCCCATCCGCTTCCAGAAATCTTCGTCGATGCCGTGGTGGTCGAGCGCGTAGCGTTCGGCGTATTCGGCGGCCAGCCGGGTCCGCTCGTCGAACGCCTCGGTGGTCCGCCATTCGGTGACGGCGTCGGCGAACTCCTCCTCGACCTTCACTCCGTCGCGGTCGGTCCGCCAGTCCAGGCAGAAGACGCAGCCGTTGATCTGCGCGATCCGCAGCCTCGCCGCCTCGAACTCGCGCAGCCCGAGGGTGGTGTGCGAGTAGACCGCCAGGGAAAGTTTCGACGCGGCGATGCCGATACCGGGCACCATCTCACCCCAGACGTAGCCGATCGGGTCCTTGCCCTCCGGGATGTCGATGTTCATCGCACGCTCCTTCCGAGCTTGCCTGCCGCCGGTCGCAACGGGACGTCGAGTGCGTCGTAGAGGCCGGGTTTGGCGTCCGTGAGCCAGTCGATGGCACCGACCAGCCTGCCGACCGCGGTCGCGTTCCCGCCGGCGGAGCGGTTCTCGCCCTCGTCGGTGGCCTCGATCGAGACCTCGATCCTGGGGCGGCCTTCGATGATCACCCTGTGTGCTCCGTCGCCACTGGGCGGTGTCGGCCAGTCCTGCGCGCACGACGGGTGGATGCGAGTGACGTGCTCGATGACGATGCGGGGTTCGCCGTCCACGATGCCCTGCACTTCGAACCGCACCGCGCCCTGGGTGCCCGCCTCGAAGTCACCCATCGCCCGGGTGGTCACGGTTTCCTCGAGCGGACGGCGATCGAGCGTCTCGCGGATCTCGTCGACTTCGACGCCGAGTCCCCGGGCGATCAGGCGCACCTGGCCGCCCCACACCATCGTCGGGACCGAGGGCGCCAGCATCGGCGGCTGGTAGTCCATCGGCTGCCCCATGCCGACCAGGTAGCGGACCGAATCCGGCTGGTCGTAGGTGGAGTAGTCGAAGATCTCCTGGCAGCGGACCACGTCCACGGTGGTGCCGAGCCCGCTGATCAGCAGCGGCAGCACATCGTTGCCCCAACCGGGATCGACCCCCGAAACGAACAGCGAGCCACCGCCCTCGGCGATCGCGGTGAGCACGGGCTCCCGCAGTTCTTCGGGCGCGTTGCGCTGGTCGTACAGCGCGTAGAGGGCCGGCGTCACCACGACCGCGCCCGCGCGGATCGCGCGGACGATGTCGGCGAGGGCGTCGGCCGGCCGGATATCGCCGGACGCCGCGTAGACCACGGCCCGTGGGCCCACCCCGAGGACGGCTTCGACATCATCGGTCGCCGCGACACCCAGTTCACCGTCGATGCCGGCGAGCGCGGCGGCGTCGCGGCCGACCTTCGCGGGATCGTGTACGAGCACCCCCGCGAGTTCCAACGCCGGATGCGCATCGACGGCCCGGATGGAGGCGCGACCGATGTTGCCTGTACCCCAGACAACTGTGGGAATCATGGTTCGAGGTTAACGGAAGCGAAGATCGGTTCACAGTACCGAAATAATCACGAAAACCGCAGGTCAAAACGCATTACTCGGCTTTATTCAGGTGGGCAACGAAAGCGTTCCGGTACGCGGAACGCGGGCGGTGTGTATTCTGCGTCCTGTGACGAGCCCCGAGTCGGACAGAGCGCGGCCGCCGGTCATCCGGCGGCGAGTCGTCGCGCCCGGCCGTTAGGCATATCGGTCGATCTCGCTTCCCCGTGACCGGAGCGCTGTTCCGTGCGTCCGGCCGGTTTTTCCTGTCCGTCGCACGGCTTCTCCTGCTCATCTTCGTCTTGGGAGTCGTCCGTTGCCTCTGTTCGTGTACGTCCTCGGCCTTGCCGTTTTCGCGCAAGGCACCTCTGAATTCATGGCGTCCGGGCTCGTCCCGGGCATCGCCGGTGACCTCTCGGTCCCGGTGGGTGCCGCCGCGGCGCTGACGTCGGCCTACGCCGTCGGGATGATCATCGGCGCGCCCGCCATGGCCGTGCTCAGCGCGCGGTGGCCACGCCGCCGGGCACTGGCCGGATTCCTGGCCGCGTTCATCGTGGTGCACGTCGTCGGCGCGCTCACGACGAGTTTCCCGGTGCTGTTCGGCACCCGGATCGTCGCCGCCGTCGTCAACGCCGGATTCCTCGCCGTCGCCATGCCCGTCGCCGCCGCGTTGGCACCACCCGGAAAGCAGGCGCGGGCGACCGCGGTCCTGCTGGCGGGCGTGACGCTGTCGTGTGTCGCGGGCGTGCCCGCCGGAGCGGCGCTGGGTGACCTCGCCGGCTGGCGGTCGGCCTTCTGGGCTGTCGCCGGGTTGTGCCTGCCCGCACTGGTGCTGGTGTTCCGCTCCGCCCCCACCGACGCGGCCGATCGTCGGGAAGTCTCGCTCAAGCAGGAAACACGGGAGCTGAAGACCCGCTCGGTGCGACATGCGATGGTCCTCGCCGCGTTGGTCAACGGCGCGACCTTCGCGACGTTCGCCTACCTCGCGGTCATCGCGACCGACGTCGCGCGGCTTCCGGACGGAGCGGTTTCCGGGCTGCTGGCCGCTTTCGGGGTCGGCGCGTTCCTCGGGGTCACCGTCGCGGGTCGTGTCGGTGACGGGGAAATCCGCCGTGGTCTGGTGTTCGCGTTGTGCGCCCTGCCCCTCGGATGGGCGATGCTGGCGGTGACCGCCGTGCACCCGGTCGCCCTGTTCGTCGTGACGACCGTCCAAGGTGGACTGTCGTTCGGCTGCGGGTCGGCGCTCGTGGCACGGGTGATGCACGTGGCTCCCGGCGCGCCGAGGCTCGGCGGTTCGTTCGCGACGGTCGCGCTCAACGTCGGCGCGTTCCTCGGCCCCGTGCTCGCCGGGTTCGTCACCGAGACGACGGCGGACTACCGGCACGCGATCTGGATCAGCGCGGCGATCGCCGTCGTTCCGCCGGTCTGGGTAGCATCGGCCGGACCATGGAAATGATCACCGTGCCGGCGGGAGAAGTGACGGTTTCGGACCGGCGTACGCAGCGAAGCTGGACTGTCGACGTCGCGTCCTTCCGGCTCGCGCCGATTCCGGTCACCCGAGAGTTGTATGCGTCGGTCAGCGGCGAAACCGCGCGGCACCCCGCCGTCGACGTCTCCTGGCTGGACGCCGTCCGGTTCTGCAACACCTTGTCCGAACGCGAGGGCCTGACCCCGGCCTACGAGGTGCGCGACGAGGTCGTGTGGGACCCCTCCGCGAACGGGTTCCGGCTACCCTCCGAGGCGGAATGGGAGCACGCCTGCCGTGCCGGAACGACCGGGCCTCGCTACGGCCCGCTCGACGAAATCGCCTGGTACCGCGAAAACTCGGCGGAGTCGGCGCACGACGTGGGCGAGAAGACGGCCAACGGCTGGGGCTTCCAGGACATGCTGGGCAACGTCTGGGAGTGGTGCTGGGACGTCTACGACGCCGAGGTGTACGGCGAGTACCGCGTCCTGCGGGGTGGCGGCTGGTTCGACGAGCACTGGAGCTGCCGGGCCTCGGTGCGGCGGCGGAGCCACCCGACCTTCCGGGTCGACGACGTCGGCTTCCGCCTCGCGCGGGCACTGTGACCCCGGCGACAGAGCGCGACGATCACACGATTGAATGACAGCCACGGACGCCCGGCCGGGTGTCGAACACTGGAGGCAACCGTGACCGGAACCGCTCCCCGAGACGTCGAACGCGTCTACTCCACCGCCGATGTCGTCGCGAAACTGCGCCGCCTCGCCGACGCGCTCGAGTCCGAGACCTCGTTCCGCATCCAGATCGCCGGCGAACGGTTCCGCGTTCCCGCCCGTGCGCAGTTCTCGATCGAGCACGAGCGGGGCGACGGTGAGGAAGAGGTCGAGTTCCAGCTGAAGTGGAAGATCGAAGAGTCGGACGAGGACACTGAGGACTCGGACGAGACCGTCGTCTGACCCTTCTCGTGAGTGGGTGCTCAGGTTCCGGATGACGGAAACTCAGACGATGCCGCCGTTGGCGCGGAGGACCTGCCCGTTGACCCAGCGGGCAGGTCCGGCCAGGAACGACACCACTTCGGCGATGTCGCCGGGGGTATCGAGGCGTTCGAGCGGGGGCTGCGCCGCCATGCCCGCGATGGTCTTTTCGTCCTTGCCGTCGAGGAACAGCGCGGTGGCGGTGGGGCCGGGGGCGACCGCGTTCACGGTGATGTCGCGGCCGCGCAGTTCGCGGGCGAGGACCAGGGTGATCGCCTCGACTGCGCCCTTGGTCCGTCGGACGCCAGCCGCTCCGCGGTCTCCCGGCCGATCCCCCGAGATCCGCCGGTGACGATCGCTACGCGTGCCATGGTGTGCTCCCGCGACGCGCTCTCCACGCGTGCGGTCAGCGCCGCCGCCGGGGTGCAGGCGCCCACGCTCTACCGGCTTTCGGCGACAAGGACGGCCTGCTCGACGCCGTGGCCACCTACGGCTTCGAGAGCTATCTCGCCGGGAAACACGCACTGGGGGAAACCGCCGACCCGGTCGACGACCTGCGGCGCGGCTGGGATCTGCACGTCGAGTTCGGCTTGTCCCAGCCGGCTTTCTACCACCCGGTGGACGCGCTGACCCCGGCCGAGCACGCCTTGCTCGCCGAATGGCTGGACCGCGTCGCCCGCTGAGCCCGTCCGGTCAGCCGACCGCCCTGGCGGCCGCGACCGCCTGCCCGGCGTAGGACCGTCCGAAAAGGACGGTGTGCACCAGCAACGGGAACAACTGGTGCGCCCCGATCCGCTCCGTCCAGCCTTCGGCGAGCGGTGCGACCTCCTGGTACGCGGCCAGAACGCGGTCGAGCAGCGGACAGCCGAACAGGTGCAGCATGGCCAGGTCGGTCTCCCGGTGCCCGCCGTGCGCGGCCGGGTCGATCAGCCAGGCGTCGACGGCACTCCACAACACGTTGCCGTTCCACAGATCGCCGTGCAGCCGCGCCGGAGGTTCCGCCGGGCCGGCCACCTTCGGGAGCCGCGCGCAGGCCTGTTCGATGGCGGCGGCTTCGTCACCGTCCAAAGTGCCCTCGTCGACGGCACGGCGCAGGTAAGGCAGCACGCGATACTCGGCGTACCACCGCGGCCAGTCCTCCCCGCGCGCGTTCTCCATCGGGGCGAGGCCGATCCACGCGTCGACCGGCCCGCCGGGCGGCGCCGCGCCGAACGCGGGCGCCCCGGACGCGTGCAACGCCGCGAGCCCTCGTCCCAGCCGTTCCGCCGCGTGGTGCGTCGGGCGGCCACCGCCGACCAGCTCGGTGACCAGCCACTCGTCGTCGTTGCCGTGCACCGCGGGCACGCGCACCACGTCCGGTTCACTCAGCCAGCGCAGCCCCGCCGCCTCCGCTGTCACTGCTTCCCGGGCGTGCCCTCGTTTGACGGCGACGGTGTCCCCGCTGTCCAGGACGACTTCGGTCACCTCGCCCGACAGCCCGCGCTGCTCGGCGACGGCTCGTCCGGTGAACTTCGTAGCCGCCTCGGCGGGCGTCGAAACCGCGGTCATGCCTGCAACCTACCGCCACCGGTCGGGTGGCCTGACGGAACAAAGAGCCCGGTCGGCTTCCCGACCTCGGTCGGGATAGAGCCGGTCAACGCCTTGAAATCGCGGTTCAGGGTGTGCCCGGAGGACGAGGCGCCCCGGTCCATCGGGTTACCCGTGCTCGCGCTCTTCGCCGCGCACAGCGTGGCCCACGATTCGGCCGCGTCCTGACGTGGGTCGCGAACGTCAGCTCTGCCTAGAACTCAGTCGGCGAGTACCTGTTCGCGCAGGATGTCGGCGTGGCCGCAATGGTGGGCCAGTTCCCGCAGAACTTGCAGGTACACCCAGCGAAGCGTGCGCGGTCCTGCCCGGTGACCGGTCACGACGGTGTCCAGTGGCAGCTCCGCCACCGCGATCCGGGCCGTGGCGCAGGCCTCCCGGTGGGCTGCCGTGATCGAGGCGACGGTGTCGTCGTCGGAGAGCCGGAAGGATTCGTCCGGACTCCCCACCAGGCCGAGCTTCCGGCGGGACGTGCCGCCGACGCATTCCTCGAACCACACCCGCTGCATCCACGTGACGTGCTTGAGCAGCCCGAGCAGCGTCGTCGCCGACGGGACGAGCCGGCGGCGGGCCTGTTCCTCGGTGAGACTGTCGAGAGTCCTCTCGATGGCACCGCGATATTCCTCGATGAAGGCATCGAGCTGGGTGCGTTCGTCGTCCAGCGGCACATCGAACGAACCCATCGAATCTCCTGTCACGCCGACGGCCTCACGGCTCTTGCCGTACGAGTCGGCGTAAGTCAATCAGGCAGGCCATCGTGACGTCACCCGACAGTTCGTCGACGGCCACGGTCAGCTCGGTCGCGCAGGGTCGGCACCAGCGGTGCCGCGTGACCGGGTTGACGTGCATCGGCGAGGCGACGCACTGGTGGATCCAGCGTCCGTGCAGGTGGCAGGTCAGCCGGTCGTCCGGGGACAGGCGGCCGACGTCCTCCGCGTCGTCCTCCATCGCCAACAGAACCGGCAGGGTGCGGCTCGTCGGGTTCACCCTGATGGCCGAGGCCAGTGTCGTCGTGTTCATCGCGCTTCTCCTTCCGGCTCCTGCTAAGACGTCGAACAGACGGCGCCGGAAACGACATCGTGAGAGCCCTTTTCCCGAACCTCCCCCGGCTGGGTGATTTGATCTTGGTCGGCCGCAGCAAGGGGTCTTCGCGCGATCAAACCGTTACCCCATTCGGGTTATTGCCGCGTATCTTTCGGATCATGACGACCGCGATCACTTCACTGTCCACCGTGGACAGTCGCGGCCGCGGCTACCTGCTTCTTCCGCCTGCGGGCGGAACAATGCGCACGTTCGATCCCCTCGCCGGGGAGGCCTGCGCGGACGTCTGGGGCGTCGAATACCCCGGGCACGGGGATCGGCTCGCCGAGACCCCCGCCGCCGACGTCGAAGAACTGGGCGCGCGACTCGCCGCCGAAACGGCCGAGGATTTCGGCGCGGAATGGTTCTCCCGCACCACGCTGATCGGTTTCGGCTTGGGAGCCTTCGTCGCGCTGGAAGTGACCCAGCGGCTCGGGGTCGTCCCGGCCGCCCTGATCGTCGTGGACGCGTGCGCCCCGCAGCGCCGCTCACCGGACAAGAACGCCAAAGCCGGCGCCTCGGCCATGGGGCGGGTGTTCGGCCGCAACGGGCTCACCCCCGTCGCCGGGTACCGCGACTCGCCCGAGAGCTGGGAGTACGCGCTGGACCTCCTGCTCGGTGACCTCCAGCTGCTGAACGCCTATCGCGGGCCAGGGCGGACGCGCCTTTCGTGCCCGATCGCGGCGATGCGGGGCACCGACGATCCCGCGTTCGCCTCGGGCGACGACGGCACCGGCGCTTGGCGGGTGTGGACGTCCGGCCCGTTCGTGGGCCGCGTCGTGCCAGGTGGGCACCTGGGCGTGCTCGAGCCCGGACGCGAGGCCGAATTCTGGGCCCGGATCCACCGGCTGGAAGCGGCCTTCCTGAACGTCGAACCGGAAGTCGCCTAGCCCGCCTCAGGGGCACCGACTTACACCGGTGACGTCATCCGACGGTCGCCGCGCTCTTCGCCTCCCACCTAGCTTCGATCCCGTACCCAGAGCCGCACGGGAGGAACCGGATGCTCAGCAGGAGAAGGTTTTCGCAGGCCATCGTCGCCGCGGCGGCGGGCGCCACGCTCACGAGCTGCTCGTCGCGGCCTGCCGCGGCACCAGTGGCGGCGCCGGCCGCCACGGGCGGGAACACCTCGTTCGGCCCGCTGAAGCAGATCGACGCCGGCGAGCTGAGCATCGGGTACGCCGAAGCCGGACCGGCCGACGGTCCCGTGGTCGTGCTCCTGCACGGCTGGCCCTACGACATCCACAGCTACGTCGACGTCACCCCGCGCCTGGTGGCCGCCGGGTACCGCGTGATCGTGCCTTACCTGAGGGGATACGGGCCGACGCGGTTCCTGTCGAAGGACACCTTCCGCAACGGCCAGCAGTCCGCGATCGCCGCCGACGTCGTCGCGTTGCTGGACGCCCTCAAGATCGAGAAGGCCGTCTTCGGCGGTTTCGACTGGGGCGCCCGCACGGCCGTGATCATCGCCGCGTTGTGGCCCGAGCGCTGCAAGGCGCTGGTCTCGGTGAGCGGCTACCTGGTGACCAACCGGGAGACGAACAAACAGCCGCTCTCCCCTGCCGCCGAACTCGGCTGGTGGTACCAATTCTATTTCGCCACCGAGCGCGGCATCCTCGGCTACACGAAGAACACCCACGACTTCAACAAGCTGATCTGGAAGATCGCGTCGCCGAAGTGGAACTTCGACGACGCGACCTACGACCGCTCGGCGGCCTGCTTCGACAACCCGGACCACGTGGCCATCGTGATCCACAACTACCGGTGGCGGCTCAGCCTCGCCGACGGCGACCCGAAACTCGAAGCCCTGGAACAGAAACTGGCCCAGGGACCCGCGGTCGCCGTGCCCACGATCACCATCGGCAGCGATTTCGACGGCCCAGGCGCCGACGGCAAGGCCTACCGGTCGAAGTTCTCCGGCAAGTACGAACACCGTGTCCTGAACGGGATCGGCCACAACGTGCCACAGGAGGCGCCGGAGAACTTCGCCAAGGCGATCATCGACGTCGACAGACTCTAGTTCGTCACCGCGCTCCGGTGAGGTGTTCGAGGGCGAGCTGGGACAGGTGGACGAAACCGTAGCCGCGGTCCGCCGCACCGTCCGGGTCGAAGTCCTCGAACGCCGAGCGGTCGGCCAGCAGATCGGCCGCGGTCTCGCCGTCGTTGAGGGTCGGCACTCCCAGTTCGGGGACGAGGGCGACCTCCAAGGCGGCCTGCACCTCGGGGTCGGCCCGGAAGGCGCGAGCGCGTTCGGCGAACAGCAGGTAGCTGCGCATGTTGGCCGCGGCACTGGCCCAGACGCCGTCCATGTTCTCCGTGCGCAGCGGCTTGTAGTCGAAGTGACGCGGGCCCTCGTAGCCGCCGTGTTCCAGCAGGTCGACGAGGAAGAACGACGACAGCACGTCACCGTGGCCGAACACGAGGTCCTGGTCGAACCGCGGGCCGCGCTGGCCGTTGAGGTCGATGTGGAACAGCTTGCCCTGCCACAACGCCTGACCGACGCCGTGGACCACGTTCAGCCCGGCCATCTGCTCGTGCCCGACCTCCGGGTTCACGCCGACGATCTCGTGGTTCTGCAGGGTGGAGATGAACGCGAGCGCGTGCCCGACGGTCGGCAGCAGGATGTCGCCGCGCGGCTCGTTCGGCTTCGGTTCGAGGGCGAGCCGGAGGCCGTAACCCTGGTCGATCACGTACTGGGCGAGGAAGTCGATGCCCTCGCGGTAGCGGTCCATCGCCGTGCGGATGTCCTTCGCCGCGTCGGTCTCGCTGCCCTCGCGGCCGCCCCAGAGCACGAAGGTCGACGCGCCGAGTTCGGCGGCGAGGTCGAGGTTCCGCAGCACCTTCCGCAGCGCGTACCGGCGGACCGAGCGGTCGTTGCTGGTCAGCCCGCCGTCCTTGAAAACGGGGTGGCCGAACAGGTTCGTCGTCACCATCGGGACGGCGAGGCCGGTTTCGTCCAGCGCGGCCTGGAACCTCTTCAGGTGCTGCGCGCGCTCGGCGTCGCTCGAACCGAACGGGATCAGGTCGTCGTCGTGGAAGGTGATCCCGTAGGCGCCGAGGTCGGAAAGCCGGTGCACGGCCTCGACCGCGTCGAGCGGGCCACGGCTCGCCGAACCGAACATGTCGTTCGCCTGCCAGCCCACGGTCCAGAGCCCGAAGCTGAACTTGTCCGCACGCGTCGGTGCCTGAGCCATCACGCCTCCACCAATTAGTTTGATGCCTGAACTTATCCAGGCGCACCCCGGCGGGTCAAGGGGTTCGTTCAGGCATCGAACGAATACACTCGCGCGATGATCGGGACGCGACCGGCGGGACAGCACACCGTGCGGCAGCACAACTCCGCCCTCGTGCTGGGCGCGATCGCCGACGGGCCGGGCACCTCGCGAGCCGGGCTCTCCGCCGCGACCGGGCTCACGAAGGCCACGGTCTCCACCGTCGTCGATCGCCTCATCGCCGCCGACCTGGTGGCCGAAGGCGAGCCGGAACAGCGGGTCGGCCCGGGACGGCGCGGCACCGTCGTGTCGCTGTCCCCCACCGGACCGCACGGGCTCGGCATCGAGATCGGCGTCGACTACCTGGCGTCCTGCCTGGTGGACCTCACCGGCACCGTCCGCGCCGAGGAGGTCCGCTACGCCGACAACCGCACTCCGCGGGTCTTCCAGCGCGTGTCGGCGTTCCTGCGCAAGGCGCGGAAACAGGCGGAGGCACTGGGCGTGCCCGTCGGCGGTGTCGGCATCGCGGTCCCGGGCCTCGTCGAGTCCTCCAGCGGCCTCGTGCGGCTCGCGCCCAACCTGGGCTGGCACGACGTCGACCTCGCGGAGCGGCTGGGCGAAACGTTCACCGTCGGCAATGAAGCCAATTTCGCCGCGCTCGCCGAACTCTGGCACGGCTCGGCGTTGCCCGATTTCGTCCACGTGTCCGGCGAAATCGGGATCGGCGCGGGGATCGTGCTGGATCGCGCGCTGTTCGAAGGGGTGCGCGGCGCGGGTGGCGAGATCGGCCATCTGCCGGTGGCGCCGGACGGCCCGCCATGTCCCTGCGGCGCGAACGGCTGCCTCGAACGGATGGCGGGCCAGGAAGAGATCTTGCGGCTTTCGGGGGCGGCGTCGGTGGACGACCTGGTGTCCGCGCTCGAATCAGGGAAGGGCGCGGCGGTGTCCGCGGTGACGGCCGCCGCGGTCCACCTCGGCGTCGGACTGTCCACTGTGGTCAATCTGATGGACGTCCCCGCCGTGGTGCTGGGCGGAACCTACGCCCGGCTCGAACCTTGGCTGCGTGAGCCACTCCTCGCCGAACTGAAGCGCAGAGTGCCCAGTTCGGCGTGGTCGCCCGTACGAATCGTGCGTTCCCCGCTCGGCACCGGCGCCGCGGTGCGCGGCGCGGCCGGCGCGGTGATCCGCGGCATCCTCGCGGATCCCGAGCACTATCTCACGACTCACTGGCCATCCGATCAGGACGCTCAGGGTCGATGACGCCGGGCAGCATCGGCTCGATCGCCTGCGCCCGCTCCTCGATGTCGGAACGCCGGACGCGACGGGCGTAAGCGATGAGGTCGTCACGGTCCTCCCGCAGGAGCCAGCCCTGCTCGCAGCCGGTCTCCAGCCGCACGAGGTGCCGCACCAGTTCCTCCGACTCGGCCCCGAAGTCCCGCATGCTGCGCGTCAGGAGCTCGGCCGCGCCGACGTAACCCGCGTTCCACGCGTGAACCGCCAGCAACTGCGCGGTCGCGGCCATGATGTCGCCGAGATGGAACCCGCCCTCCGCGGCGAGATGCCCGGCCAGACGGAAACTTCGCCTACCCTCGCCGACCGGCCCCTCCTGCCGAATGGCCTCGAGCAACGCCCCGATCTGTCTCGTCAGGTAATCCTGGCCCGCGTCTTCCACCGTCACCGCATTCCTCCACCCAGCCGCCGTGATGGAACCAAGGTGTCAACAAAACGGGCACCAGATACATCGAATGCCGAACTGTTATCACCCGAATGGGCTTGGCGGCCCTGCAGCTTCGTCAACAGGGAGCCACCGCTCCCTGGGTACCGGCGGGGCACCACCCCGGATGGCCTCGCAACCACTTGTCCCGCTCCGCTTCGCCGTCGCGCTGAGTAATCCCGTGCGGCCCGTGGCACGACGGGTGAGCATAGAACCCGCCTGTATTCGGCGCGATGGCGGAAGGCGTTACAGGGAAGACGTTCCGAAGGTCAGCTTGTGGTGGCGGTGTTGATCGCCCGCGCGTAGTCGGCCGCCGTGCCCGAGGACGAGCACTTCTTGATGTCGTCGTAGAGCCACATGAACCCGCCGGGGATGCCCGCGGACGACTTCCACGAGCGCATCCGGCTCTCGACCTGCGCCGGCGAGTTGCCCGCGGAGCAGCCGGAGCCGTTCTTGCTCCACAGACCGGGATCCACCGGCATGCCCAGCGACTGCGTCCAGGTCGCCGGGTTGTTGCCGCTCCCGCCCGCGTAGGCCTGGAGGTACACGCGGTCCACCAGCCCGCCGAGCCCGTTCTTCACGCCCTGCCAGTACGAGACCGCGGTGTACGGGGCCAGCGTGAAGTTCCGGTATCCCATCGCATTCGCCATCCGCGCGAAGGTGACGGTGGAGTCGACGTCGTAGTGCGATTCGTCGTCGTTGTTGATCGCGTCCGCGCCGGTCGCGTTCTTCAGTGCCAGGAAGTTGCGGTACAGAATGGTCCCGCTGCCCGTGCCGTCGCGGGTGATCAGGTTGTCGATCGCTTCCCAGTCCGGCGTTCCCCAGGCGCCCACCGAGACCTCGATCCGGTTGACCGACGTCGGCGCCTGCTTCAGGGTCCGCAGCCGCGCAGGCCAGCCGGAGTCACCGACGTATTGCCCGTTGGAGACCACAAGATGGTCGTTGTAGTAGAGATCGCCGTTGTCGTGGACGTGGATGCTCCACAGGATGACCGTGGTGAACCCGGACGAGCGCAGGACGTTCATGACAGCCTGTCCGTCCTGATAGAACGGTCCCCCGCCGTAGATCGCGGACCGCCCGGCCGCGGTGGGAGCCACCTGGGCTTCGGCGGCGCTCGGTTGACTCGTCTGGACGATCGAGAAACTCGTCGCGGCGACCAGGAGGGCCACTATCGCACGCACCCAGGTCCACCTCATGAGGTCAGCTCCCTTCGGCCTGACCGGAAGGGTATGAGATTTTCCAACGCGACAGCCAGGTTTGTTCACTGACCTGTCCAGTGGAATAGACCATTCAGCTCACGACACCAGTCGTTCGGCCACCAGCAGGCCTCCGACCACGATCATCGACACCCCCGAGATCCGGGAAACGATTCGCGACATGGAGGGACGCGCACGCAGGAGTGCTTGCGCCGCCGTCCCGACCACCGGGTAGACCACCGCGCAGGTCCCGGCGAAAGTGAGGCCGAGGACGGCCATCTGCACCGGCACGGGCCAGTTCGCCGCCGGGTCGGTGAACTGCGGCAGCAGTGCGACGAAGATCAGCAGCCCCTTGGGGTTGAGCCCGCTGACCGCCATCCCCGCCAGCACCGTGCTCACCGCACCGCCCTTCGACTCGGGTGCACTGCTCGGCGTCGCGGGATCGCGGACCGTCTTCACGCCCAGCCAAGCCAGGTAGAGGCCGCCGACGACAGTGAGCGCACTCAGCGCCGCCGGCGTCGAGGCGATGAGGATGCCCACTCCCGCGGCCACTACCAACGTCATGACGAGATAGCCGAGCACGATCCCGCCGGCCGCGGGCAGGACGCGCCGCCGCAGCCCGGCGCTGATGGCGAAGGCCCAGTCGGCGCCGGGCACCGCGATGAGGAGGGCGGCGACGCCCCAGAAGGCGAGGACAGATCCGAGAGGCATCCTCGAAAGCTATTGCCGATCGGCCCAAAGGTGCTTTCAAGTTCTGCCTGCTCAGGAGCGGATAGTGGAAGAATCTGCCCCATGGACGACGTTGACCGGAAGATTCTTGCCGTGCTCCAGCAGGAGGGCCGTCTGACGCTCACCGAGCTGGCCCAACGGGTGCGGTTGAGCGCGTCGCCGTGCCACCGGCGGCTGCGCGCACTGGAACGCGACGGGACGATCCTCGGCTACCGGGCCGTGGTCGATCCCGCCGCACTGGGACTCACCTTCGAGGCGCTCGTGTTCGTCACGATGAGGCAAGAAGACCGCGAGACGCTGCTGGGCTTCGAAGAAGCCGTCGCCCGGATCCCGAACGTCCTGCTGGCCCAACGGTTGTTCGGCGATCCCGACTACCTGCTCCGCATCGTGACCGCCGATCTCGCGGCCTACCAACGGCTCGAAGACGACGTCCTCTCCGCACTGCCGGGAGTCCAACGGCTGAACTCGACGCTGGTGATGAAGCAGGTGGTCAACGACCGCGCCTTGCCAACCCTGAACTCGTGAGCGGTCGCCTGGGTGGCGCAACACGGCACTGGCGTGACCAGACACGTGACTCGCGTGATCAGAGACGGAACTCGCGTGATCAGACGCCGTACACCCCCAGCGCGGCGTCCAGTCACGCGAATCACGTGCCCGATCACGCGAGATCCGTGCCTGATCACGCGAGTCACGCCTTCACCCTTGTTGACCCCGCCCACCACCACGACACGTTTGCCTTACCCATCAATTACCGTCACTACCACTCACGAGGGGCAACGCCGGCTTGCTCTTCGAAGATCAGCCAGGTCCGGGTCGAGCGCACGCCGTCCAGCGCCTGTAGCCGTTCCAGGACGACATCGCTCAGCGACGCGTTGTCCGGCGTCCGCACCAGCAGCAGGATGTCGAAGTCTCCGCCGACCAGGGACACGTGCTCGACGTACGGGATCTCCCGCAGCTCGGCCGACATCGTGCGCCATGACGTCTGCTCGACGGTGATCAGGATGTACGCGCTCGTCCCCAGCCCCGCCCGCCGCGGGTCGATCCTCGCTCCGAAGCCGGTGATCACGCCTTCGGACACCAGCCGGTCCAGCCGCGCGTAGGCGTTGGTGCGCGAGATGTGCAGCCGTTCCGCCAGTGCGCGGACGGCGAGCCTGCCGTCGGCGGAGAGTTCGGCGACGATCGCGCGGTCGATGTCGTCGAGGGCAAGGACCGTTCGTCCCGGATGCGATCGGTGAGCCACGCCACTATCGGACGTTTGGTCCCACTGAACCGATCCTGCGGACAGTTTGTCGCTCATTTCGCTCACCTCTTGAACACTGAGACTTCGGAACCCACTATCTCAGCATCATATGTCTGCGAAAGGTGGTGTGTGCGCATGTCGCGGGAGACCTCAGCCGCCGCGTTGCTGCCGTCCACGGTCCCGGTGCGTTTCCTCGCCGAAGACGGGTCCCGTGTCGATGAGCACGACGGCTACGACCAGCCGCCCGCCGACCGCCTCGTCGAGGCCTACCGGCTGATGGTGCTGGGCCGCCGGTTCGACGTCCAGGCGACCGCGCTGACCAAGCAGGGCCGCCTGGCGGTCTACCCGTCGAGCGCCGGCCAGGAAGCCTGCCAGGTCGCGAGCGCACTGGCCCTCACCGACGCCGACTGGCTCTTCCCCACCTACCGCGATTCGGTCGCACTGGTCGCCCGTGGGCTCGACCCGGGCGAGATCCTGACGCTGCTTCGCGGTGACGCGCATTGTGGGTACGACCCCGCACTCACCCGGGTCGCGCCGCAGTGCACGCCGCTGGCCACCCAGACGCTGCACGCCGCCGGGCTCGCCCACGCGATGCGACGCCGCGGCGAAGAGGCCGTCGCGTTCGCGCTCATCGGGGACGGAGCCACGAGTGAGGGCGACTTCCACGAAGCGCTCAATTTCGCCGCCGTGTTCAAGGCGCCTGTCGTCTTCTTCGTGCAGAACAACGGTTTCGCCATCTCGGTGCCGTTCGAGAAGCAGAGCGCGGCGCCCGCGCTGGCCTACAAGGGTGTCGGCTACGGCGTCCGTTCGGAGCAGGTCGACGGCAACGACGCCCTCGCGGTGCTCTCGGTGCTGGACTCCGCCGTCGCCCACGCGCGCTCCGGCCTCGGGCCGGTCCTGGTCGAGGCGCACACGTACCGGATCGACGCGCACACCAACGCCGACGACGCCACCCGCTACCGCGACCAGGCCGAGGTCGAGAAGTGGCGCGCGGCCGACCCGGTCCGCCGCCTCGAGACCTATCTGACGAACGAGAACCTGGTGTCCGAAAAGGACATCGAGCGCTTCCGCGCCGAAGCCGAGACCTTCGCGGCCGGCGTGCGCGACACGCTCAACGCCGACGTCGAGCCGGATCCGCTCTCGCTGTTCGAGCACGTCTACGCCGAGCCGACCCGTCACCTCGTCGCCCAGCGCGCCCAGGTCGCCGCCGAACTCGAAACCTTGGAGGCCTGATGACCCAGCTCTCGATGGCCCAGGCGCTGAACGCCGCCCTGCGCGATTCCCTCAAGGACGACGACCGCGTTCTCGTCTTCGGCGAGGACGTCGGCCCGCTCGGCGGCGTCTTCCGGGTGACCGACGGCATCACCGCCGACTTCGGCGAGGAGCGCTGCTTCGACACTCCCCTGGCCGAGTCCGGGATCGTCGGCTTCGCGGTCGGGATGGCGATGGGCGGGTTCCGGCCCGTCGTCGAAATGCAGTTCGACGCCTTCGCCTATCCCGCGTTCGAGCAGATCACCTCGCACGTCGCGAAGCTCCGGAACCGCACCCGCGGCGCGCTTTCGCTGCCGATGGTGATCCGGATCCCTTACGCCGGCGGGATCGGCGGCGTCGAACACCACTGCGATTCGAGCGAGGCCTACTACACGCACACCCCCGGCCTGCGTGTCGTCACGCCCGGCACCCCACAGGACGCCTACGACCTGCTGCGGGACTCGATCGAATCGCCGGACCCGGTGATCTTCCTCGAGCCGAAATGCCGTTACTGGTCGAAGGAATCCGTGTCCTTCACCCGGGACAACGCGCCGATGGACCGCGCGGTCGTCCGGCGTGAAGGCAAGGACGTCACGCTGATCGCCTACGGCCCGATGGTCGCGACGGCACTGGAATCGGCGGAAGCGGCGACCGCCGAGGGCTGGGACGTCGAGGTGGTCGACCTCCGGTCGCTGAACCCGTTCGACGACGAGACCGTCACCGCTTCCGTGCGCCGCACGGGCCGCGCGGTCGTCGTCCACGAGGCGGCCGGGTTCGGCGGTTACGGCGCCGAGGTGGTCGCGCGGATCACCGAGCAGTGCTTCCACCAGCTGCACGCCCCCGTTCTGCGGGTCACCGGACTGGACATCCCTTACCCGCCGCCGAAACTGGAACGCCACCAGCTGCCCGACGTCGACCGGATCCTCGACACCATCGCCCGGCTGCAGTGGAACGACGAACCGGCGGTGGCCGGTGCCTGACTTCCTGCTCCCGGACCTCGGCGAAGGACTGACCGAGGCCACGATCGTCAACTGGCTCGTCGCGGAAGGCGACACCGTCAGCATCGACCAGCCCGTCGTCGAGGTGGAGACCGCGAAGGCCGCGGTCGAGGTACCGGTGCCGTTCGCCGGCGTCGTCACCCGCCTCCACGGCGAGCCCGGCCAGTCGCTGCCGGTCGGCTCTCCCCTGCTCAGCATCGGCCCCGGGTTCTCCGAGCCCGGCGTGACGACGGCGAGTGAGGGCAGCGGCAACGTCCTCATCGGCTACGGCACCACGACCACGACGCGCCGCCGCCGGACCCGCACCGTCGTCACGCTGCCGCCGAAGGCGCCGGGCGTGATCTCGCCGTTCGTCCGCAAGATGGCTTCGGACAACGGGATCGACCTGTCCCGGGTGACCGGGAGCGGGCCGGGCGGCATCATCCGGCGCGCCGACGTCGAGGCCGTGCTGACCGTGCCCGAGCCCCGGGCCGCGACCCGGGACGGCGAGACGCGCATTCCGCTGACCGGAGTGCGCAAGGTGGTCGCCGACAAGCTGACGACCTCGCGGCGCCAGATCCCCGAGGCCACGGTCTGGGTGGACGTCGACGCGACCGAACTCGTCGCCGCGCGGAAGTCGCTGAACGCGGCGACGCCGGACCGCCCGGTCAGCATCCTCGGCCTGATCGCCCGGTTCACCGTCGCGGGCCTGCGAAGGTTCCCCGAACTGAACTCGCGGGTCGAAGGCGACGAGATCGTCCAGCTGCGCGACGTCAACCTCGGGTTCGCGGCACAGACCGACCGCGGTCTCCTGGTCCCGGTCGTGCACGGTGCGAGCTCACTGTCCACAAGGGAGCTTTCAGCCGCGATCGGCGAACGGACGGCGAATGCCCGTGAGGGCAAGCTTTCGCCGTCCGGTCTCACCGGTGGCACCTTCACGGTGAACAACTACGGCGTGTTCGGAGTGGACGGTTCGGCCGCGATCATCAACCACCCGGAAGCGGCCATCCTCGGCATCGGCCGGATCATCGACCGCGCCTGGGTCGTGGACGGTGCCCTCGTCCCCCGGAAGATCTGCGAGCTGACGCTGGCGTTCGACCACCGGGTCTGCGACGGCGGGACGGCCGGCGGGTTCCTGCGCTTCATCGCCGACTGCGTCGAGTCACCGGTCACCGCCCTGGGAGACCTCTAGCCCGTACAACCCGTGGTTGTGACCCGCCAACGACCCGTTGTTCGACTCCGGGGTCCGATCTTGCTTTGATCTCGCGGGTGAGAACGCGGTCGCTGGGGCGACGATTCGGGTGGCTTTGGGCGGCGTACGCGGCCAGCGCCTTCGGCACGAGGTTCGCGTTCGACGCGTTCAGCCTCATCGCCATCGTGGCGCTGGGCGCCGGGACGACCGAGGTCTCGCTGCTGGCGGCGGCCGGTCTCGTCGCGGGCGCCGTGGTCGCGCTGCCGCTCGGGCCGTGGGTGGAGTTCCGCCGCAAACGGCCGGTGATGATCGCGATGGACCTCGTCCGGTGCGTCGCGTTGCTGACGATTCCGGTGACGTACGCGCTGGGATCGCTCGGCTTCGGCCAGCTTCTCGTGGTGTCGGTCATCGTCGCCGCGGCCGACATCACGTTCCTGGCCGCTTCCGGCGCCTTCCTCAAAACCCTGGTGCCGCCGGAAGACCTGCTCGTCGCGAATGCCCGGTTCGAGTCGACGACCTGGACCGCGACCGTGCTCGGCCCGCCGCTCGGCGGGTTCGCCGTCGGCCTCTTCGGGCCGGTGACGACGATGGCCGCCGACGCGTTCAGCTACCTGCTCTCGGCGGCGGGGATCCGCGCGATCGGCGGTTCCGAGCCGCCACCGGCGGAGCGGGAAGCCACCCGGCTACGGGGCCGTGACCTGGTCGAAGGATGGCGCTTCATCGTCGTCCACCCGGTGCTGCGGCCGCTGTTCCTCAACACGATCGTCGTCAACGCCCTGATCATGGCGACGGCGCCGCTGCTCGCCGTCCTGATGCTCGGCCAACTCGGCTTCGCACCGTGGGAGTACGCGGTGGCCTTCGCCGTTCCGTGTCTCGGCGGGCTGGTCGGGTCGAGGCTCTCCAGGAGTGTCGTCGCCCGGTTCGGGCGGGACCGAGTTCTGCTGGTCGCCGGTTCCCTGCGGGTCTGCTGGCCGGTCGGGCTGGTGTTCGTCCATCCCGGATTTTCGGGGCTGGTGCTGGTCATCGTGGTGGAGTTCGGCCTCATCGCCTGTATCGGCCTGTTCAACCCCGTTCTCACCACCACCAGGCTCGACCAGGTGCCCGCCGACCGGGCGGCGCGCACCCTGTCGGCCTGGGCGATCGCCGGGAAGCTCACCACCGCGGCCATGACCGCGCTGTGGGGTCTGCTCGCCGCGGTCACCGGTCCGCGCGCCGCGATCGGTGCCGCCGGGGTGCTCATCCTGGCGACGCCGCTCCTGCTGCCCCGAAACCGTCGGACCGCTGTGCCAGGATCGGCGCATGGCGATCAAGCGGGTGGTCCCGAACCTCGAAACCCAGTCGTTGGAGCAGGCGAAGGCCTTCTACCAGCGAGTGCTCGGCTTCGAGGTGGTGATGGACCACGGATGGATCGTGACGCTGGCCGACCCGAACCGGCCCGAAGTCCAGTTGAGCCTCATGACCCATGACGAAACCGGGCCCGTCGTCCCGGTGGCCTCGATCCAGGTCGACGACGTCGATGCGAGCTACGCCGAGGCGAAGGCGTCGGGTGCGGAGATCGTGCACGAACTGACCGACGAGCCGTGGGGCGTCAGGCGGTTCTTCGTCCGCGACCCCGAAGGCCACGTGGTCAACGTGCTCTCCCACCTGTGACGGCATTCGGCGCAGCGCGTTGGTCCTGACGGCGGGTTTCATCAAAATTTCATGACGCATCCCTAACGTTCCGACACGCACCGTAGTCGAACGGAAGGGACGATGAATGTGAAGAAACTCAGGGGGGTCCTCCTGGCGGCCGCGCTGGCCACCGGGTTGATCGGCGCCACCGCGCCGGCGGCCCAGGCCGATCAGGCGCGGTACTACATCCTCATCGGCGGCACCTGCGACGGCGCCGCGACCGTGTACAACGACGCCTGGTTGCGGGGAGGCATCCGGAAGGTCGTGCACTATCCGGCCGGTGCCGCCGGGCTGCCCAACTGTGACCAGACGCCGATGGACCAGAGCGTGGCACGCGGGCACGAAGAGGCACGCCGCGTGGTTCAGAGCTCCTTCGCCGAGAACCCGGGCGCGGAGTTCACCGTCGTCGGCTATTCGCAGGGCGCGCTGGTCGCGAACCTGGTGCTGAACGACATCGCCGACGGGAACCTGGGGGTGGACAAGGGCCGGTTCAGCGCGAAGATCTTCGCCGACCCGATGCAGCCCGTCGGTCCGCCGGGACGCGGGATCAGCGCGGTGCTGCCGCCGGGTGCCGGGGCGCCGTCGCCGTTCGGCGGCTACATCTCGTTCGGCCCGGGCCGCACCGATTTCGGGGGCATCCCGTTCATCCGCTACTGCATCGAGACCGACGGTGTCTGCCACTTCGACACCTTCGAAGCTCCGGGCGGGTACTTCGCGCAGCACCTGTGTTACCAGTGGGCGCGTCCGGCGGATCACCGTTCGATCATGGAAGACACGATCGCGGACGGCGTGTACACCAACGGATCGCACGCGTTGCCGCGGCAGAACTGCCGTCCGCCGCATCCCGCGCCGTGACCGGGTGAAGACGGCTGTCCCCCGGCGCCCGATCGGCGGGTGACAGCGACACTAGCGATGGCCCGCCCACAACGTCGTGGGCGGGCCATCGTCGTACTACCGGACCGGCAGCCCGTCGGGCGCCGGGGCGTGACCGATCGGCCGGGCGGTGAACGTGCCCCGGCCCTGGGTCCGGCTGCGCAGCCGCGTCGCGTAGCCGAACAGTTCGGCCAGCGGCACGGTCGCGGTGACCACGGTCGTCCCCGCGCGCACCGTCGAACCCAGCACCCGGCCGCGCCGGGCCGCGAGGTCACCGAGCACCACGCCGACGGCGCTTTCGGGCACGGTGACGGTGACCTCGACGACCGGCTCCAGCAGCGTCATCGCACCGGCGCGCAACGCCTCGCGGAGCGCGAACCGCCCGGCCGTACGGAACGCCATCTCCGACGAGTCCTTCGTGTGCGTGGCGCCGTCGACCAGCGTGACCCTCACACCGGTCACCGGATGACCGCCGAGCGGCCCCTCGGCCAGCGCGTCACGGCAGCCGGCTTCGACCGCGCGGACGTATTCCTGCGGCACCCGGCCACCGACCACAGTGGACCGGAACGCGAACTCCCCTTCCTCCAGCGGTTCGGTGTCGAGCACGACGTGGGCGAACTGCCCGGCGCCGCCGTCCTGCTTGACGTGCCGGTAGACGAAACCGGACACGCCACGAGCGACCGTCTCGCGGTAGGCGACCCGCGGCCGCCCGACGCCGACGTCCAGGCCGTGGTCGCGGCGGATCTTCTCCACCGCCACCTCCAGATGCAGTTCGCCCATCCCCGAAAGCAGGGTCTGGCCGGTCTCGCGATCGGTCCGGATCACCAGCGACGGGTCCTCCTCGACCAGTCTCGCCAGCGCCGCCATGAGCCGCTCGGCGCCGGTGCCCGTGCGGGCTTCGACGGCGACCGACACCACCGGATCGGCGACGACGGGCGGCTCGAGCAGGAGCGGAGCCGACGGCGTGCACAGCGTCGCGCCGGCGCGGGCCGACTTCAGGCCGACCACCGCGACGATGTCACCCGCCACGGCGCTGTCCACGCGGGTGTGCCGGTCGGCCTGGACCCGCAGGATGCGGCCGATGCGTTCGGTACGGCCCGTACCCACGTCCACCACCACCTCCGAAGTCCGGATCGTTCCCGAATACACCCGCACGTAGGTCAACCGCCCGGTGGCGGTCGAGTTCACCTTGAACACCAGCGCCGCGAACGGTGCCGACGGATCGGCGGGCCGCTCCTGGTCCGTGCCGTCGTGCTCGCCCCGCACCGGCGGGACGTCCGCCGGGGAAGGCAGATAGGCGACGGCGGCCGCCAGCAGTGGTTCGACACCGCGATTGCGGTAGGCCGAGCCGCACAGCACCACGACGCCGTCCCCGGTCCGGGTCAGGTCGCGCAGGGCCGAGGCCAGCGTCTCCGCCGACACCGTCGACGACTCACAGAACTCCTCCAGCGCGGCCGGATGGAGTTCCGCCACCGTCTCTTCGAGCAGACGGCGCCGCCGGTTCGCTTCGTCCACAAGGGACTCCGGAACCGGGCCTTCCTCGGCCTTCTCGGCGCCATCGGCCCAGACGAACGCACGCAGACGCAGCAGGTCGACCACGCCGGTGAACTCGTCTTCCGCGCCGATCGGCAGCTGCACCACCAGCGGATGGGGATGCAGCCGCTCCCTGATCGACTCCACCGCCGCGTCCAGATCGGCGCCGGCGCGGTCCAGTTTGTTGACGAACGCGATCCGGGGCACGCCGTGCCGGTCGGCCTGCCGCCACACCGATTCGCTCTGCGGTTCGACCCCGGCGACACCGTCGAACACCGCGATCGCGCCGTCGAGGACACGCAGCGACCGCTCGACCTCGTCGGAGAAGTCGACGTGGCCGGGGGTATCGATCAGGTTGACGCGGTGGCCGTCCCACGTACAGCTGACGGCGGCGGCGAAAATGGTGATGCCACGATCTCGCTCCTGCGAATCGAAGTCGGTGACGGTCGTGCCGTCATGGACCTCACCTCGTTTGTAGGTGGTGCCGGTGACGAACAGGATCCGTTCGGTGAGGGTGGTCTTCCCCGCGTCGACGTGCGCGAGGATGCCCAGGTTGCGGACGGCGGACAGCGGGATGCGGTGCGGGTCGGTGCGCATGGCACAGGCCTTTCGGAATGATCTCCGGAGAAACTCGGACGGCGCGATTCCGGGACGAACGCGAGCAAGCGCCCTGTTCCGTTGCTTGGCAACAGAAAAGAGCGAGCTACGGCGAAGGTCAGGCGTTCGTCGCGGTGCACCGGTGCCGGCCGCGCGGCCGGTACCGGGCGCCCGGAGACACCAGGATCACTTCGTAACGGGTGCGGGGGACGACGACGGCGTTGCGATGACGCACTGTCCTGCCCCTTCCTCGTCACGGCGCGCCGAGGCGCGATCCGTGGCGAGTGTAGCCGCTCCGAAGTGGACGCGGAACCGCGTTTTTGGATCACGGGGTGGATCACCGGGGTGGATCAGCTTATGTCAGGGCCGTGTCAGGGCGGTGTCAGGACCGTCGGCGATCGTGGTCGCACCACACCACCACGAGAGGAAATCCGATGAGTCGAACGGTTCCCATCCCGAACGGCCTCCCCATGGAGCGCGATGCGGGCCCCTTCGACCCGCCCCGGGCGATCACCGAGCTTCGTGAGGCCCGCCCCGTCAGCCCTCTGCTCTTTCCCGACGGTCACGAGGGCTGGCTCGTCACCGGCTACGACGCTGTCCGCCGGCTCATGGCCGACACCCGCTTCAGCTCCCGCCAGGACATCGGCATCCTGCACGTGCCGTACGAAACCCCCGGCATGCCCGCCCCCACCGAGCCGTCCCCGCCCTTGCCGGGCATGTTCATCGCGATGGACCCGCCGGACCACGGCCGGCTGCGGAAGCGGCTCACCGGCGCCTTCACCGTCAAGCGCATGAAGCAGCTCGAAGAGAGCATCATCGAAGTCACCGAGCGGCAGCTGGACGCGATGGCGCTCCTCACCCCGCCGATCGACCTGGTCAAGGAATTCGCGCTGCCGGTGCCGTCCCTGGTCATCTGCGAACTGCTCGGTGTCCCTTACGCGGACCGGGAAAGCTTCCAGGGCAACTCCGCCCAGTTCATGGTCAAGGACCAGACCCTGGAAGAGAAGATGGCCGCGTACATCGGGATCAACACCTACCTCACCGAACTGGTCACGCGCAAACGCGCCGACCCCGGCGAGGACATCCTGTCCGACCTGGCCCGCCACGACGACCTCACCATCGAGGAGCTGACCGGCGCCGCGTTCCTGCTGCTCCTCGCGGGCCACGAAACCACCGCGAACATGCTGGCGCTGGGCACTTTCGCGCTCCTGGAACACCCCGAGCAGCTGGCCGAACTGCGCGCCGACCCGGACCTGCTGCCCAACGCCGTCGAAGAGCTCCTGCGCTACCTGTCCGTCGCCGACATCTTCTTTCGCTACGCCACGGAGGACATCGAACTCGGCGGGGAGACCATCGGCAAGGGCTCGACGGTCATCGTCTCCCTGCTGGCCGCCAACCACGACCCCGGGCACTTCGAGAACGCCGGCACGCTGGACCTCCATCGCAAGGCCCGCGGTCATCTCTCCTTCGGACACGGCATCCACCAGTGTCTCGGCCAGCAACTGGCCCGCATCGAGATGCGTGCCGGTTTCGAGGGACTGCTGCGCCGCTTCCCGGCTCTCCGGCTCGCCATCCCCGCCGGTGAGGTGAAACTCAAGACGGACATGAACATCTACGGCGTCCACGCACTGCCCGTCACCTGGACCTCGTAGGGCCTGTGCCCGGGCCGATTCCGGCCCGGGCACCGTCCGTCATTTACAGAAAGCTGTGTCCACTGTGGCCATGACAGCCTTCGAGCCCCGTTCGGCGTCGCCGAAGGTTCCCGGCAACGCGGTCACCGCCAGCCCGACGACGCGGCCGTCCTCCGTGGCCCCGCCGCGGGTCTCGAATCCGGGGATGTCGCCGCCGTGCCCCCAGTAGACCCCGCCGCAGGTGAGCGGGTTGCTCATCAGGCCGAGGCCGTACCGCGTCCCCGGGAACAAGGGCGCGTCCACCGTCTTCCGCATTTCGGCCAGTTGCGCGGCGGGCATCAGCTTCCCTTCGAGCAGAACCCGGAAGAACCGCGCCAGGTCACTGGGCGTCGAGATCAGCTGCCCGGCGGCCCCGCCCCAGGAAGGATCCATCTCGGTCGCGTCGATCACCTTGCCGGTGGCGACATTCCCGGTCGCGTACCCCTGCGGGTGCCGCCCCTGGATGGTCTGGTCGCCGACCTGCGGCCAGTAGGTGTGCCGCAGGCCCACCCGCTTGATCACCCGCTCGGTGATCTGCTCCTGGATCGGGCGCCCGGTCACCTTCTCGATCACCATGCCCGCCAGCAGGTAGCCGGTGTTGCTGTACTCCCACTTGGTCCCGGGCGCGAACTTCGCCGGATGCGCGAGTGCCGCGGTGAGCAGCTCGGAGGGCTGGAAGAACCGGTGCTGTACCTGCTCGAAATCCTGCAGCCCGAGATGTTCGGTGTAGTTCGGGAGTCCGCTGGTGTGCTGCAGCAACTGCCGGATGGTGATCTTCGTGGCGTCGATGCCCTCGCCGCGCACCAGTCCGGGCAGGTACTTCTCGATCGGCGCGTCCAGCTCGACCTTTCCTTCGGCCACCAGCTGCAGGACGGCCACCGCGGTGAACGTCTTCGTGTTGCTGCCCGCCCGGACCTGGCCGTCGCGCGGGACCGGGACCTGCCTGTCGATCCGCGAGGAACCCGCCACCAGCGACGTCGTACGGCCGCGGTTGTTCACCCAGGCGAGCGCGGCCGGGAACTTCTCCTGGCTCACCAACGCGTCGAGCCCCTTCTGCAACTCCGATCCCTTGGGCGGTGCCGCGTCCGCCGCGGTGGTCCACACGGTGCCCATCAGGCCCGCCACGGTCAGGACCACCGCGCCCTTTCGGACGGTCGAGGTGCCTTTGCTCGTCATTCGCTCTCCCTCATCGCCGGATCAACACGGACAACGATGGTCGAATCAGGCACGAAGATCAGGAGTGCGGCCTACCGGATTCCGGGTAGCGCTGGCACTACCGGGCGCCCTCCGGAAATATTTCTCGGACAAAGATTCGTCCGACCATTGTCCGGGCGGGATCCGGATGGTTAAGGTCATTTCGGCAAGTGGACTAGACCACCCGAGCCGGGAGGCGACGATGCCCCTCGACGAACAGCAGACCTGGGCGATCCTGCGGGAGCTGGACGAGCCGGACCAGTGGGAGCACCCGCACGACTTCGATGGACCCGCGTCGCGGGCCCGGTTCGAACGGCTGGCCGCTCGGCTGGATCTCCGGTTCGCCTGTTCGTGCGAAGTGGACCGGCGGGTCCAGAACGCCAGCCATCTGGGCAGGATCGTGATCCCGGCGAGCGCGACCTCGGCTCCGGATCACCTGACCATCACGGTGAGCAATTTCGGCGGCCTCGCGGCGGCGACCCTCGGGAACCCCGGCAGCTACGACGAGGACGAGGAACTGGCGTACTTCCCGCGGCCGGACCGGAAACGGATCGAAGACGAGCTGGAAGCACTCGGCTACCTGCTCGTCTCCGAACATCCCTTGTGGACGAGGTACAACGGGATCAGCGGTTTCGACGCCCTCTACCCGCCGGACCGCCCACCGGCCTGGTGGGACCGTTTCTTCGACTACCTGTAGGCGGGATTCGCCAGCGCTTCGGCGACCTCAGCCGCGTCGCGCGTACTGATGAGCAACTCGTCGAAGTGCAGGCCGGAGCTCGCACGATCGAGCTCGACCCGCAGCGCCGGCACCCCGCGGCGGACCGAAACCAGCTGACGGACGCCCGTCCCCAAACCCCAGAACCCCACCTTCAGCACTCCGCTGATCAGGACCCCGGCGCGTCCGCCCCGCGCCCGCCCCACGGCGGATTCGACGCGCTCGACGGCCCGGATCGCCGAGACCGGAACGACCACCTCATCGCGCCACACGGCCAGGCGCTCCCAGGCCGAGAACTTCACTCGCAACTCGCCGCCGACGACCTTCATCCGCGCCATCACGACCACCTTCCCTCAGATATCTGGCTGATGTAGCTGTTATAGCAAGTGTATAGCAGATATCCTCATTACATGCTGCTGACCCTCGACCTCGACAGCGAGGTACCGATCTACCAGCAGATCCGTGACCGGATCGTCGAAGCGATCGCCGAAGGCGTCCTGAACGAGGGCAGCGCCCTGCCCTCCACCCGGCAGCTCGGCGCCGATCTGGGGATCAACTTCCACACCGTCAACAAGGCCTACGACCTGCTCCGGACGCAGGGCGTCATCCGGATCAACCGCAAGACCGGCGCGGTCGTCCGGCGCGACCCGGGTTCCGGACCGGCCGACGGTGGTTACGCGGACGAGTGGCAGGAGCGGCTGCACACGCTCCTCGCGGAAGCCGTCGTGCTCGGGCTTGCTCCCACCGAGGTGACCGGCCGGTGCGAGACCGTGCTGGAGGCGTTCGCCACCAAGGACGGCGCGCGCTCGTGACCGCCCCGATCTGGCTGAACCTGACGTTGATCGCGTTCACCGCGGCGGTGTTCGGAGCGACTCCCGCGCTGGCGCGGCCGACCCTGCCGTTCGGCGTCCGGATCCCGGCCCGGCGGATCGGCGATCCCGCTGTCGCCCGCACCCGCCGCCGCTACCGGCGGGGCATCGTGACCACGGCCGTGCTCGCCGGCCTCGCCGTCGTCCTCTCCCCCGCCGTATTCGCCTGGACCCCCCGTATCGACGTCGTCCTGACCACGCTCGTCGTGGTCTGCGCGCTGCTCGGAAGCCTCGCGCACCACTCGATCGTCACGGCGAAACGCGACGGCGACTGGTACGCCGGGACGAAGCAGGCCGTCGCCGCCGACACGTCGTTGCGGACCGATCCGGTTCGTCCACAGTGGATTCTCATCGCTCCGGCCACGGCTCTCGCGGTGATCACCACGGTCGTCGGCATGCTCGCGGGCATGGACGCGTACGCCACCGTCTTCGCCCAGTTCCTGATCGTCGCACTGGTCGCGCTTCTGGCTCTGGCGATCCCCCGGGCCCGTCCCGAGATCGACGCCGGGCAGCCCGCCGGGTCCGCGGCCCGGTACCGCGAATACCTCCACGGGGTGCTCAGCCTGCTGCTGGTCTCCGCGGGCTGCGCGAACGCGACCCTGCTCGTGGTCTCGCTCCAGGTCTGGACGCTGGTCGAGACGACCGTGCCGATCACGGTGGTCGGCTACTCGCCGCTCGTCGTCGCCTTCGCCGCGTGGACGGTGTTCTCCTACCGCGCCGGTGACGCCGGGCATCGCCTCGCTCCCGCGAGTGAGGGAGCGGAGACGCGGTACGAGCAGCGCGACGACGACCGCTACTGGCGCGTGGCCGGGATGGTGTACCTGAATCGGAACGATCCGGCGCTGCTGGTGCATCGACGGGTCGGCACCTACTGGACGCTCAACCTCGGGCACCCGGTGAGCTGGGTGATCCTCACCGCGGTCGCCGTGGTCGCGGTGCTCGCCGGATTCGGCGTGCTCACGCTGCCGTCGAAGGGCGCGTGACGGCCTGTGACCAAGGGCGTCCGGGGCGCTCGTTACCCTGAGGCAATGACGTCGCACAAGACCCCTCAAACGATGAAGCCCGCGACAGCGGCGAAGAAGCTGGGTGTGTACCTCGAAGCCACCCCGGCGGAGTTCCAGGAGGGTGTCGTCTCCCGCGACGAACTGAACACGCTTCAGACCGACCCGCCCGAATGGCTGCGGGCCCTGCGCCGCAACGGCCCGCACCCGCGGTCGGTCATCGCCGCGAAGCTGGGCATCTCCATCAGCGGGCTGGCGCGAGGCGGGATCACCGACGCCCTCACCACCGAGCAGATCGACGAGGTCAAGACGGCCGACCCGGATTGGCTGCAGCGGGAGCGCGCCACCCAGGCCGACGTCCGCAAGGAAGAAGCGCGACTGAAGGAAGCCCGCACCGAGGCTTCCTGACCAGCGGCTGGAGAACTACAGGCTAGGAACGGCGGCGGGGTTTCCCGCGCTTACCACCCTTGGGGGCGCCCGACCCACGCTGCCGTGCCCCGCCCGCCGACCTGCCTGCCGCCTTGCCCGCCGGCGGCTTGCGTCCCCCGGATTCGGGGCGCTTGCTCTTCACCTGTTTCGCCTGCTCCGGGGCCGGTTGCCGGCCCCGGGTGCTGTTGACGGTCCGGCCGCGGACGATCCCGATGAACTGTTCCATCAGGTCAGTGGTCTCGTCCTCGGGCCAGGACAGCGCGACGCCCGACTCGGGTGTGCCGGAGATCGGCCGGAAGGTGAGATCGCGGCGGTGGTGCAGCCGCGCGAGGGACTGCGGGACGACCAGCAGCCCGACCCCGGCCGCGACCAGTTCGATGGCGTCCGCCGTGGTGGCCGGGCGCTCCAGCGCGGGCTTCCCGGGCGGCCGTTCCCAGTCCAGGATGTCGTCGAGCGGATGCAGCACGACGTCGTCGGCGATGTCGTCGGCCGAGACCTCCTCCGCCGTGGCGACGAGGTGGTCCTTCGGGACGACGACCACGCTGGTCTCGGTGTAGAGCGGGATCGCGTGCAGGCCGGTCCGGTCGATCGGCAGGCGCAGCAGGACCGCGTCGGCTCCCCCGTCCCGGACGAGCGCGGCGGCCTCGGCGGCCGTCGTCTGGACGAGTTCGAGCGGGACGCCCGGCGACCGCTCGTTCCAGATCCGCACCCACTTCGAGGGCGTCACCCCGGGGACGTACGCGAGCGTGAAAGACGGAGAGACGTCCGGGCCGGTCATGGCCCCAGGTTACCGGGCGCGGCGTGACTCCCCGTGAGTGGTGAGTCCGTGAAGGACTCCTTGAGGGACTCTGAGTCCCTCAAGGAGTCCTTCACGGACCTCCCCCGCTACGGGGTCCAGGCTCCTGAGACCGCCCAGCTGACGTCCTGGTCGTACGACACCGGGTTGTCGAACGGGTGGCCGCCGCCGCTCGCGGCGACGAACACCTCCTCGATGTAGTGCCGCATGTTCGTGCCCAGTTCGTTCACCGACGCCAGCCGGACCCCGCCGGCTCCCGGCTGGGCGCAGAACGTCGCGTCCTTCCGGAACAGGTCGGTGTTGTCGTTCCCGCCCAGGCGCACCCGGAAGTCCGCGTGCCGCAGGAACTGGCCCGGATAGTTCCGTGCCTCCAGCGAATAGCACGACGGGTCGGCCAGCCCGCGCCGGACGACGAACGTGGCGTCCGCCTTCAGCACCGCCGCACTCGCCGCGTTCACCACGTCCGTCCGCGCGAGACCGTCACGGTGCCGCAGGTAGCGGTCGCCGAAGCCCGGCGTGGTCACCTTGAACGACCGTGCCTGGTCGAGCGGCAGGTCGGCGCCGCTGCGCCATAACGGGCCCGAGGCCGCCCACGTCGTGTCCGCCGCGAAGCCCGCCGCGGTGTCCCATGGGTTCGGCCCGCCGCTGCGCGCGAGATAGACCGTCTCGGCTTGGTGGCGGATGTAGGCGCCCCGCTGGTTGTACGACTCCAGCGCCGTGCCGCCCGCCCCTTCCCGCGCGCAGAAGGTCGCGTCCGCCGCGAACAGCGCTGAACCGTTGTTCGCGTCCTTGCGGATCCGGGAGGACGCGTGCCGCAGGAACTGCCCGGGGTAGTTCCGGGACTCGAACGACAGGCACGACGCGTCCGCGAGACCCTGCCGGGCCCAGAACGTCGCGTCCTTCTTGGCGACGTCCGCGCTGCCCTCACCGAGGACGTCGGTGCGGACGAAGTCGTTCTGGTGCCGCAGGTACCGGTCGGTGTACCCGGCCGTGGTGACCCGCAGCGACACGGGTTCGCCGCGGCCGACCTCGGTGCCCTTGGCGAGGGCGAGCACACGCTGGTTGATCTCGCGTACCCGCGCCTCGGACATCTTCAGCACCCGGCGGTCGTAGGTGTAGAAGCCGTTGACCTCGTTCTCGACGTCGTACGGTTCGGTGTAGATCGACGCGGAAAGCCCGCGACCATGCACGAACCGGCCGACCTGCTTGGTGATCTCCACGTACCGGTTGGTCAGCGACGTCTCGTCCGGATACAGCGCTCCGTAGGCGAAACCCTTGCCCGGCTCCCATTCGTGCCCGACGACGCGTCTGCCGAGGCCGCCGTACTCGCCCAGCACCGCGACCCGACGCGCGTCCGGGAGCCGCGTACCGGTCGAGATCTGGTAGGCGTGGTCGTCGATCACGTCGCCGTTGCCGGGATCCGGATCGGACACGCAGCAGTTCGACCCGGAGTTGTGGTTGATCAGCCGAGTGTTGTCGATCGACCGGACCAGGTCGACGATGCGGTCGGCTTCGTACTCGCCCCAGCCCTCGTTGAACGGGACCCACTGCACGATCGACGTGATGCCCTTGTGCTGCTCGATCATCCGCCGCAGTTCGGACTCGAAGTTCGCGTGCCCGTTGGGGACTTCATCGATGGCGTCCAGTGACGGCATGTCCTGCCACACCATCAGGCCGAGCCGGTCCGCGTGATAGAACCACCGCGCCGGTTCGACCTTGATGTGCTTGCGGACCATGTTGAAGCCCAACGCCTTCTGGCGTTCGAGGTCGAACCGGAGCGCCTCGTCGGTCGGCGCGGTGTAGATGCCGTCCGGCCAGTAGCCCTGGTCCAGCGTGCCCAGCTGGAAGACGAACTTCCCGTTGAGCAGCGGGCGCATCACGCCGCCGACCATCGCCTTGCCGAGCGAGCGCATGCCGAAGTACCCGGTGACGGCGTCCCCTCCGGGAAGCCGGACCCGCAGGTCGTACAGGAACGGATCGTCGGGTGACCAGAGGCGCGCGTTCGGTACCGGGATCCGCAGGTGCGAGCCGACGGCGCCGGTCGCGGTGCCGACCACCTGACCGCCCGAAAGCACTTCGGCCGTCGCCTGCTGCCCGGCCGTGCCCTGGACGACGAGGTCGAGCGCACCGCCGGGGACGTCCGGGGTGGTGTCGAGCCGGGTGATGTTCTCGGCCCGGACCGGTTCGAGCCAGACGGTCTGCCAGATTCCGGACGCCGCGGTGTAGAAGATCCCGCCGGGCGTCTTGCGCTGTTTCCCGATCGGGTAACGGCTTCCGTCGACAGGTGACGCGACGCCGACGACGATCTCGTTCTCCCCCGCCTTCAGCGCCGGGGTGATGTCGAACGAGAACGCGTCGAAGCCGCCGGTGTGGTCGCCGACGGCCGTTCCGTTGACCCAGACCCTGGTCTCCCAGGTGACCGCGCCGAAGTTGAGCTTCACGCGACGTCCGTCCCAAGTGGACGGAACAGAGAAGGTCCGGCGGTAGAACATGTTGTCCTCGTGCCGTTTGATCCCCGACAACATCGATTCGATCGGGTAGGGCACGAGGACGTTCTCGCTCAGCGGTCTGCCGATCGGTGGTGAGTTCAGGTTCGGCGCGCCGGCGAAACCCCAGGTCCCGTTGAGGTTGAGCCACTCCGAGCGCACCAGTTGCGGACGCGGGTACTCGGGCAGCGCGTTGGACGGCGAGACCTGATCCGTCCAAGGGGTCGGCAACGGGACAGGAGCGGCTTGGGCGACTGGGGCCAGGGTCGTGGCGGCGACCAGCAGACCGGCGACGACACTCAGGGCGCGCGCGGTTCTTCGGTGCATGCGATCTCCCTATCTTCGGGTGGTCGTACGGGCCAGCGACCGCTGCAGAACAACGACCACCAGCAGGAACGCGCCGCTGACCACCGACTGGTAGTTGCTGTCGAGAGTTCCTATCTGGTTGATGACGTTCTGGATGACCGTTCGGATGCCCACCCCGATGACCGTTCCGAGAATCGTGCCCATCCCGCCGGTCAGCAGGGTGCCGCCGATGACGACGACGGAGATGGCGTCCAGTTCGAGGCCGACCCCGATGACAGTGACGCCGGATTGCAGATAAGCCGCGGTGAGCGCGCCGGCCAGGCCGGACAGCACACCGCTCATGACGTAGACGGTGACCTTGGTGCGCGCCACCGGCAGGCCCATCAGTTTCGCGGACTGCTCGTTGCCGCCGGTCGCGAACACCGACTGCCCGAACCGGGTCCGCCGCAGCACCAGCCCGCCGATCAGGCACAGGGCCGCCGCGATGAACACCGGATAGCCGAACCCGAACAGCGTGCCGCGGCCTAGTTCGACGAACGCCTCCCCTTCCGGGATCTTGTACGTCGTCGCGCCCTCCGAGGTGATCGCGAGCAGCAATCCCCGGGCGAACAACAAGGTCGCCAGCGTGACGATGAACGGCGCCATCCCGGTTTTCGCGACCAGGAGCCCGTTGATCAGCCCGATGAGCCCGCACACCACCAGCGGGAGCAGCAGCGCGAAAAGGAATCCCCATTGCGAGCCATAAGCCGCGAGGACACCGCCGAGCGCGTAGACCGAGCCCACGGACAGGTCGATCCCGCCGGTGATGATCACGAACGTCATCCCGAGCGCGATCACCGCGAGGAACGAACTCTGCAACGCGATGTCGCGCAGGTTGTCCATGCTGCCGAAGCGCGGGAACAGCAGCCACGCCACCAGGACCATGAGCACCAGCGCGATCGCCGCGCCCTGTTTCTGCAGCACCCCGGTCATCAGCTCGCGCCGGGTCGAGTCCTGCCCGGCCATCGTCGGCGCCGCGGTCATCGGCTGCTCCGTTCCCGTGCTACGTAAACCGCGCCGATGATGATCGCGGCCTGGATCATCTGCGCGGTGGAATCCGGCAGGTTGTGCTTGATGAGGGTGGCGCGGACGAGCTGCATGAGCAGGACGCCCATCACCGTGCCGAGGATGCGGACGCGTCCGCCGGTCAGCGGGGTCCCGCCGACCACGACCGCGGTGATCGCGGAAAGTTCCATCAGCAGTCCGGCGTCCGCGGGGTCGCCGGCGCCGAGCCGCGCGGTGGAGAGCACCCCGGCCAGTGCCGCCAGCAGCCCGCAGATCGCGTAGACGCCGATCAGGACGCGGTTGACCGGCAGCCCGGCCAGCACGCTCGCCCGGCGGTTGCCGCCGATGGCGACCAGCTGCCTGCCGAACGCCGTCTTCCCGACCAGCGCCGCCATCAGCACGGCCAGGACGGCCGCGATGAGGACGCTCACCGGGATCCCGAGCACGTCACCGTTGCCCAGCGCCAGGAATCCCGGGTCGTGCAGCTGGACGAGCTGGCCGTCGGCGAGCACCAGGGCGAGCCCGCGCCCTCCGACGAGTAACGCGAGGGTGGCGACGATCGGCTGGATCCCGACTCTGGCCACGAGGACGCCGTTGAACGCGCCGGCGGCGAGGCCGGCCGCGAGGGCGATGGCCACCGCGGGCAGTGTCCCGGCCCCGAGATACAGCGGGACCAGCGCGGCCGACAACGCCATCACCGCGCCCACCGACAGGTCGACGCCTTCGGTGCCGATCACCAGCGCCATCCCGAGCGCGACCACCAGGACCGGCGCGGCCTGGATGAGCTGGGTGCGGAAGTTCCCGACGGTCAGGAAGTTGGTGGTGAACGCGATGTTGAACAGCACCAGCGCGACGACGGCGACGTACACGCCGTATTCCTGCAGCCACCGCGCGACCCGGGTCCGGTCCACCGTTCTCGCCGTCTCTGTCATGGTGGTTCCCGGATCCTCTGTTCTCCGCTGGGTGCTAGTCATCGGCGTTCCCGCCCGAGGCGATCGCGGCCAGCACGTGGTCCTGGGTCAGGCTCTCCCCCGCCAGCTCACCGACGACCGCACCGTCCTTGAGGACCACCAACCGGTCGGCACCGTCGAGGAGTTCCTCCATCTCCGAGGAGATCAGCAGGACCGCCAGCCCCTCTCGGGCGAGTTCGTCGATCAGCGCCTGCACTTCGGCCTTCGCGCCGACGTCGATGCCGCGGGTCGGTTCGTCGAGCAGCAGCACCTTGGGTTCGGTGCAGAGCCATCGGGCGAGCAGGACCTTCTGCTGGTTGCCGCCGGAGAGTTCGGCGACCTTCTGATCGGGGCTGGACACCTTGATCCGCAGGCGTTTCACGAAGGTGTCGACGATCCGGTCCTGCCGGGACCGGCTCACCAGGCCGAAGCGGGACAGCCTCGGCAACGCGGCGAGCACGATGTTCTCCCGCACCGAAAGATGCGGGATGATCCCTTCGGTCTTGCGGTCCTCGGCGAGCATGCTGACACCCGCGCGCATCGCGGCGGCGACATTCCCTCGCGGGATCGGCTTTCCTCCGACGAGGACGGTGCCACCGGACAGCGGGAGGTCGCCGACGATCGCTCGCGCGGTCTCGGTCCGTCCGGAGCCGAGAAGCCCGGCCAGCCCGACGATCTCGCCCGGTTTGATCGACACCGAAACACCGGCCAGCCGGTTTCCGCTGGTGAGGTTTTCCGCGCGCAGCACCGGTTCCCTGCCCGCCTCGTGGTCGCCTTCGAAGGCTGTCGCGCCGTGGATGCGGATGTCGCCGACGCTGCGGCCGAGCATCATCGACACGAGCTCCAGCCGTGGCAGGTCGGCCAGCGGTCCGGTGTGGACACGCTTGCCGTCCCGCAGCACCGTCACGTGGTCGCAGATCCGGTACAGCTCGTCCATCCGGTGGCTGACGTACACGATCGCGATGCCGCGCTCGTGCAGCTTGCCGATGACCTCGAACAACGTCTCGACCTCGCGCGGCTCCAGCGACGACGTCGGCTCGTCCATGATGACGACGTCGGCGTCGACCGAAACCGCGCGGGCCAAGGCCACCATCTGCTGCGCGCCCACGCTGAGTGTCCCGAGTGGACGGCGGACGTCGGTGTGGATCCCGTAGTCCGCCAGCAAGGCCGCGGCGTCGCTGTTCATCCGCGCCCAGTCCACGAGGCCGAACCTGCTCCTCGGCTCGCGGCCGAGGAACACGTTGCTCGCCACGCTCATCAGCGGGATGAGGTTGACCTCCTGGTAGATCGTGGAGATCGCGCCACGGGCGTGGAGCGTGCCGGAATCCGGCCGGTGCACGCCCGTGAGCACCTTGATCAGCGTCGACTTGCCGGCGCCGTTCTCCCCGACCAGGGCGTGCACCTCACCCGGCCGGAGCGTGAACGAGACGTCGTCGAGCGCGCGCACCCCGGCGAACGTCTTCGTCACGCCTTCGACCTCGAGAACCGGTTCCATCGTCAGTACGCGTTCCCGAGCTTCTGCGCGGCGTTCGCCGAGTCGTACTGGTCGTCGGAGATCACCACGGTCGGCGGGATCTCCTTGCCGGCGGCGAAGTCCTGCAACGTGGAGAAGGCGAGCGGTCCGAAGCGCGGGTTGGACTCGATGACAGCGTTGTAGCTGCCGTCGGCGATGAGCTGGACGGCGTTGCGGGTGCCGTCGATCGAGACGATCTTGACGTCCTTGCCCGGCGTCTTGCCCGCCGCCTTCAGCGCGGTGACCGCGCCGATGCCCATCTCGTCGTTCTCGGCGTAGACGGCGGTGATCTCGGGGTTGCTCTGGATCAGCTGCTCCATCACCGCCTGGCCCTTGGACCGGTCGAACTCACCGGTCTGCTCGGCCACGATCGAGATACCCGTGGTCGCGGCGATCTCGTCCTTGAAACCCTTGGTGCGGTCGGTGGTCACGTTGTTGCCGGAAGCGCCCAGCAGGATCGCGACCTTGCCGGAGCCGCCGGTCGCCTTGACCATTTCCTGCGCCGCGCGCTTGCCCTGCTCGACGAAGTTCGACCCGATGAAGGTCAGGTAGTCGCCGCACGGCTGCGAAGTCACCTTGCGGTCGATCGTGATGACCGGGACCTTCTTGGCCTTCGCGGCGTCGAGGGCGGGCTGGAGGCCGTCGGAGTTCAGCGGCGCGACGATGAGCAGCTGCGCGCCCCGGTCCAGCAGTGACTTGATATCGCTGACCTGCTTGTTGAGGTCGCTCTGCGCGTTGGTGACCAGCAGTTTGTCCGCCGGGACACCGAGTTTCGCGGCTTCGTCCTTGATGGACTGGGTTTCGGCGATCCGGAACGGGTTCGCCTCCTTCTCCGACTGGGAGAAACCGATGACCGCGTTCTTCACGTCCACCTGCGGGTAGCCGGTCTTCTCGCGGGCACACCCCGGTCCGGCGGCCTGGCTCGGTGCCGCCGAAGCGGCCGGTCCCGCCCCCGACGGGGCGGTTTGCTGGGTCTCGCGGCTGGTGCAGGCCGTCAGCGCGAGCGCGAGGCCGGTCACCAGGAGCAGGGTGCGGCGGATGGGCAGGGACATCGAACGCTCCTCGGGGAAGTCGAGCACACGGGTCTGCGGTGACCCATGTCACTCGTAAGGACGATGCCAGATTTACATCGTTGGTACAACGTTGTAAATCCACCGTTCGCATGGCTAGGCTGTGCCGATCTGTGCTGAGGGGCCGGATCTGGAGCGAAAAGGGGTGAGGGTGGCCACGCTCAAGGACGTCGCCAAGCTCGCGGGCGTCTCGGTGAAGACCGTGTCGAACGTCGTCAACGGCTACGACTTCGTGAAGCCGGACAACCGCCGCCGGGTCGAGGAGGCGCTGGCATCGACCGGGTACCGGCCCAACCTCGGTGCCCGCAACCTTCGCCGAGGCCGCACCGGGTTCCTCGGGTTGATGCTGCCCGAACTGAGCATCCCGTACTTCGGCGAGCTCGCCGGCCTGGTGCTGCAAGCGGCGCAGGAGCACGAGTGGAACGTCCTCATCGAACAGACCCTCGGCACCCGCGAGCGGGAGCGCAACGCGCTCTCCGCACTGGGGCCGCACTTGATCGACGGGGCGATCATCAGCCCGGAAGCGCTGCGCACCAGCGATTTCGGCGATCTGGCGCCCGGCGTCCCGCTGGTGATGCTCGGTGAGCACGTCGTCGACGTCCCGATCGACCACGTCGGCATCGACAACGTGCAGGCCGCCCGGATCGCGGTACGGCACCTGATCTCACTCGGCCGCCGCCGGATCGCCGCCATCGGCGCACACCCCCAGCGGCACACCGCCGCGCAACGGCTCGAGGGCTACCACTCCGCGCTCGAACAGGCCGGGCTGAAGCCCGTCCCGGAACTGGTCGTCCCGGCCCTGCGCTACCACCGCGCCAACGGTGCCGAGGCGATGTCGCATCTGCTTTCGCTGCCGGAGCCGCCCGACGCGGTGTTCTGCTTCAACGACCTTCTCGCCATAGGTGCGCTTCGCGCCGCCGCCGAACGCGGCGTCCAGGTACCCGGCGATATGGCGATCGTGGGCTTCGACAACAACGAAGAGAGCGCGTACAGCCTTCCGTCGCTGACGACGATCGCCCCCGACAAGGCCGCGATCGCGCGAGCGGCGGTCGATCTGCTGCGGCGGCGCATCGCCGGCGGGAGCGACCTCGAACCGGAGGACGTCCAGACGCCGTTCTCGCTGGAGATCCGGAACAGCACGATCTCGTGAGCAAGAAGCGATTAGAGGACTAAACGCGGTCCGTGGGCACCCACGAGTCGGTATCTTTCATCCGTGAACCGGGCCCTGGCCGTACTGACCGTCGTCGCATACGTGACGCTGCCGCTCGGTTCGGCCAATTACGAGACCCTCGTGCTGCCGACGCTCATCGTCGGCCTGGTCTACGCCGCGATCGCCATCGCCGGCTTCCCGTGGGTCCAGAAACGGGGCCGCGCGCTGGCCGTCGGCTATGTCTGCGTTCAGTTACCGCTCGGCTTCACGCTGTTTTCGCTCTCGGGCGCCGCGGTCGGGTCGGTGCTGCTCCTGGTGGTCCTGATCTCCCACACCGTGTTGCTCCTGCCGCTGCCCGTGGCGTTCGTGGTAGCGCTGGTCATCCCGCTGATCCACCTGCCGATGGAGCCGCTCGACGGGCTCCGGGAAGGACTCGGGACGCTCGCGGTGATGGTGTTCGCCGCCGTGGTGACCGAACTGGTCGTCCGGGAACAGCGGGCGCGGGAGGCACTGGCCGAGGCGCACGAACGGCTTCGCGACTACGCGGCCCAGGCCGAGCAACTGGCGACCACGCAGGAACGCAACCGGCTCGCCCGCGACATCCACGACGGCCTCGGTCACCATCTCACCGTCGTGCAGATGATGCTGCAGGCCGCCAGGGCGGTGATCCACACCGCCGACACGGACAAGGTCGACGGGATGCTCGCCAAGGCACAGGATCAGTCGCGGGAGGCGCTCGCCGAGGTCCGTCGTTCGGTGTCGGCGTTGCGGGAACCGCGGGCCGAGCCGCTCGTCGAAGCGTTGCGGGCCTTGACCGACGAGGCTTCCGCGGCCGGCGTGCCGACCGGGTTCGAGGTCAAGGGGACGGCCAGGGACACCCGGGCCGAGGTGGAGGAGTCGCTGTTCCGGGCGGCCCAGGAGGGACTGACCAACGTGCGCAAGCACGCGCGGGCCAAGGCCGCGAACGTCGTGCTCGACTACGCCGGCACCGATCTGGTGCGGCTCGAAATCCGCGACGACGGCCTCGGATTGCCCGAGGATTCCGCGACGGGTAACGGTTTCGGGCTCGTCGGTCTGCGGGAACGGGTGGGCGGCCTCGGCGGCCGGGTCTCGGTGGAGTCCGCCGAAGGACACGGGCTGACCCTCACCGTGGAGGTGCCGGGATGAGCGTCCGTGTGCTGATCGTCGACGACCAGGCCCTGTTCCGGGAGGCGCTGGCGACACTGCTGGAGGTCCAGCCGGAGATCGACGTCGTCGGCGAGGCGGCCGACGGGGAGCAGGCCGTAGGGCTCTGCGCCGAACTGCGGCCCGACGTCGCGCTGATGGATCTGCGGATGCCGGTGCTGGACGGGATCGCGGCCACCGCCCGGTTGCGAGCCGAACAACCCGGGGTACGGGTGCTGGCGCTGACGACGTTCGACGACGACGTGGACGTCTTCGCCGCGCTGCGGGCGGGCGCCGTCGGGTATCTGCTCAAGGACGTCTCGTCGACGCGGCTGGTCGAGGCGCTGGTCGCCGCCCAACGCGGCGAATCGGTGCTGCAGCCGTCGGTCGCCGCGAAACTCGTGGCCAAGGTGGCGCAGATGCCGGCCGAAACCCCGCGCCCGTTGGCCACGCCGCTTTCGGACCGTGAACTGGAAGTGCTCCGGCTGCTGTCGGACGGCCACAGCAACCGCGAGATCGCGAAGGCCCTGTTCCTCGCCGAGGGCACGGTGAAGAACCTCGTGACGAGCGTGCTGTCCAAGCTCCAGGTGCGGGACCGGACCCAGGCCGCCCTGCGCGCCAAAGAACTCGGCCTGTTCTGAGCATGCGGGGGTCACATGACCTCGCCCATGACTTCCGGCACCTGCCGATATGCCCCCGCGCGGCCGAACATTGCTCCCGTCGCACCGAACCGCGAGGGAGCCAAAGATGAACCACACACCGGCCACGACGGAAACCGGGACCCGCAAACGGGCCGTCCTCCACTTCACCCGCCACGCCGTGGAGATGCTCCTCGCCATGGTGGCCGGGATGATCGTCCTCGAACCGGTCTGGTCGTTCGCCTGGCCGGGTCTCGCCGGGAACGTCACCGCGAGCGCGCTCGTCATGGCGACGAACATGTCGCTCGGCATGGCGCTGTGGATGCGGATCCGCCGCCACGGCTGGGCCTCGATCGCGGAGATGTCGGCCGCGATGTACCTGCCCTACGTGATCTTCATGCCGTTCTTCTGGACCGGCCTGGTTTCCGGCTCGACCCTGATGATGGCCGGGCATGTCCTGATGGTGCCCGCGATGCTCGCGGCCATGTTCCGCCGTCGCACCGAGTACGGAGCCTGACGATGCGTACCTTTGTCCGTGTCACGCTGACCGTGCTCGCCTTCGTGGTCGCCGCACTGGCCCTGCCGCTCACACTCGGCGGTGTCACACTCAGCGCCAGCTTCGAAAACCGTTACACGCCAAGAACCGACGGTCTCTCGCCGCAACCGGTGCATCGGGCGCACGATCCCGCCAAGCCCACCGCGGTGGTCGTCGTGGGCAACGAAGGCGCCGTCGTCTCCGACACCCTCGCCCCCTACGAGGTCCTGGCGACGACGGGCGCGTTCAACGTCTACACGGTCGCGCCGGAAGCCCGGCCGGTCACCTTGACCGGTGGCCTCGACCTCGTCCCGGACCTGAGTTTCGCGGGCCTCGACCGGCTGCTCGGTTCCGCCGCCCCGGACGTCGTGGTGGTGCCCGCGCTGCCCGATCTCGGCGAGCCGAGCACCCGCCCGGTCACCGACTGGCTGAAGCAGCAGTCGGCGAAGGGCACGCTGCTCATGAGTGTCTGCAACGGTTCGGGCGTCCTCGCGTCGGCCGGCCTGCTGGACGGCCGGCACGCGACGGCGCACTGGTTCCGCATCGGCGGCTTCGACGACGAGTTCCCCGCCGTGGACTGGATTCGCGGCACGCGCTACGTCGACGACGGGAACATCCTGACCACCGCCGGGATCCTGTCCGGGATCGACGGCGCGCTCCGGGTCACCGAGCGCCTCGCCGGCCCGGAAGCCGCGCGGAAGGCGGCCGACGCCGTCGGGTGGGCACATTACTCCCCCGGCGCGAGCAAGCCGATGGTGCAGAACACCTTCGAGGCCGCGGACGCCGTCGTCGGCTTCAATACCGCGTTCCGCTGGGACAAGCAGAATCTCGGGGTGCTGCTGACCACCGGGATCCGGGAGCTGGAACTCGCCGCCGTCTTCGACACCTACGGGGAGTCCTTGGCCGTCACCACCCTGGCCGTCGGCCTCGACGGTGCGCCGATCCAGTCGCGGCACGGGCTGACATTCGCTCCGCGCGACACCCCCGGCGCGGTGGCGGACGACCTCGACCGGCTGATCGTGCCCGGCGCCGACGCGGCCGCCCGGCGCGCCGCCGACCAGTACGCCGGGCTCGCACCCGTGTACCTGCACGGTGAAGCGGGTTTCCCGTTCGACGCCGTGCTCGAAGACCTGGTGCGCCTCACGGATACCGCGACCACGCGGTGGACGGCCAGGACACTGGAGTATCCGACCGAACACCTCACGCTCAGCGGTTCGGCGTGGCCGTGGACGGTCACGCTCCGGCCGATCGGGCTCGCCGTCCTCGGGCTGCTGGCGGCCTTCGGTGTCCGTGGCCTCGTCCGCCGGTTCAGTCCGGCCGGTGCCGGACGCCGACCACCAGCTGCGGAATCCCGGTGAGCCCGACCCGCCCCCTACTCCGCTCTCGGGCCCGGACCGATCTCCCGCGCCACTCGGTACCGCGGGTTCGCGGTCACCCGTGACTCCACCTCGCCGGGCAAGCCGTCGAGCGCCGCCTGGATGGCTTCGATACGGCCCGCGGTATCCGACGTTTCCTCGAAGTGCCGGTAGTCGGCCTCGGTCGCCCAGCTGACGAGGTTGAAGACCCTCGTGCCGTCGATGCTCACGTGGAAGCGCGACGAGACGTAGCCCGGGTAGAACCGGACCCAGCGCTCCTGGATCTCGGCGAAGGCGTCCACCAGCGCCGCCTGGGTCGCGCGGCCGTCGGTCGCGTACTCGATGATCGAGTAGAAGCCCTTGTCCTCGGTCATTTTCACTCCTCAACAGATGTTCAGGAGTTCAGGATTCAACCTCCACCTCGGTGGAGATCAAGAGTGAGCTGCCTCATGCGCGATGATCGCGAGCTGGATCCGGTTGGTCAGGTCGAGCCGGGTCAGCGCGCTGGAGATCGTCGCCTTGATGCTGGAGCGCGAAAGGTGCAGGCGCTCGGCGATCTCCACGTTGCTCAGCCCCTCCGCGACGGCGTGCGCGACTTCGCGTTCCCGCTCGGTGAGCAGGTCCATCCGGGCCCGCGCGGAACCGGGATCCGGCCCTCGCCGCGCGGCCATCGCGATCACGCTCCGGGTGACGTCCGGGGACAGCACCGGTTCCCCCGCCGCCGCGCGCCGGACAGCGTCGACGATCTCCTCCGGCGGGGTGTGCTTGAGCAGAAAACCCGCCGCTCCGGCGCGCAAGGCGGCGAGCACGGTTTCGTCGGTGTCGAACGTCGTCAGCATGACCACGGCGGGTGCGGGCGCGCCGGTCCGGCGGCCGAGCGCGGCGGTGGCGGCGATCCCGTCGAGCACCGGCATCCGGACGTCCATCAGCACGACGTCCGGCCGCAGCCGTGTCACGGCGTCCACCACGTCGGCGCCGTCCGCCGCCTCGCCGACGACCTCCACGTCGGCGGCGCCGCCCAGCATGAGTTTGAGGCCACCGCGGACAAGAGGGTCGTCGTCGACCACGAGCACCTTGATCACGATGTGCACGGTATCCGGGCCCGCATGCGGAACTCCCCTTCGCTGATCTCCCGGGTCAGTTCCCCGCCGTGCAGCGCGACCCGTTCGGCGAGTCCGATCAGGCCCGCGCCGGCACCGGGGAGCTCGCTCGTGGTGACGCCGATCGGCGCGGCGTTCGCGACCTGGACCAGCACCTCGCCCGCCGCCGCGTCGCTCACGAGCACGTCGACGGCGGCGCCGGGAGCGTGTTTCCGGGCGTTCGTCAGTCCTTCTTGGACGATCCGGTAGATCGTGCGCTGAACCTGCGGCCTCAGTTTCCCGAGCCCGGCGGCGAAGTCGGCCCGGATCTGCTGCCCGCTGCGCCGGGCCTCGTCGAGGAGGTCCGGCAGCCGGTCCGCCGTGGGCTGCGGCGCCTCCCGCCCGTTCTCGCCGTCCGGCTCCTGGCGTAACAGGTCGAGCACCTCGCGGAGTTCTTCGAGCGCCAGGTTGGCGTTCGACCGCACGACGCCGACCACATCCCGCACCTCGGCCGCCGAAGGTTCCGGCGCGGCACCCTGTTCCGCCTGCTTCGTGCGGTATTCGAGCGCTCCGGCGTGCACCGCGAGCAGCGAGATCCGGTGCGCCAGGACGTCGTGCATCTCCCGCGCGATCCGCTGCCGCTCGGCTCGGCGGCTCTCCTCCAGCTCGTGAGTGTGCCCGCGCCGCTCGGCGTCCGCGCGCATCCGCAGGGCCAGCACGACCTGCCTGCGCGCACGCACCGCGAGCCCGGCCGTCACGACCAGTGCTCCACCGAGCACGAGGCTCACCAGCCACGGCAACGGCTGCCGGTCCGCGTTGGGAAAGGACAGGTAGATGTAGGGCACGCTGATCAGCACCGCGACCGCGGTGATCGGCACGGCCGCTTTCCAGCCGCGGTGCAGCGCGAGCGAGAACAGCAAGAGGATCATCGCGGCCGCCGCGGTGTTCGCCAGCGCCCCGGCCGTCCCGGCCAGCAGCCCGGTCACCACCGGGAATCGCCGCCGCCACCAGATCGCGAGACAGACCGCCGCGCCCGCGACCGGGTCGGCGATCTGGGCCCATCCGGGCAGGCCCAGCACGTCGGGGACCACGAAGTACGCCAGCTCGGCCAGCCAGACCAGCGCCGCGATCGCGAACATCGTGAGATCGACTGCCCAGTCGCGGGGCGTGCGCCGGTCCGCGCCGGACCGCTCACCCGGCTCGTCGGCACGGGCGAGCTCACCGGGCAGCATCCAGCGGTCCACCGACGGCGTCATGGCCATGGTCAGCAGTGTAGATAAGGACAGTCCGGACAAGTGGCCATATTCTTCGCGGCCACCTGGCCAGGCGATGTGCCCCGCGGACCGAGGCGACGCTCCCCCGGCACCGGCCATCGTGAGGCCATGCAGACCGAAACGATGCCCGCCCTGCGGCTGGACGGGCTGACGAAGACGTTCTCCGGGAAGACCGCCGCCGACCGCGTGAGCCTGACCGTGCCCACCGGTTCCCTGACCGGGCTCGTCGGCCCGAACGGCGCGGGCAAGACCACCTCGCTCGCGATGACCGTCGGGTTGCTGCGGCCCGACTCCGGGACGGCGGTGGTACACGGCGTCGATGTCTGGACCGAACCCACGAAGGCGAAGACCATGCTCGGGGTCCTGCCCGACGGCCTCGCCCTGCCCGAACGCCCTGACCGGAGGCGAACTGCTCACCTACTGGGGCCTGCTGCGGGGCATGGACGCGGCCGTCGTGCGATCCCGGGCGATCGAACTGATGCGGATCCTCGAACTCGACGAAGCCGAGGAACGCGGTGTGCTCGTGATCGAGTACTCGACCGGGATGCGCAAGAAGATCGGCCTGGCGACGGCGTTGCTGCACGCGCCCAAGGTCCTCGTGCTCGACGAACCGTTCGAGGCCGTCGACCCGGTGTCGGCGCGGGTCCTGCGGGCGATGCTGCTGAGGTTCGTGGCCGCGGGCGGCTCGGTGGTCATCTCCTCGCATGTCATGTCGCTGGTCGAGGGCCTGTGCGACCGCGTGGCCGTCATCGCCGAGGGTCAGGTCGTCGCGAACGGCACGCTCGCCGAAGTACGCGGCGGCTCGACGCTCGAAGACGTCTTCGTCCGGCTCGTCGGCGACCGCGGTGTCGGAGAGGAGGACCTGCTGTGGTTGGCGACCTGATCCGGCTCAAACTCACGATCCAGCGGCACACGCACAGCTGGAAACGGCTCCTCGGGCTGGTGTCCGGCCTCCTCGCGGCGGCGGGCACCTGGGCGATCGTGTTCGTCGCCGAACCCGCCGCCCGCACGGACGTCCTGCTGCTCGTCCTCGCGGCCTGGACGGCAGGCTGGATCGTCGGCCCCGTCCTCACCTCCGGTGCGGCGATGCTCCGGCCGGAGTACTTCACCCTCCTGCCGCTGCGCCGGCGCACGCTCGGGACCGGACTGCTCGCCTCCGCGTTCGTCGGTGTCGGTGGTGCGGTGACGGCGATCGCGTCGCTGGCGTTGATCGCCTACGCGCTCGTCAGCGCCGACGACTCCACCGCCATCGCGGCGGCCGTGACCGGGCTGATCGGCGCGAAACTCCTGCTCGTGTTCGTGGTCGCGCTCTCCCGCGCCGTCTACGCGTTGCTCGGCGCGGCGATGCGCACCAACCTGGGCGTGGAACTCGCGGCCGTCCAGTACGGGTTGCTGCTCTCCTCGATGACGGCGGGCTGGGCCGTGGTCCGCCCGGTCCTGAGTTCCCTTCCGGTGTTCCTGCGCGACGGATTCGGGACCATCCCGGCCCGGGCGGCACTGGAGTGGACGCCGTTCGGGCTGCCCGTCCGCGCCGTGGACGCGATGGCGGCCGGGCGGCCGTGGTCCGCGGTGGGTTCCATCGCCCTGCTCGCCGCCGTCACCGCGGTCGTGACGCTCGCCGCGATCGCGCTGCTGACCCCGCACGTCGGCGACCGCACCGCGCGCCGCCGTCGGCGCCCCTGGGGCAGCCGCGCGCTCACTCGCGCCCGGCTGTTGCCCGCGAGCCCGCTCGGCGCGGTCGTCGGCAAGGAACTCCGCACCTGGTGGCGGGATCCCTGGCGGAGCCTGGAAGTGCGCTCGGCCATCTGGTTCGGCGTGTTCATCGCGGTGTACGCGGCGATCGCCGGGGTGCCCGAGATCGCCGGGCTCGCCGGTGTCGCCGTCGCGCTGACGGTCGCGCTCAGCGGTGCCAACCTCTTCGGCCAGGACGGCACCGCGTTGTGGCAGCTCGTGGTGGCCGAAAGCCGGGAGTCGGTGCGCGCGGACATCCGTGGCCGCCAGATCGGTATCACCGTCCTTTTCGGACTTCCCGCGTTCGTGCTCTGCGTGGCGATGATGGCCGTGACGGGGATCTTCGACTACGTCGTCCCGATCCTGGCGACGCTGACAGCGCTGCTCGGGGTCGGCTGCGGCACGGCGGTGGTGATGTCGGTGCTCGGCGCGACACCCGGCGTCGATCCGCACAAGCGGGTCAACGCCACCGACGCGGGCGAGAACACCGTCGGGATCTTCGCGGCGTTCCAGATCCAGCTGTGGGCGACGGCGCCGACCACCGGGATGGCGGCGGCGCTGGCCTTCGCCGGCGCCTCGCTCCCTTCGTGGTTCGGGGCGGCGACCCTCGCCGTGGCCGTGGTCAACGCCTTCGCGGGTGCCTGGCTCGGTGGCGCCCTCGCGACACGCAGGCTCGCGACGCATCTACCGGAGACCTTCGCCAAGCTCCGCTACCCCGTGCGTACCGAAAAGGCGGCATAGCTTTCCGCCCGGCCGCGTGGGGGTGCGGCCGGGCGGATCCCGGGACGACCTCGAAAGCTGACAGATCGGACACATTGCTCCCACCGGCCCTGGTGAACGGCCGCTCACTCGGCGAGGATCGCCCGATGAGCGACAGCGGCAAGGTGTTCCAACTGATCGCCCGGGGCGGGCTCGTGTGTTACGCCGTCGTGCACCTGCTCGTCGCTTGGCTCGCGGCACAGCTCGCCCTCGGCGACGTCGGCAAGGCGGACAAGGCCGGCGCGCTGCAGGTGGTGGTCGCGGAAGGGGGCGCGTGGCTGCTCTGGGTGATCGTCGCCGGCCTCGGAGTGCTGGCCCTGTGGCAGCTGAGTGAGGCGATCACCGGGCACCGGCACGTCGACGAGCGACGACGGGTGCTGCGCCGGATCGTCAGCGGGATCGAGGTCGTCCTGTACGGCCTGATCGCCTACAGCGCGGCGAAGGTCGCCGTCTCGGGCGCGGATGAGGGACAGTCCTCCTTGGTCGCGGACATCCTCGCCGAGTCCTACGGCCAGGTGCTGGTGACCGTCATCGGGATCGTCGTCGTCGGGGTGGCGGTGTTCCTCGCCTCGCGCGGGCTCCGGAAGACCTTCGTGCGGGAACTCGACTTCGGCCGCGCCACCGCCACGACCAAGACCATCACGATCCAGCTCGGCCAGGTCGGCTGGATCGCGCTCTCCGCCGCGTACGGCACCATCGGCGTGCTGACGGTGATCGCCGCGGTCACCTTCGACCCCGCCAAGGCGAGTGGCCTCGACATCGCGCTGAAGACGCTGCTCGCCCAGCCCTACGGCAGCCCGATGCTCCTCACGCTCGCGGCCGGGATCGCCGCCTTCGGGGCCTTCGCGATCCTGGACGCGCGCTTCCGCAAGATCTGATCTGCCCGGCGCGACGACCTGTGGCACGGTGAACTCGTCTGGAGGTCGTGATGACAGGTGTGATCGGGCGGATTCGCGAGCAGGGTGCGGACGAGCGGCAGACGCGGATCGTCGACGTCTTGGTGGAGGCCTTCGACGACCTCATGCGGGCGGACGCCGACGCGTTCCGCCGCAAGTTCCGCAAGATGGCCGCGGCGCCGTTCGCCTTCTACCGCGGCTCGGCATGCCTGTTCTACGCCGACATGGCGCACGAGGACGACCCGTGGGCGAACGACGAGACCGGTCGCGTGTGGATCCAGGGCGATCTCCATGCCGAGAACTTCGGCAGCTATATGGACTCGTCCGGGACACTGGTGTTCGACGTCAACGACTTCGACGAGGCCTACCTCGGAAGCTTCACCTGGGATCTCAAGCGCCTCGCGGCCAGCGTCGCGTTGCTGGCCTGGAGCAAGGCGATCTCGGACGACGACATCGCGACGCTGATCGAAACCTATCTGCGGGCGTATGTGAAGCAGGTGCGCGAGTACGCCGAGCGTCCCGGCGACGAACTCGTCCGGCTCCAGCTGGACAGCACCGAGGGCGTCCTGCACGACATCCTGCTGCGCGCCCGGCTGAAGACCCGGATCGACCTGCTGGACGAAGTGACCACGGTGGAGGACTACGACCGCCGGTTCCGGCACAGCCCGGGGACGCGGATCCTGGAGGACGCCGAACGCGCGACCGCGATCAGCGCCTTCGAGTCCTATTTGGACACCATCCCGAAGGGCAAGCGGTTCGGCAGTATCACCTACCGGGTCAAGGACATCGTCGGCCGGACCGGCTTCGGAATCGGCTCGGCCGGGCTGCCCGCGTACAACATCCTCGTCGAAGGCCGGACTCAGGCGCTCGAGAACGACGTCGTCCTCTCGATGAAACAGGGCAATATCGCCGCGCCGAGCCGGCTCGTGTCCGACCAGCGCATCCGCGACTACTTCAGCAACGAGGGCCACCGCACCGCCGTCTCACAACGCGCTCTGCAGGCGCACGCGGATCCTTGGCTCGGTCACACGGAAATCGACGGGGTCGGCTTCGTCGTCTCGGAGCTGTCGCCCTATGTGGACGATCTGGACTGGTCGGATCTGACCGAGCCCGCCGAAATGCGGCCGGTACTCGACTACCTCGGCCGGGCCACCGCGAAGATGCACTGCGTCTCCGACTCGGATTCCGAGCAGACCCTGGTCGACTTCCAGAGCGAAGCGGCCATCGCCGCGGTGATCGGTGAGCGCGAGGACGAGTTCGTCCGCACGCTCACCGAGTTCGGGATGGCCTACGCCGAGCAGTCCCGAGAGGACCACCGGTTGTTCGTCGATGCCTTCCGGGGCGGGAAGATCCCCGCCGTCCGGCCCGCCGCGAAGAGCTGACCGGACGACGGGGAGCGCACCTATTCCCGGAGGCCGATCGCCTCGATCGGCTTCGACCGCAGCGCCACCCGGGTCGCGAGACCGAGCGAAACCAGGCCGAGCAGGATCGCCCCGGCGATGATCCCGCCGAAGACGGCGACCGGTCCCGGCGGCACCGGGTTGCCGCGCAGGGCGAGGTTCAGCACGGCGAGGGGAACCCCCGCCACGATCGTCCCCAGCAGGGCCGCGACCCCGACCGTCACCAGTGCTTCGAACCGCATCATCCGCACCACCTGACGCTTCGTGGTACCGATCAGGCGCAGCAGGGCGAACTCGCGGGATCGCTGTGCCGTGCTCATCACCAGCGTGTTGGCCACCGAGATCACGACGTAGCCGAGGATCACCCCGACCGCGACCAGGTTCACGTAGAACTGGGCCTGCTGCTGGCCTCCGCCGGGGGCGGCCACGGAGGATCCCGGAGCCACGGCCAGGCCCGGATAGCGGACCGCGAGGTCACGCAAAGCGGCGGTCACGACCGTGGAATCGGCGTCGGGTTGCTCCCGCACCAGCACCGAGTCGTCCAGCCGGTCGCCGGTGTGCGCCCGAGCCAGTTCGGCGGGCAGCACGTAGCGGCCGAACGCCTGATCGCGGGTGTAGGTGGCGACCAGCCGCAGCTTGGCCGGTGACCCGTCACCGAAGAAGAACTCGACCTCGTCGCCGATCTTCTTTTCGTACCAGTCGGCTTCGGACTCGCTCATCGCCACGGTGTCGCCGGTCAGGTCGGCGATCCTGCCCGAAACGACGCCCAGGTCGAGGTTTCCGCGTACCTGGTCACCGGCCAGACCTTGCGCCGGGTACCGCTCGACGCGCAGGCTTTCCTGCTCCTGCACCGTGTTGAGCACCTCGGTGCGCACGACCGGGGTCGCGGCGGCCACACCGGGAATCCGCCGCGCGGCCTCGGCCACCTCCGGCGAGAGACCGCCGGTGCTGCTCCCGATCACGTGGTCGGCCGACGTCGACGCCACGGTCTCTTCCTGCCGTGCGGCGGCGGCGGTGGTCTGGCTGTAGAACATCGTCAGGGCGAACGAGACCGCCAGCATCACCGGGGTCACCGCGGCGGCCAGCCGTCGCGAGTTGGCCTGGCTGTTCGCGGCGGCCAGGTAGCCGCTGATCCGGGAGGTCCGGTTGAGCACCGGGGCGATCAGCCGTGTCATGAACGCGACCACCTTCGGGCTGACCACGGCCAGTCCGATCACGATGATCAGCGCCGACGACGACGAGGCCGCGAGCCCCGGCTCACCGCTCAGGAAGACCGGGACCAGCGTGCCGGCCAGGCCGACCGCCACCAGCGCGCAGCCGATGGTGACGCGGATGCGCCCGAGTTCACGCCGCTCCACCGCGGCCTCGCCGAGCGCCTCCACCGGGCGGATCGACGACGGGCGCCGAGAAGCCGACCACGCGGCCAGCCGGGCCGCGCCGAGGCCGAGCAGCAAGGCGGCGACGAGCGGGATCGGGCTGATCGCCAGTTCGAAGTCCGGCGGGATCACTCCGATGGCGCTGAAGGCGTTCCTCAGCCCGTACCCCACCGCCACCCCCAGCCCGGCTCCCAGCAGCCCGGCGCCCCCCGCGACCAGCATGGTCTCGGCGCCGATGAGCTTGCGGATCTGCTGGGGCGTCGCCGCGATCGCCCGCAGCAACGCGAACTCCCGGCGACGCTGGTTGATGACCAGCGCCAGCGTGCTGGCCACCACGAACACCGCGATCAGGATCGCGAAGCCGCCGAACGAGCCCGCGAGCGCCATCAGCAGCATCCGGGTCTGGCTGACGTCGAGGAACTCGACCGTGCTGCGTTCCACCCCGGTCGTCACCGTCACGTCGCCGCCGACGGCGTCGCGGATCCGGTCGGCCAGGTCACCCGGTGAGACCCCCGGGTCGGCCAGCACACCGATCGCGTGCGCCCGGCCCGGCTTCCCGGCCAGTTCGGCGGCCTTCTCCTGCGAGAAGAACATCGCGGACTGCCTCGAAAGGCCGTCACCCGATTTCGGGGCGGCGATCCCGGAAACCCGGAATTCCGCCGGGGTCGACCGGGTCGCGATCTTCACCCGCTGCCCGACGGTCACCCCGCTCCGGGCCGCCAGAGCGGCGTCGAGGACGACCTCGTCACCGCCGGCGGGTGCCTGGCCGTCGCGCAGCGAAAACGGCGCCAGCGCGGCGGCGTCCCAGTTGTGGCCCAGAGACTGGCCACCCTCCGGCCCGGTCAGTGCCTGACCGTCGGCGGCCACGACGTTGGCGGGGAAGCTCTGCTCCGCCACCGCGCCGCGGACGCCGGGGACCGCGGTGATCGTCCCGGCCAGCGTCACCGGAACCGAGGCCTGCTCGGCGACCTGCTGGGTTTCGAGGGCGCCCACCCCGGGCGGGTCGACCGTCTGCTGTCCGCCGACCACGACCGCCGCGTCGGCGTACCGCTGGGTCGGGACACCCGCCCGCAGCCCGGATTCCATCAGGACCCCGCAGCCGGCGACCAGCGCCGTGCCGCAGAGGACCGCGATGAACGCGCCGACGAAACCGCTCAAACGGGTCTTCGTCGTCTGCCATGCCAAATCCCACATGACGTCACCACTCCCCGAGGTGGGTCATGCGCTCGGCGACCAGATCCGGCGTGGGCCGCTGGAGGTGACCGGCCAGCTTGCCGTCGGCCAGGAACAGCACCCCGTGCGCGGCCGACGCCGCCACCGGGTCGTGCGTGACCATCAACACGGTCTGTCCCATGTCGTCCACGACGGAGCGGAGCAGGTCGAGCACCTGGCGTGCGGTGCGGGTGTCCAGCGCACCGGTCGGCTCGTCGGCGAGCACCACCTCCGGGCGGGTGATCAGCGCGCGGGCGATCGCGACCCGCTGCTGCTGGCCACCGGAAAGCTCCGACGGCCGGTGCTCGAGCCGCTTCGCGATCCCGACTCCTTCAACGATCTCGCGCAGCCAATCCGGATCGGGCTTCTGCCCGGCCAGCCGCATCGGCAACGTGATGTTCTGCAGAACGTTCAGTGACGGCAACAGGTTGTAGGCCTGGAAGATGAACCCGATCCGGGTCCTTCGCAGCTCGGTGAGCGCTTTCTCCCGCAGTTTGCTCAGTTCCGTGTCCCCCAGCAGAACCCGCCCTGAACTCGGTCTGTCCAGCCCGGCCGCACAGTGCAGGAAGGTGCTCTTGCCCGATCCCGACGGTCCCATCACGGCGGTGAACGTGCCCCTGCGCACCCCGACGGTCACCCCGTTCAAAGCCGTGACCGCACCGTCACCGGAACCGTAGACCTTGCTCACGGATTCCAGCTCCAAGGCGCAAGCGCCCGCTGTACTCATCAATTTCCCCTTAAGCGGCGGTGATCTGTCTCCACCGAAACTACGGTCGCCGGGGGCTCGGATCGATCCCGCGTGAGGGAAGACTCTTGGTAGGGCAGGCACCACCATGAGGCCGCTCGAGTCCGGATGGGACACTCTTACCCGTGATCACCCGGCTGCGTTCCTGTTGGTCCGCGATCCGGTATCTCGCCATCGGAGCGGCCAGTTCCATGGTTGCCTGGTTCGTTCTCGTCGGCATGCTGTTCGTGCTGCTGATGTGTCCGTTCGGCGTCGGGATCCCGGCGTTGCCGATCGCGCTCCAGCTGATCCGGCGCCCGGTCAACTTCGAACGCCGCCGCGCCGCACGGCTGCTGGGCGAACCGATCCCCGAGCCGTACCGCTCCGGGAATCCGGTGACCGACCCGGCCTCGCGGCGGGATCTCGGCTGGCTCGCGTTCCACGGTGCCACCGGTTTCGTGATCGGAACGTTCGCCATCGCGCTGCCGCTCGGCGGGCTTCGGCAGATCGTCTCGTCGGTGATCTGGTGGTCGATTCCCGGCGGGGTGGAAAGCTCGCTCGGCTTCATCGTGACGTCCTGGCCGCTGGCCGCGCTCAGCGCGATCACCGGCGTCGCCATGGTCGCGATCACCTTCCTGCTCCCCCGGGTGGCCCGCTGGCAGGCGGCCGCCGCACGGAAGCTGCTCGCGCCCGCACCCGGTGTCGCGCTCACCGACCGGGTCGTCGAACTGGCCGCGTCGCGTGCCGCCGCGCTGGAGGCGCACGGTGCCGAACTCCGGCGTCTCGAACGTGATCTGCACGACGGGACGCAGGCCAGGATCGCCGCCGTCGTACTGCAACTGGGGATCGCCGATTCGTTGTTCGACAAGGACCCGCGGCGGGCGCGGGAGTTGCTGGGCAAGGCCCAGGACACCGCGACCGGTGCGCTGGCCGAACTCCGGACCGTGGTGCGCAGTATCTATCCGCCGCTGCTGACCGACCGCGGCCTGGACGGCGCGGTGACCGCCCTCGCCGATCGTTGCCCCGTTCCGTGCACTGTGGACGTCGGCAGCAGCAGCCGCAGGCCCGCCGCCGTGGAAGCGGCCGCCTACTTCGTCGTCGCCGAGATGCTCGCCAACGTGACCAAGCACTCAGGCGCGGACCGCGCCTGGATCAGCCTCGACGGCACCGCCGACACTCTGCTCATCGAAATCCGCGACGACGGTCGCGGTGGCGCCGACGAATCCCACGGCAGCGGGCTCGCCGGGATCCGCAAACGCGCCGAAGCCTTCGACGGGACCGTCACCCTCACCAGCCCGGCCGGCGGGCCGACCGTACTGAAAGTGGAGTTGCCATGCGGGTCGTGATCGTCGAGGACGACGCGCTGCTGCGCGAAGGCCTGGTCATGCTGTTGAACACCGTGGGCATCGAGGTGGCCGCGGCCGTCGACAACGTGGACGAGTTCATCACCATCGTCACCGCGGAGCGGCCCGACGCGGTGATCACGGACGTGCGGCTTCCTCCCACCCACACCGACGAAGGCCTCCGGGCCGCCGTGCAGGCACGGAAAATGCACCCCGGGCTTCCCGTCCTGGTGCTGTCCGCCCATGTGGAGACGGGATACGCGGCCGAACTCCTCGCCGACGGCAAGGGCGCGGTCGGTTATCTGCTCAAGGAGCGGGTCGGCAAGGTCGAGAAGTTCATCGACGCGCTGGACCGGGTCGTCAAAGGCGGGACGGCCATGGACCCCGAGGTCATCACGCAGCTCATGGCGCACCGGCGGGCGACCGATCCGCTGGAGGGGCTGACCGCGCGGGAGCGGGAGGTGCTCGGGCTGATGGCCGAGGGGTACAACAACACGACCATCGCCGAGCTACTGGTCGTGAGCGACGGGGCCGTGCACAAGCACATCCGGAACATCTTCGCGAAGCTGGGACTGCCGGAGGACAGCGGGCATCGACGGGTGCTGGCTGTTCTGGCCTATTTGAGCGGGAAGGGCTGAGGGCGGCCTGTTTCCGTCTCTGCCTCTGCCTCTGCCTCCGTCTCAGTCCGAAGAGGACAGAATTGACGATGGACGTCGACCGCCTCGATCGATGCCCGGCCCGGCGCCGGTGAAGGACTGCCGAGCTGTGCCGAATGCGGCGCGAACGTGGACCTGGCTTGAGGATCGCCAGGACGCCCTTGAGGGCCTTCGGGTGGATCCGAGCGCTGCGCCCCTCCGTCGGCGTAGAGGGAGGAACGCTGGGCCCTGGTGCGCTCGACGTCGGAGACGACCGACTGCGGCTCAGTGCTGACCGGCGGATCCTCCTCGTTACGGACTGGGGCACCATGCCGCCCCCAAGGCATGATCAGCTGCCCTGGTGACCTCCACCCAGGGTCGTAGTGCACGATCGCCTGCTCAGAAGGGCGGAGGCTCTTCGTCGGGTTCGGGTCTCGGGTCGTGGAGTGGTTCGGGTGTCGCGTCGTAGGTGTGGCCGCTGGGAGTCGTGATCGTCATGCCGCCGTTCCCAGTGGGCTCTGCCAACCAACCTGGTTCGTTGCGGAGCAGGTTGTGGATCTTGCAGTAGCCGTGACAGTTGTGATGGTTCGTCTTGCCGTTCTGCGCCCACGTAACGATGTGATCGATCTCGGAGAACTCGGCCGGACGGTGACATCCAGGCTGGGTGCATTCCCGATCCCGGGCTTTGATCAACCGTGCGAGGGAGGCTGGTGATCGGTATTTGTCAGCGCCCGCTTCGAGGAGTTGCCCGGTGGCGGGATCGGTGATCAACCGCGACCAGGTCGAGCCGGGATCCGAGGCGATCTCCCGAACCAGCCAGTCGGGGATGTGGCCATATCCGGCGAGGAACGCCGGATCGTTACGGGCCCCGGTCAGGGTCAGGAAATCCACATACACGTGGATGTGCGCCTTCGGCTTACCGTGCCCGTCTTCGGCCAACAAGCGCTCAGCGAACAGATCAGCACGGTGCTGATCCAGCGTCTTGGACTTGTCGTTGTCCCGCCGAGTGTGTGCCCCGCGGTCGAGTGAGGCATAAACGGAGCTGGCGACTTCGGAGGGGAGATACCCGGAGAGGGTGGACATGGTCTCGCCCTCATGCTGCAGGGACACATGCCGCAATGCGCGTTTCTTCTTGGCTCGGTCGCGATAGCCGTCGGGGTCGTATTTCTTGACCGCCCAATCGACCGAACTGCGAATCGCACCCGGGTCACGGTCGGCCAGCCGAGACGACATGTGCTCATCAACCAGCCCGGCGACCTCGTCGGAGACTTCGCGTGTCAGCTGGGTGACTTTGGATGCTTTGAACAGGTCGATGTCGCCACAGTCCAACGCTGCCAACGTCTTCGGCAACCGTGACACGAGAGCACAGGAGATTTCGAGCAGCAGGAACGCTTGATTACGAGAGACCGAGAAGCGCAAAGCGACCTCCTCGGTCACCGATCTTCGCGACCCACCGATTCCAGCGAACTGCGCTAACGCACGCACCTGACGACCCTGCGCCCGCCGAAGCACCAACTCCTCGGCAAACGAGGCCTCAAGGAAACGCGCGGCCTGAGTTTGATAAACGAGCTTAAGGTTCATGACAATGATTATACTCGAACTAGCGTTCGACTGTCAGCTAATTTCCTTGGCGGCTTCAACTGGCGAGTGCGCCGCCTCGAGTCTAGCAACACTTTGCTGAACGCTTCGATCAGCTTAAACCACCCCAAGGTCTGCCGCAGCCGGTTCATCCTGTGAATATCCGGAGACTTCGGTTCCTGTGGGGAGGTATTGGCGCAGTAATCCATCGGTGTTCTCATTGCTGCCACGTTGCCAAGGTGAGCGCGGATCGCAAAACATCTTGTCGGCCAGTCGTGGGGCCACGTTCTCGGCCGTGTGAGCGTGAGCTGATCGCGTTGGAGACTAAGCGCAGAATCTGTCGTTCCGTGTGAATGCCACATGGATCGGCCGCCTTGAACAACAACGGGACGTGACAGTACTGGCCGTTGAAGGCCGAGCGGCGCGCGGTTCGGCAGGCGTCCCGGACCTTCACGAACCGGGTCAAGAACGCCGGACCGCGTTCGTCCACACTGACCGAACGACAGTCTCAAGCATCCGAACCCACCCCAGGTAGCCCAGGCACCACCCCACACCCGGGGGCCACTCCCCTACCCCCACCGCCCACCTCTCCCTAACGTAAACCCCATGACCAGCACCGAAAAGTCCAGCGGCACCACAGTCACCGTCTCCCTCTGGCTAGTCCTCCTCATCAGCGCGGCGACCAACTCGATCGGTCAGTTCGCCGGGTTGGACTGGACCTTCCGGATGATCGCGGGCGGCATCTCCGTGGTCTGCATCGTGCTCCTGATCGTCCGTCACCTCGCCCGGCGCAAAGCGTAGAAACATGCCCGGGGGCGGCCGGCCACCAGGCCGCTCCCGGGCACGAAGAGCACAAAACAAAGAACACTCAAGAAATCTTCGGCGTCGCCCGCACCCCATAGTGCATATAAGCCTCACCCGTCGGCAGCGTGTAGAAAGTGATCGCCATCCAAGTCTGGGTTCCCGGCTCCCGGGCCACGAAAAGCGAATCGGTCACCGGCACCAGCTCGAACTCCTGCGTCGCCTCCGGCATGAGAGCGGCGAGCGGACCCGTGACGGTCTGCCGCAACCGCAGCCCGTCTCCTTCCGCCAGAACCTCCATCGTCGCACCGGCCCGTTCGTACACACCGACGTGCCGGGACCCGTCGACGGTGACCGGGGTCGCGGGCGGTTCGAGAGGCTTCGGCATCGCCACGTCGGCGAGTTCGGCGAAGATCTCCCGGTACAGCTCCACGTACAGGTCCCGGCCGTTGCCGCCGTTGGTGAGCAGGGTGACGGCGAGACCCTGATCGGGCAGCAGCCGCAGGAACGCCGCCTGCCCGATCGTGTTGCCGTCGTGGCCGATGACCCGGCGGCCACCCCAGGTGTCGCGGATCCAGCCGAGGCCCCACGAATCACCGAGCGAGTGCTTGTCGGGAATATCGGTCTGCTTCTCGGCCATCGCGGTGGCGGACGCGGTCGTCAGGAGCCGGTCGCCGTTCGGGGCCAGGCCACCGGTCAGGTGCAGTCGCGCGAAACCGAGGACGTCCGCGGTCGTGGCGGTGATCAGCCCGGCGGGCCCCATGTTCCGGGGCAGCCCCCACACCGGCGCGGGCGCCGGGTCCCCGTCACCCGAGGCGACGTGCCCGACAGCCGCTCGGAACAACAGGGCCTCCTCGGGCAGCGTGACGGTGTGCTCCAGGCCGAGCGGGGTGAACAGCTTCTCCCGCATCGCGGCGTCCCAGGTCTGCCCGGTGAGCTTCTCGATCACCCGGCCCATCAGCACGAAACCCGAGTTGCAGTAGGAGAAAGTCACGCCCAGCGGGTGGTTCTGCGCGGCCTCGTCGAGGATTTCGACGTAGCGCTCGAGGCAGTCGTCGCCGCGGCCGGTGTCGGTGAAGACGTCGCCGTCGATCCCGCTGGTGTGGGTCAGCAGATGCCGCATGGTCACCTGCTTGGCGACGTCGGGATCCGCGAGCCGCAGTTCGGGCAGCACGTCGGCGACCGGCGCGTCCAGGTCGAGGAGACCGTCGTCGACCAGTTGCATCACCACGGTCGAGGTCCAGACCTTGGAGATCGAGCCGATCTGGAACACCGAGTCCTCGGTGACCTCGACCCCGGTCGCCGTGCTCAGCACGCCATGCGTCGCATGCACCTCCGCGCCATCGCCGATCCGCACGATACCCAGTGCGGCACCGGGAACGCGGTGCTTGCGCGCCAGTTCGGACAGCCGCCGCTGCCAGTGCGCCGCCTCGATCGGCACCCGCGCCGGCCCGCCCGGCGCGCCCGCGTACTGCTCGACCCAGTCGACGACGCGCCGGTTGAAGTCGACGCGGTGCGAGGGCGGGCCGTCGAGGATGAACAGGTGCGAGCCACCGGGGTACAGCACCAGCCGGGACGGGACACCGCGCCCGCGAAGGGCAGCGAACCACTGCTCGGCCTGGCCGACCGGGCAGCGTTCGTCTTCGGCGCCCTGGATGATCAGCGTCGGCGTCCGCACCTTTTCGACCTGAGCGAACGGCGAAAGCGTCGCGTACTCCGCGTCCCACGAGAGTCCGCCGAGCTCACCGACGCCCAGGTAGTGCCCGGCGTCCGAGGTACCCACCATGCTGGTCAGGTCGCTGACGACACCGCCGGAGACAGCGGCGGCGAAGCGGTCGTCGCGGCTGGTCAGATAGCAGGTCATGAACCCGCCGTAGCTGTACCCGGCCACGGCGAGCCGGTCCGCGTCGGCGATGCCTTCCGACACCAGCTGGTCCAGCGGTTCGAGGAAGTCGTGGGAATCGGCCAGCCCCCACGCGCCGACGGCGGCGTTGAAGAACTCCTCGCCGTAGCCGTCGCTGCCGCGCGGGTTGAGCAGCAGCACCGCCCAGCCGCGTGCCGCCAGGGCCTGGTGGTAGACGTGCACGGGATCGGCCGCACCGTTCCAGGCGTTGTGCGGGCCACCGTGGATGTCCAGCAACAGCGGCAATGGACCGCTTCGGGCGGCATCGCGCAGCAGCCAGCCGTGCACGACGGTGCCGTCGCCGATGGTGAATTCCCGCTCCTCGTGGGTGAAGAGCTCCACCTCGCCGAGGGAATCGCCATGCGCGGTGCGCACGTCGACGGCGCCGCTCGCCCGATCGACGACCGCGATCTCGCCGTACGAGGTGTTCGTGGCCAGGACGACCACAGCCTTGCCGCCCGCGATGTCCATTCCGGACACCACGCGATCCGCACCTGCCAGGACCGGCCGAGGGCTTCCCCCCGCGACGTCCACTTCGTACAGATGCGTACAGCCGCGGTCGCGGACGCCGAACAGTACGGCGCCGCCGTCTTCGGTCAGCTGCGGGAGCGCGCCCGGGTAGCCGGGGCCACCGGTCATCACGTTGCGGTCCAACGATTCCGTCAGCTCGACAGCGTTCCCGCCGTCGAGCGGCACTCGCAGCAATCCGCCGTGGCCGACCTCGGTGTCGGCCCGGCCGACCACCAGCAGCGCGCCACCGTCGGCGGTCCAGCCGACGGTGCCCACCATGCCTTCACCGGAACCGATGAGACGCGGCTCGGCGGTCTTCACCGACACGTCGAGAACATAGGCGCCAGAACGGAAAGTCAGGTCGGCGTCGGCGTCTCGCGCGGCGGCGAACGCCAGCTGCGAACCGTCCGGAGACCACGCCGGGTCGCTCGCGTGCCAGTCGCCGAAGGTGACCTGGCGGACTTCCCGGGTGGCGACGTCCAGAATGTGCAGGTGCTTGCGGATCGTCTTCAGCAGTCCGGCACCATCGGCCTTGAAGTCCAGCTTGTCCGCGACGACCGGCGCGTTCGACGGCGGAGCGTGGTCACCCGCGGCCAGATCGATCGCCGCCGAGAAAGCGATCCTGGTCCCGTCCGGGCTCCACACGGCCGGGCCGGCGCCGAGCGGGAGTTCGGTGACCTGCTCGGCTTCCCCGCCCGCCACCGGCAGGAACCACAGCTGCGGCGGAGCGTCCTTGGCGCGCAGGAAGGCGATCCTGGTGCCGTCCGGCGCCCACTTCGGGGCCTGATCGGTGGTTCCGCGGGTGAGCTGCCGGGGTTCACCGGTGGTGGTGCCGACTTCCCAGAGCGCGTCCAGGTTCTTGTCCTCGTCGCGGTCGGTGGTGCGCAGGACGTAGACGATCCGGCCGCCGTCGGGCGACAGCGTCGGCTGGCTGGGAACGGCGATGTCGTACAGGTCATCGATGCCTAGGCGTCGGGTCATGATGCGCTGGCTCCTCGGGAGATCGCGGGCTGGTGGCTCTCGTTTTCACTGAAGTGGCAGGCCGCCGAGTGACGTCGGGGTGCCGCGTCCTCGGCGGGATCCACCTGGAGGCAGAGTTCGCGATCGGCGCGCACGAGCGGGCCGATCGGGCAGCGGGTGTGGTAGCGGCAGCCCTCGGGCGGATGGTGCGGATCGGCGGGTTCGGTGTCGGCGATCGCGCCGGCTTCGTCCGCGCCGGTGTCGAACAGGGAAGCGTGCGCGGAGGGCGCGGCGGCGAGCAGATCGCGGGTGTAGGGATGCTGCGGATCGCTGAGCACCTGCTCCGCCGGGCCCACTTCGACGATCCGGCCGAGGTACATCACCGCGACGATGTCGCTGAGATAGCGGATCACGGCGAGGTTGTGCGAGATGAACAGCATCGACAGCCCGAGCCGCCGTTGCACCGACCGGACGAGGTTGAGCACCGCGCCCTGCACCGAGACGTCGAGCGCGGAGGTGATCTCGTCCGCGATCAGCACGTCGGGCCGCCCGGCCAGCGCCCGGGCCAGTGCCACCCGCTGGCGCTGGCCGCCGGAAAGCTGTCCGGGCAACTGCGCGGCGCGATCCGGATCGAGGTTGACCAGTTCCAGCAACCTGGCGACCTCGTCCCGGCGCGCCGCCCGGCCGGCGAAGTCACCGCGCGGGAACGCTTCGGTGATCGACTCGCCGATGCTCATCCGGGGGTCCAAAGAGGAATACGGATCCTGGAAGACCATCTGCAGTGGCCGTCGCCGGGGCAGCCGGCGCACATCGACACCGCCGAGCAGGACCCGGCCCGCGCTGACCGGGGACAGCCCGACGGCGGCGCGGGCGAGCGTCGATTTCCCCGACCCGGACTCGCCGACCAGTCCGACGACCTGTCCGGAAGGGACGGTCAGGCTGACGTGGTCAACGGCCGTGAGACCGCGTCTCCCGCCGTACCGCACGCTCACCCCGTCGAAGACGAGATCACTCACTCCGCACCTCCGGCGGTCACGCTCTCTTTGACGGATTCGGCCCTCGCCGGTCCGGAAGGCGGTACGTCGTGCGGATGCCAGCAGGCGACGCGGTGCGCGTCCGCCACTCGCTCCAGTACCGGGTCTTCGGCCCGGCAGCGGTCGGTCACCGCCGGGCACCGGTCGGCGAACGCGCAGCCGGCGGGCATGCGATCCGGTTCCGGCGGGCGGCCGGGGATCACCGCGAGCGGCGCGTCGCGATCGGTGTCCAGGTCGAGCGTCGCGGCCAGCAACGCCCGCGTGTACGGATGCCGCGGGGTCACCGAGGGGCCGGCGGACGGCAGATCTTCCACGACCCGACCGGCGTACATGACCAGCATCCGTTCGCAGGTCTGGGAAACGACCGCGATGTCGTGGCTGATCAGGACGATCGCCGTGTTCCGTTCGGCCCGGGTCCGCGCCAGCAGGCGCAGCAGCTGCCGCTGTACCGTGACGTCCAGCGCGGTGGTCGGTTCGTCGGCGATGATCAGCCTTGGCTGGCCCATCAGGCCCATGCCGATCATCGCGCGCTGGCGCATCCCGCCGGAGAACTCGTGCGGGTACTGCCGGGCGCGCCGCTCGGCGGCGGGGATCCGCACCGCGCGCAGCCGGTCGACGGCCCGCGCGAGTGCCTTGCTCCGGGACATTCCCTGGTGCTGCTCGGACACCTCCGCGAGTTGCCGCCCGATCCGCCGCGTCGGGTTGAACGAGGTCATCGGATCCTGGAACACCATCGCCAGCGACGTACCGAGCAGGCTTCGCAACTCCCGTTCCGGCGTCGTCAGCAAGGGTTTCCCGGCGAACTCCAGGCGGTCCGCGGTGACCACGCCGGGTGCTTCGACCAACCGCGACACCGCCAGCCCGGTCAGGCTCTTGCCCGAACCGGATTCGCCGACGACGCCGATGGCCTCGCCCGCGCGGACCGTGAAGCTCACCCCTCGCACCGGGACGGTCCACCCCGCCGGACGGGGGAACGCGACCTGGAGGTTTTCCACCAGCAGCACGGCATCGTCGTCACGGTCCTCGACGACGTCCTCGCGAGTGGCGGCGACCGGACGCGCCTTCAGCCGGGCCGAGGGAGTACGCACGCCGACGACTCCGGCGACGGTCTCCCCCACCAGGTTGAACGCCAGCCCGGCCAGGACGACGGCGACACCCGGCGCCAGCGCGGCCGCCGGGTTGATGTAGATCCCGTCGAGGCCCTCGCCGAGCAACCGTCCCCAGTCGTAATCCGGTGCCTGGACACCGATCCCGAGGAACGACAGCCCGGAGAACGCGAGCAGCGAGGCACCCGCGCCGATGGTCGCGTTCACCACCAGCGGCTCGCCGATGTTGGGCAGGATGTGCCGGAACAGCAACCGGAGCCGGCCGACGCCGGAGACCCGGGCGGCCGAGACGAAGTCGTGGCCCGCGACGGACGCGGCGAGTGTCTGCGCCAGCCGGGCGAACGCCGGTGCCAGCGCGAAACCGACCGCCAACACGGCGCCCTGCGCTCCGACGCCGAAGATCACCGAGAAGAACAGCACCAGCAGCAGCCCGGGGAAGGCGACCGCGATGTTCACCGCCGCCGTCACCAGCCGCGCGGCCGGCCGCGGCAACAAGGAAGGCAGGGTGCCGAGGAGGAGCCCGGTCACCACCCCGATCACCGTCGCGACCACCGCCAGCAGAACCGAAAGCCGGGTCGCCACCAGCACGCGGTAGAGGATGTCGCGACCGAGGTCGTCGGTGCCCAGCCAGTGCGCCGCCGACGCCCCTTGGCCGATGGCGTCGGTGTCGATCTCGTAAGCCTTGTCGTGCCACAGGATCGGCGCCAGTACCGCGAGGGCGATCACCACTACCAGCAGGGTCGCCGCGAACGCGCCGACCGGAGTGCGCAGGGCCGCGAGCCACGTCGCTCCGCGCCTTTTCACCATCTCAGCTCTCCCGGATCGTCGAACGCGGATCGAGCACGGCCAGCAGAACGTCCACCGTCAGGTTCACCAGCAGCACCCCGATGCCGTAGACGAGCACGATCGCCTGCACCAGCGGGTAGTCCTTCTGCAGGATCGACTGCGCGATCGTCGAACCGAGACCAGGCCAGGCGAAGACGTTCTCCACCAGCACCGTCCCGGCGACCATGCCGGTCAGCATCAGCCCGCCGAGGGTCAGTGTCGCGGTCAGCGCGTTCGGCAGCGCGTGCCGCACGTAGACCAGCCGCGCCGGTAACCGTTTGGCCCGCGCCGTGCGGATGAAGTCGTGGCCCAGCACCGAAAGCATCTCCACCCGGACGATGCGGGCCAGCACCGACGCCGGGCCGAGTGCCAGCGCGATGATCGGGAGCACCAGTGATCCCGCCCCTTCGCTTCCGGCGACCGGGAACCAGCCGAGCTGGACGGCGAAGAACGCCACCAGCGCCACCGCGAGCAGGAACTCCGGGATCGCTGCGAGCAGCACCGTCGTCGAGGTGAACGCCAGTTCACCGCCGCGGCGACGTCCGCCGCGGGTCAGCACGGCGAAGAGGACGCCCAGCGGGATCGCCACGGCGATGACCACCGCGAACGCGGGCAACGCCAGTTCGAGCGTCGCGGGGAGCCGGTCGCCGATCACGTCCGAGACCGGCAGCCCGCTCGTCATCGACGTCCCGAAGTCACCGGTGATCAGCCCGCCGAGGTAGTCGAGGTACTGCATCCACAGCGGGTCGTCGAGCCCGAGCGCCTCCCGCCGGGCGTTCACCAGGTCGACCGGAGCCGTGAGCCCGAGCGCCGCGCGGACCGGGTCGCCCGGGATCAGCTGGATCATCAGGAACGCCATCGTGACCAGCACCCACAGCGAGACGGCGAACCGGCCGAGGCGCCGGCCCGCGAAGGACAGCCAGGGGCTGCTCCGCAGGCCGGACGCCGCGAGAGCGCTGGTCATCAGGAATACATCCGGATCGTCGACGGGGTGATCGAGCCGAGGTTGACCTCGAACCGGGCGTCGCTGCCGAAGATCGGGACGACCGTGTTGACGTAGGGCACCGCGTCCACTCGGGTGACCAGCGCCGTTTCGGCGGCCGACCAGGTAGCACAACCGGCCTCACCGGGCATGTTCGCCGCCTGGGCGACCAGCGAGTCGAACTCCGGGTTCTCGATATGCGCGAAGTTGGTGCCGTCCGGCGGCTTCGGCCCGGACATGAACGGCACGGACTGGCTCGGCAGCACGAAGCCCACCGGCGCCATCGAGATGTCCCATTCCCCGGTGCCGAACAGCACCTGGCTGGTGCCCGGGCTGTCGGCGCCCTTGAGCGTGACGTCGGCGCCGATGCCCTTCCACGCCTGCTGCATCAGTTCGGCGGCCGACCCCATGGTCTGCCCGAGCTGCTGACCGTAGAGGGCGGTGAGAGCGAGCCGCTTGCCGTCCTTGACCCGCACCCCGTCCGTGCCCGGGACCCAGCCCGCCTCGTCGAGCGCGGACTTGGCCGCGGCGACGTCGAACGAGGGCAGCTTGCCGGTGACCGAGTCACCCGAGCACGGCCGCGGTTCGGCGGTCACCATTCCCTTCGCGGGTTCGCCGTTGCCGCTGGTGAGCACCTTGCCGATCTGCGCGAGATCGAGTGCCTGCACGAAGGCCCGGCGTACGGTCTGGTCTTGCCCGATGCGTCCGGGCGCCTGGTTGAAGAACAGTTCGCCCATCGGCGCGAAGAAGTCGGAGTGGAACAGTTTCTGGGCACGCAGCCGTTGCTGGTCCTGTCCGTTGATCGTGGCGGCGTTCAGCTCGCGGGACAGCAACAGGTTCGCCGCCGTCGTGGTGTTCGGGATGACCCGGACGACCACCTTTTCGGGCAGGCCGGGCTGTTCGCGCTGCCACTGCCCCGGGCCCCAGGCGTAGTCCTTGCGGCGGGTGAGGGTGTAGTGGTCGTTCGGCACGAGCTCGGTCATGGTGTACATGCCGGTGCCGTGCTGCCCCTTGGCCAGCGCCGTCCGGTCCTGAAGTCCCTTGCCGCAGGCGATCCCGAGGCTCCCCAGGTTGCGGAGCAGGAACGCGTCCGGCCCGCCGCTGGTGACCGTGACGGTCCGGGCCGCCTCGTCGGCGACTGCCTTCGTCCCCGGTTTGATCGCCAGGCCGAGCATCGCGGACTTGTTCACCGGGTCGCCCACGAAGTTGATGTTCGCCGCGACGTCGGCCGCGGTCAGCGGTGCGCCGTCGGCGCAGGTGACCCCGTTCCGGAGGGTGAACGAGGCCGTGGTCGTCGTGGCCTCGAACTTCTCCGCCAGGAGCGGGAGCGGCTTCCCCGAGGAATCGAGGTCGATCAGGCCGTCGTACAGGAAGCGGTCCATCTGGAGGGCGATGGCGAGGACCGTCATCGCCGGGTCCAGCGTCCCCGGATCGGACGCGACCGCCATGGTGAAGGTCTTGCCGTCGGTCAGTTTCTGGTTCGCGGTCCGGTCTTCCCCGGATTGCGACGTTCCCCCGCACGCGCTCACGGTCAAGGCCACCACGCCCGCGATCGCGGCGGTGATCCGAGCTGTCTTCATGGGGTTCTCCTACGGGGTCACGGTCTGCGCGCGAAGGTGGTCCACGGCGAGGCGGGCGGCCTTGCCGATGGCGGAATCGACCGCGGGCAAGCGGTCTTCGAGAGAATCGGCACGGGTGAACACCGCGACGGCGTAGCGGCGACCGTCCACATAGGTCACCACGCCCGCTTCGTTGCGGACGGCGGGCAAAGTCCCCGTCTTCGCCGCGATCGCGACGCCGGCGGGGAAGCCGGACGAGATCCGGTGTGGCCAGATCTGCTGCGCCATGGTCTTCCGTACCTGGGCGCAGGCGGCCGGGTCACCGGCCCGGTCGGTCCAGATCGCGTCGAGCAGTTCGGTGATCTCGCGCGGAGTCGACGACGTGGTGCGTTCCGGGTCGACCACCGCGAGTTTCCACAGCTGTTCTTCGGTGGCGGCGGCGAAGACCGCCTCCAGATCGTCGTCGGGCCGCGCGCCGAGGTCGGCGATCACCGACTCGAACAGGTCTTCGCAGCACCCGATCAGCCGGGTGCGGACGAGTCCGAGGTCGGCGAGGACGCGGTCCACCGCCTCCTGCCCGACCCGGTGGTAGATCAGGTCGGTCGCGGCGTTGTCGCTCATCGTCAGCATGAAATGCGCGAGGTCGCGCCAGGTCATCTCGACGTCGTCGGCGCAGCCGGCGGTGCCGATCCCGCCGATCCGGTACCGCGCGGTGACGCGGGTCCGCTCGGTCTCGTCGAGCCGCCCGGCCGACACCTCCCGGGCGTAGGCGAGCGCCACCGGGATCTTGAACACCGAGGCCAGCACGACCTGGTCGTCCGCTCCGACGCCGACCTCGGGGCCGCCGGGCACGCCGATCTCCCGGGCGTGCACGAAACCCCGCGCTCCCGCTTCCGCGAAGGTGGTTTCGATCTCGCCTGCGATCTCCGTCATCGGCTCACTCGTCGGTCCGCGCGTCCCGTGTGGACGTACAGCGCCCGCCCTGTCCCGTCGTCACCGACGAACGCGTGCGGCATGTGCAGGCCCAGCCCGTCGTGTTCGGCGACCAGGGTGTCGCCCTTGTAGCCCTGGAGCCTGCTCTTCTCCGGCGGCCCACCGAGATCGGCGAACACCCCCTTCGGGGTTCGTTCCAGCCAGAGGCCACCGTCCTCGTCCTGGCTGACGACGATGTCCGCGACCTGCGAGGAGTACTCGCCCACGAACCGGGAGGCGTCGGCGGGCGTTTCGGCGGCGTTGGGTTCGGGCAGCGAGGGAACCTCGACGTCGGCCAGGTCGCCCAGCACCTTCCGGAAGATGTCCAGGTACAGGTGCAGCGGCTTGCCGCCGTTGGTCAGCAGCGCCACCGCGACGTTGCTGCCCGGCACCACCCGGAGGAACGCCGACTGCCCGATGGTTCCGCCGTCGTGGCCGATCACCGGGCCGCCTTCCCAGTCGAAGATCATCCAGCCGAGACCCCACGCGCCGCCCATCAGGCCGAGGTAGGGCAGTTCGACCTGCCGCTCCCACATGGCGCGCGCGGTGTCGGGCTTGAGCACCTGGGTGCCGTCGTCCGCGCGGCCTTCGTTGAGATGCATACGCACGAAGGTCAGCAGGTCACGCGGGCGCATGGCGAGGTGGGAACCGGCGGGGGTGTTCGACCGGGTCAGCGCCCAGACCGGCGCCGGGGCGGGCGCGGCGTCCGGCGACTCCTGGAGGTGACCGATCGCGGCGCGGTACCGGATGGCCTCGTAGGGTCCGGCGGCGGCGTGGGTCAGCCCCAGCGGCGCGAAGAGGTGCTCGCGCAGGCAGTCGTCGTAGGACTTGCCGCGCAGCACCTCGATCAGCCTGCCGAGCACGCAGTACCCGGCGTTGTTGTAGGAGAACATCTCCCCCGGGCCGAACAGCTGCGGCACATCGGACAGCGTCGCCACGAGCTTCGCGACGCAGTCGTCGCCCTGGCCGGTGTCGGTGAAGATGTCGCCTTCGAACCCGGACGTGTGGCAGGTCAGCTGCCGGACGGTGATCCGCGCCGCGGCGTCGTCGTCGGAGAGGGCGAACTCGGGAAGGTAGTCGCGGACCGGCTTGTCGAGGTCCAGCCGCCCCTCGTCGACGAGCTGCATGGCCAGGGTGGTCGTCCATACCTTGGTGATGGAGCCGATCTGGAACACCGAGTCCACTGTGGACTCCACACCGGTGCCGGTGTTCAGCAGGCCGGCCGCGTGGTCGATCACCTCGCCGTTCGCGAAGACCGCGACAGCCGCGCCTGGCACCTGGTGTTCGGCCAGGAGCGAGGGCAGGTTCTGTTCGAGCCAGGCATCGATTTCGGAGAGTTTCGACATGCGTACCTCTTGTCCGGGAAAGGGTGGACCGGCGGTTGCCGGAATGCTATGGCGGTGACCGGCGTCACCGGTTCGTGCGGAACGACGAGAGGGGCGGGAAAATTCATCCGGGAGGACGAATCATTCGCCCGCGGCCTAGTGTCGCGTGACCCTGCTTGCCTTACGCCGCTGCGGCCCACGCGGCCCCTGGCTGCGTCAGAGAAAGCCCAAGTACGTCCAGTACGAGTGGCTTTCCTCCGCCTTGCCAGGAACCACGTGGATCCACAGCGCCGCAACGCAGCAGGATCACGCGACACTAGGGAAGCCTCAGCCATTCGACCGCTTGCGCGGCGGCGAAGCCGATGAACGCGTCCCGCTCCGGGACTCTCGACCGCGAGTCGACGGCGCTCGTGAAAATCCCTACCGCGTAACGGCCCCCATCCGGGTACTCCACCACGCCGACCTCGTTGCGCACGGACGGCAGAGTTCCGGTCTTGCCGCTCACCCGGATCCCGTCGTCGGGGAACCCGGACCGCAGCCGGTGCGGCCACACCTGGAGTTCCGGCCAGCGCCGGACGTCCGCGCACGCCGTGGGCGACGCCGCCTCGTCGCGCCAGATCTGCCCGAGCAGCCCGGTGATCTCGGCGGCCGTCGTGGCGCAGGTGTGCTCCGGTTGCAGGGCGCGCAACGCGGCAAGCCGTTCGAACGGCAGTTCCGACAACAGCCGCTCATCGTCCTCGTAGGACAGTCCGAGGTCCTCCCCGATGCCGCTCAACACTTCGCCGCAGTCCTGCGGGACCGTGGTCCGCTCGAAACCGAGCTTCCGCAGGGTTTCGGTGACGGCGTCCTTCCCGACCCTGGCGAGGATCAGGTCGGTCGCCACGTTGTCGCTGATCCCGATCATGAGGATCGCGAGGTCGTGCCAGGACATCGAGATCTCGTGCCGGAAGGTCGCCAGGCCGTACGGGCTCGGGGTGGGATGTCCGGGTGGGACGGTGACCCGCTCGGCGAGGTCGAGCTCGCCTTCCGAGGCCTGCCTGGCCAGTTCCAGCGCGATCGGCACTTTGAACACCGACGCGGTGACGACGGAGTCGCCTTCGTCGATGCCGATCCGGCGGGTGCCGTCGATCTCGGCCGCGTGCAGCCGGACCCGGACTCCTACTTCTTTCGCGCGACGGTTGATCGTTTCGACTGTTTCGGACGCGGTGGTCATGACACTCCTGTCTACTTCGGACTCGCCGGGGAGAAGGTGAACTGCGCGGGGGTCTGCGGTACCCAGAACGCCATCACGGCGGTGAGCAGCGTGGTACCGATGAGGAAGCAGAACGCGGCGGTGTAGGAGAAGGCGTCGGCCAGGAAACCCATCGCCACCGGGGCGACCGCGCCGGCCACCTGGCCGCCGAAGTTCATCACCCCCATGCCGATCCCGGTGACCGCCGTGGGCAGCACCCGCAGGGGAAGGCCGAACACGCACATCGTCGCCATGCCGAACACCGCGACGGCGAGCGTTTCGTAGAGGGTGAACTCCGCGGTGGTCTCCGCGGTCACCATCAGGGTCAGCAGCACCACGGTGACCAGCGCGACCGAACCCAGGTACCAGCGGCCCTTGTCGTGGAAGTAGCGGTCGAACAGCCAGCCGCCGAGGATGGTCGTGCCGATGCTGACCAGCATCGGGATCGCGGCCAGTACCCCGGTCTGGTTCAGCGTCAGGCCCCGCGCCTCCAGCAGATAGCTGGGTACCCAGGTGATCAGGCCGTAGTTCAGCATGTTGGTGGCACAGAACAACAGGGTGAACTTCCAGACCACCGGGGACCTCAGCACCTGCTTGCGCGACACCTCGGGCGTTTTCGCCTCGTCGCGCGGGAGACTGCTGAGCGACTTCGGCAGCGCCTTGGGCAGGATCGCCCAGACCGCGACGCCGACGAGCGCGCCGATCCCCGCCATCCAGAAGAAGGTGTGGCGCCAGCCGACGGCCATCAGCAGCGGACCGACGATCAGCGGTGCCAGCCCCGCGCCCACCCCGCCCGCGGCCAGCATCACGCCGGTGACCGTCGCGCGGTTGCGCGGTGTCGTCCGTTCCGCGACGGCCTTGAACGACGCCGCCGGGAAAAGTCCTTGGCACACACCGAAAAGGCCGCGAACGAACAGCAACATGCCGAACGTGCCGGCCATCCCGGTCATCGCGGTGAAACCCGACCAGAGCAGCAGCGTGACCAGCATCGGTCCCCGGGAACCGTAGCGGTCGGCGAGGAATCCGGCCGGGATCTGGCAGATCATGTAGACCAACGCGAAAACGGTGACGAGCCAGCCCTGGTCGGTCTTGCTGAGCCCGAACTCGGCGCCGATCATCGGCAGCGCCATCCCGATGGAGAACCGGTCGATGTAGTCGACCGACCAGGCGAACAGCATCACCACCATGGTGATCAGGGCCGTCCGGTTGATCCGCCGCGCTGTCCAGGTGTCCTCTTTGACCACTGTCATGGCGCCTCCGCGAGAAAACGTTGGGAGAGAAGGAGAACGGCGTGGGACGCGGCAGGGGTGTGTCGCGTAGGTCACGCCGGATCACTTATTCTGATCAGCGCGCTCTTCGCGGGGTTCGTGCGATCACACGAACATCCGGCGGTCTTTCGGGCCGGGGAGACCAAGTCCGGCGATCGTCAGGTCTCTTCCACCGGCGGCTGCCCGGTTTGCCGGTCCCGGGGCAGCAACCGCAGCTGCAGCATCGCCGCGAACCGCTCCCCCGCGTCGTCGAGGTCGATCTCGCCGACTTCGGCGAGCCGCCGCAGCCGGTAGCGAAAGGTGTTCGGATGGACGTAGGCAGCGGCGGACGCGGCGCCGATGTCGCCGAAGGCGTCCAGCCAGCAGCGCAGGGTGTGCACGAGCTGGGACTGGTGCTGGGTGTCGTAGGCGAGCAGCCGCGCCACGGATCCCGTCGCGACGTCTCCCCTGGCCGCGGCGAGATCGGCCAGTTCCAGCATCAGCGCGTCGACGTGGACGTCGTCGGCGGTCGCCACGCGTTTGGCGCCGCCGTTGGTGAGCAGCACGCGCAACGCCCGGTCCGCGCCGTCGCGCGAGGCACGCAGGCCGGACCCGTCGAGCGCGAGCGGCCCGATCCCGATCGCCGCCGCCGCACGACGTCCGGTGCGTTCCAGGAACGTGGTCGCGACCCGCACCGAACGTTCCAGGCAGTCGGCGTGGTTCCCCGGCATCGGGACGATTCCGTAGGCGACGTCGCCGACGAGGGCGACGGCCGACCGGGGCTGGACCGCGCTCAGGTGCATGGCCAGCGCGTCGGCGACCCGCTGGCGGTCCGCGGCCAGGCGGAGGTCGTCTTCGGATGCGGGTGTGCCGAGCAGTCCCATGGCGAGCACGATCGACGGCTGGCCCAGCAGGCCGAGCCGGGCGATCGCCTCCGGCGCCCCGGTTCCGCCTTCGAGGGCGGTGCTCACCAGGTCGGCGCGCAGCCTTCGTTCGACGTCGGCGCCCGCGCGCAACCGGAGCATGTGGAGCGCGACCAGTTTGGCGGCGTCCACCAGCGCCTGGGTGCGCTCCTCGCTGAGCGGTTCGCGGACCGCCGCCCAGATCGACCCGAGCACCTCGTCGCCGGCACGGACGGCGAGCGCCACCCGGGGAAGCGCGATGGCGTTGTCGTCGTAGCGGCTCGGATCGACGTAGACGGGGGCGTGGTCGCGGTACAGCTTCTCGAAGACGCCGTCCTGCTCCAGGCCGCGAGTGAACCGCTCCGGCACCTGACGGCCGAGAATGGTCTCGACGCGGGACGGGTCCGCCTCGTCCTGACGGCCGGAGAACGCGAGGACCCGCGAGTTGCGGTCCTCGATCGTGACGGGCGCGTCCAGCAACGCCGCCACGGCGTTGGCCAGTGCGAAAAGATCACCCGAGGGCATTCCGCCAAGGGTCTGCGGCGAGACGTCGCCGACGTCCCCTTCGGCCAAGAGAGTCCGGAGCATGGCGGCGAGCTGGGCCCAGGAAGCGCCCCGCGCCAGCCCGAGCAGGGCGACCCCGGACGACTCCGCGACCCGCCGGAGTTCCGGCGTCGGGGTGACGGGAGAACGGACGACGAGCGCCGCCGCGCCTCGCGCACCCACGTCGTGCAAAAGGCGGACGACCTCGTCGTGCTCCCGCACCCCGACGCCGAGCACGACGGCCCGGCCGGGAAATTCGGACTCGTCGTGCGGATCGTGGATGACCACCCCGCCGAGCTGCTTGCGGGTGGTCCGGCCGACCGCGACCGGCTCCAGGAGCACGTCCCCGAGGTCTTCGAGGACGCGCCCCAAACTCGTGTGCGGCTTGCTGGGCACCGGTGTCAGCACCCCCCGAAGTTAAACCCGGCCTCACCGAACCGAATGGTCCGATCCGACCAAATCTAACCCCGGAATTCGTAGTCCGCTACGAACCGATCCACGCTTTCGCCGTGGTGACGTCGTCGAGGAGGTCGGGAATGGGAGTGACTCCGAGCCCCGGCCCGGTCGGCACCGGCAGGTGCCCCGCCTCCAGCACGAACGGCTCGGTGATGTCCGTGCGGTAGAACCGGCCGGACGCCGAGGTGTCGCCGGGGAGGGTGAAGCCCGGCAGCGAGGCGAGGGCGACGTTGGCCGCCCGGCCGAGCCCGGTCTCGATCATCCCGCCGCACCACACCGGGACCCCGTGCGCCGCGCAGACGTCGTGCACGCGGCGGGCTTCGAGGTAGCCGCCGACGCGGCCGGGTTTGATGTTGACGATCTGGCAGGCCCCGAGCTTGATCGCGTCCGCGGCCGCCCTCGCCGAGACGATCGACTCGTCGAGGCAGATCGGTGTCCGGATGCGCTTGGCCAGTTCGGCGTGGCCGAGCACGTCCTCCTCTTCGAGCGGCTGCTCGATCAGCAGGAGGTCGAACGGGTCGAGCCGGGCCAGCAGGGGCGCGTCGCCGAGGGTGTACGCGGTGTTGGCGTCGACCTGCAGCAGCACGTCGTCACCGAAGCGCTCCCGCACCTGACGCACCGGCTCGACGTCCCAGCCGGGTTCGATCTTCAGCTTGATGCGGACGTAGCCGTCGTCGAGGTAGCCGCCGACGACGTCGAGCAGGTGCGGGATCGAGTCCATGATCCCGACCGAGACGCCGCAGGCCACGGAGTCCCGGGTGGACCCCAGCTCGGCCGCGAAGGACCGCTCGTGCGCCCGGAGTTCGGCGTCGAGGACGGCCATCTCCAGCGCGGCCTTCGCCATCCGGTGACCCTTGAACTTCGCCAGGAGCGGCGTCACCTTGTACGCGGTGAGATCGCCCGCCTGCAGCAGAGCCGGGATCAGGTGGGTGCGCAGCACGTGTTCGGCCGCGTCGTTGTACTCCGACGAGTAGAGCGGGGCCTCCATCGCGACGCATTCGCCCCAGCCCTCACCCGCCGGCGTCACCGCGCGCACGAGCAGGAGTTCCCGTTCGGACTGCGTCCCGAACGACGTCCGGAACGGGGCCACGAGCGGCATCCGGACCCGGCGCAGTTCCACACCGCTGAGTTTCACGACTGCTCCTTACAGATCACATACCAGCCGGCTCGATCGAAACCGGTGACGCGGGCGTTGTCGGCCATCAGTCCACCGAGGACTTCACGCAGCGCGACGCGCCACGCGTTGCCGCGACCGGGATCGGTGCGGCGTAACCGTTCGATGTCGGGCGGGACGGCGACGAGTACGGTCGGCGTGTCGGCCGGGCCGACGATCGGACCGCCGTCCGCGGCGACCGAAAGGGCCGCCGCCACGCCCTGTTCCCGCAGCGCACCGGCGTCGGTCAGGACCGGTTCGCCGAACGACGCGGCCCGCACGGCCGGGCTCGTCAGGTCCCAGCCGACCATCAGCCGGTCCGTGTCGCCCGAGCCGTTGATGCTGTCCTCCATCGGCCCGTAGAAATCGGGCAGGTACCCGATCGGGAGCGCGCCGAGCTTGCCGAGGTTGAAATAGGCGTTGCGGCACACCAGCGGGTCGAACGTCCAGGTGATCACCGAAACGTCCTGGAGCAGCGCCCAGCCGCGCTGGTGCAGTTTGAGCGCGTGACCGATCCCCCGGCCCGCCCCGGCGCGGGCGACCCCGGCGATATGACTGTGCAGGCTCGCCTTCCCCGGATTACCGAAGAAACCGAAACAGGCCCCCAGAAGTTCGCCGTGCTCGAACGCGCCCGCGACGTAGTTCCCGGCCGTGGACATCGCCCGGAGCAGTTCCGTGCTGACCGGCCGGGCACCCGGCGCGGACTGCCAGATCGACTCGAACAGGCCGACCACCGCCGCCAGATCGTCGATTTCGATGAGTTCGCGGACTTCGACGCCCGAAGCCACGGCCGAAGCCCGCGCGGCGGCGACGGCCTCGTCGCGCACCTCCCGGGAGACCAGGCTTTCCGTATTCGTCGCAAGATTCGTCACGGGACAATCCTTTCCCGGCTCCCCCGCCGAGTCACCGTCGTGCCGTACCAGAATCGCCCGCGGGATTCGTCGCGTCGGACGGATCCCTCTTCGCGAGCACGTTTTCGACCAGGGCGGTGAGCAAAGCGGTGCGTCGCGGCAGTTCCGCGACGACGACGTGTTCGTGGTCCGCGTGCGCCCCGCCGCCGACGGCACCGAGGCCGTCGAGTGTCGGAATTCCCATTCCCGCGGTGAAATTGCCATCCGAAGCGCCACCGACCGACGCCGCGGTCAGCTCACCGAGTCCGAGGTCGGCCGCCAGGTCCTGCGCGAGCCGGAACAACCCGGACGACGAACTCTCCTCCAGCGGCGGACGGTTGATGCCGCCGGTGATCCGGACGGTCGCGTCCGCCAGAACTGGCCGTAGCGCGCGCATGGCCCGATCGACCCGCAGTTGCTCGGCCTCGTTCCACACCCGGGCGTCGACGGCCACACTCGCGGCCGCGGGAACGGTGTTGACCGTCGTCCCCGCCGCGACGACGGTGGGCACCACGCTGGTGCCGGCCTCCGGATCGGCGAGCGCGGCCGCGGCGAGGATCTGGTGCGCGATCTCGATGCCCGCGTTGATCCCCTTCTCCGGTTCGAGCCCGGCGTGCGCCGCGCGGCCGGTCACCTCGATCCGGTAGTGGGAAACGCCTTTGCGGCGGCATTTCAGCGCCCCGCCGTCGGCCGAGGCCTCCAGCACGAACACCGCGTCACAGTCCTGCGCCTCCTGCTCGATCAGCGCGCGCGACGACGGCGAGCCGATCTCCTCGTCGCCGGTGACCAGAATGGACAGTCCCGCGCGATCGGGCACGGTCGCGGCGGCGTGCAGCGCCATCACGACCCCGGCCTTCATGTCGAAGCAGCCGGGACCACGCAGCACGCCTTCCCGCACGGAAAAAGGGTGCGTCCGCAGCGATCCCGTGGGCCACACCGTGTCGTGGTGGCCCAGGAGCAGCACTCGCGGCGGCCCGTCGCCGAACCGCCAGCGCAGGTGGGTGACCCCGTCGACGACGATCCGCTCCGGTTCCGCGGCCAGCAGTTTCCGGCCGAGGGCCGCCACCACTTCGGCACTGCGGGCCACCGCTTCGTGATCCGAGGACGGGGACTCGCAGCAGACCAGCGTCTCGATGTCGGCGAGAAGTTCTTGGAGCCCGGTCATCGCGGCTCACCCCGCAACGGCTGCCCGGGGAAGGCGTCGGTGCGCAGTTCTCCGTCACTGACCACGGGAACTCCGGAGACGAACAGGTACCGGACGCCGACCGAGGGCCTCGTCGAGTCGAAATACGTGGCCGCGTCGGTGATGGCGTTCGGGTCGATGACGACGATGTCGGCGTCGGCTCCGGCATTGAGCCTGCCCTTCGCCCGAGCGCCGGGGGCGACCTCGTCGAGGACACGCGCCGGCAGGTAGGAGCAGCGCCGGAACGCCTCCAGCCAGGTCCAGGCCTTGCTCTCGCGCACCATCAGGCGCAGCGTCTTGGCGTACGTCCCGGAGGTGCGCGGATGCGTCGCGCCGCCGGGCGGCAGCGGCCATTCGGTGCTCTCGCTGGTGCCGTTCTTCCAGTACACGGGCAGCGCGTCGCTGGCCACGATGGCGTCGGGGAACGCGAGCGCCTGGTGCAGCAGCCCGAGATCGCGCGGGTTGCTCTCGTCGAGGAACTCCAGGATGCACGGCGCACCCGGATCCTCGGAGCGCACCTGGAGCAGGCGGCCTTCGTCGGAGATGCGCTCACCCGACTCCAGCATGATCACGCTCGACGGGGACAGGCCCTTCATCTTCAGCCGCTCGGGCGAGAGGAAGGCCGCGCCGATCCCGGTGCTGCCCGCGCCGTACGGGTAAGCCTCCACGGTCACCCGGGACCCGGCGGCACGACCCGCTTCCAGCGCGGCGAGCACGCGGTCGATGTGGTGACCCGACGTGCTGTTGACGTGGCAGTGGTGCATCGCGGCGCCGGTCTCGGCCGCGACGATCGCGATCTCCTCCGACCCGTCGGCAGGCGTCGACGGGTCCACTTCGACCAGCTCGCGGACGTGCGTATAGGTAGGCGCCCCCGCCTCCTTGGCGAGCCGGGCGAGCGCCAGGAACTCACCGGGGTCCGTGCCGGGCGCGTACCCGAGGAGCACGCCGACGCCGAGCGCGCCCGCGGCCAGCTCACCGTCCACAAGGGACAGCCAGGCGGCGAGCTCGGTCGGCGAGGAAGACCGTTGCCAGGCCGGGTTCCCGAGCACCGCGAGCCCGCTGTCGATGTTGGCGTCCGGTTCGATCCCGGCGAGCACCTGGGCCCGGGCGGCACCCCACGACGCGGAGAAACCGTAGTGCAGCGGACGTCCCGCCGCGGCCGCCTCGGCGTAGGCCCGCTCGATGGGCATCAGCCCGGCTTCGAGGTCGAGCGCGGTCGTCACGCCGTCCATCGCCTGCAGCCGCTGGCCGGCGATGGTGTGCACGTGACTGTGCAGGTCGACGAACCCGGGGCCGACGACGAGCCCGGAGACATCGATCTCCGGATGGTCCGGCACCGAAGGCAGACCCTCCCCGACGGCGGTGACCACTCCGCCGGATATCAGCACGTCGGCCACGCCGTCGAACCCCGTCGCCGGGTCGATGACACGACCGCCACGCAAGAGTGCCCGCATACTTCGCCTCCTAGGATCGCCTCGTTCAAGGCGACCCTAGGAGGTTTCGCGACCCGCCCGTTCGTAGCGGGCGACGAATCCGGGGCCCTCACTCCATCCGCGCACACGAACGCCCTGGCAATCTCTCGCCACCAAGGAATCGGCGGTCCGTGAAGGCCTCCTTGAGGGACTCTGAGTCCCTCAAGGAGGCCTTCACGGACTGGAAATACGGTGTTCGGCGATGATCTCGGCGTAGCGATGACCGCTCGCCTTGACCGTCCGCAGCTGCGTGTCGTAGTCGACCCGGACCAGGCCGAACCGCTTGCTCAGCCCGCTGTCCCACTCGAAGTTGTCGAGCAGCGACCAGGCGAAGTAGCCCTTCACCGGCGCGCCCGCTTCGGCGGCCCCGGCCACCGCGCCCAGGTGTTCTTCCAGGTAGGCGATGCGGTCGGCGTCGTCGATCGAACCGTCGTCGGCGACCTTGTCGTCGAACGCCGCCCCGCTCTCGGTGACGTAGATCGCCCGCGCGCCGTATTCGTTGGCGAGCCGGTGGATCAGGTCCGCGAGGCCCTGCCCGTGGATCTCCCAGCCCATCGCGGTGGTCGCCGCGCCTTCGACCGGCACCTGACGCGCGCGCGGCGCGGCACCGCTCGGGTCGTCCTCGACGATCTGGCGGAAGTAGTAGTTCAGCCCGTGGAAACCGACCGGCGCCGCGATCACCTCGAGGTCGTCGCCGATCACCGGCGGCTCGACGCCGTAGACCTCGATCATGTCCGCCGGGTAGCCGCGGCCGTTCGACGGGTCGAGCCACCACCGGTTGACGTGCCCGTCCATCCGGGCCGCCGCCTCGACGTCCGCGGTGGAGTCCGACGCGGGCTCGACTCCGCTCAGGTTGAGCACGAGACCGACGTTGGCGGGCTCGGCGGCGTTGGCGTGGATGGCCTGCACACCCAGCCCGTGCGCGAGCAGAAGGTGGTGGGAGGCGTGGATGGCCTGCTTAAGATCCTTGACGCCGGGGGCGAACCGGCCTTCGAGGTAACCGAGCCACGCCGAGCACAGCGGCTCGTTCACGGTGTTCCAGTCCTTGACCCGGTCGCCGAGCCGCGCCGCGACGACGGCGGCGTACTCGGCGTAGGCGTACGCGGTGTCGCGTTCCGGCCAGCCACCCTTCGCCTGCAGCGCCGAGGGGAGGTCCCAATGGAACAGCGTGGCGAACGGCCGGATCCCCGCTTCGAGCAGCGCGTCGACGAGGCGGTCGTAATGGTCGAGCCCGGGCGCGTTGACCTCACCGCGCCCGGTGGGGATCACCCGGGGCCAGGCGACGGAGAAGCGGTAAGCGTCCAGGCCCAGTTGCTTCATGATGCCGAGGTCTTCCGGCCAGCGCCGGTAGTGGTCGCAGGCGACGTCGGCGGTGTCGCCGTTCTCGACGGCACCCGGGACCCGGACGAAGTCGTCCCAGATGGACGGTAGCCGGCCGTCGACGTCGACGGCGCCTTCGACCTGGTACGCGGCGGTGGCCGCACCCCACAGGAAATCGGCGGGAAGGTGCAGATTCAAGGCAGACCTCTCTGGTCGTGGCGACGCGGACTCGGGCGGCGGGGTCATTTCACGGCACCGGCGGTGAGCCCGGCGACGAGATAACGCTGGAGCAGAAGGAATCCGGCGACGACCGGGACGGAGACGATGAGCGAAGCGGCCATCACCTGGTTCCAGTAGACCTGCACCTGGGTGGAGTACTCCTGGAGCCCGACGGCGAGCGTCCTCGTGCTCGAGTCGGTCATCACCGAGGCGAACAGGACCTCGCCCCAGGCCGTCATGAACGAGTAGATCCCCACCGCGACGATGCCCGGCATGGCCGCCGGGATGACCACCCGGATCAGCGCGCCGATCGGCCCGGTGCCGTCGACCATCGCCGCCTCGTCGAGTTCCTTGGGGATCGAGTCGATGTAGCCGGCGAGCATCCAGATGGCGAACGGCAGCGAGAAGGTCAGGTAGGTGATGATCAACCCGAGCCGGGAGCCGTACAGGACGATGCCGGTGGTGTTGCCGATGTTGACGAAGATCAGGAACAGCGGCAGCAGGAACAGGATTCCGGGGAACATCTGCGTGGACAGCACGGTCATCTTGAAGAAGTTCTTGCCCCGGAACCGGTAGCGGCTCAGCGCGTACGCCGCGAAGATCGCGATCAGCACCGAGAGGATCGCCGCCGAACCCGAGATGACCAGGCTGTTCACGAAGTACTCGGCCAGCGGGATGGTGTCCCAGATGTCGATGAACGGCTGGAGGGTCAGCTGCGTCGGGATCCACTCCCACTTGCCCTGGACGTCCCCGAGCGGCTTGAGCGACGAGGAGACCATCGCGTAGAGCGGCACCAGGGTGAACAGCGCGAGGAAGCCGAGCACGAATCGGCGGGCCCACGGGACCCAGCGAGGTTCAGACACCGGCGTTCCTCCTGCGCGAGGTCAGTCCCAAGTAGACGGAGCTGACCAGGAGGAGGAATACCAGCAACAGCACAGACATCGCCGAGCCGAGGCCGAAGTTCCAGGTGACGAACGAACTCTGGTAGATGTGGATCGAAATCAGTGACGCCTCCTTCGGCGCGGACGCTCCGAAGAGGACATACGGCGTGTTGAAGTCGTTGAAGGTCCACAGGAACAGCACCAGCAGCAGCACCTGGTTGACCGGCCGCAGCATCGGCTGGGTGATCGCCTGGAACTGGCGCCACCAGCTCGCGCCGTCGATCGCGGCCGCCTCGTAGAGCTCGCCGGGGATGTTCTGCAGCCCGGCCATCACGATCAGGAACGCGAACGGCCAGTTGCGCCACACCGAGACGATCACCAGCGACCAGAAGCTGTTGTCCCCGATGAGCCAGAAGGAATCGGTGCCCAGCAGGTCGTTCACCAGGCCGGTCTCGCGCTGGAACATGAAGGACCAGGTGATGACCGCGGCGTACATCGGCAGCGCGTACGGCACCAGGAACAGCGTGCGCAGGACGCCGCGGCCGCGGAAGTTCTTCTGCATGAGCACGGCGGCGGAAGTGCCGAACAGCCAGCAGAACCCGACCGAGAGGACGGTGTAAAGGATGCTGATCCAGAACGAGCTCAGCAGCGACTTGCCCGCCGCCGAACTGAAGTCCAGGACGAACTTGTAGTTGTCGAGCCCCGCGGCGGGGGCCGAGAAGAAGTCCCGGATGTAGAACTGGGTCAGCTTGAAGAAGCTCATCGCGAGCCCGGCGAGCATCGGGATCAGATGGACGAGCAGTTCCAGCAGCACCGCGGGAAGAAGCAGCAGATACGGCAGGACGACCCGGCGCCGCTTGCGCCGGGTGCCCTGGGGTTCGGGCGCCCCGGCCGCTTTCACGGCCGGGGCGCCCTTCAGTGCGGTCGGCATCAACTACCGGCCGCGATCTGCTGATCCGCCTGATTCAGCTGCTCCCGGATCTTCCCGCCGTCGACCGGCTTGCCCGCCGCGACGTCGGCGAACATCCCCTTCATCGCGGTGCCGATCAGGGTCTCGAACTGGGACTCCTGCGGGACCTGCGGCATCGGCTCCGAGGACGTCGCGAGCACGCTCTGGAAGACCTTGACGTCCTCGGTCTGGAACGCCGTGTCGCTGTAGGCGTCCTGGACCGTCGGCAGCGAGCCGTAGGTCTTGTTGAGCAAGGCCTGCTCCGGTGCCGACACCATGAACTTGACGAAGTCCAGCGCGGCGTCGGGGTTCTTGGTGCTCTTGAACACCGACACGTTGATGCCCGCGACGAAACTGGTCACCTTCCGGCTGTTGGCCGGAGGATTGGCGGGCAGCGGGATCGGCGCGACGCCGAGGTTGGTCATGTCCATCCCGACGTTCTTGAACGAGCCCGCGGAGGCCTGGTTCATGAACATCGCGGCCTTGCCGTCCGACAGGTCCTTGAGGGACTTGGCGGTGTCGGCGTACTCCGCGTTGGACGGGTTGACGATCTTGTCCTTCTGCATCAGGTCGACGAACTGCTGCACGGCCGCGACCGACGGGTCGGAGGCCAGCTGCGGCTTACCCTCGGCGGTGAAGAACTGCGCGCCCTGCTGGGCACCGAGGATCGCCGCGTGGTGGCTGTTCTCGGTGACCTGGCCCGCCTGGAGCGACAAGCCCCACTGCCCCTTGTCGGGCTTGGTCAGCTTCTTGCCGTCCTCGACGAGCTCCTCCCAGGTGGCGGGCGGCTTGGTGATGCCGGCTTCGGCGAAGAGCTTCTTGTTGTAGTAGAGGCCGTACGCCTGGCCGTAGAGCGGTACGCCGACCGGCGGCTGTCCGCTCGCCCCGGTGGCCGCCAGCGACGGGCCGAGAAAACGCGACTTGCCACCGACCTTCTCCAGCGCGGCGTCGTCGAACGGCAGGAACGCCCCGGTCGCCTGGAGCGAGGCCGACCAGGTGTTGCCGATGTTGAGCACGTCCGGGCCCTTGCCGGAGGTGGTGGCCGCGAGGATCCGGTTGAGCAGATCCGTCCACGGGATGACCTCGAGCTTGACCTTGATCCCGGAGGCCTTCTCGAACTTGTCGAGTTCGGGCTGCAGGACTGCCTTGTCGTTGTCGAGACTGGTGCCCTGGTTCGACGCCCAGTACACGAGCTCCTGGGGAGCGTTGGACGACGTGTCGCCGCCGCCGCACGCCGTCGTGGTGGCGGCCGCCAGCGCCAGGACGAGCGCAGGAGCGATCTTTCCGATTCGCATCGATGGTCCTCGGGGTGAGTGGCCAAGCCGCATACCCGTCTGTGACCCGGGACACGCCTTATTTCAGGGCTTGAGTTAAGCCTTGGTCGAGCGTGCCGTCAAGCCCCAAGATGCAAGCGGCTCACGAGCTCATCGGGGCCGCACGGACGGTTCTTTGGCCTGGGTGGCGTAGTGGGCGGTGACGATCGCGCCGGACATGGCCAGGATCAGTCCCGCGACCGTGAAGGTGGAGAAGCCGTCGCGGACGCGGTCGTCGAGGAAAACCAGGCCGATGACCGAGGACAACGCCGTATTCGTGGTGAACATGATCGCGTTGACCGCCGTCGCGCCACCCTTCTGCAGAGCCAAGGCGAACGCGACCGCCGCGGCCAGGCCGTTGAGGATCATCGCCCACAAGGCCGGTTCCACCAGCATCGCCCAGCCCGCCGACGGGAGCTCCAGGGTGCGCGCCGAGACACCGACCATGCTGAAGCCGACTCCCGTCGCGAAGCCGAGCACCTGCGCGGCCCAGGGGTGGTCGAATCGCCTGAAGTACCAAGCGATCGCCCCCACGACCAACGCCATCGCGGGCAGGACCCAGCGCCACGCCGGCGGGAGCGTCTTGGCGGGCCCCGGCTGCGCCGACAAGCCCAGCAAGACCAGACCGACCGCCCCGACTCCCAGCGCGGCCCAGCCCTGCGCCGCCAGCCGGGTGCCCATGAACGCGGAGATCGTGGCCGTCACCCCGACGCTGAACGCCAGCACCGACTGGACGAGGAACAGCGGCAGCCGATGCAACGCGGCCGCCGCGCAGGCGAAGCCGATCAGGTCGACGCCGATGCCGAGGAAGTAGATCCCTTGGCGCCGCAAGCGCACCAGGTCCAGCGCGCTGCCGCCGTAAGCGCCCGCGCGGCGGACACCGATCGACTCCAGCACCGAGCCGCTACCCGAGGCCAGCGCCGCCAGCAGCGCGAGGAGGTATCCGACGATCACCCCCGCAGTCTGTCAGCGCCGCCCTGTGCGGTGCTCGACCGGGAGGACGGTTCAGCTGATGAAGCCCGCCGACTTGAGCCAGTCGTGGGCGACCGTGGCGGCCTTCTGGCCTTCGACGCTGACCTTCTTGTTCAGGTCCGTGAGCGTCGCGGTGTCGAGCTTCGCGGCGATCGGCGTGAAGACCTGCTCCAGCTGCGGGTATTTCTGGGCGAGCGGAGTGGCGATCGTGATGGCGGGGTTGTACGTCGGGAAGAAGTGCTTGTCGTCCTCGAGCACGGTGAGCTGCTGCGCGGCCACGCGCCCGTCGGTGGAGGCGACCGACCCGAAGCCGCAGGGGTCCCCCTTGCCGATGCTCGGGTAGACGACGGCGTCGTTGAGCAGGTGCACCTGCGGGTCGGGCAGGGTGAACCCGTAGGTCTTCGCCAGGCCGGGGAACCCGTCGTCCCGGCTCTTGAACTCCGGGCCCATACAGGTCGAGGCCGCGGCCGGGTCCCGCTTCACCAGTGCCGCGTAGTCGGACAGCGTCTTGACACCGGTCCGGGTCAGCGTCGCCGGGTTGCCGGCGAGGGCGTAGGTGTCGTTGGCCGGCGAGCGTGCCCACCAGGTGACGCCGTTGGCGGCGTCGGCCTGTTTGACCGCTTCGTACTGCGCCTGCGGGTCGCTGATCGGCTTGGTCTGGTTGAGGTAGCTGATCCAGGCGGTGCCGGTGTATTCCCAGTACAGGTCGACCGCGCCGCTGGTGAGCGCCTGGCGGACGTTGCTCGAGCCGGTGATGTTGGTCTTGTCCTGCGGGCTCGCCCCGGCCGCCTGCAGTGCGACGAGGGCGATCTGGCCGAGCAACAGCTGCTCGTCGAACTCCTTGGAGCTGACGCGGATCTGGGCACCGTTCAGCGCGTCGATCTTCTTGATGGACCCCGCGCCCACCTGGGCGCCGGTCTCGTCCTTGCCGATCGTGCAGCCGGCCGCGAGCGCCGCCGCCGCGACGAGCGCGAGCACGGCGGCGGTCGTGCGCTGGAGCATCCGCATGGGTTGGTCCTCCTTGAAGTCGGTCGAGCTACATGCCGCGCGGGTGCAGGACCTCCTCGGCGACCAGCCCCAGCCAGTCGACGAAGAGCGCCAGTGCGGCGACGATGATGCCGAAGGTCAGGCTCAGGATCGGGCGGTACAACCCGATCCCGGCGACAAGCCCGCCGCCGAGACCGCCGCCGCCGATGAACGTCGCCAGCGTCGCGCTCGCGACGGTGAGCACCAGCGCGGTCCGGATCCCGGCGAGAATCACCGGGACGGCCAGCGGCAGTTCGATCCGCCACAGGATGGCCGTCTTGCCCATGCCCATGCCACGCGCGGCGTCGACGAGGGTCGGGTCGACGCCGTCGAGCCCGACGATCGTGTTGCGCAGCACCGGCAAGGTCGCGTAGACGACGAGCGCCGTCACCGCCGTCGCGGTGCCCGTGCCGATCCAGAGCGCGAGCAGCACGACGAGCCCGATCGACGGGATCGCCTGGCCGAGGTTGCCCAGCCCCAGACCGATGGGCCGGGCCCAGCGGGCGCCGGCGCGGGTGAGCAGGATGCCGAGCGGGAGGGCGATGGCGATGGTGCACACCGTCGAGATCAGGGTGAGCCGCAGGTGCGCGCCCAGCTCGGTGAGGATCTCGTCGGCGTTGAGGAAACGCTGTTCGATCGAGTCGAGCGGGTGCGCACGCACGATCAGGAAGAGCGCCAGCAAGGCGAGGATCAGCAGGACCGGGCGCACCAGCAGCCCGAGCCGGCGCCGGCGAGATCGCGCGGGCGCCGTGGTGTCCGGACCCGGGCCAGGCGCCTCCTCCGCGTCCGGGTTCGCGGGCGCGTCGTCGGCGGGCCCCTCGTCGGTGGGTCTCAGCGCCGCGAAGAGGCCGGGCACGTCGCACACCCCCAGCGGCTGCGCGGTGTCGTCCTCGGTGACCACGACCGCGGTGCTGCCGGTCCGCACCATCAGGTCCAGCACGTCCCGGAGGGTGTCGTCGGGCCGGACCGGAGGCAGGCCGTCCGGCCCGGCCGCCGGCCGGAGGTCCAGGTCACCCACCCGGATCAGCGCGAGCCGCTTCAGGTTCCGCTTCGAGCCGACGAAGCTCGCGACGTAGTCGTCCGCCGGCGCGGCGAGGATCGCCTGGGGCGTGTCGTACTGCGCGATCACCGACCGCGGCCGCAGCACGGCGATCCGGTCGCCGACCTTCAGCGCTTCGTCGAAGTCGTGCGTGACGAACACGATCGTCTTGCGTACTTCCCGTTGCAGGCGAAGGAATTCGTCCTGCAGCCGGGCGCGCGTGATCGGGTCGGTGGAGCCGAACGGCTCGTCCATCAGCATGACCGGCGGGTCCGCGGCCATCGCCCGCGCCACACCGACGCGCTGCTGCTGACCGCCGGAAAGCTCACGCGGGTAACGGATGCCGTGCTCGCGGGTCAGGCCGACGACGTCGAGCAGCTCGCGCACGCGGTCGGCGATGCGTCGGCGGGTCCAGCCGAGCACCCGCGGCACCACGCCGATGTTGGCGTCCACTCGCAGGTGTGGGAAGAGCCCGATCTGCTGGATGACGTAGCCGGTGTTGCGCCGGTGTTCGTCGAGGTCGAGCGCCGACACGTCGGTGCCGCCGATCGTGACGACGCCCGCGGTGGGCTCGACGAGGCGGTTGATCATCCGCATGGTCGTCGTCTTGCCGCACCCCGACGGACCGGTCAGCACGACGATTTCGCCCGCGGGGATGCGCATCGACAGACGTTCGACCGCCGGTACCGCTCGTCCGGGGTAGTGCTTGCTGACGTCCCGCAGCTCGATCGTCTCACCGCCCAGTCCGGCTGCTCCCCCCGACGTCGCCGGAGCCGCCGCTCGGCCGGCAAGGGGACGTCGCCGGGTGGTCAGCTTGCCGACCACCACGAAGGCCAGGTCGAACAGCAGCGCCAGCACCATGATCCCGAGCGTTCCGGTGAGCACCTGGTTCAGCGAGTTGACCGCGCCGAACCGGCCGAGCCCGTCGAAGATCTCGTTGCCGAGGCCGGGGCCCTTGACATACGCGCCGATGGCCGCGATACCGATCGTGATCTGGGTCGAGACCCGGATGCCGGAAAGGATCACCGGCCAGGCGAGCGGCAGGCGCACGCGAAACAGCAGCCGCACGCGGCCGAGCCCCATCCCGCGCGCCGCGTCCACTACGGCCGGGTCGACGCCACGCAGCCCGACGATCGTGTTGCGCGTGATCGGCAGGAGTGCGTAGAGCACCAGTGCGCACAGGACATTCGTCAGCCCCAGCCCGAACGGGCCGATCAGGATGCCCAGCAGCGCGATCGACGGGATGGTCAGGAACGCCGCCGTCGTCGTGGTCGCCATCGCGCCGAGCCACCGCCGCCGGTAGGTGAGCAGGCCGATCGTCATTCCGACCAGCACGGCCAGCGCCATCGCCGCCAGGGTGAGATCCACGTGCAGGATCGCGTCGTTCACGACGTCGATCCAGTTCTCTTGGAGGTACTCCCACAAGCTCAGGGCGCCGCTCCTCCATGTCGCAGGGCAGAAAATCGCCGACCACACCAGGTTCGGCCGGGTCACAGCCCAACATGCCCGCGGGGCTCCTGTCCACAGCTCGGCGTAAAGATTCGGCACGGCTCGACCCGACCGCGGCCAAGGTCCCGGTCCGGGCGAGGGCGTCTACCGATCCGCCTACTGAACCGCGCCCGCCTGAGTCATCAACGTCTGGTACCAGCCCTCGTACGGCCGGTTCGTCGCCGGATAGTTCGCGAGCGGCGACGTCGCCTGCCCGGCCGAGTCGAAGTCCCAGCCCCGCACGACCCGGCCCGCCTGCCGAGCCGACGTGATGAACGACTTGCTCCCGGCGGGCGCGGCGTAGAAGAGCGCGCCCTGCTTCAGTTCGGCGCTGTTCCCCTCCTGGAACTCGACGAACGCGGTCTGCTCGTACCGGATCCGCGCGCCCGTCACCCGGTCTGTCGAGTAGCGCAGTGTCTGAGCGGACGAAGCGCCGTCGGCGCCTGTCCACACCGAGACCCGCGAGCTGCCCCGAGTGGCGACAGTGACGTCGTAGCGGGCATCGGAGGTCTTCGCGTTCCCGCTCCAGACGATGCCGTCGCCGTCGAAGACGCCCTTCCAAGCCCAGTTCTGGCTGCTCCCCTGGCTCTTGTGGATCTCCCGCACGGTCGTCCCCGCCGGATCGGTGAACCGCACGGTCGGCAGCGCGCCGGAGTCGTACTTCCGGCTGATCGACCAGGTGATCTCGCCGTCCGAGCCGAGCTTCCCGGTGCGATACCAGAGCGCGTCGCCGCTCTGGGACTGGTGCACCTCGACGAGCTGCCCGTTGTCGTTGAGCGCGACGGCGGGCGTCTTCCCGGTGTCGAAACGGCCGTGCCGCAGCCAGGTCACCCGGCCGTCCGCGCCGTAGGTCCCGGTCCAGTACCAGAGCGCCCCGGACCCGGAGTCGTGCACCTCGACGATCTGGCCGCGCCCGTTCAGCGCGACGGCCGGGTGGTAGCCGACGTCCCGGCGGTACTCGGTGCGGCTCTTGCCGTCGCCGGACAGCAGGGTCAGCACCTTGCCGCGCAGCGCGTCGACCGACGGCAGCCCCGACGGGTGGTCCTCGGCGAGGACGAGCCTCGAGCCGAAGACCCCGGTGAGTTCCTTGTTGAGCGCGGTGAGGTTGCCCGCGGCGAAGGAGGCGTTGTCGGTCAGGTCGTCCTTGAGGTCGAGCATGACCACCAGCGGCGCGTGGTCCGGGTGGGCGGCGGACCAGGTATTGACCGTCCGGAGCCAGTCGCGCAGCGCGTTGGACGCCGGGTTGCCGCCGGCGTGGTCGACCTGGTTCCCCGGGCTGTCGTGCCCGACGCCGTAGTCACCGGACGAGCCGTAGCCATTGTCGTGGACATCCAGTTCGAGATAGCGGACGCCATGGTCGAGCTGATACGTCAGGGAGTTCTTCGCACCCTCGACGTTCCCCGAATAGCTGTTGTGCGTCGCTCTGAAGACCGCCGACGCGAACGGGGTGTCAGCGGCGGCCGTTCCGCCGCCGCTCACCAGCACGGACACGAGCGATACCACGCCCAGCAGGGTCTTCACGCTGTTTCCTCACGTCGGGGGACGGGTCAAGAAGCGATACGCCGCGCAGCCGCCAGTGTCGCGTCCTTGGCCGCCTGAAGCCGGCGGAACCGCTCCGGTTCGGACTCGATCAGCCGCTTCTGCCACGCCGTCTCGGCTTCCTGCCAGGCGGTGACCAGCCCGGTGGAATGTTTGCACCGGACGTCGGCGAGCGCGACCTTCCGCTCCTCGTCACCGATCTCGGGCAGTTCGAGCTTCCACTTCGGATCCCCGCTCGCCGAGCGCGGGACGTCGTAGGAGTGACCCTCGCGAGCCACGCAGTCCTTCCACGCCGCCTTGGCGCGGACGACGGCCTCGGCCTCCTCGGTCTCATTGAGGGATTGCTCGTTCCTGTCCCCGAGCCATTCGGTGTCCGAGGCGGGTACGTCCTTGGCGAGTTCGGCGTCGGCCTTGCCGTAGCAACCGGGATCGTCTTCACCGGTGCCGTAGATCGCGCGCTCCTGGTCCTTCGGGACCTCGCCGTTCCACTTGTTGTTCTTCTTGCCGCGTTCCTTGCCTTCGTCCGTCGTCGGCAGGTGGTAGCCGAACGAGGCGACGAGCCCCTCGTCGAGCACGCCATAACGCCTGCTGTTGTCGTAGAAGTCCGCCGCCTCGACGACCGGCTTCGGCTCCGGCATCGTGAAGTCGATGCCCTGGTCCCGCACGCACTGGCCGACCAGCCGGTAGCGCGCCTGTTCCCGGGTCTGCTTCTCCTGCGGTGTCCACTGGTACTGGTCGAACGGCAGCGCGAGGCGGAACACCGGCCCGGCGGGAGTCGGCGGCGGCGCCTCTTCGCTGGAGCAGGCCGCGAGCGGGAGCAACGCGGCCGTGATCACCACCGCGGCGAGCGGACCACGCTTGAGAACAGTCATCGCGTTGCAGAGCCTTCCGGGAAGGACCGCAGGGCCCGGACTGGGGAGCCGGGCCCTGCGGAGTCATCGGGTCAGTCGCACCAGCTGTCGATGGACGACGCACGGTTGTCGCCGACCGAGTTGTTCGCCAGGAAGCCGTCGTTGGCCCCGTTGGAGAAGTCGCTGTTCGCGCCTTCCCAGGCGATGTGCTGGTAAAGGGTGATGGTGCACCCGCGACGGTTCTTGATCGAGCTGGTCTCGTTGTCCATGTTGTCGCTGGACCCGACCCAGTTGTAGTCGTTGAAGTTGCGGATGTTGCCGCGGAAGTCCCGCCAGTGGTTGGTGTTCCCCTGGTTGTAGTCGTTGTTCTCGAACAGGCAGATGTTGCCGGAGGTGCAGCTGCCCGCCGCGGAGGCGGGAGTGACGGCGAAGCCCATCCCGGTGACGGTGGCCGCGGTCACGAGGACAGCGGCGACACTCTTGCGCATGGATCTCTCCTTCTTCCTTCGCCCGGTCATGGGCAGGACAACAGTGCGGGGGCGCGGCTGAGCGGCTGTTGAGCGAATGTTGAACCCCGAGGTGGCGGCAAAAGTGCCGTCAACAAAGTGGTGGCCTGTATCCAGGAACGGACGAACATGAGTCTGGGGGCAAAAGTGACAGTCCGATTCGGAGTGCTCGGCACGATCGAGGCCTTCGCCGACGGCCGCACCGTCGACCTCGGCCACTCGCTGCAGCGGTGCGTGCTCGGAGCCCTCCTCGCCGACGCCAACCGGCCGGTCTCCACCGATCAGCTCGCCGAACGGGTCTGGGCCGACCGGCCACCGCACCGGGCGCACCGTTCGATCGCCAGCTATCTTTCGCGGCTACGCAAGGCTTTGGCCGATACGGACGTCGAAATAGGCAGACAGGCGAGCGGTTACGTCCTGAGAGTCTCTCCGGACGCCGTCGACCTCCACCGCTTCCGTGCCCTGCTCGCAAAAGCCCGCTCCGGCAAGGATCCGGCCAGATACGACGAGGCGTTGTTCGACGAAGCCCTGGGGTTGTGGCGTGGCGACGCGTTCGCCGACGTCGACACGCCCTGGTGCGCCGCGATGCGCCAGACCCTCGAAGCCGAACGGCTCGCGGCCGAGCTCGATCGCACCGATCTCGCGTTGCGCCTCGGCGGGCACAACTCGGCCTTGCCTGAGGTTTCCGCGCGTGCCGCCGCGCATCCGCTCGACGAACGGATGGCCGCGCAGCTGATGCTCGCGCTCTACCGCGCCGGGCGGCAGGCGGATTCGCTCGACCACTACCAGCGCATGCGACGCCGGCTCGCCGACGAGTTCGGCGCCGACCCCGGTGCCGAACTCCGCGAACTGCACCAGCGCATCCTCACCGCGGACGCCGGGCTCGACGTCGTCCAGCCGCACCTTCCGGTCCCGCGCTCGGCTCCGGAACACCTGACGCCCCTGCGATCCGCGCGCGCTCCGGTCCCCCGGCAGCTCCCGGCGCCGCCGAGCTGTTTCGTGGGCCGGGAACCGGAACTCGCGGCCGTCACCGAAGTCGTCGAGGCACGGGGCGAGACGATGCCGGTGGCGACGATCAGCGGCCCCGGCGGGATCGGCAAGTCTTCGCTCGCGCTGCGCTGGGCGCACCAGAACATCGACCGCTTCCCCGACGGGCAGCTCCACGTGAACCTGCGCGGCTTCGACCCGTCCGGTACGCCGATGGCGGCGATGGTCGCCGTGCGGGGTTTCCTCGACGCGCTCGGCGTCGCCCCGTCCGCGATCCCGGTCGACGAGAACGGGCAGGTCGCGCTTTACCGCAGCCTGGTGGCGGGCCGGAAGCTGCTGATCCTGCTCGACAACGCCCGCGACAGCACGCAAGTGGGGTCGTTGCTGCCCGGCAGCGAGACCTGCACGGTCCTCGTGACCAGCCGGAACCGCCTGGGCGGTCTCGGCGTGCTCGGAGCCCGCCCGGTGAGCCTGGACCTCTTCGCGGAGACCAACGCCAGGGAGCTCCTGAGCCGCCGTCTCGGCAGGAACCGCGTCGAAGCGGAGCCCGAGGCCGTCGACGAACTCGTGCGCTGGTGCGGCGGGCTGCCGCTGGCTGTCGGCATCGTCGCGTCGCGGGCGGCCGCGGAACCGGGTTTCCCGCTGGAGATCCTGGCGAAGGAACTGCGGGACACCTCCGCGCGGCTCGACGCGCTCGACGCCGGAGACCTCAACGCCAGCGTCCGCACGGTGATCTCGTGGTCCCACGACGCGCTCGAACCCGAAGTGGCCCAAGCGTTCCTGCTTCTCGGTATGGCACCCGGCCCGGACATCGGGCTGCCCGGCGCCGCGGCACTGGCGGGGCTGGACCGGCCGTCGGCCCGCGCGGTGCTGCGGACGCTGGTCGGCGCGCATCTCCTGCAGGAGCACGTACCCGGCCGCTATCGGATCCACGACCTCGTGCGGTTGTCCGTCAGCGAACTGGCCGACGACGCCGCGCGCGAAACCGCCTGCGACCGGCTGACCGGGTACTACCTAGGGACCGCACAGGCCGCGGCTCGCGTGCTTCGTCCGGTGCGTTCGCCGGAACCCGACGGGCCGATCGCCTTCAAAGACCGGGCCGCCGCGCTGGCGTGGTTCGACGCCGAGCACACCTGTCTCCTCTTCGCGTTGAAGAAGGGGAGGGAATTCGGCGCGCACGCGGCGGTGTACTCGATCGCCGACGCCCTCACCGCGTTCCACGTCGTCCGCGGCCACCTCCGGGAGGACGTCACCGTCTGGCAGGCGGCCCTCGACGCGGCGCAGGTGATCGGGAAACCGGTCTCGCTGGCCACCGCGCATCTCGGACTCGGCACCGCCTATGCCCGCGTCGGCGAATACGCCGACGCCTTCGATCACCTGCGCGCGTCGCTGGCGCTGGCCGGCCAGGCGGACTCCGTCGCGCTGCTCGCCGATGTCCACCGCTCGCTGGGCCGGCTCTGGGACCAGCGGAATTCGCCGCGGCGGGCCCTGCCGCACGCGCACCGGTCGCTGCGCCTCTACCGGGCGAGCCACGACAAGGTCCGCGAAGCCGACGCGCTCAATTCGGCGGGCCGGCTCTACGCCAGGCTCGGCCGCCCCGAACGAGGCGCGTTCTTCTGTGAGCAGGCACTTCTGCTCGCGCGACGCTATGGGAACCGCCGCGCGGAAGCGGTCACCATGGACAGTCTGGGCTGCATCGCGCAGCAGACCGGCGAGCACGCCAAGGCACTCGGCTACTACCGCGCCGCGCTCGAACTGGTCCACGACACGGCCGACGCGTACGACGAGGCGGGGATCCAGGCGAACCTCGGCGACGCGTACCACGCACTGGGGAACCACGGCGAAGCGCGCCTCGCTTGGACGCGAGCGCTTGAGCTTTACTCGGCACAGCACCGGATCCACAACGCCGAGGTGGTCCGGATGCGGCTTCAGGACCCGGCGTTCACCCCGTCCGGGTGGATGAGCATCGCACTCTGACCGGTGAGCACGGCGAAAGCCTCGCCGCGATGCGTGGCGAACAGTTCGAGCGCCTTTTCGCTATCACGCGCACGAAGCGCCGAGGCCAGGCGCCGGTGTTCGGCCGGGATGCTCGCGAGATAGCCCTCGGAGCTCACGCCGATCCGGGTCAGCAGGAACAGGTGCACCTGGGACCGGACGGCCTGCCACGCCTCGTTCAGCCGGCGGTGCCCCGAAGCCGCGTACACGGCGTCGTGGAAGTCGATGTCGCAGCGCACCATCTCGTGTTCGTCGCGCGCGCGATCCATCCGCTCGACGACCTCGTCGATCGCCGTCAGATCCGCGTCGGAAGCTCTCGCGACGACCAGCTGGACGGCGAGTTGTTCCAGCGCCGCACGAAGACTGTCGAGCTCGGCGACGTCCACATCGGACAGTGTGGTGACGAGAGCGCCGCGATGCCATTCACTGCGGACCAGGCCCTCGCGTTCCAGTTTGAGCAGCGCCTCGCGCACCGGGCCGCGGCTGACGCCCAGCGCCGCCGAGAGCTCCACCTCGCGCAGCTGCGCCCCGGGTGGGTAGGCGCCACCGAAGATCGCGTCCCTGACCCTGTCGGCGACCTCGTCCGCCAGCCCACGACGGCGCGCGGGCGCCACTCGGCCGGGTTCGCTCATCGCCATCCTCCGCATCTTCGCCCTACTCTTGTAGTAATGTTAACATTGATACAAGAGTTTGTCCGCCGGAAAGGATCACCAGGGAAATGACCGTCCTCGACTCGCCCGTCCCGCGCTTCCACCTCGCCATGCCGGTCGACGATCTGGCCGCCGCCCGCACCTTCTACGGCGAGGTGCTCGGCCTCGACCAGGGCCGCAGCTCCGACACGTGGATCGACTGGAACCTCCACGGGCACCAGTTCGTCACGCACGTCGCGCCCGAGCGTCCGAAGCGGATCCACAACCCCGTCGACGGACACGACGTGCCCGTCCCCCACTTCGGCCTGATCCTCACCGTGCCGGAGTTCCAGAAGCTGGCCGAGCGCCTTCGTGCCGCGAAGACCCAGTTCGTCATCGAGCCCTACGTGCGGTTCGAGGGCCAGACCGGCGAGCAGTGGACGATGTTCCTGCTGGACCCGGCGGGCAACGCCCTGGAGTTCAAAGCCTTCGCCGACGACTCCCAGGTCTTCGCCGTCTGAACGACGCCCTTGGAGGACTACTTGCGGGCAGGTGTACGGGGGTCGGGGATCGGCCCGGCGAAGAGTTCGGCGAGATCGTCGAACCGCACTACCGCCACCGCGCCCACCGCACCGACGACGGCCGACAGCGCGGCCACCACCGGATCCACAGTGGACATAGCGGACGCCCCGGCCAGTGCGATCGCGCCGGCCACGGCCACCAGCAGGAGCAGCGCGTTGCGCACCACATGCCGGTGCGCGAGCACGGTCCGCGCCGGACCGAAACAGCGGCACACCGCACCGGTCCGGCGCGCCACCGCGCGCCACACCGCGGCGGTCAGCACGCCGAACAACCCGGCCGCGAACACCAGCCCAGCCAAGGCGAGCCACCATCCGGACGCAGATCCGAAGAGGACCGACGCGGTCGCGGGAAGCAGCAGCGCCGTGATCACGAACTCCGCGGTGACGGTCGCGGCCGCGAACAACGACGTCCAGCGCGCCGGGATCCCGAACGCGGGCACCGAGGCCGCGAACTCGGCGTAGGCGGCCTTGCCCCGCACCTTGCTGACCGCGGACACCAGCAGCACGAGTCCACAAAGGACCATCGCGAACACCGCCAGGTAGACCATCACTCACCTCTGCCCGATCGGGCGGAGCACGACGCCGATCAGCGCGTCCGCCGGGATATAGCCGAGCCGCCGGGAATCGTTGCTGCGCGCGGGGTTGTCCCCCAGCACCAGCAGGTTCCCCGCGGGAACGACCGGGCCGGGTACCGGGATCTGCGACGGCACCGGATCACCCGGCACCGCCACCGCGCGCTTCACCAGCCGTCCGGCGGTCGGATCGCCCGGCGTGCCGGGCCCGCCCTGCACCACGACGATCTGCCCGGTCCGCACCCGCTTGAGCGGCGACCGCCGCACCAGGAGCCTGTCGCCGGAGAAGTAGGTGGGCTCCATGCTCACCCCGTGCACCGTCACCACGATCAGCCGCCTGCGCAGCGTTACCAGCCACCCGACGACGGCGACGACCACCACGGCCGCCGCGAGTACCACGTACATCACTGGGACACCACCTCGTCATAACCCGATGCCTGCAGGCGGAACAGTCTCCCGTATTCCCCGCCCGTGGCCATCAGTTCGTCGTGCGTACCGAGTTCGGCGACCCGGCCCTCGGCGAGCACCGCGATCACCGCGGCGTCGCGGACCGTGCCCAGCCGATGCGAGATCAGCACGCTCGTCGCGCCTTCCCGGTGCCGCCGCAGACTGCTGTGCACCTCGTGCTCGGCCTCCGCGTCCAGGCCCGAGCTCGGCTCGTCCAGGATCATCAGATCCCGCCGGTCGCGCAGGAACGCCCTCGCCAGCGCGAGCCGCTGCCACTGTCCGCCCGACAGCAGCACGCCGGTCTCCGGGTCTTCGCGGTCCGCCTCGTCGAAGAACATCCGGGACAAGAAGGTGTCGTACCCGCGCGGAAGCCCGGCCACGATGTCGTGCGCGCCCGCGCGTTGTGCCGCGGCGACCACGCGGTCACGATTCTCCATAATGGACACATCGCCGAGCCCGATGTTCTCCGCGGCGCTGAGGTCGTAACACATGTAGTCCTGGAACACCGCGCCGATCCGCGCGCGCAGGTCCTCGACCGGGACGTCGCGCAGATCCACACCATCCCACAGGATCGCTCCGCGGTCCGGGTCGTAGAACCGGCACAGCAGCTTGACCATGGTCGACTTCCCGGCTCCGTTGAGCCCGACCAGCGCCAGGGACCGTCCGTGCGGGATGGTCAGGTTCACCCCGCGCAGCACCCACGGCTGATCCTCGGCGTACCGGAACCAGACATCGCGCAGCTCGATACCCGAACGCAGCACCGGGATCTGCCGGGGTGAGAGCGGAACCGGAAGATCCGGGCCCTGCGACTCGATCTCCTCGTAGTGGTCGAACAGCAGCGTCGAATGATGCGCCGAAGCCAGCCGCGCGACGAGGCTTTGCAGCGCGCTCTGCACCCCGCCGACCGAGGCCACGAAGATCACGATGTCACCGAGCGAGAGCCTGCCGTGGGCGGCCAGCCACGCCGCCCAGACCAGGCCACCGGCCGAAACCGCCGCGGTCAGCCCGGCCAGCAGTCCCTGCATCCGCGCGTCCCGGCGATCCTGTCCTTCGACGACGGCGTGTGCGGCGGTCAGCTCGACGAGCATCCGCCGCCGGAACAGGTCGCCCAGGCCCAGCAGCCTCAGTTCCTTGGCGGCGTCCAGGCTCGCCAGAAGGTCGGCATAGAACACCTCACGGCGTTCGGTGGGCGCGATCGACCACATGACGCGGGCCCTCGCCCGGCTCAACCGCAGGTTGGCGATCAAGGCGGGGATGGCCGCCAGCAGCACGATCAACGCCATCCCGGCATTGATCACGAGCAGCGTCCCCAGGAAGCCGCCGAGCATGACGGCCGCCTGCACCGAGCCGATTCCGTCGTCGACGAGCTGGCCCGGACCGCTGCGGCCGGTCTGCTGGGCGAGCCTCAGCTTGTCGCGGAATCGCGGGTCCTCCATCCTCGCGATCCCGGCCAGCCTGCCCATCGCCCGGTAGAGCCGGTCCATCGTCACCACGGCGACCGAGCGGTCGAGCCGCTGCTTCAGGTACTCCGTCACGACGGGAAGCAAGCCCGCCATCAGGCCGGCGACGGCGAGGGCGACCGCCCAGGGCAGCAGCGTCAGCCAGACCTCGCCGGCGGCCAGCCCATCGAGGAGCACTTTGGTGCTCCAGGCGGTCGCGATCGGGACGGCACCGGCGAGCAGGGACAGCACCAGGTACAGCGGCGTGCCCACCGGGGCGGCCTGCCTGGTGAGGCGGATCGCCGCCGCCAGCAGGCTCAGGACCCGGCGGGCGCCGAGGGAGGTGTTCACAGCTTGGCCGGTACCGGCAGGGCCGACATCTCCCACCCGCTGGCCAGCACGGTCCGGTCGGCCTCGACCACGCAGAGCGCGGGGTAGCCGGAGGCACCGAAGGCCTGGTGCACGTCACCACCGTCGAACTCGCGGATCACCTCGGCGACCTCGCCGAGCCGGACGACCATGTCGGTCGTCTCCTCTTCGCTCCCGGCGGCGATCGCGATCACCTTCCCCTCGAAGCGGGTGGCGTACTCGATGAACTCGGGCATCCGCTCCTTGCACGGCTCACAGTTCGGCGAGAAGAAGCCGACGAGCGCGCGGGAACCCTCGATGTCCACGTTGGTCAGGTCCGCCCCGCGGACCGTGGTGGCGGCGAAGGCGCCGATCGTGGCGCCCGCGGGCAGCGCGATCTCCGGTTGGGCGACGGCGTTCTGTTGCACGTTCTTCAGGGTCTCGTTCTGCTCGCGCAGCCTCCGGATGATGCCGAAGCTGAGCAGCAGGTCCAGCACGCACAGGAGTCCGACGAGCACGACGGCGGCGGTCAGGATGGGCATGGTGTTCTCCAGTGGAGGAAGAGGGGCGGGGCGGGGTGCCGCGGGGGGGGGGGGGGGGGGGGGGGGGGGGGGGGGGGGGGGGGGGGGGGGGGGGGGGGGGGGGGGGGGGGGGGGGGGGGGGGGGGGGGGGGGGGGGGGGGGGGGGGGGGGGGGGGGGGGGGGGGGGGGG
>NZ_JAJPWS010000013.1:0-205801 GCF_046549055.1 Amycolatopsis sp. lyj-112 | reverse complement strand
CGACGGTCTTCACGAAGGTCTCGCAAAACCCAGGCCTCACGAGTGCTCACCCGCCAGCAGCCACCACATCCAAGCCTGCCAAACCCAGCTCGAACACAACCCATTAGGCCTCCTTGAGGGACTCTGAGTCCCTCAAGGAGGCCTTCACGGACTTTCGGGGCTGTCAAGCGGGAGGGTGCGGGGTTTCGTGGGGTGGGAGTGGCGCTCAGCATGTGGGCGGGTCTCAAGTGGCGTGATTAGCGTGAATCGGGTCGGCGCAAGTAAAAGCGCGCCCCGTTCCCCGCTGGAGGCCACCCGGTGTCCCGATCCGCCGCCACGTCCGCACTGGCCTTGTCCGCCCTGTTCCTCACCGCCTGCTCGTCCGCCGGCGGTTCCACGGGCGCCGACGCCGGGCCGCCCAAACCAGGCGGCACGCTGCGCCTGGGCATTTCGTCGAGCCCCGACTGCATCGACCCGCAGCAGGTCGGCACGAACGCTTCCCTCAACGTCGGCGCCAGCTGGTCGATTCGCTGACCGACCAGGATCCGTCCACCGACGCGATCAAGGCCCTCGGCCCGAAATCCCAGCTCGGCTCCGGCTACCTGGCCGTCTACAAGGGAACGACGGTCGTCGACCCGAAGACGGTGAAGATCGATTTCTCCGTTCCCAGCGCCCAATTCCTGCAAGCCAGCTCGACGATGTCGCTCGGGCACGCTGCCGTCGTGGCTCGACGGCCGTGACCGTCCTCTGGTGTACCTGACGCTGGGCACCGTCGCGTTCGGTGCCACCGAGGTGCTGCGCGCGGCGATCGACGGGCTTTCCCGGCTCCCGGTGGACGTCCTGGTCGCGGCGGGTCCCGGCGATCCGGCCGCTCTCGGTGACGTGCCCGCGAACGTGCACGTCGCCGGGTTCGTGCCGCAGAACGAAGACCTGCCGCGTGCGGACCTCGTGGTGCACCACGGCGGCATCGGGACCGTGCTCGGCTCGCTGTCGGCCGGGCTGCCGCAACTCGTGCTGCCTCAAGGCGCGGATCAGTTCGTCAACGCCGAAGCCTTGGAGACGGTCAACGCCGGGAGGGCGCTGCTCGGCGATCAGATCAAAGCGGACGCCGTCGAAGACCGGGGCTCGCGTGCTCCTCGACGATGGCCGGGTGCGCGAGGTCGCGGAGTTCGCGGCGCGCTAGCTTTCGGAGGTCAGGCGCAGGATCTCGCGGGCGACGAAGTCGTTCTGCCGGAAGGGAATCGCGTTGGTCCGGGGGCGAGTGAACGCTCCGGCGGACCGCGCCGAAGTGTGCGGCCCGAGCGCGAACCGGCGCTGATGCGGACGGCCCTCGCCGTCGAGCATCCGGCCGTCGGAGACCCGGGTGTGGATGCGGCCGGCGAGCAGCCTGTCGCCGGTGACGGTGTCGAGCACGGTCTCCTCACCGAGCGCGCCGCCGTCCCGTAACTGTCGCAAAAGGACGTCGGAGGCGCGGGTGATACTCGGTTCGGGCAGTCGTGCCTCGACGAGCGTGCGCGCCTCGGTCTCGCCAGGAAAGCTGTCCCCGGAGCCGACGAACACCTGACGGTCTTCGTCGGCCGTCACCCGCATGCCCGCGCCCAGGAAGGAAACGATCCCGGCTTCCTGGAGCGCGAGGAGTTCTTCGAGCCGTCGCGGTGGCGGCCCGCTGGCGAAGTACGAGAAGAAGCCCAGGAACCAACCGTCCAAATCAGACAGTTGCGAGGCCGCGTCGAGCCTTCCTGTCTGCAACAACGCGGGAAGCTGACCCATCACGGACAGGAGCGCGGTGAACGCGCCGAGATCCGCGCTGTACTCGGAATCCGCGCGGCGGCTCAGGTCTGCCTCGACGTGCTCACGTAGTTCCTTACCGAACTCCTCGGCCGAGCCGAACCGGACGTTTTCCATCGGGCGGTCGAGCCGGTCGAGATCGAGCCGGTCTTCCGGCGCCGGAACCGCCCGCGCCACCAGCGCGCCGATCTCGCCAGGTGACGTATCCGCGAAGGCGTCGGCGAAGACGGCGAAGTCCATGCGGACCCGTTCGGGATGCGCGGTGAACAGTTCACTGTAGTAGGCCCAGGCCAGTTCTTTCGAGATCAGTGGCCAGACATCGCGGCGGAAGTCGAGCTGTCCGGGTACGGAGCAGAGCCGCTCGATCGCATAGGAGTCGAAGAACCTGGGAAGCTGCAACGGTTTCCCACGCGACCGATAGCCGATCTTCGCGTGGTACGGCACGCCTCGACGCGATCCGATGTGGAGGATGGGCTCGGCGCCGCTGGCGTGGTACTTCAGCCCGCCGCACACCTGCTCTTCGAACCGGCCGCCGCGCCCTTCGGTCAGCAGCAGCATCAGATCGACGAACGCCAGACCGAATCCGCGCACCAGCACGGTTTCCCCGGGATCGATGGCCGAATAGTCGACGTCGGCGGTGTATCCGGCCGGGTAGTAGGCGAGCTCGTTGCGCACGGCGAACTTCGCCAGTTCGCTCTCACGCTCGTCCGGCTCCGCGTCGAGATGCCCGACGGTGAACAGGACGGCGTCCACCTTCAGCGGTTCCGCGCGGTCTTCCAGCCACAACGTCTGCGGCTCGCCGTCTTCGAGCCGCACCGCGCGGGTCCGGTGCTCGACGACGTCGATCCCCGGCGGGAGTTCCGTACGGACCTTACGGTGGAACCAGGCGAGATAAGCACTTTGCAGCCGCCGCGTCGGGAAGTGATCGCTCTGCAGTGCGTCGAGTTCGGCACGCAGGCTGTCGTCGACCTCGGCCGCGAGCGCGCCCGACCGGACAAGGCGGGCCCACTCGATCAGCGAAGGCCCGGGACGCACCGGGCCGTCGATCTTGACCGTGTCGTCGGTGAAGACGGTGACGTCCTCGGGCATCGAGTTCATCCGCAGCAGCGGCGACTGGTCGTATCGCCAGACCCGCCCCGCGCCGGCGGGAAAGGGATCGACGAGATGCACGACCAGCCGCCGCCCGCGGAGCAGCTCGGCGGCGTTCGCGCCGATCCGCTCCAGGACCCCCACCCCACGCGGACCGGCGCCCACCACCGCGAGCACATAGGGCAGGTCTGCGGTCCTCACGAGGCCGAAGCTACGCCCGGATTCCGGCAGGCGTCCGGCTTCTCAAAGGGCGGAACTCGTTGCCACAGCGAGGAGAACAGGCGCAGGCGGTGGCATCTCCGATCGCGCGCGAAGAGGTCGTCAAGCGCGAAGCCCCCGAAGGTCGTCCAGACCGTATCCGCACCGGAAGTGCCGGTGATCGACGACCATTAATCCGATCGGCCTAGTCGTTCACCCGTTCAGAGCACAGGCATCAGCGGGCTTTGTGACGCTGTCAGCGGTACACGGCGCGCACGGCACGGCCTGAGAGCACCTCACGCCGCGCCCTGGCCCGACGCCGGAATCCTCAGCGAACGAGCGCCGCCGGGCCTGGTTTTCCCCTCAACGGGACCGAAAGCACGCGAATCGACGGCGGATCGGCAAGTCACGACCCGGCGGGCGAAGTACGAAAAAGATCTCCAACTCCAGAAACCCGGCGAAAGAACCTAGCCAATCACCAACAGTCAGGAGACACTTACGTGAACGAATGACGCTTCGTGACGAGCTCGTGACCGCGTTACTCTCGGTCACGAGTTTGTCGCGTAATAAGGACCCTATTGGGGGCAGCATGGCTTCGGCCGGACGGGTCACCTACCGCCAGGTGTTCGGTGTAGCCGAGTTCCGCGCGCTCTGGTTCGCCGAACTTTTTTCGATCTTCGGTGATCAACTCGCCCGAGTCGCGCTCTCGGTCCTCGTCTTCACCGAAACCCGCTCCGCGACCCTCACCGGTCTCACCTACGCGCTGACTTACGCCCCGTCGCTGCTCGGCGGCATCTTCCTCACCGGGTTCGCGGACCGCTTCCCCCGGCGGACCGTGATGATGGTCGTCGATCTCGCGCGGGCCGGGGTGATCGCGCTGGTCGCCGTCCCGGTACTGCCGTTCTGGGTGCTGTGCGTGCTGGTCGGCACGGTCTCCCTGCTGAATCCGCCGTTCAAGGCCGCTCAGCTGGCGCTTCTGCCGCAGATCCTCGAAGGCGACCGCTTCGTCGTCGGCATGGCGATCCGCAGCATGACCGTCCAAACGGCACAGCTGGCCGGGTTCGCCGGCGGCGGTTTCCTGCTGACCGCGCTCGAACCCCATCTCGCCCTCGCGCTGGACGCGGTGACGTTCCTGATCTCGGCGGTGTTCGTCCGGATCGGCCTGGCGGCGCGCCCGGCCGCGGCGACCGGCGAGAAGCGCAAGTCGTTCTTCGCTTCGATCGGATCCGGCGGAAAGATCGTCTTCGCCAGCTCAGGGCTGCGCGCGCTGCTGCTGTTCACCTGGCTCATGGGCCTGCTGCCGGTCTACGAAGGGATCGCGGCGCCCTACGTCGCCTCGTCGGGCGGCGGCCCCGAAGTCATCGGCCTGCTGCTGGCCGCCGACCCGGTCGGCAGCGTGATCGGCGCGTTCATCTACTCACGCTGGGTGCCGGCGCACATCAGGCCGAAACTGATCGGGCCGCTTTCGGCACTGACAGCCGTCCCTCTGCTGCTGTGCTTCCTGCAGCCGGGTCCGGTGTCGTCGATCGTGTTGTTCGTGATCTGCGGCGGCTTCGGCACGGTGGCGCTCATGCAGGCGACGGCGTCGCTGACGCTGGCCGTGCCGGACGAGAGCCGCGCTCAGGTGATGGGGCTTTCGAACACCGGGCTGACCACGACGATGGGCGTGAGTCCGCTGATCGGCGGCGTTCTCGCCGACCAGGTCGGCCCGCAGTCGACAGTCGGAATCTTCGGGATTGCGGGATTGGTGCTGACGATCCCGCTGGCACTGGCCTGGTGGCGAGTGCTCGGTAGTGATCCGGATCGATGGCAGGAAAAAGATGCCGCACGCGCAGAACATTGAGGTTCCGCGCGCCGGCTCGATCGCGCGGCCTGCCGGCACGCGCCCCAGTTCACTGATCCCTACCGGCCATCGCTGGCACCTTTCCCTCGACCTCTCAGAGAAAAGTACACACCTAGGGAGCTTGTCGACAGCCCGCAAGTCGGTGGAAGCTGTCGGTAAGTAGGGGGTTTCGGAGAATGACGCAAGAGCCAGGGGGAAAGATGATCACATCGGAGGAACACGCTGGACATCGTTCGGCTCTCACGGTAGCGACGTGGGAGCTGTGGAAACGGCCTAAACACTGGATCGCCTACACCGGGCTGTCCGTGGTGACGATGCTGGCACTGACGGGGGTCTTCGCCGCATCGATTTCGATCACTTCTTCGCAGGTCCTGCTGTGTTTCCTGCTCGCGGGACTGGCGATCGCGCACACCGAGGCGACCCGCCGGATCGAGCGGCAGCGACGCAGCATGAGCGTCACCCCGCACATCAACATGACGTCGGTCTGGGTGCTTCCGGGAGCGATCCTGCTGCCGCCGCAACTGGCCGCGCTTCTCGTGACAGTGATCTACCTGCACCTCGGATACCGCAGCTGGGCGGGCCTCCGGACGGTCAACCCACACCGAACTGTGGCGAACGCCACATCGATGACGCTCACCGCGTTCGCCGCGTGGGCGGCCGTCCACTTCGCCGGCAGCGAGGATCCGACGTCGGTGACCTCGATCTGCGCGGCCAGCCTCGCGTTCTTCCTGATGAACGCCGTCTTCACCGGGACTGGCCTTTACTTCGCAGCTCCGAAGAAGGCTTCGACCCAGACGCTCCTCGGCTCCTGGGACGACAACATCCTCGAGGCCTCCACGGTCTGCATCGGCGGCCTGGTGCTCGCCGTGCTGCCGCACCAGCCGGTGCTCGTGCTGCTCGTCTTCCTGCCGCTCTACCTGCTGCAGCGCTCGGTGCTGATCAAGCAGCTGGAAGAGCTCGCGACGACCGACCAGAAGACCCAGCTGCTCAACGCCACGACCTGGCAGCAGGGCGCCGTCCGCGAGGTCGCCCGCGCCGAGCGCGAGAACGGCCAGTTCGGCGCGCTGATGATCGACCTCGACCACTTCAAGAACATCAACGACACGTACGGCCACCTGGCCGGCGACGACGTCCTCAAGGGCGTCGCGGCGCTGGTCAAGGCCGAAACCCGGGCCCAGGACCTCGCCGGCCGCTTCGGCGGGGAGGAGTTCGTGGTGCTCCTGACATCCTCGTCGAAGCAGGAGGCCGTCGCGGTGGCCGAGCGCATCCGGCAGCGGATCAGCGAGATGGTCATCAAGACCCGGGACAACGAGGGCAACTCGGTGATCATCGAGCAGCGGACGGCGTCGGTCGGCGTCGCGACGTACCCGCTCGACGGTCGTTCGATCGACGACGTGATGGCTTCGGCCGACGCGTCCGTCTACGCGGCCAAACGCAACGGCCGGAACAAGGTCGTCTCGTCGCCGGACCTCGGAAAGGTCACCGAGGAAGCCAGGGAGGCCGTCGCGGCCTGATCGCTACCTCAGCCTTTCCATCACGTCGGTGGCCGCGGTCCGAAGACGCACCACGCCCCCGACGGTGAACTCGGTGAGCAGGTCGATGAGCGCGTCCGAGTCGGGCGGCTCACCGTCCCAGCTCGCCTGGACGAGCGCTTCGGTCATCGCGAAGAACAGGGTGACCAGCGCCTTGTCCGCGCGGCCCGCGTCGACGCCGTGGCGCGCCCAGCGCTGCCTGCTCGCCTCGGTGTAGACCGCGGCGAGCCGCTCCCGCAGGCGGGTGAGGGCCGGGTCGCCCATGCGCTCGGCCTCGCGCAGGACCGGGAACGCCTCGGGGTTCGCCGCGACGAAGGCGAACATGTTGGCGTAGTTGCCGCGCGCCCAGGACCGGAGTTCCGGTTGCGAGAGGTCGAGCGCGGGCGCGCCGATGGCCGCGAAGGCCCGCTCCTCGATATCCGCCGCGACCTGGGCGAACAGCGTCATCCGGTCGCCGAACTGCTCGTAGACGGCCTGCCGGGACACCCCCGCGCGCCGGGCGATCTGCTCGATCGTCGCGGCCTGCGCGCCGTGCACGGCGAAGACACCGGCGGCCGCGCTCAGGACCTTCGCGCGCTGCTCGCCGACGGGGACCTTGCGCGGTCTCCCTCTCGGCGCCGGGCTTGACATTGTGCGCCACCTCACTGACTCTCTTTTTCGACACCCCTGTCGAAAATGTTGCTCAACGAGGAGCAAGCATGCGTCCAGGTTCCCGGCGCGGTGTTTCCGCTGCCGTCTCAGCGGCCACCATCGCGGCTCTGCTGACCTTCGGGGCTCAGCAGGCCACCGCGGCGCCGTCCTTCTACGACCCCCCGTCGCCGCTGCCCGCCGGTGCTCCCGGCGACATCATCCGGCACGAACCGTCCACGTTCTACGTCGATCCCGTGAAACTCATCAAGGCCGACGCCAACGTCCAGCGGATCATGTATCGCAGCACCGACACCCACGGCAGGCCGAACGCCGTGACCGGCACCGTCCTCACCCCGAAGAAGGCGTGGACCGGACGGGGCGAGCGCCCCGTGATCGGTTACGCCGCCGGGACGCAGGGCGTCGGTGACCAGTGCGCGCCGTCGAAAGCGCTCGCCGCGGGCATGGAATACGAAGGGCCCTTCATCGCCGGACTGCTGCTTCGCGGCTACGGCATCGTCGTCACCGACTACGAGGGCCTCGGCACCCCCGGCGTCCACACCTACGTGAACCGCGTCGCCGAGGGCAACGCCGTCCTCGACTCGATCCGGGCGGCGCAGCGCCTGCCCGAAGCGAACCTCCCGGACAGCGGCCCGGTGGCGACCGCGGGCTATTCGCAAGGCGGCGGGGCGTCGGCGTCGGCCGCCGAACTCCAGCCGTCGTACGCGCCCGAACTCGCTCTGAAGGGCTCGTACGCGGGCGCCGTCCCAGCGGATCTGGCCGAGGTCGGCAAGAACATCGACGGGCACTACGCGTTCGGATTCCTCGGCTTCACGCTGGTCAGCATGGACGCCGCGTACCCGGAACTGAACATCGCGGGCGTACTCAACGCCAAGGGCGTCGAAGCGTTCGAGAAGGTCAAGCAGGAGTGCACGGTCGACGCGATCTTCGGGCACGCGTTCACCCAGTCGAAGAACCTGACCAAGGACGGCAGGCCGCTGACCGCGTACCTCGCCGAGGAGCCGTACAAGACCCGGGTCGGCCAGCAGCTCATCGGCTCGCGGAAGCCGGGGCCGCCGACGCTGGTCGTCCACAGCGCACTCGACGACATCGTGCCGTACGCACAGGGTCGGACGATGGCGCGCTCGTGGTGCGCGAAGGGCGCGAAGGTGCAGTTCTCGACTTCGCTCGTCCCGACGCACGTCGGCGGGGCTATCAGAGCGTTCCCGGAGGCTTTCGCTTGGCTTGAGGGACGCTTCGCCGGACTGCCCGCGGTGGGGAACTGCGGGTTGTTCTAGGGGTCCCGGAGGCTATGAACGACTCGTTACTTGCAAATTTTGCAAGTAACGAGTCGTTCATAGCAGCTCACTTGAGGCCGGTCGCCTCAGCAGCGGCGGGGTCCGAGTCGCTGAGGAAGGTCCGGCAGCGGTCGTACTCCTCGGTCTCGCCGATCTTGCCCGCGGCCTTGCCGAGGACGGCGAGCGCGCGCAGGAAGCCCTGGTTCGGGCGGTGCGACCACGGCACCGGGCCGTGGCCCTTCCAGCCGGCGCGGCGAAGCTGGTCGAGACCGCGGTGGTAGCCGGTGCGGGCGTAGGCGTACGCGGCGACGGTCTCGCCGGCGTCGAACGACTTCTCGGCGAGCGTGGCCCAGGCCTCGCTGTAGTCAGGGTGTTCGGCGGCGACGGCGGCCGGGTCGCTCCCGGCGTCGAGCGCCGCCTGCGCGGCGGTGTGCTCGGGAAGGTGCGTCGGCTGGGGGCCGAGGAGGTTCGTCATGCGACCCATTTTCCTCGGGACCTGTGGCTAGAAGAACAGGCTCCCGAGAATGCCCCCACCGGCCAGTACCAGAGCGGCGACGAGTACCGCCGCGACGAGTCGTTTCGGCATCATGGCGGCACACCTTGCCTTGGTTCGCACGCTGGGCGCAAATCCACCACCCCTACGGGTGAACCCTGGTTTTCGACCCCAAATGCCCATCCCGTGATCTGTAGCAGGGAAGATGACTCCATGACAAAGGCGACAGAAGTGACCGGGGACCTTTCGCCGGGTGTCATCCCCCGCAGCCCCATCGCGAAGACGAGGCTGTTCTTCAAGCTCCACTGGCACCGCGGCGCGCCGGGACAGGCGACACCGGATTGGGTGCTGAACTTCTGCTACGGCATGTGGCTCGCGGCGTTCGCCTTCAAGATGGTGGGCTCGTCCTGGGACATGTCGTGGCATTTCATGTGGCTCCGGGACGACCTGGCTCCGCCGCATCTGATCAACACCGTCGGCACGGTGATCATCATGGTGCTCGTCGCGATCCACAGCTACACCGGGATGGGCGCCGACCGCCGCTCGCTCCGGCTGATGCAGATCGGGCTCGTGGTGTTCCTCATCGCGGCACCGCTGGACGTCATCAACCACCGCGTCAACGGCCTCGACCTGACCGCGTGGAGCCCGTCGCACATGATGCTCTACATCGGCACGGGCATCATGCAGGCCGGCGTGATCATGGGCTGGCTGAAGTTCGCCAAGCCGGGCCGGATGCGCACCGGCGTGCTGATCGGCCTGTGGGTGTTCTTCCTGGAGAACACGTTCTTCCCGAACGGCCAGCAGGAGTACGGCATCCTCGGCCTGCGCGCCTGGGAACGCGGAGCGCCCGAGGCCGAGCCCGAGCTGCTGAACTTCGCCGCGAGCCAGATCGGCCACGTCGTCGACCGGGCCGCCGTCGAGCACTTCACGATGCCGATCAACGACTGGGTCTACCCGCTTTGGGGCATCGGCGTGATGGCGCTGATCCTCGCGCTGGCGCGGCACACCACCGGTTTCCGCTGGGCCGGGACGACGGTCGCCGCCCTGTACCTCGCCTACCGCCTGGTGATGTGGCCGCTGCTGCTCGGGATGGGTTTCCCGGTGTCGGTCGTGCCGTTCTACCTGCTCGCCGTCGGCCTCGCGGTGGACCTGACGTTCCGCATCGGACGGGGTCATCCGCTGCTGACGGCCGGTGTCGGCGCGCTGCTGGTGACGGCGTTCGGCTACGGGATGTTGTGGGTGCAGTCGCAGTTCCGGCCGTGGATCCTCGGCGACGCGCATACGGAATCGGCGCCGCCGACCGCCTATTGGACGGCCGTGGTCTGCCTGGTCGGCGTCGGCGTGCTGTGGGCCGCCGCCGGGCCGGGGACGCGTGCGGCGAACTCTTGGCTTGAGCGACGTCGCGCGCGGACCGAGGTTCCCGCCGCCTGACCTCCGCGGGTCAGGCGAGCCACAACGAGGCCAGCGGGAGCGCCATCAGCCGGTCACCGAAGCTGATGGCGCCCTGCCTGCCTGTGTGCAGCACGATTCCCTGGGTGAACTGATCGCCGAGACGGTCGCGCAACTCGGCGAGGCCACGGAAGTCGGCCGCTGTCACCGTGTCCCGCGCCTTCGATTCGATGCCGACGACCTGGCCGTCGTCCCTTTCCAGGACCACGTCCACCTCCGCTCCACCGCTTACCCGCCAGTGGTACAGCCGCACCTCGGCATCGCTCCAGGTCGCTTGCTTGGCCAGCTCGTTGACGATGAAGGTCTCGACAAGCGGTCCCCGTGCCGGAGCCACCGGTTGGGCCAGGGATTCCGGGGACACACCGAGCAAGGAAGCGGCGAGTCCGGTGTCCGTGAGATGGAGCTTGGCGTGCTTTACCGCACGAGAAGTCAGGTTCCGTGACCACGCAGGGAGCCGATGGACCAGGAACACCGCTTCGAGCAATTCGACGTACCTGTTCACCGTCGTCCGATGAAGCCCTGTCTTGCTCGACGTGTTCACGCTGTTGTGCTCTTGCGCGGTGATGGAGGCGAGGTAGGACAGCAAGGCCGTCATGGCACTCGGTTCGTTGACCTTGGCCATCTCCCGAATATCGCGCTCCGCGATGGCTTGTACGTAGGCGCGGAACCAGGCTTTGCGCGCACGCGCGCCACCGAGCAACGCGGGCTCCGGAAATCCACCGCGGCAGATGCGGGTGAAGTAGTCCTTGCGATCGGCGTCCGGCACACCGAGTTCGAGCAGGCGGCCGGGTTCGTCGAAAGCAACATCGATGAATCGCTCGAAGATGCCTTCGAACTCGCCTTGGGAAAAGGGCCAGACGTCGACCACGACACCACGTCCGGCCAAGGACTCCGACAGGCTCGGGGTCGCCAAGAACCGGGTGGAACCTGCGAGAACGTAGCGCCCGGGCCTGCCTTCGGCATCGACCTCGGCCTTGATGGCCCTGATCAACGGGTCTCCCGCCCGTTGCACTTCGTCGATCAGCCTCGGCTCTGAGCCGGTGCCGGCGAAAGCGACGGGATCGGCGATGGCAGCCTGCAGGAGTTGCTCGTCATCGAGGTTGAACGAAGTCCCGCCACGCTGCTCGTGGAGGTGCCTGAGCATGGTCGTTTTGCCGGCCTGGCGCGGACCGTTGAGGATCACGACCCGGAAGCTCGACAGGTACTCCTCGGTGAGGGTGCAGCAGGCTCGCACCAGATCCTGATCGCCCATAGCTCCTCGAGACGTCGTTCATGTACATCTCACAGTACTCTGAACCGACATTTCACGATCGAGTGAACCGACATTTCACAGCAGCAAGAACCGACATAGTGCTGATCTTGACTTGGCACGTTCGGCTGCCCACCGGGGCATGAAAAGGGCCGTTGAGAACGAGTCCTGTCCTCAACGGCCCTCTACATCAGTCAGGTCAGGAGAGCTTGTTGCCCGCCGAACCCAGGGACTGCGCGGCCTCGACGATGCGCGCGGCCATGCCGGTCTCGGCGGCCTTGAGGTAGCTGCGCGGGTCGTAGACCTTCTTGTTGCCGACCTCGCCGTCGATCTTCAGGACGCCGTCGTAGTTCTTGAAGAAGTGTTCCGCGATCGGCCGCGTGAACGCGTACTGCGTGTCGGTGTCGACGTTCATCTTCACGACGCCGTACGACACCGCCTCGCGGATCTCTTCCGGCAGCGAGCCGGAACCGCCGTGGAAGACCAGCTCGAACGGCTTCGACCCGGCCGCGAGGCCGAGCTTCACCGACGCCGCTTCCTGGCCGCCCTTGAGCACGTCCGGACGCAGCTTCACGTTGCCGGGCTTGTAGACGCCGTGCACGTTGCCGAAGGTCGCGGCCAGCAGGTAGCGGCCGTTCTCGCCGGAGCCGAGCGCATCGATCGTCTTCAGGAAGTCGCCCTCGGCGGTGTACAGCTTCTCGTTGATCTCGGCTTCGACGCCGTCTTCCTCACCACCGACGACACCGATCTCGACCTCGAGGATGATGTTCGCGGCCGCGGCCTTGGCGAGCAGTTCCTGCGCGATCTCGAGGTTCTCGTCGAGGTCGATCGCGGAACCGTCCCACATGTGGCTCTGGAACAGCGGGAGCCCGCCGTTCTTGACCCGCTCGGCCGAGATCTCGATCAGCGGGCGGACGAAGCCGTCGAGCTTGTTCTTCGGGCAGTGGTCGGTGTGGAGCGCGACGTTCACGTCGTACTTCGCGGCCACGACCTGCGCGAACTCCGCGAGCGCGACCGAACCGGTCACCATGTCCTTGACCCCTTGGCCGGACGCGAACTCCGCACCGCCGGTGGAGAACTGGATGATCCCGTCGCTCTCCGCCTCGGCGAACCCGCGGAGCGCGGCGTTCAGGGTCTCCGACGAGGTCACGTTGATGGCCGGGTAGGCGAATTCATTCGCCTTCGCCCGGTCGAGCATCTCCGCGTAGACCTCGGGGGTGGCGATGGGCATCGTTTACTCCTCCTCGAAGCAGGCTGGTGCACCTCTCGGCCGCATCGTACGAGGTCGGCCGGGAGGTGCCTACAGCCGTTGCGTCAGAGAAGGACGGCGGCGAGCGCCCGGTAGACCGGCAGCGGGTCCTGGTTCAGTACCTGGACGCCCACGTGGTCCGCACCGGCTTCGATATGCGCGGTGATGCCGCGGGCGATCGTCTCGGCGTCGCCGTGCACGGCGAGCGCGTCGATCAGCCTGTCGCTGCCCTCGCCCGAGAGGTCCTCGTCGGTGAAACCGAGGTTCCGCAGGGAGTTCGTGTAGTTGACCAGGCCCAGGTAGAACTGGACGGTCGGTCGCGCGATGGCGCGGGCCTTCACCGGATCGGTCTCGAGGACGACCTTGTGCTCGGGCAGGAGCAGCGGACCCTCGCCGAGGATTTCGCGCGCCTGGCGGGTGTGCTCGGGCGTCATCAGATACGGGTGGGCTCCCGCTGTGCGGTCTCCTGCGAGTTTGATCACCTTCGGGCCGAGAGCGGCCAGCGCGCGGCCTTCGACGGGCACTCCGGCCGCGTCGAGCGCGTCGAGGTACTCGACCAGGGCGCCGTAAGGCTTCGTGAACTGCGAGGTGTGCTCCGGGTGCCCGGCCCCGACGCCGAGCAGGAAGCGGTCCGGGTGCTTCGCCACGATCCGCTTGTAGGACTCGGCGACCGTGGCCGCGTCGTCCTTCCAGATGTTGACGATGCCGGTGGCGACGGCGATCGACGTCGTCGCGTCGAGCAGTTCCTCCGCCTTCGAGAGGTCACCGTCCGGCGAGCCGCCGAGCCACAGGGTGCCGTAGCCGAGTTCCTCCAGTTCACGTGCGAGCTCCGGAGTGAACACACTCTCGTGCTGCCAGATGCCGATCCTGCCGAGTTCGAGTCCCATGATCCGAGCTAACACCTGTCCCCGCCGTTGTCTTCCCTTAAGTTCGAGACATGGCGAAACTCGGCAACACCGACCTCGACGTCCGGGGGATCAACCTCGGCGGGAACGTCTTCGGCTGGACCGCGGACGAAGAGCAGTCCTTCGCCGTCCTCGACGCCTACACGGCGGCGGGCGGCAACTTCATCGACAGCGCGGACCTGTACTCCGGCGGCGGTTCCGAAACGATCATCGGCACCTGGCTGACGAAACGCGGCCGACGCGACGACGTCGTCATCGCGACCAAGACCGGTATGTGGGACCAGCGGAAAGGGCTTTCCGCGGCGAACATCGCGGCGGCGGCCGAAGATTCGCTGCGCCGGCTCCAGACCGACCACATCGACCTCTACTACGCGCACATCGACGATCCGGAAACCCCGATCGAAGAGACCCTGCAGGCCTTCGACGTGCTCGTGCGCGCCGGCAAGGTCCGCTACATCGCGGCGTCGAACTACTCCGCGGAACGACTGAGCGAAGCACTGTCCATTTCGGACCGCGAGGGTCTGGCGAAGTACGTCGCGCTACAGCCGCACTACAACCTCGTGGAGCGCGGCTACGAAAGCGACCTGGCGCCGACGGTCGAGCGTGAAGGCCTGACAGTCCTGCCGTATTTCGCGCTGGCCAAGGGCTTCCTGGCCGGGAAGTACCGGTCGGCGGACAATCTCGGCGACAGCCCGCGCGCCGCCCGCGCGTCGTCCTATTTGGACGATCGTGGCAAGCGGGTGCTGGCGGCACTGGACGACGTCGCGGCCGCACGGGGTGTCTCGGTCGCGGCGGTCTCGCTGGCGTGGCTGTTCGCGCAGCCGACCGTCACCGCGCCCATCGCGAGCGCCCGCACGGTCGAGCAGCTGAACGATCTCCTGCCCGCCGCCGACCTCGACCTGACCCCCGCCGAGGTCGACACCCTCACCACCGCTTCGCGCTAGAACCCCCGCGTTTCGTCCTCTGGTTGCGGTGGTTCGCACCACGAACTACCGCAACTAGAGGACGAAACGCGTACTTACTTGTGGGTAGCTTACTCCGGGTAGGTTGGGGTACCGTCCGAGCGCAAGGGGCTCGGACGAGGAGGCAACGTGGCCAAGAACAGCGTGAACGGCAAGGTCGTCCTGATCACCGGCGCCGCGAGGGGCATCGGCGCGGGACTCGCCGAACGCCTGGCCGCGCAGGGCGCGAAGGTCGCACTGGTCGGCATCGAGGCGAAGGAGCAGCAGGAGGTCGCCGACAAGATCGGCGACAGCGCCCACGCCTGGGAAGCCGACGTCACCAGCTGGGACGACCTCGAGCGGGCCACCGCCGGCGTCGTCGAACACTTCGGCGGCATCGACGTCGTCATCGCGAACGCCGGTATCGCGACCTCCGGCTTCGTCCGTTCGGTGGACCCGGCCGCCTTCGAGAAGGTGATCGAGGTCGACCTTCTGGGCGTCTGGCGCACCTTCCGCGTCACCCTTCCGCATGTCATCGAGCGCAAGGGTTACCTGCTGGCGATCTCCTCGCTGGCCGCGATCACCCACGCCCCCGGCATGGCCAACTACGCCGCCGCGAAGGCCGGCGTCGAGGCGTTCTCCAACAGCCTCCGCGCCGAAGTCGCCCATCTCGGCGTGAAGGTCGGCGTCGCCCACCCGACCTGGATCCGCACCGACCTCGTCGAGAGCGCCGACCAGCACCCGGTGTTCGGCAAGCTCCGCGCCGGCATGCCGGGCCTGCTCGGCAAGACCTACCCGCTGAAGGTCGCCCTCGACCTTCTCCAGGCCGGCATCAACAAGCGCTCACGCACCATCCACGTCCCGCGCTGGGTCGGCGGGCTCAAGCTCATCCGCGCGTTCCTGCCGCCGATCATCGAGATCGGCTCCCGCGGCCGGATCAAGAAGGCGGATGCGGCCGCACTCGTGGACATCAAGGAGCGCGGCGCGTACGAATCTTCTGTGACCGGTCAGGCAGGCCGGGCCGCCACGAAGAAAGGCTGACCGCATATGTCCCGTCGCGACCAGATCCGCATGACACCCGACGAACTCGCCGCGTACCTCGACGAGCAGAAGGTCATCAACGTCGCGACGATCGGCCCCAACGGACGCCCCCATCTGGCCCCGCTCTGGTACTACCCGTACGAGTCCGGCATCGCGACCTGGACCTACGGCTCGTCCCAGAAGGCGAAGAACCTGGAGCGCGACCCGCGCGCCACGGTGCTCATCGAGGACGGCGAAAGCTACGACAAGCTCCGCGGGATCTCCCTCGAAGCCGACGTCGAGGTCATCACCGATACCCCGAGGGTCACCCAGATGGGTATCACGCTGATGCAGCGCTACGCGGGTGCGAAGCCGGGAGACCCGGTGCCCGACGAACTCGCCGGGTTCATCGGTAAGCAGGCCACGAAGCGAATCGGCCTGATCTTCCGCCCGACCAAGATCGTCAGCTGGGACCATTCGAAGCTCGGCGGAACGTACTGACAAGTAAGTAGTACTAGAAAGTAACTGTTACTTCCGGTAACGTCATCTGCGCACTCAAGGCCTCGAAGTGGAGGACGCCAGATGACCGAGCGGTTCAAGGTCGTGATCGTGGGCACCGGGTTCTCCGGGCTCGGCCAGGCCATTCAGCTCGAAAAAGCCGGAATCCGGGATTACGTGATCCTGGAGAAGGCGGACGAAGTCGGTGGTACGTGGCGGGACAACTCGTACCCCGGCTGCGCCTGCGACGTCCAGTCCCACATGTACTCGTTCTCCTACGAGCAGAACCCGGACTGGTCCCGGTCGTTCTCACCCGCGCCGGAGATCTTCCAGTACCTCAAGGACGTCACCGACAAGTACGGCCTGCGGCGCAAGATCCGGTTCGGCGTCGAACTCACCGGCGCCGACTGGGACGACGACGCCCGCCTTTGGCGCGTCCATACGAAGTCGGGTGACTTCGAGGCCCAGTTCGTGGTCTCGGGCGTCGGCGGCCTGCACATCCCGCAGGTCCCGAAGCTCCCCGGAATCGAAAAGTTCAAGGGCCAGACCTGGCATTCCGCGCAGTGGAACCACGAATACGACCTGCGTGGCAAGAAGGTCGCCGTGGTCGGCACCGGCGCCAGCGCGGTCCAGTTCGTCCCGGAGATCGCCCCCGAAACCGCCGAACTGACGCTGTTCCAGCGCACGCCGCCGTGGATCATGCCGAAGCCCGACCACGCCATGCCGGGCTGGGCCAAGACCGCGTTCCGGCGTATCCCCGGCGCGCAACGCCTGTACCGCAACGCGTTGTACTGGTTCCTCGAAGTGCGGGCGGTCGGCTTCAACGGCCATCCCGCGCTCATGAAGGCCGGGGAAATGGTCGCCCGGCGGCATATCGGCCGCAGCGTCAAGGATCCCGCGCTGCGCAAGAAGATCACCCCCGACTACACCATGGGCTGCAAGCGGGTGCTGATCTCCAACGACTACTACCCGGCGATCAACCGGTCCAATGTGGACGTCAACACCGAAGGCGTGCGCGAGGTCAAGGAGCACAGCGTCGTCGACGGGAACGGCGTCGAGCACGAGGTCGACGCGATCATCTACGGCACCGGGTTCAAGGTGACCGATGCCTTGGAATACCTGGACATCACCGGGATCGACGGCCGCGACCTCGCCAAGGAGTGGGCCGCCGAGGGCATGCACACGCACAAGGGGATCAGCGTTTCCGGCTTCCCCAACCTGTTCTTCCTCCTCGGCCCGAACACCGCGCTGGGCCACAACTCCGTGGTGTTCATGATCGAATCGCAGGCGCGGTACGTCGTCGAGGCCATCAAGCTCGCCGGCTCGCGCGGCGCCGCGGCGCTCGACGTCCGGCCCGGCGTGCAGGAGAAGTTCCAGCGCGAGATCCAGGACAAGCTGGTCAAGGGCGTGTGGACCCAGGGCGGCTGCAAGAGCTGGTACCTCGACGCGAAGGGCGTCAACCGCACGATCTGGCCCGGGTTCACCTGGCGCTACTGGCTCGAAACCCGGAAGGTCGATCCGAGCGACTACGAACTCAGCGGGAGGGCGTCATGACCGCTCAACCCGAGGAGCACGAGCAGATCGTCCTGCACGCGCGCGACGTCAAGTTCGACTGGGCGTCGCTGCCGATGCACTGGATCCCCGGCGAACCACAGGCGACGCACACGATCAACGTGCTGCACCTGGCGCTGCCGGAGGGTGAACGCTGGTTCGTCGAGGTGTTCAAGCAGGCCGTTCCGCTGATCCGCGACGAGCGGCTCAAGGAGGACGTCCTCGGGTTCATCGGCCAGGAGGCCATGCACGCCGAGGCACACGACGGCGCCGCCGGCCATCTCGAAGCCGCGGGCGTCAACGTGCGCCCGTACATCGCGCAGATGGAGTGGATGTTCCGGCGCCTGCTCGGCGATCGTGACCTTTCCGCCCAGCGGCGCGAAGAATGGCTCATCGAGCGGCTCGCGATCATCGCCGCGATCGAGCACTACACCGCGTTCCTCGGCCAGTGGATCCTCGACGCCAAAGCGCTCGAAGACGCGGACGCCCACCCGACGATGCTGGACCTCTTGCGCTGGCACGGCGCCGAAGAGGTCGAGCACCGCTCGGTCGCCTTCGACCTGTTCATGCACCTCGACGGGCGCTACGGCCGCCGCGTGCGCAGCATGCTCGTGGTGACCCCGGTGCTCGCGTGGGTCTTCTTGCGGGGCACCAGGTTCCTCATGCGCAACGACCCGACCCGGCCGGGCAAGACGAGTTTCCGCACGTACCTCCGGGTGGCGAAGCTCGGGCTGCTGCCGTCGGGCAGGCAACTGCGGCGCGAACTCGTGCCGTACTTCAAGAAGTCGTACCACCCCACGGAAACCGGCAACACCGATCAGGCGGTGGCGTACCTCGCGAGTTCGCCGGCCGCGCTCGCCGCCGACGACCCACGATGACGCGCCCGCTGCGGCTCGACGGCAGCGGGCGGACCGACCGCGTGATGGCGTCGCTGACCGGCGTCGTCGCGGTGTACCGCAGGCTCAGCGGGGTAAGCGGACGGCGACGGCCGCCGGTGCTCACCGTCGGCCGTGACCTCCCGCTGGTCGTGGACGATCTCCGTGTCGAAGCCGAGGGTGTCGTCAGCCTGCGCCTGGTGCACGAACGCGGCGAGGCCCTGCCCCGCTGGCGGCCCGGCGCGCACGTCGACCTCTCGCCGCGGCCGGGGCTCGTCCGGCAGTACTCCCTGTGCGGCGATCCGGACGACCGCTCGGCCTACCGCGTCGGCGTCCGGCTGCTGGGCGAAGGATCGACGGCGGTGCACGGCCTGAAGAAGGGCGCGAGGATCACCGCGCGCGGCCCGCGCAACGCGTTCCCGTTCGTGGCGAGCCCGGCCTACCTGTTCATCGCGGGCGGTATCGGGATCACGCCGATCCTGCCGATGGTGCGGCAGGCGGCGGCCGCGGGCGCGGACTGGCGATTGGTCTACACCGGCCGCGACCTGGCCTCGATGCCGTTCCAGGAGGAGCTTTCGACCTTCGGGGACCGCGTCTGGGTCCGGCCGGACTCCGAATACGGCATCCCCGCTTCGGGCGCCGAACTCCTCGAAGGCGCGCCCGGGAACGCTCCGGTTTACTGCTGCGGTCCGGTTCCGATGATCGTCGGCGTCCGGACGGACGCGGCGCTGCGGACGTCCGGGCCGGTGTTCTTCGAGCGATTCTCGACGCCGCCGATCGTCGGCGGGAAGCCGTTCCAGGTCACGCTGGGCCGCAGCGGCGTGACGCTGGACGTCCCGGCCGACCGCACGACGCTCGACGTCCTGCGCGAAACCGTGCCCGGTATCGCGTATTCGTGCCGTCAGGGGTTCTGCGGGACCTGCGAACTGCCGACGGTGACCGGCGACCGCGTCCGGATCTGCGTCGAACGCGAGCCGGTCACCCTCGATATCTGATGTTTCAGACCTGCTCGGGCAGCCAGGAGCCCAGGACCGGCTTCCACTCGCGGACGATTCGCTCCGCGACGACGCCTTCGAGGTGGTACGGGTCTTGCTCGAGGATCTCGTTCAGCGCCGCCTCGTCCGTCGCCTGATAGAGGGACAGGCCGCCGGAGCCGTCCCCGAGCGGGCCACCGAGCGCGACGACGCCCTGTTCGGCGAGGTCGGAGAGGAATTTCCGGTGCCGGGGGCGCACGTCCTCGAGCTTTTCCCGCACATACCGGATCTCCACCAGGAACCAGGCCATCGACGTCTCCAAGATCGCTTCAACAGGGCTGTGCTGAACGGTACCGACCTTCTCAGGATCCGATCAGGCAAGAGTCCTGCCCAACCCGATACGCTGACCGGGCGCCATGCACAGGTTGTGCTTCAAAGGGGTAAATGAACAGGTAGGGGTACATGCTCGAGGGCAACGCGGAACGCAGTGTCGAGGTGACCCTCGGCCAGCTGCGCACCATGGACGGACCGGTTACGCCACCGCCGCCTGCGGCGCCGCTGACCCTTGAAGACCTCTACCGCCAGCACCGGATGCGGCTCGTCCGGCTGGCCATCCTGCTCGTGGACGAGCCCGCCACCGCCGAGGACGTCGTCCAAGAGGCGTTCACCGGGCTGCACCGCAACTGGGGACGGCTGCGCGACGCCGCGGCGGCCGTCGGATATCTGCGCACCGCCGTGGTCAACGGATCACGCAGTGTGCTGCGGCGCCGCAAGACGGCCCGCGAGTACGTCGCCCCGCACGCGGTCAACGCGCGTTCGGCGGAAAGCCTCGCCATGCTGTCGAGTGAACATCAGGCCGTTGTGAGCGCTTTGTCCAAACTGCCCCCTCGCCAGCGCGAAGTTCTCGTCCTCCGTTACTACGGTGGGCTGAGTGAGGCCGAAATCTCCGAGGCCGCCGGTATTTCGAAAGGTACCGTGAAGTCAACCGCCAGCCGGGCGCTCGAGGCGCTGCAGAAAGCGATGCAGTCACCGAACTGATGCCCGGCCTTCATCTCGACCGCTGGGTTGTGCCGCCATGCTTGGTCCAGACCAATATATGCTGGGGGGCGTGAGAGGCGCCGGAGATTTCGTGATCGTGGGCGGCCGGGTTGTCACCCCGGACCGTGTACTCGACGACGGCTGGCTGGTCATCGCCGGCGGCAAGATCGTCCAAGTCGGCTCCGGGGCACCCCCGGACGTCGGCGATATCGAGTACGTCAATGCCGACGGGTGCTTGATCGTGCCCGGTTTCGTCGACACGCACTGCCATGGCGGTGGGGGCGGTTCGTTCTCCAGCGCGAATCCCGAGGAGCTGATGCGCGCCGTGCGCGCACACCGGCGCCACGGGACCACGACTATGCTCGGCAGCCTGGTCTCGGACCCCATCCCGGTGCTCAGAGACCAGATCGCGGCGCTCCGGGAGCTGGTCCAAGAGGGTGAACTTGCCGGTATCCACCTCGAAGGCCCCTTCATCTCGAAGGCGCGCTGCGGGGCGCACGACCCGGCGACGCTGATCGAACCGGACACGGCCACGGTCAACGCGCTGCTCGGCGCGGGCCGCGGTGACATCCGGATGGTCACCCTCGCGCCGGAACTGCACGGCGGCATCAAAGCGGTACGCCAGCTGGCCGAATCGGGCGTCATCGCCGCGATCGGACATACCGACGGCGTCGAAGACCAGATCATCCCCGCGATCGACGCGGGCGCTTCGGTCGCGACGCACCTCTTCAACGCCATGCGGCCGCTCCACCATCGCGAACCCGGCCCGATCGGCGCCCTCCTCGACGACGAGCGGATCACCGTCGAGCTGATCTGCGACCTCGTCCACGTGCACCCGACGGTGCTGCGGCTGGCCGCGCACCACGCCGGCAAGGGCCGCACGGTGCTCATCACCGACGCGATGTCGGCCACCGACGCCGCCGACGGCAGCTACATCCTCGGCCGTCTCGAGGTCGACGTGCGCGACGGCGTCGCCACGCTGGCCGGGAACGGCTCGCTCGCCGGCAGCACGCTGACCATGGACGCGGCCTTCCGCAACCTGGTCCGCGGCGCGGGTATCGACCTGCTCGACGCCGTCCGCGCGACCTCCGGCCGTCCCGCCGAACTGCTCGGCATCGCCGACCGGACCGGCTCGCTGCGCGCCGGGCTCGCCGCCGACCTCGTGCTGCTCGACCGCAACCTGCGGCCGGTGAAGGTACTGCGCCAGGGCGAGTGGGTCAGGGAGGCGGCTGCGGCTAGATTGGGCGCCACGGCCCCGCTGAACGGTGCGGTCGAAGGCGGTGTGACGGTCAGCGACGGGTAGCGGCGGAAGGGAGCGAGTCCGGATGAGCGAGCCCAAAGACCCTGAGAAGCTCCTTGCCGACGCTCTGCGCGCTCAAGCCGTCTTCGCTCCTTCGGCGGAGCGGATCACCGAAAAGTCCCCCGAAGCGGACACTGCGGATATTCCAGCCACTTCAGGCTCTTCGGACACTCCGGGCTCTTCGGACACTGAAGACACGTCGGCGACGCCGACCACCGAGCTGGCCCCGTCACCCGGCGGGAGCGAGCTGCCGCTGCAGTACGGGCTGCTTTCCGGCGCCGGCGCCGGCTCGCTCGAACGGGAGCGCGTCGCGCTGGAGGACGCCGAAACGGCCCGGCTCGCCGACCGTCCGGCACCGCCCCGAGCGGCCTCGACGGGCAGCGCGCCGCTGCCCGCGTACTGGGTATTGCTGCTGGCCGTGCTGCTCGGGCTGGCCGCCGGTTCCGTGATCGGGCTGCTCACGCTGATCTGAGCCGCCTCCCGTCGAGTGAAGGCACTCAGCGTCACCCTGTACCGTTTTGGTGTGATTCTCGCGCAGAACAACGTGACGACGATGGGCCTCCTGCCGGAGTGGCTCGACCCGCAGCACCTGCTGAGCGGGCTGACCGTCCCGGTCATCACCGTGCTCTGCCTGATCATCTTCATCGAAAGCAGCATCTTCCCGGTGCTGCCCGGTGACTCCCTGCTGTTCACCGCGGGCCTGCTCATCGCTTCGGGCCAGATCGAGGCTCCGCTGTGGCTGGTCTGCGTACTGGTCACCGTCGCGGCGCTGCTCGGCAACCTGCTCGGCTACGGCCTCGGCTGGAAGATCGGCCCCTGGCTGTTCCGCAACCCGGACTCGAAGTTCTTCAACAAGAAGTACGTCGACCAGACACACGCTTTCCTGGAGAAGCACGGGCCGAAGGCGGTCGTGCTGGCGCGGTTCGTGCCGTTCGTGCGGACGTTCATCACCTGGATCGCCGGCATCGGCAAGATGGACCCGAAGAAGTACTTCACCTACACCGTCATCGGCGGCATCCTGTGGGCCGCCGGGATCACCGCGCTCGGCCACCTGCTCGGCGACATCCCGTTCATCCGCGACAACATCGACGCGATCTTCATCCTGATCGTGCTGGTGTCGGTGGTGCCGATCGTGCTCGAGTACCTGAAGGCGCGCCGCGAGAAGAAGCACGCCGCCGCGGCCGGTCCCGCCGCTCCGGCCGTGGACGTCGACGCGACGCAGCAGCTCCCGCGCGTGCGCGACTGACCCTCTTCGCAATGCTATGAACGGCCCGTTACTTGCAAATTTTGCAAGTAACGGGCCGTTCATAGCGTCTGGGGCACGTTCAGAGGGAGAACATCGAACCCGGGTTGAAGAGGCCTTCCGGGTCCAGGGCCTGCTTGATCTGCCGGTGCACGCGAAGGCCGATCTCGCCGATCTCCCGGGCGAGCCACTCGCGCTTGATCTTGCCGACGCCGTGCTCGCCGGTGACCGTGCCGCCCAGTGACAGGCCGACTTCGAGGATCGCGTCGAAGGCCTTCTGCGCCCGTGCGAACTCGTCCTCGGAATCCGGCGAGTAGACGATCGTCGGGTGCATGTTGCCGTCACCGGCGTGTCCCACGACGGCGATCCGCAGCCCGACCTCCTCGCTGATCCGCTCGCAGCCGGCGATCAGTTCGGCGATCCGGGTGCGCGGCACGCAGACGTCGTCGGTCAGCCAGACGCCGTACAGTTCCAGCGCGTTGAGCACGACCCGCCGCGCCTGCAGCAGCATCTTGCCTTCTTCGAGATCGTCGGTGGCGTAGGCCAGATCCGCGCCGCAGTCGACGCAGATCTGTTCCAGCGCGGCGAGTTCGCGTCGCGCGACCTCGCCACCGGAGTCGGATTGCGCGAGCAGCAAGGCCTTGCAGTCCGAACCGGCGCCGAGATCGGTCTTGAGATAGGCCTCGGCGGCCTTGATGGACGTCGCGTCCATGATCTCCAGCAGCGACGGCACCAGCCCCTCGCGCACGACCCGCGCGACGGCTTCACCGGCGGCCTCGGTGCTGCTGAATCCCGCGACGAACGTGGAAGGCAACTGTGGCAACGGTTTCAGCGCGAGAGTCGCTTGGGTGATCACGCCGAGCGTGCCCTCACTGCCGACGAAGAGCCGGGCGAGGTCGTAGCCCGCGACGCCCTTCACCGTGCGGCGTCCGGTCTTCAGCAGCGACCCGTCGGCGAGCACGACTTCCAAGCCCAGCACGGAATCCGTGGTGACGCCGTACTTCACGCAGCACAATCCGCCCGCGTTGGTGGACAGGTTGCCGCCGAGGGTGCACCAGTCGTAGCTGGAGGGGTCCGGCGGGTAGAACAGGCCGTGTTTCTCCACCGCGTTGCGGAAATCGAGGTTGACCACGCCGGGCTGCACGACGGCGAGGCGGTTGCCCGCGTCGATCTCGACGATCTGGTCGAGTTTGGTCAGCACCAGCACGACGCAGCCGTCGATCGCGTTCGCGGCGCCGGACAGACCGCTGCCGGCGCCGCGCGGCACGATCGGCACCTCGAACTCCGCACAGGCCTTGACGACGGCCTGCACACCCTCCACATCGGACGGCAGCGCCACCGCGAGGGGCTTGCCGACCGGGGCCAGCGGCATCATGTCGCGGGAATACGCGTCCGTGACGTCGGAGTCGGTGAGCACCGCGGACTTGCCGAGATGCTCGCGGAGCCGGGTGACCAAGGCGTCGTTGCTCATGCCCTCATCGTAAGCCCCATCAGATCCGCACTGTGGAATCTTTCTTCCGATTGAGCAGAAGGTAGGCCTGAACACCTGTATAGACGAGCACGGCGGTACCCGCCCATGCGGTGACGTGCATCCCCTGAGTGAAGGCCTCGCGAGCCGACTCCAGGAGCGCCTGCCCCTCGTTCGGGGCGAGCTGGTGCGCGGTGGCGACGGCGCCGCCGAGCGTGTCCCGGGCCGCCTCGGCCGTGCCCTCGGGCAGGCCGGAGCGGTAGACCGCGGTCGCGACACTGCCGAGGATCGCGGTACCCAGCGCGCCGCCCAGCTCGAAACCGGTCTCCGAGATCGCCGACGCGGCACCGGCCCGCTCGGCCGGGGCGGCCGAGATGACGAGGTCGTTCGTCAGCGTCTCCGACAGGGCGACACCGCCGCCGAGCAGCGTGAACGACACCACGACGTACGCGAGCCCGCCGCCGGAGGAGACCTGCGTCAGCGCCAGGAAACCGACCGCGCCGATCAGAAGACCGACGCTGACCAGCACGGACACCCGGATCCGCCTGGCGAGCCAGGCCGCCAAGAGCGCTCCGGCGATACCCGCGACCGTCGCCGGCAGCATCCACAGCGCGGCCACGACCGGGGACAGCCCGAGCACCAGCTGCAGGTACTGCGGCACCAGGAACAGCAGGCCGACCATGGCGAACACGCCGAGCAGGTTCGTCACGACGGAACCACTGAAGGCAGGGTTCGAGAACAGCTTCAGGTCGAGCATCGGCTCGGCGAGCTGGTTCTGCCTGCGAACGAACACCACACCGAGCGCGAGCCCCAGCAGGATGCTGAGCCCGGCCTTGACCGTGAAGCCGTCTTCGGCGATCAGCTTGATGCCGTAGACGGCCGGCAGCATCGCGGCCAGCGAGAGCAGCGCCGACAACGGGTCGAACCGGCCGGGCTTCGGGTCACGCGCCTCCGGCAGCACGAACGGCCCCGCGACCAGCAGGATCACCATCACCGGGACGTTGATGAGGAACACAGAACCCCACCAGAAGTGCTCCAGCAGCCAGCCGCCGAGCACCGGCCCGAGCGCCATACCGCCGGAGAACCCCGCGCTCCAGACCGCGATCGCGATCCGGCGCTGCTTGGGGTCGAGGAAGATGCTGCGGATCAGCGACAGCGTCGACGGCATCAGCGTCGCGCCACCGATACCGAGCAGCGCGCGGGCGACGATCAGCATGAACGCGCTGGTCGAGAAGGCCGCGAGCACCGACGCGGCACCGAACGCCGCGGCGCCCATCAGCAGCAGTTTCCGCCGTCCGATGCGGTCGCCGAGCGTGCCCATCAGGACCAGCAGGCCCGCCAGCATGAACGAGTAGATGTCGACGATCCACAACTGCTCGGCACCGGTGGGCGCCAGATCCTCGGACAGGAACGGCAGCGCGAACCCGAGCACCGTCATGTCCACGCTGATCAGCAGCACCGGCAGCACCAGTACCGCCAACGCCCACCACTGCTTGCGCCTCGCCATGGCGCACTCTCCTTTAGCTAAACCGTCCAGACGGTACAGTTACCGCCCTGACCCGAAGGTAAACCGTCCAGACGGTATAGTCAACTGATATGGCGAAGCCCTCAGCGAAGGAACGCATCCTCGACTCGTACGAGGAGATACTCATCGATCAGGGCCCAGGCGGGGTCACGCTCGAGGCCGTCGCCGCGCATGCCGGGGTTTCGAAGGGCGGCCTGCTCTACCACTTCGGCTCGAAGGACGCCCTGGTCGAAGGCCTGATGGATCGTCTGGCCACCTTTTCGGAGGCGGACATCGAGCTGGCACTGGCGGCACCCGAGGGCGTCGTTTCGTATTACCTGCGCACCGCGATCACCGACGTCACCCAGCGCAAGCCGCTGCACCGTACGACCATGGCGACGATCCGGATCATGCTCAACGAGCCGCGGGTGTCCGACGTCGTGCAGGTCTACAACCAGCGGGTCCACGACATGATCAGCGAGAACGTCGACGACCCGCTGACCGCCGAACTCGTCATCCTGGTGGGCGACGGCCTCTACCTGCGGGCGGCGCTGGGCCGGGACGACCCCAGCTACCTGCTCGACCAGATCGACGAGATCAAGGCCCGCATCCAACGCAATTAGTCCTCTAGTTGCGGCCCTTGCGCGTGCAACTACCGCAACTAGAGGACGAATTGCGGAGGGGTGGGGCGCTTACATCTGGAGGCCGTAGAGGCGCTCGATGGGAATGGTCAGCAGGACACGCTGGTCGGCGACCATGGCGTCGCGGAACTCGTCCCAGTCCGGGTGCTCGCCCCGGGCCCGGCGGAAGTGGTCGACCAGGGCGTCGACCGTGGCGTCGTCGCGAGAGGCGGCGGTCGGCGTCAAGACGGCCGGGCCTTCGGCCACGACGTAGCCGTTGCCGCTCTCGGTCGCCACGTGGAAGGTGGCGCGCGGGTCGCGCCGGAGGTTCTTGGTCTTGGCGCGCGGCGCGGTGATCGAGATCAGGATCGCGCCGGCGTCCGCGTCGTAGAGGTAGTTGACGGTGGAAAGCTGCGGCCTGCCGTCACGCTTGATGGTGGCGAGGGTGCCGAAATCGCGGTCGGCGAGGATCGCGCGGAGCGCGGAGTCGTCGGTCATACCCCCTTCAAAGCGCCGCGAGCCCTTCTTGTTCCGCGAACCCCCAAAAGGACAAAAGGCCAGCTCAGTGTCCCCAAGACGGATGAACCGGACAGACCGGCACGAATAAATGTGCTTGCATACGGCAACTAAAGTGTTGTCCGACACACAAGGTGACTTTCGCCTTGCGAAGCACCCCCTCGGAGGAACATCCTTGCTCTAGGCAACTAGTTGCAGTGACCAAGCAATCGGCGAGAGAGACACCATGACACCCACGACACCCGGTACACGGTCGAAGGCCGATCTCGACCTGGCCGACACCCTCGGGCACGAACTGGTGCGACTCGTACGGCTGGTCAACCGGGCCAAGTCCCAGGTGTCCAAGCAAGGGCCGGACGGCATCGAGAGGGCCGCGTACGCGATCCTCTTCTGCCTCATCCACGTCGGCCCCCAGCGGACCAGCAAGCTCGCCGAGTTCCTTCACTCCGAGATCTCCACCATCAGCAGGCAGTCGAGTTCGCTGGTCCAGCACGGGCTCATCGAACGCCTCGCCGACCCCGAAGACGGCCGAGCCTGCCTGCTCGCACCGACCGCCGAAGGACTCCGGGTGTTCGAGGAGAACCGCAAGCAGCGGAACCAGTGGCTCGCCGAAGTGCTCGGCGACTGGTCCGACGCCGACCGGCAGACCCTCAACTCCCTGTTCAACCGGCTGAACAACGACATCGAACAAACATCTCCACAGTTCGCCGACCCCGCGTCGGCGTCGAAGGCCAAGGGGGCCTGAACAAATGAGTTCCGCAGTAGAAAGCCCGCCAAAGGGAATCCCGCCCGAAACTGAGGCAGAGGGACCCCGGCTCAGCCACCGACAGATCGTCACGATCCTGATCGGCCTGATGTCGGGCATGTTCCTGGCGGCACTCGACCAGACGATCGTGGGCACCTCGATCGTCCGGATCGCGAATGATCTCAACGGGTTCGACCTGCAGGCGTGGATCACCACCGCCTACCTGATCACCTCGACGATCGTCACGCCGATCTACGGCAAGCTGTCCGACATCTACGGCCGTAAGCCGTTCTACATCGCCGCGATCTCGATCTTCCTGGTCGGCTCGGTCGCCTCGGCGTTCGCGACGTCGATGTACGAGCTGGCCGCGTTCCGCGCGATCCAGGGCCTCGGCGCCGGCGGTCTGATGTCGCTGGCGATGACGATCATGGGCGACATCGTGCCGCCGCGGGAACGTGCCCGCTACCAGGGCTACTTCCTCGCCGTGTTCGGTATCTCCACCGTGCTCGGCCCGGTGCTCGGCGGGTTCTTCGCCGACTTCGACAGCCTCGGCAGCTTCTTCGGCAGCCCGATCGACGGCTGGCGCTGGGTGTTCCTGATCAACGTGCCGATCGCGATCGTCGCGCTGTTCGTCGTCGCCCGGGTGCTGAACGTGCCGCACCAGCGCCACGACCACAAGATCGACTGGTGGGGCGGGCTCGCGCTCGTCGTCGCCGTGGTGCCGTTCCTGATCGTCGCCGAGCAGGGCAACAAGTGGGGCTGGGGCTCGCAGAGCGCGATCATCTGCTACGTCATCGGCGCCATCGGCGTGGTCGCCTTCATCTTCATCGAGAAGCTGATGAAGGACGCGGCGCTGATCCCGCTGCGGCTGTTCAAGAACTCGACCTTCTCGGTCGCGATCATCGGCGGCGTCATCGTCGGTGTGGCGATGTTCGGCGCGATCATGATGATCCCGCAGTACATGCAGGTGGTGCTGGAGTTCTCGCCCACGGAGTCGGGTCTGCTGATGATCCCGCTGATGGCGGGCATCATGAGCGGTTCGATCATCTCGGGCCAGATCACCAGCAAGACCGGTCGCTACAAGGTGTTCCCGGTGGTCGGCACGCTGCTGATCGCGGCGGGCTCGTTCTTCTTCGCGCAGGTCGAGTACAACAGCGCGCTGTGGCACCCGCTGGTCGCGGCCGCGATCATCGGTCTCGGCCTCGGCGCCTGCATGCAGACGCTGATCATCGCGGTGCAGAACGCGGGCCCGCGCAGCGACATGGGCGTCTCGACCGCGTCGGCGACGTTCTTCCGGCAGATCGGTGGTACCGCGGGTGTCGCGGTGTTCCTGACGATCCTGTTCAACGTCCTGCCGGGCAACATCACCAAGGCGTTCGGCGGCAACGCGCCGACCGGTGAAGGCGCGGCGGCGCTGGGCGACCTGACGACGAACACGAGCGGTATCGCGAACCTGCCCGAGGCCATCAAGACCCCGGTCCTGATCGGCTTCACCGAGTCGATCACCACGGTGTTCTACGTGGCGGGCGCTGTCGCGCTGCTGGCGACGCTGGTCCTGATGTTCATGAAGGAGATCCCGCTGCTCGGCGGCTCGGCACCTTCGGCGGCTTCGGCCCTCGAAGGCGGCGAAGCACTCCTTGAGGAGGACAGCACGCCCACCTTGGTGACCACCCCGGTGGCTCCCGAGCCGGGCAAGCACGCCATGACCAACGGCCACTCCGGCAACGGGAACGGCGTGTACCGGGCGGGATCCGCGCAGATCAGCGGGCACGTCCGCCGGGACGACGCGACGAACGTGGCGGGGGCCGCGCTGACCCTGATCGACCACAACGGCAATCAGGTCGCCCGGACGAACACCGGCGAAGACGGCGTCTACTCCTTCACCGGGATCGTGGGCGGGCGGTACACGATCGTCGCCAGCGGACGCTGGTTCCGGCCGGTCGCGGCGACGCTGACCGCCTCCGGTGCCGGGGTGCTGCGCCACGACGTCGAACTGGTCAGCACGATCCTGCTGAGCGGGGTCGCCCTGACCGACGACAACCGGGTGGTGCCCGACGCGCGGATCACCGTGCTCGACTCCTCGGGCGGCGTCGCGGCCGTGGCGAGGACCGACGCGGAGGGCAACTACACGATCAGTGACCTGCCCGCCGGGACCTACACGGTGATCGCCAGCGGTTACCCGCCCGCCACGAGCCGGGTGGAACTGCTGGGCGGTGACCAGGCCGAACACGACGTCCGGCTGAGCTACGACCAGGCGCTGGACGAGCTGGTCCAGCACTAGTCACCAGCGCTATGAACGACTCGTTACTTGCGAATTTCGCAAGTAACGAGTCGTTCATAGCATCCGGCGGGGTGGGTGCCGGGCCTCTTGGACACCCCGAATCCACCGTTCGGCCGCGTGCGGTTCGCGGGGTACACGTAGGCTCGCGGACGTGAGTGAGGTGTACACCGAGGCCGCGGGTATCGGGGTGAGCTGGCTCGACACCGCCGGACCGGTACTCGTCTGGGTGATCGTGCTCAGCTTCATCTTCGTGGAATGCGCGCTGATCGTGGGGCTCTTCCTGCCCGGCGATTCCCTGCTGTTCGCGGCCGGGGTCGTCCTCGCGCAGCACGGCTCCGACCTGAACGCGTGGCTGCTCTCGGCCGCCGCCCTGCTCGTCGCGATCCTCGGCAACCAGGTGGGGTATTACATCGGCCGGACGACCGGGACGAAACTGATCGCGCGGCGCGGCGGCAAGGTGCTCAACCGGCACAACCTGGACCGCGCCAGGGCCTTCCTGGACCGCAAGGGATTCTTCGCCATCGTGGCCGCGCGCTGGATCCCGTGGATCCGCACGCTGGCGCCGCTCATCGCGGGGGCCGCGCGGATGGATCCGCGCCGGTTCGCGCTCGCGACCGCGCTCGGCGGGCTGCTCTGGGTGCCGACGCTGGTGTTGCTCGGCTACTACGGCGCCGGTCTGCTGGACGAACTGCCGTGGGTGAAGACCGTCGCGCTCTGGGTCAGCATCGCGTTCTTCGTGGTGGGCACGGCCTACGGCGTGATCCGCTACCGCCAGGAAATGCGGCGCCCGGTCGACGAGGTCGAGGACAGCACGACCACGCAGGACGCGGCCTAGACCTCGCGATCCGCCCAGATCTCCAGCTGGATCCCGTCCGGGTCACGGAACACGATGACCGCCGAACCCTCGAGCGTGCGTGACTCTTTCGCCGAGGTGTAGACGACGCCGTATTCGGAAAGCCGCGCCTCCCATTCGGCCAGTTCCGACCGCGAAGAGACCTTGAACGCCACGTGGTCCAGACCGGTTCTCCGCTCGTCGAACCGCGGGCGTTCGGTGTCCTGGTGCTCGACGAGCACCACGGCGAAGCCCTCGCTGGGCGAACGCAGCACGACCTTCCGCAGCCCGGTGTCCGGGTCTTCGCGACGGGTGTACTCCTCGAGCTCGAGCACACGGGCGTACCAGGGCACGCTCCGGTCCACGTCGGTCACGGTGAGTGCCAGGTGATGCACAGACATGAGCTTGGACATCGGGGGAGACCGTCCTGATCAAGAAGCTTGGGGGCGCCACCAGGGTGACACAGGCACATCGGACGGCGAGTGGTTCCGTCCGAGTTCCCACATGAATCGTGATATCGCCCCGGAAACACCGTTAAAACGTGGCTGAACCGACCGCGGACCCGATATCGAGCCGTGACCGCCGTAGTGATCGGCTAACGTCCTCCGCCGACGGTCAGCACCGTGCCCGTGCTGTACGAAGCAGCCGGAGAAAGCAGCCACAGCACGGCTTCCGCGACTTCCGCGGGTTCGCCGGCGCGTCCCATCGGGATGGTCGGGGCGAGCCGGTCCATACGGTCGGGCAAGCCCGCCGCGGCATGAAGTCCGGTGTGGATCATTCCCGGAGCAACCGCGTTGACCCGTACGGATTCTTTCGCGACTTCTTGCGCCACACCGTAAGTCATTGTTTCGACCGCTGCCTTGGTTCCCGCGTAATGCACCCACTCACCGGGTGATCCGGTTCGCACGGCAGTGGACGAAAGCGTCACTATCGCGCCGCCCGAACCGCCGTAGCGGGTGGACATCCGGCGAATGCCCTCGCGGACGCACAGGAAAACGCCCGTGATGTTGACGTCCACCACGCGGCGGACGACGTCCACTTCGTACTCGTCGAAGCGCCCGGGCGTGTTGCCGGTGACGGCCGCGTTGGCGACCACACCGGCGAGCGGGCCGAGTGCGACGGCGGCGTCGAACAAGGCCACGACGTCGTCTTCGGAAGCGACGTCCCCGCGTTGGGTGATCGCCTGCCCGCCGTGTTCGCGGACGCGGGCGGCGACGTCTTCGGCCGCGTCGGCGTCACCCGCGTAGTTGACGACGACGTCGTAGCCGCGCGCGGCGGCCAGTTCGCAGACCGCCGCGCCGATGCCCTTGCTGCCGCCCGTGACGATGAGAACCCCGGTCATAGGGCGATCATATGGCGAAGTTGACCAGGGGAAGGTTCTCCAGGACCAGGTCGGCCCGGTCGCTGGTCGACGCGATGAGGTCGGCGTTGCGCTGGTCGGAGCCGAGCGCGCGGCGGCGTGCGTCGACGAGCGAGCGGCCGTAGCGGCGGTGCCGCGAAACGAGCCTTTCGATACGCTCGGGTTCGTCCGGCGCGAGGAACCAAGCCTCGGCGAGGATCGGCTTGACGCCACTCCACGGGTCGTCCTGCATCAGCAGGTAGTTGCCCTCGGTGATCACCAGCGGGACGTCCGGCGTGACCGCGACGGCACCGGCGATCGGCTCTTCGATCTCACGACGGAACTCGGGCGCGTAGACGGTCTCGCGACCTTCGGCGAGCCTGCGCAGCATGTGCACGTACCCGGCCGCGTCGAAGGTGTCCGGCGCGCCTTTGCGCTCCACCCGGCCGAGGCGCTGCAGTTCCACCTGCGCGAGGTGGAAGCCGTCCATCCCGACCACGGCCGCCCTCGTGCCCAGCGCCTTCGCCAGGCCCCAGGCCAGCGTGGTCTTGCCGGACGCCGGCGCGCCGACGATCCCGAGCACGCTCCGCTGTCCCGGCTTCGCCATCGCCTGCGCCCTGGTCAGCAGGTCATCGAACACCGTAGGCATTGCAGTCATCGCATTCCCTTTCCCATTCCCGCGACCGCGGCCGTCCACGACCTCGGTCCCACATGCCGCACCCGTTCGGCGGCCACCTCGTTGGCGAACCCGATCCACGCGGGGACATCCCCGAAGCGCTCGTTCCCGTGAAACTGTGAGACCGCGTACGCGAAAGCTCCATGCCAGACATCGCCCGCGCCCAGCGTGTCACGCGCCTGGGTGACGGGGACGCCGACTGCACCGGATCCGTCCGCCGTCGACCAGCGGACCGGTTCGGGGCCCGCCGTCGTGATCACCACCGGGACGCCGTGCGCACGCGGATCGTCCCCGCGGTAGAGCGAGGAGCACGCGGCGATGTCCACCAGCGGCAGGAGTTCTTCGAAGACCGGCTTCCAGCTTCCGGCGTCGAGCACCACCGGTACCTTCCGCTCCCGCGCCCAGCGCGCGACGTGCACCGCGACCTCCGGATGGTGCCCGTCGACGAGCACACACCCCGGCAATTCGTCCTCTAGTTGCGGTAGTTGCGCGTGCAAGGACCGCAAGTAGAGGACTAATTGCGCAGGGGTGGAGGAGGTCGCGTGGGCGTTGCGTGAAACGACGGTGCGCTCACCGTCCCGCTCACGGACGACGATGGCGCTGATCGCGGGCGGGTCGGGCAGATCGGGATCGAGGTCGACGAGGTCGACGCCGTGCGCTTCGAGGTCGGCGCGAGCGAGTGCTGCCAGCGGGTGCGCACCGGCGATCGTCAGGAGCGTCGCGCCGGCACCGAGCGCGGCCACGGTCACCGCCGCGTTCGTCGCCGGCCCCCCGGCGGCGACGTCCATCGACAGCGAACGCACCTTCTCGCCCGGCGCCGGAATCTCGGCGACGCGCTGAACCTGGTCGACGGTGCACAGGCCCGCCAGCAGCACTCGCACTCACAAACCCGTGTGCACGGCTGAAGCGACCTCTTCGACCTCGCCGTTCTCACCGATCGTCAGCGCACCCGTGAGCAGGCCGACGACCTGGTTCATAGTGTGCGTCTTCGGCGAGACGACCGCGACACGCTTGCCGAGGCGATGCACGTGGATACGGTCGGCGATGTCGAACACGTGCGGCATGTTGTGGCTGATCAGCACCACCGGCAGGCCGCGGTCACGGATCCGGTTGATCAGATCCAGGACCTTGCCGGATTCGGCGACGCCGAGCGCGGCGGTGGGCTCGTCCATGATCACCGCCTTGGTGCCGAACGCGGCCGCCCGCGCGACCGCGACACCCTGGCGCTGCCCACCGGACAGCGTCTCCACCGGCTGCGTGATGGACTTGATGTTGATGCCGAGTTCGTCCAGGATCCGCTGCGCGTCGGCCCGCATCGTCGCCGTGTCCAGTTTCCTGAACAGCTGCCCGAACAGGTCCTGACGCCGTTTTTCGCGGCCCAGGAACATATTCGACGCGATGTCCAGCGCGGGCGCGACCGCGAGATCCTGGTACACCGTCTCGATACCGTAGTGGCGAGCATCCAAAGGGGACTTGAAGTGGACGGTCTCACCGTCCACTTTGATCTCACCGGAATCCGGGATCACCGCTCCGGACAAGGCTTTGATCAGGCTCGACTTCCCGGCGCCGTTGTCGCCGACGACGGCGAGCACCTCACCGGGGAACAGTTCGAAGTCGGCGCCGTCGATGGCGGTGACCCGGCCGTAGCGTTTGACCAGTCCCTGAGCGGCCAGAGTCGGTTCAAGCGTCGTGGGCGTCGTCATGACTGCTGCCTCCTCGCGAAACGGTCGACGCAGACAGCGCCGATGAGCAGGGCACCGGTGGCGACGTCCTGGTAGAGCGCGTCCACCCCGAGCTGGGTCAGGCCGGAGCGCAGGACCGCGACGACCAGTGCGCCCATCATCGTGCCGAGAACCGAACCCCGGCCGCCGAACAGGCTCGCGCCGCCGAGCACCACCGCGGTGATGGAGTCGAGGTTGCCGAGCTGGAAGGCGTTCGGGTCGGCGTTCGGCACGCGGCCGAGCGCCTGCCAGGCCGCGATCCCGACGATCACCCCGGCGACGATGTACACCGAAAGGATCGTCCGGTTGACCTTGATCCCGGACAGTCGCGCGGATTCCGGCGCGTTGCCGACCGCGTAGACGTGCTTGCCCCACGGCGTCCGCGTGAGCGCGTACCAAAGCACCAGGTACATCAGCAAAGCCAGCGTCATGCCGTAGGTGATCGGGATGCCGCCGAACAGGTACCGGCGGGTGCCGAGCCACTTGAGCAGGGTGTCGGCGACCGGGACGGCCTGTCCGCTCGCGAACAGTTTCGCGGCCGCGGTGAGCACGGTCAGCAGGCCGAGCGTGACGATGAACGGCGGCAGTTTGATCCGGGTGACCAGCGAACCGGTGACCATCCCGATCACGACCGTCGCCACGATTCCCAGCAGCAGAGCCCAGATACCGGGCACTCCGCCGACGATGAGCTTCGCCATGATCAGCGTCGCGAGCACCATCGCGGCCGCGTTGGCCAGGTCGATGCCCGCGGTCAGGATGATCAGCGTCTGCCCGAGGGCGAGCGTGCCGACCACCAGGGACTGTTGCACCACAAGGGAAAGGTTGTCGAGATCAAGGAAGGTGTCCGTGGACAGCGAGAACACCACGATCGCGACGAGCAGGGCCAGCGTCGGCCCGACGGCAGGCGCGCGCAGGAAGAACTCACCGACAGTCGGCCGTTCGTTGCCTTTGAGGGTCAAGGTTGTCATTTCGTCCCCCAGCAGTTCTCGAGGCCCCACTTGGTGTCCTGGCTTTCCACGCCGGAGATCGGCTTGTCCGTGATCACCGTGGATCCGGTGTTGACGAACCCGCTCGGTTTCTTGCCGGTCTTCGCGTATTCGACGGCCGCGAGCACACCCTGTTCGGCCATCTTCTTCGGGAACTGCATGACCGTGGCGGCGTACTGGCCGTCGCGCACGTTCTTGACGCCTTCGCAGCCGCCGTCGATCGAGCCCATCACGATCTGGTTCACCAGGCCGCGGGCCTGGAGCGCGGCATACGTGCCGCGGCCCATCGGCTCGTTCATCGAGTAGACGGCGTTGATGTCGGTGGTGCGCTGCAACAGGTTCTCCACGCCCTGCTGGGCGAGGCTCTGGTCGCCGTTCGCCGGCGTCTTGCCCTTGATCTCCGGCGAGGCGTCGGTCAGGCCGATGCCCTTGAGGAAACCGGTGTGCCGCTGAGTGTCCACTGTGGAACCGGCGGTGCCGTCCACCATGAACAGCTTCGGCGCCTTGCCGTTGAGCGCGGTCTTGACATAGGCGCCTTGCTGACGTCCGGCTTCGAAGTTGTCCGTGGCGAAGGTGGCGTCGACGGCGGTGTCGGGCTCGGTCGCGGTGTCGAGCGCGATGACGAGGACACCGGCCTTGCGCGCCCGGTCGATGGCGTCGAGGACACCGGTCGACGAACTGGGCGTGATGAGGATGGTGTTCGCACCCTGTTGCATGAGGTTCTCGATGGCCCGGACCTGGCCGTCGTTGTCACCGTCGAACTGGCCCGCGAGCGCGCTGAAATCCGCGCCGTTCGCTTCGGCGGCGGCTTTGGCGGCCGCTCTCAGTTCCACGAAGTAGGGGTTGGTGTCGGTCTTGGTGACCAGGCCGACCTTGGCCTTGCCACCGCCGCCCGCGTTCGAGCCGCCACCCCAGTGGCGTTCGACGGTGCACGCGCCGGTCGTGGTCACCGCGAGTGTGGTGACCAGGGCGAGCACTAGGAGACTGCGTTGTCTCATTGGGGATGCCCTCCGATTCGAGGCTATCGGCGATGGACCGGAAGGTAGACAGGGTTATGCTCACTCGCAAGCGTTTGCGCAAACGCTTGCAGGCAGACCTGACCGAGGATTGGTAATGCGGCCGTCACGCTCCTCCCGCCCCACCCAACGCGACATCGCCGAGCTGGCGGGAGTCTCGATCACCACGGTTTCGCATGTGGTCAACGGGACGAGAGCGGTGGCCGAGGAGACCAAGGCCGCCGTCCTCCGCGCGATCGAACAGACCGGCTACACCGGCGACGCCATCGCCCGTTCGCTGGTCACCGGCGGCACCCGCTCGATCGGCGTCGCGATCTCCCTGCTGGCGAACCCGTACTTCGCGATGCTCATGCAGGCGATAGAGCGCGAAGCCGCGTCGGCGGGGTACACCGTCCTGCTGGCGGACACGCACGACACCGTCGACACCGAGCGTGAGACGGTCCGGACGCTGCGCTCCCGCCGCGTCGACGGGCTGCTGATCACGCCGTCGCCGGGCGACGGTTCGGTGATCGGCGAACTCGTTTCGCTCGACGTCCCGACGGTGCTCATCGACCGGCTCTCCACCCGCACCGACGTCGACCAGGTCGGCACGGAGAACATCCAGTCGACGTCGGCGCTCACGGCGCATCTGGCGTCGCTCGGGCACCAGCGGATCGGCATGATCAGCGGCGCGGCCGGCCTGAGCACCAGCGAGGAGCGGATCCTCGGCTACCGGCTCGGCCTCGGCCGCTCAGGACTCACCTGGTCGGAGGATCTGGTCGCGTGCGGCCAGTCGTCACGAGCGGGCGGGTCGCTGGCGCTGAGCACACTGCTCGCGCTACCGGAACCGCCGACCGCGCTGGTGGTCGGCAACGACAGCATGATGGTCGGAGTACTGCACGAGCTGCGCCGCCGCGGGCTGCGCGCGGGGATCGACCTGCCGGTGGTGGTCTACGACGACGTCGAGTGGGCCGACCTGGTCGACCCGCCGCTGACCACGATGGCGCAGTCGATCGAGGAGATCGGTACCCAGGCCGTCCGGCTGCTGCTGGCCCGGATCAACGACCCGGCGCGCAAGGCCCAGACGATTCGGATTCCGCCTACGCTCCGCCATCGGGCGTCGTGCGGATGCGTACACGTTCACTCACATTGATGATTGTTGCGAGACTTTCCGGCCTCACCGGCGAGTGATGCTCGGTCAGCCGTTACCTTCATTCAAGCTCGGATGAAGGCGTGGAGCCATGACCGCACTATCCCCGGAGTTACCCCTGTGGGAGGACACCCCTGTCACCCACCGGTTCGGGGTGGCCATGGCGGTGCACGCGAACCCGTATTCGGGTGAACTCATCCGCGCCATCCGCCGGGCCGCACGCCGTCACGGTTGCGAAATCACCCTCGCCGACACCGGCGACAGCGTCGCCGAAGAGGCCGCGGTGGTCCGCGCGCTGCGAGCGGACCGCGTCGACGGTGTCCTGCTCGTCCCGGCCGCCGGCGACGAAGCGGTGATCAACGGACTGGTCCGAATGGGTGTGCCGACCGTGCTCGTCGACCGGATGGCCGGACGCAACGACGTCGACCAGGTCGGCTCCGAGAACATCCAGGCCGTCTGCGCGCTCGTACGGCACCTCGCCGGGCTGCGGCACCGCAAGATCGGCTTCATCTCGGGCGAAGACGACATGGCCACCTACGAGGAGCGCGCGCTGGGCTACCGGCTCGGCCTCGGCCGCTCCGGCATCCGGTGGACGTCCCAGCTGGTCGCGTGCGGACAGTCGACCCCGGGCGGGGCGGCCGCGGCGACCGCGAAACTGCTCGACAGCTGGCCTTCGCCCACCGCGCTGGTGGTGGCGAGCGAGGCGATGATGATCGGCGTCCAGTACGAGGCGCACCGGCTCGGCATCCGGATCGGGCGCGACCTCGCGATCGTCGGCTACGGCGACATGGAATGGGCGGGGCAGGTGACCCCGGCGGTGACCACGATGGCGCAGCCGATCGAGGAGATCGGGCGCAAGGCCGTCGAACTCCTGCTGGCCCGGATCACCGACCCTGAGCGACGACCCGAATCCGTACGGCTCGCACCGCGCTTCATACACCGTGCGTCGTGCGGCTGCTGAGTCACAACCCGCTGGTCAGAACCTCGCCGCCGGGTGAAGATGGCGGTATGACCGACCTGTGGACCGTGCACACCGCCGATCTCGAAGCCACCGTGCTGACCGCGGCGCGCGCTCTGCTGGACGACGCCTTCGACGGCGATTTCAGCGACGACGACTGGGCGAACGCCCTCGGCGGCATGCACACGCTGGTGTGGGAAGGCGGCGAGCTGATCGGGCACGCGTCGCTGGTCCAGCGGCGGCTGGTGCACAACGGGCGGGCCCTCCGGACGGGGTACGTCGAAGCGGTCGCCGTCCGCTCGGACCGACGTCGGCGCGGTCATGGCGACGCGATGATGGACGCGCTGGAGCGGGTCACACGGAAGGCGTACGACGTTGGCGCGCTTTCGGCGTCCGACGAGGCGCTGGAGTTCTACGCGTCGCGCGGGTGGCAGCTGTGGCGCGGTCCTTCGTCGGCGATGACGCCTTCGGGCGTGAAGGCGACGAAGGAGGAGGACGGGTCGATTCACGTCCTGCCGGTGGGCGGCGCTTTGGATCTGGACGGAGAACTCACCTGCGACTACCGCGAAGGCGACGTCTGGTGACCCCGCACCCGCCGCAAGTAGTCCTCTAATGGCGGGTGTGTTCGAGGGTGGCGGCGGCTTCGAGGAGCATCCAGGCGCTGGTCTGGACGGAGAGGTCGCGTTCGGGGGCGTCGGGAGCGAGGGGCAGCGAAGGCGCCGGAGTGGCCCAATCGGCGCTGAAGAGCGGTCCGTGCGGGGTTTCGGTGGCGCCGGACCAGCACGCTTCAGCCGACCGGATGACGATGTCGCGCGCCACCCCGCTGGGCAGAAGCGGCGCCGCGAGCGCCAGGTACCGCGCCAGGATCCCGGCGAACAGGCCGCCGTCCCCACCACCCTGACCCCGGATCACCCCGTTCGGCGCGACGTGTTCCGCGACCGCGTGAATGGTGTGCTCCACCCTGTCCATTTCGGACAGTTCGAGGCAGGCGCCGAGGTAGACCCCTTGGCAGTACGTGAAAATATGCTTGACCAGCTCACCGGTGTCGACGCGTAGCCCGTCCCACACCAGCCCCGTATCGGGATCGACGAGCCGCTCGGTCATCCAGCCGGTCAGCCCCTGCGCGTGCTGGGTCGAACCTTCGCGGGCGTGGAAGATCGCGGCCGGGCCGTTCGCGGGAGCGTTCTTGAACTGGTCGCCGACACGCCACCAGATACCGCCGCCCGCGTCCTCCGTCCAGCCTTCGCGCAGCCGCGAACTGATCGCCTCCAGCCCGCCGCGGACATCCAGCCCGAGATGCCCCACTCGCTGCAGCGCGAGGCCGAGCCAGGCGATGTCGTCGTAATAGTCGTTGGTCCACTTGCCGAAGTTGCGCAGCCGCACCGAGGCCACGAACCGCTCGATCAGCTTCAGCCGATCCGGTGAGGGGTCCCGCACGTGCGCATCGACGAGGGTGTCCAGCAGGTGCGCCTGCCACCAGTAGTTCCAGTTCCAGTGGACCCGCTGGCGTCCCGCGGGCGGCCAGCCGCTGCGGCCCAGCACGGTCCCGGGCAGTCCCCACACCCGGCGCAGATGCCGCTCGCGAAGCGCACGCTCGGCCGACGCGGCCCGTCCGGCGAGAGGTCTGTCCGCACTCATCGCGCCATCATCCCTTGCCCGCTGACATACCGCTCAGTATGTTGAGACGACCACCGACCCCGCGAGGTGCTTCATGACCACGGCACATGTGACCTGCCCCCTTTGTGAAGCCACCTGTGGCCTGGAGGTGACGATCGACGAAAAGCAGCTGGTCACCCGGGTCCAGGGCGATCGCGAGGACGTCTTCTCGCAGGGCTACATCTGCCCGAAAGGCGCCTCGCTCGGCGCGCTGCACCATGATCCGGACAGGCTCACCGCGCCGCTGGTCAAGCGCGACGGCGAGTTCGTCGAGGTCACCTGGGACGAGGCGTTCGCCGAGGTCGAGAAGCGGCTCCGGCCGATCATCGACCAGCACGGCAAAGACGCCGTCGCGGTGTACTCGGGCAATCCGACGGTGCACAACGCGTCGCTTGTGCTCTACGGCCGTGTGTTCTTCAAAGCCTTGGGCACCAAGAACTTCTACACCGCGACCACGGTCGACCAGATGCCCAAGCACTTCTCGTCCGGGTACCTCTTCGGCGACCCGCAGACCATCCCCGTCGCCGACCTCGACCGCACTGAGCACCTGCTTATTCTGGGCGCGAATCCGTTGGTGTCCAACGGAAGCCTGATGACGGCGGCCGACACGCGCGGCAGGCTGCGCGGGATCCAGAAGCGCGGCGGCAAGATCGTCGTCCTCGATCCGCGCCGTACCCGGACGGCCCAGCTCGCCGACGAGCACCACGCGATCCGGCCCGGCACCGACGCACTGTTCCTGTTCGCACTGGTCAACGTCCTGTTCGCGGAGAACCGCGTCGATCTCGGCCGGCTCGCGGAGCATGTCACCGGTGTCGAAGAAGTGCGCGCGCTCGCGGAGCCGTTCACCCCGGAGGCCGTCTCGCCCGCGACCGGGATCGACGCGGCCGAGATCCGCCGGATCGCGATCGCACTCGCGGACGCCGAACGCGCCGCGGTCTACGGCCGGATGGGGACCACGACCCAGACCTACGGCACGATCGCGAGCTGGCTGGTCGACGTCGTCAACACGCTCACCGGCAACCTCGACCGCGAGGGCGGCGTGATGTTCGCGCTGCCCGCGGCGTGGAAGCCGCGGCGCACGTCGCCGTTCACCAGCGGTCGCTGGAAGAGCCGCGTGCGCGGGTATCCCGAGGTGCTCGGCGAGCTGCCGGTGGCCACGCTCGCGGACGAGATCGAGACGCCCGGCGAGGGCCAGGTCCGCGCGCTGGTGACGATCAGCGGCAACCCGGCACTGAGCACGCCCAACTCCGCGCGGCTCACGGAAGCGTTGCGGCAACTGGACTTCATGGTCTCGCTCGACGTCTATCTCAACGAGACCACCCGGCACGCCGACGTCATCCTGCCCGGTCCGTCGCCGCTGGAGCGGCCGCATTACGACGTCGCGCTGTACACGCTGGCCGTGCGGAACGTCGCCAACTGGACGCCGGAAACGCTCGAGACGGACATGCCGCAGGAGTGGGTCACTCTGCTGCGGATGGCCGGGATCGCCGCCGGTCAGGGCCCGGACGTCGACGTCGCCGCGTTCGACACGATGGTCGCGGGAGAGACGGCGCGACGTACCGGCGTCGACCTCGCACTCGCGGAAGGGCGTGTCGGGCCGGCGCGGATGATCGACCTGATGCTGCGCGGCGGTCCGTACGGGCTGAAGCTGGCCGACCTCGAAGCCGCGCCGCACGGCATCGACCTCGGCGCGCTGAAGCCGCGTATCCCGGAGGTGCTCACCACCGCGAGCGGGAAGGTGGAACTGGCCCCGGACGCGGTGACCGCGGACGTCCCCCGGCTGCGCGCGGAACTCGGCAAGACACCGGACGGCGGCCTGCTGCTGATCGGGCGGCGGCACCTGAGCTCGAACAACTCGTGGATGCACAACCTGACGCCGCTGGTGCGCGGCGGCAACCGGTGCACCGTCCAGATTCACCCGGACGACGCCTCCCGACTCGGGCTGACCGACGGCGGGCTCGCCTCGGTGACGTCGCGGGCGGGGAAACTCGAAGCGCCGGTGGAGGTCACGGCCGACGTCCGGCCGGGTGTGGTGAGCATGCCGCACGGCTGGGGGCACGAGCCCGAAGGAATGCGGACGCGGGTCGCCACCGCGCACGCCGGGGTCAACTCGAATCTCGTCGCCGACGAGACCCTGCTCGACGTCCCGTCGGGCAACGCCGTGCTGAACGGGATCCCGGTCGAGGTCGCCCCCGCGTGATTGAAGGCGTGACTCGCGTGATTGAAGGCGTGACTCGCGTTACCAGGCTTGGGTGAGGTCGGCGTGCTGCCGGACCCAGGCGTGCATGACGATCCCGGCGGCGACGCCGGCGTTGATGGAGCGGGTCGTGCCGAACTGCGCGATCGAGACCACCAGCGCCGCGGCCTTCTGCGCCTCGGCCGACAGACCGGGCCCTTCCTGGCCGAACAGCAGCACGCACTCGCGCGGCAGTTCCGCGGTCTCGACGGGTTGCGACCCGGGAGTGTTGTCGACGGCGACCAGGGCGAGCCCCTCCTCGGCGGCGAACGACAGCAGCCCGGTGACGTCCTCGTGGTGGTGAAGGTGCTGGTAGCGATCGGTCACCATGGCGCCGCGCCGGTTCCAGCGCCGCCGTCCGACGATGTGCACCGCGGCCGCGGCGAACGCGTTCGCCGTCCGGACGACGGTGCCGATGTTGTGGTCGTGCTGGAAGTTCTCGATCGCCACATGGAACGGGTGCCGACGGCCGTCCACATCGGACACGATGGCCTCGCGCCGCCAGTAGCGGTACGGGTCGACGACGTTGCGGCGGTCTCCGCCGGTCAGGAGTTCGGGGTCGTACCGCTCGTCAGCGGGCCACTCGCCCTCCCACGGTCCGACGCCGACCTCTTCCCGCGCCACCCATTCGGTGGGGCCGGCTTCATCCGAGTTCACCCGGTGATTGTCACTCAGCCCATGCTGACGCGGTGCGCCGGTGCGTCGGCGTCGTCGTGCCGGTGACGCCAGCGCTGGATCGTTCCGACATACGAGACGATCACGGTCGCCATCGCGATCACGATGACCAGCGGCAGCGACGAGCGCGGGAAGATCGTGTCGTAGAGGTAGTAGGCGTTGAAGCCGCCGGGCAGGTCGCCGAGGCCTTGCTGGTGGCGGAACATGTTCTCCAGCGCGGTCAGCGGGCACGGCCACGGGAACACGTTGACCAGGACACCCCATGCGGCGAAGAACACATGCACGAAGATCACTTTCGGCCACCGCCAGGCGAGGAATCCGCCGAAGCCGATGAACAGCAGTGCGAAAATGTGCACCGCGACCGTGATGTTCGCGAGAAACGCCGACACCTCGAGCCCCCTTTCACGCCCCCACCAGCGACGTTACCCCTCTCTTATTGAGAAACGCTCACGAAAAAAGGGGACGTTCACCGCATTGATGCGGTGAACGTCCCCTCGAAACCGAGAGTTACGACAGACCGAGGTCGTCCTTGTTCAGAATGTAACGGTATTCGAGGCCCGCCTTCTCGATGGCCTCACGCGCTCCGGTGTCCCTGTCGACGACGGTCGCGACGCCGACGACGTTCGCTCCGGCCTCGCGCAGCGCCTCGACGGCGGTGAGCACGCTGCCGCCGGTGGTCGAGGTGTCCTCGACGGCCAGCACCGGCTGCCCCAGCACCTCGACGCCTTCGATCCGGCGCTGCATGCCGTGCTCCTTGACGGCCTTGCGCACCACGAACGCGTCGAGCACGACACCGTCGGTGGCTGCGGAGTGCAGCATCGCCAGCGCCACCGGGTCCGCGCCGAGGGTCAGCCCGCCGGCGGCGACGTAGGACCAGTCGTGGGTGAGCTGACGGAGCAGCTTCCCGATGAGCGGAGCGGCCGCGTGATGCAGCGTCGCTCGCCGGAGATCGATGTAATAGTCGGCTTCCTTGCCCGAAGACAAGGTCACTTTGCCGTGCACGACGGCCAGTTCGCCGACCAACCTGGCCAGTTCGAGTTTCGCCGCTTGATCCAACCCGGGGTACGCCACGGCCGAGAGTCTTACATACCTCTCGCCGGGCGCCCCCGGGGTGGATCCCCGATGCGTACTCAGTCACTGCCGGACGTCGCGGCGTCCACGGCCGGGCCACGGGTCGCCGCCCAGGCCGGGAGCAGCGTCGCCGTCAGGGCGAGCGCCGCGGCGATCCCGATGATGCTCAGGTAGATCAGCGGGGACCCCATCGGCAGCAGGGAATCCGTCGCCACCAGGCAGAACGGGACGATCGCGCCGGCCGAGACGACGGTGCCGAGCACGATCCCGATCAACGCGACGAGCCCGCCTTCGAACCCGGCCATCCGCAGCACCTGTGCCCTGGTCGAGCCGGTGAGCCGCTGCAGGCCGAATTCGCGACGCCGCCGCATGGTCGCCATCACCAGCGTGTTGGCCACCGAAATCACCGTGTAGGCGATGATCATCCCGACCAGCAGGTAGTTCACCCACGCGCCGACGGCCTGGTCCTTCGCGTGGGCCGCGACGAGCGCGTTCCGGTCGCCGACGGACACCGGCTGCCCGGCCGTCGCCTCGCGGAGCCGTTCGGTCAGCGCCGCCGGATCGACGTCCGGCGCCGCGCGGACGAGCACCTGCTGGGCGAGCCCGGCGGTGGTGTGCGGGGCCAGCAGGCCGGCCGGGAGCAGCAGGCTCTCGAAACCGGGACGCTGACTGGTCAGCGCGACCACCCGGACGTCGATCGGGGTGCCGTCACCGAGCCTCAGGCTCAGCGTGTCGCCGACTCCGCGGGAGAAGTCCTTCGCGAAGACCTCCGGGAGCGCGATCGTGGCGCCGGTCAGCGCGTCGAGGCTGCCCTCGGTCACCTTCGTGGCGGTCGTCGCCCCCGCGCCGGACGCGGTGAGGCCGATCGCCGGGCGCCCCTCGTCGGAGTCGTCGTACGGCGCCTCGACGAACACGTTGCTCGTGACGTACTCGGAAGCACCGGCGACACCGGGAACGGACTGGATCCGCCCGACGAGGTCCGGTGACAGCCCGCCGGCCGCCGAGCCGATCACGGCGTCGGCGCGGACGTCTTCGGTGAACGCCTGATCCGCCAGTTCCTGCTGGGTGGTCTGCAGGTAGATGTTCGCGGTCGCGATGCCCACCGCGAGCATGATCGGGGTGACCGCACCGGCCGCCCGGACGATTCCGGCGCGGGTGTTGAGCACGGCGAGACGGCCGTCGATGCCGCCGAGCAGGCGCATCGGCCACTGCAGGATCGCCGTCATCACCTTCGCGACGCCGGGCGTGATCATCGCGACGCCGAGCGCCCACAGGATCACCGCCGGGCCGGCGGTGCTGGCCGCGACCGGGCCGCTCATCACCGCGACGGTCACGATGGCCAGCGCGGTGCCGCCACCGAAGCAGAGCACGGCGAGCACGACACGCGTCGGCGTCAGCCACCGGCGGGTGACCGCCGCTTCGGCGAGCGCCTCGGTCGGCCGGATCTTGCCGGCACGACGGCCGGCGACGAAGGCGGCGATGAACACCGCGAGCATCGCGGCGCCCGCACCGACCACGGCGGGGAGCCAGCCTTGGTAGAACCGCAGCACCCCGGGCACGACACCGTTTTCGACGAGCTGATCGAACAGCCACTCTCCGAGGAACGGACCCAGTACCGCGGCGAGCGCGGTGGCGAGCAGGCCGACGGCCAGCGCCTCGCCGAGCACCATGCGCCGCAACTGGCGCGGGGTCGTGCCGATCGCCCGCATCAGCGCGAGTTCGCGTGAGCGCTGCTGGGTGGACAGGCTCAGCGTGCTGGCGACGACGAACATCGCGACCATCACCGAAAGCCCGCCGGACACCGCGGCGATGACGATCAGGTTGGAACCACTCGAATCGGCCTCGGGGAATTCCGCGACGCCGCGGTCGAGACCGCTCAGAACGGTCGCCCCACCGGCGGCCTTGACCACGCTTGCCCGCACCGCTTCGACGTCGGCGCCCGGCTCGGTGAAGACGCCGATGACGTCGGCCTTGCCCGGGTAGCCGGAGAGCCGGGCCGCGTCGGTGCCGGAGAAGAACACCGCGGACTGGGTGATCGAACGCGGCGCACCGGCCACGCCGGCGACCCGGAAGGTCTCGGTCTTCCCGCGGGAGGCGACCTCGACCCGATCGCCGGACTTCAGCCCCGACGTCGACTCGACGACGACCTCACCCGCGGCCGGTGCGGCGCCCTCGACCAGGGCGTACGGGGTCAGCGCGGCGGAATCCCAAGCGTGACCGAGCGCCGGCTGTCCGGCCGCCGCGAGCGGGAAGCTCACTTCGCTGACGACGTCCGAGACGCCGGGGACGGACCGCAGCCGCGAGACGAGGCCGCTGTCGAGCCGGACCCGCTCGGAAAGCCGCGCGGTCTCGAACTTGCGCTTGTCGTCGGAGTCGAGGGAGGCCGGGTCTTCGTTGGGCATGTCGAACGACTGATCGCCGGTGACGAGGATCGGCGCCGCCGCGAGCCGCTGCGGCTCCGCGTTGCTCCGGATCCCGGTCTCCATCAGGCCACCACAGGAGGCGACGATCAGCGCGCCGAAGAAGACGGCGATGAAGGTGCCGATGAAACCGCCCTTGCGCAGGCGCAAGGTCCGGAAAGCGAGTCGCAGCATCACGCACCCGCCGCAGATACCGGACGGCCCCAGGCACCCAGGTGGGTCATGCGTTCGGCGACGACGTCCGCGGTCGGCGCGTGCAGTTCGTCCGCGATCCGGCCGTCGGCCAGGAAGACGACACGGTCCGCGTACGAGGCGGCCATCGGGTCGTGCGTCACCATGATCACGGTCTGGCCGGTCGTGCGGACCGAATCGCGCAGGAGCCCGAGGACCTCGGCGGCCGTGCGGGTGTCGAGCGCGCCGGTCGGTTCGTCGGCGAAGACCACGGCGGGCCGGGTGACCAGCGCCCGCGCGATCGCGACACGCTGCGCCTGCCCGCCGGAGAGTTCGCCGGGAAGGTGCTTGCGGCGCCCGGTCAGCCCGACGCGGGCGAGGATCTCCTCGACGAGCCGCCGGTCCGGCCTGGTGCCGGCGAGCTGCTGCGGGAGCGTCACGTTCTGCTCGACGGTCAACGCCGGGAGCAGATTGAAGGCCTGGAAGATGAAGCCGACCCGGTCGCGGCGCAGCTTGGTCAGCTTCGTCTCGCTCATCCCGGCCAGCTCCTGCCCGTCGAGCACGACGGACCCCGACGTCGGCCGGTCCAGGCCGGCCGCGCAGTGCAGGAAGGTGCTCTTGCCCGAGCCCGACGGGCCCATCACCGCGGTGAACCCGCCGCGCGGGAACGCGAGGCTCACCCCGTCCAGGGCGATGACGCCCTTGCCGTACTCCTTGCGGACGCCGTCGAGCCGGACCGCGTCACCGTTCCACCCAGTGTTCATGGGAAAACCCTAGGAATCCCAGGTCGGAAGCACCCTGGGGCGAGCGTCCGTCTCCGGGGTAGGGCGAGCCCTACCCCGGCCTGGCGGCAAAGGACGGCGGGCATACTCGGCTCGACTCGAAAGGATTCTCTGGATGCGCAAGCTCGTGTACTACGTCGCCACCACCCTCGACGGTTTCATCGCGGGACCGGACGGCGCCGACCCCACCGGACCCGACGGGTTCTGGCCGATTCCGTCGGACTACCTCGAGCATCTGATCGCGGAGTACCCGGAGACCCTGCCCGGTCCCGCCCGCGCGGCGCTGAACGTGACGGCGGAGGGCACGCACTTCGACACCGTCGTCGAAGGACGGCGCAGCTACGAGATCGGGCTCAAGGCCGGCGTCACCGACGCCTTCCCGCACCTGCGTCACCTGGTCTTCTCGCGGACGCTCACCGAGAGCCCGGACGCCGCCGTCGAACTGGTCGCCGACGATCCGATCGCCACGGTCCAGAAGCTGAAGCAGGAGGACGGCAAGGACATCTGGCTGGTGGGCGGCGCCGAACTCGCCGGGGCGCTCTACCCCGAGATCGACCGGCTCGTCCTGAAGATGGCGCCGCTGACGATCGGCACCGGAATCCCGCTCTTCTCCCGCAAGGCCACCTTCGACCCGCAAAGCTGGAAACTCGCCGGGCACAAGGTGCTCGAAAGCGGCGCGGCTTTCGTCACCTACACGCGCTGACCGGTCGGCAGGGGTCGCGCCCTCAGGTGCGGCCCTTGCCACCGAAGCCGCCGCCGAGCTTGCGCAGCACGGCCCGCGGCAGCAGGCCGCCGACGGCCACCAGCGCCTTGTACTGCAGGCTCGGTACCGAGATCACCTTGCCGCGGCGCAGATCCGCGAGCGCCTCGTCCACCACCTGCTCGACGCCGAGCCAGAACGCCTTGGGGCCCGGCCGGTCGAGACCCGCGCGTTCGTGGAACTCCGTGGTGGTGAACCCGGGACAGAGCGCCATCATCCGCACGCCCTTCGGCAGCGAAGCCGCGATGCCCTCGGTGAACGACGTGACCCAGTTCTTGCTGGCCGTGTACGTCGAGCCGCGTCCGCTGAAGAACCCGGCGACGCTGCTGACGTTGATGATCGCGCCCTCACCGCGTTCGATCATCGCGGGCAGCGCGGCACGGGTCAGCCGCAGGACGGCCGTGACGTTGACGTCCAGCTGACGCTGCAACGCGTCCTGCGGAATGGTCCAGAACTCGCCGTTGAGACCGAAGCCCGCGTTGTTCACCAGGAGGTCCACCGGCTCCTCGGCCAGCCGCGCCTCGACCAGCGCCCGACCATCCACTTCGGACAGATCGGCGGCCAGCACGACGACGTCGACCCCGTGCGCCTCGATCAGTTCCGCGGCGAAGCTCTCCAGCCGGTCGAGATCGCGGGCGACGAGCACCAGGTCGTACGCCTCGGCGGCGAGCCTGCGCGCGAACTGCGCGCCGATGCCGGCGGTGGCGCCGGTGATCAGGGCGGTGTGTGTCATACCGGAAAACTACCCCTCGTGGGGGTCTGACATGCGACGATTCCGGTCGGGAAGTATCGTCCCGGATCATGGGGAAGCACAGTCGGCGCAAGCCCAGCTATCTGCCCAAGGTCGCGGCAGGCGCGGCGCCGCTGGCGCTGCTGTTCGCCGGCCCGGCCACGGCGCTGGCCACCCAGACAGACCAGTTGATCCCTCTCGGCAGTGTCCCGCTACCGCTCGATCACCACCGCGAAGGCACCCTCGATCGCGGTATCGGCGTCACGTCCGAGGGCGACAACTCCGTCCTCCGCGGCTTCGTGAACAGCACCGAACGGAACGTCTACAGCAAGAGCCTCGGCGACGCGAAGATCATCGCGGACGTCCGCCGGTCGACCAGCGAAAGCGTCGAGAGCCGCGACGGCGTCGTGGTCCGCCCGGACAAGGTCGGCGCGCTCACCGCGTCGAAGACCGCCGAGACGATCACGCAGGGCCAACGGGACACCGTCAAACTCGACCGCTACGGCAGCGTCGTGGCAGGTAACGAGACCAAGCTCGAACGGACCGGCGCGCGGCTGACCGAAGCCGCGCTCGATCCTCGCACCGGCCAGGCCTCCCTCGTCACCGCGGACGGCCGGGGGTTCGGCGCGTCCGAAGGGACCTATCACGCCGTCCGCCCGCTGCCCGGGTTCGGCGTGATCAACGAGACCGAACAGCACACCGGAGGCGGGACCGACCGCGCGCTGCGGCTCGACGGCGGATTCGCCGGCGACCTCGGCGGCGCACTGGAAACCGGACGCTCGTCCGGGCACGCTGTCGATCTCGGCGAGTACGCCGCGGTCGGGACGACGTCGGCGCAGCACGGCGGCGGCCGGTTCAGCGGCGTCCTGGACTCCTCGGGGGCCGGCCTCGGCCAGGAGCACGCCCTCGGTGGCAGCGCCGGTCCGGTGGCCGGGCTGGTGACGACCTCGCAGGACGCGAACCTGGCCCAGCGGGGCGCCGGGCTGACCGGCTCGGGCGCGAACACGATCAGCGGCGATCTCGGCGTCGACGAGCTCGCGCACGTCCACGGCACCACGACGACGTCGGCTCGCGGGCTCCTGCCCACCACCGATCCCACGCAGGCGGGCAACGTCCGGCAGTCCGGGACACTCGACCTGACGCTGCTCGGTCAGCAGCCGACGCACACCGGAGTGACCTTCGGCGCGCTGCCGCTGGAACTCAAGCAGTCCTGAATTTCTAGACGCTGTCCTGCGGCTCGACGTCGTCGGCCGTCTCGGACTGCCAGTGACGGCCCGGGGTCGGGGCGTTGTCGTAGTCCTCGTCGAACGGGTCCACGATGTCGGCGATCTCGCCGAGGTCGCGCAGCAGCCGCTCGAGCCGCGACGGCCCGGCGTTCGGGGCGACGCTCGCGAGCACCCACTCGTTCTCCAGCCACGCCACGCCGACGTCGCCGCCGAGCGAATCCGCCGCGTCGACGAGTTCCTGCGTGATCACCTTGCGGGCGCCCTCGGAATCGTCCGCGAAGGCGTAGCGCTGGCCGATCGGGCCGAGCATCTCCGGCATGTCCTGGCGCTGGAACGGCACGCTGGACAGCCACAGCTCCAGCGGCACCTCGTGCACCCGGTTGCAGCGCACGGCGACCACGACGGCCGGGATCTGGCCCTCGGTCTCGATGTCGAAGATGAAGACGGGACGGCGCCCGTCGGAGGTGAAGGTGGACCCGGCCACGACGTTGACCGCCGCCTGCGCGCCGAAGTAACCGATGGCGCCGCCGGACCACTGCCGCGGCAGCCGATCGTCCTCCTCGACGAACTGCCAGCCGCGCAACTCGGCCCAACGCATCCTCTCGCGATTGCGAGAGCCTTCCTTCGCCCGGTCGGCCGCGAGCAGCCCCAGCCCCGCCACCAACGCGACGGCGGCGACGACGAACCAGATCCACGCCGGAATACCCACGACCGTCAGGGTATCCCCCTGCGCTCGACGGAGGTGATCGCCGGGCGCCGTGTCGCGCCACCCCTTTCGGTGTGGCACGCCGGAAGAGCCGCCGAAACGTCGACAAATCGCTGTGTCGCCACCGAATCGGGCAGAAGTCCGTGAAGGCCTCCTTGAGGGACTCAGAGTCCCTCAAGGAGGCCTTCACGGACTTAGTCCACCCGGGCGACCGTTAAGGAGTCGGATGCCTCCTGGGCGGGGATGTCGACCCGGACGGTGTCGCCGTCCCGGACCTCACCGCCCAGCAACTGCTTCGCCAGCTTGTCGCCGATCGCCGACTGCACCAGCCGCCGCAGCGGCCGCGCGCCGTAGATCGGGTCGAAGCCGTTCAGGGCGAGCCACTCGCGCGCCCCGGCGGTGACCTCCAGCGTCAGGCGACGCTGGGCGAGCCGCGACGCGAGCCGCTCGACCTGAATGTCCACAATGGACGTCAGTTCGTCGGTGCCGAGCGCGTGGAACACCACGATGTCGTCCAACCGGTTCAGGAACTCCGGTTTGAACTGCCGCTGCACCACCGCCATCACGGCGTCGTGCCGCTGCCGCTCGTCGAGCGCCGGGTCGGCGATGGCCTGTGAGCCGAGGTTCGAGGTCAGCACCAGGATCGTGTTGCGGAAGTCCACCGTGCGGCCCTGGCCGTCGGTGAGCCGTCCGTCGTCGAGCACCTGCAGGAGCACGTCGAACACGTCGGGGTGGGCCTTCTCGACCTCGTCCAGCAGTACCACCGAATACGGCCGCCGCCGGACGGACTCGGTCAGCTGCCCGCCCTGGTCGTAGCCGACGTAGCCCGGCGGGGCACCGACCAGGCGCGCCACCGAATGCTTCTCGGCGTACTCGCTCATGTCGATCCGGAGCATCGCGCGCTCGTCGTCGAACAGGAACTCCGCCAGCGCCTTCGCCAGTTCGGTCTTGCCGACACCGGTCGGGCCGAGGAACAGGAACGAACCGGTCGGCCGGTCGGGGTCCGCGACGCCGGCCCGGGTGCGGCGCACCGCGTCCGAGACGACCTGCACGGCCTCCTTCTGCCCGACGACCCGCCTGCCGATCTCGTCCTCCATCCGGAGCAGCTTGCCGGTCTCGCCCTCCAGCAGCCGTCCGGCCGGGATACCGGTCCACGCGCTGACCACGTCGGCGACGTCGTCCGCGCCGACCTCTTCCTTCAGCATGACGTTCTGCTGGCTGACCTCGCTCTCGGCGGTCGCGGCCTCGAACTCCTTCTCCAGCGCGGGAATCCGGCCGTAGCGGAGTTCGGCGGCCTTGCCGAGGTCGCCGTCGCGTTCGGCGCGCTCGGACTCGCCGCGCAGCTGCTCCAGCTGCTCCTTGAGTTCGCGGACGCGCTCGATCGAGCCCTTCTCGTTCTGCCAACGCGCTGTCAGCGCTGTCAGCGTCTCCCGCTTCTCGGCCAGCTCCGAACGCAGGACGGCGAGCCGTTCCTTCGAGGGGACGTCGTCCTCTTTGGACAGCGCCATCTCCTCGATCTCCATCCGCCGCACGGCGCGCTCGACCACGTCGATCTCGACCGGCCGCGAGTCGATCTCCATGCGGAGCTTCGACGCGGCCTCGTCGACCAGGTCGATCGCCTTGTCCGGCAGGAACCGGGCGGTGATGTAGCGGTCGGACAACGTCGCGGCGGCGACCAGCGCGGCGTCGGTGATGCGCACCCCGTGGTGCACCTCGTACCGCTCCTTGAGCCCGCGCAGGATGCCGATGGTGTCCTCTGTGGACGGTTCGCCGACCAGCACCTGCTGGAAGCGCCGCTCCAGCGCGGCGTCCTTCTCGATGTGCTGGCGGTACTCGTCGAGCGTGGTCGCGCCGACCATCCGCAGTTCGCCGCGGGCGAGCATCGGCTTGATCATGTTGCCCGCGTCCATCGCGCCTTCGCCGGTCGCACCGGCGCCGACGATGGTGTGCAGCTCGTCGATGAAGGTGACGACCTCGCCCGCGGAGTCGGTGATCTCCTTGAGCACAGCCTTCAGCCGCTCCTCGAACTCGCCGCGGAACTTGGCGCCCGCGACCATCGAACCGAGGTCCAGTGAGATGACCCGCTTGCCGCGCAACGATTCCGGCACATCACCGGCGATGATGCGCTGTGCGAGGCCTTCGACGATGGCCGTCTTGCCGACGCCGGGCTCGCCGATCAGCACGGGGTTGTTCTTGGTGCGCCGCGACAGCACCTGCACCACCCGGCGGATCTCGGTGTCCCGGCCGATCACCGGGTCGAGTTCGCCGGCGCGGGCGCGCGCGGTCAGGTCGACGCCGTACTTCTCCAGGGCCTTGAAGGTGCTCTCCGGGTCGGCGCTGGTGATCCGCGCGGACCCGCGGACCTTCGCGAACGCCTCGCGCAGCGCGTCCGGGGTGGCGCCGTGCCGCTTGAGCAGGTCGGCCACCGGGCCGCCCTCGGTGGCGAGGCCGACGAGCAGGTGCTCCGTCGAGACGTACTCGTCGCCGAGTTCGGTCGCGAGTTTCTGCGCGTGCGTCAGCGCCTTGACCGCGTTCGCGTCGAACTGCGGGCTCGACACGGTGGCGCCGGTCGCCGACGGCAGCGCGCCGATCAGCGGCTCGAGCTCCTTGTGCACCTGCTCGGGGTCGGCCCCGACCGCGGTCAGGAGCGGCGCGGTCAGCCCCTCACCCTGCGCCAGCAGGGCGCCGAGCAGGTGTGCGGCCGCCACGTGCGGGTTCCCCGCCATCGTGGCCGCCTGCGCCGCCGACGAAATCGCCTGCTGGGTCTTCGTGGTCGGGTTGAAAGCGTCCATCCCTCACCTCGTACTGGGTAATGCTCGTTGGTCGGTCGACAGGTACAACGTCAGGAAAGTTGAGTCTGTTCCGCTCAACTCTGAATCGGTCAGCCTCCGCCCGGCGAGACGGCCTCGGCGGGCAGGCGCGGGCCCACCCGGCCGAGGCCGACGACGGCGGCGCAGGCGCACGCGGCGACGAGCACCCACGGGATCCAGACTGCCACGGAGAACAACGCGACGAGGGCCGGAGCGATCACGGCGGCGAGGGTGAACGCGTATTGGAAGGCCGCCAAGTAGCGCCCCCGCGCCTCCGGCGGCGCCGCGGCCTCGGCCAGCGCCCCGGACCGCGGGCCGAACGCGAGATCGCCCGCGGCCAGGACCAGGGTGGCGCCGAGCAGGTAGACCGGCTGGAGCACGCGCGGCACGAACACCACCGCGAGGCAGGCCAGGCACCACACCGCGAACAACGCGGAGCCCGTGCGCATGGCGGCGATCCGGGTCATCTTCCTGGTGACCCGCAACGCGACGACACCACCCAGACTGGTGACGACGGTGAGCAGGGCGATGATCGCGCCGGGAAGCCACCGCGGGCCCTGCAGCGCGTTGAAGACGTACACCGGCATCCCGATGAGGAAGAAGTCCATCGTGAGCGCGAAGAGCCCGCTGAACACGATCAGCGCCAGGTACGGCCGGTTCCGCCAGACCCGCGCGGGCGTCGAGAGGCGCCGAGGGCAGCGCCGGACGGACGGGACCATCGTCGCGAGGATCGCCGCGGCGACGACGAAGGTGAAGACGTCGACCAGGACCGCGACGTAGAGGCCTTGGGGCCCGATCCACACCAGGAGCCCGGCCGCCGCGAGGCCACCGAGCCCGAAGCCCGCGGAGCGGACCATCGCCGCTTCGGCGAACGGCCGGTCCTTCGGGCCATCGCCCGCGACGTCGGCTATGAGCGAGAACTGCGAGCTGTAGAACAGCTGCTGCCCGGCCGCGAGCATGACCGACGCTCCGACGATCCCGGTGAACCCGCCGGCCAGCAGATACGCGCCCACGCCACCGGCCTGCAGGAGGTGGGAGCAGATCATCACCGTCCGAGGGCCGACCAGATCGACGAACCGCCCGGCGATCGCGGGAACGAGGAGACCGGCGAACGCACCGAGCGTGACCGCCGCCCCTGCTTGGGCGAGGGGAAGACCCACCACCCGGATGACGAAGACAAGGCCCAGCGGGAGAAACAGTCCCGAGCCGAAGTTGTCGATTCCCAAGGCGACCAGCAACGCGACCCGGTTACGCACCGCTTCGACGCTACCGGGGTGAGAGCGCTACGAAAGGTCCGTTCAGTCAAGACCCACGGGTAAGAACGGCCGCCGTCAAACGTCGCAGGGTTGCGCGCCGAGCGCCGCACGGACATCCGTGTTCATTTCCGCCAGCCGCGTGGCCAGTTCGACGACCTTTTCCTCGTCCCAGTCACCGAGCGCGCGTTCCATGAACGCCAGATACCCGGCCCGGCGGCGGGACAACTCCTCGTGTCCCTGCGCGGAGATGCTGATGATCGACGCGCGGCCGTCCTCGGGCGCGGGGCGGCGGTCGACCATCCCGGCGGCGGACAGCTGGGCGATCTGGCGGCTCACCACCGAAAGGTCCACGAACCGTCGTTTGGCCAGTTCCGAGGGCCGGGCTTCGCCGTACTTCGCCAGGTCGGAAAGCAGCATCGCGGCGGCGGGATGAAGCCCCGGGTCGGCCTGCCAGGCCTGCATGATCCAAGCGTGCTGCAGCTGGGAGGCGGCCTTCAGCTCACGCATCAGTTCGACCCTGGCGTCGTCGGCGGAGCTGACCACTTGTCCTCCAAGCTACTTGTACAGTACAACTTTATTCGGCGACACTTGCGTAAGGCAACTATTAACCTCGTGAGATCCCCCACTGCCACCTGGACTCCAGTACACCCGTCCGGAGCAACGATGCGGGCAAAAGGCCTCCCGGCAGCTAGTCTCGCGGGCGAGCCGGAACCAGCCGACCGGCCGACAGGCACTGACCGGAGAGGTGAACGATCTGTGAATTCTTCTCCAGTGGTCCACCGCGGGGCCCAGATGTCAGAAAAGCCGTCTTGTCCGGCGTCTCGTTCGTGAAGAATCGGAATCCCCTTCCGGTATGCACTATCCGATCAGCGAATCCCAGCCCATGACAGCCGACGCGGTCAGTCCCCTTCCCCGGTCTTCAGCGCCGAGGGAAGCCCCACCAGCGGTCACCGCGATGGTGCGGCTCATCCGTGACACCTGGGCGAAGTCGGAACCCTTCGTCCCGGAGATCTCGCAGTTCTTCTACGGGATGCTGTTCACCCTCGCGCCCGCCACCCGGGACTTCTTCCCGATCAACATGGAGGTCCAGCGGGGCAGGCTGGTACGCGCGCTGGTCCACATCGTGCAGATGGTGGACCGGCCGGACGACCTCGTCCCGTTCCTGACGCAGCTCGGCCGCGACCACCGCAAGTTCGGTGTCATCCCGCGGCACTACGAAGCCGTCGGGACGGCGCTGCTCGCGTCGCTCAAGAACCACCTCGGCCCGGAGTGGACCCCGGATGTCGAACGCGCCTGGGCGGAGGCGTTCACCATCGCCGCCCGCGCGATGCAGGAGGCCGCCGCGGCCGACGTGAATCCTGCGTCGTGGTCGGCCACCGTGCTGGAACACCGCCGGCTCACCTGGGACCTCGCCCTGGTCCGGCTCCAGCCCGAGTTCCCGGTGCCGTACCAGCCGGGCCAGTACATGAGCGTCGAAGTCCCGCAGCGGCCGCGGCTGTGGCGCTATCTGTCCCCGGCGAACGCTCCCCGCGAGGACGGTGGCATCGAGTTCCACGTGCGCGCCGTCGACGGCGGCTGGGTCTCGCGGGCCATCGTCAGCCACACGCAGTCCGGCGACGTCTGGCGTCTCGGCCCGCCGCTCGGCAGGCTTTCGGTCGACCGGGCCGCCGGCCGCGACGTGCTGATGATCGCGGGCGGTACCGGGGTCGCGCCGCTTCGCGCCATTCTGGACGACCTCGCGCAGTGGGGCGACAATCCGAAGGTGCACCTGTTCTACGGTGGACCGTCGCGTGAGGACCTGTACGACCTCGACGAGTTGCGCGCGCTCGCGGCCACGAACCCGTGGCTCACCGTCACCCCGGTGGTCGAGCGCGGCGACGACGTCCCGGGATGTGAAACCGGCACCCTCGCGGAAGCCGTTACCCAGTACGGATCCTGGCCCGGTCACCGCATTCTCGTCTCCGGCTCGCCCACGATGATCCGGGCCACGGTGTCCCGGATGCTGGTCGCCGGCAGCGCGCTCGACCAGATCACATACGACCCCTTCACCATCGACTAGCAGGCCTTTCTCCTCGCTCGCCCAAAGATCACCGGCTGTGCTTTCACCGCGTCAGTGAATGCGATTTCGCAGTGCTGATCAGTACACCGCCGCGCATCGTTACGTTACTCGGTATTCACGGAAAGAAAGCCACCCGATCGGCGGATCACGTTTTGCCGAGAACTGGCGAAAACCACTGGTGGGGCACGAAAATCGTCCTGCATGATCACCTTTACCGAGCGCCAGATGGGGTTGACGGCGCGTATATATCTTGGTCCGATCGAGCGGGAAACATCCATTGGTGGATCCTTTTACGACGTTCGGGCATACAGTCGGATCCCCTCGGGGGAACACGAGCACCATCACGACATCGGGTCTGGAGAATATGCCCGATACAACTGGAGAACATCGTTCACCCATGACTGCCGAATCCGTGAAATACGAGCATCCACCGAGTTCGTCGAGATCTTCACCGTCGAGAACCCGGCCACCTGACACCGTCCCCGTTCCGGTCCCGCCCCTGGTCGAAGTGCCGGCGGCCGACAAGACCGTTCGGATGGCCGAACTCATCAGAGAGAGTTTTGCTTCTGTCGAAGCGAAAGCCGACGAGCTGTCCCAGTACTTCTACGGGGTCCTCTTCTCCGTTTCGCCGGACGCCAGGGCGTTGTTCCCGATCAACATGGCGACACAAAGGAATCGCCTGCTGCGGGCCTTGGTCTACGTCGTACAGATGGTGGACCGGCCCGACGAGCTGACCACCTTTCTCTGCCAGCTCGGCCGCGACCACCGGAAGTTCGACGTGCTCGGCCGGCATTATGACGCCGTCGGCGTCGCGTTGATCGCCGCCCTCAAACGGTTCCTGAAGGACGACTGGACGCCCGAACTCGAGGACGCCTGGGTCACCGCGTACGGCATCATCGCGAAGAGCATGCGGGAAGCCGCGGGCAAGGAGGTCGGCCCCGCGTGGTGGAAGGCCACCGTGGTCGAGCACCGCCGCGCCGCCCGCGACGTCGCCGTCATCAAGGTGCGGACCGAACAGCCGCTGCCTTATCGGGCCGGCGGTTACGTCAGCGTCGAAGTCCCGCAGCGGCCCCGGATGTGGCGGTACTTCTCGCCGGCGAACGCGCCGCACGACGACGGGACGATGGAGTTCCACGTGCACGCCGTACGCGGCGGCTGGGTCTCGCGCGCGATCGTCCACCACACCAGGGTCGGCGACGTCTGGCGCCTCGGCCCGTCACTGGGCGCGCTTTCGGTCCATCACACCGAAAGCCGGCCGCTGCTGATGATCGGCGGCGGCACCGGTGTCGCCCCGCTGCTCGCGATCCTCGACGAGATGTCGCGCTGGAAGCACAACCCGCCGGTGCACCTGTTCTTCGGCGGCCGGAAGCCGGAAGACCTCTACGCCCTCGACGACCTCCGCGGACTGGCCGTCATGTGCCCTTGGCTGACAGTGACCCCCGTGACCGAGGAAGGCACCATCGCCGGCGGCGATCGAGGCACCCTCTCCGCGGCGGTCGCCCAGCGCGGCGGCTGGAAGGACCGCGACGTGTTCGTCGCCGGCTCGCCGTCGATGATCCGCGCCACCATCGCGAAGCTGCTCGCCGGCGGCACCGACCTGGCGAGGATCAAGTACGACCCCTTCACCCTGGACTGAGCGCGGGTAGTTCGTCCGTATTAGGCCGATCAGCCGCTATGCCTGGGCTGTCCGGACCAGTAGGTCGGCGAATCATTGACCGCGGTCTCGGGCGGATTTATGGTCTAGACCACATTGCTCTAGACCACCTTGCTCCCCTTCACGGGAACACCGTCGTTCCATCCCAGGAGCCGGCATGACCGTCAAACGCAAACTCATGGCAGCCGCCGCCGGTGCGATCCTCGCCCCGATCGCCATCGTGGCCATCCCGCAGGTGGCCAGCGCGCACGGCTACGTGTTGTCCCCGCCCAGCCGCCAGGCGAACTGCGCACAGGGCAAAGTCTCGGGTTGCGGCAGCATCGTCTACGAACCACAGAGCGTCGAAGGGCCCAAGGGCCTCCGCAGCTGCAACGGCGGAGTCCCGGGATTCGCGCAGCTCAACGACGAATCGAAGCCGTGGCCCGCCGCCTCGGTCGGCAACAGCGTGACCTTCAACTGGAAGTTCACCGCCTACCACCGGACCACGAACTACGAGTACTACATCGGCGGCACCAAGGTCGCCGACATCAGCGGCAACAACGCCGCGCCGAAGGACCCGACGTCGCACACGGTGAACCTGAGCGGGTTCAGCGGCCGCCAGAAGGTGCTCGCCATCTGGAACATCGCGGACACCCCGATGGCCTTCTACAGCTGCATCGACCTGCAGATCGGCGGGGGCGGCAACCCGCCGACCACCACCACCAGCAACCCGCCGGCCACGACGACGCAGAATCCTCCGTCCAGCACCACCAACCCGCCCACGGGCGGCACCTGGGCGGCGGGCGCGGCCTACTCGGTCGGCAGCACGGTCACCTACGGCGGCCAGAGCTACCGCTGCCAGCTGGCACATACGGCGATCCAGGGCTGGGAGCCGCCGAACACCCCGGCGTTGTGGACTCGCCAGTGAAGTTCCGCCTGATTCTCGTCGCCGGTCTCGTGGCCCTCGCGGGCTGCGGGACCGGTGATGGCTCACCTTCCACCGCCGGTGCTCCGCTCTCCCCGGTGCCCCAGTCGGCCACGGGTGCCCCGGCGTCCGCGGAGTACAACGACGCCGACGTGATGTTCCTGCAGATGATGGCCGCCCACAACGATCAGGGGGTGGAGATCGTCAAGCTGGTGCACGCCAAACAGGCGCAGCAGCAACCGCTCAAGGACCTCGCGGCGGCCATCGAGGCGACGCAGCAGTCCGAGACGTCCGACCTGCGGAACCGGCTGAAGGCCTGGGGCAAACCCGAGACCGGCTCGGTGGATCCGCACGCGCACCATCACCACGGCGGCGACGGGCTCACGGACAAGGGCCTGCTCGAAGCACTGTCCAAAAAGGATGGCCCGGAGTTCACCCTCGACTTCGTGGACATCCTCGTCGCGCACCAGCACAACGGGGTCGCGCTGGCGAGGACGGAATTGAAGGACGGCAAGAACCCGGACTCGAAGGCCTTCGCTCAGCGAGTCGTCGACTCGCGCACCGGCGAAGTCCAGCAGCTCCGCGCTCTTGTTCCCGGCCAATGACGCAATTAGTCCTCTACTTGCCTTCTGACCGTGGTCAGGCGCCGGAAGGCGTCAGGCAAGTAGAGGACTAATTGCGCCTCTTGGGTTTCCAGACCACGAGTGCCGTCTGCTGCCTCAAGGTCACGAGGTCCTTGCGGTAGGAGGCGTGCACGGTCGCGGCCGTCTGTTCGGCGGTGAGATACGCGGCCCTGACCTCTTCGGTCAGTTCCGCGATCCGCGCCCGGAGCGCGTCGACCTGGTTCTCCAGCTCGATGATCCGCTTGATGCCGGCGAGGTTGACACCGTCCGATTGGGACAGTCGCTGCACTTCGCGCAGCAACGCGATATCCCGCATGGAATAGCGCCGTCCACCGCCCGAAGTCCGGCCCGGGGACACGAGCCCCTGCCGGTCATAGGACCGCAGGGTCTGCGCGTGCAGGCCGGAAAGCTGCGCCGCGACGGAGATGACGAACACCGGGGTGTCCTCGTCCGCATCGTTCGGAAGCCCGCCGAACATCATGCTCACCTGCCTTCGAGAAGTTCGGTGATCTCCGGTCGTGGGTCGTGCTCGGACATGGCCTCCGCGTAGGCCTCCAGGGCCTCACGGGCCTTGTCGTCCATTTTGGACGGAATGGACGCCTGCAGGGTGACCAGCAGATCGCCCTGCGCACCGTCCCGTTTCGCGATTCCCTTGCCTCGCACACGAAGCACGCGGCCGCTCGCCGTGCCCTGCGGCACCTTCAGCGAGACCTTGCCCTCGAGCGTCGGCACGGTGATCGTGCCGCCGAGGGCCAGTTCCGCGAAGGACACCGGCACGGAGATCGTCAGGTCGAGATTCTGCCGCCCGAACACCGGATGCGGTGCGACGTGCACGCGGACGTACAGATCGCCCGGCTGCGCGCCGCCGCGGCCCGGTTCACCCTGGCCGGCGAGCCGGATCCGCTGGTCGTCGTTGACGCCCGGCGGGATCCGCACGGTCAGCGTGCGGGTGCGGGTGCTGATGCCCTCGCCCGCGCATTCCGGGCAGGGGTCGTCGATGATCGTGCCGCGGCCGCGGCAATCGCGGCACGGCTCGGAGAAGGCGAAAGCGCCCTGGCTCCGGCTGACCAGCCCGGACCCCTGGCAGGTCGAACACGTCCTCGGGGAAGTCCCCGGCTTCGCGCCGCTGCCGCTACAGGTCGAACAGGTCGCCGGGCTCGACAGCCGCAGCGGCAGGGTCGCGCCCTTGACCGCCTCGGTGAAGTCGATCCGGACGTCGGTCTCGACGTCCGCGCCGCGCTGCGGCCGGTTCGCCGTGGCACCGGCGGCGCCGCGGCGGCCGAAGAGACCGCCGAGGATGTCGCCGAGCCCGCCGAAACCGGCCTGCTGCTGGCCCTGCTGCCCGAAGATGTCGCCGACGTCGAAACCACCGCCACCGCCACCACCCGGGAAGCCGAAACCACCCGGGCCGCCGGAGCCGAAGAGGCGACGTGCCTCGTCGTACTCCTTGCGCTTGGACGCGTCGGAAAGCACACCGTAGGCCTCGGAGACCGCCTTGAACTTCTTCTCCGCCTCCGCGTTGCCCGCGTTGGCGTCGGGGTGGTTCTCCTTGGCCAGCTTGCGATAGGCCTTCTTGATCTCGTCCGCGGTGGCGTCGGAGGAGACGCCCAGCTCACGGTAGAAGTCCTTACCGATCCATTCCCGTGCACTCACCGAACGTCTCCTCCTTTCACGCCGTTTCGCTGATCAGCGGTTGTTCTCATCGAAGAGCTCACCGTCGAGCGGGAGCTCGCCGCCCACGGGCGGGTCCACCGGGACGGCCTCGGCCACCGGAGCCGCACCGGGCTCGTGGTCGGTGACCCCGACCATCGCCGGACGCAGGACGCGCTCGCCGAAGCGGTAACCGCGGCGCATGACGGTGGTGACCGTCGGGCCCGCGACGTCCGGCGACGTGCTGTGCTGGACCGCCTGGTGCACGCTCGGGTCGAAGGGCTCGCCTTCGGTTCCGAACGGCTCCAGACCCGAGCGCTGCAGGCTGCCGACCAGCTTTTCGCCGACGGCCTTGAAAGCGCCGGTCAGGTCGCCGTGCTGCTCCGCGCGCTCGAGGTCGTCGAGCAGCGGGAGCAGGTCACCGACGACCGACGCCTTCGCGCCGGCGACGACCTGTTCGCGGTCGCGGTCCACCCGCTTGCGGTAGTTGGCGTACTCCGCCTGGAGACGCTGGAGGTCGGCGGTGCGTTCCGCCAGCTCCTTCTCCAGGCCGGACGCCACCGACACCGAATCGTCCACCAGGGAATCCCCGAGGCCGGGGCCCGCGTGGGTCGCGGGCTCCGGCTCGATGGGGGCCAAGGGCTCCACGGCTTCGTCGATCGGGGCGGCGTGCTTGGGGCCATCCTGATTTTCGGCGGCCGGGGCGGCCGGGCGGATTTCACCGGTCAGCGGATCGATCCGCCGACGGTCCCGCACGACTACCGGTTCCTCCGGGCCCCGGCCCGCGGTTTCGTCGTAGCGTTCAGTCACTTCTTGTCCTTCTCGTCCTCTTCGACGATTTCGGCGTCAACGACGTCATCGGCCTTGGCCTGCGAGCCGGCGCCCGCGGTGCCACCGGCGGCACCGGTCGCGCCTTCGCCCGCGGCGGCCTCATCGGCGGCGTTGCCCGCCGCGTTGGCGTAGAGCGCCGTGCCGAGTTCCTGCGAAGCGGTGTTCAGCTTCTCGATGGACTCGCGGATCTTCGCCGAGTCGGTGCCCTTGAGCGCCTCGTTGGCCTCGTCGATCGCGGTCTTGACCTTGCCCTTGAGGTCCTCGGGCAGCTTCTCGTCGTTGTCCTTGACGAACTTCTCCGTCTGGTAGACGAGGGTCTCCGCCTGGTTGCGGGTCTCCGCCTCCTCGCGGCGCTGCTTGTCCTCTTCGGCGTGCGCCTCGGCGTCCTTGACCATGCGCTCGATGTCGTCCTTCGGCAGCGCGGAGCCACCGGTGATCGTCATCGACTGCTCCTTGTTCGTGCCCAGGTCCTTCGCGAGGACGTGCACGATGCCGTTGGCGTCGATGTCGAAGGTGACCTCGATCTGCGGCACGCCACGCGGGGCGGGCGGCAGGCCGGTCAGCTCGAACATGCCGAGCTTCTTGTTGTGCGCGGCGATCTCGCGCTCACCCTGGAACACCTGGATCTGCACCGACGGCTGGTTGTCGTCCGCGGTGGAGAAGATCTCCGAACGCTTGGTCGGGATCGTGGTGTTGCGCTCGATGAGCTTGGTGAACACCCCGCCCTTGGTCTCGATGCCCAGCGAAAGCGGGGTCACGTCGAGCAGCAGGACGTCCTTGACCTCGCCCTTGAGCACGCCGGCCTGCAGCGCGGCGCCGACGGCGACGACCTCGTCCGGGTTGACGCCCTTGTTCGGCTCGCGGCCGCCGGTCAGCTCCTTGACCAGGTCCGACACGGCGGGCATGCGGGTGGAACCACCGACGAGCACGACGTGGTCGATGTCGCCGACAGCGACACCCGCGTCACGGATGACGTTGTTGAACGGCTTGCGGGTGCGCTCGAGCAGGTCCGAGGTGATCTTCTGGAACTCGGCGCGGGAAAGCTGCTCGTCGAGGAACAGCGGGTTCTTGTCGCCGTCCACGGTGATGTACGGCAGGTTGATGCCCGCGGAGTTCGAGCTGGACAGCTCGATCTTCGCCTTCTCGGCGGCCTCACGGATGCGCTGGAGCGCCATCTTGTCCTTGGTGAGGTCGATGCCGCTCGACGACTTGAACTTGTCGACCAGCCAGGTGACGATGCGCTCGTCCCAGTCGTCACCACCGAGGTGGTTGTCACCGGAGGTCGCGCGGACCTCGACGACGCCCTCGCCGATCTCCAGCAGCGAGACGTCGAACGTGCCGCCACCGAGGTCGAAGACCAGGATGGTCTGTTCCTTCTCGCCCTTGTCCAGGCCGTACGCCAGCGCGGCCGCGGTCGGCTCGTTGACGATGCGGAGCACGTTCAGGCCGGCGATCTGCCCGGCCTCCTTGGTGGCCTGCCGCTGTGCGTCCTCGAAGTAGGCGGGGACGGTGATGACCGCGTCGGTGATGGTCTCGCCCAGGTACGCCTCGGCGTCCCGCTTGAGCTTCATCAGCACGCGGGCGCTGATCTCCTGCGAGGTGTAGGACTTGCCGTCGATCTCGGTCTTCCAGTCCGTGCCGACGTGCCGCTTGACCGACCGGATGGTGCGGTCGACGTTCGTCACGGCCTGGTTCTTCGCCGGCTGTCCGGTCAGCACTTCGCCGTTCTTGGCGAAGGCGACGACGGACGGGGTGGTGCGGGAACCTTCGGAGTTGGCGATGACCGTCGGCTCGCCGCCCTCAAGGACGGCTACGACCGAGTTGGTCGTGCCGAGGTCGATGCCGACCGCTCGCGCCATGGTGTGATCCTCCTGCTTTGCTTGTGACCTGGGTGTTCGATCCCACCTTGAGTGGGTACTACGCAAGTTCTATCCGGATGGTGCGGCTTCCGTCAAGCCAGACTTGAGCCACCTGCACTCAACCTTGTACCCGGCTCAACGAGCGACCTGGGCTTCTTGTTCCCGACCTACCGGCAGACCATGCCGGGACCGGGTGTGAGCCCGCTCACCAGGTATTTCACCTCTTCGGTGCGGACACAGGCCGAGTTGAGCAGACCGGTGTGCCCGTACCCGGCGTCGACCAGCAACGCCGAATTCTCGATGTTCCGCGCGAGCCCTCGGGCCCACACCAGCGGCGTGGCCGGATCGTGCTCGCCACCGACCACGAGGATCGGCGCCGCGCCACGGACCTTCTGCGGTCGCGGCAGGTAGGCCGACGCGACGGGCCAGCCGGCACAGCCGCTCGCCATGTCCCAGAACTCCGAATACCGCCAGCTGTGCGGCGCGAGGACCTTCACGGTCAGTTCCATGGCCTTCAGGTCGGCGTACCCGGTGAAGGGCGAGCCGAAGTCGTGGCAGCCGATGGAGCGATACGCGCCGTACGTCGGGTCCAGCTGGGAGTGGGGCAGGAGGCCGTAGGCGTCCGGCTTCCCGGCCGTCGCGGCCTCGATCCCCTTGGCCAGGTAGGGCCACAGGAACGGCAGGGTCAGGTAGCCGTAGGCCCCGGACGACATCTCCTCGGCGGTCACGTTGCGGCCGAGTTGCTTCGAAGGGACACCTCCGGGCGTCCGCATGAGCGCGTCGTAGGTCGCGAGGACGTCTTTGCCGCGAAGCACGCACTCGTCCGACGTCGTGCACCACTTCGCGAAGTCGTTCAGCGCCCGTTCGGTCGCGACGGCTTCGTCGAGGACGGCCTGGCGCGTCGGCCGCGAGTGGTCGACGGCGCCGTCGAGCACCATCGTCCGGATCCGCTTCGGGTACTTCTCCGCGTACGCCGCGCCGAGTTCCGTCCCGTAGGAGACGCCGAGCCAGTTGACCTTCGGTTCGCCGAGGGCGACCCGGATCGACTCGATGTCCTCGGCGGCGCTCCAGGTGTCCACATGGGACAATTCCGGTCCGGTCCTCTTGAGACAGTCCTGGCCGGAAGCCCGGTTGTGCGCGATGAGCTTTTCGTAGTCCGCGCGGCTCTTCGGGAACCGGCTGACCGCGGGGTCGTGCAGGTTCGGCCCGCAGCTGACCGCGGGTTTGCTGTTCCCGACACCGCGCGGGTCGAAGCCGATGACGTCGAACCGCTGCCGCGCCTCGGCCATTTCCGGTTTGTCCAGCGCGAAGCCCTGGCCGCCGTACTTGAGCACCTCGACCCCGGAACCGCCCGGTCCGCCCGGGTTCGTCAGCAGGGAGCCGATGCGGCGCGCGGGATCGGTCGCGGGCAGTTTCGCCAGCGCGATCGAAATCGTCTTGCCGCTCGTCCGGTCCAGCGGGACAACGAGGTCCGCGCATTCGAGGGTCGGCGACGCTTCGGTCGCGCACGGTTTCCAGTCGAGCCGCGGCGCGGCGGACGCCGGCAGCGCGGAAAGCGGAAGAAGGGTCAGGGCGATGACGGCGGCGAGCGCCTTCGTGGCCGTCCTCATACCGGCTTCACCGTGACCTTGCCGGTGCCCGCCCTGAGGTCCAGGACGTTCGGCGAAGCCTGGTCCTGCCGCACACCGCCGGTCTCGACACCACCGGTGTCCGCGCTGGCGTTGATGCGATACGCGCCATCGGGAACAGTGACGGTGACCTTCCCGGTATCGGCCTTCGCGGTGACCGCACCCGGCCTGGCCAGCCCGACCTCGATATCCCCGGTACCGGTGGTCAGTTTCACCGGACCGGTCGAACTCAGGACCTCGAGATTCCCGGTTTCGCCCCGGAGATCCACCGCGGCGGCGCGGGCGAGCCGGACCGTGCCGGTGCCGATTCCGCCGGAGACCGCCATTTCACGCGGGATCACGACCTCGTATTCGACCCCGCACTGGCTGCAGCCGCCGAGGACCAGCGTGCCGTTCTCGACGCTGTGCGTCTTGCCGGGATTCCGCCCGGTGTAAGTCACCTCGCGGCGCAGCGACACCGGGGCCCCGTCCTCCACCCGGACGTCGACCCGGCCGGTCGGGACGTCCACCCGGATCGCGGTGATCTGCGCCGTGACGGGCTCGCCGTCGCTCAGCGTCTCGCGGCGTTCGATGGTGCAGCCGACGATGCCGAAGGCCACCAGCGCACCGAGTGCGAGCGCGCCGAGGACGCGCCGTTCTTTGTTCCCCATGAGAAAGAGTTCCCCCGATTGTCCGTCAGGCCGCTTGGACCTTGACGCTTCCGCTGTCGGTGTTGAGATCGAGCTTGTACTGGGCCGAGCTGGTCTGGTTCACGTCGATGTCGCGCCTGCCGCTGTCGGAGCTGCCGGTGACGTTGTAGTCGCCCGACGGGACGGTGACCTCGATCGAGCCGCTGTCGCTCTGCGCCTTGACGTTGGCGGCCTTGACCAGTTCGAGTTCGATACGGCCGCTGTCGGCGCGCACGTCGACGTTGCCGCCGAGCCGCTCGCCCTTGATCGAGCCGGAACTCGCGTTGACGGTGGCGTCCTGCCCGATGTTCGCGAGTTCCACGCGGCCGGAGTCGGACTGCACCTTCACCGTGCCGGGGACGTCGCTCACCTCGACGCTGCCACTGTCGACGCGGACGTCCACAGTGGACACACCGGCGATGTCGAGCGACCCCGAGTCGAGGCTGCCCGTGACCGGGATACCCGCCGGGATCATCACGTCGTAGCGGACCTCGCAGTTGTTCCCGCAGTCCGCCAGGACCAGGGTGTCGCCGTCCATGCGGAAGGCGTCACCCGGCTTGTTCCAGCGGTACTCGAACTCCTGGTGGACCTTCGCCGGACCGTTGCCCGTACGGATCTTGATGCCGCCCTCGCCGTTTTCGATGCGGACACTCTTGATCGTCTGGGTCAGTTCGGCGGTCGCCTCCGCGTCGGACGGCCACCACCAGCCGAGGCCGGTGAAGACACCGACGCCGATCAGGGCGATGCCTCCGATTGCGAGGAGTGGGCGCGCCATGGTCTTGAGTCCCTCCGGAGCAGGTTTCGTGTAGCTCGACGCTAAGGGCACCGCGGCGGACTGAACATAGGGGTAACCCCCGGGATCGTCCCTGATCCCGCGCCGGGGTCCTCGGGGTCCTAACCTGGCGGAGTCACCGGTTCCACACCCAGGAGGACGCATGCCGCAGGCACCCGATCCGTACGACTTCCTGCCCGATCTGCCTGCCTTCACGGTGAGCAGCACCGACATCGAGGAAGGCGGCTTCCTGCCGACACCCCAGGTGTCCGGGATCTTCGGCGCGGGCGGCGAAGATCGGTCACCGCAGCTCTCGTGGGACGGCTTTCCCGCCGAGACCAAGAGTTTCGCCGTGACTTGTTACGACCCTGACGCCCCGACCGCGAGCGGTTTCTGGCACTGGGCCGTGTTCGACATCCCCGCGTCGGTGACCGCGCTGGCGGCGAACGCGGGCGACGAGGCCGGGTCCGGGCTGCCGGAGGGCGCCATCACCCTGAAGGGGGACGGCGGCGTGAAGCAGTTCCTCGGCGCCGCCCCGCCTCCCGGGCACGGGCCGCACCGGTACATCTTCACGGTGCACGCGCTCGACGTCGAGAAGCTGGAAGTCGGCGAAGACGCGACGCCCGCTTTCCTCGGCTTCAACATCTTCGGCCACGGCATCGCCCGGGCCACCCTCACCGCCCTGTACGAAAACAAGGGCTGAGCGCAAGCTTCCCCAAGCGCGTGAGGGCCACCCTCAGGGACTCAGAGTCCCTGAGGGTGGCCCTCACGCACCTTTAGGGCGGGACCGTTCCATGTACTGGCCGGCCGGGGGGTCACCGAAGCCGAACGGGCGGTAGAGGTCGTGCGCGTCGGCGGTGTGCAGCATCCACCGGAACTCGGCGCCCGGCCCGTTGTCGACCATCTCCCGGACCAGTTCCTTGCCCAGTCCCGTGCCGCGCGCCTCTTCGACGACGAAGACGTCCGCGAGGTAGGCGCTGCCGATGCTGTCCGAGAACGCCCGCGCGAACCCGACCAGACGGCCGCTCGAAGTCTCGTACGCGCCGACGACGCGCCACGAGTTCCGGACGACCTTCTCGATCATCTCCCGGTCACGCCACTTGCCCCAGTAGGCGTCGGTGGAGAGGAACTTCCACACCACTTCGAGATCCACCCGCGCCGGGTCGTCGTCCAGTTCGTAGTCGCCGACAGTCCTCATGATCCGAAAGTTACCGGGAGGGTCAACGGGGTTTCAGGAGGTAGTCCACCACCGGCCGCAGCTCATCGGCCGAGGGCGGCTCGTCGTCGATGAGGCCCTGGATCAGCAGGCCGTCGATACCGGCGAGGAACACCCGGAAGGCGACCTCGTCGTCGTGCCGGACCATCGAGGTGAGCACGTCCAGCCAGCGCCGCGCGGCGGGCCGCAGCTCGGGTTTGCGCGCGGCCAGCAGGTACAGCTCGTACTCCGCCATCGTCCGGCCTCGCTGCGGGCCCAGCGCCTGCGCGAGCAGCCCGGCGACCTCTTCGGCGCCGCGGCTGCCGCGGGAACGGGCGCGGTCGATCATCCAGTAGACCTCGGTCGCCATATCCCTGGCGCACGAGATGAGGGTCGCGATCAGCAGGTCGTCGAGGCTGGAGAAGTGGTACGTCGTCGAGGCCGTCGGCACGCCCGCCTCGGTGGCGACCGTCCGGTGCGTGACGCCGGCGACGCCGTCGCGTTCGATCACGCGCAGCGCCGCCGCGATGATCTCCTCGCGCCGCTTCTCCCCGCGGGCCTTCCGGCCGTCGACCTGGATCTTCACTTGGTGCGCGCTCCCGACCTCGATCAACACGACACCACGGGGGCGCCTCTACGGCAATGGCCAACGCGAGCAGAAGGTGCGCTCGCGTCACAAAAACTACCTGGACGATCGTCCTAAAACAAAGAGAGGCGTACACCACATCGGTGGGACTTGGGCGCGGTCAGTGGGTTACCCATCAGTAAGAAGCATTAGTCTGCCCGAACCACCACACGCTTCATTCGGACGAAAGGCACCCGACGATGGGCGCTGTACAGCTGACGCTCGGCGGGATCGCGGTCCTGCTCGGCGTCGTCGCCTGGGGAATGTTCTTCGCGACCATCGCCCGCTTCGTGCGGGTGATCCGCCTCGGTCAGCCGGACTCGACCCGCAACGGCCCGATCACGGCGCGGATGAAGACCTTGATCAAGGAATTCGCCGCGCACACCCGGATGAACAAGGTCAAGAGCGTCGGCCCGGCCCACTGGCTGGTCATGTGGGGCTTCCTGATCGGGTCGCTCGCCCTGTTCGAGGCGTACGGCGAGGTCTTCGTCCCCACCTGGGGCTGGCCCATCCTCGACGACTGGTCGCTGTTCCAGCTGCTCATGGAACTGCTCGGGGTCGGCACCATCGTCGGCATCCTGGTCCTGATCTGGGTGCGCCAGAAGAACCACCCGCGCCGCGCCGACCGGCAGTCCCGCTTCCAGGGCTCCAACTTCAAGTGGGCGTACTTCATCGAAGCCGTCGTGCTCATCGAGGGCATCGGCATCATCGGCGTCCGCGCCGCGAAGTCCGCGCTGCACGTCCACGACACCCCGGTCTGGGCCGCGTTCGTCTCGCACCCGGTCGGCCTGCTGCTGCCCGCCAGCCCGAACCTGGTCTCGGTGTTCGCGTTCGTCAAGCTGATGAGCGCCACGATCTGGCTGATCGTCATCGCCCGCACGATGACCATGGGCATCGCCTGGCACCGGTTCAGCGCCTTCTTCAACATCTACTTCAAGCGCGAGGCCGACGGCGGCGTCGCGCTCGGCGCGCTCAAGCCGATGATGAGCAACGGCAAGGTCCTCGACCTCGAAGAGGCGGACCCGGACGAGGACACCTTCGGCGTCGGCAAGGTCGAGGACTTCAGCTGGAAGGGCTGGCTCGACTTCTCCACCTGCACCGAATGCGGCCGTTGCCAGTCGCAGTGCCCCGCGTGGAACACCGGTAAGCCGCTTTCGCCGAAGCTGCTCATCACGCAGCTTCGCGACCACGCCTACGCGAAGGCGCCGTACCTGCTCGCGGGCGGCAAGCGCGACATGGCGGGCGACGAGGTCGGCCTGTCCGGCGACGACATGTACGCGGGCATCGACGTGCTCGCGATCGCGGAGTCGCAGAAGGCGCTCATCGGCGACGACGGCGGCGTCATCGACCCCGACGTGCTGTGGTCCTGCACCTCCTGCGGTGCCTGCGTCGAGCAGTGCCCGGTGGACATCGAGCACGTCGACCACATCGTCGACATGCGCCGGTACCAGGTGATGATCGAGTCGTCGTTCCCCAGCGAGCTGAACGGCATGTTCAAGAACCTGGAGAACAAGGGCAACCCGTGGGGCCAGAACGCCAAGGACCGGCTCGCCTGGACCGAGGACCTGGAGTTCGAGGTGCCGGTGTTCGACGGCGACCTCGGCGACGCCGAGTACCTCTTCTGGGTCGGCTGCGCCGGTGCGTTCGAGGACCGCGCGAAGAAGACGACGCGCGCCGTCGCGGAACTGCTGCACATCGCGGGCGTCAAGTACACGGTGCTCGGCTCCGAGGAGACCTGCACCGGTGACCCGGCCCGCCGTGCGGGCAACGAGTTCCTCTTCCAGATGCTCGCGCAGCAGAACGTCGAGGTGCTGAACTCGGTGTTCGAGGGCCGCGAACGCAAGGCGCGCAAGGTGGTCGTCACCTGTGCGCACTGCTTCAACACCCTCGCCAACGAGTACCCGGAACTGGGCGGCCAGTTCGACGTCGTGCACCACACGCAGCTGCTCAACCGCCTGGTGCGGGAGAAGCACCTGACCCCGGTGGCCGCGGTCGCCGAGGACGTCACCTACCACGACCCCTGCTATCTCGGCCGCCACAACAAGGTCTACGACGCTCCGCGCGAGCTCGTCACCGCTTCGGGCGCGCAGCTGCGGGAAATGCCGCGGCACGGCGACCGCTCGATGTGCTGCGGCGCCGGCGGTGCGCGGATGTGGATGGAAGAGAAGATCGGCAAGCGGATCAACGTCGAGCGCGTGGACGAGGCGCTCGGCACCGCGCCGTCGAAGATCGCGACCGGCTGCCCGTTCTGCAAGGTGATGCTCAACGACGGCCTCACCGCGCGCCAGGCCGACGGCCAGGCGAGCGAGAAGGTCGAGATCGTCGACGTCGCGCAGCTGCTGCTGACCGCGGTCAAGCGGAAGCCGGAGCCGCAGCTGGTCCCGGCGGGCGCGCCGTCACTGGACGCCGTCTCAGATGCTGAACTCGACGGCGACACGGAAGTGCCGACCGACGAAACGCCCACCGGAACCCCGCTTCCGGAGGAGGACAAGTAGAACGTCAAGGCCGGAGGGGACTTTTCTCGCATTATGTGCGAGAGAAAGTCCCCTTCGAATTTATTTGGACTAGACCATTCCCTTCCGATACCCGTTCGGCGGTACACGGCGGCGATAAGCTGGCGTTTCCTCGTTGCCGTCGCCGTCCGCGAGGTTCCTTTCGGCGATCGCAGAAAAGGGGCGAGGAATTTCAATGGGCAACCGTCACGAACTCCGCACGGGCACCGAACACCGCCTCGCGATGCCGGGATCGTCGACAGGTCGCCAACCGTCCCGCTTTCCCTCCGCCATCGCGCTGGCCCGCCTGGCGCAGGAAGCGACCATCCCCAGCATTCCGGCCGCCCGCCGCCCTCCGCGCCAGCAACCGCCGCGCCAGCAACGCACGCGCGTTCGCCCGTACGTCCGCACAGGCGGACGCACGCAGTCCAAGCGGAACTTCGCCATCGAGGCGATGATCTCGGTGCGCGCCGACGCGCCCTGGAGCGCGCCGGGGTTCAGCGTCGAATTCCATTCGGTCCGATCACTCTGCCGCCGTCCGACTTCGGTCGCGGAAGTAGCCGCTTCACTCAGTGTTCCGCTCGGCGTTGCAAAGGTCCTTTTGGGTGATATGGCCGAACTCGGTCTGGTCACCGTTCATGAAACGCAAGCTGAATTCGATGGACATCCGGCGCTCGCGCTGATGGAACGGGTCCTGCAGGGTTTGCGTCAACTGTGAGATCCGCCATTCGGCGCTACGCTGCCGAAGGTGAGTGAAGAATCCGGCGGCGAAAGCACCCTGACCGTCCTGCTGGCCGGCGGGGTCAACCTCGCCATCGCGGTGATGAAACTGATCGCCGGGATCATCACCGGCTCCGGCGCGATGCTCTCGGAGGCCGTGCACTCGGTGGCCGACACGATCACCGAAGTCCTCCTGCTGACCGCGCTGAAACGCTCGGACCGGCCCGCCGACCGCGTCCACCCCTTCGGCTACGGCAAGGAGCGGTACTTCTGGTCGTTGCTGGCGGCGGTGTCGATCTTCGCCTCCGGAGCGATGTTCGCGCTCTACGAGGGCTTCTCGACGGTGTTCGGCGAAGCGACCGAACAGTCCGACCCGATCGTGGGCTACATCGTGCTCGCCATCGCTTTCGCGCTCGAATCGGTCTCGTGGCTTCAGGCCGTCCGGCAGGTGCGGCGCGACGCCGCCGAGTCGGGCCAGAAGGTGTCGGTCTACCTGCGGATGATCGACGACCCGGCCCCGAAGACCGTCCTGTTCGAGGACTCCGCGGCACTGATCGGCCTGCTGCTCGCGTTCGCCGGGATCGGCCTGCACCAGCTCACCGGTTCGCATGTCTGGGACGGTGCGGCGTCGATCGCGATCGGTGTCCTGCTGGCGCTGGTCGCCTACGTGCTCGGCCGCACCAACCGCGGCCTGCTGATCGGCAGGCAGGCCGACCCGAGGCTGGTGCGCGGAGTGCGGGACCACCTGGTGGCCGCGCCCGAGATCGAGGCCGTCGTCGACCTGCAGACCATGCTCATGGGCACCGACCAGGTCCTCGTCTGCGCCCGCGTCGACTTCGACGACTCACTGGGCGCGTCGGACGTCGAACGTGCCTGCGTCCGGCTGGCGGCCGAACTGACGGAGGCGTTCGGCGATGTCACCGAGGTGTTCCTCGAACCGGTCCCGCGCACGGATCCCGAGCTACGCGCGGCGGTACTGGCTCGCTACGGCGACATCGCCGAACGATGGGAAAAGGGTCAGTAGCCGAAGTTCTGCGTCCAGACCATGCCCTTGGTGGCCACGCCGACGCCGATCTTCTTCAGCTTGCAGTTGAGGATGTTCGCGCGGTGGCCTTCGGAGTTCATCCACGCGTCCATCACCTTCGCGGGCGTCGTCTGGCCCTTGGCGATGTTCTCGGCGCCGGGCTTGTCGTAGCCGGCGGCACGGATGCGCTGGTCGAAAGTGACGCCTTCGGGCGTCGTGTGCGAGAAGTAGTTGCGCGCGGCCATGTCGTCGCTGTGCCCCTGCGCCGCGGCGGCGAGGTGCGACTCGTTGCTGACCGGAGAGCAGCCCGCGTCGGCACGCTCGGCGTTCACGAGGTCGATGACCTGGCCGGCGAGCGAGCTGTCCGAAGAACGGGGCGGCGCGGGCGCCTTGCTGGGGACGGGAGCGGGCTTCTCGGGCTCCGGAGCGGGCGGCGGCGCGGGCGCCGAGGACGAACTCGGCGGGGCCGAAGAGGAAGTGGGGGTTTCCGAGGACGTCGGGGCGGGCGAGCCGGACCCGGGGGCGCCTGGCGCCGGGGAGGACGTCTGACCGAAGTACGAAGGCGGTTTCGCGAGCGAATCGCCGGCTCTGCCCTTGGTGTCGGGGACACTCAGGGAAAGGTTACTCAGCGCAGTGCCCTCGAACCGATCGGTCACCATCAAGTAGCTCGCGCTGGCGATCACACCGCCCAACAGGAAGCTGAGTGATACAAGCAGTAACCGGCTTCGCGCTCTATTGGGGGACACGGGGCCGAAAACTATCACGAACTGGTTACGGCAATACCCCCGAAAGTAGTAATACCGGTCAGCGGTCGCGCTCGGGCTCGCGCCTTCGGGTGATCAGACTTGTCGAGTCGTGAGTGATAGCGGTGGCGTCCGCGAGGAACCTGATCACCGCGTCAAGTTCACTGTCCGTGTACTTCTCGCAGGCTTCGCGTACCGATTTCACCAGGTGATCCCACAGCGGAGCGGCGGCGGCCATCCGGGCGCCGTCGATCTCGATGAGCACCTTCCGCCGGTCTTCGGGATGCGGCTTCCGCGCGACGATCCCCTTGCCTTCGAGCCTGTCAATGAGCGCGGTGATCGACGCCGGCGCGAGTCCCGAGAGCTGCGAGAGCGCCTTCGGCGTCTGCGGGCCGAAGCGGGCCAAGTAATCCGACACCTTCGCCTCGACGGCCGAAAGCCCGCTCTGCTCGGCGATGACCGTATGGAACATGACCGTCTCGGTCGACAGTGCCCGCGACCCGCTGAGGATCCGCTCGACCAGTTCCGCTCGCTCACTTGACACGCCCTCCAGCCTAACCGAGTATTTAGTTCGACAGAACGAATTAGTTTCTAAGAGATTCGATGAGGTGAACGATATGGCGAAGGTACTGATCGCCGGTGGGGGTATCGCGGGCACGATCACGGCGATCGCACTGCACGAGACGGGGCACCAACCGGTGATCCACGAGGCGTACGGCCGGACCGCTGAAGGCGTCGGCGCGTTCCTGACGCTCGCGGTGAACGGGCTGGACGCGCTGGCGCCGCTCGGCCTGAAAGACCTGGTCAAGAACCTGGGGTTCGACACCCCGAGAATCAAGATGCACCTGGGGAACGGCCGCGAGGTCGGAGACTTCCCCCTCGGCGGGCCGCTGCCGGACGGGACCGTGAGCCAGACCGTGCTGCGCTCGGATCTCTACATCAGCCTTCGCGACGAAGCCGTCCGACGCGGCATCGAGGTCCGCTACGGCAAGCGTCTGGCCGAGGCGAGCGAGACCGCCGGTGGCGTGCGTGCGACGTTCGAGGACGGCACCTCGTCAGAGGGCGATCTCCTGGTCGGCGCGGACGGTCTGCGGTCGCGGGTGCGGCGGATCATCGATCCGCAAGCGCCTTCGCCGCGCTACGTGCCGCTGCTGAACACCGGCGGCCTGGCCGAGGGGTTGCGACTGGACGCCGAACCCGGAGTCATGCACATGACCTTCGGCAAACGGCTGTTCTTCGCCCACGTCGTCCATCCGGACGGTGGTGTCTGGTGGTTCGCGAACGTCCCCCGGAAGCATGATCCCTCCCAGGCCGAGCTCGCCACGATGACCGGCGACGCCTGGCGCGAAGACCTGATCCGGCACCTGGCGGTGGACCGCACCCCGGCCGTCGAGATCGTGCGCGCGACGCGGGAGGTCTACCGACCTTGGGCGACGTATGACTTCCCGAGCGTGCCGACCTGGCGGACCGGCCGGATGGTGATCATCGGCGACGCCGCGCACGCGACCTCACCGGCCGCGGGTCAGGGTGCCGCGATGGCCATCGAAGACGCCGTCACGCTGGCGCGATGCCTGCGTGACGTGCCTTCGATCCCGGAAGCACTGGGCGTCTACGAAGGACTCCGGCGAGAGCGCGTCGAAGCCGTCGTCGAGCGCGGCAAGCGCAACGGCGACGCGAAGGCGGCCGGACCCGTCGGACGGGTGATCCGGGACTTCTTCATCACGCGGGCGTTCAAGAACCCGCCGGCGGAGGACCCGAACGCCTTCATGTGGCAGCACCGGATCGAGTGGGAAGCGCCGGTGGCTTAGCGCCAGGTGTCCACGCGGTGGAAGTTCTTGTACGCGCGGCTCGGGGTCGGCCCCCGCTGCCCCTGGTAGCGCGAGCCGGCCTCGTTGGAGCCGTACGGGAACTCCGCGGCGCTGGACAGGCGGAAGATGCAGAGCTGGCCGATCTTCATTCCCGGCCAGAGCGTGATCGGCAGGTTGGCCACGTTCGACAGCTCCAGCGTGATGTGGCCGGAGAAGCCGGGGTCGATGAAGCCCGCGGTGGAGTGGGTGAGCAGGCCGAGGCGGCCGAGGGAGGACTTGCCCTCCAGGCGGCCGGCGAGGTCGTCGGCGAGCGTGACGGCCTCGAACGTCGAACCCAGCACGAACTCACCCGGGTGGAGGACGAACGGGTCCTCGCCCTCTTTTTCGACCAGCGACGTCAGCTCGTCCTGCTGAAGCTGCGGGTCGATGTGGGTGTACTTGCTGTTGTCGAACACGCGGAAGTAGCGGTCGAGGCGCACGTCGATGCTCGACGGCTGGACCATCGTCGGGTCGAACGGGTCGACGCCGAGACGGCCGGCGTCGAGCTCTTTACGGAGGTCACGGTCGCTGAGGAGCACGCGATCAGCGTAGTCAAGCGGCCTTCATGTGCCTGCCGTAGGTGGGGTCGAGCCGGAAGACCTTGGTCAGCTGCCGGATGTAGTGCCGCCGCCCGACGGCCCCGAGCCGTTCCTGGAGCGCCGTCGCGCCCGGCACCATCCGCCGGACGGTCTCGGCGGCGAAGTTGACGCCGGCCACCGCGACCACCGCCGCCTGCGCGATCGGGTCGTCGGGCAGGTCGAGGAAGTCGGCGTTGGTCTTGCCGAGCAGCAGCCTGCTGATCGACCCGTGCGCCACGACCGAGACATGCGAAAGCACCTTGCCCGCCACGCCCCGGCCCTCGCCGATCGCGGCATGGGACTTCATCAACGCGCCGGCGAGCCGCTTGGAGTCGTCGTCGGGAATGAACTCGGTCGCCGCGAGCAGCCACAGCAACCGCCACGCGTCGTCCTCGCCGGCGGGCAGGAGTTCGTCGTCGACGCCCATCAGCCAGCCGATGTAGCGCCACAGATGCAGGATGTCGGCGCGCTCGCGGGCGCTGTAGCGGATCCCGAGCAGCTGCGTGCCGAAGACGTAGACGAGGGAGAAGAGGAGGAGCGTGCCCGCGGTCTGGACCTGATTGACCGGGCGGTCCCAAGCCGCGTAATCCCAGTCCTTGCGACGATTCATGGCCGCGCGGACATGCGCGTGCACCACCCGCACCCGCAACGCGGAGGCGTACCCGCGCTCGCCGAGCCCGAGCGCGCCCGGCGTCGTCACATGGATCCACCAGGTCGCCGTCTCGACCAGCCGCCGCGCCGCCTTGTACTCGATCTCGCCAGTGCCGACGAGCGATTTCGTGGCGCGCGAAGCGAGATAGCCGCCCATCAGCGAGACGTCCCCGAGCGGGAAAAGCCCGAGCAGCCCGGCGCGAGTGACCGCGCGCGCTCCCCTGTCGAGCCTGTCCGTGTCGACCCAATACGGCGTCGCCTCGACATCCCTGAAGAACGCTTCGAGCTCCTTCGGCGGGTCTTCGACGCTGTCGATACCTTGCCGCAGCGCCTGTTCGAACAACCCGTGGCCACCCTTTCGCAACAAGGGCACCAACGCGTCGGCGGCCGGATCCTGCACCTGCGCGAACCGCCGCAGCCGGGCGACCTGACGCTCATCACCCCTGATGTCGCCTTCGATGAACAGCCTCGACGCGACCCGGAACCCGCCTTCGCGGAACAGCTCGGGGTCGGGCAGCCTCTCGTCCATCCGGCTCACCTCCGACGTAGACAACAAGTGTTGTCACTTGGAGGCGGCGACGTCAAGGTCGGCCGGGGGCTTGGCAAGGAGAGATCCGGACCATGTATGCTGGCCGAGCACTGCGGATGTAGTTCAATGGTAGAACATCAGCTTCCCAAGCTGAATACGCGGGTTCGATTCCCGTCATCCGCTCAGATGCGAAAGCCCCAGGTCAGTGGATGTCCACTTTGGACCTGGGGCTTTCGCTTTGTCTCGCTGACGCTGCTCGCCGGGCCATTAACGTGCCCTTAGCCGACCGGGACCGGTTGGCCGTCTTGATCTTCGTCTGGGGCATCAGCTTCTTCTTTCGTGCTGCCCTTCCGGTGCTTGTCGACGAGCTTCGACAGCCTGCCGGCGATCCGTTCGTCGGCGTCGCTGGTCGCTCGCTGGTAGATGAGCGCCGCCCGAGGCCGCGAACTTCGTTACGTTCTGAACGTTCGATAATTCACCAAGCTAATCCGTTAAGGCTTGACGGCTGACTACATCGTGGCATGGGCCTGTGTGGAAATAGGGACGTTGAGTGTCCCTATTTCCACACAGCCACGACCGCCGCTGTTATCGTCTGGCGCGTGAAGAGAAGGTTCGGCGACAGCACCGCGGCCGGCGTGATATTCGTGTTACTGGCAGCGCTGGCACTTCCGCTGTTGCTCGTCGGTGGGATCCTCTTCATGGTCGGCCGGACGTTGGACAACGCGCCGGGGCCGTACACCCTTGTTTTCGCCCATGTGAACGACGAATGCGGCCCGACCGCCCGCTATGTCGATGCGACCACTGGTGAACCTCTGAATTGCACGGGCTCCGGCATTATCGGGAGCTCCTCACTCGATTTCCCGGGCTTCTCTTCGGCGCAGAACAATCAGGTGAGGAAGTCACTTGCCGAGGCTGCATATGACGGCGTATTGGATGAACAAGACCGCCAAGGAATACAAGCGATGGCAGACCGGATCTCGGCCGAACTTCCTCCTGGAACACGGAAGGAGAAGGAGAGCGGCACGACCATGGGCCGGGTCGGCCTCTCACTCGCGGGCGCCGGACTGGTCGTGGGCCTCATCTTCTTCTGGCGATGGCTCCGGAATCGCTGAGCCGTCAGCCACAGAGCGGCAGGCTGTCCAGGTTGTTCCGCAAGGTCGCGTCGGCAGTGGACTTCAGCGTTCCCGCGCCGCAGGGGCAAGCCCATTTCCGCACGTAGGCCTTGAGGCCCTCGGCATAAGTGAAATAGCGGTCACCCTTGTCCATCGAGCGATAGACCTCGAGGACTCCCATTTGGTAGTCGGTGTCGACACGGCCGACGGCCAGGATGTGGCCACCGGCGGTACAACCGGTCTGAACCGTGCAGACGATCTCGTACTCGGCCATGCTCAAAAGTCGGGCCGGGCGGAGCGGTTGTTACGGGTAGCGTGCGGGACATGGAGATCCGGGGGTTCATCGAAGACGACTGGGCTCAGGTGTGGCCGATCGTGCGCGAAGTCGTTCGAGCGGCGGATACATACACCTACGAGCCGGACATGAGCGAAGAGGACGCGCGCGGGACCTGGGCCGAGGCGCCGCCGAGCCGGACGGTGGTCGCGGTCGAAGACGGCCGAGTGCTCGGGACGGCCAAGATGGGCCCGAATCGCGGCGGCCCCGGGTCGCACGTCTCGACGGCCAGTTTCATGGTGGCCGAGGACGTTCGCGGCAAGGGAGTCGGCAGCGCACTGTGTGCGCACGTCCTGGATTGGGCTCGGGAACAGGGCTTTGCGGGCATGCAGTTCAACGCGGTCGCCGAATCGAACGTGGCGGGGATCCGGGTCTACGAACGGCTCGGGTTCAAGATCGTCGGGACGGTCCCGGGCGCGTTCGCGCACCCGACGCAGGGGCGCATCGGGCTGCACGTCATGTACTGCGATTTCAGCTGAAGCAGCGAGTCCACGCAGGGAGAGACGTGAACGGGAAACTCAAAAGGCACGCGGTCACCGCCGCCGTCGCCGGAGTCGCGGTCGCCATCACGGCGACCTGGCTGCTGAACCGGGACGTCCAGCCGGCCACCGTCGAAGGCTGGGCCTCGCCGAACGCCGCAGGAAGCGCGATCTGGCTCACCGAGACACCCGACGGCCACTCGAAAGGTGCCGGCTACATCGTGGCCGGCGCCCGCTGGACCGGCTCCGACAACATCTGGCGCGACGGTGCCTCAGGGCCGACCTGCATCGGCACCGACACGATGTCCTCCACCCGCGTGGAACTCGGGGTGGTCGATATCGAGGCCGACGGTGCGTCCTGGCGGCACGCGGTCTGGCTGCGCTGCCTCTAGCCTTCGACGAGTTCCCACGGGGCATCGGCGGAGGCACGGTCGTAGACCTGGCCGGGCGCGGCGCTCAGCACGAGGGCGACGTCCGGGTACAGGGTGACGGCGTGCTCCATCTCCAGGGTTTCGACCTCGAAGTCCTGATCCTCCGGCACCTGGAAGCCGACGAGCAGCCACGTGCCGTCGGCCTCGCGCACGACCTGGCGCACGGCGCGGGCCGGGGCGGCGGGGTCGGTGGAGATCTCGGCGAGTTCGGTGCTGATCTGGACCTCTTCGAGCGGCGAGCCCGGGTGCGTCCACGCGGCGAGGCGGGCGGCGCGCACCAGGAGGTCTTCGTCGTCGTCATCGGAGTCGGCGACCGAGCTCAGCAGCCACGTGCGCCGCTCGGGGTCCCAGTCGGCGGCCATGCCGGTGGGGAGCCCCGCGAGTACGGCGAGTTCGGGGATCAGGTCCAGCGCGTCACGCAGGGCCAGCGAGCCGAACGCGTCGCGGTTGAGTTCCATGTCCTCGGAGAACTCGTTGCCGTCGCTGATGAACCAGTCGCCGTCGTCGTCCAGCACGACGAACGCGAGGTTCGAGCTGTCCTCCACCAGCGACCGGGAGATGATGACCGGCGATTCCGGGTCCTGACGCAGCGGCCAGTTCTCGCTCGACATGCGGGCTCCCAACGGGGGTTGTCCGGCTGTGGGGGCCCATCCCACCATCTCGGGCGATCACACCGCGAACCGGGCTCGACCGGATCTCATTCACTGAGGTCGTATTCGTCGACGTCCAGTGCGGCGGCGGCTTCGGCGAGGAACGCGAGCACCGCCGGCGAAAGGTGCCAGCCGAACTCTTCACCGCCGTCCCGGTGATGGAAGTAGCGGACCACCTGCAGCACCGCTGTCGCGCCTTCGTCCACCAGCGCCCGGATTCCCGGGCGGACCGGGGCGAGCCTGCCGATCAGGCGCTCGATCTGGTCGTCGACCGGATCCGCGCCGCGGTACACGATCTCCCACGAGTGCATCCGCGGCACCCGGTGCTCGGGAGACTTCGAACCCAGCACCAGGACCTCGTCGGGCCGCATGCCGAGCCGCGCCGTGATCTCCGCGGCGGACACTGCTTCGCTCTTCAACGCGAAGTAGCAGTACTGGTGGACCTTCATACGCCCCGGACCCTAGCTTTCGGGCACGCTGACTAGGTGAAACGTGATCAATCGCTTATCGAACGGCTCGGGCGGGAGCGGAACGTCTGGTTCTGCACGCTTCGCGCGGACGGTTCTCCACACGTCACGCCGGTGTGGTTCGTCTACCTCGACGACGTCTTCTGGGTCAGCAGCGGCGAGCGGAACGTGAAGGTGCGCAACGTCGACAACGACGCCCGCGTCAGCCTCGCGCTCGAAGACGGGGACGCGCCCGCTGTCGCCGAAGGCCTGGCTCGCGTCCATCGCGACAAGTTGCGCGAAGACGTTCTCGCGGCGCTTGCGGCCAAGTACGACGGCTGGGCGGCCGGCGAGGAGATCGAGCCGTTCGGGGCCCGGGTTCTGCTGGAAATCCCGGTAAACCGATGGCTGCTCAAGGGTGTCGCCCCCTAGGCTCGACCGACGTGGACCTGATCATGGGATGGGACGATGCTGACCGGTGAACTGATCCGTTTGCGGCCGCTGGAGCCCGAGGACGTCGACGCGCTGTGGCGCTGGCACAACGATCCGGAGGTCATGCGCTGGCTGACCGCGGACCATCCGGAGTCGCTCGCGCAGATCCGCAAACGCTTCGAGGAGAAGAAACCCAACCGCTACGAGTCCGTGGTCTTCGGGATCGAGACCGTCGCCGTGGGCACGCTGATCGGTGTCATCGGCCTCCGCGACGCGACGCCGGAACAGGGCCGCGCCGAGCTGGACATCTACCTGGGCGAGAAGGATCACTGGGGTGGCGGGTACGGCACCGACGCGATGCGCGTGATCTGCCGCTACGGCTTCGACATGATGCGGCTGCACATGATCGCGCTGTGGGTCGTCGCCGGCAACGAGGCCGCGCTCCACGTGTACAAGAAGATCGGCTTCCAGGTGGACGGCAGGCATCGCCAGTCGTTCCGCGGCCAGGACGGCCAATGGCACGACGAGTACCTGATGAGCCTGCTCGAAGGGGAACTCCGCTAGTCGTCCAGTCCTTTCGTGAGCCTGGCGGGCGCCTTGAGCCGCCAGGCCTCTTCGATGAGTTCACGCAACTGCGTCGAGTCGACCTTCTCCAGGTCGACGAGGATCGCGCCGTACCCGTCGTAATGCGGCGTGGTGAAGTACGCGGGATCGCCGGAGGCCAGCAAGGCCTCCTTCTCCGCGTGCTCGCACAACAACATCAGCCCGCCCTCGGCCTCGGTGCGCAGCCGGGCGAAGCTCTTGCCCGCGACCTTGAGCGACGGTGTGCGGTACGACGTGGACTCCTCGACCTCCGGCAGCACAGCTGCCAGACCCACGACTTCTTCCCAGGTCGTCATGGCGGCCATTGTGCCCTGGGTCACTGACAAAACCACCCCCGAATGTCCGCATCGGACCGGACGGCCATCGGGGTCACTTGGCGAACCCGCTGCTATGAACGGGCCTTTCCTTGCAAATTTTGCAAGGAAAGGCCCGTTCATAGCACTCGAAAGACCCGCTACGGCAGGACGGTGATCCGGTCCGCGGCCGGCGGTGCGACGTTCGGGTGCGCCGCGAAGTACGCGATCAGCGCGTCCAGGTCCACCGGACCACCGGCGAGGTCGGTCCCCTTCGTGAGCTCGGTGAAGCCGTCCCCGCCGGCGGCGAGGAAGTTGTTCACCGAAACGCGGTACGACGCCGCCGGGTCGATCGGCGTGCCGTTGAGCGTCAGGTTCGAGATACGCGAACCCTGGGCCGCCGACGCCGAGTACGAGTACTTCAGCGACTTCGAGATCTGCAGGATCCGGACGACGCCGTTCGCCTGCCACTGCTGTTCGAGCACGTTCTTCAGGTTCGCCCCGGTGAGCGTGATCGTCTGCATGATGTTCGCGAACGGCTGCACGGCGAACGCTTCGCCGTAGGTGACGACGCCGTCGCCCTCGCCGTTCGGCGAGGACGCGTAGCCGAAGTCCGTGCGGATGCCGCCGGGGTTCGTCATGGCGATCTGCGCGCCGTTCGACTGCGTGGCCTCGAGCTGGGCGTCCGCGATGACGTCGCCGAGCGGCGATTCACCGGAGGCCGCGCCCTTGGCGACCAGGTCGGCGGTGATGGTGCCGACGGCCTTGTTCGCGATCGGCGCGGCCTTGGCCTTGGCCTCGTCGATCAGCGTCTGCACGTCGTGGTCAGGCTTGACGTCGCGGGTGACGATCTCGTTGTGCGCCTTGGTCTCGCCGCGCACGACGTCGCGGGTCCGGCGGTCGATCTTCAGGTCGACGACCGACAGCAGCCGGCCGAACGACGCGCCCTGGGTCACGGTGCGCGGCTGGCCTTCGGGGTCGTTGATCACGCAGTTGTACTGCTGGTGGCTGTGCCCGGTGAAGATGGCGTCCACCTTGGACGTCACCTTCTGTGCGATGGCGGTGGCGGCGCCCGGCTTGACCTTGCACTCGTCCGGGCCGGCGGTCTCGGAGTTGTCGCCCTGGTGCAGCAGCACGACCTGCGCCTTGACGCCGAAGAGGTCGAGCAGCTTCGCGGTGCGGTCGATCGCCTGGACCTCGTCGCCGAACTTCAGGCCCTTGATCGCCTCCGGGGTGACGACCTGCGGCAGGTCCTTCAGCGTCGCACCGATGACGCCGATCGGGACGCCGCCGGAGAACTCGATGCTGAACGGCAGCAGCGCGGGGAAGCCGTTCTCGTAGTACACATTGGACCCGAGGAACGGGAAGTTCGCGCCCTCGAAGGACTTCTGGAACTGGCAGCCGTCGGTCGGGTGGCAGCCGCCGTTCTGGATACGGCGGAGTTCCTTGAGCCCCTCGTCGAATTCGTGGTTGCCCACCACGGAAGCGTCGACGCCGAGCATGTTCAGCAGTTCGACGGTCGGCTCGTCGTGGAACAGCGCGGAGATCACCGGCGAAGCGCCGATGCTGTCTCCCGCCGACAGGACGATCGAGTTGCGGACCTCGCTGCGAAGCCGCTTCAGGTGCGTCGCGAGGTATGCGGCACCTCCCGCGTTGACGGTCGTGCCGTCGGGCAGCGTGACACGGCCGCTCGAACCGGACGGCGGTTCGAGGTTGCCGTGCAGGTCGTTGAACGTGACGATCCGGACGTCGGTGGTCGCACTCGGCGCGGCCGACGCGGGCGCGGCGACGGTGGCCAGCGCGGTCAGCACGGCACCACCGGCCACGGCCAGCCGGGTAGAGAACTTCATTCTTCCTCCGATTCGCGCCCCGAGATCCCCAATTGGGCGCACGGCGGAGGAGTTTGCCTTGCGAACCTGGCGATCACCAGGGTCGAAAGCAGGACGATAAGCAAACGTCACATGGCGCGTGAACTGCCGTCCAGCAGGACCCTCGCCACCAGTTCGGGCTCGTCGTTCATCGGCACGTGCCCGCATCCGGGCAGGACCAGCAGTTCGGCCTTCGGCGCGATCCGGCGCAGTTCGACGGCCTTCGGGCGGGCGAGGATGCGGTCGTGCTGCGCCCACGCGATGGTCACCGGGATGTCCTGGACGACCCCGGCGAACCGGAAGCCGCCCCGGGCCTGCGCCAGCGTCGGGCGGAAGCCGGGGCAGCCGGCGAGCGCCTGTATGTCGTCCATGACGGCCTGGGTGCTGAGCCTGTCGGGACGGCCGACGATCATCCCGGTCAGCACCGAACGACCCGCGGGTGTCGCGGCGAGGCGGCGCGCGGTGCGTTCGGGGATCCGCTCTGCGAGCACCCGGTGGGTGCGCAGCATGCTCAGCGCGTACCGCTGCTGCCTCGGCGTCCACAAGCCGGCCGGGGACAACGCCGTCACGCTGCGGACGAGACCCGCTTCCCCGAGCGCCAGCGAGAGCAGGCCGCCTAGCGAGTTGCCCGCGACATGCGGCTTGCCGAGACCGAGTTCGCCGAAGAGCCGCCCGAACATCTCGACCGCGGACTCGACGCCGTAGCCGCTCTCGTGCGGCGCCGATTCGCCGAACCCGGGCAGGTCGACGGTGATGACGTCGCGATACGGGGTGAGCAGCGGGATGACCGGTGACCAGGCCTGACGCCGGTGGCCGACCCCGTGGATCAGCACCAGCGGCTCACCGTGGCCCGCGCGGTCGAAGACGACGTTGTCCATGAACGCGAGAGTAGACTATTTGCTGCTACCGGCGGTAACAGGTAAATGCGGTAACACGAAACAGAGCCGCTCTCTCCGCCGGGTGATGTCGTTCGGCATCGGCTCCAGTTCACCCGTCGGGACGAAACCGAGCCTCAGGTACAGCCGCCGCGCCCGGTCGTTGTCCTCCGCGACGTGCAGCCACACCTCGCGCGCGCCGCCTTCCTCGGCGGCCGAACGCACCTCGTCCACCAGCCTCTCGCCAAGGCCTCGGCCACGCGCTTCGGGTGCGACCCACATCGAATAGAGGATCCAGCCGTCGTCACGCGGCCGCCCGGCGACCAGGCCGACCGGCCGATCGTCGTCGAAGGCGGTGAACCAGGCGTCGCCGTCGAGCCTCGCGAGCCACTCCTCGTCGGACTGCGCGCGCTCGGCTTCGGCGACCGAGCCGTAGTTCTCGGGAGTGTCCGTCAGGGCGCGCAGGCGGATCTCACGGAAGACGTCGACGTCCCCGGCGGTCAAGCGGCGAACCAGCACCATCCGGCGAGAATCCCACGGTCCGCTGAAGTGCCGGTAGCGAATTTCGCCGATCGGCCAAGATCAGGATCGGCCACTTGGCCGATCCTGCCCGGCCAGGCGCGACTCTTCGACCGAAGTGCCGCCACCCTCTTGATCCATAACGTCGGTGCCATGACGAACGCACAGGTCACCGCCCTGCAGTACGGCTTGATCGGCTTCTTCGCGCTGTGGGCGACGCTGCTGATCCCGCAGCTGATCGTGCTGCACGCCCGGCACGGCCAGGTACGCCTTCGTCCCGTTCTGACCATGGCCGCCGTGCTGCTCTACGCCTGCATGACGCTCGCGGTGACCTTCCTGCCGCTGCCCGGCCCCGGCGCCCACCGCCTGAGCCAGACCGTGCAGCTGCACCCGTTCCAGTGGATCGCCGACATCCACACCGAGCTGCTCAAGCACGGGCTGCCGATGGCCGACTGGTTCACCACCCAGACCTTCCAGCAGGCCACCATGAACGTGCTGCTGTTCGTGCCGCTCGGCTTCTTCGCGAGGACGCTCTGGAAGCGCGGCCTCATCGGCACGACGCTGATCGGCCTCGCCGCCTCGTTCCTGATCGAGATCACCCAGCTGACCGCGAACTTCGGCACCGCGCCCTACGTCTACCGGATCTTCGACGTCGACGACCTGCTCAACAACACCGGCGGCGCGATGCTCGGCTGGATCGCCGGGGCACTGCTGCTCAGCCTCGTGCGGAAGCCCGTTCCTTCACCGATCGGCGTGCAACCGACAAGCCGTCAGCGGATCGACTTCGCCCAGGTTCGCTAGTCTCGTCCGCCGCTGCTGGGCCGCGCGCCGCGCGGCCCGCCGGTCTTCCATGACCACCAGCACCACGGCCACCGTGAAGACGAGCGCGACCAGGCCGAGGATGAGCGAGAACTGCAAAACTCCTCCTCGAAGACGACCTTGTGTGCGAGATCACAAACAGTACGCATGTCGTGGTGAGTTGGCCACCCCCGGTGATCCGGCCCGGAGGCCTCCGCCCGACGTTCTCGGGGTGCCGGAGACTGGCTTGGTGACGACTCGACCGACCAAGGAACAGCAGGCCGCCGCCCACGGCAAGACCATCGACGACGTCATCGCGCCGGGACTGGACGTCTTATTCTGTGGGATCAACCCCGGCCTCTACTCCGGCGCGCTCGGCCTGCATTTCGCCCGGCCGGGAAACAGGTTCTGGCCCGCGTTGCATCGCGGCGGCTTCACCCCGCGTCAGCTCGATCCCAGCGAGCAAGACGCCTTGATCGGCTACGGGCTCGGCATCACCAACGTCGTCGCGCGGACGACGGCGCGGGCCGACGAGCTGTCGGCGGACGAGCTCCGCGAGGGCGGACGGCTCCTCGTCGCGAGGGTCGCCGAGTACCGCCCGCACTGGCTCGCAGTGGTCGGGATCACAGCCTTTCGTACCGCGTTCGGGCTACCAAAGGCCGCCATCGGCCCGCAGGAGGGCGAAATCGGCGGGGCGCGGGTGTGGGTCCTGCCGAATCCCAGCGGTCTGAACGCCCATTGGACGCCCACGACGCTCGGGGAAGAGTTCGGCCGCTTCTTTAAAGAGCACGGTCGAATTCAGGCCCAGCCGGGCCGAAGTCCACTCTGAGTAGTGAACGTGCCGAGATCCACTCTGGCCGCGCTCATTCGAGCGGGAGATCACCTACCTGCACATACGCAGAGTTTGCTGCGACGAGGGGATACATCTATGAGGGGGATACCGCGTCACGCGCGCCGGGCTACCGACTCGTAATAGTTACGAGGTGTTATTTCCGTCCGGTCCCGCAGGGGGGACCGGTTGACGAGGGTGACCACGCCGGGGGGCCATGGTCACCGAATGGACTTTCAGGTCCTCTCGTCCGGAGATGACGGGGCAGGAAAACGGAGGGGTCCGTGATGCGAGGCATCGAGCCGAACCGAACGCAGGCCAGCAGGCCTGGCGGACTGTCACCAGGCGGCCGAGGCCTCGGCGTGGCCGCCGTCGATCCGATCCCGATCTTCTGCGAGGGCCTGAGTTCGCTCGTCCACCGCACGCCCGGCCTGCAGTGGCTCGGCCACGCGGCCAACCACCACGCCGCGCTCCAGCTGTGCGAACAGCTCAAACCGGACGTCATCGTGCTGGATTCGGCGCTCGACCCGAACTGTCACCTGTCCCGGCTGCTCAGCGCCGGCGACCCGGCGCTGGTCATCATCACGCTGGTCCGGGACACCAACCGCACGCAGCAGTACCTCGCCGCGGCGATCGCCGCCGGAGTGCACGCGATCGTGCCGAGGGCGACCGACGGGCGGCATCTGACCGAGGCGATCCGGCGCGCGCACAGTGACCGCCGCTACATCGACCCGACGCTGGCCGCCCTCACGGCGCGGCCGAAGCGTCAGCCCGTGCTCCCGAAGCCCGGCGATGCCCCCAAGCCGGCGACCGCCCGCGGCCTGATGCCGCTGTCCCGGCGCGAGTACCAGGTCCTGCAGCTGGTCGCCGAAGGACTGGAGAACTCGGGTATCGCGAAGATCTTGTTCCTGTCCGTGGAAACCGTGCGGACCCACGTGAAGAGCATTTTGCGCAAGCTTTCGGCCCGCGACCGCACACACGCGGTGACTATCGCGTTCCGCTCGGGCATCCTGGTGACGAGTCCCGACGACGCGCACAACCCGCCCGACGCCCCTTCGGCTTCTTCGATCGCGCCGTCATCCCGCTGAAGCCCCCCGTTCTGCTGATTTCCACGTCACAACAGTGGCCTTTTACTTGCCGCCGGTTACCCGCAGGTAATATCCTGAAGTTACCGGCGAGTAGGGGACGTGTGCCCGGCCGGGGAGCCGAGAACACATTGGAGTGACGACATGGGCCACTACAAGAGCAACGTCCGAGACCTGGAGTTCAACCTCTTCGAGGTACTCGGCGTACAGGACCGCCTCGGCAAGGGCGTCCTCGCGGAGTCCGACGAGGAGACCGCGCGAGGCGTGCTGTCCGAGCTGAACAAGCTCGCCTCCGGTCCCCTCGCCGATTCTTACGCCGACGCGGACCGCAACCCGCCGGTCTACGACCCGAAGACCTTCTCGGTGAAGATTCCCGAGTCGTTCAAGAAGAGCTACCAGGCGCTGATGGACGGCGAATGGTGGCGTCTGGGCCTGCCGAACGAGCTGGGCGGCTTCGGCCTGCCCCCGACCGTGCAGTGGGCCGCGGCCGAGCTGATCCTCGGCGCCAACGCGCCGCTGTTCATGTACATGGCGGGCCCGAACTTCGCCACGATCGTCGACAAGAACGGCACCGACGAGCAGAAGCGCTGGGCGCAGTTCATGATCGACCGCGCCTGGGGCGCGACGATGGTGCTCACCGAGCCCGACGCCGGTTCCGACGTCGGCGCCGGCCGCACCAAGGCCGTCCCGCAGGAAGACGGCTCCTGGCACATCGACGGCGTGAAGCGCTTCATCACGTCCGGCGAGCACGACATGAGCGAAAACATCATGCACCTGGTGCTGGCCCGTCCCGAGGGCCCCGGCATCGAGACCAAGCCGGGCACCAAGGGCCTTTCGCTCTTCCTCGTGCCGAAGTTCCACTTCGACTCCGAGACCGGTGAGCTGGGCGAGCGCAACGGCGCCTTCGTCACCGGTGTCGAGCACAAGATGGGCATCAAGGCCTCGACCACCTGTGAGCTGACCTTCGGCCAGCACGGCACGCCCGCCCAGGGCTGGCTGCTCGGCGAGGTGCACGACGGCATCGCGCAGATGTTCCAGGTCATCGAGTACGCCCGCATGATGGTCGGCACCAAGGCCATCGCGACGCTGTCGACCGGCTACCTCAACGCGCTCGAGTACGCCAAGGAGCGCGTCCAGGGCGCCGACCTGCCGAACATGCTGAACAAGGCGGCGCCGCGCGTCACCATCACGCACCACCCGGACGTCCGCCGCTCGCTGATGCTGCAGAAGGCGTACGCCGAGGGCCTCCGCGCGATCTACCTCTACACCGCGACGTTCCAGGACCAGCTGTGGACCGGCGAGGGCGACGAGGCTTCACAGAAGGTGGCGCACGGCGTCAACGACCTGCTGCTGCCGATCGTCAAGGGTGTCGGTTCGGAGCGCGCGACCGAGCAGCTCGTGCAGTCGCTGCAGACCCTCGGCGGGTCGGGCTTCCTGCAGGACTACCCGATCGAGCAGTACATCCGTGACGCGAAGATCGACTCGCTGTACGAAGGCACCACGGCCATCCAGTCGCTGGACTTCTTCTTCCGCAAGGTCGTCCGCGACAAGGGTGCTTCGCTGGCCTACATCGCCGGTGAGGTCACGAAGACCATCGAATCCGAGGTCGGCAACGGGCGCCTCAAGAACGAGCGCGGGCTGCTCAAGCAGGCGCTCGAGGACACTCAGGGCATCCTCGGCTCGCTGATCGGCTACCTGACCTCGTCGCAGGAAGACCCGCAGAACATCAACAAGGTCGGCCAGCACACGGTCAGCCTGCTGATGTCGGTCGGCGACCTGCTCATCGGCTGGCAGCTCATCAAGCACGCCGAGGTCGCCATCGGCAAGCTCGACGCGGGCGCGTCGGCGAAGGACACCCCGTTCTACGAGGGCAAGATCGCCGTGGCGTCGTTCTTCGCGAAGAACGTGCTGCCGGAGCTGACCTCGCGCCGCGCGATCGTCGAAGCGGCGGACAACAGCCTCATGGAGATCTCCGAGGCCGCGTTCTAGACCGTTCGGACTCAGAAAGGCCCCCTTCGCACGCGGAGGGGGCCTTTCTGGTTTCGAGGGGGTTCGCCGGGGGAATTTCCGTGCTGAGTCCGCCTCCGCGCGGAGCACTCGGCAAAGGAGTCTTCATGACAGTCACCGGCATCATCACGGCGATCGTGGTCGGCTTGATCCTCGGTGTGCTCGGCAGGTTCTTCGCCCCGGGGAAGCAGTCCATCCCCCTGTGGCTGACGATCCTCGTCGGGATCCTGGCCGCTTTCCTCGGGACGGCCATCGCCCGCGGCCTCGGCTACGCGGACACGGACGGGTTCGACTGGCTAGAACTCATCACCCAGATCGTCGTCGCGGCGATCGGTGTCACCCTGACCGCGAACCTCTACGGACGCCGCGGCGTCACCCGGTAAGGGGTATCGAGGCGCGACGAGCCGGATTTGGTGTCACCGTGGGGCCCAACTCGATTCTCCAGCGAAGGAGGAACCATGTTGGGTGGCCTTTGGGGCATCATCACCACGATCGTGGTCGGCCTGATCCTCGGCATCATCGGCCGGATGATCGCTCCCGGCGATCAGAAGATCCCGATGTGGCTGACGATCGTGACCGGGATCGTCGCCGCGTTCATCGGCAACTGGCTGGCGGGTGTGTTCGGCGTCCGCGACACCGCGGGTATCGACTGGATCCGCCACGCCTTCCAGGTCGGCGCGGCCATCATCGGCGTCATCGGTGCGGCCGCGATCTACGCGAAGATCAAGGGCGGGCACCGGGCGTCGACCTGACGCCCGCCCGCTAGGGTCGGCCCCTGTGACCGCTTGGCTCGATTTGAGTGGCCAGGGGCTGACCTCCCTGCCCGACGTCCCGCTCTCCGGCGTCGTCCACGCCGACCTCGACCGGAACGCCTTCGCCGAGGTGCCGTCGCGGCTGCTTTCGGCGCCGCTCGAGTATCTGAGCCTGTACGACAACGGGTTGACGTCCGTTCCCGAAGCACTGTGGTCGCTGTCCGGGCTTCGGGTGCTGAACCTGGCCGACAACCGGCTGACGTCGATCTCCCCGTCGATCGGCTTGCTGAAGCACCTGCACACGCTGGATCTGGGGCACAACGAGCTTTCCTCGCTGCCGGACGAGCTCGGGGAGCTGTCCGGGCTGACGGAATACCTGTACTTGAGCGACAACCGGTTGACAGAGTTCCCTCCGTCGCTGTGTTCACTGGGGCGGCTGAAGTACCTGGGGTGCACGGACAACCGGATCTCGACGCTGCCGGACGACCTCTCCGGATTCTCGTCCTTGCGCGAACTTCGCCTGTACAACAACGGTTTGACCGCGCTACCGGAGTCGCTGGGGACGCTTTCCTCGTTGCGCGAGCTGCATTTGCGAGGAAACCGGCTGACGTCGTTGCCGTCGTCCATCGGCGAACTGAGCGATCTGCGGCAGCTGGACCTCCGCGAGAACCAGCTCACCTCGCTGCCGGCTTCGCTCGCCGGTCTGTCCAAATTGGACAAACTGGATCTCCGGTGGAACAGGGACTTCCGGGAACCCGGCTGGCTGGCGGACTTCGAAGCCCGCGGCTGCATGGTGCTGCGCTGAGCCCTACGCGGGCCGAGCGGGCCCGTTCGGCCCGGCGATCGCGCCGAGCTGGGTGAGTCCGTCCAAGATGTCGGTGCAGGTCCAGTACTCGACGAATTTCCCGTCGGCGGCTCGCAGGATGTCGTGACCACTGAACGCGATCTCGGTGCCGGCGGGCGCGGTGGCTCCGGGAAGGCCGCCGGAATAGGTGGCGCGCATGGTCCACCTGGCCGAGACCAGGTCGCCGTCGACGATCGGGCCGAGGTCCACGCTGATGGTGATGTCTCCGAACGCCGCCCTGGTCTGCTCGATCTCCGGGAGCAGCCGCGCGGGGCCCGTCGTGGCCTCCGAATCGGTGCCGTCGGGACGCGCCTGGTGCACGACGAAGCCGGGGTCGAGGATGTCTTCGGCCTGGCTGAAATCGCCGCGCCACAACTCGGACCAGCGGGCATAGAGCTCTCGAAGCTCGACATCGGGCAAAGTGTCCACGCGGGAACTCCTCTTGTCAGCGTTATCTGCGTCACGCAGTATCTGTGTCACACAGATACAATAGGAATGGATGTCGACCGTGTCAAACGAGAAGCACGCGGAACTGCTGACGGCCGTCACCGTGGCCGCACGACGGCATTACGTCGCCTACACCCTGTTCAACCAGGCCCTCGCCCACCGGCTCGGCCTGCATCCGACGGACCTGCAGTGCCTCGGCCTGCTCGAACTCGAAGCCGAACCGCTCTCCACCGGCGAGATCGCGAAACTGATCGGCCTCACCTCGGGTTCGGCCACCCGCCTCGTGGACCGGCTGGAGAAGGCGGGCTTCATCGAACGGATACCGGACCCGCAGGATCGCCGGAAAGCCCTTGTCTCACTCGCCACGAGGCGCAAAGCCGAGGTCGATGCCGCCTGGGACGAGCCCGGCGACGCCTTCGCCGACGTGCTCGCGGGGTTCAGCGCCGAAGAACTCGCGGTGATCGAGCAGTACCTGCGGCGGACGGCGGAGGTCGGCACCGAGCAGGCCGAGCGGCTTTCGAAGCGCTGAGGGGTCAGGCGCAGATGACCGTGGGACGCGGCGAGTAGGTCGCGTTGCGCGTCTCCCGGCGGACTTCCGTGCCGGAGACGACGTCGACGAGCACGCGGGTGTCCGACGTGCTGAAGCCGGCGACGCCGGGATCCGGCAGGCAGCCGGGGCCCGAGCCGAGCTGGACCGCCGGCGGGACGAACGAGTGCCGTTCACCGCCCGCGCTCTGGACCGAGAACCGTTTCGTGCCCCAGATCCGCACGGTCACCGAACCGTTGGCGGGGATCGCCTGGATCGCGATCCCGGTCGGGGCGTCGTTGACGATCTGCATCTCGACCGGTGCCCCGTCGGCGCCGATCGCCTTCACGTCGCGCGCGACCGGATAGCGGTCGAGGTAATGGTCGTGCTCCAGATGCCCGCCGTCGGCCAGGCCCGCGAGGTAGGCGGCGTTGTAGAGCGTCGTCGCCAGCTGGGAAACGCCGCCGCCGACCACGACCGGCCCGGTGGCGTCCTCGTTCACCGGCGCGGGAACGTAACCCGCGGCCGTCGTCCTGGCCCCGGACCGGCCGCCCAGGCTGAACGTCTCGCCCGGTTTCACGATGGCGCCGGAAACGCGGGCCGCCAGCGTCTGGACGTTCGTCATCGCGGGCCCGTTCAGGCCCGACGTGGTGAACTCGCCGATGACCTCGTTGATGCCGAGCACTGTCGCCGCTTCGGTGCTGACGCTCGGGCTGCTGGCGTCGTAAACCGCCTTCAGCTCCCGGTCTTCGCTCCTCGAAAGCACCGACGTCAGCGACGTGAACGTCAGATCCCAGTTGACCTTCCGCGCGTCCTTCGACGGCTGGACCGCGGGCCGGTCGCCGACGAAGACGATCTGCGCGTCCGCCCCGTCGGTCTCGGTCGCCCGCAGCTGCGGCTGCACCGCCGCGCGCAGTTTGCCCTGGTCGATCCGGACCTCGAGGTTGCCGTCGTCGCGCGCGGCGAACTGGAACGAACCCGCGATCGTGTCCGGCTTCAGCGTCGCGTCCTTGCCCTCGCCGCGGACCACGATCGGCTTGGCCACCGCCGGGACGACGATCTTGTCCAGCGCCGCGTGCACACCCGGCGAGTTCGCCTTCACCGGCGCGATGTCGACCTTCAGTTCGACGCCGGCGTCGCTCAGCCAGCCGTCGGTGACCTTGGTGACCGCCGCCTTGACGTCGCTCAGGGTCTGTCCGGACCGCGGTTCGACCGCGACCGGCAGGACACCGCCGTCGCTGCCCGCGATGGGCCGGAAACCGATGTCGCCCTCGACGGCGGGGCGGTTCAGCTTCGCGGCGGCGAGATCGGCGACGGACTTTTCCAGCCGCGGCGCGTCGGTCCAGGTGACGACGCCGACCTCGCGGCCGGAGAAGAACGACATCACTCGCGTGTACGGGCTCAGCGGCTGGTGACCGGCCCGGCCGAGCGTCTGCGGCCAGTCCAGGCCGAGGCCCGACGACGTCGGATACAGGACGGTACGGACGTCACCCGCACGGATCCGCACCGGCTCGATCAGCCTCGGCTCCAGTTCACGGCGGAGCTTCGACTCGGCTTCCTTGTGCGTGAGACCGCCGACGTCGATCCCCGCGACGGTGACGCCGCGAGGGACGTCCCCGGCGCTGGCGATCAGATCCACGGCGTACGCGAGTACGAAGAGGCCCATCAGGACCCCGGCGGCCATGAGGGCCTTGCCGAGTCCCGTGCGGAACTTCGACCTGGGCGCCGGCGGCGGATGCGCCACGAGATCGCCCTCGAAGAGCTCGTCTACCAGGCCGGGGTCGTTCTCGGGGGCCGGGAGGAGTTCGTCGGTGAACAGGTCGGTGCCCGGTTCGTCATGATCATCGCGCGCCAAACCTTCACCACCCCTCCCACGGCACGGTTACAGGTACAGCCCCGTGCCGTCCTCGGTCCGCTCGGTCGCCACGGCATGGATGTCGCGCTCCCGCATCACCAGGTGCCCCTCACCCTGGATCTCGACCTCGTGCTGGTCGTCCGGGTTGAACAGCACGCGGTCGCCGGTCTTGACGTTCCGCACACTGTTGCCCACGCCCAGTACATCACCCCAGGCGAGCCGCCGCGCGACCTGCGCGGTGGCGGGGATGACGATGCCGCCGGAGCTGCGCCGCTCGCCGTCCTCGGGGGACAGCTTCACGAGCACCCTGTCCTGCAGCATCTGAATTTCGAGTTTCGGCCCGTCTGACACGAAGATGACTCTACTTACCCGGGTCGCCCGCCATGACCAGGCTCAGCGCGCTTTCTCCACCGTTTTGGAAGCGCACCGGGACGCCCCAGTCCTGCCGGGTGATGCGGCAGACCGGGTGCTCGCCACCGTCATCACAGCTCGCGGCCTGCGCCACGACCTGCAGCACGCCTTCCGTGACGCCCTCGGCGAAGCGGAGCTTCCGGAACAGGTCGGTGCCCACGCCGGCGCCGTCGGCGAGCAGTTCCGGCGGCGACGCGGTGATCTCCAGCCGCGTCGACGGGCCGTAGCGGTCGTCGAGCTTCTCGCCGGGCGGCGGGGTGAAGACGACGGAGAACTCCAGTTCCCCCGGCGCGAGCAGGGTCGGCGGGCGGCGGACCGTGTGCGCGTCCCCGGCGACGGCCTGCTCGCCGAGGGGCACCGGACCGATCCGGCTCCCCGCCGACTCGACGACCAGCAGCTCGCCGTCGTGCACCAGCAGGCCGGACGGCTCGGCGAGACCGGTCGCGAGCGTGGTCACCCGCCGGGTGAGCGGGTCGTAGCGGCGGATCGCGCCGTTGTAGGTGTCGGCGATCGCGATGGTGTCGCCGGGCAGCACGGCGAGGCCGAGCGGGTGCTGCAGGAGCGCCTCGTCCGCCGGGCCGTCGGAGTGGCCGAAGGAGAACAGGTCGACGCCGACCGCGGTGTGCACGGTGAACGACTCGCCCTCGGGCTCGATCCAGCGCAGCGCCGACGTCTCCGCGTCCGCGAGCCACAGCTTCTGGCCGTCGGGCGTGAGACCGGACGTCTGCGCGAAGAACGCTTCGTGGACGTCGCCGTCCTTCAGACCCTCGACGGTCGTCCCGGCGAAGCGGCGGATGGTGCCCGAGACCGGCTCGAACACGCTCAGCGTGTGGTTGCCCGCCATGGCGACCACGACCCCGCCCGCGGGTCCCCACCAGGCGACGTCCCAAGGGCTGGTGAGGTCGATGTCGAGCGCTTTGCCGGTGTCGACGCCGTCACGCCACTGGCGGCCGGTGCCGGCGACCGTGGAGACCTCGCCGGTGATCAGGTCGATACCGCGCAGCCGGTGACCGGCGGTGTCGGCGACGAGGGCGTGATAGCCGGCGCGCTCCGCGACCTCGTACGGCAGCAGCGTCAGCCCGGACGGCTCGGTGAAACTCGCCAGGTCGAACGGCCCGTCCTGCGCGCCGCGGGCGCCGCTGCCGAACCGGCGGATGATCGTCTCGCCGTCGGAGGCGAATTCGACGATCGAGTGATTGCCGGTGTCCGCGACCAGGATGCGGCCTTCCGCGGTGGTGACGGCCTTGCTCGGGAAGCGCAGCTCGGTGTGCTGCTCCTCGACCGGGACGTACGGGCTGCCGCCGCGGCGCAGCGTGCCCTTGATCTCGTGCGTCGAGACGAGGTCGGCGATCACCCGGCGCAGCGCCTCGCCGTGCCCCTCACCGGCGGCGACGTGCACGACGTAGCCCTCGGGGTCCACGACGACCAGCGTCGGCCAGGCCTTGACCGCGTACTGCGACCAGGTGGTCATCTGCGGATCGTTGAGCACCGGATGGTGCACCTCGTAGCGCCGCACCGCCGCCTCGATCGCGGCGGCCTCACCCTCGTGCAGGAACTTCGGCGAATGGACGCCGATGGTCACCAGGACGTCGGCGAACTCGGCCTCCAGCGGGCGCAGCTCGTCCAGCACGTGCAGGCAGTTGACGCAGCCGCTCGTCCAGAAGTCGAGCAGCACGATACGGCCGCGCAGCCCGGCGAGCGTGAGCCGCTCACCGCCGGTGTTGAGCCACACGTCACCGGCGAGCTCGGGAGCCCGCACGCGGGACTGCGTTCGTGGAGAAGTCACGACATGAGTGAACTACACCAAGAGCCGCTCTGTTCCGTGCTCCAGGCGTTGAGAGGGCGAGCTCACCCCAGGGGAGGAGCCTCATGTGGGTGATGAGGGAGCGGCGTTAAAAGAGAAGGCGTCTCCGCGTCGCGCGACTTAGGCTCGAACACATGTCCACAGTTGAGCCCGCCTTCACCCTCAAGGAGGCACATGACCTCCAGGCGAGCTTGGCCGAACCCGTGCGTCCCGGGTTGAGCGAGGCCGAGCTCGACGACGTCGAAGCAAGCTTCGGCTTCCGGTTCGCCGCCGACCACCGGACCTTCCTCGCCGCCGGGGTCCCGATCGGCGACCGCTGGCCCGATTGGCGCTGCGGCAACCACGAACAGCTGCGAAAACGCCTGGACTGGCCGGTCGACGGGGTGCTCTACGACATCGAGCACAACGGCTTCTGGACAGCGGACTGGGGAATGCGCCCGATCGACCTGGCCGACGCGCTGGAGCGGGCCCGTGAGCACCTCGCGCGCGTCCCGCAGCTCGTCCCGGTCTGCGGGCATCGCTACCTGCCCGGGATCGCCGGGAGCACGGGATATCCGGTGCTCTCGGTGTACCAGACCGACATCGTTTATTACGGCTATGACCTGCGCGGATACCTGCAGCACGACTTCTGCGACCAGCCGCTGGGCACGCCTCCGCCGGGCGGGCCGCGGCACGTCGACTTCTGGTCCGGGTTCGTTGATTAGTCCTCTAGTTGCGGTACATGCGCGTGCAAGTACCGCAACTAGAGGACGAAACGCGATGGCGCGTCAGGACTCGGCGGTGACCTTGAGCCGGGAGAGGGTCGCGGCGATGTTCGCCCGGTTGGCGTCGTCCCGCTGCCAGACACCGGTGAACAGCGACGTCGGCCCGCGGAGCCAGCCCGGCCGCCGGTCCCAGGTGCTTTCGACCGCCACGCAGCCGCCGTCCGACGCCTCGATGTCGTACTGCCAGCGTGCGACGGGGAGGCCGGCGACGGTGGTCACCTCGAACGCGAATCGCTTGCCCTCGTCGGCGTCGGTGATCGTCGAAAGGGTGCTCCAGCGACGGAGCCCACGGCGGTTGCGGCCGCGGAACTTGGCGCCGACGACGGCGCCGTCCGCATCGCCGACCCAGCGATGTCCCTCGTACTCCTCGGCCATGCCCGCGAGTGCGCCCGGGTCACTGACTAGGGCGTACACCTTCTCGGGCGGGGCCACGATCGCGATCTTGCCGGTGGCGCTGGGTTCCGTCATCACATACCTCCGTACTGAGGGTATGTGAAATACCCTCAGTTGTCGCGGCGGAGCATGCGGCTTATCCCGGCCGCGACCGTCGTCGCGAGCACCCAGCCCGACGCGGTGAACCCGGCCGCGACCCAGTTGTCCATACCGTGCATGTACCACCGCGACTTGTTCCCGAAGTCGACGATCGGGACCAGCAGGTCGATCGTGTACAGCACCGGGTTCCACTGCAGACCGGTGTCGTCCTGGTTGACCAGGCACCGCGGCCCGCTCACGGTGAGTTTGGGATTGGTGATGCAGTCGTCGACGCCGAGCCCGAAGTACAGGCTCCCCAGCACGAGCAGCGTCAGCAGCCAGCCGAGCGCGCGCACCGGACGGAAGCCGTAGCCGACCATCGACCGCTGCAACCAGCTCCACACGTGCACGCCGGGACCGAAGAACTTGAAGCCCTTCGCGAGCGCCTCGTACCGGAATCGCTGCTTCTTCAGCAGCACCGTGGAGGCATGTTCTTCATTACCTGACGCGCGCAGCGTTGCCGCCAGCTGGTCGTAGGGTCCCGGTCGGTAGCCGTCCATCGCCTTGCGCAGCAACAAGATCCGATGGTCGATCGCCCGGTCGTCGTCGAGGGCGATGTCCTCCTGCAGCGCGTCGTAGCGGAAATCCTCCAGCTCGATCCCCGCCGTCGACGCCCAGAACTGCTCGTTGTCGCCCAGCGTCCCGCAATGCGCGCGCCGCAACACGATCCGGCCGTCCGGCGGGGTGGCCGGGGTGAGCAGGAATTCGTCGGCCGAGACGTCGCTGCCGTCGAGCGCGATCCCGTGCTGGGGCAGAGAACCGAGCCGCGCGCCACGGAAATCGACGCGCCTCGCGACCTGCGCGCCGTCGAGGTTGACGCCGCCCTGCGCGACGAACGGGCGCTCCTTGTCCTCGGTGAGGACGAGGTCCCGGCCGATCCGCGCGGTACGGACGTCCAAGGAATAGCTGGTGTTCGTACGCGCGCCCGGCTCGGTCAGGCTGGTGCCGAACAGGTTCACGCTGCCGCCGACCTCGGCACCCTGCAACCGCAGCGTTCCCTGGACGGTCGCGTCGGTGAGCTGGAAGTTGCCCGCGATCTTCGCGCGCCGTGCGGAAAAGACGTCGCGGTGAGGGTGCAGGAACATCGAGTTCCATGCCAGCACGTTGCCGCCGACGGTGATGTCTGCCATGCGCAGCTGTCCCGACGGAACACGCAGGCTAGTCGCCTCGATGTCGCCGCCGATCGTGGTCCCGTCGAGGTGGATCGCGCGGTCGTAGTACGGCGTGCTCTGCCCGCGGACGACCTTCACCTCGGCGCCGGCCAGCCGCAGTGAACCACCGATCCGCGCGTTGACCATCCGCAACGTCCCGGTCGCCTGCAAGCCGTCACTGAGTTCGAGGTTTCCGTTGACACTCAACCGATCCGCGACCAGCGCCGGCCGCGGGTCGATGTACGGATCGTTCGACTTCCACGCGTCGACGACGATCGGCCCGGCCTGGTTCACCGTGAGCTTGGCCTCGCGCAGAATGATGTCACTGTCCACAGTGGCGCTCGGCAGGAACATGATCCCGTTGGCGGAGAAGCGTTTCCGCTGCGCCGCAGGCCCGTAGTTGTCGACCTCGCAAAGCAGGCTGCCGCCGATGTGGATACCGTTGCCGTTGAGCGCGAAACCGTCCCGGTTGTTCAGTGTCGCGCCGGAGAAGTTGACGTTACCGCCGGCCCGCATACCCGGAATGCGGACTTCTCCGTTGGCCACCAGGCGATACGCCAGCAACGCGCCGACGATGTTGACCCGGTCGGCCTGGATCGCCTTGCCCCGCGGGTGGGAGATCACCGTGCGGGTCAGCACGACCGAGCCCTCGATGACCGCGTCGGTGAGGTTGACCGCCGCGTTCGGCATCCCGCGTTCACGGTCGTCACCGCGCTGAACGGTGGTCTCCTCGATCTCGTGGTCGCCGTCGACGTGCACGACACTGCGGATCAGGCGGACGTCGTTGCGGGTACGGAGATTTCGCGCCTTGAGCCCGGGCAGCCAGCACTTGCGGAACACCAGCCCGAGCAGATGCGCCTCACGGACGTCCGGCGGATGCTCGAACCGGCACCGCTCGAAGCGGAACAGATACTTGATGTCGGCGGCACGCAGGTCGAGCGTCCCGGTGATGTAGGCGTCCTCGACCTGCACGATCGGCGCGTTGGTCGCCTGACGGCGCCACCGGAGCAGCCCACCCGTGCCCGGCTTCATCAACTCGGACGCCGGGACCTCGTACCGCTTGTCCGGGTTCGGATCGAACGGGTCGAGCGGCGGCAGGGCCGAATCGCCGTTCGCCTCACCCTCCCCCGGATCGCGCGGACCGTTGTTGCGCCGAAAGCCCGGCATCGCTCGTTCCCCTCCCCCGTCGTTCCCCGCCCCCAGCGAAGCCGATCACACACCGGATTCGCAAGGCTCCCAGGGCATCAGACCGGAACCTGCCATGGGAGTACGACGGCAGAACGACCGCCGGGGTTCCAGATCAACGCTGTCCAGGCGGCTCAGCGGCGACTAGTCCTGGTGGTTCGGGTTCAGGACCCGGGACAGGAATTCCCTGGTCCGCTCCTCCTGCGGGTCGCCGATGACCTGGTCCGGCGCGCCCTGTTCGACGACGACGCCGCCGTCCATGAACAGCACGGTGTCGGCCACCTCGCGGGCGAACTGCATTTCGTGCGTGACGACGAGCATCGTCATGCCCTCGTGCGCGAGCTGCCGCATGACCGCGAGAACGTCCCCGACGAGCTCGGGGTCGAGCGCCGACGTCGGCTCGTCGAACAGCATCACGTCGGGGTCCATCGACAACGCCCTGGCGATCGCGACCCGCTGCTGCTGTCCACCGGACAGCTGCCCTGGCAGGGAAGTCTCCTTCTCCGCCAGGCCGACCTTCGCGAGGTTTTCCCGCGCGATGGTCTCCGACTCTTCCTTGCCGCGCTTCAGCACCTTCCGCTGCGCCACGGTGAGGTTTTCGAGCACGCTCAGGTGCGAGAAGAGGTTGAACGACTGGAAGACCATGCCGATCTTCGTGCGGGCGGCGTCGATGTCGACGTCCGGATCGGTGATCTCGCTGCCGTTGACCACGATCTTGCCCTGCTGCGGTTCCTCGAGGAGGTTGACGCAGCGCAGCAGCGTCGACTTGCCGGAACCCGACGGGCCGATGATGCAGACGACCTGGCCGCGCTCGACGTGCAGGTCGATGCCCCTGAGTACCTCGAGTTCGCCGAACGCCTTGTGCAGCCCCGAAACCTCGACGATCGGCCCGGTCTCCGTCTGGGTGCTCATACCGTTCCTCCGCCGGACACGCCGGCTCCGTATTTCTTCTCAAGCCGCTGCTGCAGGATCGACAGCGGGATGGTGATGACCAGGTAGCAGAGACCCGCGACGACGATCGGTGTCAGGCCCTTGGCTTCCAGCAGCGCCTGACGGCTGAACTGGGCGAGCTCCTGCTGCGCCGGCGTGGTGCCGAGCAGGAACGCCAGCGACGAGTCCTTCGTCAGCATGATCAGCTCGTTGGCCAGCGGCGGCAGGATGATCCGGAACGCCTGGGGGATCACGACGGTGATCATCGTCCGGGCGGGCGACATACCGAGCGAGCGAGCGGCCTCGACCTGTCCGCGCGGCACCGCCTGGATCCCCGCGCGGATGGTCTCGGCCATGTAGGCCGAGGACACGATGCCCAGCGCCAGCATGATCGCGACGTTGCGCGGCAGCGTCGTGTCGAACGCCGTCGGCACGCCGATGCCGACCGCGAGGAAGATCAGCAGCGCGGGCAGGCCGCGGAAGAACTCGATGTACCCGCGCGCGAACCAGCGGTACGGGGCGACCGAGGAAAGCCTCATCAGGGCGAGCAGAAGGCCCAGCCCCAGACCGAGCGCGAAACCCAGTGCGGTGAAGATGATGGTGTTCTTCAGCGCGACCGTGATGACGTCCGGGAACTGCTTGGCGGCGACGTCGAGATCGAAGAACGCTTTTCCGATCCTGCTCCAGTCGGCCAGCAACGCGAGCACGATGATGATCACCAGCAGCAGGACGTATTGCCCGGTTCGGAACGCCGAACGTCGCTGGCGGCGGCTCAAAGCCATTTCTCTCCTCAAACAGGTGGCGACAAACCTGTGGCCGGTGCACTGGGCACCGGCCACAGGGGACGGATTATCAACCGGCGGTCGGGCTGCCCGGCTGCCAGGTCGGCGCCTTGCCGAACCACTTCTGGTAGATCTGCGCGTACGAGCCGTCCGCCACGGACGCCTTGAGCACCTCGTTGACCTGGCCGAGCAGGGCGGTGTTGCCCTTCTTCACGCCGATACCGTAGAACTCGTTCGTCTTGAACTCGGTGACGACCGTGGTGTCGGGGTTCGCCTTCACGAAGTCGTAGAGCACGCCGTTGTCGTTGACTCCGGCGTCGACCGTGCCGTTCTTGACGGCCTGCTCGAGCAGCGGGAGGTCGTCATAGGTGACGATCTCGGCGCCGGCGGCCTTCTCTTTGGCGTAGTCGGCACCGGTGGTGGCCGACTGGACACCGATCTTCTTGCCGGCGACGTTCGACAGGTCCTTGATCGGCGAGCCGGTCTTGACCAGCAGCGCCTGGGTGGCCTCGAAGTACGGGTCGGAGAAGTCGAACTTCTCCTTGCGCTTGTCGGTGATCGTCATGCCGGCGGCGGCGAGGTCGCACTGGCCGCTGTTCATCGCTTCGCCGGACTCGATGTTCTCGAAGGCGATGTCGATGATGCTCTGCTCGACGGCGAGCTTCTTGCCCACCAGGTCGACCAGGTCGACGTCGAAGCCGACGATCTTGTCGCCCTGCTTGACCTGGAACGGCTGGTACGGCAGGTGCGTGCAGGTGGTGACCTTGCCGGAGGCGACGAGCTGGACGCCGCCCGCCGCGGTTCCGCCTTCCTCACCGCAAGCGGACAGCGCACCCGCAGCTAGGGCGAGCGCCGGGATCAGGGCGAGCGCTTTCAATCGGGCCACGTCGTCACTCCTTGTAGTTCCCATGTGTCGAGAGCACGCATATTGCCACTCATCCGGCGGCAAGCCCAGCACTGGGACGTTACAGCGACGTTTCTACCGAAGATCGTCCCAACGAGGGGATCGAGCCGACCTCGGTCCTGGTGAGTCCCGACAGGGGTTCAACTGGCCCAGCACGGGAAACACGGTGGGGCGCCGAAGCGCCCCACCGCCGCCTTACTACTTGTTCCAATAATCGAACACGTAGCCGCTGTAGCAGATACCCGCACAATCGGGGTCACGAGGGAAGTACTGGAGCGGACCAACCTTGTAATATCGGGCGAAGTCGCTCCGCTCACGGACACAGTAATCGTAGTTCTCGCCGCACCAACGACTCCTGACATCCGCTACGCCGACACTGGTCGACTGCGCCGCGGCACCGTCCTGAGCAGCCATCGCGACACCCGGAACAGCCAACGCCGCCACTGCGGCACCGGCCACGATGAACGCCTTTACGAGATTCTTCACAATTCCCCTTGAAAATTGCATGGAAAATTCAGAGTCTGCTTATCCAGCAGGTAATTGCGTGAGTTATCGAGTTCTAGACATGGCGAAACGCCAAAGAGAATCCAACCTTCCCCAGTCAGGTTTGAATACGCCCGGCGAGGCTAGCATCAGGTTGATCATTCCAACAAGCCAACCCCGATGTCTCGCGCTGGACGGGGTCCATGAGCCACGATGGCGAGCATGAACAACAACTCGGCGCCGCGCCTTCCCCCGGCAGGCCGCCGTCCCCGGGCGGCGACGTCGGCGAGGCGGGCGGCGAAACCCGGTGCGCAGTTCGACGGTTACCTCTCGCCGGTCCGGCCGCACGCCGACGCGTACGACGAGATGTTCACCGCCGACGGCACGGTCCGCCAGCCGTACCGGGCGCTGTACGAGTCGATCTCCGCGCTGACCTCGACCGATCTGTCGTCCCGTTCGGCCGCGATCGACCGGGCGATGGTGGACCAGGGCATCACGTTCTCGCTGTCCGGCCAGGAGCGCCCGTTCCCGCTCGACCTGGTGCCGAGGGTGATCCCTTCGGCCGAATGGAGCAAACTCGAACGCGGTGTGGCGCAACGGGTCCGTGCGCTGGAGGCCTTCCTCGCCGACATCTACGGGGACCGGCAGATCCTGCGCGAGGGTGTTCTCCCGCGACGGCTGATCACCTCGTGCGAGCACTTCCAGCGCGAGGCGTTCGGGATCACCCCGCCCAACGGCGTGCGCATCCATGTGTCCGGTGTGGACCTGGTGCGCGACGAGGAGGGCACGTTCCGGGTACTGGAGGACAACCTCCGCAACCCGTCCGGTGTGTCGTACGTGATGGAGAATCGCCGCACGATGGCGCGCGTGTTCCCGGACCTGTTCGCCCAGCACCGGGTCCGCCCGGTCGGCGACTACGCCTCCCACCTGCTGCGCGCGCTGCGGGCCGCGTCCGCGGCGAACGTCGCGGACCCGATGGTCGTCGTGCTCACCCCCGGTGTGCACAACTCCGCCTACTTCGAGCATTCGCTGCTGGCCCGGCTGATGGGCGTCGAGCTGGTCGAAGGCCGCGACATGTTCTGCCGGGACAACGTCGTCTACCTGCGGACGACCGAGGGTGAACGCCAGGTCGACGTCATCTACCGGCGGATCGACGACGAGTTCCTCGATCCGGTGCACTACCGGCCGGACTCCGTGCTCGGTGTCGCCGGGATCCTCAACGCGGCCCGCGCGGGCAACGTGGTGGTCGCGAACGCGATCGGCAACGGCGTCGGCGACGACAAGCTCGTGTACACCTACGTGCCCGAGATGGTGAAGTACTACCTCAACGAGAAGCCGCTCCTGCCCAATGTGGACACCTTCCGGTGCTGGCTGCCGGACGAGTTCGACTACGTCATGGCGCATATGGACGAGCTGGTCGTCAAGCCGGTCGAAGGCTCGGGCGGTTACGGCATCGTCTTCGGCCCGGACGCGTCGCAGGCCGAACTGGCGACGCTCAAACGCAAGGTCCGCGCGCACAAGCGCGGCTGGATCGCCCAGCCCGTGGTCCAGCTGTCCACCGTTCCGTCCCAAGTGGACAATCGACTGGCGCCGCGGCACGTCGACCTGCGGCCGTTCGCGGTCAACGACGGCAAGGAGATCTTCGTCCTGCCGGGCGGGCTGACCAGGGTCGCGCTCCCGGAGGGCAGCCTGGTGGTCAACTCGTCACAGGGCGGCGGCTCCAAGGACACCTGGGTGCTGGCGACGCGTTCCTCCACGGCGGAGCGCGAACTGGAGCGGCCCGCGCTCGGCACTCTGTCCCAAGTGGACGGTCTGGTCGCCGACCAGGGACCCGAGCTGACCACCACCCAGCAACAGCAGCAACAACAGGCATAAGGGAGGTTGATGTGCTCGCCCGTAACGCGGAATCGCTGTACTGGATCGGCCGGTATGTCGAACGCGCCGATGACACCTCCCGGATCCTCAACGTCTCCGTGCATCAGCTGCTCGAAGACGCCAGTGTCGACTCGGACCACGCGAGCCGCCAGCTGCTCGCCGTCCTCGGCATCTCGCCGGAGGGCATGGACTCGCTCGACGTGTGGAAGCTGACCGAACTGGTCGCCTACGCCAAGGACAATCCGGCGTCGATCGTCGGCTCGATCAACTCCGCCCGCGAGAACACCCGCGGCGCGCGCGAGGTCGTCTCGACCGAGCTGTGGGAATGCCTGAACGCGACGTGGAACGCGGTGCCGGACAGGCAGCGGTACGCGCGCCGGGCCGGTCCGCACGCGTTCCTGTCCTTTGTGGAGGAGCGCGCCGCGATGTTCGCCGGGCTCGCGGATTCCACGATGAGCCGCGATGACGGCTGGCTGTTCATGGTGCTCGGCCGGTCCATCGAACGCGCGGACATGGTGGTGCGCCTGCTGCTTTCGCGGGTCCAGGACAGCGCGTCCTCGCCGGGCTGGATCACCGTGCTCCGCTCGGCGGGCGCGCAGGACACCTACCTGCGCACCTATCGCGGCGCGCTCGACGCGGGCCGTGTCGTGCAGTTCCTGCTGCGGGACACGCTCTTCCCGCGTTCGGTGTTCCACGCGCTGCGCCAGGCCGAGGAATGCCTGGAGCGGCTGGATCCCGCGGTCAACTCGCGTGCCCACGAGAAATCCGAGGCCCTGCGGCAACTCGGGCGCGCCCGCAGCGAACTGGAGTTCCTGCGCTCCTCGGACCTGCTGGACGACCTGCCGAAACGGCTCGGCGCGCTGCAGACGTCCATCAAGGAGATCGGCGACGCGGTTTCGGTGCAGTACTTCCATTCGTCACCGTGGGTGGCCTGGAGCGGTGCGGAGGTTTCGCTGTGACCTGGCAGCTTCGGGTGGCTCACCGGACGGGATACCGGTATGCGACGCCGGCCACGCAGTCGTACAACGAAGCGCGGCTGACCCCGCGTTCGGACCGGCGGCAGAACACGGTCGCGACCCGTGTCGAGACGACGCCCGCGACCCGTGCTTACCGGTACACCGACTACTGGGGCACCGTCGTCACGTCCTTCGACCTCCACGCTCCGCACACGGAGTTCACCGTGCTCGCGACGTCGGTGGTGGAGACGGCGGACGAGAGCGAGCCGATCCGGTCGGCGGCGTGGCGGGACCTGCGCAGTGAGACCGTCGTCGACCACCGCACCGAGTACCTGACCCCGACTCCGTACACGCCACGTGATCCGGATCTGACGAAGGTCGCGCGGGAACTGCGGAAGGGGCTCGACCCGGCGGAGGCCGTGCTCGCGGTGTGCGAGTGGGTCAACAAGCAGCTGAAGTACCAGCCGGGGACGACCGGCGTGCACAGCACGGCGACCGACGCCTGGCGTGCGCGCGAAGGGGTCTGCCAGGACTTCGCGCACGTGACCCTGGTGATGCTGCGCGCGATCGGCGTCCCGGCGCGGTACGTCTCCGGGTACCTGCACACGAAACCGGAGGCGAAGCTCGGCGAGACGGTCGAAGGCGAAAGCCACGCGTGGGTCGACGTCTGGACCGGCGGCTGGTGGGCCTACGACCCGACGAACGCGATCCCGGTCGGGCCGCGGCACGTCTGGGTCGCCTACGGGCGCGACTACGCCGACGTCGCGCCGCTCAAGGGCATCTTCACCGGCGGCGGACAGTCCACTTTGGACGTTTCGGTGCAGCTGACCCGGCTGACGTGAGCTTTCAGGCCCGGCGGCGTAGCAACAGCTAACGCCCGGTCGCCGCGGTGGCCGCGGCCACCAGTGCGCCTCGGCGAGCTTGGACACGTAACTCACGTGATCGGACGCGTAACACGCGTGATCAGGCAGCGATCACGCGTGTCGCCCTGCAATCACGTGAGTTCGCTGTCTGATCACACGTGTTCCGGCTTCTCTCACGTAAGTGCCAGGTGTGAGCACCCGCAAGCGCGGCCTCCCGTCACCGACGTCACGTGAGACACACCAGTAACAGCCCACAATGCACCTCAGGCCACGCGACGAAGGTCATGAGCGGCGATCGACCCAAATCACTTACGACCCCAGGAACTCGCGGAGCGCGGCGGCGAGGTCGGCCGGGTTGTCCTCGGCCATATGGTGCCCGGATTCGATGGCGAACCCACGGACGTCCTCGGCCCACTCGCGCCAGACGGCGATCGGGTCGCCGTACAGCTCGGCCATGTCGTCGCGGCTGGACCACAGCATGAGCAGGGGACAGGCGAGTTTCCGCCCGGCCGCCTTGTCGGTGTCGTCGGCTTCGCGGTCGGGACCGAGGCCGGCGCGGTAGTCCTCCAGCATCGCGTGGACCGTCTCGGGATCATGGATCGCGCGCAAGAAGTCGGCGTGGTTCTCGGCGCCCATCGCTTCGGGATCGCCGCCGTACCAGGCGTCCGGATCGGCGTTGATCACGCGCTCGGCGGGTTTCGCGAGCTGGCCGAAGAAGAACCAGTGCCACCATTTCCGCGCGAAGTTCGCGTCGGCGCGGGCGAGCGCTTCGCCGATCGGGACGCCGTCGAGGATGACGAGCTTGGTGACGTTCTCGGGATGGTCCATCGCCAGCCGGTGCGCGACGTAACTGCCGCGATCGTGCCCGGCGACGGCGAACCGCTCGTGGCCGAGATGCCGCATGAGCGCGACGATGTCGCCCGCCATGGCGCGTTTCGAGTGGGCGGAGTGGTCTTCGGTGCTCGCGGGCTTCGAGGACTGGCCGTAGCCGCGCAGATCCGGGCAGACGACGGTGAACGCGTCGGAGAGCCGGGGCGCGACGTCGTACCAGGTGGTGTGCGTGCGCGGGTGTCCGTGCAGGAGAACGAGGGGTGGGCCCGAACCGCCGTGCCGGACCCTGAGGGTCACTTCGCCGACGTCGACCTCTTCGAGTGCGAATCCTTTGAACATGATCCTCCCGTGAATGCAATGAACGGGCCTTTCCTTGCAAATTTTGCTAGGAAAGGCCCGTTCATTGCAGTGTGAACGAGGAGATCAGCTCTTCGCGTGCGCGTCCAGGATGTGCGCGACAGCCTCGGTGACCCGCTGGGCGAAGTCGATGTTCAGCCATTCGTCGGGCACGTGGATGTTCGAGTCCGGGCCGCAGGCACCGGTGACGACGAACTGCGCCTCCGGGTACTTCTCGCCGAGCAGGCCCATGAACGGGATCGACCCGCCCATGCCGTAGCTCTTGTGCGGCGCGCCGAAGACTTCGCCGCTCACGTGGTGCAGGACCTCGTCGAGCCACGGCGCGGTGGCCGGCGCGTTCCAGCCGTTCTCGGCCTGGAATTCGCTCAGCTCGACGGACGCGTCGTAAGGAACGTCGGTGGTGAGCACGCGGCGGACGGCGTCCCTCGCGGCCTTCGCGTCGGTGGTCGGCGGCAGCCGGAAGCTCAGCGTGAGCGTGGTGCTGTCGCGCAGCACGTTGCCCGCTTCGGCCGGGAGCGGGAAGCCCTCCGCGCCGATCACCGACAGCGTCGGCCGCCACGAGTTGTTGAGCAGCAGTTCGAGGTCGTCGTCGGACATCGGGCGGCCGACCACCGGGAACAGCGTCTTCGCCGCGCCGGGCGCGATCTCGACGACGCCGCGTGCCTCGTCGACGCGGTTCTCCGGGATGTCGACGCGCAGTTCGGCGAGCTTGATCTCGCCGGTCTCGACGTTCTCGATCCGGTCGATCAGCGCGCGCAGCACGCGGAACGAACTGGCCACGATGCCGCTGGCCATCCCGGAGTGCTGCGCGGATTCGAGCACCTTCACGGTGACGTTGACGTGCAACATGCCGCGCAGGGAGGTGGTCAGCCACAGCCGCTTGTAGTCGGTGCCGCCCGCGTCGAGGCAGACGACCAGCGACACCTCGCCGAGCTGCGCCTTCAGATGCTCGACGTACGCGGGAAGGTCCGGGCTGCCGGACTCCTCACCGGTCTCGAGCAGCACGACCGCGCGGGAGTGCTCGCCACCGGCGGCGCGCACGGCCTCGATCGCGGTCGTCGCCGCGTAGCCCGAGTAGCCGTCGTCGACGGCGCCACGGCCGTACAGCCTGCCGTCGCGGATCACCGGCGTCCACGGGTCGAGGCCCTCGGACCAGCCACCGACCGGCGGCTGCTTGTCGAGGTGCCCGTACATCAGCACGGTGCCCTTTTCGGCCGCTTCGGACGTCGCCGGGATGTCGACGACCAGCAGCGGGCTACGGCCTTCGAGTTCCACGACCTCGATCGTCGCGCCGGGGATCGCCCGGGCTTCGATCCAGGCGCGGACATGCTCGACGGCGGCGGCGAGATGCCCGCTCGCCGCCCAATCGGTATCGAAGACGGGCGACAGGGCGGGGATCGCCACCAGGCCGGACAAGCTGGGGAGGACGTCGTGCGTCCAGTTCGAAACCACGGTTTCGCGTACGGATTTCTGCTCCACGTCCGCCATCCTGCCACGGGTCCGCGAGGGTGTGATGGGTCACAACGTCCACTCCGGATCGTGAGCGGCCAAGCCGGGCACAACGCCCGGCGGTACTCGTCAGCCGCTGGTCGGCCCCCGGGTGAATCCCCTACTTTAGGCGGCCCCACACTCGGGCTTCCTAGCATTTCCGCTGTTCAGGCACCCTTTCTCAGCAACAAATCAGCATCCGCCACTGACCAAAACGGCGTCCGGCGTGCCAGGATGTCGGCGTGAACCGTCAACGCCGATGGTGACCGAGCGCTTCAGACCCGACGCGCTGGTCCCGCCGGCGCAGTCCCTGTGGCCGCCACAAGTGGCCGCCAGAGGCGCCGACATCAAGGAGAACAGCGCATGCCGTCCGAACAGTGGACGCACCCGGAACCTGGAGACGGTCCCGCCGCGGTAGCGGCGCAACCTTCCCCCGAACAGGTGATCGCCGGTTTGCGAGCAACGAGTGAAGGTGGAGCTGAGCTGACTCAGCTGCTCACCCCCGAAGGCGAACGGGTCTCCTCGCCGCGATTCGACCGGTACGTCGACGACATCGACGCCGAGGCACTCCGTGGCCTGTACCGCGACATGGTCCTGGTCCGCCGCGCGGACCGCGAGGCCAACGCGATGCAGCGCCAGGGCCAGCTCGGCATCTGGGTCCCGCTGCTCGGCCAGGAGGCCGCGCAGATCGGCTCGGGCCGTGCGCTGCGGCCGGGGGACATGGCGTTCCCCAGCTACCGCGAACACGGTGTCGCGTACGCCCGCGGCGTCGACATGAAGGATCTGCTGGGCATCTTCCGCTGCACCGATCACAGCGGCTGGGACTACAAGGCCCACGGTTTCCACCCGTACACGATCGTCATCGGCAACCAGGTGCTCAACGCCGCCGGTTACGCGATGGGCCAGAAGTTCGAGGGCAAGGTCGGCGACGACGACGGCGAAGCCACCATCTGTTACTTCGGTGACGGAGCCACTTCGCAGGGCGACGTACACGAAGGCTTCGTCTGGGCCGCGGTCTACGACGCTCCGCTCGTGTTCTTCTGCCAGAACAACCAGTGGGCGATCTCCGAGCCGACCGAACGCCAGTCACGTCTGCCGCTCTACCAGCGCGCACGCGGCTACGGCTTCCCCGGAATCCGCGTGGACGGCAACGACGTCCTCGCCTGCCTCGCGGTCTCCCGCTGGGCACTGGAGGAATGCCGTCACGGCAACGGCCCGGTGCTGATCGAGGCGTTCACCTACCGGATGGACGCGCACACCACCACCGACGACCCCACCCGCTACCGGCTCTCCGACGAGCTGGAGGAGTGGAAGCTGAAGGACCCGATCGAGCGCGTCCGGGCGTATCTCGCCCGCGGTGGCGGCGCCGACCAGGCCTTCTTCGACCAGGTACAGGCGGATTCGGACGCGTTCGCGGCCGAACTGCGCGAGTACTGCTTCAACATGCCCGAGCCGCCGCCCGAGCGGATCTTCTCCAACGTCTACGCGGAGTCGACCCCGCTGCTGGACGCGCAGCGCGAGCAGTTCCTGTCCTACATGGACGGTTTCGTCGGGGCTGGTGAGCACTGAAATGAGCGACCTCCAGAAACTCACCATCGGCAAGGCCATCAACCTCGGCCTCCGGCGCGCCATGGAAGAGGACCCCAAGGTCCTGGTCATGGGTGAGGACGTCGGCAAGCTCGGCGGCGTCTTCCGCATCACCGACGGCCTGCAGAAGGACTTCGGCGAGATGCGGGTCATGGACACCCCGCTCGCCGAGTCGGGCATCATCGGCACCGCGGTCGGCCTCGCCGTCCGCGGTTTCCGCCCGGTGTGCGAGATCCAGTTCGAGGGCTTCATCTTCCCCGGCTTCGACCAGATCGTGAGCCAGGTGGCGAAGCTGCACTACCGGACGCAGGGCAAGATCAAGATGCCCATCGTGATCCGCGTGCCCTTCGGCGGCGGCATCGGCGCGGTCGAGCACCACTCGGAGTCGCCGGAATCGCTGTTCTCGCACGTCCCCGGCCTCAAGGTCGTCTCGTGCTCGAACGCGATCGACGCGTACTGGATGATCCAGCAGGCCATCAAGTCCGACGACCCGATCCTGTTCTTCGAGCCGAAGCGGCTGTACCACTCCGGCACGATGAAGGCCGAGGTCGACACCGCCGGCACGCCCGGCCCGCTGTTCAAGTCCCGCGTCGTCCGCGAAGGCACGACGGCCACCGTCGTCGCGTACGGCCCGTCGGTGAAGGTCGCGCTCGACGCGGCCACCGCCGCCGAGGACGAGGGCAAGTCCCTGGAGGTCATCGACCTGCGGACGCTTTCCCCGCTGGACCTGGTCCCGGTGTTCGAGTCGGTGCGCAAGACCGGACGGCTCATCGCGCTGAGCGAGGCACCGTCGGAGACGTCGCTGACCTCGGAAATCGCCGCGCGCGTGCAGGAGGAATGCTTCTACTCGCTCGAGGCCCCCGTGCTGCGGGTGACCGGTTTCGACACGCCGTACCCGCCGGCCAAGCTCGAGGAGCACTACCTCCCCGACCTGGACCGGGTGCTGCACACCGTCGACCGCTCACTCGCCTGGTAAGGGGGACGTTCCCGAAATGCCCGATTACAAACAGTTCCCCTTGGCCGACACGGCAGAGGGGCTGACCGAGGCCGACATCATCGCCTGGCAGGTCAAACCGGGTGACACCGTGACGGTGAACCAGATCGTGGTCGAGGTCGAGACCGCGAAGGCCGCCGTCGAACTGCCCATCCCGTGGGCCGGCGTGGTCACCGAACTACTCGTCGAACCGGGTCAGACGGTGGAGGTCGGCGCGCCGATCCTCACCATCGACGTCGACCCCGGCGGCAAGGCCGCTCCGGCCGCCACCCCGGCACCCGCCGCGGCGGCGAAGGAAGAGGAACCGGCCGAGGAGGAGATGAAGCCGCTGGTCGGCTACGGCTCCAAGGCCGTCGTCGCACAGCGCCGGGCACGGAAGGGCGCGGCACCCGCCGCACCTGCTGCCGCGCCCGTCGCCGCGGTGGCCCCGGAGGCCGTGGCTCCTGCTCCTGCCGTCGCGGCCAAGCCCAAGGGCGGGTACGTGCCGCTGGCGAAGCCGCCGGTGCGCAAACTCGCCAAGGACCTCGGCGTCGACCTGCACGAGCTCACCGGCACGGCCACGGGTGGCGTGATCACCCGGGACGACGTGCAGGCCGCCGCCAACGGTTCCACCGCACCGGCCGCCGCTGCTGTGTCCACTGTGTCCAATTCGGATAGTGGCTACGACCCGGCGACGCGGGAACGTCGTGTCCCGATCAAGGGTGTCCGCAAGGCCACCGCGGCCGCGATGGTGCAAAGCGCTTACACCGCCCCGCACGTCACGGAGTTCCTCACCATCGACGTCACGCCGATGATGGAATTCCGGGAGAAGCTCAAGAAGTCGCGTGAGTTCGCCGGGGTCAAGGTCACTCCGCTGACCTTCGCGGCGAAGGCCGTGTGCATGGCGGCCAAGCGCACTCCGGACGTCAACGCGGTGTGGGACGAAGCCGCGCAGGAGATCGTCTACAAGGACTACGTGCACCTCGGGATCGCCGCGGCCACCCCGCGCGGGCTCGTCGTGCCCAAGGTCCGTGACGCGGATTCGATGTCCCTCAAGGAACTCGCGAACGCGCTCACCGAGCTGACCGACGTCGCCCGGCAGGGCAAGACCACTCCGGCGGCCATGCTCGGCGGCACGATCACCATCACCAACGTCGGCGTCTTCGGCGTCGACACCGGTACGCCGATCATCAACCCCGGCGAGTCCGCGATCCTGTGCCTCGGCGCGATCAAGGACACCCCGTGGGTCGTCGACGGCGAGATCAAGGTGCGCAAGGTTCTCCAGCTCTCGCTGAGCTTCGACCACCGCGTGGTCGACGGGCAGCAGGGTTCGGAGTTCCTGGCCGACGTCGGCGCCTTGCTGGCCGACCCGGCCGTCGCGATCACCTACTGACGTAAGTACGTGAAGGCCCCCTTCCCTGCGCTAGACGCAGGGAAGGGGGCCTTCACGTAGCTTAATCGCTTGACGGAGTGAGCACTCACTCCGCACACTGGATCGCATGACCGCACCAGACACACCCACCCGGCGGAGAGCGCCGGGGATGAGCGCCGACGAGCGGCGCCGGATGATCGTCCAGTCCGTGCTGCCCTTGATGGTGGAGCACGGCGCGGGCGTCACGACCAGCCAGATCGCCCGCGCCGCCGGGATCGGCGAGGGCACCGTCTTCCGCGTTTTCAAGGACAAGGACGAACTCTTCGCCACCTGCTTCGCCGAAGCGCTGAAGCCCGACCAGGTCCTCGACGCGATCGCGGTGATCGACCTGGAGCAGCCCCTCGACGACCGGCTCGTCGAGGCGGCCGACGCCCTCAGCGCGCACCTCCAGCGGATGGGCGCGCTGATGGCCGCGATGCACGGTTCCGGCAAACACCCCGAGCGCGGCCAAGTCCGCCGGGACGGGCGGCGGGAATCGATGAGCGCGATGCGCGACGCCATGACCGAACTGTTCGAGCCCGAAAAGGACCGGCTGCGGCTGCCCGCGGCCCAGCTGGCGGGCCTCTTCCTTTCGCTGCTGTTCAGCGGCCGGATGCGCTTCGGCGACACGGCGGACGAACCCACCACGATGGAACTCGTCGACGTCTTCCTCAACGGCGCCATGGGGGCCGCGTGATCGGCCCGCCCGGTGGGGGCGGCATGGAAATGCTGCTGGCCCGCGGCGGCAGACGACGCCGTCCGCCGTCGACGGTGCCCGACAGCGGACTGACCGGCCCGGTCGACATCCCGGAACCCGAACCCGAAGCCGGCCCGAAAGACCTGAAGTCCCGGCTCGGCCGCATGTGGGTCAACGTCGCCGGCACCGTTCGCGGATTGCCCAAGGTCGCGAAGCTGACCTGGCAGGCAAGCCCGTTGCTGACCATCATGATCACCGCGGTGACCCTGCTTTCCGGTCTCCTGCCCACCGCGACCGCCTACATCGCGAAACTCCTGATCGACTCGGTGGTCGCGGCGATCCAGGGCCACGGCACCAAAAGCGCGATCGTCGGGGTCGCGCTGTTCCAGTTCGGCGTCCTCGTGCTCACCGCGCTCTCGCAGGCGCTGACCACCTACGGCCAGTCGCTGCTGCAGGAACGGATGACGCTGACCATCCGCCACCAGGTGATGAGTCACGCGAGCGAACTGCACCTCTCGTACTTCGAGGGCTCCGCGTCTTACGACATGTTGCGCCAGGCTTCGCAGGAAGCTCCGACCCGGCCGTTGTCGATGATGAACTCGGCGCTGGGCCTGGTGCGGACGACGATCACCTTCGGCAGCATGATCGCGCTGCTGGTCTCGATCAGTCCGCTGCTGGCACTGGTCGCCTTGCTGGCTCCGATCCCCGCGTTCATCTCGCAGTCGAAGTACGGCGCCCGCGCTTTCTGGCTGACACTGATGATGTCGCCGCTGAAACGCCGGATGGACTATCTGTCCTCTTTGGTCACCACGGACACCTATGCCAAGGAGACCAAGCTCTTCGGCCTCGGCCCGTACTTCGTCGACCGGTTCCAGCGGCTCGGCCAGGTCTTCTACGACCGCCAGCGGAAACTGACCCGCAGCCGCAGCATCAGTTCGACGTCGTGGGGCCTGCTGAGCACCGCCGCCGGATCCGCGATCGCGCTGTACATCGCGCTGGAGGCCGTCGGCGGCAGGCTCACTCTCGGCGACCTCGCGCTGTACACGGCCGCCGCGGCGTCGGTGCAGGTGTCGGTCCAGGGCCTGTTCCTGGCGTTCTCCGGAATGTACGAGAACAACCTCTACCTCGACACGCTGTACCGTTTCCTCGGCACGGAACCGGAAATCGTCGCACCGGCGAAGCCTCGCCCGCTTCCGTCCACTGTGGAGGGACACATCGAGTTCGAGGAAGTGTCCTTCAGCTACCCAGGCGCCACCGAACCCGCCCTCGACGGCGTGACCTTCGAGATCCGGCCGGGCGAAACGGTCGCCGTCGTCGGCCGCAACGGCGCCGGGAAGTCGACGCTGTTCAAGCTGCTGTGCCGGCTCTACGACCCGACCGGCGGGCGGATCCTGCTCGACGGCGTCGACATCCGTGAGTACGACCCGGCGGAACTGCGGCGGCAGATCAGCGCGATGTTCCAGGACTACGTGACCTACCAGGGCACCGCGTCGGAGAACATCGGGCTGGGCGACCTGACGCATCTCGTCGACCGCGAGCGGATCGAGGAGTCGGCGAAACGAGCCGGCGCCGACGAACGGATCGAGCGACTGCCCAGCGGGTACGACAGCCCGCTCGGCCGTTGGTTCGACCAGGGCGTCAGCCTGTCCGGCGGCGAATGGCAGAAGATCGCGCTGGCCAGGGCATTCCTGCGGGAGGCGCCGATCCTGATCCTCGACGAACCGACGTCCGCACTGGACGCGCAGGCCGAGCACGATCTGTTCTCGCGGCTGCGGGAGCTTTCGGAGGGACGCACGACGCTGTACATCTCGCACCGGTTCTCCACCGTCCGGCAGGCGGAACGGATTCTGTTGCTGGAGCACGGGAAGGTCGCCGAATACGGCACGCACGACGAACTGATGGCGGCGAAGGCCGGCTATGCGGAGCTGTTCACCCTGCAGGCCGCCGCGTATCTCGACGACGCCATCAGCTGACGAGTCAAGATCACCTTCGCACTCGGCACGGGTTGCGAAAGCCACTTTCACAACCTTCAACGTTGCGAAAGTGGCTTTCGCAACTCTCGCGGGCGGGCTTGTGCCGCCAGGGCTCGACCAACCGGAGCCCGTCTCGGCTCCGACGCCGGCGAAGGCGCCGGAGCCGGCCGATGGCCGCCGCGACCCAGCCAGGTCCACACGATCGACCACCGTATCGGGGGTTGGGAGCAAAACGGGCAAGCCGTACGTTGTTCAGGTATGGCTGTCGCGTTCCTGCTCTATGTCGTCGCCGAGATCGCCGCCGTGTGGGCGGTGGGATCGGCCGTGGGCGTGCTCGGCACGATCGCCCTGCTCTTCGCCGGTGCGTTCATCGGATCGTGGCTCGCGCGCCGCGAGGGCGGCCGCGCTTTCCGGGCCTTCGCCGAGTCCGCGCGGCTCGGCCGCCCGGCCGACGCGGAGAAGGAACTCACCGACGGGATGCTGATCGGCTTCGGCGGCCTGCTGATCCTGCTGCCCGGGTTCGTCAGCGACGTCTTCGGCCTGCTGCTGATCCTGCCGCCGACCAGGAGCGTCGCGCGCAAGATCTGGCAGAAGCGCATGGCGCGCCGGGCGGTCAAGTTCGCCGACCGGACCCGCGGGCCGGTGATGGTGGTCGACAGCGAGGTCGTCACGGACACACCTCCGGCCGAGGCCACCAAGCAGCAGCCGCAGGTGATCGAAGGCCGCATCGTCGAAGGCTGAACCCCTCAGCTTCGCCACTAGCTTCGCCACTACACTGCTAGTGGCGAAGCTAGTGGCGAAGCTAGGACGGCGGCATGCTCCACGACGAACTCATCGAGATCATCTCGAATCTCCGCGCGCTCGGTGGTGATCATGCGTTCGTAGAGGCGAAACGCGCGGAGACGAAGCTGCCCAAGAGCGTGCGCGAGACGCTTTCGGCCTTTGCCAACACCAGCGGCGGCATACTGATCTTCGGCCTCGACGAAACCCGTGGCTTCGAGGCGACCGGTGTTCAAGATCCAGCCAAGCTGGAGGCCGATCTGGCCGCGATGTGTTCCGAAAACCTCGAACCACCCCTCCGGCCGCTGATCGGAACGCACCGGTTCGAGGATGCGGACCTGGTGGTCGCCGAGATCCCTGAACTGCCTTCCGGCAGCAAACCCGCGTACAACCGCGGGACGGGCATGACGCAGGGAAGCTACATCCGGGTCGCCGACGGCGACCGAAAACTGAGCCCCTACGAAGTCCAGCTGATGGTGGCGAACCGCGGCCAGCCGCGAGACGACGAACAGCCGGTTCCCGGAAGCTCGGTCGCGAACCTCGATGGCTCGCTCACCGAAACCTTCCTGAATCGCCTTCGCCAGCATCGCCGGAGAGCATTCGCGAACCTCGACACCACCGCGGCCCTACGCCGGGCGAAGGTGCTCATTGGCGATGAGCTGTCCTTGGCCGGTCTTTTGGCCTTGGGCGAGTACCCGCAGGAATTCTTTCCGCAGGTCATGTTGACGTTCGTCCACTATCCGACCAAGTCGGGACCTGACCCGCGAAGTGGCACGAGGTTCGTCGACAACGTCGCGGCCGAGGGGCCGATTCCGGCGATCGTCGACGAAGCCCTCATCGCCCTCCGACGCAACATGAAGCGCCGATCGACGATTCGTGGCGCGGGGCGGGCCGAGACTTGGGAGTACCCCGAAACGGCATTGCGCGAAGCAGTGGTCAACGCGCTGGTGCATCGCGACTACTCCGGTCCCTCACTGGGGACTCAAGTGCAGGTCGAGATGTATCCCGACCGCCTGATCATCCGCAATCCCGGCGGCCTCTACGGGTCGGTCCGCGAGGAGAATCTCGGTGTCGAAGGCACGTCTTCGACTCGCAACGCGACCTTGCTGAAACTCCTGGAGGACACGCCGCTACCGGGGTCGGACCGCCCGATCTGCGAAAACCGCGGATCCGGGATCCCGGCGATGCTGGCGGCGATGCGAGACGCCAAGCTCAGTCCGCCGCGGTTCGCCGATGACATCTCCACCTTCACGGCGACCTTCCCCAACCACACCCTGATGGGCGACGGTGCCGTCCAATGGATCGCGTCGCTTCGTGAGCATGGGCTGACCGACAGCCAGTGTCACGGCCTCGCGATGCTGTTCCACGGCGAGACACTCAATAATCAGGCCTACCGCAACGCGAACGATCTCGACTCGCGCGTGGCCACCGAAGAACTCGGCGATCTGGTCGCTCGCGGCCTGCTCGTTCCGGCCGGTGGACGTCGGTACGCGCAGTACACCCTCGCTGACGACGTCGTCCCGGCCCCCGCGGATGGTCCGGTGCACGAGCGGCGACGTGCCGATCGCCGCGAGGAAATCCTTCTCGCACTGGGCGAAAACGAGGCGACCCGTGCCGATTTGGTGGCGGCGACGGGACTTCCCGATCGAACGGTGTCACGGTGGTTGAGCGCTCTACTCCGGCAGGGACTGATCGAAGCGACGGAACGAAATCTGCGTAGCCCCAACGTCCGATATCGCCGCACCCCACAGCGCACTCTCGACGAGGGCTGAGAATTCCGAGGGCTAGCTCCCGCGAGGTTTCGGAATGTCGAAATAGCCGCTGAAGCGGACGGCAGGCGCGTACTCGCCTTTGACCTTCACCTTGCCGGTCACGAACATCGCCGCGACGGCCGCGTTGCCGGTGGCCATCCGGATGAAGTCGTCGACGGACAGCGTGATCGTCGTGTCCGGGGTGCGCGCGAGATCGGTGCTGGAAACACAGACGCCGTCTTCGATGACCGTTTGAAAACGATCGAAACCGTCTTCTCCCTCACCATCGGTGAATCGCCATGCGACAACGAAGTCGACGTGCCGGGCGCGTTCCGGAACGAAATGATCCGACATTCTGCGGAAAATCTCGTCGAGGAACACCGAGCGCAGTTCCGGGTGGTCGGCGATCGCCTTGAGTTGTTCTCGCGACGCCCGCTGCACGACGTCGACGAGCACCTCGGTCTCGAGTGAGCTCAGCTCGATGCCCGCGCCGGTTTCTCCCAGCATGTGCAGGGTTTCCAGCACCTGGGCGAACTGCTCGGGGCTCAGCTTCGGAAGCTCGAGCTTCTCCGCGAAGGCATTGACGACGTGCTCGCCGCGGGTGCGCGTGTGGTGCAGTCGTAACGGGCGGGAAAGGCGCACCTTGTCCCGCCAGCGCTTGTTCCTCGAATTTCGGGACACGATTCGGGAGTATATCCGCTCGGCGGGCTCAGGAAGGTTTCGGAAGGTCGAAGAAACCGATCAGACCGGCCGCGAACGCCAGATCACCTTTTACTTTGATCTTTCCGGTGACGAATAGCACAGCGGGGGTGGCCTGGTGGGTGATGAGCCGGAAGAAGTCGACGGGCGCGATCGTGATCGTCACCCTCGGTTTCTCCTTCATGTCGCGACCTACCGTGCACTCGCCGTGGGAAATCACCGTCTCGTAGCGGTCGTACCCGCCGTCGCCGGTGCCGTCGGAGAGCCGCCAGTGGACGACGGCGTGCAGCGTCTTCGCCCGGTCCTGCCGGATGTGGGCGCCCATGCGGTCGAAGATCTCGCGGAGCACGCGCTCCCGAAGCGGCCGTTCGGCGACGACGCTCTCCAGCTGCGTGCGCGAGGCGCGGGCGACGAGGTTCGCGAACCGGGCCGGGTCGACCTTGCGGAGGTCGAAGGCGGGCGCCGACTCGGCGAGCCGTCCGAGTGCGGCCAGCAGCCGCCGGACGTCGTCCTTGCCGAGGTCCTTCGGGTCGATGGCACCCGCGACCTCGTTGACGTCGAGCGCGTGCGCTTCGGCCGAATCCGGCTCGATCCGTTCCAGCGCGTCGACCAGCGCGCGGCCGGTCAGCCCCACGATCTCGGTCATCTGCCCTCCACCTCCGCCTACCCACGCGTAAGGCTACCCGCGAGTAGGTAGGCGGGCAAGCGTGCCGAAATCACCCTCAGGAGTGGTAGCCCGGTAGCGTCTCACGCGAACTAAAGGGAGGTCCTGAGTGTCCGAGGAAGTACCGCGTCCCGCCGAACGCGCCAAACGGCTGCCGAGAGCGGTGCGGGAACGCCAGATCCTGGACGCAGCGGTCTCGGTGTTCTCGCGCTACGGCTATCACTCCGCGTCGATGGACGAGATCTCCGAGGTCGCCGGCGTGTCCAAGCCGATGATCTACACCTACCTCGGATCCAAGGAAGATCTGTTCGGCGCGTGCATCCGCCGCGAAGCGACGCGCCTGCTCGAAGCGGTGCAGGGCGGGATCAAACCCGATCTGCCGCCGGACATGCAGCTTTGGCACGGGCTCCGCGCGTTCTACCGGTTCGTCGCCGACTACCGCGAGTCCTGGACGGTGCTGCACCGCCAGGCGATGACGGTCGGCGGCGCCTTCGCCGCGGAGATCACCGACATGCGCACCCGCGCGATCGAACTGGTCGCCGCGCTCGTCGTCTCCGCGGGCACCCGCAAGGGCCTCGGCGAACAGGCCGAGTTCTCCGGCGCCGGGCTGTCCGCCGCGCTGGTCGGGGCGGCCGAGTCGCTGGCCGACTGGGCGCTCGACCACCCCGATGTCTCCGACGGCGTACTCGCCTCGTGGCTGATGAACCTCGTCTGGCTCGGGTTCAACGACCTCGTCGAGGGCGATGTCTGGAAGCCGTCAGAGAGCGACGACTGAGCCCTCCAGGTGCGGCTTCGGCTTGCGCGCGTTCCACAGTTCGAAGGCCCAGCCCTCGCCTTCCTGCCACGTGGTCAACGCCGCTTTCGCCGGCAACAGCACCGGCTGCTTGAACTTGACGTCGACGGTGAAGGCGTCCGGCAGCCTGCCCTCGAACGCCGCCAGCGCGTGCGCCTTCGTCCACATGCCGTGCGCGATGGCGGCGGGGAATCCGAACGCCTTCGCGGTGATCGCGTGCAGGTGGATCGGGTTGCGGTCACCGGAGACCTCGGCGTAGCGGCGGCCGATGTCACCGGGCACGTGCCAGATCGCGCTGGGGGACGGCTGGGAAAGCTGACCGCGCGCGGACTTCTCCCCGCTGCCGCCACCACGGCTCAGGTACGTGCTCACGTCCGTCCACACAGGACTGTCGCTGACGAGCAGCTCGCTGACCACGTCGAACTGCTTGCCCTTCTCGTGCGGCCGCAGGTCTTCGGCGCGCACGCGCAGGGTGAACGACTCGTCGAGCCGCAGCGGCCGGTGCTGGGTGATCCGGTTGGCGACGTGCACCATGCCCAGCAACGGGAACGGGAAGTCGCGTTCGGTCATCAGGGCCATCTGCAGCGGGAACGCGAGGATATGCGGGTACGTCGCGGGCAGGACGTCGTCCAGCCGGAATCCGCACACCTGGTTGTACGCGGCGAGGTGCGCCGGGTCGACGACCACGCCCTCGCGGACGAATTCGGTCCCCGGCAGCGTGCTTCCGCCGCTCTTGCGCAGCGAACCGAGCAACGCCTTGGGATACAACGAAGACAGGCTCGGCGTCTCGTGAAGTTCCTTGACCGCCATGATCACGCCCCCAGCAGTGCCTGGCCGCAGACGCGGACCACGTTGCCGTTGACGGCGGCCGAAGCGGGGTTCGCGTACCAGGCGATCGTCTCGGCGACGTCGACCGGCAGCCCGCCCTGGCCGAGGCTGGCCAGGCGCCGCCCGGCTTCGCGGATGAACAGCGGTACCGCGGCGGTCATCTTGGTTTCGATGAATCCGGGCGCGACGGCGTTGATCGTGCCGCCATACTCGGCGAGCTCGGACGCGCCGACGTTCACCATGCCGATGACGCCCGCCTTGCTGGTCGCGTAGTTGGTCTGGCCGACGTTGCCCGCGATCCCGGCGATCGAGGAGACGCCGATGATCCGGCCGTTCTCCTTGAGCACCTTGGCCGCCAGTAGCTTGTCGTTCACCGCGAGCTGCGAAGCGAGGTTGACCGCGATGACCGAGTCCCAGCCGCCTTCGGTCATGTTGCCCAGCGTCTTGTCCCGCGTGATGCCGGCGTTGTGGACGACGATGTCGACGCCGTCGTGGCGCGTGGTCAGGTATTCGGCGAGCTTCTCCGGCGCGTCGGCGGCGGTGATGTCCAGCTGCAGCGCCGAGCCGCCGACCTTGTTGGCCACCTTCGACAGATCCGCGCCCTGCGCGGGAATGTCGAGCGCGACGACGTGGGCGCCGTCGCGGCCCAGCAACTCGGCGATCGCGGCGCCGATCCCGCGGGAAGCGCCGGTCACCAGCGCGACCTTGCCTTCGAGCGGCTTCGCCCAGTCGGCCGGCGCGGAGGCGGTCTTGGTCTGGGTGCCGACCCGGATGACCTGGGCGTCGACGAAGGCGGACTTCGCCGACAGCAGGAACCGGAGCGTGGACTCGGTGGCCTCTTCGGCCCCTTCGGCGACGTAGACGAGCTGGGCGGTCGCGCCGCGCTTCAGCTCCTTACCCACCGAACGGATGAAGCCTTCGAGTGCGCGCTGGGCGATCCGCTCGCGTCCTTCGGCCAGCTCAGGCGGCGATCCGAGGACGACGACGCGGCCCGACGGCCCGACACTGCGGATCACCGGGTGGAAGAAGGCGTAGACCTCTCGAAGCTGCTTCGGGTCCTTCACGCCTGTCGCGTCGAAGACGAGCGCGGCGTGCTTGCCGTCGGACGGCGTGGAGACGACCTCGATGCCCGCACGGTGCAGCTGTGCCTCGATCACCTTTTCGAGGCGACCGCCCGGCGCGGCACCGAGAAGTGCGGGACCCTCGAGGGCGGACTGGCCGGGCTTGTACCGGCGAAGCGTCGCGGGGTTCGGCAGGCCGAGCTTCGGCACCACGAATTTCCCCACCGGGGATTTCGTGAACTGCTGGTACCTGTCAGCCATTACGTGCCTCCCGTGCAGTTTGCATCACGTCGCATTCTAACCTACTCACTAGTAGGTTACAGTGTGAGAGAGCCTACGGAGGAGTGGAAAAAATGGCCACGAAAAGGACGGCACCCGTGCGCAAGGTCGCGATCATCGGCGGTAACCGGATCCCCTTCGCGCGCTCGAACGGTCCGTACGCGAAAGCGTCGAACCAGGACATGTTCACGGCCGCCCTCGATGGCCTGGTCAGCCGCTACTCCCTGCAGGACGAGGTGATCGGGGAGGTCGCCGCCGGCGCCGTGCTCAAGCACGCCCGCGACTTCAACCTCGCGCGTGAGAGCGTCCTCGGCAGCAAGCTGAACCCCGCCACTCCCGCCTCCGACGTGCAGATGGCCTGCGGCACCGGTCTGCAGGCGATCGTCAACGTCGCCAACAAGATCGCCCTCGGCCAGATCGACTCGGCCATCGCGGGCGGCGTCGACACCACGTCCGACGCCCCGCTGGCGGTCAACGACGACCTGCGGCAGATCCTCGTCGAGCTCAACTCCGCGAAGACGCTGGGCGACAGGCTCAAGCTGGCCGCGAAGCTGCGCCCCGGCCACATCGTCCCCGAGATCCCGCGCAACTCCGAGCCGCGCACCGGCCTGTCCATGGGCGAGCACGCCGCGCTGACCGCGAAGGTCTGGGAGATCACGCGTGAGGCGCAGGACGAACTCGCCGCGACCAGCCACCAGCGTCTCGGCGCCGCCTACGACAGCGGTTTCTTCGACGACCTGGTGACGCCGTACCTCAAACTGGCCCGCGACCAGAACCTGCGGCCGGGCTCCAGCGTCGAGAAGCTCGCGAAGCTGAAGCCCGCTTTCGGCGGTGCCGACGGCACGATGACCGCGGGCAACTCGACGCCGCTGTCCGACGGCGCGTCGACCGTCCTGCTCGCGACCGAGCAGTGGGCGAAGGCCCGGAAGCTGCCGGTACTGGCGTACCTGACGTTCTCGCAGACGGCGGCCGTCGACTACGTCCACGGTGACGAGGGTCTGCTGATGGCGCCCGCGTACGCCGTCCCGAAGATGCTCACGCGCGCCGGGCTTTCCCTGCAGGAATTCGACTTCTACGAGATCCACGAGGCCTTCGCCTCGCAGGTCCTCGCCACCCTGAAGGCGTGGGAGGACCCGGCGTTCGCCAAGGAGAAGCTGGACCTCGACGTGCCGCTCGGCTCCATCGATCGGGCGAAGCTGAACGTCAACGGCTCCTCGCTGGCGGCCGGGCACCCGTTCGCCGCGACCGGCGGCCGCATCGTCGCCACCCTCGCGAAACTGTTGAACGAGAAGGGATCCGGCCGCGGACTCATCTCTATCTGCGCGGCGGGCGGCCAGGGCATCACCGCGATCCTCGAAAAGTAATCCGTTCGCCGGGAGCGGATCAGGGTAAAACCCGGGTGCCTTTGTCGGTGCCCGGGTCTAGCGTGGCGCCATGTTCGCAGTTCAGGCGAAAGCGCTGGTCAAGACCTATGGGTCCACCAAGGCGCTCGACGGGGTCGATCTGTCGATCCCGACGGGCAAGGTGCTGGGCCTGCTGGGGCCGAACGGCGCCGGCAAGACGACGACGGTCCGCATCCTGACCACCCTGCTCCGCCCGGATTCGGGCGAGGCGCAGGTGGCCGGGCATGACGTGCTGGCCCAGCCCGACGCCGTCCGGCGGTCGATCGGGCTGTCCGGGCAGTACGCCGCCGTGGACGAGAACCTCACCGGGTTCGAGAACCTGTACATGGTCGGAAGGCTGTACGGGAGCAAGAAGGCGGCAGCGAAGGCGAGGGCGCGCGAACTGCTCGCGCGGTTCCGCCTGGAGGACGCGGCGGACAGGCCCGCCAAGACGTACTCCGGCGGTATGCGGCGACGGCTCGACCTCGCGGGGGCGCTGGTCGCCGAGCCGACCGTGGTGATCCTCGACGAACCGACCACCGGGCTCGACCCGCGCGGCCGGATCGAGACCTGGGAGGTCATCAAGGAACTGGTCGCCGACGGCACCACGGTCCTGCTGACCACGCAGTACCTGGAAGAGGCCGATCAGCTCGCCGACTCGATCGTGGTGATCGACAAGGGGAAGGTCATCGCGCGCGGCACGGCCGACGAGCTCAAGCAGGAGATCGGCGGCGAGCGGCTGGAACTGGTCGTGGCTTCGGCCGACGACCTCGCCGCGACCACACAGGTGCTCACCGAGGTCGGCTCGGGCATCCCGACGGTCGACGAGCACACCCGCAAGGTCGACGTCCTCGTCGAGGGCGGGCCGAAGGCACTGATCGAGGCACTGCGACGGCTGGACGCTCAGAACGTCGCCGTCCTGGACGTCGCGCTGCACCGGCCGACGCTCGACGACGTCTTCCTGTCGCTGACCGGGCACGCCACGGACGAGGGGGACAAGAAGTGAGCGCGGTCGCGAAGGCCTTTTCCGACGGTGGCGTGATCACCTGGCGGAACCTGAAGAACGTCCAGCGCAACCCGGACTGGCTGATGGCCGCGACGCTGCAGCCGATCATGTTCGTGCTGCTGTTCGCGTACGTCTTCGGCGACGCGATCGGCGGGGCGGCGGGCGGGCTCGCCTATCGCGAATTCCTCATCGCCGGCATCTTCGCGCAGACGGTCGCGTTCAACTCCGCGTTCACCGTGATCGGCTTCGCGAACGACCTGCAGAAGGGCATCATCGACCGCTTCCGTTCGCTGCCGATCTCCCGGCTCGCGGTGATCTTCGGCCGGACGACGTCGGATCTGGTGATCAGCGTGGTCGCGCTCATCGTCATGTCGCTGTGCGGGCTGCTCGTCGGCTGGCGGATCCGCGGCAGCTTCCTCGACGCGGTGCTCGGCTATCTCGTGATGCTGATGTTCGCCTGGGCGCTGTCCTGGGTCGGCGCGTGGATCGGGCTCGTCGCGCGCAGTGTCGAGGTCGCGCAGAGCGCCGGGCTGATGTGGATGTTCCCGCTGAGCTTCATCTCCACGGCGTTCGTCCCGGCGGACAAGCTGCCGGGCGTGCTGAAGGCGATCGCCGACTGGAACCCGTTCACCGCGGTGATCAACTCGGCCCGTGACCTGTTCGGCAACCGGTTCGGCGCGCCGCCGACGGGCTGGCCCGCCGAGAACGCGTCGCTCTACGCGATCCTGTGCTGCATCGCCATCATCGCGATCTTCGCGCCGCTGGCGACGGCCCAGTACAAGAAGGTCGCGAGCCGCTGAGAATTCTTCGAACACAAATGTCGAACCGTCGTCGAGCCGGTCGACGCGCTGGTGAGGGCGGGATGGACAAGGCCCGCCACGACACTGAGGAGCAGCGATGCGGTTTCTGATGATGCACCGGCTCGACGAGAGCGCCCCGGAAGCCTGGAACCCCAGCAAGGAGTTCATCGAGCAGATGGGCGCCTTCATCGAGGACTCGTTCGAGAAGGGCATCCTGATCACGGCCGAGGGCGTGCACCCGTCCGAGCGGGGCGCGCGGGTCCGCAAGGTGCGCGGCGCCAAGATCACCGCCACCGACGGCCCGTTCACCGAGGCCAAGGAGGTCATCGGCGGGTTCGCGCTGATCAACGCCAAGGACCTGGCCGAGGCCGTCGCGTTCGCCGAGACCTACGCGGCGCTGTTCGACGAGATCGAGGTCGAGGTCCGCACGGTCGTCGAGGCGGAGGACATCGCGGCCTTCACCGAGTGAGGCCGCGATCTCGAGAGTGTCATGAAAGATCCTTTCCTGACGTTTTTCGTCAGGAAAGGGTCTTTCATGACACGCGCTACTTGGTGATGGCCTTCTCGGCCTTCTTCGCCAGCTTCTCGGCGCGCTTCTCCGTCTTGGACGCGGCCCGCTTGGCGCGCCAGCCGAGTGACGGCTTCCCGGCGGTGTCTGCGGCGGCCAGGAGGAGCCCACCGGCGAGGCCGGCGTTCTTGATGAACTGGATCTGCTGCTGCTGGCGCTCGGCCGGTTCCTTGATCTCCCAGAACCGGTGCGCGGCCAGCGTCGTCGGGACCAGGCTGCCGAGCAGCAGCAGCGAGGCCAGCCGCGGCGCCTTGCCGGCGGCGAGCGCGACACCGGCGCCGATCTTCACCGCGGCGTCGATCCGGATGAGGGTGGCGGGGTCACGCGGCACCGACTCCGGCACCACGCCTTCCAGCTTGTCGAAGGACTCGGTGAGGAACGGCTCTGCGGCCTTCGCGTGCCCCTGGGTGTCCCTCAGCGCGCCGATCCCGCCGGAGATGAAGATCGCGGCGAGGAGCGGACGTGCGACGCGGCGGAGAATCACGGTCGTAGCCTTTCTGGATCCGGACCCGGGAAAACAAACTTATCCCCAGACTTCCCGCCCGCCACTCCGCCGAACCGCGCTAACGGTGTATCCGGAAATATTTCTCTGATGCTAGATAGCGCTAGATTCCGTTGGCGAGCCGGATACGCCCTCGGCAGCTTGAAGCCGCGGTCCGCCGCGACCGTCCGCAGCCGGTCCGGGTAGTCCGTGATGAGGCCGTCCACGCCGTCGCCGATGAGCTTGTGCATCGTCGCGGGGTCGTCGATCGTCCACGGCACGACCTTGATCCCTGCCCGATGCGCCTCACTGACCAGCGCCTTCGTGGTGAACGGGCGGTAGTCCGGGTCGCCGACCTTGCCGCCCTGCGGATTGCCGTGCACCGGCGAGAGCGCGCTCGCGCCGAACGACTTCACCGCGCGGACGGGACTGCCGCCGAAGTCGTCGATGTCGAGACCGCCCAGCCACGGCGACTTACCGGTCTGGCCGACCTGGAGGAACTCCGGCTGGGTCAGCGCGACCGTCGGGATCCACGGCGCGACCTTGCGCAGCAGCATCAGCGCACCCCAGTCGAAGCTCTGGACGGTGACGTTGTGCGCGAAACCGGAGAACAGGATCTCCCGCACCGCCCGGTGGACGAACTGCTCCCGCGGCGCGGTCTCGTGCGGCGCGGCGGCCTCGACCTTCGTCTCGATGTTGAACTTGACGCCCCACGCGCGCCGCTCGCGGGCGAGGTGGAACAACTCGGCGAGCGTCGGCATCTTCGCGCCGGGCGACAACGTCTGGCCGGGGTGGGCAGGCTGCCGGATCGACCCGCAGTCGAGGGTCCGGACCTGCGCGAACGTCAGGTCCTTCACGTACTTGCCGACGTACGGGTACGCCGGGTCGCCCGGCGTCGCGGGCGCGGTGTCCCGGCACTTCGCCGCTGTCGTCTTGCGGTCGTGAGTGATCACCTCGCGACCGTCCTTGGTGATCTGGATGTCGAGTTCCAGCGTGGTGACCCCCAGGTCCAACGCCTTGCCGAACGACGCGAGCGTGCTCTCCACCGTGAGGCCGAGCCCGCCGCGGTGGGCCTGGACGTCGAAGGCGCGACGCGGATGCGCGTCGGCGACCCCGGCCGTGCCCAAGGTCAGCGCAGCGGCCATGACCAGCGCAAAGGTCTTCATGAGTGAACCATGCCACGGCCGGGTGAACTTCGATTGACTTTGACGCAACGTCAACCTCTACCTTCAGGAACATGCCGAACGAGACGGAGTGGTCGATCCAGGACATCGCCCGCTCGGCCGGGACCACGAGCCGCACGCTGCGTCACTACGGCGACATCGGGCTGCTCGAACCGAGCCGGGTGGGGAACAACGGATACCGCTACTACGACCAGGACGCGCTGGTGCGGCTGCAACGGATCCTGTTGCTTCGCGAACTCGGGCTGAGCCTGCCCGCGATCGGCGAGGTACTCCAAGGGGAACAGGACACGACAGCGGCCCTGCGCACGCACCTGAAGTGGCTGGAGCAGGAGCGACAGCGGCTCGGACGGCAGATCGAATCGGTCAGGACGACCTTGAAGAAGACAGAGAGAGGTGAACAGCTGATGGCAGCGGAAGTGTTCGACGGCTTCGACCACACGAAGTACGAGAAGGAGGTCACCGAACGCTGGGGCGCCGACGCCTACAAGCAGGGTGACCGCTGGTGGAAGTCGCTGAGCGCCGAGGACAAGAAGGCGCACCAGCAGGAGCAGACCGACATCGCGACCGCGTTCGGCGAGGCTCGCGAGCGGGGTCTGCCCGCGGGCGGCGACGAGGTCCAGGCGATCACTCAGCGGGTGTACGAATGGCTCCGGCCGGCCGTGCGGGCCGTGTCGAAGGGCTACTTCGCCGGTCTCGGGCAGCTTTACGTCGACGACCCGCGCTACGGGAAGTACGACGAGAAGCACGGCACGGGTACCGCGGAGTACATCCGCGACGCGATGGCGGTCTACGCCGAGCGCAATCTGAGTGACTAAGCCAGGTGACTAGAACGAGGGACGGGGCTGCAGACCCGTCGTTCGACTGAACCGCGAGGTCTCCCCAAGGGCGCCCGGCGCCCGACGGAGACTTCACCGTCGCGCGCCTCTTTAGGGCCGAAGGCCCACGGAAATGCGATGAAGGGGCGCCATTCTTGATCAAAGTGAGGGCGAATCCAGCACTGCGCCTCTTCGGCGCGTTTCCGTCAGCGCGCGACACGCCGTAGGCCTATATCACCGAATATCGGGTCAGGGCTAGAAACGCCGATAGCTTGTGAGAGTGGATCCCATCCGCAACCCCTTCGCGCCGGGCGCCGGTCAACGGCCGCCCGAGCTGGCCGGTCGTGTGCGTGAACTCCAGGCCTTCGAGGTCGTCCTCGAACGCGTCGCGCGCGGGAGACCGGAACGAAGCCTGATGCTGACCGGCCTGCGTGGCGTGGGGAAGACCGTGCTCCTGGGGGAGCTGCGGTCCATGGCGATCAAGCACGGCTGGGGGGCGGGCAAGATCGAAGCCCGCCCCGACACCGAACTCCGGCGGCCGCTTTCGGCCGCGTTGCACCGCGCGATCCGCGACCTCGCCGTCCGCCACCGCGCGCCGGACCGGGTGGAACAGGTGCTGGGCGTGCTCAAGGCGTTCGCGCTGCGCGCCAACAAACCGGACGCGAAACTCCGCGACCGCTGGCAGCCCGGCATCGACGTGCCCGCCGCTCAGGGCCGGGCCGATTCGGGCGACATCGAGATCGACCTGGTCGAGCTGTTCACCGAGGTCGCGGAACTGGCGGCCGACGTCGGCACCGGCGTCGCGCTGCTGATCGACGAGATCCAGGACCTGCTGCCCGAAGACGTTTCCGCGCTGTGCGCCGCCTGCCACGAGCTCTCGCAGTCCGGTGCGCCGCTGGTCGTCGTCGGGGCGGGGCTGCCGCATGTGCCGGCGGTGCTTTCGGCGTCGAAGTCGTACTCGGAGCGTCTCTTCCGCTACGCGCGCATCGACCGGCTCGAGCGCGAAGACGCCGACCTCGCGGTGATGGCTCCCATCGAACGTGAGGACGCGGGGATCGAACCGGAGGCGTTGGACGCGTTGTTCGACGCGTCCGGCGGCTACCCGTACTTCATCCAGGCCTACGGCAAGGCCGCCTGGGACGCCGCCCCGGCGGATCCGATCACCGTGAAGGACGTCCAGGTCGCCGCCCCGGAGGCCGAATCGGAACTCGCTGTCGGCTTCTTCGGCTCTCGCTACGAGCGCGCGACGCCCGCCGAACGTGAGTACCTGCTCGCGATGGCCGAGCTGACGCAGGGCCGGGACGAGTCGGCCGGCACCGCTGATGTGGCCGTCTACCTGGGGCGGAAGCCTTCGTCGCTCTCGCCGGCCCGGGACAGCCTGATGAAGAAGGGCCTCGTGTACTCCGCCGAGCGAGGGAACATCGCCTTCACCGTCCCGCACTTCGGCCACTACCTGCTCGGCCGGGACTAACACTCTCTGGCTCTTTATAGCGCTTTCACTAGAAAGTCGTAGATATCGCTACTCGGCACGACTAGCGCTTCATCACGCCATATTCCGGTCTCTCGAACGAACGCTAGACGGCCCCAGCGTTAGCAAGACGTGACCGGTGACACCAAATACCTTCGGATTTTCCCGCTAGTTGCCGATGATTCATCGGCGAGTGTGCGAGGTCACCGAACAATCGTTGGCATCCTTGTGAAAAGAAGTGCATACTAGGAGCACAGCCCAAAGAACACAAGACCCTCAAGGGGATGACTTAAACCGATGAACAACATCGCCGCCAAGCTCCGAGCCCGTCGCGCCGAGGCTCGCACTCGCCGGGCCCTGAACCGGGCGATCGACACCGCGGCCACCGCGACCGTTCGTCAGGAACTCATCGCTATCTCTCAAGCGCGTCACACACACATGCGCTGATCTCGACACCACCGTTGTGGCGGTCGCCCATTCGAGTGACCTACGACACATAGTGTGTGGGGTGTAACGCCGCGGAAAGCCGCGTCGATACCCATTACGACCCCGTGATGCTGGCGGACCCCCGACCTGGCAGCATCACGGGGTTTCCATTTGCCCGGATTCTCCTCTTGTCATCGCCGACTTGCGCGGTAATCTTTGACCTAGTCAACGATTTTGTTGAGGTGGTCAAATGACTGAGCAGACCGACCGGGTGGCGACCGTCCGGGCGTTCAACCGCCTGTACACCGGCGTGATCGGCGTCCTGGACGAAGGACCGGCCGACGCCGAGTACTCCCTGAGCGAGGCCCGGGTCATCTTCGAACTCGCGCAGCAGGACACGACCCAGGTCACCGATCTGCGCAAACGCCTCGATCTCGACGCCGGGTACGCCAGCAGGCTGCTCACCCGCCTCGACGGCCGAGGCCTACTCGTCCGTGAACGCAGCGACGAGGACGCCCGCCGCCAGGTCATCCGGCTGACCGAAAACGGCCGGAAGGCGTTCGCCGTCCTCGACGCGCGCTCCGTGGACCGGATCGGCTCCCTGCTCGGCCGCTTCGGCGACGACGAGCAGGGACGACTCCTCGGCGCGATGGACACCATCACCTCGCTGGTCGGCGAGCGGCCGTCGGATCCCACGCTGGTCCTGCGCCCGCCGCGGCCCGGGGATTTCGGCTGGGTCGTCCACCGCCATGGCGCGCTCTACTCCCGCGAGTACGGCTGGGACGAACGCTTCGAAGCCCTCGTCGCGAGGGTCGTCGCGGACTACGTCGACCGGCGCGGTGAGCCACGCCAAGCGGGCTGGATCGCCGAACTCGGCGGGGAGCGCGTCGGCAGCATCTTCTGCATGCCCGGCGAAGACGAGCGCACCGCGAAACTGCGGATGCTGCTGCTCGAACCGGCCGCGCGCGGCCGCGGCGTCGGGAAACGCCTCGTCACCGAATGCGTCGAGTTCGCCAGGGCCTCCGGCTACGCGGCGATGGAACTCTGGACGGTTTCGCTGCTGGACGCGGCCAGGGCGGTCTATCAGAAGGCCGGCTTCCAGCTGGTGAGCGAAGAGACGATCCCCGGTTTCGGACACGAACTGACCGGCCAGACCTGGCGCCTGGAGCTCTGAGCGCCCGATCGTGACCACTAGTGTCGATTCGCGGCGCGCTTGTTCGTCTAGGGACCATCGATCCCGAGGAGGACGCCATGCCCCACTACATCGGATTCATCCGCTCGACCGAGGATTCCCACACGCATCTTGGCCCCGACGAGGCACAACGCGTGCTTGAGCAGTACATGGCCTGGGCCGACGAACGCACTAAGGAAGGCCGGTTCGTCGGCGGTGGCGGCCTGTCCAAGAGCGGCCGGGTGCTGCGCGGTTCGGGCGGCGAGGTCGTCGCGGCCGGCGGTCCGCATACGGAGGCCACCGAGATCGTCGGCGGCTATCAGGTGATCGAGGCCGACGACCTCGATCAGGCGGAGAAGATCTTCGCGACGCATCCGCATCTGGACTTCGGGCCGATCGAGGTGCGCAAGGTCGGCGAACGCGGTTGCGAGGACTGACCGATGCCGAAATTCGAGCGGTCGTGAGCCGCCCGGCCGGCGTGGTCGAGCATCTGTTCCGGCACAGTGCCGGGCGGATCGTCGCCACGCTGGCCAGGGCGCTCGGCCCCGAGCGGCTCGACCTCGCCGAGGAGGCCGTCGCGGACGCGCTGGAGCAGGCGCTGCGCAGCTGGCCGCAGTGCGGAGTGCCGGACAATCCGCAGGGCTGGCTGTTCCGGGCCGCGCGGAACCGGGCGATGGACGTCGTCCGGCGGGAACGGACCTTGCGGACGCTGCTGCCGCAACTGGCCGGTCTCGACGTCGTCGAGGTCGAGCGGCACACGGACGACGAACTCGTGCTGATGCTGTTGTGCTGCCATCCCGCGTTGCCGATGGTCTCGCAGGTGGCGCTGACGCTGAAGACCGTCGGCGGGCTCGGGGTGAACGAGATCGCGGCGGCGTTGCTGACGAAACCGGCGACTGTGGCGCAACGGCTGGTGCGGGCGAAGAAGTGGCTGCGGGAATCCGGCAAACCGCTCACACTGCCGGGGCCGGACGCGCTCGAGTCCCGAGTGGACAGTGTGCTGGCCGTGCTCTACCTGTTGTTCAACGAAGGCTACGACGCGACGACCGGCGAGGTCGCGGTGCGCGGGGAGCTGTGCGGTGAGGCGATCCGGCTGGGGCGGCTGCTCCTGGCCGAGCCCAAAACCGATCTGCCGAGGGTGCGGGCGCTGGTCGCGCTGATGTTGCTGCAGGCCAGCAGGTTGCCCGCGCGCGTGGACTCCGGCGGTGATCTGCTGCTGCTCGACGAGCAGGACCGCGACCGCTGGGACCACGCGATGATCGCCGAGGGAACGCGGCTGTTCGAGCGGGCGTGCCGCGGGCCGGAGATGTCGGCGTACCACGTCGAGGCGGCCATCGCGCTGTGCCACAGCACCACTTCGCCGCCGGACTGGCGCCGGATCGTCGGGCTGTACGACGACCTGCTGGCGCTGCGGCCGTCCCCGGTGGCGCGGCTGAACCGGGCGATCGCACTGTCCATGGTGGACGGTGCCTTGAGTTCGGCGATCGCGGAACTCGAAGCCATCGAGGCCGATCTGCCGAGCTACACGCTGCTGCCCGCCGTCCTGGGTGCGCTCTGGCTCCGCGCGGGCGACCCGGCTCGGGCCGCCGATCACTACCGGCGGGCGCTGGCGCTGCCGTGTTCGGATCCGCAGCGCCGGTTCCTCATGCGCCGCCTCGCCCGCTGCAGTCCGTGAAGGCCCCCTTGAGGGACTCTGAGTCCCTCAAGGAGGCCTTCACGGACAATCGTCTTCCGGCGAAACTGCCTAGTGGACGCCAATTTCTCGAAGGTCCTTGTCGTGCTCGTCGGCGTGGTAGTCCTCGGGCTCGGTGTCGTCCGTGCCGTTGAAGACCTTCATCTGCCGGGCGACCAGGGTGAAGATGATCGCGACCAGCAGGTTCGCGGCGATCGCCACGAACCCGACGTAGATCTGCAGCTGTACGCCGCTGAACGGGTGCCAGCCGAAGACCGACAGCTTGTCCAACGCCAGCGCGGACCCCCCGAAATGCTTCTGGCCGGTGCCCGGGTTGGGGATGTTGTAAAGCATGATCAAGCCCCAGCCGATGCCGACCACCCAGCCCGCGATCAGGCCCCAGCGGTGGAACCAGCGCGTGTACAGCGAAAGCGCCACGGCGGGCAGTGTCTGCAGGATCAGGACACCGCCGATGAGCTGCAGGTCGATCGCGTACTGCGGGTCGATGAACAGGATGAACGCCACCGCGCCGAACTTCACGACCAGTGAAGCGATCTTCGCCTGCTTCGCTTCCTGACCCGGTGTGGCGTCCTTCTTGACGTACTCCTTGTAAATGTTGCGGGTCCACAGGTTCGCCGCCGCGATCGACATGATCGCCGCCGGGACGAGCGCGCCGATCCCGATCGCGGCGAACGCGATCCCGGCGAACCACGAGGAGAACTGCGAGTCGAACAGCACCGGCACGATCGTGTTGGTGTCCGGGCGACCCGTCGCGTTGTTGGTGATCGGCTTGACCCCGGCGCTGATCGCGACATAACCGAGCAGGGCCAGCAGACCGAGGACCAGCGAGTACGCCGGAAGCGCGACCATGTTCCGCTTGATCACGCTACGGCCGCGCGAGGCGAGCACGCTGGTGAGCGAATGCGGATACAGGAACAGCGCGAGGGCCGAACCGAGCGCCAAGGTGGCGTACTGCAGCTGGTTATTGCCGTTGAGCAGGATGCCGTCCGACTGCGACGGCGACGCGTCGAACTTCGCGTCGGCCGCACCGAAGATCGCCGACCAGCCGCCCAGTTTCGAGGGCAGGTAGATGATCGCCACGATGATCACGAGGTAGATCAGGATGTCCTTGACGAACGCGATCAGCGCGGGCGCCCGGAGACCCGACTGGTAGGTGTAGACGGCCAGGATGACGAACGCGACCGCCAGCGGCAGGTGACCGACGAGGCCGGAACCGTTGATGCCCATCGTCCGCAGCACCGCTTCGAGGCCGACGAGCTGCAGCGCGATGTACGGCATCGTGGCGATGATGCCGGTGATCGCGATCAGCAGCGCCAGCGTCGGCGAACCGAACCGGCCGCGGACGAAGTCGGCGGGCGTGACGTAACCGCGGACGCGGGAAACCGACCACATCCGCAGCGCCGGCATCAACACGATCGGGTAGACGATGATCGTGTACGGCAGCGCGAACATGCCCATCGCGCCGGCGCTGAACATCAGCGCGGGCACGGCCACGAACGTGTAAGCCGTGTAGAGGTCACCGCCGAGCAGGAACCAGGTGATCCACGACCCGAACTTGCGGCCGCCCAGGCCCCATTCGTCGAGGTGGTCGAGGGTGTTGCCGGCCTTCCATCGCGATGCCACGAAGCCGAGCACCGTGACCACGGCGAACAGCACCGTGAAGATGATCAGCTCGGGCCACTGGATGTTGGTCACTTGGCGTCCCCCTCGTCGAGCTTGTCCACGGACAGCTTGTCGGGACGTTCAGTGGTCGGCTTGTCCCTCGTCATCGCGTAGACGATGCCGGTGCAGAGCACACCGACGGCGACGAAGGCGAATTGGAACCAGTAGAAGAACGGCATCCCGAACAGCCGAGGGCCGTCCGTATTGAACAGCGACGTGATCAGCACCAGCAACGGGATGATCAGCAGGAGGTTCCAAGGGCTGAACTGAAAGCCCCTCACCTTCCCGTCTGCCTTACCTGACGCCATCTGACCTCACCTAACATTCCCGTAACCCCGGATGGTCCCGATGACCCTAGAACCTCGGCCCCACCTGGGTCACGCGCGCCCGATATCGATTTGATCAGCGCCGCCCATCCGACGAAGGGCGGTTGCCGCCCGCATCAGGAGCGGATATCAATAGCCCAGTCGCGAACAGGAACTTCGCACGCAAAGATCAAAGGGGCATCGGATGACCAGACTCCGCTACGCGGTGGTGATCCCGGCAATCGCCGGCACCATGCTGGCCGGGTTCACTCCTGCGTTCGCAGGACAAGAGGCGGCCAAGCAGCAGCCTCTGAACTCCACCAACATTCCGGGGAAGTACGCGGGTCAGAAGCTGGACTGGCACAAGTGCACGGCCGACGAGCTGCCGACAGCGCCGCCGCCGGGGGCCGAGAACATGGAGTGCGCGACCTACCGGGCGCCGCGCAACTGGTATCGGACGAACGAGAACATCGACCTGACGATCGCCGTCAGCCGCCTGGCCGCGACCAGCGGCAACGCGACCGCCAGCGTGATCACCAACCCGGGTGGCCCGGGCGCTCCCGGCCGGAACTTCCCGGCGCGTCTGCGCAACCAGACGAAGCTGCGCGCGAACCAGGAGATCATCGGTCTCGACCCGCGCGGTACCGGCAAGAGCACGAACATCACCTGCGGCAACGCGATCGGCACCGGATCCGACCTCGACCCGCGTGACCGCAGCCGGGCGAACCTCAACCTGATCCTGGACGCCACCAAGTACGCGGCGGACTCCTGCCAGGTGAAGTCCGGCGAGCTGGGCCCGCTGATCAACACGGCCCAGACCGTCCGCGACATCGACCTGCTGCGCGTCCTGCTGGGCCGCGACAAGATCAACTGGGTCGGCTACTCGGCGGGTACCTGGATGGGTGCGCACTACGCGCAGCAGTTCCCCACCCGGACCGGCCGGTTCCTGCTCGACTCGGCGACCGAGTTCACCACCACCTGGCAGAACTCGTTCGACTGGCAGCCGCTCGGCTTCGAGCGCCGCTGGCGGCAGGACTTCCTGCCGTGGATCGGCAAGTACGACAAGGTCTACGGCTTCGGCAAGACCGGTGAAGCCGCTCGCAAGACCTACGAGAAGGTCCGCTTCGCGCTGACGCAGAACCCGGTCGAGGTGGACGGCGTCCCGGTGTCGGCCAACGCGCTCGACTCGACGATCGCGGGGTACCTCTACTCGAAGCGCAACTTCACGGCGCTGGCCGACTACCTGGTCAACCTGAAGACGCTGACCGAGGGCACCGCGACCCAGGCGCAGAAGGCCACGGCCGCGCAGAAGGTCAAGGCGGAGACGGTGGACGGCGACGGCGTCATCGGCCCGCAGCCGCTGTTCGTCCCGAGCGACGGCGACTCCTACAACGCCAGCTTCTGGTCCATCCCCTGCAACGAGGGTCCGTGGAGCGGAAACCGGCAGAGCGTGATCCGGCAGTCGCAGAAGCTGATCGACCGCGATCTGCCCCTGCTCGGCGCCGGCTGGCTGATCCAGCCGTGCATCTTCTGGAAGAACAAGCCCGTCGATCTGCCGCGTCTCGACGGCCGCGGTGTCCCGCCGGTGCTGATCGTCCAGTCGGTGCACGACCCGGCGACCCCGCTCGAAGGCGCCACCCGGGCGCACCGCGCGTTCGCCAACTCGCGCATGGTCACCGTGACCGGTGAAGGCGACCACGGTATCTACGCCGGCGGCAACACGGGTGTGGACAAGATCGTGGAGGACTTCTTCGTCGACGGCAAGGTGCCGAACGACCAGAGCGTCCCCGGACTCCCACTTCCGGTGCCCGCGGGCGGCTGATGCCCCCAGGGATTGTGGCCCCGTCGAGTCTTGACTCGGCGGGGCCCTTTTCTGTGCCCGGTCCACAACCTGTGCACAGAGTTATCCACAGGTTGTGGGTAACTCGATAGGGGTAACCCGACGGGCCACGCGATGGAGGGGCCGGGTGGTCGTGAGTGGCGATACGAGTCCTGGCGGACCCTGCTCCAAGGCTGGCGGAACCTCGTGAGTGTGGAGGATTTGGGACGTTGAGTGTCCCAGTTCCTTCATCGTCAGTCTGCGACCACGCGAGCGCGGCACCGCTTTCGGTTGACGCCGTGGAAGACGGGGCGAAGGGGCTCGTTACCGCCGCACCGGGGTAACTCGACCGCGTTCGAGACCGGTATTAGTATTGGGTTCATGGTGCGAGTGCCGTTGACGGACGAGGAACGCGAACGCGGAGAGCGGCTGGGGCTGGTGCTCCGGGACGCCCGCGCGTCGGCCTCGCGGAGCATGGTCGAGGTCGCGGCGGAGGCCGGGATCTCGGTGGAGACGCTCCGGAAGATCGAGACCGGCCGGATCCCGACGCCCGCCTTCTTCACGGTGGCGGCGATCGCCGACGCGGTCGGTCTGCCGCTGGAGTCTCTGCGCGCCGCCGCGGACACCGAAGTGACCGGAGAAGTCGCCGAAGCGAGCTGAGCCGTCAGGGACGCAGAACGCTCAGCGAGTGCGCCCGGTCGTTCAGGTAGAGGAAGCCGTCGACGGGCAGGTCGAAGCTGTTCAGCAGGCTTTCCAGGGTGGCGTATTCGTCCACGCTGAGCCGCAGGGTCTCGTTCAACGCGTGCGCGACGAGGACGTCGGCCAGCTCCTCCCACTCACCCGACCAGTGCAGGGTCCGGTAGTAGGCGAGGACGTCCGGCGCGATGCGGTCGGTCAGCTGGTCGAGCAGGCTTTCGCCGAAGAAGCTGATGCGTCCGGCGGCGAGGTCGGCGACCGTCGGGTTGGCCGGGTCCGCCGCGGCGTCGGCATTGCGGACGACACCCGGTCCCGCGACCGGGTAGCCGGTGTGGACGTTGCCGTTCTCTTCGACCAGCACGATCAGGTGCACGCCGTACCGCTCGCCCGCGCAGCGCCAGCGGCCGTTGTGCTGTCTGCGACGGGGTTCGCTGGGATCGTTCGCGACATCCTTGATGACCGCGATGATCTGCTCGTCGGTCCAGCCCACGGGGAACTCACTGGTCGCCCGCCGCCCCTTGCCCGGTGCGTGCCCGCCGCCCACTCGTGCTCCTTTCGTCGCACCGAGGGTAACCCGCATTCGGAGTATTCGAATGATCCGAACGCGGGAACGGGTGACTTCAGCCGATCACGCTGAGCAAAGCCGAACCGACGAACAGGACGTCGACGCCCCGCAGCGCCTGGAACGCCGCGCTCCCGCCGCTGACATCGTAGTTCATCGGCGGCCGGGTCGCGGTCCGCAGCGCGGCGAAGAAGGCGAGCGGGATCGCGAGCCACGCCGGCCAGGCCGGGCTCACGCCGAGCGTCACGGTCACCAGGGCGAGCAACACTCCCCAGACGAGGCTGAGGAAACCGATCACCAGGCCGTTGACCAGCCGCAACTCCAGGTTGGACGCGCCGAGCCACCGGCGGCGGCCGGGGTTGCGCCACAGCTCGCCGAGCCCGCCGACGAAGGGCACGAGCGCCGCGTACGCGCCTATCGCGAACAGCGGGCCGGCCGGAATGGCCGGGAACGCCAGGTGCCCGACACCGACCAGACAGGCGACCACGACACCGGCGGCCGCGTAGCGCATCCTACCCAGGACGCCCGCCCACGCGAGCCGCAACGTCGTCGGGCGGCGCAGCGACAGCCGGGGCACCGGGCTCGATTCCGGGATCAGCAGCATCGGGTCGAGGAAGACCATGGCCATCGCCCGCAGGAGCCGCGCGTTCCAGCCGTCGACCAGCTCCTGCCGCCCGACCGCCGACATCGGTTCGCCGCCGAAGGCCACCGCCACCGCGACGACGAACACCACGGCCGCCAGTACCTCGACGGCCACCGGACCCAGCCCCGTCGCGGCCACCAGCAGGCCGGCCACCGCGAGTACCACCGGGCCCGCCGTCTCCCCGCGGATCGCCGTCCGACGCGCGGTGACGGCCGCCAGGATCGCCCCGGAGCCGGTCAGCGCGGACATCGCGATCCAGACGTCCATCGAACCGCCGCCGATCGCGGTGACCAGCGCCCCGGTATAGCCGACCACCAGCACAAGGCCGAACCACAGCGTCCACATCCGCTTGGCGACGACGCGGCGCCTGTCGACCCGGGTGAAGTCCATCCACGTCAGCGCCGCGGGTTCGGCCCAGACGAAGCCGCGTCGCAGCAGGCTCCGCCAGAAGAGCGCGCACAGCACGACCAGCAGCCCGAAGACGGCCGAGAAGTCCACAGCGGACAGTCCAAAGAGGAATTCCCGCAGTTTCGGCAGGTTCTGGAACGCGGTGAACAGCGCCCCGAAACCGAACAGGGCCAGGAAAGTCTGGTAGTCCCCGTTGAGCAGTCCGCCGAACCGCTGCCTGCCCGGAACGTGAGTGGGGGCCTTCGTGGTCACAACAGCTCGAGGGTGGAGTCGGCCGCCGCGAGCAGCGGAGGATGGTGGGTGGCCACGACGACGGCCGCACCCGCCCTGGTCGAACGCGCGATCAGCGACGTCAGCCATTCCTTCCCGGCGACGTCGAGTGCCCGCTCGGGCTCGTCGAGCAGCAGGACGTCGTGCGGCCTCGCCGTCGCGCCGAGGAGCAGCAGACGACGGCGCTGCCCGGCGGAGAACTTGCCCGCGGTGACCTTCGCCCGCTCGGAAAGACCCGCGTCCGCCAGCAGGGCGTCGTGATCGCCGACAGCGGTGCCGAACGAGCCCTCCAGCAGTTCGAGATGCTGGACCGGGGTCAGCTCGGCGAAGAAATCGGAATCGTCGAACAGCACGGAAACCTTGCGGCGAAAGGCGAAATCGCGTTCATCGGGCTTTCCGCCCGCGACGACGACCCGGCCCCGCTGCGGGGTCTGCGTTCCGTACAGACAGCGGAGCAAGGTCGATTTGCCGACCCCGTTCGGGCCGACGATCACCGCGCATTCACCCGCCTCGACCTCGAAATCGAGGTCGTCGAACAACCAGTGCTCCCCGGCCTGGACGCCGAGCCCGCGTACGTCGATCATCGGCCGCGCAACAACTCGATCACCGGCGCGAAGGGCTCCATATTCTGCTCCAGGACGGTGAAATAGGTGATACCGAACCGCTCGCGATGTGCGATCAGCTGCTCGGCGATCTGTTCATGGGTACCGACGAGCGCCGTCGGCAATTCCGCGATCTGCTCGACGGTGTGCGAGTCCTTCAGGAAGCCGCGCACCTTCTCCAATCCCGCCCGTCGATCTTCGCCGACTTCGACGAAATGCGAAAGAATGTTGAATTCGGCGTCGCGCCCGTTCAGCTTTTCGCGGACGAAGTTCGCCCGCTCTTCGATTTCGGCCGCGTCGGCGGCCACGAGCGGACTGCCGTCGGGAACGGCCGCAGTACCGGTGAACCCGATGATGTCGGCGTGTTCGGCGGCGAGGGTGAGCAGCCGGTCGCCGCGGCCGGCGATCAACAACGGCGGGCCCGGTTGCTGCACGGTCAGGGGCCGGTGTTTCTCATCGGCGAAGTGACGCTTGAGTTCCTTGACGGTGTGCTCGAGGTGGTCGACGCGCTTGCCGGCCCTCGGGAACTCCAAACCCGCCACTTCGAACTCGGACTTCACGTTCCCGGCGCCGAGGCCGAGCTCCAGCCTGCCTTCGGTGAACAGGTCCGTGCCCGCGGCATCGCGGGCGAGCAACGCGGGATTGTGAAAGGCGGTGTTGATGACGAAGGTGTTGAGCCGCACCCGGCTCGTCGCCTCGGCGGCGAGCACGAGCGCGGGGAACGGCGGTGCCATCCGCAGGTGCTCGGCGACCCCGATGACATCGAACCCGAGGCCCTCGGCCTTCCGGCATTTCTCGACCCAGACCGGACGGCTGTCCGGAATGACCATGTTCATGCCGAATCTGAACGGCTTGCTCTTCCCTCCAGAAGTCATGAGGCCACGTTACCCACGGCTAACGCCGAAAGGCCTCATCCTCAGGAATGACCATGAGGATGAGGCCTTTCGGCGCGATCAGGGTGATCAGCCGAGACGCTGCTTCAACGCATCCAGCTCGTCACGGAGCGACGACGGGACCTTGTCGCCGATCTTCTCGAACCACTCCTCGATCAGCGGCAGTTCCTGGCGCCACTCGTCGGCGGAGACGTCGAGCGCGGCCTGGATGTCGGCCAGCGGCTCCTTGAGACCGTCGGTGTAGAGGTCCTCGGCGTTCGGCACGAAACCGACCGGGGTCTCGTTCGCGTTGCCCTTGCCCTCGACGCGCTCGATGACCCACTTCAGGATCCGCGAGTTCTCGCCGAATCCCGGCCACAGGAAACGGCCGTCGTCGCCACGGCGGAACCAGTTGACGTAGAAGATCTTCGGCAGCTTGTCCGCGTCGGCCTTCTTGCCGAGGTCCAGCCAGTGCTTGAAGTAGTCACCGGCGTGGTAGCCGAGGAACGGCAGCATGGCCATCGGGTCGCGGCGCACGTTGCCGACCGCGCCGGCGGCGGCCGCGGTGGTCTCCGACGACATGGTGGCGCCCATGAACACGCCGTGCTGCCAGTCGCGGGCCTCGTTCACCAGCGGGACCGTGGTCTTGCGGCGGCCACCGAACAGGATCGCCGAGATCGGCACGCCCTGCGGGTCGTCCCACTCGGGCGCGAGGATCGGGCACTGCGACATCGGCGTGCAGTAGCGCGAGTTCGGGTGCGCGGCCTTCTCTTCCGACTCCGGCGTCCACTCCTGCTGCTTCCAGGAGGTGGCGTGCGCGGGCTTCTCGCCCATGCCCTCCCACCAGACGTCACCGTCGTCGGTGAGCGCCACGTTCGTGTAGACCGTGTTGCCCTTTTCGATGGTGCGCATCGCGTTGGGGTTGGTGTGCCAGTCGGTGCCCGGCGCGACGCCGAAGAAACCGAACTCCGGGTTCACCGCGTACAGACGGCCGTCCTCGCCGAACCGCATCCACGCGATGTCGTCACCGAGGGTCTCGGCGCGCCAGCCCGGGATGGTCGGCTGCAGCATCGCGAGGTTGGTCTTGCCACAGGCGCTGGGGAACGCGGCCGCGACGTAGTGGACCTTGTTCTCCGGCGAGATCAGCTTGAGGATCAGCATGTGCTCGGCCAGCCAGCCCTCGTCACGGGCGATGACCGAGCCGATGCGCAGCGAGTAGCACTTCTTGCCCAGCAGCGAGTTGCCGCCGTAGCCCGAGCCGTAGCTCCAGATCTCACGGCTCTCGGGGAAGTGCGAGATGTACTTGGTGGTGTTGCACGGCCAGGGAACGTCCTGCTGGCCGGGCTCCAGCGGCGCACCGACGGAGTGCAGCGCCGGGACGAACGACCGCTCGGTGCCGTCCTCGGTGACGAACTTGTCCAGCGCGGCCTTGCCGGCGCGGGTCATCACGCGCATGGAGGCGACGACGTAGGCGAAGTCGGTGATCTCGATGCCGAGCTTGGGGTCCTCGGCTCCGAGGGGACCCATGCAGAAGGGGATCACGTACATCGTGCGACCGCGCATGCACCCGCGGTACAGCTCGGTCATCGTGGCCTTCATCTCGGCCGGGGCCATCCAGTGGTTGGTGGGGCCCGCGTCCTCTTCGTCGTCCGAACAGATGAAGGTGCGCTCTTCGACTCGGGCGACGTCATTCGGGTCGGAGGCGGCCCAGTACGAATTGGGCTTCGCGTCGAGCTGCACGAACGTGCCGGCGGCGACCAGTTCGGCATTGATACGCGCGGCCTCTTCGTCGGACCCGTCGACCCACACCACGCGGTCCGGGGTGGTCAGCTCGGCGACCTCCCGGACCCAGGACAGGACGCCGCTGTGCGTCGTCGGCGCTTTTTCCAGTCCAGGGATGGCGACTGCGGTCATCTCTACTCCTGACTTCCGACGGCGAGAGGCCCACACCGGGAACGACGCTGTTCCGATGCGGGCCTCGTCGCCGGCGACCGAATGGCTTCGCACACCGGCGGGAAGACCGGTGTGCAGGTTTTGGGATTCCCCGAGAGTAGCCGGATGACCGGCAGGTAACCGAGAGCTGACCTGTCGGTTCTCTCACAAGAACGATAAGGGAATCGATTCAGTATCACCGGAATGGGCCATTCGCAGAAATTCTTCCGGTGATCGACAGCACAACAGCCGGGCACTCGAACGCGGCGGTAGGACCGAATCGGACATGAGAAAGCCCGGCACGAGGCTCGTGCCGGGCCGTTCTGTGACCAGAATTACATCAATTCGACTGAAAGGAATGGACTAAACCACTCACGAATGGGTATCCGTATTGGTTTAGTCCATTCTGGGCTTTAGTTGGGGCTGATCCACTGACCGGTGGCGGAATCGATCTTCGCGACGCCTTCCAGCGTCTGCGTGCCCGCGCCGCCCCATGCCGCGTCGCCCGCGGGGTCGCCCTCGACGGCGGCCGGGGTGCTCACGAAACCCGAGCCGACCTCCGAGTTGACCACGCCGCTGCTGGTCTCGGTCCACTGGCCGGGGCCGGTGTGCTCGTAGGTGGTCGAGTTGCCGGAGGCGTCGGTCTCCACCGCGATGTCGGCTTTGCCGTCGCCGTCCTTGTCGGTGAAGGCGATGGTGCCGCCGTCCTTGGTCTGCACGATGGCAGTGTCGTTGGTGCCGTCACCGTCGGTGTCGATCGTCGGCGGGCCGACCTCGACGTCGCCGTTGGGCAGGTCAGCGTGCATGGAGCCGCTGGTCCCCGCGTCACTGCCGTCGTCGCTGCCGGCTCCACCGGCTTCGACCCAGGCGCCGGAGGCTTCGTCGTAGACGGCTTCCTGGACGACCTTGCCGTTTTCGTCGAGCACCGCGTACTGGTCGGCGTCGCCGTCGCCGTCGGTGTCGACGAACGCCTGGCCGGTGCCGTCGTCGTGCTGGATGACGGCGGCGTCGTTCACGCCGTCCTTGTCGAGGTCGTAGTTGAGCTCGGCCTGGTACTCCTCGCCGTCAACGCTGACCGTGACCGCGTCGGCGGACGCGCCGGCCTCGGTGTCCGTGCCGCCGCTCTCGTCGACCCACATGGGAAAACCCCCTTGGAATACCTGGCCTCGCCGGACTCCCCGACGTCTGCGACCTGCTGGTGTCGAAGCTTATGACTCACCGTAGGCCCGTTCGGTTCCCGTCCACAACAGCACCACCCGCCTGGGCCGACCGGATGCATCGCAACTAGTCCTCTAGTCGCGGTGTATGCGTGTGCAAGTACCGCAACTAGAGGACGACTTGCGATGGTCAGCTGTCTCGCAGGGACCGAATGCGGCCAAGGAGCGCCTCGGCGCGGTCGCGGCCGTCCGAGACGTCTTTCAGCCGCTTCGCGACGGAAGAGACCTTCTTGGCTCGCTCCTGCGCGCCCATCTTGATCGTCTTGTCGACTTCCTTCAGCTCGGCCTCGATCGCGTCGATCCGGCGGCCGAGTGCCTCGTCCAGGGCCATCGACAGCTGCTGTTCGGCCTCGATCAGCTGCTCCGCGACCAGCTGGTCCAGGGTGGACCGTGCGTCGGCGATCGCTTCGACCAGCCACTGCTTCATGTGCTGTTTGTCCGAGGCGTGCTTGCGGGTGCGCGCCATCCACCAGCCGGCGCCGAGGCCGATGATGATCGTCGCGGGCAGGATCACCGGGTTCAGGATCGCGACGCCGGCCAGCGGCAGCGCGGCGACCTTCCCGGCGCCGAGACCACCGGAAACGCCCATGAAGATGAGCAGTTTGTCCTCGGCCGTCGGCGGTTTCTTGTCCGGCGGGCGCAGCACGACCGGCGGGCCGCCCGCCCTGGCGAACTGGCCGCGGATGATGTCGAGTTCCTCGGCCGAGAACAGCTCCGAAAGCGCCACGTTGGTGACCTGGTTGAGCCGCTGCGAAAGCAGCATCGAAACCCGCTGCGACGTCGTCTGCAGCGCGATGTCCACCTGCTGCGGCAGCGCGGCGAGTTCGTCGCGTTTCGCGCCGTCGATCTTCTGCCGGAAATGCGTCTGCGCGTCGCGCATCTGCCTGCTGGTCTCGTGTCCGACCTCGACGCGGGTCCGCTGGATCTCGGCGCGCAGTTTCAGCTGCCAGCCTCGGGTCGACGACCGCCGCTCGGTGGTCAGGTCGTCGCGGCGCTGGCGCAGCTGTTCCGCCTCGGCCTCGCCGGCGGACAGCGCGCGGCTTTCCCCCTGCAGCTTCGCCTTGAGCTCGGCGAGCGCGCTCGAAAGCGCGCGCAAGGTGTTGGCCTCACCCAGCATCGCCGAGCGGCCGACCAGCATTTCCTGCAGCGCGCCCTGAAGCGCGGCGATACCGGCCTTTTCCCGCAGCATCGCGGCCATCTGCTCGTTCGGGGCCTTGGCCGCCGTCTCGAACATGCGCGCGGACACGGGATGGAACACCGCGTCGGCGAACCGGGGCGCGTGCTCGGCGAGCAGCCGCCGGTTGGCCTCCAGGACTTCACGCCAGCCGCGGAACTGGTCGGTCTTGGTCAGCGCGAACAGCACGGTCTCGACACGCTCGCCCATGCCCTGCAGGAAATGCAGCTCCGGCGCGGTGAACGGCGCGGAGGCGTCCACGACGAAAAGCAGCGCGGTGGCGCCGGCCGCCGCCTCCTTCGCCAGCTCGCCGTGCAGCGAATCGAGCCCGCCGACACCCGGCGTGTCCACAATGGACACGCGTTCGAGCAGCGGGACCGGGCCGGAGACCTCGACGTAGCGAGGCGGGATCTGGCCCTCCGGCAGCTCGTGCGCGGCGGAGACCCAGTGGATCAAAGCGTTGAGGTTGATCGGCACCGACGCCAGCTGGCCCGGATAGCAGGCCTGCGCGGACCACTGCGCGGCGTGCTCGAAGACCAGATACGTCGCCGTGGCGACGTCAGCGTCCACAGGGGACAGTCCGGGCATGGAGAGAAGCGCGTTCACGAGCGAGCTCTTGCCGCGGTTGGTCTCGCCGACCACCACGACCGACGGCTTCTTCGGCCGCGTCTTCCCGATGTCCTCGACCCATTTCGCGGCCTGCGGATCGGCGTCGCGGACGACGGTCAGCAGCTGTTCGCGGGTGCTCTTCACGACCGCCGGCAGGCCGGCCGCCGCGCTCGGAGCGGTCACTGGGCCTTCTTCGCGTAGACGATGACGATCGGCGCGCGCAGGACCCGGTCGTGATCGGCGAAACCGACGACCTCCGTCTCCGCGACGAGCCCTTCGAGTGCCGGGTCTTCCGTCGCGACGGCGCCGCCCGCCTCGTGCACGGCGGGGTCGAACCGCTGACCGTCCGGGCGCAGGGCGCGGACGCCGAGGCCGGCGAGCCCGTGTTCGAGCCGCTCGACCACGCCGCCACTGCGGGCGCGATCCAGCGCGTACAGGCAGAGCTGGATCAGCGCCTGCCTGTCGGCGAGGGCCTGTTCGAGGTCTGCCGGACCCGTGGTCGTGGACTCCACATCGGTGTTCGACGTGGCTTCTACGTCCTCGGTTCCCTCTTTCGGAGAAGTCTCGCCATCCACCTCGGCGATGATCGCCGCGATGCTGACCGCCGCTATCTGGCCGGTCGGCACTTCGTCCGGATTCGCTTCTTCGATATCCACAGTTTCGACAGCTTTCTTGCGAAGCCAGGCTCCCACAGCCACCGACCCCCGTTACTGGTGTTCTCGAGCCGCCCGATCAGCTCGGAGAGATTTCACCAGTGTCGGGTACCGCCGCGCCTGCCGGGGGTGAAATCGGCAGAACGGGACGAAGGAATCTGGTGAGGACCACCTTCATCACCGCGAGTTCCGCGGCCGTGTCGAGGTCCGGGTCCAGAATCACGCGGGAGAGCGGCGCGTCGACCAACGCGACGAGCCAGCTGGCCACCGTCTCCGGTTCCAGCCCGGGGTCGATCCGGCCCGCCTCCACCGCCGTCGTCACGAGACCGACCAGTGCGTCGCGCAGGGCGCGATCGTTGCCCTGGACGAGTCCGGCCAGTTCGGCGTCGCGGGCGCACTGCGCGGCGACTTCGAGGACGAGCCTGGCCGCGACCGGCTGGAGGAGCTGTTCGGACACGTGGGCGATGACGTGGAGGATGGCCTCCCACGGGTCTTCGATCTCGGCGGCGGCCGCGATCAGTGCCGCCGTCTCGTCGCCGTCCTGCTCGAAGATGCCGACGAACACGGCGCGCTTGTTCGGGAAGTAGTGGAACAGCGTGCCGGTGCTGATCCCCGCGGCCCGGCAGATCTCCGCCGTCGTGGTCTTCTCGAAGCCCTTCTCCGCGAAGCACATCGTGGCGGCGTCGAGAATCCCTCGGCGCTTCGCCTCGTGTTTGGCCGGGTCGACCGTCCTCATTTCACCGCCGGCGGTTCGTCGTGCCAGGGGTAGCCGTGTTCGGTGAAGGCCTTGGCGACGGCTTGACGATCGACGTCGCCCTTCTCCCGTGCCAGCTCCCGGCCGTCGGCGGCGAGCAGGACGAGTTCCTTGCCGTCGAGGAAGACGGCCTGCAGCTTCGCCTCGTAGGCCCGGGTGCGGCCCTTGATGGTCAGCGTGATCCGGAGGGGCGTCACCTTGACGATCAGCCGTTCGTGCGCCCAGACCCCGGCGAACAGCAGGCCGAGCACCACACCGACGGCGATGCCGGTGACCGAACCCCATGGCTGGGGGATGTCCGAGACGAGCTGGAACGGGCCCTTGAACGGGACCCAGCTGAGCGAGGCCACCCAGCCGGAGATCGACTGGAGGAACCAGCCGAGCGCGGCGCCCAGCAGCGGGCAGCCGATCCAAGAGCCGGTGCGCAGCCACTGCGGCTCGTCGACGATCGTTTCCATGGTCTCCATTATTAGACCGAGCGCTCGGTTTATCAATCCCTGCCGCAATTAGTCGACTACTTGCCTGAACGCCTTCCGGCGCCTGATCGCGGTCGGGGCAAGTAGTCGACTAATTGCGGCAGGTCAGGCTTGGGGGTCGCGGATCTGCTGCCAGATGAGGAAGTACGCACGGTGGACGACGTGCGCGACGCGGCTCTGGGCGGGCGTCGCGCCGAAGGACGCGAAGGACCGCCACCAGCCGGCGCGCTCCAGCGCGTGTGCCGCGAGGTCGGGCCGGGAGGCGCCCGGCTTGCCGAGCTGCGCGCCGATGTCGGCGTTGCTGCCGACCCGCAGGACCTCTTCGGACAGGTCCTCGGGCATGTCGACGGCGCCGGACGCGACCAGGGTCAGCGCTTCGAGCAGCCTCAGCTGGTGTGCTTCGGGCTTGGCGAGCAGGACCTCGATGGCGTCGTGCACGCGCTGCCGCTCGGCCGGGTCGCCCGAGGCGTGGGCCAGCGCGGTGACCGACGCCAGCGCGGCGGCCGCCTTGATGCCGTCGGCGCGGGCGGCGAAGACGATGCTCAACCGCTGGCGGACGGCTTCGAGCCCGGAGGCGTCGAGCAGCTTCCGCCGCAGCGAGCCCGCGGTGACCTCCGGTTCCGCACGGATCGCCTCGACGGCGTACCGGACGCCGAACAGGTCCAGCTTCTCCAGCAGCCGCAGCCTGGTACCCGCCGCGACGTCGCAGTCCCAGCTGGTGAAGATGTCCGCCGAGATCAGCATGGTCCCGAGGATGTCGTCGTCCATTTCGGACAGCTGGCGCAGCGCCTCGGCGTCGCCGGAGGTGAACCCGCCGGACTCCGCAGACTCCGCGATCAGCCCGATCACCGGCAGCACGTCCGCGATCCGCGGCTTCAGCGTCGCGGCCTGCTTCTCCGAGAGCAGCATCGCGGCCTTCCAGACGTCGCCGCCCGAACCCTCGACCGACTCCGGCGCGATCGTGTCCGCCTTGTTCAATACCGCGATCGCGTTGACCGGGCCGGCCTCGCGGCTCGCGGTCGCGGCGGTGAACGCGGCCAGTGCCTGCTGGTCGTCGGCCCGCACGCCCTGGGTGACGACGTAAAGGACGGCCTCGGCACCGGCGACGGCGTTGCGCGAGGTGTCGTCGAGCTCGTCAGAGCCTTCAGAATCAGCACTGTCCTCTTCACCGTCTGGCTTGCGGTGCTTCGCCGCGCCCAGCAGCAGCTCGGTCCGCGACACCGACGCGGCGTCGAGCGAACCGAGGCCGGGGGTGTCGATGACGGTCATGCCCTGCAGGACCGCGTTGGTCAGGTACGCCTCGATATGCGACACCTGCTCGATGTCGATCCCCAGCTCGGCCGGGATCATCCCGTCGGCGGCGAAGGGCAGCACCTGCTTGCGGCCGTCGTTGAAGACGATCTCGACGCGGTCGACGGTGCCGTACTGGAACCTGGTCACCAGCCGGGTGCACTCACCGACGTCCGTCGGCGCGACCCGGCGCCCGATCAGGGCGTTGACCAGCGTGGACTTCCCCGATTTGATCCGGCCGGCGACGGCGACCTGCAGCGGCCCGCCCAGCCGGCGCAGCACCTCGGCGAACCCGGCCGCGGTCCGCGCGGACACCTGCGGCTGCAGGCGATGACACAGGTTCGCCACCGACATCGACAGCGGGCCGGCGAGACGGCCCTGCTCCGTCGCTGACGTCACGGCGCCTGCCCCCTCCCCGGTCGTCAAGCTTGCCGACCCGAATCGTGCCATGCCGCTCATCCTCGGGTCGCACCGAAGGTGGTACCGGCGACCGACGCGCGAGCGGCCCAGGTGGACATAGTGTTACCAGGTGCGACGGTTAAGCCTCTGGATGCGTGCCCACCCCATGGCCGGGGACAGTTTCATCGCCGTCGTTCTCCTGCTGACCGACCTGCTGTTCTACGTGGCCGCGGCCGAGACGCCGGAAATACCGATGAGCCCCTGGTATGTGGTCGTCCCGCTGGACATCGCCATCGTCGTCCCGCTGGTCTTCCGGCGGAAGGCGACGCTGTGGTCGGCGTACCTGCTGCTCCTGATCGGCATCCCGCACAGCGCCCTGGAACTCGGCGCGGCGAGCGGGCTGGCGGGGATGATCAGCATCTACTCGGTCCTCGTCTACGTCGGGCGTAAACAAGGACTGATCTACCTGCTGGCCACGCTCGCCACTTCGGCGATCCAGCTGTGGGTGGACACCCCGGAGGACCTCTGGGTACTGGCGATCATCGGTGTCTTCGCCATCGCGTTGTGCTGGACGCTCGGCGAGTTCGTCGGCGCGAGACGCGCCTATCACGAGGAGGTGGAAGCCAGGTTGCATCTTTTGGAGACGGAACGGGACCAGGCGACCAGGATCGCCGTCGGTGAGGAACGCGGGCGGATCGCCCGTGAGCTGCACGACGTCGTCGCGCACGCGGTGAGCGTCATGGTCGTCCAGGCCGACGGCGCGTCCTACGCGGTCGACGGGAATCCCGAGATGGCGAAACGGGCCTTGCAGACGATTTCGGAGACCGGCCGCGGCGCGCTCGCCGAACTGCGGCGGCTGCTGGACGTGCTCCGCAGCGACGGCGACGACGAGCCGCGCGTGCCGCAGCCGGACGCCAGCGCGCTGACCGACCTCGCGGACCGGATCCGCCAGGCGGGTGTGCCGGTGACGCTGGCGATCGGCGACGACGCGCTGGCCGGCCTGCCCGCCGGTGTCTCGCTCGGCGTGTACCGGATCGTGCAGGAATCGCTGACGAACACGCTGAAGCACGCCGGACAGGGCGCGCAGGCGGAAGTGGTGGTGCGCCGGGAGAAGGACGTGATCGACGTCCGGGTCACCGACGACGGCGCCGGGCGCGCCCGGCAGCTGGTGCCCACCGCCACCAAGACGGCACCCCACGCCGCACCGGGCGGACCGCGGAAACTGTCGGTCCCCGGTGGCAACGGATTGATCGGAATGAGAGAACGGGCGAACGTCTTCGGCGGCACGCTGGAGGTCGGCCCGGCGTTCGGTGGAGGGTGGCAAGTGCACGCGAGGCTTCCGGTTAGGTTGACGACGTGATCCGAGTGGTGGTCGTCGACGACCAGGAATTGATGCGTGTCGGGTTCCGGATGGTCCTGGGCGCGCAGGCCGACATCGACGTCGTCGGCGAGGCGGGTGACGGTGCGCAGGCGATCCGCCTGGCGGAGGAACTGCGGCCCGACGTCGTGCTGATGGACGTCCGGATGCCGGTGCTGGACGGGGTCGAGGCGACGAAGCGGATCGTCGAGGCCGGGACGGCCCGGGTGCTCGTGATGACGACGTTCGACCTCGACGAGTACGTCTACTCGGCGTTGCAGGGCGGCGCGAGCGGGTTCCTGCTGAAGGACACGCAACCGGACCACCTGGTTTCGGCGCTGCGGGCGGTCGCTTCCGGCGAGGCCGTGGTCTCGCCGTCGGTGACCCGGCGGCTGCTCGACCGGTTCGTCGGCAGCGGCGGGAAGCCGATGCGGGACGCGGCCGAACTCGACGTCCTCACCGAACGGGAGCGGGAGGTGCTCGTGCTGATCGCGAAGGGCCTTTCGAACCTGGAGATCGCCGAGACGCTGTTCCTGTCCGAAGCGACGGTGAAGACGCACGTCGGCCGGATCCTGTCCAAGCTCGACCTTCGCGACCGGGTGCAGGCCGTGGTGCTCGCCTACGAGACCGGCCTGGCGAGGCCCGGGATCACCTGAGAACCAGCTTCGGAAAAAGAAGTTCGCAGTCCCCCTCAAAGTGCTCATTCGGTGAGCACTTTGAGGGGGATCCTTGTCTTCAGGGTCACCTACCGGAGGAGAAGGAAATGCTGCGAGGCCTCACCACCACCACGTTCTACGCCGACGACATGACCGCCGCGATCGAGTGGTACTCCGACCTTTTCGGGATCGAGCCGTACTTCGTCCGCAACGGCCCCGACGACAAGCCGGCGTACGTCGAGTTCCGGATCGGCGACTACCAGCACGAGTTCGGCCTGGTCAGCGGCGCGTACCGGCCGTCGCAGGCCCAGCCCGGACCCGGTGGGGCGATCGCGAACTGGGCCGTCGACAACGTCGAAGACGCCTTCGGGAAGCTGCTCGAGAAGGGCGCGAAGGAGTACGAACCGATCACCGAGCGCGGCCCGGGTTTCGTCACCGCGGCGGTCGTCGACCCGTTCGGCAACGTCCTCGGCGTCATGTTCAACCAGCACTACCTCGACGTGCTGGCCGGCAAGAAGTAGCCCTGGTTCAGCGGAACGGAGCGGGATCCGTCGTCTCCGGGTCCTTGCCCGCGTCCCTGACTTCGGCCATCCACTTGCCGAAGTCGGGGCGCGAGCCGTCGACGTCGGTCAGGCCGTACTCGTTCATCAACGTCCACGACGCCAGCGTCTTGCCCGCGAACCGGGAGACCTCCGGGTCGGACGCCAGTTTCGCGACACCTCGCCCGAGCAGCGTCGGCGTCTCCGAGATGGCGAAGTCGACCGGCGCGGTCTTGCCCACCGCGTCACGCCAGGTCTCCTCGGTGACCTCGAAGTGGTCCAGCATCGACTCCGACCGCAGGAACCCCGGGGTGACGGTCATCCCGGTGCAGCCGTACTTCTTCAGTTCGGCGCCCAGCGCCCGGCCGATCGCGCGGATACCGGACTTCGCCAGGAAGTACGGGATCCCCGCGCCGACGTACTCGTCGTGGTCGCCGTCGGTCACCTCGATGACGAGGCCGCCCTCCCGCTTCACGACCAGCGGCAAGAGCCGGTGCAGGGCGATCAGATGCGTGTCGATCGCGTTGTGCACCAGGGTGAGCGCGTCATCGAGGCTGGAGTCCCAGTACGCCCGCTCGAAATCGGCGAACGGGTCGCCTCCCCAGACGTCGTCGACCAGGACGTCGACGCGGCCGTCCACTTCGGACTCGATCCGTGCCTTCAGCGCGTCCACATCGGACACCGAGGTGAAGTCGCACCGGACGGCGATCCCCCGGCCGCCCGCCGCGTCGACGAGTTCCGCCGTATCTTCGATCGTCTCCGACCGCTTCATCGGCGACTGGTGCTCCCTCGTCGTGCGGCCGGTGACGAACACCGTCCAGCCGAGCCTGCCCAGTTCCACCGCGATCGCCCGGCCACAGCCACGAGTCGCGCCCGCGACCACCGCTACCTTAAGATCCACTTCGGACACTCCCTTTCCACGCGGTCAGCACCGCGTCCACGTCTTGCCCCATGCGGTCGACGTATCGGCCCTTCGGCCGGATCGACCAGTCGAGCGAGGCCCCGTTGGCCACCCCCATCAGCACTCGCGCCGCCCGGACGACACCCGGAGCGTTCGGCAGGTCACGCGCCGCGACGCGCACCAGCCGCCGCAATTCCGCCTCCACGGCGGTGAAATGCGCTCCCAGCAGCGCGCGGAGTTCCGGATCCCCGATGTCGGCACCGAGTTGCCCGAGGTGATTCGCCGCCGTGTCCGCGGAACCGATTCCCTCGTAGACGGCCACCAGCGCCGCCCGAAGTCCCTCGACGGGATCGGCCACCTCGCCGCACTCGCGCATCCTCCCCACGACGGACTGCGTGTTCAGTCGGCTCAACGCCTGCAACAAGCCACTTTTCGAGCCGAACCGCTGCGCCACGGTGCCGACCGCGACCCCGGCCTCCGCCGCCACCTGGGCGAGCGTGAAACCGGGCCCGACCTGGCCGATCACGGTTCCCGCCGCGGTCAGCAGCCGTTCGTCGGTGATGGTGCGAGGCCTCGCCATGCCATTAGTGAACCATGGTTCATTAACCCTGGCAATTCAGGGTCACTCTCAGGGGTATCACCGATCGCGTACATCGCCAGGAGACGGCAAGCTACGTCTCAAGTCGGGTACCAGGTTGGCACCTCAGGATGACGCGCTCGCCCACCCGGATGGACGACGATTGGTCCTGCAATCGCCGAGGGGAGCACACATGATCGAGGCAGCGGGCCTCACCAAGCGGTACGGCAAGACACTGGCGGTGAACAACCTTTCCTTCTCAGTCGCGGGAGGACAGGTCACCGGGTTCCTCGGGCCGAACGGCGCGGGCAAGTCGACGACCATGCGGATGATCCTCGGCCTGGACAACCCGACCTCGGGTTCGGTGCGTATCGGCGGCAAGCTCTATCGCGAGCTGAAGGAACCGCTGCGGACGGTCGGCGCGCTGCTGGACGCCAAGTGGGTGCACCCCAACCGGTCGGCACGGGCGCACCTGCTGTGGATGGCGAAGTCCAACAAGATCCCGGCGTCCCGGGTCGACGAGGTGCTCGAGACGGTAGGCCTCACCAGCGTCGCCGGAAAGCGCGCCGGTGGTTTCTCCCTCGGCATGTCGCAGCGACTGGGGATCGCGGCGGCACTGCTGGGCGACCCGGAGGTCCTCCTCTTCGACGAGCCGGTCAACGGCCTCGACCCCGAGGGCATCCTCTGGATCCGGAAGTTCATGCACCGGCTCGCCGACGACGGCCGCACGGTGTTCGTTTCCTCCCACCTGCTTTCGGAGATGGCGCTCACCGCGACCCAGCTGATCGTGATCGGCAAGGGGCAGCTGATCTCCCAGTCCTCCACCGAAGACTTCGTTTCCCGCGCCGCCGAGAACACGGTCAAGGTCCGGTCGCCGCAGCTGCCGGCCCTGCGTTCCGTGCTGACACAGGCGAGCGCGGAGGTCACCGACGCCGACCGCTCACTCATCGTGTCCGGTTTGGACAGTGACAAGATCGGCGAGATCGCCGCGGCCAACCAGATCGTGCTGCACGAGCTCAGCCCGCAGACCGGCTCTCTGGAGCAGGCCTTCATGCAGATCACCGGCGATTCGGTCGAATACCACACCGGTATCGACGCCGAAGCCGCCGAAGTGGTCGCCGCCGCCAAGTAGCCGCTCACTCTTCAGAGGAAAGAAAAGTCATGACTCTGCTCGCTGTGGAACGCATCAAGCTGTTCACCACACGCTCGCCATGGTGGTGCGCGCTGGCCGCCCTCGCCGTCGTGATCGGTTTCGCCGCCATCATCTCCGGCGCCGCACCCACCGGTGAACTCACCGACGTCAGCCTGACCCAGTTCGGCTACGGCTTCGGCATGGCCGTGATCATGGTGCTCGCCGCGCTTTCGGTGACCACCGAATACCGCTTCAGCACCATCCGGACCACCTTCCAGGCCGTGCCGAACCGCACCGCGGCGCTGCTGGCCAAGACCGGCGTGGTCGCGATCCTGTCGCTCGTGATCGGCGAGATCGCCGCGTTCGGCGCCTGGGGCCTCGCTTCGGTCATGCGGCCGGAAGACCTCGCACTGAACACCACCGTGGAGTGGGCCAGCGTCGCCGGGGTAGGTGTGGTGTTCGCGCTCGCCTCGGTGATCGCGGTCGCCGTCGGCATCCTGATCCGGCACAGCGCCGGCGCCATCTCGCTCGTGCTGATCTACGCCCTCGCGGTGGAGAACCTGATCCAGCTCATCCCGAAGATCGGCAAGGACATCTACGAGTGGATGCCGTTCCACGTCGCCGACATGTTCCTCAACGGCGCGGGAAGCGCCGCGACCGAATCGGCGTTGAGCCAGGGCGGGGCGCTGGCCTACTTCGCCGGTTTCGCGGCGGTGCTGCTGGTCACCTCGCTGGTCGTCGCGAACAAGCGCGACGCGTAAGGACTTCCACAGGGGAGAAAGCCGGACGCTCGGCTCGGGGGAGTGAAGCGTTCGGACGGGGAGAAAAGGGGAACAAGGACCGGGCCGCCTAATCGGGGGGCAGCCCGGTCCTTTCCCGCGTAATGTCGGAATCCACCGGAGGGAGGGCCGATGATCGAGGCCACGAGGCTGACGAAACGCTATGGCGACAAGGTCGCCGTCGATGACCTTTCCTTCACCGCCGAAGCAGGCCGTGTGACCGGGTTCCTCGGTCCCAACGGGGCGGGGAAGTCCACCACGATGCGGATGATCCTCGGTCTCGACAACCCCACCTCGGGTTCGGTGACCATCGACGGAAAAGCCTACCGCGAGCTGCATGATCCACTTCGGACGGTCGGTGGGATGCTCGACGCCACCTGGCGGCACCCCGGCCGCCCGGCTCGCGACCACCTGCGCTGGATCGCCGCGACCAACGGGCTGCCCGACAAGCGGGTCGACGAGGTGCTCGGGCTCGTCGGCCTGACGTCGGTCGCCGGCAAACGGGCCGGGCAGTTCTCGCTCGGGATGTCGCAACGGCTCGGGATCGCGACGGCGCTGCTGGGCGACCCGCGCGTGCTGCTGTTCGACGAGCCGGTGAACGGCCTCGACCCCGAGGGCATCGTGTGGATCCGGAAGGTGATGCACGCGCTCGCCGCCGAAGGGCGCACCGTGTTCGTGTCCAGCCACCTGCTGCCGGAGATGGCGCAGACCGCGCAGGACCTCGTGGTGATCGGCCGGGGCAAGCTCATCTACCAGGGCACGACGGAGGACTTCGTCGGCCGCGCGAAGGGTCTCGGCGTACGGGTGCGCACACCGCACCTGACCGAACTGAGGACGGCGCTGACCGAGAAGGGCGCCGAGTTCCGCGAGGAGGACGGCTCGCTCATCGTGTCCGAAATGGACAGTGACGACATCGGCGAGCTGGCGTTCGCCGCCGGCGCGACCCTGCACGAGCTGAGCCCGCTCACCGGTTCACTCGAGCACGCGTACATGCAACTCACCGCCGAAGCCGTCGAGTACGGCACCGGCCAGGTTCCGGAGGTCGTCCGATGACCACGGCGAACATGCTCCGCGCCGAGCGGATCAAGCTGCTGAGCACCCGCGCGCCCTGGTGGTGCGCCGGTATCGCGGTGGCCGTCGCGCTCGCTTACACCGCGTTGTTCTTCGGTTTCGTCCCGCTCGAAGACCAGACCACCGTCAGCTCGACGCAGACCGCCAGCGCGCTCGGCCGCACCGTGGTCCTGGTGCTGGCCATTCTGGCGGCCGCGACCGAGTTCAACTGGGGCACGATGAAGCTCACCTTCCAGGCGGTGCCTTCGCGGGTGCCCGCCCTGCTGGCGAAGGGCGTCGTCGTCGGGGTGTTCTCGGGGCTGATCGGTCTCCTCGTGGGCTTCGGCTCGTGGGCGATCGCGTACTTGATCAAACCGGCCGCGGACCTCGGGCTGGCCTCGGGCGCCGACTGGCGCGCGGTGGCGGGCCAGGGGCTGACCTTCCTGCTGACCGGCTTCCTCGGCGTCGGGCTCGGCCTGCTGTTCCGCAGCCCCGCCTTCGCACTCGGCTTCGCGTTGGTCTGGACGCAGTTGATCGAAGGTCTCGTCATGCTGATTCCGCGCGTGGGCGACGACATCTACCAGTGGATGCCGTTCTTCGCGGCGAATCAGTTCTCCGGCCCGGATCTGACGGTTTCGATGTTGAAACTCGAACCACCGCTGGGACCGTGGGGCTATTTGGCTTATTTCGCCGGCGTCTGCGTGATTGTCTATACAGCGAGCCTCATGATCACCCATCGAAGGGATGCATGAGCTTTTACCGCCTCCAAAGGAGTTAAGTCCACGTTAAGAGCCTGTGGCTTCTCTCACAGGAAGCGGACATACTGTTCCTGACCGGGCGATGCTCGGGATGAGCCTATTTCGGCTCTCGGCCCCGGAGGTGATCCTTGACGGTGGATTCCGGTCAGGGAGTAGAACGCACGATCCCGAAAGCCCGCACTGACAGCCCGCGACCCCGGCTCGAGCCCATGCTCGACCTCGAATGGTCACAGGCGATCGAACTCCCGCGCGCGGTGGAGTCCGCGACCCGCCCGTCCGAACTCCGCCGCGCATGGGTACATCGGGCCCCGGAAGATCTCGTTGTCGCGCTGTATCGCGCGTCCAGCGGAATGCACGGTGAAATTCCCGCCCCTTGGTGGCTTCGGGCCATCGTGGAAGGCAGGCTCGAATCACGAGAACTCGGTTTTCGCATCGAAGACCGCATCGCCGGACTGCTCGGCAGGCGCCCGGGTTGGGAATTCGTCCCGTGGGCCGCGGACGGCGAATCCGGCTACTGGGAGTTCATGCCTTCCGAACGCGGCGCGTCCGGGCATTCGATCCCGACCACCGCGCTGAACACCAGCCGCCACGACGGCTGGATCGACGTTCTGCCCGCGCACTCCAGCACGACACCGCCGCCGATCTCGGTCGCCGGATTCGCCGGGCTGCGGTCGCGACTGGGGGAGTTCGAAGCGGTCCGTTAGCACCCACGTTTAATGGGCGGGTGGAGAACGAGGACCAGCCACGGCTGCGCAGCGTGGTCAGCTATGTCAATCGCGGTGGCCGGATGACCGTCGGCCAGCAGCGAGCGTGGGAAGAACACTGGCCCTCGCTCGGCCGCACCGTGGGCGGTCTGCCCGAAGGCCCGGTGGATTTCGACGGCTGGTTCGGCCGGTCGGCCCCGGTGATGCTGGAGATCGGCTCGGGCATGGGTGAGACCACGTCCCAGCTGGCGGCCGCCGCGCCGGAACTCAACTACGTCGCCGCCGAGGTGTACGAACCGGGTCTCGGCCAGCTGATGTTGCGCGCGGAGAAGCTCGGCGTGGAGACCCTGCGGCTCCTGCACGGCGACGCCGTCGTGCTGCTGACGGAGCATGTCTCGCCGGGCACGCTGTCCGGGGTCCGGCTGTTCTTCCCGGACCCGTGGCCGAAGAAGCGGCACCACAAACGGCGGATCGTGCAGCCCGCGTTCGTCGCGCTGGTGGCCTCGCGGCTCGCGCCGGGCGGGACGTTCCACATGGCGACCGACTGGGAGAACTACGCCGAGCAGATGATGGAGGTCTGCTCCGGCGAGCCTCTCCTGCACAACCGTCACGCCGGCGAGCCCGGCGGCTGGGCCCCGCGCCCGGACTGGCGGCCGATCACCAAGTTCGAGAACCGCGCCGACGTCGAAGGCCGTGTTTCGCACGATCTGATCTTCGAGCGGGTCTAGACGCGCGGGACTCGTGAGTGATTTGGGTCGTTAGCACCCGACCCAAATCACTCACGATGCACTAGACGCCTGAAAGGGCCGGTCCGGACGGTTTCCCGTCCTGACCGGCCCTTTCTTACACCCGTGAACTCCGGGATGCCCCCTGCGCATCCCCGGCGCCCGTTCGTCCCTCCCCCGACAGAGGGACGACCGGGCCACCCGGCTCGTGGGTGGAACCACCGACTCCACCCACGAGACTCCGCCGCCCCGGCGCCATGACGCGATCGGGGCGACCCGGATCACTCGTCGGCCAGCGGCTCCGCCTGCACCCGCTTGAGCGCCGGGGTCGAGACGGATGCCCCGAGCAACGCCACCCCGATTCCCAGCACCACGGGCGCCAGCAGCCACGGGCTCAGCACGACCGAGTTCTCCTCGACCATGCTGTAGAGCCCCATGCCGACTCCGATCCCGACCACACCCGCGCCGATGGTCGCCACCATCGCGGGCAGGGCCGCCTCCATCCGCAGCGCCCTCGCCAGCACCCGGACCGGTGTCCCGGCCGCGATGAGTGCCCCGAAGGTGCGACGGCGGTCCATCACCGAGCCCGCTGTCGCCACGGCCGCGCTGCAGCCGGCGAGCACACCGGCGGCGATCAGGCCGATGACGGTGACCCGCCGCAGGTCGGCGAGTTCCTGCTGCTGGCCCATCATGTGCAGGCCACGGCTGCCGACCTCTTGGCCCGGCGCGGCCCCGACCAGCGCCGTCCGCACGACCTCGGCGTTCGCCGGGGTCGTCGGCACGACGACGTCGACGTTCTCCGGCTTGACCCCCGCGGGCACCAGGGCCGGGTCGATCACGATCGTGTTGTAGGTGTCCTTCTCGGACTGGGGGAACGTGCGCACCGGGACGTTCCCGAGCTGCACACCGGCCTGGTTCCACTCTCCGGTCACGCGGTACTTCGACGGATCGATCGAGGACGAGCTGTAGACCGCCGGACCTGGTTGGCAAGAGCCGCCGATATTGACCCGAAGCAGCTTCGTGGCGTCCTCGCAGGTCGCCACGAAGGCGCGTTGGAGCGACTGCGAGCCATCGGCCCGCATCTCGCCGCTGGCCAGGTAGACCTGGCCGACGACGACGGCCTTCTCGGCCACCCCGTTGCGGGTGAGCGACGCGTTCGTCTGGTCGGCCACCTGCTGCGAATGGGCCGCGTCGGAGTTGGCGTAGAGGACGTCGTCCTTGAAGGTCCGGCCGCCGCCCGCCATCGATTCGAACGACGGCAGCAGCGTCAGCGCCATCGAACCGGTGAACACCGCCAGCACCACGCCCGCCGTGGCGCGGTACGCGCTCTTCGGGTCATCACGGAGCCTGCGTCCCGCCAGCAGCGAGGCCGGTTTCCGCCAGATCTGGACGAAGGTGCCGCCCACCGCCGAGGTCACCCACGGCCCGACGATCGCCGCCGACCCGACCAGCAGGAAGAGGCCGAGCATCACCATCAGCATCCCGCCGTCGCCGTCCTGGTTGACGGCGAAGAGGAAGAACGCACCGGCCGCGGGCACCGCGAGCAGGCGCCACCAGTGCAGCGGCTTGCGAGCGTGTGCCGACGCGGCGAACAGCGGCGTCTTCAGCACCCGCCGGATCCCCATCACCCCGGCGAAGACGACCAGCAGCGGGATCGCCACCGCGACCGCGATGGTCGAGCCGACCGAAAGGCTGAAGTCCGAAGCCAGCCACGTTCCCCCTCCCCAGGGGACGAACGTCGAGAGTCCTTGTAGCGCCGGCGCCACGAGAATGCCGAGCAGGGCACCGACGACCGCGGACAACGCCGTCTCGGCGGCGACCATCTTCGTCACCTGGCCCGGGGTCGCCCCGGCGAGCCGCAGTGCCGCCATCCGGAGCTCACGCCGGGCGGCGGTGAGCCTGGCCGAAGACGCGACGAGCACCAGGCTCGGCACGAGGAGCACGATGACGCCGACCCACGCGAGCAGTTCGAGCATCGGGTCGGGTTTCGCCTGCTTGTTGGGGAAGCCGTCCGCGGCCAGCGCCGACTCCGGCATCGATTCCGGCGTGTGGCCGACGACGGCGACGAGCTGCTCCGGATACATCAGGGCATCCGGGCCGAGCGCGTCGACGAGTTTGCCGAACCGGTCCCCGAGCTGGGCCTGCGGCGTCGACTGGATCAATTTCCCGAGCGCGGGCGAAACGATCGACTCGCCGGGGCCCGGCAGCTTCGGGATACCCGGCGGCAGGCTCAGCATGGGCGACGTCCCGGTCTGGGCGACGTCGACCCGGATGATCTGCTGATCACCGGTGAAGTCCTTGTTCGCCGCCATCAGCAGCGGCGCGGGCCGGGGGTTCGATTCCGGCGAGTTGTAGCTGTAGATGTCCTGCCAGATCGCTCGCTGGGAGCGAGCCTGCGTGGCACCCGGAAGGGAGGCCAGCAGGAGCACCAGACTGGTCGCGACGGCGACCCCGACCGCGGTGAGGATGGCCGAAGTGCGGGTCCGGCGGTCGACCCGGAGCACCCGCATGGCCAGCTGGAAGCTGTTCATCAGGCAGCCAACCTCGTCGCGATCAGTCCGTCGCGGATGGAGACGGTCCTCGGCATGGATTCGGCGAGTTCACGGTCGTGGGTCACCACGATCACCGCGGCGCCGCTGTCGGCGGCCGCCACGAGCAGCGCGTCCATGGTGGCGCGGCCGGTACGGGTGTCGAGCGCCCCGGTCGGCTCGTCGGCGAAGATCACCTTCGGCCGGTGTGTCAGCGCCCGTGCGATCGCGACGCGCTGCGCTTCACCGCCGGAGAGCTCACCCGGACGCCGCTTCTCCTTGCCGGCGAGACCGAGCTTGGCGAGCCATTCGCGGCCCGCTTCGATGGATTCCTTGCGCCCCTTGCCACTGAGCAGCGAAGGCAGCGCGACGTTCTCTTCGGCGCTGAGTTCGGCGACGAGCATTCCGGACTGGAAGACGAAACCGAACTCGGTGCGCCGCAGTTCGCTGCGCTTGCGTTCGTTGAGCTGGTCGACCCGCTGCCCCGCCAAGAGAATCTGTCCCGAGTCGGCGCGCAGGATGCCGGCGAGCACGTGCAGCAGGGAGGTCTTGCCCGAGCCTGAGGGCCCGACGATGGCGACCGCGTCACCCGCCTGGATGTCGATGTCGATCCCGGCCAGCGCGTGCTGCGTACCGTATCGCTTCACCAGCCCGCGCCCCGAAAGGACCGGCTGACCTGTCCATTGTGGATCCGCCACCGTGATTCTCCCTAGTCAGTCACTTGTGTTCCGCTTCGGGGAAGAGCTTCGCTGTGAACCACCTGTGTCCACTTCGGGCAGACGGCCAGTGCTGATCACCGCCGCATCGGCCGATCGGCCGACCCGGGTCGAGCCGGTCGGCCAAGGTGCGGACGGCGCCGGATCCTCTACCGTCACGGTGTGACACCAGGTCCACCCCAGAACACCTTCTACGCCCGCGCGAGTTCGCTGGTGCGCCGTCTCGGCATGCCCACGGTCGTGCTGCTGGCCGCGCTCTTGTTCGATCTGTTCTTCATCACCGACGCCGCTTTCGACCGGACCGGCCCCCGCGGAATCGACCTGTTGTTGTTCCCTGGCATCTTCGCGATGGTTTTCTGCGCGCTGTGGGCGCGGAAACGGGCCGCCGTCGCCGCCGTCGCCGCGTCGGCCGTCCTGGTGGCCTTTACGCTCGTCATCCGGTATTTCGGTGTCCCGACCTACTCGAGCGTGCTCGCCCACCTGTCCATCACCGAGGTGGTGGCGGGAGTCGAAATCCTGTTCTACGCCGCACGCCGGACGCGGCCGGGCGTCGCGTTCGCCGTGATCGCCGGCCTCGTGATGGCGACCCTGGCCGCGGTGTCCGGCCGCTACTACTACGGCGGCACCTCGAACGGCTCCATGGCGCAGGCGATGCTCTTCGGCGGGATCCTGCTGGGCGGAACGCTGGTCTTCGCGATTCCCGGGCGCGACCGCATGACGAATCCGAAGCGCTACGAGAAGCTGCAGAAGCTCAACAGGCTGGTGATGGGTCAGTGGCCGCTCATCGGTCTGCTGGCCTTCGCGCTGCTACTGGAGTTCGGCTTCACCTACGCGACCGGGGCGCATGGTCTGCCCGTGCTGGTCTGCTCGATCGTCGCCGGGGTCATCGCGGTCGCGGCGCCGAGGCGACCCTCCGACGCGATGATCGCGCTCTCCGCCGTCACGCTGCTTTCCACACTGGTGACACCTTTCCTCCGGCTCGGCTACGACTACCCGATGCCCGGCGGCGTGCCGGGGACGCAGATCGTCGCGGGGATGGGGCTGGTCGTCACGCTGGTCCGCTCGGCCGGGCTGAGCAAAGCCTTGTCGCGGATCGCCGGACTGTCCGGGGTGGTCGCGGTGGCCTCCATCGTCAACACCAAACGGCCGAGTGACCGTCTGCTGACAGACCCCGACGACATCGCCGGGTACGGGATCGCCGCGCTGCTGCTGCTCGGCATCTCGGTGGCGATCGGCCTGGCGCTGCGTTCACGGGATTCCGAGCGGACCCAGGTCGTCCAGTCGGCGATCACCGACGCGCAGACGTCGGAACGGATGGCACTCGCGCGGGAACTGCACGACGTCGTCGCCCACCACGTGACCGGGATCGTCGTGCAGGCACAGGCGGCGAGGATGATGGGCGAGAAGAACCCGCAGGTCGCGGTCGAGGCGATGGGCCGGATCGAGGACGCCGGGGTGGAGGCGCTCGCGGCGATGCGGCGGCTCGTGCGGAGCATGCGCGGGGACGCCCCGGCCGGGAGCAGCGAATTCAGCGAACAGGCCACCACCGATCTCGCCGCCGACCTGCGGACACTGATCGAACGGTCCAACCACGGTGTGCAGACGTCGATGAAGCTCGAACTGCCGTCGAACGTGCCGCACGAGGTCGGGCGGTCGGCGTTGCGGCTGGTCCAGGAGTCGCTGACGAATGTCGGCAAACACGCGTCCGGTGCGACGGAGACGCTGGTCATCGCCGAGGTGATCGGGCGGGAACTGCACGTCCAGGTGACCGACGACGGACGCGAACGGGAGCACCGCCCGGCCGGTGGGTCGGGCGGCTACGGTCTGATCGGCATGCGCGAACGCGTCGCCCTGCTGCACGGCCGGCTTTCCGCCGGGCGCGCGCCGGGCGGCGGGTGGCGCGTCGAAGCGTGGCTACCGCTTGAAGGAGAAGAGTGATCCGGGTACTGATCGCCGACGACCAGGAGATGGTGCGGACCGGCTTCCGGATGATCCTGGACGCGCAGGACGGCATCGAAGTGGTCGCCGACGTGGCGGACGGCGTCTCGGCGGTGGCAAAGGCGCGCGAACTGCGGCCGGACGTCTGCCTGCTGGACATCCGCATGCCCGGGATCGACGGGCTCGAGGTCACCCGGCAGCTGGCCGGTCCGGACGTCGTCGACCCGCTGAAGGTGGTGGTGGTCACGACGTTCGACCTGGACGAGTACGTGCACGCCGCGCTGCGGAACGGGGCGAGCGGATTCCTGCTGAAGGACGCCGGGCCCGCGCTGCTGATCGAAGCGGTGCGCGCGGCCGAGCGCGGGGACGCGCTGGTGTCGCCGCAGATCACCGTCCGGCTGCTGAAACACTTCAACGGCGCGAACGTGAAACGCGAGGTCAGCCCGCCTTCGGAGCCGCTGACCGCGCGGGAGATGGACGTGGTCAAGGCGGCGGCGAAGGGGCTGACGAACACCGAGATCGGGGCCGAGCTGTTCCTGTCGCTCTCGACGGTGAAGACGCATCTGGCCTCGGTGCAGGGCAAGGTCGGTGCGCGGAACCGGGTGGAGATCGCGGCCTGGGCATGGCGAAGCGGCGTCGTGGACTGAAAGTAAGCTCTTTCCATGCAACGCCGTTTCCATGCTCCTGTCGTTCTGCCCGCCGACCCCGCTTGCTCCTTGCTGCGTGACGCCGTGGTCGACGTGGACGAGACAGGGCGTATCTCCCATGTCGGGGTCGCCTCCGAGGCGCCCGAAACGTCCGCTCCCGTGACCCGGTTGAGCGGCATCCTCCTGCCCGGACTGGTCAACGCGCACGCGCACAGCCCGATGACGCTGCTGCGCGGGATGGGCGGCGACCTGCCGCTGCTGCGCTGGCTGACCGAGATCATCTGGCCGGCCGAAGCGAAGCTGAGGCCCTCGGACATCCGGACCGGCATGCTGCTGGGCTCGGTCGAGATGCTGCGGCACGGCGTCACGACCAGCGCGGAGATGTACTTCGAAGGCGAGCAGCTCGCCGACGCGGTGCTCACCACCGGCGGCCGTGTGGTGCTGGGCCCGCCGATCATGGAACTGCCCGGCATGGACTGGCGCGAGATGCTCAAGGAAATCGACCGCTGGATCGACACCGACGGCCTGCGGTTCGGCCCCGGCGAGCGCATCGAGATCGGCTACGGGCCGCACTCGGCGTACATGCTGAACCCGGAGGCGCTGCGCGCGACCGCGGAATCGGCGGCCGAACGCGGTGCGCTGGTGCAGATCCACGTGGCCGAGGCGGCGCTCGAAGACGTCCAGCAGCGCGAGGAGCACGGTTCGGTGCCCGCGTTGCTGGAGAAGGTGGGGATGCTGCAAGGCCGGACACTGGCCGCGCACGCCATCCACCTGTCGGATGAGGACATCGCGCTGTTCGCCGCCCGCGGGGTCGGGATGGCGCACTGCCCGGGCTCGAACGCGAAGCTCGCTTCGGGCATCGCGCGGGTGACGGACCTTCGGAAGGCCGGGGTAGCCGTCGGGCTGGGCACGGACGGCCCGGCGTCGAACGACGACATCGACCTGTGGGAGGAACTGCAGCTCTCGGCGATGTTCGCGCGGCTCGCGACCGGCGACTCGACGGTGCTGACCGCGGCCGACGCCTTTCTGCTCGGCACCCGCGGCGGCGCCGACGCCCTCGGCCGGACCGACATCGGCGCGCTGGAAAGCGGCCGCTGGGCGGACATGGTGCACGTCGACCTGGACGACCCGGCCTTCGCCGCCGGACTCGACGTCCCCGACGAGCAGCTGCTCTCGAACCTGGTGTGGGCCGCGGGCTCGCGCCGCGTGCGCGACGTCTGGGTCGCCGGCGACCAGGTCGTCGGCGACGGCGAATCGCTGCGCGTCGACCGCGCGAAGGTCCAAGCCGAAGTAGCCGAAGTCTCCGCGCGGCTGCGCTCTTAACTCACTTACGCAGCCCCCCACCCATCCCAGGGGGCGGCCCCGAGGCCAGTCTATCGGCGACCCCCGACGGAAACCGCAGGTCAGGCCGAGTTATCCACAATGGCGAGTCACTGTGGATAACTCGGCTGCGGGGGGCGGCACGTCGGGGAGCGGGGTCGGCCGCCAAAGGGGAGTTGGGGACGCTCAACGTCCCCAAGGTGGCATTGGAGACGTCGGGCCGGACGGACGTGTTGTGAAAGTGGCTTTCGCAACGTTGAAGGTTGTGGAAGTGGCTTTCACAACATCCCGAGAAGGGTCAGCGGTTCGTGGCGCCGTTGTAGACCTCCAGAGCCGCGTTCCGGTAGTACGCGAAGTACGAATCGCCCCAGCTCCCGAAGTAGCTGGCGGTCTGTGTGCCCGACTGGTCGCTCTGAAAGTTCACGATGAACGCGCCACCGCTCGCCCCGCCGCTCAGGCCGTTGCAGTTCGGGATCTGCACGCCGCCCGACTGTCCGTTGTACGGCTTCCCGCCGCACCAGACGGCGGTGTTCGTCGCGCCAGGGATCCCGAAACCGTAGGCCTGGGTCGCGAGACCCCAGTTGAACCCGAGACCGGAACTGCCGACGGCGTCCTGCACGTGCCCGCCGTTGTTCCCGCCGGTGTTGAGCACGATGAAGGCGTTGTCGCCGCCGGGCCCCTTGTCGTCGATCCGCCAGCCCGCGGCGCGCCAGTTCCACCAGCCGTGCGGGGTGTTGCCGTTGCTGTAGCCGGGCGCGAAGCGGAAGTTCTGGAACACCTTCCCGGTCGCGATGTCCATCACGCAGTGCCGCGCGGTCGCGAGGACGTCCCGGTTGTTGCTGGTGACCACGTTCGCCGTGCAGATGTAGTCACCCACGCCGGGGTTCGTGAAAACGAGCCGCCCCAAGGTGTTCCACACGCTTGCTTGCGCGGCGAAATCGCCGGCGGGTTTCGTCGCCGGAATCGACACCGGTGGCCCGTCGGTGGTCTGGACACCCATCGCGCCACCGGATCTCGCCGGGGCGGGCGCGGGTTTCGCGTTGGCGAGACGTTCGGGTGTCCAGTAGGAGTCGGTCTGGGCGGGCGACGCGTGGTTCGTCGCGGTGCCGATGACCGGGTCGGCTTGGGCGATGCTGATCGTGGACAACGTGGCGACGGCCGCGGTGGCGATCGCGAGCAGGGTTCGGTACACGATGGGATTCCTTGTCTGCACAGGGACTGACCAAGGTGGAGCGAACCGCGGCCACGGTCGGGACAGCATGACAAAGAAAGCCGGGATTTCGTGAGGACGTACCGGGTTTATGTCCGAAAGCGGACAGTTTCCGACACGTCTAGACCAGTCCGCGTGGCCGGAGGGTCACGTCGGTCGGGTGGGCGTCGCCGGTGGCGGTGACGGCGCCGAGTACGGCGGCGGCGACGGATTCGGGGCGCAGGAAGCGTTCCGGTTCGTAGTCGCGGCCTTCGTCGGCGATGATCGCCTGCTGCATCTCGGTGTCGGTGCGGCCGGGGTAGATCGACGTCACGCGCAGCGTCGGCTCCTCGTCCCGCAGAGCGTCGGCGAAGGCGCGGACAGCGAACTTGCTCGCCGCGTACGGACCCCAGCCCGGACGCGCGTTCTGCCCGGCGCCCGAGTTGATCACCACGACGTGCCCTTTCGCGACACGCAGCGCGGGCAGCAACTGCCGGGTCAGCGTGACGACCGCGAGCACGTTGACCTCGAAGTTCGCCCGCCAATCGGCGTCGGTGGCGGTTTCGGTCGTACCGAGCCGCGCGACCCCGGCCGAGTGCACCAGCACGTCCAGCTCGCCGAACTCGGCGGTCGCCGCTTCCAGCGCCTCGACGTCGGTCAGCTCGACCGGCCACGCCCGCGCGCCGGGCAGGGTTGCGGCGAGTTCGCCGAGCGCGGTGGCGTCGCGGCCGCCGAGCAGCAGCCGGTGGGTGGGGGCGAGCGCGCGGGCGACGGCGGCGCCGATGCCGCGGGTGGCGCCGGTGACGAGAGCGAGGGGAAGATCAGCCATACCCGTCACGCTAGTCACCCGCAGACGACCGGTACCGACGCCACTCGCGAGAACCGTACGGAGCCCCGGGTGAACGAGCCGGCGAAGTTGTCCGCGAACCGGCCTGCCGTCAGCGGATCCCGCACCGACGCGTCGATCTCCGCGATCTCCGGGCAGCTGAGCACCGCTCGCGCGGCGGCGACGTCTTCGGGTTTGACCGGGCCGCCGGTACCGATCGGCAGCCGCGCCGAATTCGCCAGTTCCCACACCGGGGGCAGCCACTTCTGGTGCCCGGTCCGGCCATCGGGAAGCGACGTCGAATGCGCGGCGAACGGGTTCGCGAGCCCGTAACCGTCGCGCAGCCGCATGTCGAGCGGGATCAGCAGGCCGAGCGCGCCCATGCTGTCCGCGGCGACGGTCACATACGGCCGGTCGGTCGGATAGGCATACCAGCGCCTGGTCGCGTAGTCCTGGAGCAGCACGGCCGGGCCGACCGTGCTGCGGATCGCTTCCAGCGTCGCCGGCATCGACGGGTAGTCGGCGTAATCCTCGGCCAGCACCGGATGCTCGTGCCCCGTCGAACGCGACCAGAACGAACGCTCGTCGGTGATGCCGACGGCGCGTGGCGCGGCGGAATACGGCGGGCGCAGCGATCCGGCGGCCACGAACGCCCAGATCCCGACGACGACGAGAAGCACCGTGGTCACCCTCGTCACGGGCAGGGCCAGCACGGGCAGCAAAAGGCAGAAGAGCGCCGGAAGCAGCATGCGTCCGTGCATGAAATCCCCGCCGACCCGCAGCACGTACAGCATGAGCAGCACCGCGCCGACGACCGGGACCGCCGAGAGCACCACGAACGTCTTGTCCACAGTGGACACTCGTGCGATGGCGAAGGCCGCGGCCGCGAGTACCAGCAGCGGAAGCCACAGCCAGTACGGCTGGACGAGATCGGTGAAATACGCCCAGCCGCGACCCCAGTTGGCCTCCGACGCCTCCTTGACCAGCGCGGTGTTCGGCGTCAGCAGACCGTAGTAGCCCATCCGGAACACCTGGTACGCCAACGGGAGCACGGCCGCCGCGGCCACCAGGCCCAGTGCGCGGCGGAGTCCCGGCCGCAAAAGCACGAGCAACGCCAGCAGCGCGACACCGCTGAAGAGCGCGAGATCCGGCCGCACCAACGGCCCGAGCCCGGCGACCACGGCGACCGGCCACGTGCGCAGTTCGTCCATTGTGGACGTACGCCGGACGAGCAGCCACCACGTGCCGCCCAGCCACAGGGTTATCAGGCCGGTCTCCAGGCCGGACGTCGCGAAGTCGCGGAACGGCGGCAACGCGCAGACCACCAGCGCCCCGGCCGGGGCGAGCCCGTGGAACGCGAGCGGCTGGTAGAGCCGTCGTGCCCCGTCCAGGCCGAAGACCAGGCCCGCGACCGAGAAGACCAGCCCGGCGACCACGGAGATCCACTCCAGCGGCACCCCCGGCACCAGGCCGAGAACACTCATCACCGCCGTCCACAAAGGACTGGTATTGGTCTCGACGCGCTCGCCGATGTTGAACACCGGACCGTTGCCCGCGAGGATCTGCCGGACCGTCCGCAGCACGATCAGCCCGTCGTCGCTCATCCAGCGGCGACGCCAGGCGAGGTCGGCGTAGACCACCAGCACCAGGCCGAACCCGAACCACGTCCAGGTGGACGGCCGCCTGAACCAGGCACGCGAAGGCCACGCGGACGTGTTCCCGTCCGCGGTCGTACTCGTCTGCGTCATGGCCCCGCCCGGCTCGGTTTGCCCTGGCAGGAGATCAGGTTCGCGCACCGCGAGTCAAACCGCGCGGGCGAGCAGACAGGCCTGGGGCAGCTTCTTTCCGTCCATGGTCAGCCGCGCGGTGACCTCGAAGCCCGCCTGGCCGAGCAGCCCGGCGACCCGATCGGGTTGCAGGAGGTAGGCGTCGTAGGAGACCGGGTGGCCGTACGCCGTCTCCGGGCTCAGACGGGCGTCGCCGACGTGGAACCCGATCAGCAGGTGCCCGCCCGGCGCGAGCGTCCGGCGGAACTCCGCGAACACCGCCGGGAGCACTTCGGGTGGCAGATGGAAGATCGACCACCAGGCGACGAGGCCGCCCAGCCCGCCATCGGGGACGTCGAGCGCGGTCATCGAGCCGACGTCGAACCGCAGGTCCGGGTACTGACGGCGGGCGATCTCGACCATCTTCGGCGCGAGGTCCACCCCGGAGACGTCCACGCCTAGCGAGGCCAGGTGTGCGGTGACATGCCCCGGGCCACAACCGACGTCGACGACCGGGCCGCGCACCCGTTCGGCGAACGCGGCGAGCATCGCGCGGCTCACCGGCTCCTGGTCGAAGAGCGGCTTGACCCGGGTCGTGTAGTCCTCGGCGACGGTGTCGTAGGACTCGCGGGTGGTGGCTAGATAGGAAGGCTCCACGGTGGGCGACAGTAGCGCCACCCACCGACGCGTTTAGTCCTCTAGTTGCGTTTCACCTGGCTCGATCAGGCCGGCGTCCCTGGTCAGGTCTTCCCTCGGGCCCGGCCCGAGTTTCGTCACCGGTGTGCAGCCGGTCGTGGGGTCCGCCGCCGAATCCGTACCGTTGTGCTGTGCGACGCCGAAGCGGGTCAGCTGACGCGCGCCGCTGTCGAAACAGACCTGGTAGGAGCCCGTACGCAGGCGATCGAACACGTACCGCCCGTCCGGCCCGGTCACCGTCGAGCCGACCGCCTTGCCCGAAGCGTCCTTCAGCGTCACCTTCACCTCGGGGACGCCGATCTCGTCGCGGCTCTGCAGGCCGTCCTTGTCCTTGTCCAGCCAGACGAAGTCGCCGAGTTTGTTCAGCGGCGCGACGATACCCGCGCCGAGCGTCAGGTCCTGGCGTTTCTTGGGGCCGACCGTGGTGGTCGCGGTGCAGCCGGTCGCCGGGTCGGCGTCCGAGTCCTTCGCGTCGTCGCCCGCGTCCTTCGCCGTGAACGTGTAGTCCGCGTACTCCGGCGGAAGCGCGCCGATGTCGAAGCAGACCTGGTAGATGCCGTCCTTCAGCTTGGCGAAGCGGTACTTGCCGCCGGCGTCCGTGGTGATCGTGCCCAGCGCCTTGCCCGAAGCGTCCTTCAACGTCACCTTCACGCCCGCGACGCCCGGCTCCCTGGCGTCCTGCAGGCCGTTGCCGTCGGTGTCGTTCCAGGCGAACTCGCCGATCTCGTCGATCGCGGGCGGCGGGGTGACCTTGATGGTCGTGGTGGCCGTCTTCTGCGGCAGGGTGCCGCCTGGATGCTTCGCGCCGGAGACCGTCACGGTGCTGACGTGCCCGTTGTCCGCTTCGGTGACGTTCTTGTGGTCGCAGGTGATCGTCGCGGACTTGCCGCCGTCGAGGCTCGCGATCGGCGCAGGCTTGACATCACAATACGGGTCGTCGACCTTGATGTCGGTCAGCGTCGCGGTGCCGTCGTTGGTCAGCGTGATCCGGTGGTTCACGGTGGCGCCGGCCTCGATCGTGGCCGCGGATCCCCAGGCGCCGCTCGCCGGATCCTTCACCTCGGCCTTCACCGAATACGACGCGACCTGCAGGTGGACGCAGTCCCACATGACCCAGTTGTGGTCGGTGGCGGCGAAGAACTTCACCGAGGTCGCCGACGGCGGGGCGGTCGACGGCGGGAAGTCCTGCCGGGCCAGCCTGCCGTCGGTCTCGACGGCGTGCGCGACCTTGAGCTTGTTCTCCAGGACGACCTTGCTCGACGCGCCGTAGAACCGCAGGCCGGTCTCCTGGACGGCGTCGGCCCGCCGGAGGTTGTCGTCGTTCGTGCCGGTCCAGTCGGTCAGCGTGTAGACGCCGCCGGGCACGAACTTCATCGGCGAGTAGGCCGTGCTGACCATCTTGTCCGGCGTCGCGATCAGGGCGTACTTACCGCCGTCCTGCTGGTAGCCGCCGGCGGTGGACAGCTTGGGCCGCTTGCTGTTCGGGGTGCCGGCGGGCACCGGGGCGGCCGGGTTGAACGTGTACCCGGCGGGTGGGCTGCCTTCCTCCACACTCGGGTTCGGCGCGACCCCGCCGGCGCATCCGGACGGGACGACCGGTGACTGCGCCTGCGCGGGAATGACCCCCGCGATCAGTACGAGCGCCCCTGCCGTCATCAACACCAGTGCCCTTTTCACAGGGCTGAAGCTAGTTACCCGGCGTCCGTTGCGTAATCGCTGAACGGTGTCGTCCGGCTCCCCGATCAGGCAGAACGGCCTTGCCGAGAGTGATCAAGGCGCCGCCGCCGTCTTCCCACGGCGGCGGCGCCTCGAGCACGGCCTACTTGATGCCGATGCGGCCGACCTGGCCCCAGCGACCCTTCTTCCACACCGAAACGATCGACGGCCGCGGCTGCGTGGTGCCGCCGTCCGGCCAGTGCGACGTCGGGCTGCCCGAGTTGGGCGCGTCCTCACCGGGGTGCTGCACCGCGATGAGCACCAGGTGGTCGGTCACCACGGGGCCGCAGCACTCCGCGCCGACCGGCACCGAGAGGAACTGCTTGACGTGACCGCGTTCCGGGCCGTCGACCGGCACCGAGAACAGGCCGTCGTGGGAGCCGAGCGCGTTGCCGTCGGTGGAGATCCACAGGTTCCCGTGCCGGTCGAACGCGACGTTGTCCGGGCAGGAGATCGGGCTGACCTGGTCCTTCGGGAAGCCGCCGAAGTAGGTGTCCGCCGTCTTCGGGTCACCGCAGACGAGCAGCAGCCGCCAGGAGAACTTCGTGGCCGCGGCGTCACCACCGTTCTCTTCCCACTCGAGGATGTGCCCGTTGCGGTTGTTCGGCCGCGGGTTCGCCTCGTCGACGTTCGCCTTGCCGGCGGGGCCACGCTGGCTGTTGTTGGTCAGCGCCGCGTAGATCCGGCCGTTGACCGGGTTCGGCTCGATGTCCTCGGGACGGTCCATTTTGGTCGGCTGGACCTTGTCCGCCGCCTGGCGCGTGAAGACGTAGACCTCTTCGGCGGTGAAACCGTCCACAAAGGACTTGTCGCCCGAGGCCAGCGGAATCCATTCGCCGACGCCGTCGAACTCGCCGTCCTTGGGCAGCTTGCCCGTGCCGTCGATCTCGCCCGGGCTGTCGCCGGTGAACCGGCCGACGTACAGCGTGCCGTCGTCGAGCAGCGCCGAGTTGTGGCGACGCGCGTGCGTGCTGTTACCCGGCTTGTACTTGCCCTTCGAGACGAACTTGTAGATGTACTCGAACCGCTCGTCGTCGCCGGAGTAAACGGCGACGCGGCGGTCCTTGGTGATCTTGATGTTCGCGGCCTCGTGCTTGAACCGGCCGAGCGCGGTGTGCTTGATCGGCGCGGAGTGCGGGTCGTTCGGGTCGATCTCGACGACCCAGCCGAACCGGTTGGCCTCGTTCGGCTCCTGCGCGAGGTCCCAGCGCTTGTCGTACCGCTCCCACTTGCGGGTGCTGGCAGCGCCGGAGAAGCCGTAGCGCTTCAGGCGGGCCGACGCGACCGGGTCGGTGACCTTGTCCGCGTTGGCGAAGTACTGGTTGACGTTCTCCTCGCCGGAAAGCACGGTGCCCCAAGGGGTCACGCCGCCGGCGCAGTTGTTCTGGGTACCGAAGACCTTGCGGCCGCTCGGATCCGCGGAGGTCTTCAGGTACTTCGAACCCGCCGCCGGGCCACGCACCTCGAAGGCGGTGTTCAGCGTGATGCGGCGGTTGTACCGGCTCGGCGTGACGTGCAGCGCGCCGCCGATCGGGTCGCGGAAGGTCTGCACGACGGAGAGACCGTGGGCGGCCCAGGCGATCTTGACCTGTTCCTCGGTCGGGTTGGCCGGGTCGTACTGGTCGGCCGGGAACATGTGGACTTCGGTGGTGTACTCGTGGTTGACCACGAGCAGGTTGCGGATGCCCAGCGGGTCCTGCGGGATCAGCCCGACGAAGTCGCAGTTGTAGCCGAACTGCTTGGCCTGCGCGGCCGCGGTCTGCTTGGCGAAGTCGAACTTCGGCGCACCGGGCTCGACGCCGTCGCCCCAGCGGATCACGACGCGCTGTTCGTAACCCTCGGGGATGGTGACCGTGTCGAGCGTGTTCGGCGGCACCGCTTCGAAGTCGGTGCCGGGCACCGGACGGCCGGGGCGGCCCGGCTTGCCGTGTCCCGCGACGGCGACCGGGTCCGCCGAGGTTTCAGCGGCGGCCGTGCCGGAGAGCGCCGCGAAACCACCGGCGGTCGCGGCCATCACCGCGCCGGCCTTCAGGGCGCCGCGCCGGGAGAGCACGTTCTTGACGACGTCACCGAAGTATTCGTTGTCGGAGGTGTTCGGCTCGGGGTGGGCGCACGCGTTGCCGCAGCGGTACTCACAGGTGACCGCGGAGCGGCCCCCGGGATGGGAGGTGATCAACGGCAGGAGCCGCTGAGGCTCGAAGGACACAAGGCCTCCATGTTCGCGGTGGGTTCACGTAATCCAGTCAGGGGAACGCCGTGACGTTAAGCGACCAAAACGATCCAGTCCCGACCAGCAGATGAACAGCACGCGAACGCGCGATGGCGCGCTGCCTGACCGGCAGCGCGCCATCGACGAAAAGTACTGCTAGGACGTTGCCTGCCGACTAAGAACCGATGTCGGACAAGCCGCGCCTGCCGGGTTTCCAGACGGCCACCACCGAGGGCCGGGGCTGATTTTCGCCGCCGTCGGGCCAATGGGAGGCCGGTTTGTCGGCGTTCGCTCCGTCCACTTCACCCGGATGCTGAACACAGACTGTGACGATCTTCTCTTCGACGATCGGGCCACAGGTCTCCGCGCCCCGGGGCACGGTGAGGAACAGCTTCAACTCCCCGCGGTTGCGGCCCTCCAGCGGCACCGAGTACAGGCCGTCGTTGATGCCCAGCGCACCGGCCGAGTCGGTGGAGATCCACAGGTTGCCGTGCTTGTCGAAGGCCACGTTGTCCGGGCTGGAGATCGGCGAGACCTGGTCCTTGGGGAACCCGGCGAAATAGGTGTCCGGCGAGGACGGATCACCGCACACCAGGAACAGCCGCCAGCTGAACTTCAGCGCGAGCGCGTCCCCGCGGTGCTCCTCGAATTCCAGCACCTGACCGTGTTTGTTGTTCAGCCGCGGGTTGGGCTCGGTGGCGCCTTCCTTGCCCGGGTTGCCGCGCTCGACGTTGTTGCTCAGCGCGCAGTAGATCCGGCCGGTACGCGGGTGGGCCTGGATGTCCTCCGGGCGGTCCATCTTGGTGGCGCCCACCTGATCGGCCGCCTGACGGGTGAACACGTACACCTCTTCGGCGGTCATTCCGTCCACAAAGGACTTCTTGCCCGACGCCAACGGGATCCACTCGCCGCTACCGTCGAATTCGCCGTCACTGGGCAGCTTCCCGGTGCCGTCGATCTCGGCGGCCGGACTGTCGCCGGTGAACCGGCCGACGTAGAGCGTGCCGTCGTCGAGCAGGGTCATGTTGTGCCGCCGGGCGTGGGCACTGTCTCCCGGCTTCACCCGGCCCTTCGAGATGTACTTGTAGATGTACTCGAAGCGCTCGTCGTCACCGGAATAGGCGACCACACGGCCGTCCTTGGCGATGCGGATGTTCGCCGTCTCGTGCTTGAACCGGCCCAGGTGCGTGTGCTTGACCGGGGTGCTGTCCGGATCGTTCGGGTCCAGCTCGATCACCCAGCCGAAGCGGTTGGCCTCGTTCGGCTCCCTGGCGATGTCCCAGCGCGTGTCGAACCGCTCCCACTTCCGGGTGGTCGCGGTGCCGTTGATGCCGTAGCGCGCGAGCCGCTTGCGCGCCACGGGATCGGTCACCGTGTCCGCGTTCCCGAAGTACTGGTTGAAGTTCTCCTCACCGGACAGGATCGTGCCCCACGGCGTGACGCCACCCGCGCAGTTGTTGATCGTGCCCAGCACCACCGTGCCGCTGGGGTCGACGGCGGTCTTGAGCAGGTCGCTGCCCGCCGCCGGGCCGGTCACCTTGAACGGGGTGTGCAGCGTGATGCGCCGGTTGTAGCGGGACATCTTCGGCCGCAGGTGCCCGGTGTTCCGCCCGCGCGTCACCTGGACGACGGTCAGCCCGTGGGCCGCCCAGGCGATCTTGACCTGCTCCGCGGTCGGGTTGTTCCGGTCGTACCCGCGGAACATGAACTCTTCCGACGTGTACTCGTGGTTCGTCACCAGGAGCGAGGAGAGCCCGGAATGGTCGAGTGGCAGCAGCGCGGCGAAGTCGCAGTTGTAGCCGAACTGCTTCGCCTGAGCCGCGGCCGTCTGGTTGTCGAAGTCGAACTCCGGCGCACCGGGCAGGACCGCATCACCCCAGCGGATCACGATGCCCTGCTGGTAGTCCTCGGGCACCACGACGGCGTCGAGCGTGTTCGGCCGCACTCGCTGGTAGTCGGTACCGGGTGGTGGCTTCGGCCTTCCCCGGCCCTGGGTGTCCGGCGCGGCGGAGGCGGGCCCGGCGAGCGCGAGTGGCGCACCGGCGGCCAGCGCGACGACGGCCGTCGCCTTCAACGCGCCGCGGCGGCTCACCGCGCCGAGCACGTCGGCGAAGGTCGGGTTGTCCGAAGTGTTCGGCGCGTCGTGGAAACACGCGTCGCCACAGCGATAGGTACAGGTCACTGACGCCCGGCTTGGTGAGTGGCCGGCCAGCAACGGAAGGAACTTCACTCGGACCTCCGGTCAGGCAGTTCGGGAGGTCGACGCTAAGGCACCGGACCAACGAGAGGAAACCCCTCATTGGTCCGATGTTCACCTTTTGTTCGATTTACATCTCTTCGCCGACGAGGACCGCTTCCGCCGGGATCGTGTGCGGATCCGCGGACTTTTCGCGCATCGTCAGCAGCGCGCCGGCGAGCACACACAGCGCCGCGGCCACCACGAACGGCGCCTGCTCGACCCCGAACCACTCGGCGAGGTGACCGACGACGGTCGCGGCGATCGCGCCGCCGAGCCAGCGGCAGAAGTTGTACCCGGCACTGGCCACCGGACGCGGGGCGTCGCTGATGGACATGGCCGTCCCGGTGAAGAGCGTGTTGAGCAGACCTGAGACCAGCCCCGACAGGATGATGCCGACCACCAGCACCGGCTTGCTCGGGATCGCCATGATCAGCAGCAGCACGGCGTAGCCGAAGACGGCGACCACGGTGGCGTGACGTTCGCCGAGCTTCGCGGCCAGTTTCGGCGCCAGCACCACCCCCGCGACGGCGACCGAAAGGCCCCAGCCGCAGAAGATCAGGCCGACGGCGACGGCGCTCCACTCCAGCACGAACGGCGACCAGGCCAGCACCACGAAGAACGCGGCGGTGTAGAGCGCGGAACCGATCGAGGTGCGCAAGAGCCCACCGTGCTTCAGCGCGCGGAACGGGTCGAGCAGCCGGACCTTCGGCCGCTCTTCCTTGGCGTCACTGGTCAGGAAGATCGAGCACAGCACGAGACCGCACGCCATCAGGATCGACGTGCCGAGGAACGGGCCGCGCCACGAGATGCTGCCGAGCAGGGCGCCCAGCAGCGGCCCGACCGCGAGGCCGACGCCGAGCGCGGCTTCGTAGAGCAGGATCGCGCCGGCCTGGCCGCCGGTCGCGGCGCCGACGATGACCGAAAGCGCGGTGGCGATGAAGAAGGCGTTGCCCAGGCCCCAGATCGCGCGCAGCCCGATCAGCTGCTCGATCGACCCGGACGCGGCGCACAGCGCGGTCGCGGCGACGACCAGCGTCAGCCCGACGAGCACGGTCCGCTTGGCCCCGAACCGGGCACTCATCGCGCCGGTCACCAGCATGGCGACCGCCTGCACGCCGAGGTAGGACGAGAACAGCAGCGTCACCTCGGACGGCGTCGCCTGCAGGCCTTCGGCGATCGACAACAGGATCGGGTCGACCAGCCCGATGCCCATGAACGCGATGACCGCGGCGAACGCGGTGATCCATACCTGTTTGGGCTGTCCTTTGAGGGCGTCCAACAGGCTCGAGTGGGACTCAGCGCTCATCGCGGATCAGTTCCTCCTTCTTGTCTTCCTGAATTTCCTGCCGCAGCAGCTTGGTGAGGGCGGGCAGCGCGGCTTCGATCGCGGCGCGGTCGGCGTCGTCCAGCCCGATCAGGCGCTCACGGAGGAATTCCTCCCTGGCGAGCCGGTGCGCGAGGTCGGCGACTTTCGTGACCACTTAGCCATGCTAACTAAAAATACTGAGCATGGCTAAGTAATTTGTCGCACAGGATCGCCCGGGACGTTCTAGGGTTGCGGTGTGGAAGCGGTGATCTTCGATCTCGACGGTGTCCTGGTCGACTCGGAAACGATCTGGGACGAGGTCCGGCGCGCCGTCGTCGACGAGTTCCACGGCACCTGGCGCGACGAGGCGACCAGGGCGATGCAGGGGATGAGCACCCCGGAGTGGGCGGCCTACCTGACGCACGACCTGGGCGTGCACCTCCGGCCACCGGACGTCGCGCAGGTGGTGGTCGAGCGGATGGCGCGCCGGTACGCGGAGAAACCGCCGCTCATCCCGGGCGGGCCGGACGTCGTACGCGAAGTCGCGAAGCACTGGCCGGTGGCGATCGCGAGTTCGTCGCCGCCGCTGCTGATCAAGGCGTTCCTGGACATCACCCGGCTGCCGGTGCCGACGGCGGTGTCCTCGGAGCAGGTCGGCGCCGGAAAGCCGGCGCCCGACGTGTACCTGCGGGCGGCGGAGCTACTGGGCGTGGACCCGAAGAACTGCGCGGCCGTGGAAGACACGACGAACGGGCTTCGCGCGGCACTGGCCGCGGGGATGACGGTGTACGCAGTGCCGAACCCGCACTTCCCGCCGGATCCGGCGGTGCTGGCGCAGACGACGGTGGTTTCGACGATCACGGATCTGCCGGCCGCGCTCGGCGTTTGACGACTGACCCGCGCTACCTCGCCGATGCTGCCGGTGGATCGCGAGTGGCGAAGGGCGGGTTCACATCGACGGACATCACCCGTGATTAGGCGGCGATCTCGCGTGATTGGGGGGCGATCACCCGTGGTTGGGGGGCGATCTCGCGTGGTTGGAACCTCGCCGATGCTATGAACGGCCCGTTACTTGCAAAATTTGCAAGTAACGGGCCGTTCATAGCGCGCTACTGAGGGGTCACTCTTCGCCGCGGATGAACTTCTCCACCTCGTCGCGGGCCTTGGAGTCGTCGTACTGCTCCGGCGGCGACTTCATGAAGTAGGACGAGGCCGACAGGATCGGCCCGCCGATGCCGCGGTCCAGCGCGATCTTCGCGGCGCGCACGGCGTCGATGATGATGCCCGCGGAGTTCGGCGAGTCCCACACCTCGAGCTTGTACTCCAGGTTCAGCGGCACGTCACCGAAGGCGCGGCCCTCGAGCCGGACGTAGGCCCACTTGCGGTCGTCGAGCCACTGCACGTAGTCCGACGGTCCGATGTGGACGTTGCCCTTGCCGAGCTCGCGGTCGACCTGCGAAGTGACCGACTGGGTCTTCGAGATCTTCTTCGACTCGAGCCGCTCGAGCTCCTTCATGTTCAGGAAGTCCATGTTCCCGCCCACGTTGAGCTGCATCGTGCGGTCGAGCTGGACACCGCGGTCCTCGAACAGCTTCGCCAGCACGCGGTGCGTGATGGTGGCGCCGACCTGGGACTTGATGTCGTCGCCGACGATCGGCACGCCGGCCGCGCGGAACTTCTCGGCCCACTCGGGGTCGGAGGCGATGAACACCGGCAGCGCGTTGACGAACGCCACACCGGCGTCGATGCACGCCTGGGCGTAGAACTTGTCGGCCTCTTCGGAACCCACCGGCAGGTAGGAGACGAGCACGTCGACCTCGGCCTCGCGCAGCGCCGCGACGACGTCGACCGGGGTCTCGTCGGACTCCTCGATGGTCTCGCGGTAGAAGCGGCCGAGCCCGTCGAAGGTGTGGCCACGCTGCACGGTGACGCCCAGCGGCGGCACGTCGGCGATCTTGATGGTGTTGTTCTCGCTGGCGAAGATCGCCTCGGAGAGGTCGCGGCTGACCTTCTTGGCGTCCACGTCGAACGCGGCGACGAAGTCGATGTCGCGGACGTGGTACTCGCCGAACACGACGTGCATCAAACCGGGCACGCGGGTGTTGGGATCTGCGTCACGGTAGTACTGAACGCCCTGGACCAACGAGGCCGCGCAGTTGCCGACGCCCACGATGGCCACCCGAACGCGGCGGTTCTCGCCCATGCCGGTTTCTCCTTCATTCGTCCAACAGTTGTAGGTAGTACTCAGCGGTCCCGGGGAGCGCCTCAGGTCTCCGGTCCACGCTGCTCGGCTTGTTCGTGCGCGATCAGCTCGTTGAGCCAGCGCACCTCCCGCTCGCTGGACTCCAGCCCGAGCCGGTGCAGCTCGCGGGTGTAGCGGTCGATCTTCTCCTCGGCCCGCGCCATCGCCGTCCGAAGTCCTTCGCGCCGTTCCTCGACCCGACGACGGCGGCCTTCCAGGATTCGCATCCTGACGTCGGCCGGTGTCCTCGAGAAGAACGCCAGGTGGACGCCGAAGCCTTCGTCGTCCCACGTCTGCGGGCCGGCGTCGCCGAGCAGTTCGGCGAACCGCTCCTTGCCCTCGGCGGTGAGTTTGTACACGCGCTTGCCACGGCGTGCCCACACCCGGTCCTCGACCTCTTCGAGCTCCTCGACGAGGTAACCGGACCGAAGCAGCCGACGCAGGGTCGGGTACAGCGAGCCGTACGAGAACGTCCGGAACATCCCGAGCGTCTCGTGCAAACGTTTGCGCAGCACGTAACCGTGCATGGGGGTCTCGTGCAGCAGCCCCAAGATCGCGAGCTCGAGCACACCGCACCCCCTTCCGGGAACAAACCGCGACCGGACGCGTTGGTCAACGCGACCGGCTCGGTCAACCTACCGGCCGACTATATCGCGCCGATACATCGAAGTGGCGTATCTAACCCCGATGGGCGCCGGAGAACCGGACGAAATTCATCGGAGAGTTATCGAATCGTCGGCGTGTCCGGCACTTGGGTCACCGGTCCGTCGCGAACGGGGCGTGGACCACACAGAAAGAGCCCGTACTCTATTGGCGTGCGAAACCAGCGGCAGGTCGTGGACTACGCCTTACAGCGGCGTGCGCTGCTGTCGGGCGTCCAGTCCGGGCGGGTCGGCACGAATGACGTCTGCGACGCGGGCCCGTACCTCCTGCGTGCCGCCAAGTTCCACGGGCGGCCCGGTGACCAGGACTGTCCGGTCTGCCGCAGGGAGGAACTGACCCTGGTGTCGTGGGTCTACGGCGACGAGCTCAAGCACGTCGCCGGATCGGCCAAGACACCGGAGGAGCTGGTGCGGATGGACGGGCTCTTCGCCGAGTTCACCGTCTACGACGTCGAGGTCTGCCGGAGCTGTCACTGGAACCACCTGGTGCGGTCCTACGTCCTCGGTACGGGAGATCCGCAACCACGGACCCGTCCACGAAGGACAGCGGGTCAGTGACAGGTATCGAAAACGCAGTTGAGCACAGAGCGGCGTGCCCCGAAGCGCCGGTCTGGGAGGCCCATTCGTGAACGACGATCGCAACCGCTCCTGGCCTGGTCAGGAGCCTGATGCACCTCGCCGTGCCCAGTGGCCGGGCGAAGACGACGGTCCCGGCTGGCCGGGCGAGGAGCCTCCGCGCCGCCCCCAGCGCCGGACACCTCCCAGTCGTGCCCCCCGGCCCCCTGTGGCCCAGCCCCCGGCCGCCGGGCCGCAATGGCCCGGCGGTGACAGTGCCGCCTCGGGCGGTCCGGAGTGGCCGTCCGACGAGGAAGCGCCTCGCCGTCCCGCCGCCCCGCGCCGTCCCAACGGCATGCCCCCGCGCAGGCAGGGACCCCCGCCGCCCGGTGGTGGCCGCCCCGGCGCGCAGAGCGGTGGCTACCGGCCCCCGCCGCCGCCTCCCCCCGCCGCCGATCGCCGTCCGCCCGCCGACGAGGCGACCGCGTTGGTCCGTCCGGTCGAGCCGGAGCCGTACGAACGCGAGCCGGACCTCATCACCCACCACGCGCACAACGGCACCGAGCATCCGTACGGCTACGACCCGTACGACGACCGCTATGACGATCGTCACGATGACGTCGCCTTCGCGGCCGAGGGTGACGACCAGTACGACGACGAGCCGGCTGAGGACGAAGAGGACGACAAGAAGAAGGTCCTCACACCGAAGCAGCGCAAGAAGCGACGCTGGAAGATCATCCGCCGGGTCCTCTACGCGATGTTCGGCCTGTTCGTCGTCGTCCCGGCGATCGCGTTCGTCATCACCTACTTCCTGGTGGACGTCCCGTCCCAGGAAAGCGTCGCGAGCCTGCAGAGCCAGCCGATCACGCTGATGTACGCCGACGGCAGCCCGATGGGCAAGATCGCGCCCGCCAGCGGCGGCAGCCGGTACCTGCTGCAGCCGGGCGAGGTCCCGGAAGCGGTCAAGCACGCCGTCTACGCCGCGGAGGACTCGTCGTTCGAGACCAACTCCGGCTTCGACATCGGCGGCATCCTGCGCGCGGTCTACAACAACGTCACCGGCGGCCAGGGCGGCGGCTCGACGATCTCCCAGCAGTACATCAAGAAGGCCACCGCCAACGAGGCGCCGACGCTCACCCGTAAATGGACCGAGCTGGCGAAGTCCTTCAAGATGAACAACCAGATGTCCAAAGAGGAGATCATCACCGCCTACCTCAACACCATCTACTTCGGACGCGGCGCGAACGGCATCGAAGCGGCCTCGCAGGCCTACTTCAAGAAGCCGGCCAAGGAGCTTTCGGCGTCCGAGGCGTCCCTGCTCGCCGGTCTGATCCAGGGCCCGAGCCGGTCGGAGAACGAGGCGTACGCCACCAAGCGGTGGACCTTCGTGATGGACCAGATGGTGGCGAACAACTGGCTTCCCCCGGCCGAGCGCGCCGCGGCGACCTTCCCGAAGCCGATCCCGAAGGCGCAGGCGAAGGCCGACGACGCCGGCACGCTGAGCCTGCACATCCGCAACCGGGTGATCGACGAACTCGAGGCCCGCGGCTACGACCAGGACCGGTTGCACCAGGGCGGTTTCAAGATCACCACGACGATCGATCCCAAGGCCCAGAAGATGGCCGAGGAATCCGTCGCCGAGGGGATGAAGGGCCAGACCGACGAGAACATCCTGAACGCGCTGGTCGCGGTCGATCCCAAGTCCGGCGGTGTGGTCGCCTACTGGGGCGGCCCGGACTGGACGAAGAACGAACAGGGCCAGGACGTCCAGGGGCTCGACTGGGCGAATATCCCGCACAACCCCGGTTCGTCGTTCAAGGCCTTCGACCTGGCCGCGTTCCTGAAGATGGGCAAGGGTCTCGGCGAGACCTTCGACGGCTCCAACAACCGGAAGTTCGACGGCCGCACGGTCCGCAACGCGGGTGAGAGCTCCAGTTGTGGAACGGATTGCACGGTCTCGAGGGCGACGGAGATCTCCGCGAACACCGTGTTCTACGACATGGTCCGAAACGTCACGAAGGTCGACCCGGTGGCGGACGCCGCCCGGGAAGCCGGCGTCATGACGGTGGACAAGGGCGGCAAGGCGAAGCTGAGCCCGGACATCAACATCGCCCTCGGCGGTGGTGGCACGGTGACCACCGCGGAGGACATGGCCGCCGGGTTCGCGACGTTCGCCGGTGAAGGCGTCCGGCAGAAGCAGCACTTCGTCTCCAAGCTCACCAACGCCCAGGACGAGGTCGAATTCGACGAGTCGGCCCCCCAGGGTTCGCCCGCGTTCAGCGACGACGCGGACAAGAGTAAGCAGATCGCCGGCAACGTCACCGACGCGCTCGAGAAGGTCATCCCCTACTCGAAGCTGAAGTGCCCGACAGGCCACGAATGCGCCGGCAAGACCGGGACGCAGCAGTACGACTTCAAGGACAGCGACCCGGCGAGCTATCGGGACCGCAACGCGCAGTCCTGGATGGTGGGCTACACGCCGTCCATCTCGACCGCGGTCTGGGTCGGCGGCGACGGCAACAAGCCGCTGCACGACAAGGGCGGCAAGCCGATCTACGGTAAGACGATCGCCGGCCCGATCTGGGAAGACTTCATGTCCCGGTACATGACCGGCAAGCCGTCGGAGAAGTTCGGCAAGGTCAAGGCGATCGGCAAGGACGCCCGTTCGGTGCCGTCGACGACGGCGCAGAGGCCGCCCCCTTCGTCAGCGCCGCCCGAGACGCCGACGTCCATCCCGACGCCGACAACGCCGACGACTCCCACGGAGCCGACCGAGCCGACGAAACCGACGAAACCCACCTGGCCGACCAGACCGGGCCCGGGAACTTCCGATCCGCTGTTCCCGAACCGGGAAGATCCGTGATGACCAGGCGAAACGAGTGAAGAAGGTGTGCCGGGCCGCGGCTCGGCACACCTTCTTTTTTCGTGCCCCGATGAACCTGAACGGTTCAGACACGTCTTGTATAGAAGGAGACCTGCGACCGCAGGACCGCGCTCACCATGGAAAGGTTCGGAGGACGTCACAGTGAACGACGCTCCCCACGGCGGTTGGCCAGGTCAGGACCCTGACCCCGCCCGTCGTCCGCAGCGCCCGGCCGGACCGCCTCGTCGCCCCGCCGGCGGGCCGCCTCCCGGGCAAGGGCCCCGGCAGGGCCCCGGTCAGCAGGGCCCCGGACAGGCACCGTGGCAGCGGCAGCAGTCGGGTGGCCAGCAGCCTCCGCCCCAGCAACGGCCCCCGCAGCGACCGCGGGTCGCGCCGCAGCTCGAGCCGGACCTCATGACGCACCACCAGCACAACGGCACAGAGCACCGGTACGACGCGGATAGCGGCTACGAAGAGCCCTACGACGATCAGTACGCCGACGCGACCACCGAGGACGGCAAGCCGGTCCTCACCCCGGCGCAGCGCAAGAAGCGCCGCTGGAGACGCATCCGGCGGGTCCTGCTCGCGCTGTTCGGCGTGTTCGTCGTCATCCCGGCGATCGCGTTCGTGATCACTTATTTCGCCGTCGACGTCCCCTCGCCCGCCTCCGTCGCGGCCACGCAGGGTCAGGCGGTGACCTACTTCTACGCCGACAACACCGAGATGGGCAAGGACGTGCCCAAGGGCGGGAACCGGCAGATCCTGACACCGGAACAGATCCCGGACATCGTCAAGAAGGCCGTCATCGCGACCGAGGACGCGTCGTTCGAGACGAACTCCGGGTTCGACGTCGGCGGCATCCTGCGCGCGGTCTACAACCAGGTGACCGCGGGCAAGGGCGGTGGCTCGACCATCTCCCAGCAGTACATCAAGGTCGCCAGCGGTGACGACGATTCGACGCTGACCCGTAAATGGACCGAGCTCGCCAAGTCGTTCAAGATGAACCAGACGTACGAGAAGAAGGACATCATCTCGGCGTATCTGAACATCATTTACTACGGTCGCGGCGCGTACGGGATCGAAGCGGCCGCGAAGGCGTTCTTCAACAAGCCCGCAGGCGAGCTGAACGCGTCCGAGGCGGCGCTGCTCGCGGGCCTCATCCAGCAGCCGGGCCGCTCGGAGAACGAGAAGGTCGCGACGGAACGCTGGACGGTGGCGCTGAACCGGATGGTGGAGAACGGTTTCCTCTCCGCCGCGGACCGCGCGAACCTCCAGTTCCCGACGCCGGTGCCGCAGGCCGACAACCAGCAGGCCGGCGTCGTCAACCCGTTCATCCGCGACAAGGTCAAGGAAGAACTGGCCGCGAACGGCATCACCGACGACGTCTATTACACGGGCGGCTACAAGGTCTACACGACCATCGACCCGAAGGCGCAGGCCGCGGCCGAGCAGGCGATCGCCGACGGGATGAAGGGCCAGACCGACGAGAACATGCTCAACGCGCTCGTCGCCGTCGACCCGAAGACCGGCGGGGTGAAGGCGTATTACGGTGGCCCGTCCATCGTGAAGGGCCCGAACGGGCAGGACCTGAAGGGCCGGGACTGGGCGAACACGCCGCAGAACCCCGGGTCGTCGATGAAGCCGTTCGACCTCACCGCGTACCTGAAGATGGGCAAGGGCCTCAACTCGACGTTCGACGGGTCCAACAACCGTGAGATCGGCGGCCGCAAGATCCGCAACGCCGGCCCCGGCAGCACCTGCTCGCAGCAGTGCACGGTGTCGGAAGCGATGCAGCGGTCGGCGAACACGGTGTTCTACGACATGGTCTACAGCGTCACCAAGCAGGGCCCGGTGGCCGAGGCCGCCAAGGAGGCCGGCGTCAAGCCTGCTCCCGACGGCAGCGCGGAACTGTTCACCGGGGACAACAACATCTCGCTCGGTGGCGGTAAGACGGTCATCAGCCCGGAGGACATGGCCGCCGCGTACGCGACTTTCGCGGGCGACGGACAGCGGCGTGCGAAGCATTTCGTCCTGAAGGTGAGCAACTCCCAGGACGAGACCGCGTACTCGGCTCCCGAAGAGGCGAACCCCGCGTTCGCCGACAGTGCGGACAGCAGCAAGCAGATCGCCGGGAACGTCACCGAGTCGCTGAAGGGCGTCATCCCGTTCTCGAAGCTCAAGTGCCCCAACGGACACGAGTGCGCGGGCAAGACCGGGACGCAGCAGCACACCTACCGCGACGGCGAGCCTGCGTCGGCGAAGGACTCCAACTCGCAGACCTGGATGGTCGGCTACACGCCGTCGATCTCGGCCGCTGTGTGGGTCGGCGGCGACGGTGACAAGGCGCTGAAGGGCAAGAACGGCAAGCCGATCTTCGGTTCGACGATCGCCGGGCCGATCTGGCAGAAGTTCCTTTCCCTGTACCTGACCGGGAAACCGGGGGAGCGCTTCGACAAGGTCAAGCTGATCGGCGGGGACGACAGCAACACCGTCCCGTCGACGCAGACGCCGCCCGACGAGGAAGGCACGAGCGAGACCGGCACTCCGTCGACAGGGCCGTCTACGTCTTCTTCGCGGAACGAGGAGGAAGAGCAGCCGTCGAGCTCGGAGAACCCCCCGACTTCCAGCGGTAACAACGAAGAAGAGCCCGGGAGCGGAAATGGCAACGGCAATGGGAACGGCAACGGTCCCGGCCGCGGCGGTAGAGGCGACAACTAACGCCTAGAAGTACATGAAGGCCCCCTTCCTTGCGTTAGGCGCGAGGAAGGGGGCCTTCATGTACTTGGGGCTAGCGGGCGCCTGAGCGGTGGGCTTCCTCGATGATCCGGAGCGTCTCGACCGCCGAAGCGGGATCGACCGGGAAGTCGCCCTTGCCGAGCAGCGCGTCCCGGACCTGGGCGTAGAAGTCTTCGTAGCGGCCGACCTCGGTGGGCACGGTCTCGACGTGGTTGACACCGTCGTTCACGCCGAGCACGCCGGCGTCCGACGCCGGTTCCACACCCCAGCCGGGATCGCCGGGCCGCATCCCGTCCTTGATCTGCGGCTCCTGGACGTCCAGGCCGTACTTCGTGAAAGTCGCCTTGTCGCCCAGCACCCGGAAACGCGGGTTCCGGGTCCCCGCGAGCGCCGACGCCCACAGGTGCGAGCGGACGCCGTTGACGTGATGCAGCGCGACGAAGACGTCGTCGTCGACGGAGACCCCGGAGCGACGCTTGTCGACCTCCGCGTAGACCTCCGCGACCGGCCCGAACAGCTGCAGCGCCTGGTCGACGATATGCGCGCCGAGGTCGTAGAGCAGCCCGCCCGCCTCTGCGGGGTCACCGAACTCGCGCCAGTTGTCGCGCGGCTTCGGCACCCAGCGGTCGTAGCGCGACTCGAAGCGGAAGACGTCGCCGAGCCGTCCCTCGTCGAGGATCTTCCGCACGGTCAGGAAGTCGGAGTCGAAGCGGCGGTTCTGGAACACCGTCAGGCCGACGCCCTTGGCCTTCGCGGCCTCGACGACCTTCTCCGCTTCGGCCGCCGTCGGCGCGAAGGGCTTGTCGACGACGACGGGCAGTCCCGCGTCGATCGCCTGGAGCGCGAGCGGCACGTGCGTGCGGTTCGGCGTGCTCACCACGACCAGGTCCAGCTCGTCCGCCTTCGCGAACAGCGCGTCCGCGTCCGGCAGCACCTCGGCGCCCGGGTGGTCGGCGCGAGCCTGCGCGACACGCTCCGGGTTCGAGGTGACGATCGCGGCCAGGGTCAGCCCCGGCGTCGCGCTGACCAGCGGCGCGTGGAAGACGCGTCCGCCGATGCCGTATCCGAAGATCCCCACTCGCAAGTCAGCCATACCGCTATTAAACAACAGTGTTGCGTAATTGGCCAGTCGTGGCAGGATGCGCGCTATGCCGGAGACCGGGGTCAATCTGCGCGGGCTGCGCCAGCACAACCGCGCGCTGCTGCTCGCGCATATCCTGCGCGCGGGCGGACTCAGCCGCGTCGAACTCGCCGAGCGCACCCGGCTCACCCAGCAGGCCGTGTCGAAGATCGTCCCCGAACTGCTCGACGCCGGACTGCTGGACGAGGAGCGTCAGCCCGCGGCCGGGGTCGGGAAGCCGCGCACGCTCCTGCGCATCCGTGCGAACGCTCGTTTCGCGCTCGGCGCCCAGCTCGACCGGGACTCCTTCCGCGTACTGAAAACCGACCTGACCGGGACCGTCATCGCGGCACAGGGCGGCCGGTTGTCCCCAGGGTTCACTCCTGACCAGGCCGTTTCCCTCATCGCCGAAGCAGCCGAAGCGCTGCTCGACGGCGTCGACCGGGAACGCGTGCTCGGTCTCGGCGTCGGCGCGGTCGGCCCGCTCGACCACCGCGAAGGGCTCGTCCGGGACGCCACGAACATGCCAGGCTGGCACGACGTCCCCCTGCGCGACCTGCTCGCGAAGCGCACCGGACTGCCCGTGCGGCTCGACAAGAACACCAACACCGCCGCCTTCGCGCAGCACTGGCCGGAGGGCGACCGGACCGCGACCGCCGTCGTCCTCGTCGGCACCGGAATCGGCGTCGGCCTGCTGATCGACGGCAAGCTGTATCGCGGACCGCGGACCAACGCGGGCGAATTCGGGCACACCACGCTCTCCTACGACGGACCGCGCTGCGCGTGCGGGCGCCGCGGCTGCGTCGAGGTCCTGCACAACGCGGCGCCGACCACCGAGGAGGCGGCCGGCCTGCTCGCGATCGGGCTCGCCGACCTCGTCCAGGTACTCGACCTCGAGCGCGTCGTGCTGACCGGCCGTTCGGTCCGCGCGGCGCCGGAGATCTACCGCGACACGGTCACCGCACGGCTGCGCGAACTGCTGCCTTTGCCGCACTGGCAACGGATCCAGGTCGATCTCGACGAAATGGGCGATGACGTGGTCGCGTTCGGGGCGGCGGCCGAAGTCCTCGCCGGCTTCTACAGCGGTGGCGAAATCACCTAGTAGTCACCGGCATACCGCTAACTGGTTTCGCTATCCGCTGTCAGACGGACGGCACGCGTGACTGGACGGACGACACCCGTGTTCAGCGGGACGACACACCCCGGAATGCGACCTCGGGCGTGTCGTCCATCCAGTCACGCTTGTCGTCTGTCTCGACACAAGAGTTCGTCGCTGTCTACCACCGGACGGGTATGGGCTGTAGGACCTGAAGGGCTCGCCGGCTTCTGCACAGCGGTGACGAAATCACCTAGGAGTCACCGGACTATTCGTAACAGTTAGCACTCACGCGACGACTTAGCATCAACACTCAAAGCCTAAGGGGATCTGGTTGCACATTCGAAGGATCGCAGTGGCCCTCGCCGCAGCCTCCGGTCTGCTGACCGCCTGCAGCACGGACGCCGACCCGCCTGATCCCAAGACGGAATGGACGGCCGCGATGAAGGTTGCTGGCTTCGAGCCGAACTCCCCTCACACATATGACGAGATGTTCGAGGCGGCGAAAAACTTCTGCGCCGCCGGGTCGGCACTCGCGATCAGCGGGCTCGCACGCACGGTTCTATCACCCGAAATGGTCGACCGGACGGCGATGCCCGCGCGTGGCAAAGACCCGGACGCCTCAGCAAAGTCCTATGGCGACGCCACATGGAAGTGGGCCTGCGGACACCAGTAGATCGCCGCTTTCGACTAGGGGCCGCCCCTCAGCGCCGCCCTGGTCCAACTGCTCGACAGGTCATCGGATGCTGACCCGTTTCTACAGCGGTGACGAAATCACCTAGTAGTCACCGGCGTACCGCTAACATCCCCTCGTGTCCGACCAGACGACCCCGCCGGAGCCCGAGGCCCCGCTCTCCCTCACCCCGGGTGAACGGGTCATCCCGAGCTGGAACGAACCACTCGTGGCCGCGGCCACCCGCCCGATCGGCGGCCCGCTCGGCGAGCACGCCGCCGTGGGACGGCACTGGTTCTGGTCGCCGCAGCGCGTCGGGCTGCTGCTGGCCTGCCTCGCGCTGCTGCTCTCGTGGTTCGGCAAGTCGTCCTGCATCCAGCAGTTCACCGACGAATCGGGAATGAACCAGCTCGACTGGCGGGCGGGTCGCCCGTTCGTCGCGATGTGCTACTCCGACATCATCCCGCTCTACAGTTCCGAGCGGCTGAACGACTCGGACACCTTCCCGTACGTGACTTCGTGGACCGAAGACGCCGGCACGCCGAAGGAGACCACCCGGTACATGGAGTACCCGGTCGCCACCGGGCTGTTCCAGTGGATCAACGCGAAGATCACCGAAGCCTGGCTTTCGGTCGCGGAATCGGGCTGGCTGCCGGGCGCGCTCCCGGTGGCCGTCTACTTCAACATCTCCGCGCTCTGGCTCGCGCTGGCCTGGCTGATCACGGTGTGGGCGACCGGCCGATCGTTGAAACGCCGTCCGTGGGACGCCGTGCTGGTGGCGATCTCGCCGCTGGTGCTGGTGCACACCTTCACCAACTTCGACGCCATCGCCACCGCGTTCACCGCGACCGCGCTGCTCGCCTGGTCCCGGCGACGGCCCGAGGTCGCCGGGCTCCTGCTCGGCCTCGGCGCGGCGGCGAAGATGTATCCGATGCTCCTGCTCATCCCGCTGTTCTTCCTGTGCCTGCGCGCGGGGAAGCTCAAACAGTGGGCGCTCGCCGCCGGGCTCGCGGTGGCGACGTTCGCGGTGGTCAACATCCCGTTCGCGCTCGCCGCGCCGACCGGCTGGTGGGAGTTCTTCCGGCTCAACACCGTGCGCCCGATGGACCCGGACTCGCTCTACAACGTCATCTCCCATCTCTCCGGTTGGACCGGTTTCGACGGGAAACTGGCCGCGGGGGAGACACCGGCCGTGCTCAACGTCGTGGTCGCGGTGCTGTTCCTGGCCGCCTGCGCCGGTATCGGGTACATCGCGCTGAAGGCGCCGCACCGGCCGCGGCTCGGCCAGCTGGCGTTCCTCGTGGTCGCCGCGTTCCTGCTGACCAGCAAGGTGTGGAGCCCGCAGTACTCGCTGTGGCTGGTGCCGCTGGCAATGCTCGCGATCCCGCGCTGGCGGCTGCTGCTCGCCTGGATGGTCATCGACGCGCTGGTCTGGGCGCCGCGGATGATGTACTACCTCGGCGTCGACCACAAAGGACTGCCCGAGGACTGGTTCCTCGGCACCGTCGTGGTCCGCGACCTCGCGGTGATCGGCCTGTGCGTGCTGGTGATCCGCGAGATCTACCGGCCACGCACCGACCTGGTCCGCCTCGCCGGGGACGACGACCCGGCGGGCGGATTCCTCGACGGCGCCCCCGACGCACGCGTGGTCAAGCGCGCTTCAGCACCTCAGGTCCAGGACTCTTCAGTGTGATCTGCCTGCCGAAATCTTCGGCTCCGAAGTCGTTGATCTGCACGACGACCACTTCGGGTGAGGTCTCGACCAGGCGGCAGGCGAGCCACTCGTCGCCGTGCTTGACCGACCAGCGGTCGGCGAGGACGGCCAGTCCTTCGGCCTCCAGCAACGCGACGGAGTCGTCGAAGGCGGCCGGCCCGCCGAGCGGGTAGCCGAAAACGGTCAGTGCCTGCCAATGGGCGTCCCGCAGGGGGACCACGTAGCCGACATGCTCCCCGTCGTCGGCCCGGTACACGGTCTGGTGCTCGATCATGCGCTTCAGGTTCGACCCTCCCGTGGCGTGAGGGTCAAGCCGATTCAACGCACGGTGTAGCCACCTTCGCTGGTCTGGAAGAACGGCACCGGGCCGGTGCACGGCAGGACGTCCTGTTCGAACGAGCCGTAGGCCCAGCTCCAGCCGATCCGGTCATGGCCGCGCGGTTCGTCCTGCACCGAGAAGCCGACTCGACGCCCGATGACGTTCACCGGCAGGCCGGGGATCTCGGCGCGTTCGATCACACCGGTCAGGATGGCGAGCCTGCCTGCCCGCGAGACGCAGTCGACCCGGCCGTCGAAATCGGCGACGAGCTTCCCGTCCTTGGTCACGTGATTCACGTGGAACCGCCCCGACGACTTGCCGGGCTCGCCGAACGCGGCGAAGTCGAACCGGACCGGGTCGTTGTCGTAGCCGGGGAACGTCAGCGGTCCGCCCGCCGACCCCACGACGACGGAACCGGACGGCCGGTCCGGAGCCGCGCTCGCCTGCGTCGCACCCAGCGCGCCGGCGGCGACGGCCAGCACGGCGACGGCGGCGATCTTGGTCTTGATGTTCATGGCTTTCCCTCCAGAGACCAGGAACGTCCCGGTCGAGGCCGAGCCTTCCGGGATTCGCCCGCGTGGCCCTCCCGCTGAAGAGGGAGCGATCTCCCGCTCCAGAGGGGTCGTGAGTGATTCGGGTCGTTCTAACGACCCGAATCACTCACGACCGTCAGGCGGAGGCGACTCGGTCTCGGAGGTAGGCGATGTCCGCGGCCTGGCCGTCTGCCGGTGTCTCGACGACCACGGGCGCACCGGCCTCGATCGCGACGGCCGCCAGCACCTCGGGGTCGATCGTGCCGTCGCCGCCGACGATGTTGGCGTGCCGGTCACGGGTCGAGCCGAATTCGTCGCGCGAGTTGTTGAGGTGGACCAGGTCGATCCGGCCGGTGATGGCCTTGACCCGCTTGACCGCCTCGGTCAGGTCCCAGCCCGCCGCGTACGCGTGGCAGGTGTCGAAGCAGAACCCCGCGCCGAATTCGCCGACCTTGTCCCAGAGCCGGGCGATGACGTCGAGGTCGCGGGTGATCGCGCTGTCGCCACCCGCGGTGTTCTCGATCAGGATCGGGACGGCGAACCCGCCCTTCTCCGCCTCGCGTTCGAAGAGCTTGCGCCAGTTGACCAAACCCTCCTCGACGTCTTCCCCGGCGCCGACGTGACCGCCGTGCACGACGAGCCCCTTCGCGCCGATCGCGGCCGCGCCGTTCGCGTGCTGCGTGACGTTCTTCCGCGAGGGGATGCGGATGCGGTTGTTCATCGAGGCGACGTTGATCAGGTACGGCGAATGGATGAACACCTCGACCGGCGACTCTTTGATCGCCTCGCCGTGCGGATGGGGTTTCGGGGCTTTCCAGCCCTGCGGGTCGGAAAGAAAGAACTGGAGAACCTCGGCGTCGCGTTCGGCGACCGCGGATAGGGGGTCGTCGTCGCGGACATGGGCGCCAATTTTCATGCAAGCAAAGTACTCCCGAGGGTTTCTCCCCTGCGCGCCCCAGGCGGTCACGCTCGTGAGGTAGCGTGAGCGCGTTCCGTTAAAACCGCGTTGGGTCTGAGGGGCGGAGGACGAACTCGATGGGGAAGACTGCCGGGCGGATCACGGCATGGGGATTCGCATTGTCGGTCTCGGCCGGGCTCGCGTTTCCGATGAGCGCGATGGCCGCCGAAGAACCGAATCCGACCCTTTCCGGCGATTGCGCCGCCACGCTGCAGAACGGGAAGTCCGCCAACGGGCTCGTTCTCGACGCGGGCGCTCCGCTCAACTCGCCCGAAGCGTTGACCGTCGGCCTCGACTCGAAGGCCAAGACCGCCGAGGGCCGCAAGCCGCTGCTGTCGCTGCCGGTCGGTGACCTGGTCAGGACGACCGGCCTCACCGACAACGCGGTCGGCGACCTCGCCGCGCAGGGCGTCTGCCCGGTGGCCCAGGGAACCGTGAACGCGGTCGGCGACCTGACCCAAGGCGTGGTCGAAGAGGTTCCGGGCGTCCCCGAGATCCCGCCGGGCCCGGGCCCCAACCCGCCGAACCCGAACCCGAACCCGCCGCAGCCCGAGCCCCCGAAGCCGGGCCAGCCTGGCGGACCGGGCACCGAACTCCCGGTCATCACCGACCCGGGTTCGTCCACCGGTATCGGTGGCGACTCGATCGCCGGCGTGATCAGCAACGCCGCGCTGCTCCCGGGCAACTTCGTCCAGGCGCCGGTGATCACCGAGATCATCCCCGGCGAGGTGCCTCCCACCGTCGACGAGAAGGACACCGGCAACGCGCAGGCCGTGCAGGCGCCGATCGCCCCGGCCAAGCTGCCGCTGCTGCTCGCGGTGCTGGCACTGGCCGTCGTCGCCGCGGCCCTGGTCCGCGCCTGGCTGCGCGGCAAGCCCGCCTGATCTCACTTTCGGTAACGCCCGCTTCCACTCGAATGCCTGACCTCTTCGAGTGAGCGGGCGTTACTCGTCTCCGTTAGCGTCGTTATCCGGGTAGGAACCCCGACGACGGAGGAGTCGAAGGCATGCGCGAGCGGACACGGAGGGCTACCGCCCTGGGTGCATCGGCCTTCATTCTCGCGGGCTCGGCCGCCCTCGCCATGCCTGGCACGGCGGCGGCCGCCGAAACCAAGACCGCCGCTTGCGGCGGTTCGGTGACCGCGAAGACCGGCGACAAGATCTTCGGGAAGACGCCGTTGCTCGGCATCCCGCTCGACCTCGGCCACGCCGGCCCGGTCTCCGGAATCCTCACCGGCACGATCAACGCGCTGCTCGGCACGGTCTGCAAGGTGACGGTGACCGTGGTGAACGCCGTGATCGCCCCGGTCCCGGTGATCGGCGAGCCCGCCGCGGACGCGCTGAACGGCGCCGTCACGGGTACCACCAAGGCGTTGACCGGCGGCGAAAAAGCACCCGGCGCCCAGCCCGCTCCCGGGAAACCGGCACCGGGCGGCGACCCGCAGCAGGGCGGCCCCGGCGCTCCGGCGCAGGGCGGCAACCCGGCGGGCGGCCCCGGAATCCCGGCGGCGAACAGCCCGCTGCTGCCCGGTTCGTTCACCCCGAACTTCGGCGGCCTGCCGTTCGGCGTCAGCACGGGGTACGCCCCGATGCGCGACTACAGCTCCATCCCGATGGCGATGGCCGGTCTCTTCAGCCCGTCGCCCGGATTGCGCTACGGCGGTCAGATCCCGGGTTACGCGCCGCAGTTCGGCGTTTCGGCCGAGAACGAAAACGGTGCCGGAAACCCCGACGTCCAGAATGCGGGACAAGCCGAGGCGCTACCCACCGTGAGCGGCGGATTCACTCAGGACGGGCAGATTCCGTTGCTGATAGCCGTTTTGGCACTCTCCGGAGTCAGCGCGGGCCTGGTTCGCACCTGGGTACTCCGCCGAATGGCCGCTACAAGTTAGCCCTACCGCCTAGTATCTTTCTGGTCACTCCCTCGTTATCCCCGTTGGTGGTGCTTTTCTCCCCGGCGAAAGCCTGATGCACTGCCACCTGCCCCACCGACCCGGAGGATCGCGCTCGTGCGGAAGACCACCTTTTGGCAGACCACCCGCAAGGCGCTCACCGTCACCGCCCTCGCGGGCATGGTCACCGGTGGCGCGTTCCTGACCGGCGGCACCGCTTCGGCGGCGACCACGCTGGCGAACGCGTGCAGCGGAACGGTCAACGGCGGAATAGGCGACACCGTCGCGATCACCGGCACCTCGGTCAAGGAACTGGTGCGGGCGGGTGCGCGCGAAGCGGGCACGCTGGCGCTCTGGGACGTCGCCGCGAACGACATCGCGAAGGTCAACACCATCTCCGTCGGCCTCGTGCCGAACGCCGCGAACGGCCCGGTCGAAGGCAAGGCCATCGGCGCGGCCGTGCGCCAGGCGGTCAAGGAGACCAAGTCCTGGGGACTGGGGCTCAACCCCGAGAAGACCCTCGACACCATCGCGCACAAGGTCGCCGGCAGCTGCGGGCTGACCACCGTCGCCACGAACTACGTCGCGCCCGCGCTGCCTTCCCCGGGTACCACCGGCCCGCAGCAGGGCGGCACCGGCGGCGGCACCAACGCCCTCCCGTCGTCCCCGAACCTGCTCCCCGGCGGCACCGGCTACGCGCCGCCGCGCGAGTACGGCAACCTGCCGGTCGCGCAGCCGGGTGTCGCGGTGGCGCCGGGCGTGCGTTACCCGGCCAACAGCCCGCTGCCCGGCGAGGGCGGCCCGCAGTACGGCATCCCCGGTGCCGAAGGCCAGGGCCCCGACGTCCGCAACGCCGGCAACGCCGAGTCGCTCGCGACCGACGGGATGCCCGGTGGAGACGTCGAACTGCCGATGCTGCTCGCCGTGCTCGTGCTCGCCGGCGTGACCGCCGCGCTGGTCCGCACCTGGGTGCTGCGCCGCGTCTCCTGACCTGAGGCAAGGGCCGCACAGGCCGCCAGGTACGCTTACCTGGACAAACCCTCCTGTCACGGATTGTCCGTGACCGCGAGCCCATAGGAGGTGAGTGGTTGTGTCACGCCATTACGAGGTAATGGTCATCCTTGACCCTACGCTCGACGAGCGCACGGTCGCCCCCACGCTTGACACCTTTCTCAACGTGATCCGCACTTCGGGCGGAAGCGTCGAGAAGGTCGACGTCTGGGGCCGTCGCCGGCTCTCTTACGAGATCAAGAAGCACGCCGAGGGCATCTACGCGCTCCTCGACCTGAACTCCAGCTTCGAAGCGGTGAAGGAGCTGGACCGTCAGCTCTCGCTGCAGGAGACCGTGCTTCGCACCAAGGTCATGCGCCGCGAGATCAAGCGCGCCGCTGCCGTCGCCGCCAAGGCCTGAGCCGAAGGACTTTCCCGATGGCTGGAGACACCGTCATCACGGTGATCGGCAACCTGACGTCCGACCCGGAGCTTCGCTTCACCCCTTCCGGTGCGGCGGTCGCGAACTTCACGGTCGCGTCCACCCCGCGCACGCTGGACAAGCAGTCCGGTGAGTGGAAGGACGGCGAAGCGCTGTTCCTGCGCTGCAACATCTGGCGCCAGGCCGCGGAGAACGTGGCCGAGTCGCTGACCCGTGGCGCGCGAGTCGTCGTGCAGGGGCGCCTGAAGCAGCGGTCTTTCGAGACCAAGGAAGGCGAGAAGCGCACCGTCGTCGAGCTCGAGGTCGAGGAAATCGGCCCCTCGCTGCGTTACGCCACCGCCAAGGTGAACAAGGTCAGCCGTGGCACCGGTGGCGGTGGAGGCGGCGGCTTCGGTGGCGGCGGCGGCGGTGGCCAGAGCGGCCCGCCCGCCGACGACCCGTGGGGTTCCGCTCCTCCCGCCGGTGGCAACACCGGCGGCGGTGGCGGTGGCTTCTCCGACGAGCCGCCCTTCTAGCCAGGCGCTCCACCGCGGGCTCCGGCCCGCGAGACGCCTCGACACAACCACTACGTAGGAATTCAGGAGTAATACCGTGGCCAAGCCACCCATCCGCAAGCCCAAGAAGAAGGTCTGCGTGTTCTGCAAGGCCGAGAAAAAGGGCCGCCCGGAGACCATCGACTACAAGGACACCAACCTGCTGCGGAAGTACATCTCCGACCGCGGGAAGATCCGTGCCCGCCGGGTGACCGGCAACTGCAGCCAGCACCAGCGTGACATCGCCATCGCGGTCAAGAACTCCCGCGAAATGGCGCTGCTGCCCTACACCTCGACCGCACGCTAAGGAGGCACGTCAATGGCGAAGATCATTCTCACCACCGACGTCGCCAACCTCGGTGGACCCGGCGACATCGTCGAGGTCAAGGACGGCTACGCGCGCAACTTCCTGCTCCCCCGCGGCTACGCGATCGTGGCCACCAAGGGTGCGGAGAAGAACGTGCGCACGATCAAGCGGGCGCAGGAGAGCCGTCGCATCCGCGACCTCGACCACGCCAAGGAGATCAAGGCGACGCTGGAGGGCCTCGGCGCCATCCAGCTGGCCGGCAAGGCGGCCGAGGGCTCGAAGAAGCTCTTCGGTTCGATCACCACCGGCGAGATCGTGGACGCGATCAAGGCCGCCGGCGGCCCGCTTCTCGACAAGCGCGTCATCGACCTGAAGGACCACATCAAGACCGTGGGCAAGCACTCGGTCGGCGCCCGCCTGCACCCCGACGTCCGCGTCGACGTGCGGCTCGAGGTCAAGGCCAAGTAACACCGCTTTCCGCGAGGGCGGGACATCTCCGGCTGGAGGTGTCCCGCCCTTTGCTTTGCGCGGAACCCCACCCGGCCGGGCTGCGTCCGATACTTGACTGGGGATCAGGGCATTATGAGACTCGACGTTGAGGCACGGGGACTCAAAAGGGGATCTGGAGCATGGCTTACGACAGCAACGCCGAGCGGAACCGGCAGGAGAAGGTCACGGTGTCCGCGCCGGCCAATCCGGACAAGCCGGCGGGCACTTCGGGCGGAGGTGGCGGCGGGTTCTCCTTCGACAAGGACAAGATCGACGGCATCATCAAGAAGTGGACGGACCTGCAGGCCGAGCTCAAGAAGGACTACAACGACGCGACCCTGATGGCGACCGTCAAGGCGCCCGGCAAGGAGTTCGCGAGCGGCGACTGGGAGAAGCTGGCGAACCCGTCGGGCAAGGCGTTCCTGGAGCAGAACCAGAAGATGCAGGACTACGTCAAGAACTACATCGACCAGCTGACGGCCGCCAAGCAGAAGATCGCCACGAACGAGGCCGAGACGCAGTCTTCCCTCAACAAGCACAAGGCCATCTGATGCGCCGTTCGGTTGTCCTTCTCCTCGCCGCAGCCGCCTTGGTGGCGGGCTGCTCGGGGACCAAGAGCGGTACGGCGTCGACAGCGCCCTCCTCGGCCCCTGCCGAGTCGAGCGGCTCCGCCGGCGCCGCGCCGAAGGTCTCGAATCCCCTGAACACGACGGCCATCGACAGCGACGCCTGCGCCGCGCTCTCGGCCGCCAAGCTGGCCGAACTCGGCTACGGCGAAGGCGAGAAGCGGACCACCAGCCGGGGCCCGGGGTGCAGCCTGTTCGCCCAGGACGACCGGTTGAACCAGGTCGAAGTCAGCTCGGTGACGGACGCCAGTGACGGCCTCGAAGCCGTCTACGCCAAGCGGGCGGACGATGCCTACTTCGAAGAGACCCAGGTCAGCGGCTATCCGGCGGTCTACGCGGAGGCCATCGACGGCCGCCCGAACGGCAAATGCGGGCTGTTCGTCGGCGTGAGCGACCAGCGGGTCGTCTACATCCTGGTGCAGTACGACAACGGGGCGGGCGCGAGCGCACCGTGCCCCGTCGCGCTCAAGGTGGGGGAAGCGATGATCGAGACGTTGAAGGAGGGCTGACCGTGTTCCTGCTGCCGATCATTGCCGGGTACTCGGCCTACAACATGGCGACCACGAAGTCCGGGGACTTCGAAGCGTCGGGTGGCGATCGGAAGATCGATTGCTACAACATCTGGGAGAAGATCGTCACCGGTCCGGGCACCGGGTCGATCTCCGAGGGCCAGGCCGCGGCGACCCGGCTGAAGGCCGGTTACCAGGACAGGCTGACCACCATCGACAACCTGTCGAAGGAGATGGACGCCGCCTGGACCGGTAAGAGCGCCGAAGCCGCGCAGCAATCCGGCGCGCACCCGCTGCGGACGTGGATGGAGGACTCCGGCAAGAAGCTGGTGGACTCCGACAAGTACCTCGGCGAGCAGAACACCGCGTTCACCACGGTGAAGGCGAAGGTCCAGCAGGTCCCGAAGGACCCGCCGAAGAACAACCTGCTCAACTCGGTCACCCCGTGGACGACCGACACCGACCGCTCGATCCGGGACTACAACCAAAAGGGTCAAGCGAACGTCGACGCGTTCAACGAGTACTTCAAGTCCAGCAGTGAAAACGGCAAGAAGATGCCCACCTACAACAAGATGGACGGGCAGAAGAGCAACGTCGACGTCAACGGTGGCGGCGGCAACGGCAAGGACAAAGACAAGGACGGCGGCGGCCAGGGCGACCGCAACGGGAACAACGGCATGCCGGGTATCTCGACGCCGCCCGGTTCGATGCCGCCCGGCGGGATGCCGAGTATCCCCGGATCGAACATGCCGGGCTCGAACATGCCGGGCTCGAACATGCCTGGCGCCAACATGCCCGGGTCGAACCTGCCGGGTGCCGGCATGCCGGGCTCGAACATGCCCGGGGCCAACATGCCCGGCTCTAACCTTCCCGGTGGGCAGTACAACCCGAACATCCCCGGCAGCGACTACAAGCCGCCGTCGTGGAACGACGGCACGAGCGCGTCCGGGTTCACCCCGCCGAAGATCCCCGGTGCCGGCGGTTTCGGCCCGGGTGGCGGCGGAGGCGGTGGCGGCGGCTTCGGCGGTACCGACATCCCGGGCGCGGGCGGCTTCGGTCCGGACGGCGGCTTCGGCCCCGGTGGCGGCGGATTCGGTCCCGGCGGCGGGAGTGGCGCGGCCATGCCCGGCAACGCGGGTGCGATGGGCGGCGCCGGTACGGGCGGTGGCGCGGGCGGTTCCGGTTCCGGAGCGGGTCGCGGCATGGGCGGTATGGGCGGCGGCATGGGCATGGGCGGCATGGGAGCCGGCGGCGCCAAGGGCAAGGGCGGCGAAGACGAGGAGCGCAGCTCCAAGTTCCTCGTCGGCGACGACCCCAACGACATCTTCGGAACCGACGAACTCACCGCACCGCCGGTGATCGGCGAGTAGCACGTACGGGCCGGCCGGGCACGTGCCAAGATTGGTGCGGCCCGGCTTGTCCTGTTTCAGGGACAACGCGAGCAAGGACTACTAGGGGGAAGCACCGGTGCTGGACAAGCAGGTCACGATCACGACCGGCACCCTCATCACGCTGATCCGCCGCCGTGGCGGCGAGCCGCACACGGTGCTGTCGGAAACGCCGGTCTGGTACAGCGACGAAGCGCAGCGTTCCGAGGACGAGCGGACCAACGAGGAACTCGCCGGCCAGGGACTCTTCGGCCCCCGGGGGATGCATCCCGGATTCAAGGCGACGATCGAAGCGATCGCCAGGCCGAATCTGGAGTACTACGGCTGGGTCGACGGCGGTTTCGAGGGCAAGGCGCTGAGCTACTCGCTGCTCGCGGGCAGCGTCGGCGGCGAGGGTTTCGTCCTCGCCCGCCACAGCGACCACGACGGCATCGCGCTCGCCACGGTCCGGCCGGAAGAACTGCTCACCGAGTTCCTCGACCAGATCCCGAAGCTCGCACCCGGCCGCGGCCGCCCGATCGCCGTGCCGAAGAGCCAGGTCGAAGCGCCGCGTTCTTCGTCGTCGTCGGCGCAGGAAGACGGCTTCGAGGTGCTCCGCAGCGGACGGCAGAGCGCGGGCGGCCAGGAGGCCGACGAGCTTCGCCGCATCCTCGCGCTACGCCGTTTGGGTACCGGGAGCCTGTACGTCGCCGCCCGCGGCCGGAGCGGCGCGCGGCAGCGGATCGAACGTCCGGTTAACTACATCGATACGACCGAGGGACGCTGGCTGACCGAAGAGGTACCGGGGAGTGGCGAACCGAGGATCGCCTTCACGCCCGCCGACCAGCACGTTCTCGCAGAACGACTACGGAGCGCACAGGGCAGGTTGTTCGCATCCTGAATCCGGCACCGTTCAGCCCAGCGGGTTACACCTCTACCCTCCGTAGCATTCATCCACAGGCCGCCTCTGGGGACGGCCGAGGCCCGGCCCGCGACACGCCGAACGACGAGTTTCGCCCGACACGCCGCACGGATTTGAATAAAGTTCTCCACAGTGTCTCCACAGGCCCTGACCAGCGGTTTTGTCAGACCGTCCCAACGTTGCCCACAAGTTGTACACAGGGTTTGGGCTACCTGTGAAAGGTTGCCCTCATTCATCCCCAGGTTGTCCACAGGGCGGTCCCCAGGCGAAATTGCGCTGGTCCTTTCGGGGGGCCTACCGTGCCCGCCGGGCGGGTACGCACCGTGGCGTTCTTCCGGCCCAGGGGAGCATCGTGGGCCGCGGGAGGGCGGCCAAGGGGACACAGGCGGACTGACCGGGGAAGTTCTGGCATAATCGAACGCGTGTTCGATGCCTTGAGGAGGTGGCAGCAACGGTGGCGTTGACCGACGACCGCAATCCGATGTACGCGGAGTCCGACCCGGGTCCCAGTGACCCCGGTCCGCGTGGCGGCGAATACGACCGCCAGCCTCCGCAGGACATCGCGGCCGAGCAGTCCGTGCTCGGCGGCATGCTGCTGTCGAAGGACGCCGTCGCCGACGTCATCGAAGCCCTCGGCCCCGACGACTTCTACAAACCCGCGCACCAAGCGATCTACGACGTCGTCCTCGACCTCTACGGCCGCGGCGAGCCCGCCGACCCGATCACCGTCTCCGCCGAACTGGAACGCCGCGGCGAACTCGGCCGCGTCGGCGGCGCCCCGTACCTGCACACCCTGATCGCGACGGTGCCGACGGCGGCGAACGCCGGGTACTACGCGGAGATCGTCTCCGAGAAGGCGGTGCTGCGGCGCCTGGTCGAGGCGGGCACGCGGATCGTGCAGTACGGCTACGGCGCGGCCGCGGCCGACGGCGCGAACATCGACGAGGTCGTCGACCGCGCGCAGGCCGCGATCTACGACGTCACCGAGCGGCGCACCAGCGAGGACTACGTCGCGCTGGAAGAACTGCTCCAGCCGACCATGGACGAGATCGACGCGATCGCGTCGCGCGGTGGGCAGTCGCAGGGCATCCCGACCGGATTCGCCGACTTCGACGATCTGACCAACGGCCTGCACCCCGGGCAGATGATCATCGTCGCGGCACGTCCCGGGGTAGGGAAATCGACACTGGGACTGGATTTCGCCCGCTCGGCGTCCATCAAACACGGTCTGACCAGCGTGATCTTCTCGCTGGAAATGAGCCGGACCGAGATCGTCATGCGCATGCTCTCGGCCGAGGCTCGGATCCGCCTGGCCGACATGCGCGGTGGAAAGATGTCCGACGACGACTGGACACGGCTCGCGCGCCGGATGAGCGAGGTCTCCGAGGCGCCGCTGTTCGTCGACGACTCGCCGAACATGACGATGATGGAGATCCGCGCGAAGGCCCGGCGGCTCAAGCAGCGCAACGACCTCAAGCTCGTCGTCCTCGACTATCTGCAGCTGATGTCCTCGGGCAAGCGCGTCGAGTCCCGGCAGCAGGAAGTCTCGGAGTTCTCGCGGCAGATGAAGCTGCTGGCCAAGGAGATCGAGGTCCCGGTGATCGCGATCAGCCAGCTGAACCGTGGTCCCGAGCAGCGGACCGACAAACGCCCGATGCTGTCCGACCTCCGTGAGTCCGGTTCGCTGGAGCAGGACGCCGACCTCGTCATCCTGGTCAACCGCCCCGACGCCTGGGAGCGGGACGACCCTCGCGCGGGCGAAGCGGACCTGATCATCGCCAAGCACCGTGCGGGGCCGACCGCGACGATCACCGTCGCGCACCAGCTGCACTACAGCCGTTTCGTCGACCTCACGCACGACTAGGTCGTGTCAGTGCCGTGGCCGTCCCGTGTCAGCGCGGCACGCGAACGTAGTCGCCATGAGCACTTCACTGAGGGGTACCAAGAAGACCATCGCCCGGCTGGGCGTCACCGCGCTGGCGGCCACCCTGCTGGCCGGTGTCGCCGTGCCGACGGCGTCCGCCGCCGGACAGGATCGCCCGGAGCTGCGGCAGGCCGTCGAGGAGTTCGTCGGCGCCGGGTTCGCCGGGATGCAGCTGCGCGTCCGTGACGAGCGGGGCGAGTGGACCGGCAGTGCCGGGGTTCGCGAACTGGGCGGGACCGCGA
>NZ_JAJPWS010000012.1:0-255295 GCF_046549055.1 Amycolatopsis sp. lyj-112 | reverse complement strand
GGCGACACACTCGCCCGCGACCTCACCCTCGACAGATCAGTACGCTACCAAGGACTGAACAACCAAAACTGTTCACGAAGTCGTGAGACATAACCGTTCACGAAGTCCTGAAACATGACAGGTCGTTCTCACGACCCGGATCACTCACGACCTTCAGTCGAGCAGGCGCCACAGGTGGTCGGCGGTCCCGTTGTCGTCGAACTGCACGACGATCGCGGAGTCCGCGGTGGACATCTGGTCCACGCCGAGCACCTTGCCGGAGTTGCGGTTCTGGACGCGGAACCAGCCGTCGCCGTCCTCGACGAAACGCCAGAGGTGATCGGCCGTGCCGTTGTCGCCGAACTGGACCACGCGCGCGGAGTTCGCGGTGGACATCTGGTCGACGCCGAGGACTTTGCCGGAGTGGCGGTTCTGGATCCGGAACCAGCCGTCGTCGTTGTCGATGGTGCGCCACAGATGGTCCGCCGTGCCGTTGTCGTGGAACTGGACGACCTGTGCGGAGTTCTCCGTGGACATTCGGTCGACACCGAGGACCTTGCCGGAGTTCCGGTTCTCGATCCGGGTCCAGCCGGTCCGCCACTCCAGGGAGCCGCCGGTCTGCGGGAAGGACGTCACCCGCAGCCGCGCGGCGCCCATCGGGATCAGCGTCACGCGCTCGACCGCCGTGTACGCCGCGACCGGGCCGTCGGCCAGTTCGCTGATCACGTTCTGTTCGTCTGCCTGCCAGGCATTGACGCGCTGTGCGTCGGTGGTGAGCCGGATGGGGCTGTTCGCCGGGGTGAACGGGTCGGCCGGGTTCCCGCCACCCGTGGCGACCGCGAAACCGGCCTGGGGCACCAAGCCGTAGTTCCACGAGGAACCGGGTCTGACCTCGTACACCGGCCATGGGGCGTTGCCTGCCACTTGACTCCAGTTCTCCTGAACCGCGAGGGAGAACGTCAGCGGCCCGCGGTCGACCGAGACGGAATTGTGGTTACGGGTCCAGATCCGCGTGCGGGTGATCATCGGCAGGCGCAGGGTGACGCGGTCGCCGGTGCGCCAGACCCGGCGGACGGTCGCGTAGCGCGGGCCCCCGCCCGCGACGACCGAAGTGCCGTTGACCGACAGCGATGGCGCCGAGCACCAGCCGGGAATCCTTACCTGGAAAGGGAATTCCGTCGGGGTCGCCAGGGTGAAGGTGAATGTGATGGTGTCCGAGAACGGGTAGGTGGTCGCTTCGGTGACGGTGACCGCGGTTCCGCCGGCGACCTTCACGGTCACCGTGGAAGCGCCGTAGAGCATCGCGCAGATGCCGCCGTCCGCGGTGGCCTGCCACATCTCTTCGACGTAGTACGGCCAGCCCATGCCGTAGTTGTGCGGGCAGCAGCGGTAGTTGTCGATGCCGGGCTCGTAGGCCTGCATGGCGAACGGATTGTCGAACTGGCTCAGCGACTTCGGCTGCCGATCGAGCTGGATCCCGTTGGCCGAGGTCACGTAGTGCACGCCTCGTCCCCTCGGATCGAGCGCGGCCGGAAGGAGATTGAAGGCGAGTTCCTCGACGCGGTCGGCCCAGATCGCGTCGCCGGTCGTCCTGGCGAGGATCTCGTGGCTCATCATGTACTCGACGATTCCGCAGGTTTCGAAGCCCTGCCTCGGATCGTCGTAACCGGGCCGGACGTTCTCGTCACCGGCGAAGCCGCCACCGGCGAATTGCCCGTAGCGGCCTTGGATCCGGTCGTAGTTCGCGTAGGCGCTCGCGCGGTGCGCGGGATCGCCGGAGAGCACCCAGAACTGGCCCGGCTCGCGGAAACCCTGGGTGATGTTGACGTTGTGGCCGGTCGGCAGGTTGTCCACCCAGTTCGCCGAGTGGCGGTGGATGGTCCGGACGAGATCCAGCAGGAACGCCTCACCGGTGCGGTTGTAGAGCCAGAAGACGACGTCGATCGTGTCGGACCAGCGGGTGGTGCCCCAGCCGTCGCTGAACACCGCGGCCGGCTGGGTTGCCATGTAATGGAAGTAGCGGGTGAGGAGTGGGACGACGCGAGCGTCCTTTGTGTACTCCTCGTGTGAGCGCAGTGCGTGCAGCATCGGCATGTGCGGCCACAGGTCGGCGTGGCCCTTGAGCGAGGTGCGGTGCCTGGCCGGGCCGAAGAACCCGTCGGGCGCCTGGGTGGCGATGACCGCGTCGATCCAGCGGTGCGCGTCGGCGACCACGCGCGCGTCGCCGGTGACGTAGCCGAGGTCTCCGTAGCCGCGAAGCCAGTACGGCACCTCTTCCCAGCCGTCCAGTTCGGGCTTCACCCAGCCGGTCTTGTCGAACGCGAGGTAGTGCGAGACCTCCTGATAGCGGCCGTTGAGGCCGTCGAGCTGCCTGCGGAGCTGGGTGGCGAGCCAGCCGTCGGCCTTCGCCGACCCGGGCGGGAGCCGCAGCAGGGGAGCGGGCTGGAGTGGTGCGCGGTTGGCGACGTACGGCGGGGCCGGAGCGGCGACCGCGGCTCCGGCAGTGTCGATTCCACTGTCGATTGCACTGCCGATTCCGCTGCCGACGACGAGACCGGTGGCGGCGGTGGCCTTGAGGAAGCTACGACGGGGGACGGACATGGCGTTTCCCCTTTCACGACCCGGTAGCCCAGATTTGCATCGTTGGTACAACGTTGTAAATCCGCCGTTCGTCGTGTTCCCGGTCAACCGCGGTGTCCGATCGGGCAATCAGGCTGGAAAGCCAACCTAAACCAGGCAAAATCACTCAAACCAACATTCGACGGCGTGAGGTGAGGCATACGTGTTCGTGACCGTCACGGCGAACCCCAGCGTCGACCGGACCATCGAGGTGGACCGGCTCGCCCGCGGCGAGCTGCACCGCGCGACGCGCACCCAGGTTCATCCGGGCGGCAAGGGCGTCAACGTGGCCAGGGCGCTGGTCCGCAACGGCGTCAAGGCCCGCGCGGTCGTGCCGGTCGGCGGCGCCGAGGGCACCCAGCTCGTCGCCCTGCTGACCGAGTACAGCGTCGACGTCGTCCGCGTCCCGACGGCGGGCGCGGTCCGCTGCAACATCAGCGTCATCGAGCCCGACGGCACGGTCACCAAGCTCAACGAGGCCGGTCCGCCGCTGACCGGGGACGACTCCGTCGCGATCCGCGACGCCGTCCTCTCCGTTGTGTCCGATGCCGAAGGGGTCGTGCTGGCGGGCAGTCTTCCGCCGGGCGCGCCCGACGACTTCTACGCCGACCTCATCGGCAGGCTCCGCGGTGTCGGCGTCGACATCGCCGTCGACACCAGCGGTCCCGCCTTCCTCGCCGCCGTCAAGGCTGGCCCCGCACTGGTGAAGCCGAACCTCCACGAACTGGAGGAAGCGGCCGGCCGGGAGCTTCCCACGCTCGGCGACGTCATCGCCGCCTCGCGGGAACTACGCGAGCAGGGGGCCGGCGCGGTGCTCGCCAGCCTCGGCGGCCGGGGTGCCGTCCTGGTCGACGGGAACGGCGTCTGGCACGCCGACGCGCCCGCCGAGGTGCGCTGCACGGTCGGCGCCGGAGACGCGCTGCTCGCCGGATTCCTTTCGGCGGGCGGAAAAGGTCCCGACGCTCTGGGCGAGGCCGTCGCCTGGGGAGCGGCCGCGGTTTCACTGCCCGGCAGCACCATGCCGGGCGCGACGGACATCAAGGGGCGGGTGGCGCGGATCGACGCGCGGCCGGATCCGGCGCGGAGCACCCGTTAGCGTTGTCGAACCAACAAGAAACCAACTATTGTCGCGTTGCCCGCATATCCGCCACCACACGAGGAGGTCCGTTGTACGCCGAAGAGCGGCAGCGCGCCATCCTCAAGCAGGCCCGGCAGGACGGCCGGGTCGACGTGGCGACGCTCGCGGCCACCTTCGAGATCACCAGCGAGACCGTCCGCCGAGACCTCACCGCGCTGGAGCGCAACGGGGTCCTGCGGCGGGTGCACGGCGGGGCCATTCCGGTCGAGCGCCTGGGCTTCGAGCCCGGTCTCGCCACCCGCGACACGGTGATGACGGGGGAGAAGGAACGGATCGCCGCCGCCGCGCTGGAGCAGATGCCCACCGAGGGCGCGATCCTGCTGGACGCGGGCACCACCGTGGGGCGGCTGGCGAGCATCATCCCGGCCGATCGCGAACTGACCGTGGTGACCCACTCGCTGCCGGCCGCGTTCACTCTCGCGGGGCGCCCCAACATCACGCTGATGCTGGTCGGCGGCAGGCTCAGGGCTCGAACGATGGCCGCGGTCGACAGCTGGGCGCTCAACGCCCTCAAGGACACCTACGTCGACATCGCCTTCATCGCCACCAACGGGATCTCCGTCGAACGCGGGCTCACCACACCGGACACCGCCGAGGCGATGATCAAGCGCGCGGCGATCGCGGCCGCGCGGCGCACGGTCCTGCTGGCCGACCATACGAAGATCGGCAACGATCACTTCGCCCGGTTCGGCGATCTGTCCGATGTCGACACTCTGATCACCGATACCGGGGTCGATCCCCAGGTGGCCGACGAGATCGCGCAGACCGGCATCAAGGTGATCGCCGTTTGAGGCGATCGGGCGAGCGGTTCGGCGGGTATCTGATGACCGCGCCGTTCTTCGTCCTGTTCGGTGTTTTCGGGCTCTTCCCGTTGCTCTACACCGCTTGGGTGGCGCTGCACCACTGGCATCTGATCAACGGCGACACCGGGTTCGCCGGGCTGGGGAATTTCGCCGTCCTACTGCGGGATCCCCATTTCTACAACGCCCTCTTCAACACCGTCAGCATCTTCGTGCTCTCGACCGTGCCGCAGCTGCTGGCCGCGCTCGGGCTCGCGGCCCTGCTCGACCGCCCGTTGCGTGCGCGGACGATGTGGCGCGCCAGTGTGCTGCTGCCCAACGTCGTCTCGGTGGTCGCGGTGGCGCTGGTGTTCAGCCAGCTGTTCGCCAAGGACTACGGCGTCGTCAACTGGGTGCTCGGCCTGGTGGGGATCGACCCGGTGGACTGGCATTCGGACCGGTTCGCCGCGCATGTCGCGGTGAGCGTGATGGTGATGTGGCGCTGGACCGGCTACAACGCGCTGCTCTACCTCGCCGCCATGCAGTCCGTGCCGCAGGAGCGTTACGACGCCGCCATGCTCGACGGCGCCTCGCGCTGGCGCACGTTCTGGTCGATCACCGTGCCCGCGATCCGGCCGACCATCGCCTTCACCGTGGTGGTCTCGACCATCGGCGGGCTGCAGCTGTTCGCCGAGCCGCAGTTGTTCGACGAGACCGGGGTCGCCGGGACCGGCGGCGCCGACCGGCAGTTCCAGACGCTCGCGATGTACCTGTACGAGCAAGGGTTCGGCCAGTTCGACGCCGGGTACGCCGCCGCCATCGCGTGGCTGCTGTTCCTGCTCTCGGCCGGGTTCGCGCTGGTCAACTTCTCGTTCGTGCGCCGGATGCGCGGCGGGGAGTGACGGTGGCGCGCGAACGGGCCGGATTTCTCGTCTACGGGCTGCTGCTCGCCGTGGGGATCGCGTCGATCTTCCCGTTGTACTGGTCGTTCGTGGTGTCCTCGAAGGACGACTCCGCGCTCGGGGAGACCACCCCGCCGCTGGTGCCCGGCGGCAACCTGTTCGAGAACGTCCGTGAGGTCTTCGCCACCGTCGATTTCTGGCTGGCCATGGAGAACTCGCTGATCGTCGCCGGCACGGTCACCGTGTCGAACGTGCTGCTGTCCAGCATGGCCGGATTCGCCTTCGCCCGGTTGCGGTTTCCCGGCCGGGACACGCTTTTCCTGGTCGTCATCGGCACCGCCATGGTGCCCGCGCAACTCGGCGTGATCCCGCTCTACCTGGTGGTCGGTGAACTCGGCTGGTACGGGCGGCTGGAAGCGGTGATCGTGCCCGGGCTGATCGGCGCGTTCAGCGTGTTCTGGATGCGGCAGGCGTGCGAGGAGGCGATCCCCGGCGAACTGCTCGACGCCGGGCGCATCGACGGCTGCTCGACGCTGCGGCTGTTCTGGCATGTGGCCGTGCCCGTCATCCGCCCGCAGGCCGCCGTGCTCGGCATGCTGACGTTCATGACCGCCTGGAACGACTTCTTCTGGCCGCTGGTCGTCCTCGACCCCAACGAGAACCCGACCGTCCAAGTGGCACTGTCGCGGTTGGCCAGTGGCTACTTCACCGACTACTCGCTCATGCTCACCGCCGCGACGCTGGGTGTGCTGCCGGTCATCGTGCTGTTCATCCTGCTGGCCAGGAAGGTCGTCACCGGCGTGATGCGGGGCGCGCCACGGGGCTGAGAGTGTGTTCGCCCTCCAATCACGCGTGTTCCGCCTCCAATCACGCGTGTTCGCTGTATGGCCACCCTCACGGACTCAGAGTCCCTGTGGCCACGCGAAGGATCCGTGGTTGTCGCGTGATCTTAGGGAGGACACGCGTGACTGGATGGAGATCACGTGTGTCCAGCCGGAGAACTTGCGTGATTGGACGCGGAACACGTGACGGAACCTCCGACGTACTGCACTTAAAGTCCGTTTCTGGCCACGACGTCGGCGAAGAACCGGGCGCTGTCCTTGAGTACCCGCTCCTGGGTCTCGAAGTCGACATGCACGATCCCGAACCGCTGTGTGTAGCCCCTCGCCCACTCGAAGTTGTCCAGCAGCGACCAGGCGAGGTAACCGCGGACGTCGGCGCCTCGCTCGATCGCGTCGTGCACCGCACCGATGTGCTCGGCGAAATACCGCACACGCTTTTCGTCGTGCACGCGCCCGTCGACCACCTCGTCCGCGAAGGCGGCACCGTTCTCGGCGACCACCAGCGGCAGCTCCGGGCAGTGTTCGTGCAGCCACAGCAACAGATCGGTGAACGACTCCGGCCGCTGTTCCCAGCCGAACGACGTCACGTCGCCTCGTGGCGGCTGGACGTCCATGCCGCGCAGGCCCGGCAGCGGGCAGTTGCTGTCGGCCTCCGGGGCGTCGAGCGGGACCGCGCGGGTGGGCGCGTAGTAGTTGACGCCCAGCAGATCCAGCGGCTGCGCGATGAGGTCGAGGTCCCCGTCGGCGATCGCCGGTTCGAGCGTGCCGAGATGTGCCAGGTCTTCGAGCAGCGCGGCCGGGTAGCCGCGGCCGAGCAGCGGGTCGAGGAAGAACCTGTTGTGCAGGAAGTCGAACTTGCGCGCGGCCTCGCGGTGTGCGGAATCGTCCACATCGGTCAGCACGGGGGAGAAGTTGAGCACGATGGACACTTCCTGCCCGTCGCCGCCGTTCGCGCGGATCGCCCGGGTCGCGTGGCCGTGCGCGAGCAGCAGGTTGTGCGCGGCGACCAGCGCGGCGCCCTCGTCCTGGATACCCGGCGCGTGATCGCCGTTGCCGTAGCCGATGAAGGCCGCGCAGAACGGCTCGTTGATCGTCGTCCACTGCCGGACCCGGTCGCCGAGTGCTTTGTGGACGGTCTGGGCATAGTCGGCGAAGTAGCCGGCGAGATCGCGGTTGGGCCAGCCGCCCGCGTCCTGCAGCGCCTGCGGCAGGTCCCAGTGATACAGCGTGAGCATCGGGGTGATCCCGCGCTCCAGGAGCTTGTCGACAAGGCGATCGTAGAAGGCGAGCCCGCGCGGTTCGATCGTGCGGCCGTCCGGCATGACCCGCGACCACGCGACGGAGAACCGGTAGTGCGGGATGCCGAGTTCGTTCAGCAGGCCGATGTCTTCGGCGTAACGCAGATAATGCTCACAGGCTCGCTCGCCGGTGGCGCCGTCGAGTACCCGGCCCGGCTGCGCGGCGAAAGTGTCCCAAATGGACGGTCCTCGCCCGTCCGCCGTCGTCGATCCCTCGACCTGGTAGGCCGCCGTGGCCGTGCCCCAGCGGAAACCTGCCGGAAACTCGCGCGTCAAGCCGCCCTCGCTCACTTGGTGGCCGCGGCGCGGCCTTCGGTCGTGGCCTGGGTCCAGGCGAGGTCGACCGACTGCCTTCGCTCTTCGACGCGGCCGAGCGCGTGGCCGTACACGGGCCGCACTTCACCGTCGCGCAGGCCACGGTAGTTCGGCCGCTGGGCTTCGGCGGACGCGGCGAAGATCTTGCCGACCGGGGCATCGCTGAAGTACTTGCTGGTATGGGAAAGCACGGCACCGTCCTGATAGGCGGCCAGCGCGCTCGGCAGAAGGCCGCTGTCGAGGAAGATCCGCTTCTGCTGCTCCGGCGCGGTGAGCCAGGCGGCCAGTTCGTACGCTTCCTTGCGGTGCTCGCCCTGCTTCGGGATCGTCAGGAACGAGCCGCCCCAGTTACCCGCCTTGCCCGGCACCGAGGTGACGTCCCATTTGCCCGCCAGTTCCGGGCCGCCCGCTTCCTCGATCTGCGTGAGCATCCAGGCCGGGCAGGTGATGGCGGCGAACCGGCTCTGCTTGATGGCCACCGTCCACGGCTGGGTGAAGGTGGTGACGGCCGCGGTCTGCTTCTTCAGCGCGAGGCCGCCCGCCAGATCGAAGGCCTTGCGCACGTTCGGATTGGTGTCCCCGACGAACTTGTCATCGGCTTTGGCGAAGTAGTTCTCCTCGGATTGGTTGAGCATCGCGGTGTAGACGGTGCCCGCCGAGTCGGAGAACTTCGCGTCCTTCACCTTCTCGCTGAACCGTTCGCCGACCTCGGCGAACTTCTCCCAGGTCGGCCACAGCGCGGCCACCTGGTCCCGATCGGCGGGCAGCCCGGCCTTCTCGAACAGGTCGCGCCGGTAGCAGAGCGCGAGACTGCCCATGTCGGTGCCGAGGCCCATGACGAACTTCCCGCCGTCCGCGGTGCCCTGGTCCCACTTCCAGGCGGGCCAGCCGGCCCGCAGGTCCTGCGCGCCGAATTCGGACAGGTCGCTGAACTTGTCCTTGGCCTGGCGGAACTTCGGCAGATACTGCTCCTCGATCGCCACGACGTCCGCCGCGCCGCGCCCGGCGCCGAGGCCGGTGGCGAGCTGCCGGTGGTGCGTCTCGAAGTCGGCGACCCGGCCCTCGACCGTGATCCCCGGATGCGCCTTCTCGTACTCGTCGAACAGTTTCTCGTAGCCGAACTCGCCGAAGGTGGAGACGGTGAGCGTGATCGGACCGCCGGCGTCCGCCGGCTTTCCCGCGCAGCCGGAAAGCAGCAGCGTGAAGGCCGCCAGTCCGGCCAGAGAACGGAATCGACGCGGGCTGATCATGGTGCTCCTCTGTCGTACGGTCATGCGAGCCTTCGGGGAAGCTGGTCGCCGACGGTCAGCCGGGACTCGGTGTGCAGTTTGGTCAGTACCCGCGACACCAGCGACTGCACCGTCCGCCGCGGGAGACTCAGCTCAGCGGCGATGTCCGGATTGGACAGGTTCGCCGCCACCAGCTGAGCGATGCGGAGTTCCAGCGGGGAGAGCGAACCGGTGCGGCGCGGACGCCGTTCGGCCCGGCTCAGCACGCCATAGGGACGCAGCCTGCCTTCCGCCCGGCGGATGCTCCAGAGGGCGCCGACCGGCCCGAGCACCTCACACGCCTCGGTGAGGGCTTGGGTGGCCGATTCGAGGTAGCCCGCGCGGCCGAGCAGTTCGGCGGCGTCCTCCAGCGCGGCGGCCAGTTCGATCGGACGGCCGACCTCGCGGTAGTGGCCGGCCGCGGCCAGCGCGCCGTCCGGGTCGCCGTCGGTCAGCGCCCGGCAGCGGTCAGCGGCCGCGGTCGCGCGCGCCGGAACGGCTTCCTGGCTCGCCTCCTCGACGCAGACGGCGAGCGCGTCGCGCGCGAGGTCCTCGTTCCCGGCCGCGAGCGCGATGCGGACGACGTCCGGCAGCCATTGGTGGCGCAGCATCATCCGGGCGTAGTCGGGACGCAGCACGGGCGCGAACAACCGCAGCGCGTCGTCGAGCCTGCCGCGCTGCTCGGCACCCATCGCTTGCGCCGCGAGGTAGAAGTCGCAGCTCTCGCGCTCGGAGGAGTTCGACGGCGAGTGCGCCTCGGCCGCGTCCAGATGCGAGCGGACGGAGACGCGCTCGCCGCGGTGCCCGGCGATGAGGGCGGCGACGCCGTGCAGCAGCAGCGCGGCGGCGCCCGGCTCGCGCACGCCGTTGAAGGTGATCGCCGGACCGTCCTCGGTGACCGAGTCCAGTTCGGCCAGTGCCTCGTCCCAGCGGCCGGTCCAGTAGTAGTGCACGGCGGCCGAGACCTGCGGCCCGGTCGGCAGGCCGTGCCGCGCGGCCGTCGCGTACCCGGCGTGCAGCGTGGCGTCGGCTTCCTTGAGACGGTCGAGGTTCTGCAGGGTGAACAGGCGATTGTCGAGCAGATCGAAGCGCAAGGTCGCCAGATCCGATTCGTCGCCGGCGGTCTCCAGCGCGGCGTCGATCGCGGTCAGCGCGTCGTCGTGCTCGCGGCGGATCGAGTGCACGAGCCACAGCGTCTGCTGCGCGTGCGCGGCCGGATAGCGTTCGTTCGCCGCGTCCGCCTCAGTGTGCAGCCGTCGCGCGATCCGTTCGGTCTCGTCCAGATCGACGAGGTCGCCGCGGCGGAAGTTGGCGAGCAGCGTGCGGCTGCGGGTGCGCCACAGTTCCGGCATCGCCTCGTCGTCCGCGGTGTCGGCGAGTGCTTCCAGCGCGCCGCCGGTGTCACCGCGGCGATAACGCAGGGCGGCGAGGATATGCCGCATCTCGGCCAGATCCGCCTTGTCGCGGACCGTCTTCACCGCCACCTCGGCTTCGGCCTCCGGGGCCACTTCGAGCCGGAACAGCACCCGAACCAGCACGAAGATCAGCTTTTCTCGCTGCGCACGGGTGGGCACCGCGCTGTCGAGCGCGCGGCGCACGAGTTCGACCGCGATCTGCGGCGCGCGGTTGGACACCGCGATGTGGTTGCCGGTCAGCCATTCGGCCAGCCACGGGTCGCACGGCGCCGGTTCGGCCGCCAGTTGCTCGGCCACCCGCTTGATCGGCGCCCCTCCGCGCGCGAGCGCCTCGGCCGCGCGGCGGTGCAGCGCGGCGCGCACCGGTTTGGCGATACCGTCGTAGAGCGCCTGACGCTGGAACGGGTGGTGGAAGGCGAGTTTGTCGCCGGCGTACTCGATCACCCCGGCGGTGGTGGCCGGTTCGAGGCTTTGCAGGACTTCCAGCGGGCTCATCCCGGACAGCGCGGCGACGTCCTCGACCGCGAACTCCGCGCCCAGCAGCGAGGCGGTGCGCAGGAGCCGCGTGACGTCCGGGTCGAGACACTCCAGCGTGCGGCCGACCGCGGCGAGCAGCGAGCGCGGCGCGTTCTCGGTGCCGTCCAGGGTCACCTCGGCGACGCCCGTTTTGACGCGTACCGAGCCGGTGCGGACCAGGTCGTTCGCGATTTCCCTGGCATAGAGCGGATTTCCGGCGGCACGGCGGACCAGCGGCCGCAGGCTCGAGCCCAGCCGGGCCGCCAGGATCCCCTCGAACACCGCGCCGATCTCGTCGTCGCTCAGCACCTCGACCGGCATGACCTCGCCGCCCTTGGCCTCGACGCCGCGACGCAGCTGGGCCAGGTCGCGGCGGCCATGCCCGGCGCGGGCGGCGGCGACCAGCAGCAGCGGCAGCTGGCGGGTGGCGGCGGCGAGGCGCTGCCACAACAGCACACTCGCCTCGTCGGCCCAGTGCAGGTCGTCGATCACCAGCACCAGCGGACCGGCCGCGCAGGTCTCGTCGACCAGTGCCAGCAGTTTGTCCACAGTGGACAGGATCGGGTCGGCGGGGCCCCAGTTCCCGTGTGCGGGCTCGGCGTGCAGCTCGACGGCGAGCCTGGCCCTCTCCGGATCGGCCGAGCCGTGGTGCACGCCGAGGCACTCCATGATCACCTGCAGCGGGAAGCGTTGCTGCAGCTCGTCGGCCGCGGTCCACGCGAGCTGACAGCCGCGCGCTCCGGCACCGGCCAGCCCGGCGATCAGCAGTTCCGATTTGCCGATACCCGCCTCGCCTTCGAGCCAGACCGGACGTCCGCGCCCGGCGAGCACGTCGGCGACGAACCCTTGGAGCCGCTCGATCTGCCGGCCACGGCCGGGCAGGTTCGCCGCGCCGCCGCGCTCGATCGCCTTCGCCACCGGCGGTGGTACGACGAACACCGGTGATTTCGGCTCGGCGGCGGGCTTTTCGGTGCCGTCCAGGATGCGCTGGTGCAGTTCACGCAGCGGTACCCCGGGCTCGACACCGAGTTCGCTCATGAGGACCTGCCTGGCCTCGCGGTAGACGGTCAGGGCTTCGGTCTGCCGTCCGCTGGCGTGCAGGGCGCGCATGAGCGTTTCGTGCAGCGATTCCCGCAGCGGGTGCCGCTGGACCAGTTCGGTCAGCTCGGCCACCAGTTCGCGGTGGTCGCCGAGACCGAGCAGCGTCGAGGCCCGCAGTTCGGTGGCGGTCAGCTGGAGTTCACCGAGCCGGACGCGTTCGGCTTCGGCGAACGGGCCGGGCACCCCGGAGAACGCCTCCCCGTGCCAGCGGCCGAGTGCGGTGGTGAGCTGTCTGGCCGCGCCCCGCGGATCCGGCCGGGCGACCAGCCGCCGGGCCTCGGCGGTGTCCTTTTCGAACCGGTGGACGTCGAGTGTTTCGCGGTCCAGCCGCAAGAGGTAGCTCGACCCGGACGACCGCAGCAGCTCGTGCGCGTCACCGCCCGCCTCGCGGAGGGCCCCGCGCAGGCCGGAGATGTAGGTGTGCACGCTGCCGGTGGCGCTGGCCGGGGCCGAGCTGCCCCAGACGTCGGCGATCAGTTCGCCGAGTGAGACGGCCTGGCCGCAGCGTGCGGCCAGGGTGGCGAAGACCGCGCGCTGGCGGGCGGGGCCGAGCCGTAGCTCGGTGTCGTCGAGCCAGGCCCGGGGTGGCCCGAGCAGCTCGACGCGCAGCCCGTTCGTCACGCCGGCTCCGTTCTTGATCGCTACTGAAAGTGGCCGGACCACTACGGCGTACTCGCAGTTTAGGACGTCCACGAGACGGTCTGGTTGCGTACCCGGCCGTGCACGCGAGAGAGCACGCCTCAGCGGACCAGCGCGCGGAGCGGTGCGCACCAGGCTGGCCGGGAAGTGTCCGGCCCGGGCAGCAACAGCCTGGCCAGCTCGGCCGTCAGATCGTGGCGCACGTCCTCGCCGACGGTTCCCCGGTTCGAGAACAGGTGGAGCAGTTCGATCGCGGCGGCGGCGGGCAGCGCGCCGACGTTGTCGAGCAGCCACTGAGGGATCCACTGCCCTGTCACCTCTTCGCCCGCCTGCAGCAGCTGCTCGGCGATGCGGTCCGGGGTGGCTCCGGTGGACACCATGGTCGCGGAGATCTCCTGATGGAGCATGGTGCGGATGGCCGACGGCGTGTTCGCGTAGAAGACCGAGCCCACCAGCGGGATACGGAACCTCAGGCGCTCGCCTTCGGTTTCCAGCACGCGCGCGGCGAGCGCTTCTTCGACCGATTCGATGAGCTCCCGCAGTTCTCGCCCGGTGATGTAGGACAGGTCGGCGACCGTGAACGAGGAGCCGAGCAGTGCGGCCGAAGTCAGCATTCGCTTACCGGGCAAGGAAAGCGTGGCGAGGTGGTCTTCCACCATGGCGACGACGGCCGCGGGCGGCGCGGTGGTGATGTCGCGGCCGGAGGCGAATTCGGCGAACAGCTGATGCAGGTAGCCGACATTGCCGCCGGCGTAGGCGGCGGTGAACTCGAGGACGTCTTCGCCGGGGTCTCTGGCCAGGGACTCCTCGGCGAGCGCGGCGACGTCCCGGCCGGTGAACGGCCGCAGCGCGATGATCTCGCCGTCGAGCCGTGCGCGGAGTACGTCGAGCGTGCGGCGCCGGGGGAGCGGGCGCGTGGAACCGATCAGCAGCAGCGGCAGGTGACGGGTGAGCCGGTGCAGCCGCTGCCAGGCGAGCAGGCTTTCCTCGTCGGCCCAGTGCAGGTCTTCGAAGACGAGTACCTGCGGGCCTTCGTCGCACAGCTCGGTGACCGTCCGGCTGAGGCTGTCGAGGGCTTCGCCGCCGAGGCAGTCGGCGATGAGGCTGAGCGGGACCGCGCCGCTCAGCTCGTCGGCTTCGACCCAGTGCGTCTGTTTTCTCACCGGCGCAAGCGCTTCCGCCAGCAAGGCGCTCTTGCCGCTGCCCGCTTCTCCGTCGAGCCACAGTGTGCCGCCGCGGCCTTCGGTCAGCAGCAAGGAAACCTGGTGCCGCAGCGTGGCCAGTTCCGCTTCGCGGCCGACGAAGACGGACGGCCGCTCGGGCGCGAGCTTGGCGGGCCGGTGCCGTTCCGGCTGGTCCTGGTGGTGCAGCGACGGGTCGCCGTCCAGCACGCGTTGCCGCAGCGCCACCAGTTCCGGGCCGGGTTCGAGGCCGGACTGCTCGACGATGGTCTCGCGGGCACTGTCGAACGCGGCCAGCGCTTCGGCCTGGCGGCCGGACCGGAACAGCGCGGTGATCAGCATGCGGTGCAGGCCCTCGCGCAGCGGATGCCGCTCGACCAGTACGGCCAGCTCGCCCGCGAGTTCCCGGTATCCGCCCAGGTGCAGTGCGACCTCGGCCTGGCGTTCGAGCGCGCCCATGCGCAGTTCGTTCAACCTGGCGCGCTGGCTCTCGGCGAACGGGCCGGGGATGCCGCCCAGCGCGGTGCCCCGCCAGAGCTCCAGCGCGGTGCGCAGCGACTTCAGTTCCCGGTGGTGCGAACCGGCGAGCCGGTGGGTGCGGGCCCGGTTCAGCTCGGCTTCGAAGACGTGGACGTCTATCCGGTCCCTCGGCAGTTCGAGGCGATAGCCGGCGCGGGTGGCGGTGAGCAGTTCGCCCGCGGGCTCGAGCGCGCGGCGCAGCGCGGAAACGTAGGTGTAGACGCTGCCGGTGGCGCTGTGCGGGGGCTGCTCGCCCCAGACGGCGTCGATGATCTCCTTGCGGGAGACGAAGTGACCGGCGCGCAGGGCGAGTGCGGCGAAGACCGCCTTGCGCTGCGCCGGACCCAGGGCGATCTCGCCGTCGCGGTGCTGGACGGGGGAACCGCCCAGCAGCCGGACCGTCAGCGAGGTGCCTTCGTCCATCGACCCTGCCACCCGTGCGTCCGACTCCCGATCATCCTGGTCCGCGAAAATCCTAGACCCGCGGATGTGGGTTTCGCAATCAATCGGGCAGGCGTCATGTTGGTTTTGTCTGCTTCTGACAAGTCATGCTCGGGGCTGTGCCAGCACACTTCGGGATAACCACCCTTCACCCTTCCTGAACCCGTGCGAGGTTGGCTGCCCGTTCATGTGGTTTTCAGCGCGCGTACAGATGAGGCACGACCGGGCAAAATCGTGCGTTCGCCAGGGCAAAAGCGCTCGTTCTCCTGGTCGCGGGCAGGCGCGGCCGGGCATGCTGAGCCGGTCCGACAACGGAAGTGGGTCCGGTGCGGTGAGCCAGCGACGAGAGCGGTCGGCGGGTGACATCCTGCTCGACCTCGCCTGCAGCGGCAGGCTGGTGCTGGACGCCGACGAGGCCGAACGGCGGATCGACGAACTGCGGCGGACGTTGGCCTTCGGGTACGCCCGGCTCGCCGATCCGGACAGCGGTGAGCCGGAAGGCAGGCTTCGCGAGGTTCTGAGCGAACTTCCGAAGTACGTGGAGGCGTTTCAGCTGGCCACGAAGTCCTTCACGTCTCGTTGAGAACTCGTAGAGGGTTCGTGAAGAGCTCCTTCGCAGACTGTGTCCCAGCCGACTGGGACCGCGGAGGGGACGAAGGTGGATACGGAAACACGAGAGATCACCGTGGCGGTGCACGCGCCCGACCCGATCACCACCGCCGGGCTGGCCAGCCAGCTGGGCACGCGGCCAGGGCTGACGGTCCGCGACTGGGACCTGCGCGCCGAGGCCGACGTGCTGGTGTTCGCCGCCGAGTGCCTGACACCGGAGACCGTGCTGTGGCTGCGGCGGCTGTCCGCCGAGGTGAACAAGCCGGTGGTGCTCGTGGTGAGCCAGATCGGCGAGTCGGAACTGGTGCCCGCGATCGAATGCCGCGTGGTGGCCGTCCTGCCGCGCTCGGCGACCACCGGCGAGCGGCTGGCACACGCCGTCCGCGCGGCGGCCTCCGGCGGCGGCGTGCTTCCGCCGAGCCTGCTCGGCGAACTGCTCAAGCACGTCGAACGGCTCCAGCGCGAGGTCCTCGACCCGATGGGCGTCAACACCGCCGGGCTGAGCACCCGTGAAATCGACGTGCTGCGCCTGATGGCCGACGGGATGGACACCGTCGAGATCGCCGGCGAGCTCTGCTACTCCGAGCGCAGCGTGAAGCACATCATCCAGGGCATCACCGGACGGCTGAACCTGAAGAACCGGCCGCACGCCGTCGCCTACGCGGTCCGCGCGGGCGTCATCTGACGGGTTGTCGTGAGGGCCACTGGTGTTTTAGGTACCTACGGCGGGCGGCGCGGGGTTTCGTGTGACTGGATGGACGGCACGCGTGTCCGCGCGGACGGCGAGCGTGTTCAGGGAGTCGTGAGCGATTCGGGTCGTTAGAACGACCCAAATCATTCACGACCCCCTAGATCAGCCCGGCGCGGATGGCCGCGGCCACCGCGTGCGCGCGGTTCCGCAAGGCCAGCCGGTGCTGTGCCTGGTGGAGGATGTTCTTGATGGTCCGCTGGGAATAACCCATCTCCGTGCTGATCTCCGCGGTGTCCAGACCGTCGGCGATCAGCCGCAGCACCCGGATCTCGCGCTCGTCGAACATCGACGGCACTTTCGGCTCGTCGGCGAAGAGGTCGTACCCGGCCGCCAGTTGCCGCGGCGAGCGCGCCGACGCGGTGTGCGCGGACACGATCTCGTTGATCAGCCGATCCGCCCGCACCACCCGGTGCGGCAGCAGGCTGCGCACGCCCGCGGAGACGGCCCAGTCGCAGCCCGTCGTGGGCAGCCGTCCGGCGATCAGCACTCCGGGCACCGCGCCCTGCTCGGCCACCGCGCGTTGCAGCACCGGCAGTTCGTGCTCGCCCGGGTCCTCGGCGGCCACCAGCACGTCCGCGCCTCGGCCGTCGGACGGCAGCACTTCGAGCCCGTCGGCCGTGGCGAGCATGCCGACGAGCCCCGAGCGGGTCAGCGGGTCGGCCGTGTAGACGGCCACCCGGATGCCCAGGGCGCTTCGATCGGTCATGGTCTCCCGCTTTTTGCCCGAGCCCTTGTCCGTCTGAACGCCGAAAGCGCACCGAATGTACGCCGGATCCAGGCCGCCGTCGGCGTCGCCCGGCCGCAGGGGGAGCGGTCGCACGAGCCGCGGCCGGGCGGGGCTCGTGAGCCCCTGGTCCGTCACCGGCCGTTACGGTAACGCTAACGCGATCTTGGCTTGGTGCGGTGGTTCTTGGGCCGTGCGGGCATCGGTTATGACCGAATGGGCACGGTTCCCGTGGTCAGCCGCAACTGCGCCGGAACGCCGTGGGGGCCGAGCCGATCGCGGTCGCGATGACGCCGTCGCCGGTGATCACCGGCGAGCGGACGACGCCGTGGGTCGGGCTGGTGGCGAGGGTCTGCGTCAAGACGCCGTTGTCCCAGACTCCGAGCGCGTACCCCTTGTCAGCGGTCCGGTAGACGCCGGTGGTGAGCGTGCCGGAATCGACCGCGGGAGAGGTGGCGGCGCGGTCGAGGCGGCGGACCGGTTGGCCGGTCACATCCCACTCGAGCGTCGAAAACTCCTCGTTTTCGTAGATCTCGCCTGCGATACGGCCGTTCCGGAACGCGGTGACGTACTGGGATCCCAGCGGGAGCTTGGTCATCGTCCCGTCCGGTTCGCGCACGAAGAAATCGCTCTCCGAGAGGCTCGCGTCGATCAGGATGCGGCCCTGCTCGTCGATATCGACCGAACTGACATAGCCGTACGCGCTGGGATCCGGGTTGATCGTCAGCACCGTGCCAGGGGCGTTCGCCGGCCAGATGGTCAGGTCGAAGGTGTCGCCGATACCTTGTGCGGTCCCGACGATGTCGCCGGCGTCGTTGATGTCGAGGGCGCGGGTCGTCCGGCGGCCCGGCGGCACCGGAAGCGCGGTGAACCCGCCGTCCCGGTAGACGACCGCCTTGCCGAAGGTGCCGCCGCCGTCATGGGTCAAGCCGACCGCGGTGCCCGAGGAATTGATGTCGCGCATTTCGGTCGAGTTACCGAAGGCACGGCCCAGGTTCTCGGCGACACCGTTGTGCCAGCGGATCGCGCCGGCGGGACCGCCGCCGACGAACCAGCCGCTGTTCGCGGCCCCGGACACGTGTCCCGAGGTCTGCCCGGGCGGTAGCGGCAGGGTGGACTGTTCCCACGTGCAGGCGGTTCCGCTCGCCGCGGCGCTCCCCGGGACCACCGTCAGCAGCGCGCACGCCGCGAACACGGCCATGACGGCACGGATGACTCTTCGGTCGATCATTTCTCCCCATCCCCGGAACTCGGAACAACCGATCACACCGAGCACGCCCCGCCCGGGCGTCCGGTTGCCCGCGGCCGGTCGGAATCCGCTGAAGTTCCCGCTCACCGGGACATCACGCGAAGTCGCAAAATTTCTGAACCATGTCAAGTTCTTGCAATACGTCTCACGGTTGTTGCATGCTCGTACGGCTCTGGCTCCCTCCCTGCTGTCTCAAAGAAGAGAAGACGCCATGACACGTATGCGCCTGTCCCGGCTCATCGCCGGTTTCCTCGCTGTAGGGCTCTCCGCGGCGGGGTTGTCCCCGGCCTCCGCGGCCGGTGGTCCGGTCCAGACCACCGCGGCCGCCGAACCCAGACCGGCCGCGCTCGCGGAAGTACCGTTGACCCGCACGGTGTCGGCGAGCAGTACGCAGCCCGGCTATCCCGTCTCGAACGCCGTGGACGGTGACCAGGCGACCTACTGGGAATCGGCGAACAACGCGTTCCCCCAGTGGATCCAGGCCGATCTCGGAGCGGCCAAATCGCTTTCGCGGATCGTGCTGAAACTCCCGGCGACCTGGGAAGCGCGCACTCAGACGCTCGCCGTGCGCGGCGGCGACGACGGCACCTCGTTCACCGACCTCGTGGGGGTGAGCGCGCACGCGTTCAACCCCGGCGCGAACACGGTCACGATCCCGGTGAACGGATCGGCCCGGTACGTGCGGCTGAACATCACCGCGAACACGCGATGGCCCGGCGCGCAGCTCTCGGAATTCGAGCTGTACGGGCCGGACACCGGTGACACGCAGGCGCCGTCGGCGCCCGCGCACCTCGCGCTGACCGAGCCCGGCTCCGGCCAGATCCGGTTGACGTGGTCGGCCTCGACCGACAACGTCGGCGTCAGCGGCTACACCGTCTATCGCGACGGCACGCCGGCCGCCACGGTCACCGGCACCACTTTCACCGAGACCAGGCCCGCGGGTACGCGTGTCGAGTACTTCGTGCGGGCCAAGGACGCCGTGGGCAACGAATCCGTGGACAGCGACCACGTCGTGCGCTCCGGGCCGACCGCGGGCGCGAACCTCGCCGCGGGCAAGCCGATCGAGGCGTCCTCGACGGTCCACAGTTTCGTCGCCACCAACGCCAACGACAACAACACCGCCACCTACTGGGAATCCGCCGGGGGCTATCCGAGCACGCTGACGGTGAAGCTCGGCGCCAACGCCGACGTCGATTCGGTCAGCGTGAAGCTCGATCCGGACGCGATCTGGGGCGCGCGGACGCAGAACTTCGAGATCCTCGGCCGCGAGCAGGGCGCCACCGCGTTCACGTCGCTGTCGGCGCGGGCCGATCGCCGGTTCGATCCGGCCACCAACCAGAACACGGTGACCATCCCGGTCGATGGCCAGGTCGCCGACGTGCGGCTGCAGTTCTTCGCCAACTCCGGCGCGGCGGGCGCGCAGGTCGCGGAGTTCCAGGTGCTCGGCACCCCGGCGCCGAATCCGGACCTCGTCGTCACCGGCACGGCCTGGACCCCGCAGAACCCGACGGAGACCAGCCAGATCGCGGTTGCGGCGACGGTGAAGAACGCGGGCTCGGCGAACGCGGCCGCCACGACCGTGAACGTCAGTCTCGGCGGCACCGTCGTCGGTGACGCGGCCGTCGGCGCACTCGCCGCCGGTGCTTCCACCACCGTGACCGTGAACGCGGGTACGCGGCCGCAGGGCACCTACAGCGTGTCCGCCACCGCGGACCCCGCGAACAAGGTCGTGGAGCAGGACGACACCAACAACACCTTCACCTCACCGACGTCGCTCGTGATCGCGCAGGCGCCAGGGCCGGACCTCGAGGTCACCGGCATCACGTCGAACCCGTCGAACCCCGCGGCCGGTACGGCGGTGTCGTTCACCGTCGCGGTGCACAACCGCGGCACGAGCGGCGCGGGCGCTTCGGTGACCCGGCTGACCGTCGGCGGCACCACCCTGAACACCGACACGGCCACGATCGCGGCCGGTGCCACGGCGAACGTCGCGATTTCGGGCACGTGGACCGCCACCAACGGCGGGGCGACGCTCTCCGCGACGGCCGACGCGACGAACACGGTCGCGGAGACCAACGAGTCCAACAACGGGCTCTCGCGGTCCCTTGTGGTGGGTCGTGGCGCGGCGGTGCCGTACGTCGAGTACGAGGCGGAAGCCGCGCAGTACCAAGGACAGTTGCTGGAGGCCGACCCGCTGCGCACGTTCGGGCACACGAACTTCGCGACCGAGTCCTCCGGCCGCAAGTCCGTGCGGCTGGCGAATCAGGGTCAGTACGTGGAGTTCACCTCGACGAACCAGGCGAACTCCATCGTGGTCCGCAACTCGATCCCCGACGCCGCGGCCGGTGGCGGGCAGGACTCGACGATCAGCTTGTACGTCAACGGGACCTTCGCGCAGAAGCTGACGCTGTCGTCCAGGCACAGCTGGCTCTACGGCAGCACCGACGACCCCGAGGGCCTGACGAACACGCCGTCGGCCAACGCGCGGCGGCTGTTCGACGAGTCGAACGCGCTGCTCGCGCAGTCGTACCCGCCGGGCACGAAGTTCAAGCTGCAGCGGGACAGCGGTGACAACGCGGCGTTCTACATCATCGACATGGTCGACCTCGAACAGGTCGCGCCGGCGGCCGGGAAACCGGCCGGCTGCACGTCGATCACGGAGTACGGCGCGGTGCCGAACGACGGGAACGACGACTCGACGGCGCTCCAGCGCGCTGTCACCGACGACCAGAACGGCGTGATCCCGTGCGTGTGGATCCCGGCGGGCCAGTGGCGGCAGGAGAAGAAGATCCTGACCGACGACCCGAACGTGCCCAACGGCGGCGGCCAGTACAACCAGATCGGCATCTCCAACGTGACGATCCGCGGTGCCGGTATGTGGCATTCGCAGCTGTACTCCCAGATCCAGCCGCAGGACGCGGGCGGCATCAACCACCCGCACGAAGGCAACTTCGGGTTCGACATCGACAAGAACACCCAGATCTCCGACATCGCGATCTTCGGTTCCGGCCGGATCCGCGGCGGGGACGGGAACGCCGAGGGCGGTGTCGGTCTCAACGGCCGGTTCGGTACCGGTACGAAGATCTCGAACGTGTGGATCGAGCACGCGAACGTCGGGGCGTGGGTCGGCAGGGACTACACCAACCTCCCCGCGCTGTGGGGTCCGGGTGACGGCCTGGAGTTCACCGGGATGCGGATCAGGAACACCTACGCCGACGGCATCAACTTCACCAACGGCACCAGGAACTCGAAGGTGTTCAACTCGTCGTTCCGCACCACCGGTGACGATGCGCTCGCGGTGTGGGCGAACCAGTACGTGAAGGACACGGCGACGGATATCGCGCACGACAACGTGTTCGCGAACAACACGATCCAGCTGCCCTGGCGGGCCAACGGAATCGCGATCTACGGAGGCTACGGGAACAAGATCGAGAACAACATCGTCCACGACACGATGAACTATCCGGGCATCATGCTGGCGACCGATCACGACCCGCTGCCCTTCTCCGGGCAGACGCTGATCGCGAACAACGCCCTGTACCGCTGCGGCGGGGTGTTCTGGGGCGAACAGCAGGAGTTCGGCGCGATCACGTTCTTCGCGCAGGCCAAGGACATCCCCGGGGTCACGGTGCGGGACACGGAGATCCACGACTCGACCTACGACGGCATCCAGTTCAAGACGGGTGGCGGCGTGGTGACCGCGGCGGTCACGAACGTCAAGATCGACAAGTCGAACAACGGGGCCGGCCTTCTCGCGATGAGCGGCGCCCGTGGCAGCGCGACCTTGACCAACGTGACGATCACGAACTCGTCGGGCGGCGACATCGTCGTCCAGCCGGGTTCGCAGTTCGTGGTCAGGTAACGCTCCGTCAAGCGCGTGAGGGCCACCCTCAGGGACTCAGAATCCCTGAGGGTGGCCCTCACGCGCTTACGGCTGCGGCCATTGCTGCCCGCGGCTCCAGGAGTCCAGCGCGATCAGCGTCTTCGTCCCGGTCACCTGGTGGTGCCGACGGATCTCGTCGATGGTGCGCTGCAGATGGCCCATGTCCCGCACCCGGAGCCAGACGAGCGCGTCGGGATCGCCCGCGATGGTGAACACCGCCTGGGCTTCGGGCATCCGCGTGGTCGTCTGGACGATCTCGCCGACCTTCGTGGTCCCGGTGAAGCGCAGTTCGGTGAACGCCTCGATGCCCCAGCCGAGTTTGGCGTGGTCGATCTGGACGGTGTAGCCGACGATGACGCCGGTCTCCTGCATGCGGTCGATACGGCGTTTGACCGCCGCGGTGGACAGCGTGACGCGGGCGCCGATGTCGGCGAGGGTCCGCCGGGCGTCCTCCCGCAGCAGTTCCAGGATTTCGCGATCGGTCTCGTCGATGAGATGCTCCGCCATGGCGACGTATCGTACTCTGACGCAACAGATCACAGCCAAAGCTGCAATTCGAGTGCATATTTTGCGTGTAGCCCGCCAGTGTCTACTCGCTTGTTGCGGAGATCACTCTGGCCCGGTCTGCTGTCCCCGTACCGTGCGGGCGGATGACCAGGAGGGTCTCGTGGAGCAGTTCACGCTGGAGGACCGGTATCTGCGCGAGGACGGCACGGTCTACCTCAGCGGGGTCCAGGCGCTGGTCCGGATGCTCTTCGACAGGGTGCGCCATGACCGCGCCCTCGGGGCCTCTCCCGCGGTGTTCGTCTCCGGCTACGAGGGTTCGCCCCTGGCCGGGTACGACCTCGAACTCGGCCGCAGGTCCGTTCTGCTGGACAAGCACAACGTCGTGCACCGGCCGGGCCTGAACGAGGAACTGGCCGCGACGGCGGTCATGGGCAGCCAGCTCACGAAGTCGGTCGGCTCTTCGACCGGCGGCGTCACCGGGATCTGGTACGGCAAGGCGCCCGGCCTCGACCGCGCGACCGACGCCCTGCGGCACGCCAACCTCGCGGGCACCGATCCGCTGGGCGGGGCGGTGGCGCTGGTCGGCGACGATCCCAACGCCAAGTCGTCCTCGGTGCCCTGCGCCTCCGAACTCGCGCTGGCGGATCTGTCGATGCCGGTGTTCTTCCCGGCCGACTCCCAGGACGTGCTGGACTTCGGCCTGCACGCGGTCGAGCTGTCCCGGGCCAGCGGACTGTGGTCGTCGATGAAACTGGTGGCGAACGTGGCCGACGCCGCGGGCACCGCGCTGGTCCGGCCACAGTGGACGGCACCGGAACTCACCTTGCCGAAGGGCCCGACGCCGTACCGGCACAAGCCCAGCTCGCGACTGCTCGGTACCGGGCTGATGGCGCTCGAACGCAGTCTCTACACCGAACGCCTGCCGCTGGCCCTCGAATACGTGCGCGCCAGCGGGGTCAACCGGATCGTCTGCCAGGGACCCGCCGACCGCATCGGCATCGTCACCGCCGGGAAGTCCTATTTGGACCTGATGCAGGCCCTTCGGTTGCTCGGCCTGGACGAAGAGGCGTTGTCCCGCCACGGGATCCGGATCCTCAAGCTCGGCGTCATCCATCCGCTGGAACCTTCGATCGTGCGCCGGTTCGCCGAGGGCCTGACCGAGATCGTCGTGGTGGAGGAGAAGCGTTCCTTCGTCGAGGCGGCGATCAAGGACGTGCTCTACGGCACCACCGGCGCTCCCGCCGTCTACGGCAAGACCGGTCCGGACGGCCGCACGTTGTGCACCGAACTCGGCGAGCTCGACCCGGACTCCGTCGCCAGGGCACTGGCTTCCCGCCTGAGCGAGCATCACGAGATCCCGTCGGTCACCACGTGGCGGCAGCGGCGGCGTCGCGAGCGCATCTCGGTCCCGCTGCTGACGCGGACGCCGTACTTCTGTTCCGGCTGCCCGCACAACGCCTCGACCAAGGTGCCCGAGGGAACCGTGGTGGGCGGCGGCATCGGTTGTCACGCCATGGCCCTGCTCATGGAACCCGAACAGGTCGGGGACGTCATCGGCCTGACGCAGATGGGCGGCGAGGGCGCGCAGTGGCTCGGGATGGAGCCCTTCGTCGAAGCCAAGCACTTTGTGCAGAACATCGGTGACGGCACGTTCACCCACTCCGGTAGTCTCGCGGTGCGGGCCGCGGTGGCCGCGGGCGTGAACATCACCTACAAGCTCCTCTACAACTCCACTGTCGCGATGACCGGCGGGCAGGACGCCATCGGCGGGCTCCCGGTGGACCGGCTGGCGTCCCTGCTCCTGATCGAGGGCGTCGCCAAGGTGGTCATCACCAGCGACGAGCCCGAGCGGTTCCGCCGGGTGCGGCTGCCCGCGGGGGTCGACGTCCGGCATCGCGACGAACTGCTGAGCACGCAAGAGGAACTGGCCGGTGTAACCGGCGTGACGGTGCTCATCCACGACCAGGAATGCGCCGCCGAGAAACGTCGCAAGCGCCGTCGCGGCAAGCTGGAGACACCGGCCACCAAGGTCGTCATCAACGAGCGCGTGTGCGAGGGCTGCGGCGACTGCGGCGAGAAGTCGAACTGCCTGTCGGTGCAGCCCGTCGCCACCGAGTTCGGCCGCAAGACCACGATCCACCAGTCTTCGTGCAATGTGGACTATTCGTGCCTGGCGGGGGATTGCCCCTCGTTCATGACGGTGGTGCCCACCGGCCGGAAGCAGCGGCGCCATGCCGGCGAGATCACCGCGGCGGAACTGCCGGAGCCGGTGCGCACCACCGACGGCGCCGACTTCTCCGTCCGGATCACCGGGGTCGGCGGGACCGGGGTGGTCACCGTCGCGCAGATCCTCGCCACCGCCGCCGTGCTGGAAGGCAAACAGGTCCGCACGCTGGACATGACCGGGCTCGCGCAGAAGGGCGGCGCCGTCGTCTCGGATCTGAAGATCACCGCCGAGCCGAAGCCGCAGGCCCCGAAACTCGCGGCCGGGGAATGCGATCTCTACCTGGCCTGCGACGTCCTGGTCGGTGCCGATCCGGCGAACCTCTCGGTGACCGAACCCGGCCGCACCACCGCCGTGGTCTCCACCACCGAGGTGCCGACCGGCCGGATGATCATCGATACCACCGTGTCCTTCCCCGACGCGGCGGCCGTCCGCGGCGCGATCTCCGAGAACGCGGCGCGCACCGTGGCGCTCGATGCCCGGGAACTGGCCGAGACCCTGTTCGACGACGACCAGTTCGCCAACATCCTCCAGCTCGGCGCGGCGCACCAGACCGGGGCGATCCCGCTGGACGCCGCCAGCCTCGAGCGCGCGATCGAGCTCAACGGGGTCGCCGTCGCGGGCAACCTCCAGGCGTTCCGGCGCGGCCGGCAGCTCGTCGCCGATCCCGACGCCCTGCACGCCGCCGTCACCCCGCCGGCCGTGGCCGCGACGTCCACTCCGTCACCGGCCACACTCCGTGCCCGCGTGCTCGTCCACGCCGAGCCGGGTTCCGAACTCGCGCGCCTGCTGGACATCCGCGTTCCCGAGCTCGTCCAGTACCAGAACGTCGCCTACGCGAGGGAATACGCCGAGTTCGTCGAGCGGGTGCGGTTCCTGGAAGGGGATTCGACCGCCGTCACCGAGGCGGTGGCGCGCAACCTGCACAAACTGATGGCCTACAAGGACGAATACGAGGTCGCCCGACTTTCGCTCGATCCCGCCGTGCTCGCCGGGATCGAGGCGGAGTTCGGGGAGGGCAGCCGCTACGCCTACCGCCTGCACCCGCCGTTCCTGCGGGCGCTGGGGATGAAGCGCAAGATCGCGCTCGGACCGGGCTTCCGTCCGGTGTTCGTCGCGCTGCGCGCCGCGCGGAAACTGCGCGGCAGCCGGTGGGACCTGTTCGGCAAGGCCGAAGTCAGGCGGGTGGAGCGCGAACTCGTCGGCCAGTACCGGGACGCGATCCTCGCCGCCTTCGGCACCGCGGACGCCGACCGGGGCCGGATCCTGGCACTGGCCGAACTGCCCGACCTGGTGCGCGGCTACGAAGACGTCAAACTGGCGAACGTCGAGGTGTACCGGCGGGAACAGGACGCACTCCTGGCCGAGCTGGCGCCCGCACGCCCGCATTTAGTCCTCTAATTGCGGCCTGTCAGTCGAAGGTGACGTAAAGGTCGGCGAGGCCGCGCAGCGTCACTTGCTTCGCCCAAGCCGGCTCGGACGTCAGCCGGAGCGTCCGGCCGGTGCCCAGCAGCGCTTCGAACGCCGACCTGGCTTCCAGCCGCGCCAGCGGGGCACCGAGGCAGAAGTGGATGCCTTGCCCCAGCGCGAGATGCTTCGGCGACGGGCGCCCGACGTCGAAGCGGTCCGGGTCCTCATGGGTGCGGGGATCGCGGTTGGCGGCTCCGAGCAGCACGAGCACCTGCGCGTCTTGGTCGATCGGCACGTCGCCGACGGTGGTGTCGCGCAACGCGATCCGCATCGTCAGCTGGACGGGGGAGTCGTACCGGAGCATTTCCTCGACCGCGTTCGGGATCTTCGACCGATCCTCGGCCAGCGCCTGGAACTGCCCGGGATGGTTCAGCAGCGCGAGCGTTCCGTTGCCGATCAGGTTGGTCGTCGTCTCGTGCCCGGCGACCAGGAGGAGCATCAGGGTGATCAGCAGTTCGCCTTCGCTGAGCTTGTCGCCCGCGTCGGAGACCGCCACCAGATCCGAAAGCAGGTCTTCGGTCGGCCGCGTTCGCCGTTCCCGGGCGAGTTCCCGGAAGTAGGCGACGAACTCCCGCCGGGCGGCGACCGCCGCGGCGGCAGCGTCTTCGGAGATCAGGAAGGGCGGGTCGAGCGCCCGGCCCATGGCATGCGACCAGTCTTCGAACCGGCCGCGGTCGGCCGGCGGCACCCCGAGCATTTCGCTGATGACGACGACCGGCAACGGCCGCGCAATCGCTTGCATCAGGTCGACTTCGCCTGATTCGAGCGCCTTCGCGACCAGTTCGTTCGACAGTTCTTCGACTCGCGGGGCGAGCCGCTCGATCATCCTCGGGGTGAACGCCTTGGAGACCAGCCGGCGCAGCCGCGTGTGGTCGGGCGGGTTGAGCCCGAGGAACGACCGCACAACCCGGCCCCGCTCGTCGACCGGTTCGTTCTCGTGCGGGTTCGCCAGCACCTCCGGCTCGGTGTGGCCGAACGCGGAGTCGCGCAGCAGCGCGGCCGCCTCCTCGTGCCCGCTCACCACGAAGAACCCGTCATTGAGCTTCAGCACCGGGCCGCGTTCGAACACCCCGCGGTAGAACGGGTACGGATCGGCCCTGGTCTCCGGCGTGAGCAGATTCTGGAGCATGTCGCGGGGTTCTCCTCGAGCGGGAGTCGGACTTCCTTTCTACCCGTGGACGCTGTCCGCCGTGAGCGGAACCGCCGTCCTGGACGACGGCCCGATGTCAGGATGGTGGTATGGCGGACATCCTTCCTTTCCAGCCGAAGCGCACGCCCAGCCCGGAACGTGAGCCGGAGCCGCTCTGGCGCGAGGCGCTGGGCCGGAGCCTGCGCGCCGCCAGGGAGGAGAAAGGCGGCCGCCTGATCGACATCGCGGAGCGCGCCGGCATCTCGCCGCAGTACCTGTCGGAGATCGAACGCGGCCGCAAGGAGCCGTCCAGCGAGATGATCGCCGCGGTCACCGGCGCGCTCGGTGTCCGCCTGGCGGACCTGCTCGTCGGCATCGCGGGAGACATCCGCCTGAGCAGGGGCCCCGCCGCCGGGCGTCGTCCGGCGGGACCCGTGCTCATGGCCGCCTGAAACCTTCAGGCACGCTGATCGAGGACGCTGTCCGCGAGGCCGTAGGCGACGGCGCCCGCCGCGTCGAACACGCGGTCCCGGTCGGTGTCGTGCCGCAGATCCTCGACGGCGCGACCCGTATGCGTCGAAAGGATCTCCTCCAGCTGCGTGCGCACCCGCACCACCTCGTCCGCCTGCAGGATGAGGTCCGGGATGGTGCCGCGGCCCTGCGCCGCGGGCTGGTGCAGCACCACCCGGGTGTGGGGCAGCACGAAGCGGTGCCCGGCCTCGCCCGCGGCCAGCAGCACCGCGCCCGCCGCGACGGCCTGGCCGATGCACGTAGTCGCCACCGGCGCCTTGATGAACCGCATGGTGTCGTACAGCGCGAGCATCGCGGACGGGTCACCGCCCTCGGAGTTGATGTAGAGGTTGATCTCCTGCTCCGGGTTGTCCGCCTCCAGGTACAGCAACTGGGTGATCAGCGCGTTCGCCACGCCGGAGTCGATCGCGGTCCCGAGGTAGATGACCCGCTCCGAAAGCAGATGCGAGTAGACGTCGATGATCCGTTCGCCGCCGGCGGTGCGCGTGATGACGTTGGGAATCGTGTACGTGCTCATGCGCTGACCCTTTCCGTGCCGAGCCCCAGCTGATGGGTGCGCACGGGCACGACCTGGCCGAGTCCCTCGACGACGTGGTCGATGAAGCCGTAGTCGAGCGCCTGCGCGGTGGTGAACCAGCGGTCGTGCAGCGAGTCGGCGAAGATCCGGTCGATCGGCTGGCCGGTGTCGTCCGCGATGAGCCCGAGCACCGTGTCCCTGGTGTGCCGCAGATCGTCCGCCTGGACTTCCACCTCGACAGCCGATCCGCCGATCCCCGCCGAACCCTGATGCATCAGGATCCGGGCGTGGGGAAGGGCGAACCGTTTGCCCGGAGTACCCGCCGACAACAGGAACTGCCCCGCGCTGCACGCCAGCCCCAGCGCGAGCGTGGCCACGTCACACGGCACGAGCCGCATCACGTCGCGGATGGCCAGCATCGCCGGGACCGAACCGCCCGGCGAATGGATCCACAGTGCGATGTCCTTCCGGGGATCCTCGCTGGCGAGGGACATCATCTGGGTGGCGAGCACCGTCCCGTTGTCGTCGTCGAGCGCGCCGTCGAGGACCAGGATCCGCTGGCTCAGGAACCGTTCCCGGAGCCGATGGTCGAACAGTGATTGCTTCTCGTGGTCGGTCATGCCCCGACCATGCCGCCGCCCCGGCGCCGTCCGCCGCTTTCTCTGCTGTGAGCGGATCAGCTCTCGGCAGTGAGCCCGCCTTCCCGCCCTTAGAGGACTAATTGCGGAAGTCCTGGGTCCCGTCTTGAGCGGCCTTGCGCAGATACTGACCGGTGATCGACGTCGGGTCCGCGGCCAGATCGGCCGGAGTGCCCTGGAAGATGACGGTTCCGCCGTCGGATCCGGCGCCGGGCCCGAGGTCGATGACGTGGTCGGCGTGCGCGATCACGCGCTGGTTGTGCTCGACGAGGACCAGTGTCGCGCCGTCGTCGACGAGGTCGTCGCACAGGTCGAGAAGTCTGTCGACGTCGCTTCCGTGCAGCCCGGCGGTGGGTTCGTCCAGGATGATCCGCAGGTCGGCCGGGTCACCGGTGTCGGCGAGGTGGCGGGCGAGGAGAAGCCGCTGCCGTTCGCCGCCGGAGAAGGTGTCGAGGCCCTGCCCGATGGACAGGTAGCCGAGCCCGACCCGGTCCAGCCACCGGAGCCGCCGCGCGATGCCGGAGTGGCCGGTGAGCAGGTCGGCGGCCTGGGCCGGGGTCATCGCCAGCAGGTCGGCGATGGAGCGGCCGTGCAGCGTCGCGGCGAGCGCCGCCGGGGTGAACCGGGTTCCGCCGCAGGCGTCGCAGGCGGTCCGGACGTCGTCGAGGAACGCCAGGTCGGTGACGATGACGCCCTTGCCCTTGCAGACCGGGCACGCGCCGCGGCCGTTGGCGCTGAACCACGACGCGGCGAGGCCGGTGGCCTTGGCGAAGGCGTCCCGGAGCGGTTCGGCGACGCCGAGCACGGTGGCCGGGGTCGAGCGGATGCCACCGCGCAGTGGTGCCTGGTCGACGACGACGAAGCCGGGGTGACGTCGAGGGAGTTCGTCGGCGATCAGCGTGCTCTTGCCGGATCCGGCGACCCCCGAGACGGCGGTCAGGACACCGAGCGGCACGTCGACGGTGACGTCACGCAGGTTGTGGCTGACGGCGTTCTCGATCGTCACGGTTCCCCGAGCAGCACGGGTTCGCTCCTTGAACCGGAGCGGGGCACGCAGCACGCGGCCGGTTTCGGTGTCGGTCTTCGCGAGTTCGCCGGGCCCGCCTTCGAACTGGACGTTCCCGCCGCCGGCGCCGCCACCGGGCCCGAGGTCGATGACGTGGTCGGCCGCCGCGATGACCGCGGGGTGGTGCTCGACCACGAGGATCGTGTTGTGCGCGTCGCGGAGCTTCGTCAGCAGTTCGAGGAGCCGGTGCACGTCGTGTGGGTGCAGGCCGGTGCTCGGTTCGTCGAAGACGTAACTGACGTCGCTGAGGCCGCTGCCGAGGTGACGGACGATCTTGACCCGCTGGGCTTCGCCGCCGGACAGCGTCCGCGACTCCCGGGACAGGCTGAGGTAGCCGAGCCCGACCGAATCCAGGGCGTCGAGGCGCTCCCGGATCGCCTGCAGGAGCGGTGCCACGGACGTGTGGTGCACGGCCGTCACGACGTCACGCAGGTCGCCGACGGGCAGGTCGGACCACTCCGCGATCGACCGGCCGTCGATCAGGCTGTTCCTCGCGGCCTCGGTGAGGCGGGCGCCGTCGCAGTCCGGGCAGGTGCTGTGGGTGACGACTCGGGCGAGCCCCTGTTCCTCTTCGGTGGTGAGACGCGACGGCGTCTTGCGCAGGTACGAGTCCCTCAGCCGCGGGAGGACGCCGTCGAAGACGCCGTGATCGGGGTACTCGGGATCGGGGTCGGCGAGCCGGAGTGCCTCGGCGTTGAGCAGCGCGTCGAGCTTCGCGGCGGGGAGCTTCTCCAGGGGGACGTCGGCGTCGGCGAGCCCGGAGTGGATGAGCCGCTTCCACCGGTAGGTGCCGGGAGCGAACGTCGGGAACCGCACGGCGCCGTCGCGCAGGCTCAGTGACCGGTCGAGCAGCAGGTCGAGGTCGATGTCGTCGACCACGCCGAGCCCTTCACAGCGTGGGCACATCCCGCTGGGGTCGTTGAACGAATACGCGGGGGAGAACCCGGCGGCCGGGCTGCCGATACGGGAGAACAGCAGCCGCAGCAGCGGCGCGATGTCGCTCGCCGTGCCGACCGTCGACCGCGCGTTCCCGGTGAACCGCCGCTGATCCACGATCGTGGTGAACACCAGCCCGTCGATCCGGTCGACGTCCGCCGGCGGGTGCTGGGGGAGCCGGTTTCGCACGAACGCGGGATAGGTCCCGGTGACCAGGCGCTCGGCCTCGGCCGCGATCGTGTCGAACGCCAGCGAAGACTTCCCCGATCCCGATACCCCGGTGAACACCGTCAGCCGGTGCTTCGGCACGCGCACCGACACGTCCTGCAGGTTGTGCGTCCGGGCTCCTTCGACCGTGATCCAGCGGCCTCGTTCGTTCATCTCCGCAGGCTACGATGAGATGTGGCCGGATAGCGGCCACAATTATCCGGGAGGGATCGATGTGACGACACCCCGAGAGCGGATGCTCCGGCTGCTGTCCCTTCTGCAGTCCGGGCGCCACTGGCCCGCCGTCGACCTCGCCGCGGCGATGGAGGTGCCTTCGCGCACGCTCCGGCGGGACATCGACCACCTGCGAGGCATGGGTTACCCGGTGGAAAGCTCGCGCGGGCCGGGAGGCCACTACCGGCTCGTCGCCGGAGCCGCGCTGCCCCCGCTCATGCTCGAACACGACGAAGCGATCGCCACCGTGCTCGGCCTGCGCCTCGCGGCCGCGGGCGGGACCGGGATCGACCTCACCGCCGAGTCCGCGGAACGCGCCGCCGCGAAACTGCGCCGCATCCTCCCCGCCGCCCTGCGCCGCAGAACCGACGAGGTGCTCGCCGCGGTCGAGTTCGGCCGCAGCGACCAACCCCAGGCCGACGCCACGGTGCTGGACGTCGCCGCTTCGGCCATCGCGGCTCGCCGCTGCCTCGAATTCGCCTACAACGCCAAGGACGGGCCGTCGTTCCGGACGGTCGAACCGATGCGGCTCGTCCAGCTACGCCGGCGCTGGTACCTCTACGCCTGGGACCTCGGACGGCAGGACTGGCGGAGCTTCCGGCTCGATCGGATCACCGGACCGCGAACGGACGACGTGGCCTTCGAGCCGCGCGCCCTCCCCGTCGACGACCTCGCCGGACATCTCCGTGAGCGCTTCGACGGCCCGAAATCGCTCGAGGTCACGCTGACCCTGCACACCGACGTGCGCGACGCCGCGGCACGCCTGCACCGCGTCGACGGCACACTCGAAGCCATCGACGAGCACAGCTGCCGGTATGTCGCCCACGTCGATTCCTTCGAGTGGCTGGCCGTCGTCCTGACCCTCACCGACCTCGGCTTCACCGTGGTCGGGCCCGCGGACTTCCGGGACTACGTCGCGCGTACCGGGCAGCGCCTGCTTCGCGCTACCTCGTAGTCGTCCTCGCCGCCGAGCACCGCGGAAGGGGCCGGGCCGCGGCGGCCCGGCCCCTGCTTTCACTGGCAGGCTTCGCAGTCCGGGTCCTCGATGCGGCAGGCGGCTCCGTCGGTGAGGGGGAAGTCGAAGTCGTCGAGCGCGGGGACGGCCAGAGCGGTGGTTTCTTCCGGCGTGGCGGTGGCGGACATGGCACTCCCTTGGATACGAACGGTTGCTACTTCTGTGTAGCGCCGAAGATCGACGGACATTCCGTGACGCGCGCCACAGGCATCGCTCACCGTCACCTCGTGGTGAACTGCCAGCGACCGTGGCCTGCTCGCAGCACCACGAAACCCCGGTCCTGCCGGACGAATTCCGCTCCGGGAGTGGACACCACCGCGTCCCGGCCGGTGGCCGGAACGTGCACTTCGGCGGTCGCCCCGACGGGGACGTCGACGGTCAGGCGGAACGTGTCGCCCACCTTCGCCCAGCCCGCCGACACCCGGCCGCGCACGGTGTCGATCTCGGTCCGCGCCCAGTTCAGGGAAACGGTGGCGTCCGGCCGCACGGTGAACGTCCGGTAGCCGGCGTCACCGGGACGGACCCCGGCGACGTTCTCGTACAGCCATTGCGTGATGGTGCCCTTGAAATAGTGGTTGCGCGAACGCGTCCCCGCGTCCCACATCTCCCACATGGTGTCCGCGCCGTTGTCGAGCCAGTGGCCCCAGCTCGGATAGGTCCGTTCGGTGGCGACCGCGTGGGCGACGTCCGCGTGCCCGTTGTCGGTCAGCGCCCGCAGCAGGACGCTCGTGCCCAGCGCGCCGGTGTTCAGGTGGTTCCCGTTGGCGCGCAGATGATCGGCCAGGCTCGCGGCCACGGTGGCGATCGATCCCGGCGGGACCATGCCGAAGGCCAGCGGGACGGCGTTCGACGTCTGCCGGTAGCCCGGATCCTTCGCCGTCCGGTAGTGCCCGTCGAGGAACGCCGCGTTGAACGCGGTCTTGAGGCCGGCGGCGACCGAGCGGTACCGGGCCGGCACGTCGCCGTGTCCCAGCAGATCCCCGATTTCGGCGGTGTCCAGCAGGCTCCGGTAGAGGTAGGCGGTGGCGGTGAGCCGGGTGTCCTCCGGCGGGAGCCCGTCGGTGCCAGGCGCGAGGTAGTCGCCGAGCGCGGTCACCGCGAGCCCGTCTCGCAACCGCCCGATTTCCCAGTCGAGGTACCGGATCAGCGTGGGCCAGTGGTCGGCGATGATCCGCTCGTCGCCGTACACCCGGTACATTTCACGCAGCAGGAACGGATAGACCGTCGTCCATTCGGGCGCGGGGGCGAGTTCGCGGTAGCCCCACCCGCCGCTGGGCACGATCACCGGAAGCTGCCCGGCCTGGTCCTGGCTGTCGGAGAGATCGCCCGCCCATTTGGTGAAGAACCGCGCGAGGCCGAATTCGTGCAGCATCGCGGGCAGCGCGACCTGGACGTCGCCGGTCCAGCCGTTCTTCTCGTAGGTCGGGGTGTCCGTGGGAATACCGTGGAGGTTGTTCACGACGGTGCGCCGCATCGCGCGGTCCAGTTGCTCGAACATCGGCTCCGAGCACCGGAAAGTGCTGACCTCGGGGACATCCGAGTGCACGAGCCTGCCCACGACGTCCGGCCTGCCCGCCGTCCCGGTCACCTGGACGTACCGGAAACCCTTGTAGGAGAACTGGGGTTCCCAGCTCTCGCGTCCTCCCGCGCAGACGTATTCGTCCAGCTGGACGCGGCCGCCCGACACGTGGCCGTTGACCATGTGGACCGTGCCGTCGGGATTCACCGTTTCGCCGTAGAGCATCCGGACCACCGTGCCCGCCGGGGCGGTGACGGAAAGCCTTGCCCAGCCGGACATCGTGCGTCCCATGTCCACCACGTACACGCCCGGACGAGGCTCGGTGATCGCCGTCGGCGTCACCGTGGCGACCGTGCGGATCGGCTCGTGCTGCTGGGCCCGCAGCCGTCCCTTGGGGGCGGCCTGGACGGCGGGAGCCTGCCAGGTGCGGTCGTCGAAGCCGGGGCTCGACCAGCCGCGCGGCGCTTTCCTCGCGTCGTAGGTTTCCCCGGTGTACAGGGAATTCGAGAGCGTCGGCCCTTCGAGCATCCGCCAGGTGGAATCCGAACCGACGACGGTGCGGGAACCGTCCGGATGATCGATCTCCAGCTGTGCCAGCAGTTTCGGCTCACCGTGCCAGGGCGGCCGCTCCCATCGCCAGACGTTCGGCGAGACCATCCCGAAGAAGCCGCGGCCGAGCGTCACGCCGAAAGCGTTCGCTCCCCTGGTGACGAGCTTGGTGACGTCGTGCACGGCGTAGAGCACGGTGTCGTCGTAGTCGGTGAAACCCGGATCGAGAACCTGGTCACCGATGCGTTTTCCGTTGATTTCCGCGTCGTAGTAAGCGAGCCCGCTGATGTAGAGCCGGGCCCGGGTAACCGGCTTGCCGAGGGAGAACTGCTTGCGCAGCAACGGCGCCGGGTTCTCACGCGCCGCGACCGACACATTGGCGCCCCAGGGTCCCTGGCCGTAGGGTGCCAGCACGGTCACGGAGGGCCAGGCGCTGTCGTCGAATCCCGTTTCCCGCCACCCGGTCTGCTCCTCGGTGGAGACCTTCCAGCCGGCGCCGGTGAGCAGTTCCCGCTGGTGGCCGTCGGAAAAGTCCACCAGCAGCCGGACGAGCAGGCCCGCCGGGTTCGGCGCGGTTCCCCGGTTCGTCGCGACCGCGGCGAGCACCAGCTCGCCCTCACGGACGTGTTCGGTGACCTCCGCCGAATGGCCGATCTTCCAGCCGTCGACCTGCTCCGGGGCCTGGAGTACTTGTGTGCCACCGAGGTACAGGGTGAAATCGTCGTCGGCGGTGGCCACGAGCCGGGCACGGGTCACCCCGGACGGCAGTGTGATCGTGCCGCGGAACCAGCGCGATCCGGGCTGGGTGTCGGCGGTCCAGATCCACGAGGCGCCGCCGAATCCGGGAGGTGCCTCGGGAGCGGTCGCGCCGATCCACCGCGCCTGCCACTGCGTGCCGAGCAAAGCCGTTTCCCACCACCGGGATTCGCTCCACGGCGACGGCCTTCCGTCCTGGTCCCACACGCGCACGCGCCAGCTGTACCGGGTACGAGGACGCAAAGGTGGCCCGGCGTAACGGATTCCGACGCTCTGGGCCGATCGGACGCGGCCGGAGGACCAGACGCCCGCGACGTCGACCTCGTAGGCCGTCTGCCGGGCGAGGTTCCCGCCCGCGGTGAGGACCCAGGACAGCCGCGGTGCCGCGGTGTCCGTGCCCAGCAGTGTCTCGGCGTACTCGACGCTGGTCCGCTCGACCCGCAAGCGGCCACCAGGCGCCTCTTGCTCCGCCTCGGCGATCGCGGGGGTCACGGCCGTCGCGGCGACCCCGACCGCCGAACTCTTCAGAAAGTCCCGTCTACGCAACGAATTCCCCGATTCAGACGTCGGAAGTAAAACGTTTCAATGCGGTAGTCAAAGCAGCGTCGCGTCACCGAAGTGCTTCTGTCAAGGAAAACGGTCGAACCTGACCGGACAAACCGGTGTCAACAGGCGCGCGCCGGTGTCCATAAGGGATGATCTCCTCCGACATCCGGCGATGAACAGGGGACAGTGTGCACGCGCGTGGCGACGCCGACCTGGCGCGAGCCTTGCTGGTCATCGTGGAGACCGGCGAACTGCTGCTGCTCTCCGGCGCGGGTGCCGCGGAGGTCGTCACCACCATGGGAGCGGTGGCCGACGCCTACTCCCTGCCCGAGTGCGTCGCGGACGTGACGTCCACGTCGCTGATGGTCTCGTACCGCTCGTCCCCGGAGACCCTGCCGATCACCGAGGTCCGGCTGGTCGGCGAGTACGGCCTGGACTACGCGCGGCTGCGGTCGGTGCACCGGCTCGTCGCCGGGATCCGGGCCGGGGTCGTGGGGCCGGAGGCGGCGCTCGCCGCGCTGGACCGGATGCGATCGAGTCCGCCGCCGTACAAGCCATGGCTGGTGGCGCTGGCCTTCGCCGTGACCGGCGCGTCCTTCACCTTGATGCTGGGCGGCGGCGCGGTGGTGTTCGCCGCGGCCTTCACCACCACGATCGTCGTCGAGCTGCTGAACCGGTGGCTGAGCGGGCGCCGGGTGCAGCGGTTCTACCAGTGTGTGCTGGGCGGCGCACTGTCCACTGTGGTCGCGACCCTGCTCCAGCTCACCGAGCTGACCACTCAGTCCTCACTCGTGGTGGTCGGCGGGATCGTGGTCCTGCTTCCCGGCCTGGCCTTCGTCGCCGGGGTCCAGGACGCCATCGCCGGCTATTTCATCACCGCCTCCGCCCGGATCCTCGACGCGGCCATCCAGACGTTCGCGATCGTCGGCGGCGTCGGGGTGGCGCTCTATGTCGCCGTCCAGTGCGGCGTGCACGTCCCGCTGGCACCCTTCGCCGTTCGCGCCGCCCAGGAATGGCAGCAGTTCGCCTTCATCGGCGCCGCCGCCGCGGCCGTCTGCGTGGGCTTCGCGACCGTGACCCAGTCCTCGCCCAAGCTGATGCTGAGCTCCGGTGTCACCGGAGCGGTCGGCTGGACGGTGTACCTCCTGCTGTCCCAGAAACTCGGTGGCCCGCCGGTGCTGGCCGCCGCCGGTGCCGCGGTCGTGGTCGGCCTGACCAGCCAGATCGTCGCCCGCCGGTTCGACGTGCCGCCGGTGCTGCACATCGTGGTGGGCATCGCGCCGCTCGCCCCGGGATCGACGATCTACCAAGGCCTGCTCAGCCTCAGTCAGGGCGAGTCACTGGCCGGGCTCCTGACCGTGGGGCAGGCGGCCGCGATCGGCCTCGCCGTCGCGGCGGGCGCCACACTGGGCCCGCGCCGGGTGGCCGCGCCGAAGCCCGAAGCGGATTTCCGGGCTCCTGATTGATTGGTGGTGAACTGATCATTCCGCCGGGGAAGACGAGGCCCGGACGATGAGTTCCGGGGTGAAGGTGACCTGCTGGTGCTCGTGACCGGGATCGGTGGTCTCTTCGACGAGCAGATCGGCGGCCGTGCGGCCGAGCAGCTGGCGGGGCTGTCGGACCGAGGTGAGCGGGACCGTGGCCGCGGCGGCGAACTCGATGTCGTCGTAGCCGACGATGGCCAGGTCGTCCGGCACCCGGATCCGCAGGCCGGCGCAGGCCTGCAGCAGGCCGAGCGCGAGAAGGTCGTTGGCGCAGAAGGCGGCGGTGGGCCGCCGCGAGGACGGGAGCCCGGCGAGACGCCTGCCCGCCTCGCTTCCCTCGGCGACGGTCAGTTCGTCCGTGCTCAGCCGGACCAGGTTCTCGGGGCCGAACCCGGCGTCGCGCAGGGCACGTAGCGCGCCGTCGTGGCGATCGCGAACCTGGCCGATCTCGGTGCTGCCGCCGACGAAGGCGATCCGTTCGTGGCCCTGTTCGAGGAGGTGCCGCACGGCGATCTCCCCGCCGTGGACGTCGTCGACCGCGACCGAGCAGAGCGTGGCGTCGCTCCGGGTGCGGTCGACTATCACCACGGGTGTTCCCCGCCGTGCGATCTGGTCGAGGGCGGGGGAGCCGGGGTCGGTCGGGGTGATCAGGATGCCCTGCACCCGTTGCTCCTCGAGCCTGTCCAGGTAGGCGTTCTCCCGCCCGGCGTGGTTGGCGCTGTTGCACAGGAACAGGGACAGGTCCTCCGCACCCACCGCGTCCTCGATCCCGGCGGCGACGTCGGTGAAGAACGGGTTCCGGCCGTCGAGCATCACGTACGCGATCACCCGGCTGCGCCCCGCTCGCAGCTGCCGGGCGGATTCGTTGCGCACGAAACCCAGTGCCGCCATGGCCTTTTCGACCTTGGTGCGGGTGCCGGGGCTGACCCGGCCGGGATGGTTGAGCACGTTGGACACCGTGCCGAGCGAGACCCCGGCGGCGGCGGCGACCTGCTTGACGCCGGCCGCCCTGATCTCGCTCGGTTCGCGTGCCGCCATGGCTGCCCCCTGCTTCCCGCCCTCAGAATTGAAACGTACTAATCAGTGCTGAACAACGATCTTAGCTCGTCATTGACTTCGGTTTCGGGTACATAGTAGCGTCGCCGCGACAGGTTAATGAAACCTTTCAATCCGGAGGTCGCAGTGAGGCGGCAGAACCCGGGCGACGTTCCCTTATTGGACGTCCGAGGTGTCTCGAAAGCGTTCGGCGCCGTCGCGGCGGTCGCCGGGGTGTCGTTCCCGCTGTATCGGGGCGAGGTGCACGCACTGGTCGGTGAGAACGGCGCGGGCAAGTCGACGATCGTGAAGATGCTCGCCGGTGTCCACCGGCCCGACACCGGTTCCCTGCTGGTGGACGGCGAACCCGTGTCGTTCGGCTCCCCGGCCGAGGCGAAGGCCGCCGGAATCGCGGTGATCTATCAGGAACCCACGTTGTTCCCGGACCTGACGGTCGAGGAGAACATCGTGATGGGCCGCCACCCGCGCCGTGGTCTCGGCATGATCGACCGTGCCGCCATCCGGGCCGAAGCGGAGCGACTGTTCGCCAGGCTGGGGGTCCGGATCGACCCGGCCCGTCCGGCGCGGGGCCTCTCGATCGCCGACCAGCAGATCGTCGAGATCGCCAAGGCGCTCAGCGCGGACGCGCGGGTGCTGATCATGGACGAACCGACGGCCGCGCTCAGCCTGGTCGAGGTGGAGCGCCTGTTCGCTGTGGTGCGCTCGCTGCGTGAAGAGGGCGCCGCGATCATGTTCATCTCGCACCGGTTCGAGGAGATCACCGGGCTGTGCCAGCGGGTCACGATCATGCGTGACGGCAGGCATGTCTCCACCGATCCGCTCGACGGCCTCACCATCGACGAAATGGTGCGTCGCATGGTCGGCCGCGATCTTGAGGCGTTGTTCCCCAAACAGGACGTCGAACCCGGCGCCGTCGTGCTCGAGGTCGACGGGCTGTCATCCGGCGGCGTTTTCCGTGACGTGTCCTTTTCCGTCCGGGCAGGCGAGATCGTCGCGTTCGCGGGCCTCGTCGGCTCCGGGCGTTCCGAGGTGGTGCAGGCGGTTTTCGGGGTGGACGCAAGGGATTCGGGCGTCGTGCGGGTGAACGGCCGGAAGCTCCGCCCGTTCTCCGTCCGTTCGGCGATGGGCGCCGGGATGGCGCTGGTCCCGGAAGACCGGCGGCAACAGGGTCTGGTGATGGACCTGTCGGTCGAGCGGAACGTGACGCTGCCGCGGTCGGGCGCGCTCGCGCGGTTCGGTCTCCTGTCCGGCCGGGGCGAGCGGCGCGAGGCCTTGGACTGGACGAAGCGGCTGCGGACGAAGTTCGGCGGGCTCGGTGACGCCGTCGGCACGCTTTCCGGCGGCAACCAGCAGAAAGTGGTGCTGGCCAAGTGGCTCGCGACGACGCCGAAGGTGCTGATCGTGGACGAGCCCACCCGCGGGATCGACGTCGGCACCAAGGCCGAGGTGCACCGGCTGATGTCGGAGCTGGCGGCGGACGGGGTCGCCGTAGTGATGGTTTCGTCCGATCTGCCTGAGGTCCTCGGCATGGCCGACCGGGTTCTCGTGATGCGGGAAGGCCGGATCGTGGCGGAGATCCCGCGCGCCGAAGCGACGGAGGACTCCGTGATGTTCGCGGCGATGGGGGCGAAGTGAACGTGACCAAGGCCCGTGAGTCGGGGATCGTGCTCGCGCTCGTCGTGCTGGTCGTCTTCACCGTGTCGCAGAACTCCCGATTCCTTTCCGGGCAAGGCATCCGCGACATCCTGCTCGGGACGGCGATCCTCGGGGTGCTGGCCGTCGGGCAGGCGATCGTGGTCGTCACCCGGAACATCGACCTTTCGGTGGGCTCCGTGCTGGGCCTTTCGGCCTTCGCCGTCGGATCCCTGATGCAAGACAACCCGGGCCTGCCGGTGATCGCCGCTATCCTGGCCGGGATGGGTGTCGGCCTGGTCTGCGGGCTGGTCAACGGAACGGTGGTGCGGTTCGGCCAGGTGCCCGCGCTCGTGGTCACGCTCGGCACGCTGTACGCGTTCCGCGGGGTCAGCTATTTCTGGGCCGGGGGCCGGCAGATCAACGCGGACGAGCTACCCCAGTCCTTTTTGGACTTCGGGACGGCGACGATCCTCGGCGTGCCGTGGCTGGTCCTGATCGCGGTGCTGGTGATGGCCGTCGCCGGGGTGGTGCTGCGCAACTACCGGCTCGGCCGCGAGTTCTACGCGATGGGTTCGAGCCCGGCGGCCGCGCTGCTCGCCGGGATCAAGGTCGGCCGCAACACCAGTATCGCGTTCGCCGTCAGCGGTGCGCTCGCCGGTCTCGCCGGTGTCCTGTTCGCCGCGAGGTTCGGGACCATCGACGCGGCGGCGGGGACGGGCTACGAGCTCACCGTGGTCGCGGCCGTGGTGGTCGGCGGGGTCGCGGTGTTCGGCGGCAGCGGTTCGGTCTGGGGCGCGAGCCTCGGCGCGCTCCTGCTCACGGTCATCGGCTCCGCGCTGGCGGTGCTCGACATCAACCAGTTCTGGCAGCAGGCGATCGTCGGCGCGCTGATCCTGCTCGCGATCGGGGCCGACCGGCTGGTCGCCTTCCGGGTGGCGAAGGCGTTGAAGAAGAGGGATTCCCGTGTCTGACACAGCATCTGTGCGTACTGTGCCTCCCTGGCTGTCCCGGTTGGCGAGCTGGGACGCGGCCGTGGTCGCGGTGACCGCCGTCGTCCTGCTCGTCGCCGTGCTGACGGTCGAGAACTTCGGCAGCGGCCGGAACTTCACCTTCCTGCTGCTCGACCTGCTGCCGGTCGCGCTCATCGCGTTGCCGATGACGTTCGTGATCGTGACCGGTGAGATCGACCTGTCCGTCGCCAGCACGCTCGGGCTCACCTCGGCCGTGATGGGCCTGTTGTGGGACAAGGGAATGGCGATCGAGACGATCATCCCGCTGTGCCTGGTGCTGGGCGCCGTCCTCGGTGCGGTGAACGGCTTCTTCGTCACGGTCCTGAAATTGCCTTCGCTGGCCGTCACGATCGGCACTCTCGCGCTGTATCGCGGGCTGGCGTTCGTCGTCCTCGGCGACGCGGCCGTCGCCGGTTTCCCGCGTGACTACACGTCCTGGATCACCGGGACGATCGGCGGCGGGCCGATCCCCAATCTGCTGATCCCGCTGATCGTGCTGGCGGTGATCTTCGGTGTGGTGCTGCACGCGACCCCGGTCGGCCGCGCGGTGTTCGCCGCCGGGGCGAGCGAGCAGGCGGCGCGGTTCGCCGGTGTCCGCACCGGCAGGCTCAAGTTCTGGCTCTACGTCGTCGGCGGCGCGGTCGCCGGGCTGGCCGGGGTGCTGTGGACACTGCGGTATTCCAGCGCCCGCGCCGACAACGGTTTCGGTATCGAACTCGCCGTGGTGGCCGCCGTGCTGCTGGGCGGGGTCTCCATCTTCGGCGGCAAGGGCACCTTGCCCGGTGTGCTCGCCGGGGTGGTGCTGCTCGCGACCCTGCAGAACGCGTTGCGCCTGCAGGACGTCTCGAACGAGGCGCTCAACGTCGTGACCGGCGTCCTTCTCATCGTTTCGGTTCTGCTGCCCAACATCCTGTCCTCGGCTCGCACCGCGATCCGGCGCCGGCGGCGTATCGCCGGCGATATCCCAGAAAGGTGACGACCATGAAACGTCGACTTCTCACCGGCGTCTTCGCGGTGGCCATGGCGGCGACGCTGACCGCCTGTAGTGGTACCACCAAGAACGACACCGCCGACACGGGTGCTCAGCAATCCGCCGGCGCCGCGGATCCCAACGCCGCGCTCAAACAGGGCGTGAAGATGGCGTTCCTGCCCAAACAGCTCAACAACCCCTACAGCGACATCGAAGTCGGTGGCGGCAAGACCGCGCTGGAGGAGCTCAAGGGCGAGTACAAACTCGTCGGCCCGAACGACGCGAGCGCGTCGTCCCAGGTCAGCTACATCAACACGCTGATCCAGCAACAGCAGGACGTCATCGGCATCGCGGCGAACGACCCGAACGCGGTCTGCCCGTCGCTGAGCCAGGCGCGCTCGTCGGGGATCAAGGTCGTCGCGTTCGACTCGGACGCGGCCAAGGACTGCCGGGACGTGTTCATCAACCAGGCGACCACGCAGGGCATCGGTGAGCAGCTGGTGAAGATGGCGAACGAACTCGCCGGCGGGGAAGGCGAGATCGCCATCCTGTCCGCGACCCCGAACGCCACGAACCAGAACGCGTGGATCGAGGTGGCCAAGCAGACGCTGGCCAAGCCGGAGTACGCGAAACTGAAGCTGGTCAAGGTCGCCTACGGCAACGACGACGACCAGAAGTCGTTCCAGGAGGCGCAAGGCCTGCTGCAGTCGTACCCGAGCCTGAAGGCGATCGTCGCCCCGACCACCGTCGGGATCGCCGCCGCGGCAAGGTACATCAGCTCGTCGAGCTACAAGAGCAAGGTCGCGGTCACCGGGCTGGGCACGCCGAACCAGATGCGGGCCTTCGTCAAGGACACCACGGTCAAGCAGTTCGCGTTGTGGAACCCGGCCGACATCGGCTACCTCGCGGCATACGCGGGCGTGGCCCTGAGCTCGGGGCAGATCACCGGCGCCGAGGGCCAGAAGTTCAAGGCGGGCAAGCTCGGTGAGTACACCGTCGGCGCGAACGGCGAGATCGTCCTCGGCCCGCCGACGGTGTTCGACGCGAACAACATCGACAAGTTCAACTTCTGACCGTGCGCCGCGCGTGACAAAGAAAGGCGTGATCGACTTGCCCGACGTCAAGGCCGTGAAAGCCGCGCTGGCCGCGCAGCGGATCGAGACGCCCTCGTGGGCGTTCGGGAACTCCGGCACCCGCTTCAAGGTGTTCCCGCAGCCCGGTGTCCCGCGCACCGCCGAGGAGAAGATCGCCGACGCCGCCACCGTGCACCGCTTCACAGGGATCGCGCCCAGCGTCGCGCTGCACATTCCCTGGGACCGGGTCGACGACTTCGCCGCGCTGACCGGCTACGCACGCGACCAGGGCATCACGATCGGTGCCATCAACACCAACGTGTTCCAGGACGAGGACTACAAACTTGGCTCGGTCACCAATCCCGCCGCTGGGATCCGCCGCAAGGCGACCGATCATCTGCTCGAAGCGATCGCCATCATGGACGCCACGGGTTCGCGCGACCTGAAGCTGTGGTTCTCCGACGGCATCAACTATCCGGGCCAGGACGACCTCCGTGACCGGCAGGACAGGCTGGCCGCGGCGTTGCGCGAGACCTACGACCGGCTCGGTGAGAACCAGCGGATCTTGCTGGAGTACAAGCTTTTCGAGCCCGCGTTCTACGCGACGGACGTCCCGGACTGGGGCACGTCCTACGCGCATTGCCTCGAACTGGGCGAAAAGGCGACGGTCTGCATCGACACCGGGCATCACGCGCCCGGGACGAATATCGAGTTCATCGTCGCGTTCTTGTTGCGGGCCGGGAAACTCGGCGCCTTCGACTTCAACTCCCGGTTCTACGCGGACGACGATCTCATGGTCGGCGCGGCGGATCCGTTCCAGCTGTTCCGCATCATGTACGAGATCGTGCGCGGCGGCGCGCTCGACCCGGCGTACGGGATCAGTTTCATGCTGGACCAGTGCCACAACATCGAGGCGAAGATCCCGGCGATCATCCGGTCGGTGATGAACGTCCAGGAGGCCACCGCGAAGGCGCTGCTCGTGGACCGCGACGTGTTGCGGGTGGCTCAGCAGGAAGGCGACGTGCTCCGGGCCAACGCGGTCCTGATGGACGCCTACAACACCGACGTCCGGCCGCTGCTCGCGGACCTGCGTACCGAAGCGGGACTGGACCCGGATCCGATCGCCGCCTACCACCGGAGTGGCTACCAGGCGAAGATCGTGGCCGAGCGGGCGGACGGTGAGCAAGCCGGCTGGGGCGCCTGACCACCCTCCCACTCCCGCGTTTAGTCCTCTAAGGGCGGGAGTGGGGCGCCGGCCGAAGGCGATCCTCCAGTCTCAGCGGGTCCGACTGGATATATTCACACCATGCTGAACCTGGAATCGCTTCTCGCGGACCCGGATCTCGAACTGCGGGTGGTCGAGGCCGGGCTCGACGGGGCGCTGGGGGAGCAGGCGCTGTGGGTGCACAACACCGAGCTGCCCGACCCGGCGCCGTACCTGCGCGAGCACGAGATCGTGCTCACCAACGGCCTGTGGCTGGAGCACACCGATCCGGCGGATTTCGTCGCGAGCGTGCATCGCGCCGGGGCGGCGGGGATCATCTTCGGTCTTCGTGTCGAACAGCGCGAAACCCCGCCGGAGCTGGCGCGGACCTGCCGTGAAGCGGGGCTGCCGTTGCTGGAGATCTCGGTGGCGGTGCCGTTCACGGCGGTCACCCGCGCGGCGGCGGCGATCCAGGCCAAGGGCAGGCAGAACGCGCTGATGTCCGTGGTGCGCCGCGGGGACGCGCTGGCCTCGGCGCTGTCGAGGGGCACCGGCGCCTCCGGGGTGCTGGCGGTGCTGCGCGACGACCACGACCTGCCGCTGGTGGTGGTGGACCGGCTGGGCCGGGAGCTGGCGGCGGCGGGCGCGGAGCTGGACGCCGGGCAAGCGCGCGCCGCGGCGGAGGCACTGGCCGGACATCCGCCCCCGCTGGAGGCGGACCTCGGCGCGGGCGTGCGGGCAGCGCTCTTCCCGGTCGGCGCGATCGGCGGCGCGGACGCCGCGCTGTTGTGCCTGCGACCCGTGACGGAACTGTCCGAAGTGGAGCGTGCCGCGCTGGATCAGACCGCTCGCTATCTCAGCCTGGAAGTGGCCCGGCATCAGGCGGTCCAGGCCATCGAGATGCGGTTCGCCAGCGAGTTGCTGGACATGGTGCTCTCCGGCGCGCAGCGTGCCGCCGAGGTGCCCGGCAGGCTGCGCGCGTTCGGCGTCGATCCGGACGGGTCGCTGGCGGTGTTCGCGCTCGCGTTCGCCGGAGACGACGACTCGGCGACCCTGCCCGGCATGGCCGAGGCCACCACGGACTTCCTGCTGACGGGCGGGCTGCCCGCGGTCGTGGCGGCGGGCAGCCGTGACGTGGTGGCGGTGCTGTCCCTGCGATCCGGGGCGCAACCGCCCGCCACGCTCGCGCCCCGGCTGGCGGCCGCGGTGTCGCACCGGTTCGGTGGCAGGCGCGTGGTCGTGGGCCTGGCCGATCCCGTGTCCGGCGCGGCCGGGCTGCGCATCCCGTTGCTGCGCAGCCGCGAGGCCTGCCGCGCGCTGCGGGGCAGACGCGGCGGGCCGGTGACGGCCAGCTTCGCCGACCTCGGCAGCTATCGGCTCCTGCTGGAGTCGCACGACGAGCAGTGGCGGCACACGTTCGCCGACGCTCTGCTCGGCCCGCTGCGCGAGCACGACCGTTCCCGCGACGGCGACCTGGAGACGACCCTGCGGGCGTTCCTCGATCACGACGGTCAGTGGGCGGCCACCGCCGCGGCCCTGTACGTGCACGTCAACACCTTGCGCAACCGGCTGGCCCGCGTCGCGGAGCTGACCGGCCGCGACGTCGGGCGCACCGCGGACCGGGTCGACCTGTTCCTGGCGCTGGAAGCGGACGCGGCTCAGTCCGGGTAGACCGCCGGATCGACTTCGAGCCGCCGCAGCGGCTCGGCGACCAGCCCCGGATCGGCCAGCGCCGCGGCCGCCACGTCGCGGCACCGGGCGAACCGGACGTCGCCACAGCCGAGCCCGAACTCGATCAGCTCCCGCACCGCGGCCAGCCGTCCCGGCCTGCCCGACAGGAACGGGTGCAGGCACAGGTTGAACAGGCAGCGGTGACGGCGCATCGCGTCCAGTTCGGCGCGCCACATCTCCAGCACCCGCACCGGCGAGGTGATCACCGAACCGATCTGTGGTGCGGGCAGGAACGCGTACTGCTCCCAGTCGTCGAGCGACCAGTGCACCGGCAGTTCGGCGATCCGGCCCTGCTCCGTCTCGATCAGATAGGGACGGTCGTCGGCCATCAGCGACGAGTCGTAGCTCAGGCCGTGCCCGGCCACCAGCCCCGGCGTCTCCCAGGTGGCCTCCCAGCCCGCCGCGCGATGCCCGCTGATCTCGATGCCCTGCTCGGCGAACACCGCCATCCCGCGCTCGAAGTCGGCCCGCTGCTCGGCGGCGGTCATCCCGGTCGGCGGCCGGTGGCTGTACGAGTGGTGGGCCACCTCGTGGCCGCGCTCGACGATCGAGGCGGCCAGGCCGGGCCGCTGTTCGGCGACCCAGCCCGGTACGAAGAACGTCGCGGGCACGGCCAGTTCGCCGAGCAGGTCCAGGATGCGCGGCACGCCGACCCGGGGCCCGTACGCCTGGTGCGACATGGTCGAGAGGTGCTCGGCGTAGCCGCGCCCACGGGCGAGGATGGGGGACTCCGCGTCCACGTCGAAGGTCAGGGTCACCACGGCGGCCGCGCCGCCGTGCCAGTTCTTGTCGGTCACGGTCGACGACTCTCCCGCCAACGGCGCGCGTTGGCCACCGTGACCACCGGGTCGAGCATCGCCCGGTCGAAGCCGGCGAGCGGCTCGTCGGCCGCGACCCTGGAGGGCAGGTCCGGATTCGCCAGCGCGCCGTGCCCGATCGAGAGCAGGTCCGCGTGCCCGCCCGCCAGCACCTCCCGCGCCTGGCCGGGGTCGTGCATCCCGCCGTTGGCGATCACCGGCAGGCCGGTGACCTTCCTGGCGAGCGCCGTGAGGGTTTCGCCGCCGTCCAGCCGCGCGGTCTCCAGCCAGTTGCGCCCTTCGCTCGCGATGTGCAGATAGCCCGCGCCGGCCTCGGCGACCGCCGCGAAGATGATCTCGGCGTCCGCGCGGCCACCCGGCCAGCGGTAGGTGAAGTCGTTGACCTTTGTCTGCGAAAGCCGAGCGCCCACCAGTAGATCCGGTACGGCCGCGGCGATGGCGGCGACGACCCGGGCGGTCAGCCGGATCCGGTTGGCGACCGGGCCGCCGTACTCGTCGGTGCGCCGGTTGGTGTAGCCGGTGAGGAACTGGTCGAGCAGATAACCGTTGGCGGCGTGCACTTCGACGCCGTCGAAGCCGGCCCGCCGGGCAAGTTCGGCCGCGGCGACGTACCCGTCGACGACGTCGTCGATCCCGGCCGTGGTCAGCTCCCGGGGCGCGGGCCACGGTCCGGAGCCGCCGTACGCGGGCATCATCTCGCCGCGCGGTACGACGGCCGAGGGACCCACTGTGTGTTCCTGGTGCGGATTGCCCTGGGCGATCGCGCCCGCGTGCATGAGCTGCGCGATCATCCGCCCGCCCGCCGCGTGCACCTGGTCGGTGACCACGCGCCAGCCGGCGACGTGCTCGTCGCGCACGAGACCTGGCTGGTTGAGGTAGCCCTGGCTGGCCGCGGCGTCGGTGTAGGTGCCCTCGCTGATGATCAGGCCGAATCCGCCGTGGGCGTACGCGGCGTAGTAGTCGGCCATCTCACCGGTGGGGGTGCCGCCGGGCTGTGCGGAGACCCGGGTCATGGGTGCGACGGCGTAGCGGTTGCGCAGTTCGAGGCCGCCGAGCGTGATCGGGGCCAGCGCGGGGTGGGCGAGGTCGACGGTCATGACTGATTTCCTTCGGTGTGAACGATTTCGAGGGCGAGCGGGGACAGGTGGTCGCTGATGCGCACCAGATCCTGCGGGCAGGCGGAGAGCACGACCACGCAGTCCATCTCGGCGCGGAGCGTGACCGCGTCGCCGGGCCGCGAGGACGCGGTCAGCCAGCTCAGCCGTCCGCCTTCGCCGACCGGGATACGCATGAAGACGTTGATCGGCTGCGGGGTCGGGCCCGCGTGGCTCAGCCCCATCTCGGCGAGGGCCTCGCGCAGGTTGGCCGCGCACGACCGGTGCCCCGGCGCCCCCAGCGCCGCGTACCGGGCCGGGTCGCACGCCGGGATGAGCATGTCGTGCTCGCCGGGGGAGGTGTCCTCGACCAGGGTCAGGACGGGCCGCCGCCGGTCGGTCGCGAACGACTCGCCGACGGCGGGGAAGAGCCGGTCGACCAGGGCCCGGGTGTGCGCGGCGCTGTGGTGCTCGGTGAGTTCGCCTACGCCGTCCGCGAAGGCGAACAAGTCACCGACCTGGCCGCCCGCCACGTCGATCACCCGCACCAGGTCTCCCGCCGCGACCCGCACGGCCCGCCCGGTGCCCGGCGGCACTTCGGTCCGGTTGGTTCTGCTCGGTGCTGTCATGCCTTCAGTCAACCGTTGGCGGCCCTCGGTTGCCATGTGGGAACAGCCAGTCTTGAAGGTGGTGAATGGAGAAAGCTCCAGTCACTGGACGGAATCTATTGGGCAGGTGTGGCTCCCGTGCTGAGCCACCTCTCGGAGGCGGGGCTGCGGCCCCTTGCGGTCGACTTCTCCGGAAGGGGCCGCTCCGGAGGCGAGTTCACGCTGGAAACGGCCACGGTCCCGGACTTCGTCTGGTGCATGATCATCGGTGGTTCAGATCTGGAGGTGCAGGGTGTTGCGGCGTGGGGTGCCGGTGGGGTCGAGGTAGGTGGGCGGGGTGAATTCGGGGAGTCCGTCTTGGGCGATGTGGACTTTCCATTGGCTGCTGTGGATGAGTTTGTGGTGGCGTCCGCAGAGTAGGACGAGGTTGTCGATCTTTGTTTCGCCGTGGTGTCGCCACATGACGATGTGGTGTGCGGTGCAGCGGAACACCGGCATGTCGCAGCCGGGCCAGGCGCAACCCCCGTCGCGGGCGGTCAACGCGTATTTCTGCGGGATGGTGACGGTGCGGGCGCTGCGGCCGACGTCGAGTGGTTCTCCGGCTTTGCCGAGGACGACGGGTCGGATGCGGCAGTCGCAGGCCAGGGTTCTCGCGTCGGTGGCGTTGAGCGGTCCGGCCAGTTCGAGTTGGGCGTTGTTGAGGTCTCGGATCAGGTCTTCATACGACATGGTGATCAAGATGTGGGTGGATTCCCCCGCCTGACCCGGCAAATCGGGGCTCGCGGTCTTCATCCGCACGTAGTCACCGAACGCGTCTCCGTACCGTTGGGCCTGAGTCCGCGGATCACGTTCGCCGTCCTCGGCCTTGTGGGGCTTCGCCAGGGGATCGAGGTCGGTTCGCAACCGGGCGTAGATCTCCTGATCCACGGTCGCGACCACCCCGAGGCTGCCATCCCGGTGATGGACGAACTTCAACTCCGGGCGGGTGGGTTTCGGGTCATCGTCCTTGGGTTCTTTCCCGTCAGGATCCAGGCGGGCGAGCAGGTCACGTCCGGCCCGGGCGACTGCTTTCGGCCCGGCGACCCGGGCAAGGTCGACCAAGATCTTCTCCCCGGCCCGCACCTCCTCCTCAGGCACCGCGGCGGGGATCTGGGTGAGGGTGCGGATGATCGGATCGAGCTGCGCACCACCCACCACACCGTCAGCGGCGGCCACAGCCGCCAACGGAGCCACCGCGGGCACATCCTGACCGGTGAACGTCGGCGTCGGATGCAGAGCCAGCACCCGTTCGGCACGGGCTTTCGCATCCGCGGGAGTCAGGCGCAGATCTTCCTCGATCAACCCGGCCAGCGAGTCATGCCCGGACACACCCCGCAACCCACGCCGATGAATTTCCGAATACACCTCATATTGCTCGGCCAGCAGTTTCCGGACCGCGATCTCGATATCCACCGTCCGCGACAGCAGCATGTTCTTGTCGACGCGCCACCATTCGCGGCGCGTCGACTCAGGAACATCGATGCTGGTCATGACATCAACGTTAGCAACATTCGAACATGTGTGCTAGTTAAAATCGCAAGGTGTTTGAAGTCGTCGGAATCACTAGAAAGGGTGAACCGAGACGTCTGCGTAGCTTCCTTCGCACGCGAAGGAAGCTACGCAGAAATACGCGATTGCTCACTGGTTTGGAAAGGGTTGTCTCCTCGTATTTCGATCCGGTTGTAACCCCAGGTGACTCACGGGCATTGGCGCCGTGGATACCCTTCGTCCCTCTCCAGCTCCTCTACTTGCCCGGTGTCACCGGGATGCCGTTGGCGGGCGGGACATCACCGGCGGCCGATTCGTCCACCTGGATGGGGCCGTCGCCGATGTCGGTGACCAGCACCGGCGTCAGGTCGTTCCCGACGGCGCCCTTGAGTTCGACCACCGCCATCCCGGAGATGCCGAGGTGGTTGTCGCCGGTGTAGCGGAACGGCGCCAGGCCGGGACCCGCGAAACCCTTGCCGGACTGCTCGATGGCCTTGACGACACCCTCCCGCGTCAGGTCCTTGCCCGCCGCCTGCAACGCCTGGACGAAGGTGTACGCCTGCGCCATCCCGTAGATCCGGTAGTTCGTCAGGCCGCCGTCCTTGCCGTGCGCGTCCCAGACCTTCTGCCACAGCTTCGTCCACGGGTCTTCCGGCTTGTCGACGCCAGGCAGGTACTCGGTGGTCATGACGCCGTCGATGAGCGACGCGCCGTTGCTCACCTTGCCTTCGGAGAAGCGCGCGAGCAGCGAACCGACGAGCGCGGGGTCGGAGCCGACGTTGCTGTAGAACCACTTCGGCTTGAAACCGATCTTCAGCGACGCCAGCTGGGAGAGTGCGGTGTACGACGGAACGTTGAAGCCCAGCACCAGATCCACGCCCGCGGCCTGGAGTTTCGCGATCTGCGGTGCGACGTCGGTGTTGCCCGGCGAGTACTTCGCGACTTCCACGATCTGCTTGTCGAGGTAGCGGCGCGCGCCCTTCTCGCCGTCGCGGCCGAAGTCGTCGTCCTGGAGGAACAGGCCGACCTTGGCGTTGGGCAGGTTCTTCCGCACCCAGTCGCCGATGATCTTGCCTTCGATCTCGTAGTCCGGCTGCCAGCCGAAGGTGAAGGGCGCCTTCTTCGGGGCGTCGCCCCAGCGCAGCGAACCCGACGAGACGAACAGGTCCGGGACCTTCGAGTTGTTCAGGAAGTCGACGACGGCGCTGTGCGTCGGCGTGCCGAGGCCGCCGACCATCGCGAAGATCTCTTCCTTGAGCACGAGTTCGTTGGTGACCTGGCTGGTGTTCGTCGGGTTGTACCCGTCGTCCTTCACCACGAACTCGATCTTGCGGCCGTTGATGCCGCCGTTCGCGTTCACGTAGTCGTAGTAGGCCTGATGCCCGCTGGGGATTTCGCTGTAGCCCGGCGCGGCGACGCCGGTCAGCGGGAAGTGCGCCCCGATCTTGATGGTGGTGTCGGTGACGCCTACGGTCGAGCCCTTCTCCTCGCCTTCGGGCCGGCCGCCCGCCCCGCAAGCGGCCGTGACCGTCACAGCCAGCAGCAGTGCCGCGATTCTGAACCAGGGTTTCATGAACTTCGCCTCCGATGGATGAGTTTCCGCAGCCCGCCCGCGACACCGGCCGGTGCGAGCAGCACGATCAAGACGGTGACCAGGCCGTAGATCAACGGCGCCAGTTGCGCGGCCTGGACATCGGCGAGCCCGAGGTCCGTCCCGGCTTCGGACACCAGCGGCGGCAGGAACGTCAGCATCGCCGCCCCGACGAGCGCCCCGGCCAGACTTCCCAGGCCGCCGAGCACCACCGCGGAAACCAGCAGCAGTGACAACGTCAGCGCGAACCCGCTCGGTGCGGCGAGCCGGGCCGACAACGCCATCAGCGCACCGGCGAGCCCCGCGCAACCAGCGCTGACGACGAACGCCTGAACCCGTGCGCGGCCGAGGTCGATCCCGGCCAGTTCGGCGGCGACGTCGTCGTCGCGCACCGCCTGCCAGTTGCGGCCGACGCGGCTCCGGGACAGGTTCGCCAGCAGCACGAAAACGAGGAGCACGGCGATCCAGGAGAGGTACGCGAGGTAGCGGATCTGCGTGAGGTCCTGGCCGGTGACGAAGTACGCGGCGTCCGCGAGCCAGCCGGGGATCTCCGGCATCCGCACGGTCAGTCCCTGTTCGCCGCCGAGGGATTCGCTGAAGAACAAGGGGATCCCGGGTACGGCGACGGCGAGCGCGAGTGTTGCGCCGGCGAGATACGGCCCGTGCAGCCGGGCCGCGGCGACCCCCACGACCGCCCCGACGACCAGCGTGACCACGACGGCCAGCAGCAGGATCACCGGCAGGGGCAGGGAAGTGTCGGGCGACCGGAGCAGGAGCGCGGTCGTGTAGGCGCCGACCGCCATCAACGCTCCATGGCCGAGCGAGAGCTGCCCGTTCAGTCCGGTGAGGACGGTCAGGCCGCCCGCCGCGATCGCGAAGTACGCCATCGCGGTGAACTGCGCGTTGAGGAACGGGCCGGTGGTCTCGAGTACGAGCACGACGACGACCAGCGCGGCGAGCGCGAACAGCAGATGCCTGCGGACCACTTCAGACCCTCCGCTCACGGACGCTCGAGAACAGGCCGCCGGGTTTGAGCAGCAGCACGACCATGAGCATCGCCAGCGCGGCGAGCGGAACCAGTTCCGAACCGACGTACCCGCTGATCAAGCTCAGCGAAAGTCCCAGCACGACGCCGCCGACGACCGCGCCGACCGGGCTGTCCAGCCCGCCCAGCACCGCGGCGACGAAACCGTAGACGACCACACCGTCCATATAGGACGGATGGACGAGACCGCCGCCCGCGATCAGCAGCCCTGACAGCGAACCGGCGAGCGCGGCGAGCGCCCAGCCGAGCGTGAGCATCCGCCCGACCCGCACCCCGAGCAGCCGGGACACCTCCTGGTCGAAGGCCGCCGCCCGCATCCGCAAGCCGAGATCGGTACCGCGGAACAACAGTACGAGCCCGGTCAGCACCACGCTGACGGCGACGATGGTGAACACACCGAACCCGGTCAGCGCGATCGTCGTGTCGCCGACCCGGAAGCCGGTGAGCCCGAACGGCGCCGGGAACGACCGGTACCGCGCGCCGAACACGATCGCGGCCACCGCGTGCAGCACGATGAACAGCCCGAGGGTGAGGATCACGGCGTTGATCTCGGCCTTGCCGGAGACGAACCGGACCACGAAGCGTTCCACCACGGCACCGAGCACCAGCCCGGACAGCAGCGCGACGACGAAGCCCAGCCAGTACGACCAGCCCGCGTCGATCAGCACCAGGGCGATGTAGGTGGTGATCATCGCCATCGGCGCCTGCGCGAAGTTCACGATCCGTGTCGCCCGCCAGATCAGGACCAGCGCCAGGGCGAACGCGGCGTAGACCACGCCCAGCGTCAGGCCGGTCAGCGTGGTGGTCAGTAGTTGCTGCACAAGGCCCCTTTCAGAATCCGAGGTAGGCGTGACGCAGGTCGTCGTCCGCGACGAGGGCGGCCGCGTCGCGCCGGACGACCACCTTGCCGAGGTTGAGCACGACGCCGTGGTCCGCGATGGACAGCGCGCTGCGCGCGTTCTGCTCGACCAGGACGACGGCCAGCCCGTCGTCGTGGACGAGACCGCGCAGCAGGTCGAAGATCTGCGCGACGATCAGGGGAGCGAGGCCCAAGGACGGTTCGTCGAGCAGCAGCACCTTCGGCCGGGACAACAGCGCGCGGCCGATCACCAGCATCTGTCGTTCCCCGCCGGAGAGCACGTGCGCGAGCCCGCCCTTGCGTTCGGCCAGAACCGGGAACAGGTCGTAGATCCGGCGCAGGTGACGTGCCGTCGCGCGGCTGCCCGACCCGAGCGCGCCGAGCCGCAGGTTCTCCTCGACGGTCAGTTCGGCGAGCACGCCACGGCCTTCGGGTACGTGCGCGAGCCCGAGGCCGGGAAGGTCCTCTGTGGACACTCCGGTGACGTCGCGGCCGGCGAGGGTCACGCTGCCGCTCGTGGGCCGGACCAAACCGGAAATGGTGCGCAGCAAGGTGGTCTTGCCGGCGCCGTTCGCGCCGAGCACCGCGGTGATCTCGCCTTCCGCGGCCGAGAGGCTCACGGAGTCGAGCGCACGCACCGGGCCGTAGCTCGCCGACAGATTCTCAACGGTCAGCATGGGAGGTCACCTCTTCGCCGAGGTAGGCCGCCTGGACCGCCGGATCCGCCCGGATCTCGTCCGGTGTCCCGCGGGCGATCACCTTGCCGAAGTCCAGCACCACGATGTGGTCGCAGACGGTCATCACCAGATCCATGTGGTGCTCCACGAGCATCACCGACATCCGGCCGGTCAGGCCACGGATCAGGTCGCCGATCTCGGTGATCTCGGCCGACGACAGCCCGCCAGCGGGTTCGTCGAGCAGCAGCAGATCCGGTTCGCCGACCAGTGCCCGCGCGAGGGCGACCCGTTTACGCACCGGATACGGGAGGCTCGACGGGTAGCGGCCCGCCACGTCGGCGATCCTGAACTCCTCGAGCCGGGTCATCGCCCGTTCGATCAAGGCTTTCTCGTCCCGGGCCCGGCGAGGCAGGCCGAGCAGTGACGGCCAGAAGCCGGTCTTCGCGTGCCTGTCCGCGCCCACCAGCACGTTGTCCAGCACGGTCATCCGGCTGAACAGGCCGAGTTCCTGGAGGCTGCGGGCGATGCCGTGCCCGGCGAGGTGATGCGGGCGCAGCCGTCTCAGTTCGCCGCCGCGCCAGGACAGCGTCCCGGTGTCCGGCCGGACGAACCCGCACGCCACGTTGAACAGCGTGGTCTTACCCGCCCCGTTCGGGCCGATCACACCGAGCACCTGGCCCGGCTCGGCGATCAGCGAGACGTCGGACAGCGCGACGAGACCACCGAAGGTCACCGATACGCCGGACATCTCGAAGGACGACAGGGTCGAGGCCACGCAAGAACTCCCAACAGCGGAAAGGAAAGGGTGGAACAGGTCCCGGCGCGGCCGGACCGCGGCCGCGCCGGGACCTGGGATCAGGCGTGCGGGCAGGTGTCGCGGTAGTCGCTGATCGCCCGGTCGTCCGGGGCGGGACAGAGGAACTGCTCGTAGCGGGTGTCGTTGTCCACGAACCGCTTCAGCCACGAGATCGTGTACTTGGCCATGGTCGTGTTCGCCGTGTTCGGGAAGAAGTGGCTCGCGTTGTCCAGCTCCATGTAGGCCTTCTCCGACGAGGCGGGAATGGAGGTGTAGAACGGGATCGAGTGCGACGCCACCGGTGCGACCGAGTCGGACTCGCCGCCGATGACGAACGTCGGCACCCGCAGCGAGGACCACGACTTCTGCGTGTTCCACGGCGCGAGCGGCACCGCCGCCTGGAGCGAGGGCCGGTCCTGCGCGGCTTCGAGCGAGCCGCCTCCGCCCATCGAGTGCCCGGCCACGGCGAGGCGGGAGGTGTCGACGCGGGTGCGGACGCTGCTGCGCTGGGTCAGGTAGTCCAGCGCGGCCAGCAACTGGTCACCGCGGCTGGCGGGCTGGTCGTAGATCGTGTTGGTGTCGATGGTGAACACGACGAAGCCCTGCGATGCCAGCCGTGGGCCGATCCACGCGATGCTCGACTGGGTCGCGGTGAACCCCGGTGAGACGGCGACCGCGCCGAACGTGCCCTGCGCGGTGCTGGTGGGGTAGTAGATCGTGCCGCCGCCGAAACCGGTGACGGCGAGGCTCGACACCGATGTCTGCGACACCGCGAACGAGCCGCGGGAGGCCTCGATGCTGCTTTCGGTCGGGGCCGGGCCCCGTTCGTAGGGGTTCTCGGCGGCGTAGGCCGTTGGCGCGATGGCGAGTGCTGCGACCGTTGCCAGTCCACAAAGGATCCGGGTCGTACTTCGCATGGTGCCCTCTCTGTTCGCCGTTGAACACAGTCCGTCGTGATGGACTGTGGCAAACGGCCGCAGGCGCCTGCATCGGTGAAATCGCCGGTCTTCGCCCGCGCCCCCTCCCAGGCGGTGCGTCGCCCGTACCATCGGCGATCGTGAATCCCTCAGCCGAGGACCTCGTCCGCACCGCGGCGCGGTGGATCGATCGCGGTGTCCGCGTCGACACCTCCGCCTTCGCCCAAGAACTCGGCATCTCGCGCAGCACCCTGTTCCGCCGTGTCGGAAACCGGGAAGATCTGCTCGGTGATGCCCTCTATTACCTGTCCGAGCGCACCCTGACGGCCGCCGTGCGCACCTGGGAGCGCGATGAGGGCGATGTGGTGCGCAATGCGGCCGGCGAACTGCGATGCCTCGCGATCATGACCGAGTACCGGTCGGTGCTCGCGGCGAGCGAGGGCTTCCGCCGCTTCCTCGACGACGAGCCGGCGGTCGCGATCCGGCTGCTCACCGATCCGGACGGGAGGGTCCAGCCGAGGGTGATCGCGGCGCATGTCGAGTTGCTGCGCCGCGACGTCGACGCCGGGGGATTCACGCCTTCGGTGAGCCTGGGCAGCCTCTGTTACGCGATCGTCCGGCTGGGCGAGGCGTTCCTGTACTCCGACGTCCTCGCGTCCCGGACCCCGGACCTGGACGCGGCGTCGACGCTGCTCGCGGCGCTCGTGGAAGGACGGGTGCCGAGCAGGACCCTGTGAAACAGCGCCTCCTGAAACAGGACCTTGTGAAACACTTGCGCCTAGTGTTTCATCGGAGGGGACTTCGAGGAGGCGCCGATGCCTGTCCGGGATGTGGCCGCGTACCCGCTCCGGGGCAGGGAAGCCCTCTTCGGCGGGCTGCGGTCGGTCGCCGGCAACGCCGTGCTCGTCCGCGGCACGGAAGGGCTGGGCAAGTCGGCCTTGCTGACCGCCTTGCGCGCCACGACGGGCGTCCGTCTCCTCGGCGTCCGGGGCCTGCGGGCCGAACGCGCGCTGCCATTCGGCGCGCTGCACCGGATGTTCGGCACCCCGGTCTCCGGCGGCGCGGAAACCCTCGGCCGGCTGAGCGCGATTCCGGTACCCGCCGTCTGCTGGGTGGACGACGCGCAGTGGATCGACGCGGAGTCCTTGGCGGCCTTGGGGTTCGCGGCGCGACGGCTGTCCGGGCAGCCGATCGGGATGGTGCTGGCCTCGCTGTCCGGGTCCGAGGAATTCGAGTCCGTCGAACTCGCTCCCTTGACCGACGACGCGGCGGATCTGCTGCTGCGTGACCGCGGCGTGCCGGCCGGGGTCCGTCCGCAACTGGTCGAACTGGGCGGCGGGAATCCGGCCGACCTCGTCGAACTCGCGTCCTCACTGACACCCGCGCAGGCGTCCGGCCGCGAGCCGGTCTCGCCGGTGCTCAAGTCGCGGTTGCTCCGCTACACGGCACAGCTGGACGCGATGCCCTCCGGCGAACGCGTCCGGCTTTTGGCCGCCCATATGGACGTTTCGGCGAGCAAGGCGACACAGTCGACGTGGTACGCGGCGGCGTCCCCGGCGGATCGCCGGGCGGCGCACGCCCACCTGGCGGCCCTCCTGGAAGGCCCGGACGTGCTCTGGCACCGCGCGATGGCGACCGCCACGCCGTTCGCGCCGCTCGCCGACGAACTCGCCACCGCGCCCGCCGCGGACCACACGGCCTCGGCCCGGCAGCTGGAACGGGCGGCTGCCTTGACCGCCGATCCGTCGGTGCGGGCGGAGCGGTTGCTGGCCGCGGCCGGGGCGGCCTGGCAGGCGGGCAGACCGGGCTGGGCCCGGCTGCTGCTGTCGCGAGTGGACTCCGAACCGGGTGCGGTGGCGTTGCTGCACGGCGAGATCGAACTGCGCGACGGTGACCCGGCGGTGGCCACCCACGAACTGACGACGGCGGCGGAACTCCTGCCCGACCCCGCCGTCGCGCTCCTGCTGGCCGGCGAGGCGCGGCGGCTCGGGGGTGACATGAGCGGATATCGCGGCCTGGCCCGGGCGATCCCCGCCGAAGACGGCTTGGTGTCCGCCCATTTCGCCGGTCTCACCTCGGTCTTCGCCGACCGCCACGACGACGCCGCCGATCCGCTGGAGGTGGCCGTCCGCCGGGGGATGACCGGTGCCGACGTCGCCGGAGCCGTCTGGGCCGCCGAGGCCGCTTTCGCCCGGGGGCACGCGGAACGAGCGCACGAATGCGCGGCCGCCGCGGTGAGCCGCGCGCGGCTCGGCAAACGGCACGCGGAACTGCCCTGGGCGTTGATCTATCTCTCGCTCTCGGCGATCGTGCTCGACCGCATTCCTTGCGCCAGAGCGGCTTCCCTCGACGGGCTGCACGCTCCCCACAACCTGCGGATGGAACACCTGACGCTCCTCGGCCTCGCCGCCGCGCTGGTCGGCGACCGGGCGCCCGAACTGGACGAGGCGACCGAGGGGATCGCGAACCGGGGTCTCGGGCGGCCGGCCGCCATCGCCGCGTGGGCGAACGCCTGTCTCGACCTGGCCGAAGATCGTCCGGACGACGCCTTGGGCAGACTCGAAGACCTCGCCTCGGGTGTTTGCGGTGACCAGCCGGTGATCCGCGCGCTCGCCACACCGCAACTCGTCGAAGCCGCCGTGCTCGCCGGGCGGCCCGAACGCGCGCGGAAGGCGCTCGACGTCTTCGATCGCTGGACCCTGGCGGGCGCCGAACCCTGCTGGCTCGCGCTGAGCCATCGCTGCCACGGGCTGACCGCGGCGGACGCCGTCACCGCCGAACACCACTTCCGCCTGGCCATCGACGCTCACCGGCTGGCGGGCGGCGCCATGGAACTCGCCAGGACCCGGCTCGCCTACGCCACGTCGTTGCGCAGGCACCGGCGCGCCAAGGACGCGCGCGATCAGTTCCGCGATGCCTTGCGGGGCTTCGAGAACGTCGGTGCGACGCGCTTCGCGGAACGTGCCCGCGCCGGTCTCCGGGCGACCGGGGAGACGGTGGACGCGCCGCCCCGGTCGCTCGCGGGGCTCACCCCGCAGCAGGACGCGATCACGCGATTGGTCGCGGCGGGGGAGACCAACAAGGAGATCGCGCGGCGGCTGGTGATCAGTCACCGGACGGTGGATCACCACCTGCGCAACATCTTCACGTCCCTCGGCGTGCGCTCCCGGGTGGAACTCGCCCGCCGGGTCGCGGCCGCGGAATGATCTCGATCCGTCAGGGCTTTCCCGCGGGCGGCAGGAGCGCGGCGAGGTCGAGTTCTCGAGGGAATCCAGGCCCGCATCGAGAAGTGACCCACCACTCACGCAGCGAGAGGACTATTGATATACCGTATACAGCAAGGGAGGGAGTATCCATGACCGCCGTGGAATTCGAGAACGGCCGGATCGTCGCGCCGCCGAGTATGGCCGACCTGGCCACCCGCGCCCTGCGCGCGATGATCCTTTCCGGCGAACTCCCGCCCGGCACACGGCTGGTCGAGGCCAAGCTCACCGAGCGGCTCGGCGTATCCCGGCCGCCGCTGCGCGAGGCACTGCAGAACCTGACCTTCGAAGGCCTCGTCGTCCCGCATCCCCGGCGCGGCGTCATCGTCCGTCCCCTCACCCGCCACGACGTCTACGAGATCGTCACCTTGCGCGAGGAACTCGAAGCGTTCGCCGTCCGGATCGGGATCCCGGTCCAGGCGCCGGAGCGTCTCCAGGCCTGCCGCAACGCGCTGGCCGCTTTCGAGCAGGCAGCCCTCGACGGCGACGAAGGTGTCTTCACTCAGCGCAAGTACGAATTCCACCAGTCGATCGTCGCCCTCGCCGGGCACGAGCGCGTCACCGAGGCGTACCGCGCGCTGTCGCTGCAGATGCAGCTGTGCATGGCACTCAACCGCAGCGCCCGCCGCGACGGCGAATCGTTGCTGCAGAACGTCGAGCGGCACCGCGAACTGGTCGCGGTCATCGAGGCGGGCGATCCCGACGCCGTGCTGAAGGCCCTGGCCGAGCACGGTCACGGCAGTTTCCTCGTCGAGGTGGTCGATCAGCTCGACGGCGGTACCCCCGAATCCGAGAAGTGGCTGGCCGAACGCCGGAACGGCTAGGGCTCGTGAGTGGTAGTGACGGTTAGAACCGTCACTACCACTCACGAGGTATCAGCTCCAGCCCGGCAGGATGAACAGCAGCCAGGTCGTGAGTGGCGCGATCGCGCACATGCTGAAGCCCCAGATCATCAGGCCGCGGAACACTTTGTCGTTCTGCCCGGCCGGGGAGTTGGCCACCACCAGGGCGCCGCTGGTCGAGAACGGTGAGGAGTCGACGACCGACGACGAGATCGCCAGCGCGATGATCATGCTCACCGCGCCGACCTCGCCGGCCAGCAGGAACGGCACCGCCAGCGGGATGAGCGCCCCGAGGATCCCCGTCGTGGAAGCGAATGCCGAGACGATCGCGCCGATCGCGCAGATGAGGATCGCGGCCAGCAGCGGCGAACCGATCCCGGTGACGGCGTTGCCGAGCCATTCGATCGTGCCGACTCGTTCCATGAGTGCCACGAAGGTGACGATCCCGCAGATCAGCAGCACGGTCGGCCACGCCACCTCGCCGATCGCCGCCTTCGCCGAACGCGGTGACACCAGCGAAAGCACGGTGGCCACGGTCAATGCGGTGAACCCGACGTCCAGGCCGAAGACGAGCGCTCCCACCGCGAGGGCGGCCAGTCCGATGAGGGTGAACACGTGGTCGCGGGTGAGCGGCAGGCGCTCGTCTTCTTCGGTTTCGCCGCCGGAGGGTACCGGCTCGATGTCGTCCGGTCCGGGGACGCCGCCGGTGCCGGTGCCAGTGGTCGGCGGGGTGCCGGAACCGGTCAGGGCGAGCGCGGGCTGAGCCGTCACGGTGACCATTGTGGACGAACGGCGGATCAGTTCACGCCCGCCGAAGAGGAAGAAGACCACCGCGCTCAGTACCAGGTTGAAGACGAAGGACGACGCGAACAGGAGTCCGGGGTTGCTGGGCAGGTTGTCGCGGGCCACGACGCCGTTGACGATGCTGCCGAAGATGCTGATGGGGGAGAAGCCGCCCGCGCTGGCACCGTTGATGATCAGCAAGCCCATCAACATCGGGTTGATCTTGTAGCGGCGGGCGAATCCCATGCCGATCGGGGCGATGATCGCCACCGCCGCCGGGACCACGGCACCGACCGCGGTCAGCGTCGCGGTGACCACGAACATCACCCACGGGATCAGGGCTATCCGCCCGCCGACGGCGCGCACCACCAGTTGCACGAGGCGGTCGACGGTGCCGTTCCCCTTGGCGATGGCGAACAGCAGTGTCACCCCGACCAGGATGACGAAGAGATCACCGGGAAAGCCGGAGACGATGTCGTCGGTGCTTTCCCCGGCGAACACCGTGCCGATCACAAAGGCGGCGACGAACGCCAGCGCCCCCATGTGGACGGGGAGCAAGGTCGCGATCAGGAACACCAGGGCGAGAGCCACGACTGTGACGAGCTGTATGGACATGTGAATCCTCTGTGGTCGGCGCTGACTCATTCAGGGAATCGAGCCCGGGCCGGCCGCGGGGGCGGCCGTCCGGGCGAAGTGAAGTTTTAGGGTGCACCCCCTCGACGGGAGTTCGGTACACGGTATACCTTTCAACCAGCGAGACCAAGTTTTCGTACTGTGAAATCTCGGAGCCGAGCGTGGAGGCACATATGACATACACAGCCGGCCGTCATTTCCTGCAGATCCCGGGCCCGACCAACGTCCCCGACGTGGTGCTCCGGGCGATGTCGGCGGCCACCATCGACCATCGCGGTCCCGAGTTCCAGGAACTGGGCAGGCATCTGCTGAGCGAGATCAAGCCCGTCTTCGGCACCACGAACCCGGTGGTCATGTACCCCGCCACCGGGACCGGTGCCTGGGAGGCGGCCCTGACCAACACGCTCAGCGCCGGCGACACCGTCCTGGCCTTCGAGACCGGCCACTTCGCCACGCTCTGGAACGAAATGGCCCGCGGCCTGGGTCTTGAGGTCGACTTCGTGCCGGGAGACTGGCGGCACGGCGCGGACCCGGCGGTCGTCGTCGAAAAACTCACCGCCGACAAGGCGCACCGGATCAAGGCCGTCTGCGTGGTCCACAACGAGACCTCGACCGGCGTCACCAGCCGTATCCCGGAGATCCGGGGCGCGATCGACGCCGCCGGGCACCCCGCCCTGCTGCTGGTCGACACGATCTCTTCACTGGGCTCCATCGACTACCGGCACGACGAGTGGGGTGTCGACGTCACGGTGGCCGGGTCCCAGAAGGGCCTGATGCTCCCGCCCGGGATGAGTTTCAACGCGATCAGCGACAAGGCCCTCAACGCCGCCAAGACCTCGGGCCTGCCGAAGATCTTCTGGGACTGGGGCCCGATGCTGACCGCGAACGAGCGCGGATTCTTCCCGTACACCCCCAATACCAACCTGATGTACGGGCTGAAGGAAGCCCTGCGGCTGCTCTACGACGAGGGACTCGAGAACGTTTTCGCACGCCACTCGCGCCACGCCGCCGCCACTCGCGCCGCCGTGCGCGGCTGGGGCCTGGAGGTCCTCTGCCAGGACGAGCGCGAGCATTCCGGTGCGCTGACCGCGGTCCTGGTCCCCGAAGGCGTCGATGCCGACAAGGTCCGCGCCGTCATCCTCGACCGCTTCGACATGTCTTTGGGGGCAGGGCTGGGGAAACTCGCCGGGAAGATCTTCCGGATCGGCCACCTCGGCGCGTTCAACGACCTCACGCTCGCCGGAACCCTCGCCGGTGTCCAAATGGGACTCACGCTCGCCGGTGTCCCAGCCGATCCGCGCGGCCTGCAGGACGCGCTCGAGGTTCTGCAGAACGACTAGCGAGAGGACACCGCCGATGACAGCCGAACTGACCCGCTCCACCACCGGCCCGCTCGAAGACGTGCTGCGCGCACGGATTCGCGGTGAGGTCGACTTCGACGACTACACCCGCCACCTGTTCTCCCGCGACGCCAGCATGTACTCGATCATGCCGCTGGGCGTGGTCTTCCCCCTCGATCAGGACGACGTCGCCGCCGCCGTCGCCACGGCGGCGGAGTTCGGCGTCCCGCTCGTGCCCCGAGGGGCGGGCACGAGCCTCGCCGGGCAGACCGTCGGACCCGGTCTCGTGCTCGATCTTTCCCGGCACATGAACCGGATCCTCGACCTCGATCCCGTCGCCCGCACCGCCGTCGTCGAACCCGGTGTCGTGCAGGATCAGCTCAACAAGGCCGCGGCCGAGCACGGGCTGATGTTCGGCCCGGACACCTCCACCAGCAACCGCGCCACCATCGGCGGGATGGTCGGTAACAACTCCGCCGGCTCCGGGTCGCTCACCTTCGGCATGACCATCGACCACATCCGTGCCCTCGACGTCGTGCTCGCCGACGGTTCCACCGCCCGTCTGGAGCCTGTCGACGAAACCGAACGCAAACGCCGCGCCGAGGCCGACACCCTCGAAGGGCGCCTCTATCGCGACCTGCCCGAACTCGTCACCGCCCACGAGAAGGCGATCGCCGAAGGCATGCCGATGTTCTGGCGCCGTGCCTGCGGTTACCGGCTCGATCGCCTCGCCGGTTACGAGGACACCGGCGTCTTCGATCTGGCCAAGTTCGTCGTCGGCGCCGAGGGCACCCTCGTCCTGATCACCCGCGCGATCGTCGATCTGGTGCCGAAACCGAAGAAGACCGTTTACGCGGTCGGGCATTTCGAGACCGTCCACGGCGCGATTTCGGCCACCCTCGATGCCTTGAGCTGCCACCCCCATCAGGTCGAGATGATGGACAAGACCATCCTCGACCTGTCCAGGGAGAAGATCGAGTACGCCGATCTTGGCAACTACCTCGTCGGTGACCCCGCGGCCCTGCTGTTCGTGTCCTTCTCCGGCGACGACGAGACCGAACTGGCCCCCAAGCTCGACGAGGTCGCCGCCCTGTGGGAGCGGAACGGGCACGGCTATCACACGCTCAAGGCCGTCACGGCGGCCGAACAGGCGGCCCTGCTCAAGGTGCGCAAGTCCAGCCTCGGCCTGCTGATGGCCGCCGGTGAGGGCACCAAACGGCCGCTGGCGTTCATCGAGGACACCGCCGTCGCTCCCGAACATCTCGCCGAGTACACCGGGCGGTTCAAGGAGATCCTCGACGAACACAGTCTCGAAGCCGGTTTCTACGGCCATTGTTCGGTCGGCTGCCTGCACATCCGCCCGTTCGTCGACCTCACCGATCCCGCGCAGGTCGACACCATGCGCGTGGTCGCCGAGAAGATCAAGAACCTCGTCGCCGAGTACGGCGGCGTGAATTCCTCCGAGCACGGCGACGGCCTGGCCCGGTCCGAGTTCAACCGGGAGATCTTCGGCGACGAGCTCTACGAGGCGATGCGCCAGGTCAAGAAACTGTTCGACCCGGCGGGAACGATGAACCCCGGCAAGATCGTCGATGCCCCGCCGATGACCGACAACCTGCGTGACCGCGACGCCCTTCCGCCCGCGCCCCCGCTGCGGACGATGCTGTCGTTCGAGGTCATCGGCGGTGGCGGGATGCGCGACGCCGCCGACCGCTGCATGAACATCGGGCTGTGCCGCAAGACCACCGGCGGCGTGATGTGTCCGTCCTATCAGGTCACCTTGCAGGAAGAGCATTCCACGCGCGGCCGTGCCAACGCCTTGGTCAAGGCCTTGTCCGAGCCGGACCCGAAGGCCGCGCTCGGCGACGAGCGCCTCCACGAGATCCTCGACCTCTGCCTGATGTGCAAGGCCTGCAAGAGCGAATGCCCGATGAGCGTCGACATGGCCTCGCTCAAGGCCGAGACCCTGCACCAGCACCACGAGCAGCACGGCATTCCGTTCCGTTCGCGGATCTTCGGGTCCATCCGGTTCCTCAACAAACTGGGCTCGGCCACCGCTCCACTGTCCAATGTGCCCGGTCGTGTCGGCCTGGTGCGCGCGCTCATGGAACGCGTCGTCGGTATCAAGGCCGAACGGCCCATGCCGAGGTTCGTGCGGGACAACCTGGTGCGCTGGAACCGGAAGCGCAGCACACCGGCGGGGACGGCGGGCACGCTCAACTGGCTGGCCGACTCCTTCACCACCTACACCGAACCGCAGATCGGCAAGGCCGCGATCGAGTTGCTCGAAACCGCGGGCTGGTCGGTGAACCTCGCCGGCGGTGGCTGCTGCGGGCGTTCGAGCCTGTCCAAAGGGCTGCTCGACGACGCCAAGCGGAAGGCCACCGGCCTGGTCACCTCGCTGGCCCGGGACACCGAGCCGGGATCGCCGATCGTCGGGTGTGAGCCCTCGTGTGTGTTCACCCTGCGAGACGAGACGGTGGCGCTGCTCCCGGATCTGCCGGAAGCCCTGCAGGTCAAGGAAAGGGTGCGCCAGGTCGAAGAGCTGCTCGTCGAAGCCATCGACGACGGCAGGCTGCGCTTGCCCGAGCGGTCCTGGCTCAGCGGCCGCCGGGTCGTCTTCCACGGACACTGCCATCAGAAGGCCGAAGTCGGCACCGCCGCCACCATGGCGCTTCTGCGCCGGATCCCGGGCCTGGAGGTCGCCGAGATCGACTCCGGCTGTTGCGGGATGGCGGGCTCGTTCGGTTTCGAGGCCGAGCACTACGAAACCTCGATGGCCGTCGGACGTGACCGGCTTTTCCCCGCCATCGAAAAGGAACCGGCCGAAACGCTGGTCGCCGCGACCGGGGTTTCGTGCCGTCAGCAGATCTTCCACGGGGTCGGCCGCACCGCCTGGCATCCGCTCGAACTGGTCCGCGAGGCACTGGGATGAGACTGATCCGCTTCGCCACCAAGGGGTACGACCGCACCGGTTGCGTCGAGTCCACTTGCGACGGTGACATCGTCCGCGCCTACGACCCGGTCGCCGGTCCCGGCGCCGTCGTCGGACCGCTCGCCGATGTCCGTCTGCTGGCGCCGTGCGATCCGCGCACGATCGTCTGCGTCGGCAGCAACTATCCCTGTCAGGTCGAGGAAAAGGGCCGTCCCTGGCCGGAGCAGCCGGCCTTGTTCCTCAAGGCGCCCAACGCCGTCATCGGGCCCCGGCAGCCGATCCTGCATCCACCGGAGGTCGAGCGCCTCGAATACGAGGGCGAACTGGCCGTCGTCATCGGGAAGACCGCCAGGAACGTCACCGCCGGCAATGCCGCCGCCCACATCCTCGGGTTCACCTGCGCGAACGACGTCACCGCCCACGACTGGCGGGCCGACGGGCAATGGGCGCGGGCGAAGAGCGCGGACACCTTCTGCCCGCTCGGGCCCTGGATCACCACCGGGATCGACGCCGGGGACCTGGGCCTGACCACGCGGCTCGGTGACCGGATCGTCCAGCGGTCCGGCACCGGCCGGATGATCTTCGGCGTCGGCGAGATCCTCGCCTGGGTCACCCGCTGGTTCACCCTGCACCCCGGCGACGTCGTGCTCACCGGCAGTCCCGCCGGTGTCGGGCCGATGAAGCCGGGGGACGAGGTCACCGTCGCCATCGACGGCATCGGCGCCCTGACCAACCCTGTCGGCCTCCGGACCTGAATCCGCGGAAATTCGGATGCGAGGAGTCCGGCGCTGACCTACTCTGCCGATCGTGATGCAGCAACTTCTGTTCCTCTGAGGGACGACGCCTCCACCGGTACCGCGAGCCGCGGTGCCGGACTTCGTCCTCTCTGCTCATCACTTTCGTTGGAGGCAGTTCCTTGTCATCCCCTCTTCCGCCCGCGCTGGTGCGCGCGGCGCACCTCCGCCTGTCCGGCGTCCACCTCACCTTCGGCGGCCGCCCCGTGCTTTCCGGAGTCGATCTCGTCGCGGCGGCCGGTGACCGGGTCGCCGTCGTCGGCGAGAACGGCCGCGGCAAGACCACCCTGCTCCGGGTGCTCGCCGGTGACCTGCCCGTCGACCACGGTGAGGTGTACCGCGCGGGTTCGATCGGCGTCGCCGACCAGCAGATCCCGCTCGACGCCACCGAAACCGTCGGCACCCTGATCGATCTCGAACTGGCCGCCGTGCGGGGTGCTCTGGCCCGCTTGGAACGCGCGACCGACGCCCTCGCCGACGGCCTGCCCGGCGCGGACGACGTCTACGCCGACGCGCTCACCGAGGTCGAGACGCTCGACGCGTGGGACGCCGATCGGCGCGTCGAAGTGTCGCTGGCCGCGCTGAACGCGGTCGACGATCGGAGCCGCCCGCTCGGCACCCTTTCGGTCGGGCAGCGGCACCGGGTCCGGCTCGCCTGCCTGCTCGGGGCCGGGCATTCCGTGCTGCTGCTCGACGAACCGACCAACCATCTCGACGCGGCCGGGCTCGATCATCTGACCGAGCGGCTGCGTGCTCATCCGGGTGTGGTCGTGCTGGTCAGCCACGATCGGGCGTTGCTGGCCGATGTGGCGACGTCGGTGATCGACCTTGACCCGTCCAGTGACGACCGGCCGCGGGTCTATGGCGGTGGTTACGCCGCTTACGTCGAGGCTCGCCGAGCCGAGCGTGCCCGCTGGGAGGCGTTGCACGCCGAGCAGATCGCGGAGCGGCAGCGCCTCGCCGACGACCTCTCCGCGGCACAGAACCGGTTGCGCGACAACTGGCGACCCGAGAAAGGACACAAAAGGCACAGCCGCGCCAGCCGCGCTCCCGGCTTGGTCAGGGCGGTCCATCGACGGCAGGACGAACTGACCGCGCACGTGGTGGCGATCCCGCCGCCACCCGCCCGGTTCGCCATGCCCGAACTGCCCGGGTACCGGGGCGCGACCCTGCTGCGGGCCGACGCGGTGACCGTGGCCGGGAGGCTTTCGCGTCCGGCCGGCCTGGCGCTCGACGCCGGTGACCGGCTGGTGGTCACCGGGCCCAACGGCGCGGGAAAGTCGACGTTGCTGACCGTGCTGGCCGGTGACCTGGAACCGAGCACGGGCACGGTCGTCCGCGCCCGGCCGGTGCGGATCGGGCGGCTGGGCCAGGAATCCGATCTGCCGGGCACGCGCACGGCGGCGGAACTGTACGACGAACAGCTCACGCGATCGGGCGTTTCCGGGCCGGGCTTGGGTGAGCTGGGTCTGCTCGGCGGCTACGACCGGCGACGTCCGGTGGCCGAGCTTTCGGTCGGCGCCCGGAGGCGGCTGGACCTGGCGCTGGTGCTGGCCCGACGCCCGCACGTGCTGCTGCTGGACGAACCGACCAACCACCTGTCGGCCGCGCTCGTCGACGAGCTGACCGTCGCGCTCGGGTCCACCCCGGCCGCGGTGGTGATCGCCACGCACGACCGGCAACTGTTGCGCGACACGGGGTCCTGGCCGCGGCTCGCGCTCTGAACCGGGGACCGCGGGCCGGACGTGATCCGGCCCGCGGTCTCACGGTCAGCGACGTCCGCGGAGGGTGGCGGTGCCTGCGTAGCGGGCTTCGGAGCCGAGTTCCTCTTCGATGCGGATGAGCTGGTTGTACTTGGCGGTGCGGTCGGACCGCGACAGCGAACCGGTCTTGATCTGGCCGCAGTTGGTGGCCACGGCGAGGTCGGCGATGGTGGTGTCCTCGGTTTCGCCGGAGCGGTGGGACATCACCACGGAGTAGCCGGCCTTGTGCGCGGTTTCGACCGTGGTCAGCGTTTCGGTGAGCGTGCCGATCTGGTTGACCTTGACCAGGATCGAGTTCGCGATACCGCGTTCGATCCCGTCGTTGAGCAGATTCACGTTGGTGCAGAACACATCGTCGCCGACGAGCTGCACGCGATCGCCGATGGTGTCGGTGAGCTGCTTCCAGCCGTCGAAGTCGTCCTGGGCCAGACCGTCCTCAATGGACACGATGGGGTAGCGCGTGGTGAGGTCGGCGAGGTAGGCCACGTGCTCCTCGACGCTGCGCTTGCGGCCCTCACCGGTGTAGTCGTAGACGCCGCCGGTGTAGAACTCCGACGCGGCCGGGTCCAGCAGCAGAGCGATGTCCTCGCCGGGCGTGTAGCCGGACTGTTCGATCGCGCGAAGGACGAACTCGAGTGCCTCGTCGGCCGAGTTGAGGTTCGGCGCGAAGCCGCCTTCGTCGCCGACGTTGGTGCCATGCCCGGCTTCGTGCAGCGACTTGCGCAGCGTGTGGAAGACCTCCGAACCCATCCGGACCGCGTCGGCGAAGGTCTCCGCGCCGAGCGGGCCGATCATGAACTCCTGGAAGTCGATCGGGTTGTCCGCGTGCGCCCCGCCGTTGATGATGTTCATCATCGGCATCGGCAGCAGGTGCGCGAACACGCCGCCGACGTAGCGGTACAACGGAAGGTTGCTGGCGGCCGCGGCGGCCTTGGCCACGGCGAGCGAGACGCCGAGCGTGGCGTTGGCGCCGAGCCGGGCCTTGTTCGCGGTGCCGTCCAGCGCGATCAGCGCGCGGTCGACGTCGGCCTGCGCCTCCGCGTCGCGCCCGATGATCGCCTCGGCGATCTCGGTGTTGACGGCGTCGACGGCCTTGCGCACACCCTTGCCGTGGAAGCGGGTCTTGTCCCCGTCGCGGAGTTCGACGGCCTCCTTGGTCCCGGTGGAGGCACCCGACGGCACGGCGGCCCGGCCGAGCGAACCGTCCGCCAGTTCGACGTCGACTTCGACGGTCGGATTGCCTCGGCTGTCGAGAACCTCACGGCCCTTGACGCGGGAGATCGCAGTCAACTTCGCTCCTCGATGAGTCGATATCGAAGCGGCGCAACGATGAGCCGCGAAACAGGGCGAGGCTAGCAGAAAACCTCTGAATCGATCCCGAGGTCTGACGCCCGGATCAAGCGTGGAGAGCGCGTGAGGGCCACCCTCAGGGACTCAGAGTCCCTGAGGGTGGCCCTCACGCGTCAACAGGCCGAGCTCACGGGCAGGCGAGTACCGGGGCCTGCGGACGTCCGCCGCCACCCAGCTCGCTCAACGGCACTCGAGCCAGCCCGAGGATGCCCTGCGCCGTCGCGCGCGGAGCGGTAACCGCGTTCAACCCGGTCGTGTCGTAAGCGATCGCGCCCCGGTCCGCGACGGCCCCGGTGCAGCCGACCTGCAGCGACTTCAGGAACTGCCGGGCCTTGACCGCGGCGGCGGGACGGTGGCCCGCGAGCGCCTGGGCGGCGACGCCGGTGCTGTTGGCGTTCGGGGCGTTCGCGCCGACACCGAAACCGCCGTTGGCGTGCTGCTGGGTGACCAGCCACGAGGTGCCTTCGCCGGCGTTCGCCGCGTCACCGGTGGCGCGCAGGGCCTGCACGACCATCGCGGTCGAGTCGACGTCGCTCGTGCAAGTCGCTTCGCCGAAGTTCAGCGGGAAGCCGCCGTCCGCGCATTGGGTGCCCGCGAGGAACGTGACGGCCGACGCGGGAGCGCCCGCGGGGGTGCGGTCCAGCGCGAGCAGGGCGAGCGACTGGGTGAGGGCGTTGGAGTAGTCGCCGAATTCGGATCGGTCGGAGAACCGGCCGGACGGCGCGAGCAGCGAGAGCAGTCCCGCTTTCAGGTCCACGCCACCGAACGACGACGGGTTCTTGCCCCGGATCTGCGCGGCGAGCATCAGCTTGGCGTGCGCGCCCGCGTACGCCTCGGTGCCGCTGCCGACGTAGCCCGTGGTGATCTCCGGCTTCGCCAGCCACGCGATCGCCTTGCCCGCGTTCGTGCCGGAAACCCCGGAGGCGGCGAACGCGAAGACGGCGTCGATCGTCAGGCCCTGGTCGGGGTACTTTTCGCCGCCGAAGTCGACTTCGAGCCGTTCGCCGTCGGCCATCTGCCTGGCGAGCCAGCCGGCGGCCGAGTCGGCCTTGTTGGTGGTGGCGGCCGAAGCCGGCGCGGCGGCCAGTCCGATTCCGCACAGCACGGTGACGGCGATTACCCAGCGTCTCATGAGATCCCTTTCCCCCACGTCCGTCCTGAATGATCCGGACGGCCCAAAGGGTCTCATCCCGGGGCAAGCCCGTGGCGCCGCCGTCGCTGTGATCCTGGCAACGACCTGGTCAGCGGTGCCTGCGGCAAGTGATCGGGTGTTAACCTCGCAAAGCTCGACAACTGAACACCGCCGCCCGTGACGGGGAAGCCGGTCGAAATCCGGCGCTGTCGCGCAACCGTGGGCCATCTTCGATGGTGAGCCGGGGTACCGCACGGGCGGAGGAACCACCAAGAAGTCCGACCACTGTCGCGAGAAGCAGGGGTGACTCCGGCGTCCCGCGCCTGTCCTCCTTATGCCGCAAGGAGGAGGAACATGCGCCGCCGCGAGTATCTGGCCGCCGTGTCGTTCGCCGTCAGCGTCGGCGTGATCGCCGCCCTCCTCACCGGCACCGCGACCGCCGCGAACGACCGCGACGCGGCCCGTGCGAGCTCGAAATGGCTTTCGACCAAGATGAAGCCGGACGGCACGTTCGAGAATCCCAACGGCGGCGCGCTGCCCGACCACGGCCTGATGCTCGACGCGCTGTTCTCGATGTACGCCTCGGGCGACGGCGCGCTCGCCGCGCCGATCGCGGACTTCCTCGACACCCAGGGCCACGCCACCGACTACTACACCTGGGACGGCCTGGTCCCCGGCGCCGGCTACGACGCCGTCATCCTCGGCGGCGCCGCGGCCAAGACCCTGCTCGCCGCCCAGATCTCCGGCCGCGATCCGCGGAACTTCGACGGCCACGACATGGTCGCCGAGACCCGGGGCGCGATCATGCGCAAGGGCCCCGACAAAGGCCGGATCAGCGATTACTCGAAGGATCCCGCTCTCGCCGATGCCGTGACCAACAACGCCAACATGTTCGGCCAGGCGCTCGGCGTGACCGGGCTCGCCGTCGCGGGTGAGAACGACCAGCAGGCCATCGACAAGATGCTGACCCAGCAGTGTTCCGAGGGTTACTTCCGGGTCTTCTTCGGCCTGATCCCGACGAAGGAGACCGGCGACCACGTCACGCCGACCGGCTACAAGATCTCGACCTGCGACGAAGGCAAGGCATTCGATCTGTCGTCCTCGGACGGCGACGCGACCGGACTCGCGCTGTCGGCGATGCTGGCCGCGCGGAAGGCGGGGGCGGCCGGACTCGACGAGCCGATCTCCAGGACCGTCAAGTGGATGACGGCGAACCAGAGCGCGTCCGGCGGCTGGGGCGGCGGTGTCGGCACGGAAGCCCCGAACACCAACAGCACCGGCTTGATCGTCCAGGCGCTCGCCGACGCCGGCGGCGCGGACGCGGCGGTGGACCGCGGCGTCCGCTACCTCAAGTCCGCACAGGCCACGGCGGCGGTCGACGCCGGCAACTCGCTCGCCGGTGAAATCGGCGCGATCGCCTACAACCCGGCGTCGTACGAGGCCGCGCGCCGCACCGGCGTCAGCGGTCTCGACACGTGGATCCGCGCCGGGGCACAGGCTTCGCTCGGGCTGTCCCAGGTCGGGTTCTACGCGCTCGCGAAGGGCGGCGGACCCCCGCCGACGAGCAGCGGTTCGTCCACCAGTTCGGAGACCACGACTTCCACGCCGTCGGACACGACCACCAGCAGCCCGACGTCGAGCAGCCCGGTCTCGACCAGCACGACCACGACCACAACCACGACGACAACCACAGCCACCACGACCACGACGACGTCGGTCACGCCGTCGTCGAGTTCGCCGGCGACCAGTCCGCCGCCGAACACGGTCACCGTCACGACCACGCCGCCGGTGGCCGAACCTCAGCCACAGCCCCAGGCTCCCAAGCCCGCGCCCAAACCCCCCAAGCCCAAGGCCGCCAAGAAAGTCGTACGCGCCAAGGTGCCGCCGCCGACCACGAAGGCGCCCGAGATCGCGAGTCCCGGCACGACGACACCGGCCGCCCGGCTCGGCGCGTACCTGTCGAATCGGCTGGCCGGCGGTGACCACGTCGAGGTCACCGAGGACGGTAAGACCTTTGTGGACTACGACGCCACCGCGGATCTGGTCCTGGCGCTCCGTGCGCTGGGCGACCAGCCCGACACCGTGACCCGGGCATCGAAGTTCCTGCTCACACCGGAAGCCGTGCAGGCCTACGCCCACGGGGCGCCCTACGAGCAGAGTGGCGCGTCCTACGCCGAGCCGCTCGCCAAACTCGTGCTCGTAGCCGAGTTCGCGCAAGCCGGCGACGTCGTCGGCTTGCTGCGAGGCGACCTGGTGAAGCTGCGCGGCGAAGACGGCAGGTTCACCGACACCGGTGCCTTCGCCGACGCCGACGAGACGGTCGAACGGCACGCGTGGGCGCTGCTCGCCACCACCGCGGACCCCGGTCCGGCGGTCGAACTGCTGCTCTCCCGTCAATGCGCCGACGGCACGTTCCCGATGCACCTCGACAGCGAGGAATGCGGGTCCGGTGACCTCGGCGCGACGGCCGCGGCGGTCACCGCGCTGGGAGTCCGGCCGCATACCGATGGTGCGCCGTCGACGAAACGGCCGGACGGCTGGTCCGAGCGACGGGCGTCGGCCTTCGTCTCCGCCGTGAGCGCGCTCGGGGTCAGGCCGACCGGCGAAGGCATGGTGACCGGCGAGGCGGGCGAGCCGGATGTCGCGCTCAGCGCCGCTGTCGCCGCCGCGCGGCAGGTGGCGGGACTCGACGCGAGCGGTACCGCGCGATCGCTGGGCAAGCTCGTGCTTCCCGATGGCGGGCTCACCAAGGGATCCGTCGCGGCGAGCGACGGGAAGACCGACTTCGCGACGACCTTGGCCGCCGCGCAGGGCGTCGCGGGACGATCCTGGCTCACCGCCGAGGGCTCGCCGCTGTCTCCCGCGGCGCGGTTGCCGCTCACCGACGTCAAGGCCGAGGCGGTGGCGGGCACGCAGTTGCAGGCCGCCGCGCAGACCACGCGATCCCCGTGGCTCGCCTGGGGTCTCGTCGCGCTGGCCGGGCTGTCGCTGCTCGCCGCGGGCGCCTTGATTTTCCTGCTCCGCCGCTTCATCAAGACCAAGGGGGTCACACCGTGAGAAAGCTGCTCGCCGTCACGTCCGTCCTGATCGGACTGATCGGGCTCGGCACCGCCACACCCGCCCAGGCCGTCGACCCGGCCAAGGGGTACAACGGGGTCTGCACCGGCGACGACGCGCTCAGCGGCGTCACCGTCGTCGTCGACTTCCAGGAACTGGACGGCAACGGCGGCACCGCCGCGCCGACGATCACCCGGTGCTCGCCCAACGCGAGCCCCGGCACCGCTCGTACCGGTATCAAGGCGTTGCAGGACGCGGGAATCGCGGTCGCCGGCACCGCCCGGTGGGGCCTCGGTTTCGTGTGCCGCCTGGAAGGCCGCCCGGCCGCGGCGGAGATCATCCCGCTCTCGAGCAACCCGAACTACAAGGAAGCGTGCGTCACCACACCGCCCGCCGGCGCGTACTGGGGCTACTGGCACGCCGACGGTTCCGGGTCCACCTGGACCTACAGCAACCTCGGCGCGCTCAACCGCAACGTGACCCCCGGCGGGTTCGAAGGCTGGTCGTTCTCGCTGAACAAGTCGGCGACGACCAACCCGCCGCCCGGTGTCACGCCGACGACCGCCCCATGAGGAGGGCTTTCGGGGTGGTGGCGGTGATCTTCCTGATCGCCGCCCTTTCCCCGGCCGCGCACGCCATCGACCACGGCAAGGGCTATCCGGGGTTCTGCAAGGACGCCACCGGGGTCACCGTGGTCGTGGACTTCCAGCAGCTCGGCGGCACGACCATCGTGCGGTGCGATCCGCAGCCGAACCGCGGCACCGGGCTGGACGCGCTCAAGGGCGCGGGGTTCCAGATCGCGGGCGTGCAGCGCTGGGGCGAGTCGTTCATCTGCCGCGTCGAGAACCGGCCTTCGGGGGCGGAGCAGCTCCCGATCGCCGGCCGCGAGAAGTACCGCGAGATGTGCATCGACACGCCTCCGGCGTCGGCGTATTGGTCCTACTGGCACGCCTCGAACAACTGCGCGTGGGACTACAGCCAATGGGGCGTGAAGAATCGCGACTTCATCCCCGGCGGCTTCGAAGGCTGGTCGTTCTCGCTCAACGCGACCGCGGAGAACAACCCGTATCCCCGCGTCTCCGCGGTGCGGCCGGGTACCGAAGGCCGGCCCTGCGTGCCGCGTGAGGAAGAGAAGCCGGTCGGCAACGATCCCAACGAGAGGCAGCAACAGCCTCAGGCGGGCAACGGACAACAGCCGGGGGACGGGCAGCACCAGCCCGCGCCGGGCGAGGATCCCGGGGCGACGGCGGGGGACCCGTCCGCCGCCGGGCAGAGCGCCGGTGCGCTGCCACCGCCTAAGCCCCGTCCGAGCGCCTCCGCGCGGCCGAAGGCGAAGGACCCGTCGACGAACGTGGCGTTCACCGGAGGAGAGGGCGCCGAGGACGTCAACGCGGTGATCGAACGCGAGTCCGGTGCGAGCGGCTGGGCGCCGTGGGCGGCCGGTGGTGCCGTGCTGGCGTTGTGCGTGGCCGGATTCTTCGTGGCACGCAGACGTAAACGCGCCCAGGGAGCCTGATGACGTCGTACTTCCTGCCGCGCGACCTCCATCCGGCCGCCTGGTGGGTGTGGGCGCTGGGGCTCGCCGTCGCGGCGACCCGCACGACGAACCCGTGGCTGCTGCTGACGATCGTCGCGGTCGCGGGCTACGTCGTCGTGGCGCGGCGCACCGAGGCGCCGTGGGCCATGGCGTTCCGGCTGTATCTGTACCTCGGCGCGTTCATCGTGGTGGTCCGGGTGTTCTTCCGGCTCGTGTTCGGCGGCGCCGAAGGCTCCACGATCATCCTGCGGCTGCCCGAGATCCCGCTGCCCGAGTGGGCGGCGGGCATCCGGCTGTTCGGGGACGTGTCCGCGGAATCGTTGCTGGGCGGGCTTTATGACGGGCTGCGGCTGGCGACGATGGTGATCTGCCTCGGCGCGGCCAACGCGCTGGCGAATCCGAAACGGCTGCTCAAGTCGATGCCGCCGGCGTTGTACGAGGTGGGTACGGCGGTGATCGTCGCGCTTTCGGTGTTCCCGCAACTCGCCGAGAGCGTGCTGCGGGTCCGGCGGGCCCGCAAACTGAGGGGTGGCGCGGGCAAGAAGGTGAAGGCCCTGCACGCCGTCCTCATCCCGGTATTGGAGGACGCCCTGTCCCGCTCGCTGCAGCTCGCCGCGTCCATGGACTCCCGCGGCTACGGCCGGGCGGGTGCGGTCGAGGCCCGAGCCCGGATCCTCACCGGCACGCTGATGATCGTCGGCCTGATCGGCGTATGCGTCGGCGTCTATTCCACTTTGGACGGTTCGACGCCGAGATATCTCGCCGCACCGGTGCTGTCGGCCGGTGTGCTGGTCGGTCTGATGGGGTTCTGGTTCGCGGGCAAGCGGGTCCAGCGCACCCGTTACCGGCCCGATCGCTGGCACCTGCCCGAGATCGTGGTCGCGGCGAGCGGTATCGGCGTCGCGGCCTTCCTGTTCGTGACGTCCAGTGTGGACCCGATGAACCTGAACCCGTCCCTGATCCAGCTGTCCTGGCCGTTGCTGTCGTGGGGTCCGTTGCTCGGGGTGCTGATCGGCGTGCTGCCCGCGTTCCTGACCCCGGTCCCCGAACCCCCGTTCGCCGCGCTCGAAGAAGAAGTCACCGCATGATTGAACCGGCATGATCGAACTAGAGAAGGTCTCCTTCACCTACCACGGCCGCGCCGAGCCGGTGCTGTCCGACGTGACGTTGTCCATCGGCGAAGGCGAACTCGTGTTGTTCGCCGGTCAGACCGGTGCGGGCAAGTCGACGTTGCTCGGCACGATCAACGGTCTCGTCCCGCATTTCACCGGCGGGCACCTCGAAGGCACCGTCTCCGTCGACGGCGTCACGACGCGATCCCGGCCGCCGCGCGAGTTCGCGCATCTCGTCGGCGTCGTCGGCCAGGATCCGCTCGCGGGTTTCGTCACCGACACCGTCGAGGACGAACTCGCCTATGGCATGGAACAACTCGGCCTCGACCCGCAGGTGATGCGGCGCCGTGTGGAGGAGACACTGGACCTTCTCGGCATCGCGGAACTGCGCAGGCGCGCGCTGCGGACGTTGTCCGGCGGGCAGCAACAACGGGTGGCGATCGGTTCGGTGCTGACCACCCACCCGAAGGTGCTGGTATTGGACGAACCCACGTCCGCGCTGGACCCGACGGCGGCCGAGGAGGTGCTGGCGACACTGGCCAGGCTGGTGGAGGACCTCGGTACGACGGTGCTGATGGCCGAGCACCGCATGGAACGCGTGATTCCCTTCGCGGACCGGATGATCTACGTGCCGGGTACCGGGGGAGTGGTGGACGGCACGCCGCCCGAAGTGTTGAAGGACATGCCCATCGCGCCGCCGATCGTCCAATTGGGACGGCTGGCTTCCTGGGATCCTCTCCCGATGTCGGTGCGGGACGCCCGCCGTCGCGCTTCTTCGCTGACGCTGGGGAAGCCGCCCGTCCGCACCACGACCGCGGGCGAGGAACTGCTCACCGCGTCCGGTGTCGTGGTCCGGTACGGGCCGAAGGTCGCGGTGCGGGAAGTGGATCTCACCCTGCGCGCCGGTGAAGTGCTGGCGATGATGGGCCGCAATGGTTCCGGCAAGTCGTCGCTGCTGTGGGCGGTGCAGGGCTCCGGGCCCCGCCAGGGCGGCAAGGTCCGTGTCGGCGGCACGGATCCGAAGGCGCTGAGCAGTGCCGAGGCCCGCAAACTCGTGGGTATGGTGCCGCAGACCGCGAGCGATCTGCTGTACCTGCAGACCGTCGCCGGGGAGTGCGAGGCGGCGGACACGGAGTCGGGCGCGAAAGCGGGCTCTTGCCGGAGCCTGCTGGACAGGCTCGCGCCGGGTATCGATCCGACGTCGCATCCGCGCGACCTGTCCGAGGGGCAGCGTCTCGCCCTCGTGCTCGCGGTGCAGTTGTCGGCGGCGCCGCGGATCATGCTGCTGGACGAACCCACTCGCGGCCTCGACTACACGGCGAAAGCCGCGCTGGCGCAGATGATCGCGTCGCTGACGGCGGAGGGCAAGGCGGTCGCCGTGGCCACACATGACGTCGAGTTCGTCGCGAACGTCGCGCAACGCGTGGTCGTGATGGCGGAAGGGGAGGTCGTCTCGGACGGCCCGACCGCCGAGGTCCTGGGTGGTTCGCCGGCGTTCGCCACGCAGATCGCCAAGATCCTCGGCGAGCCGTGGCTCACCGTCGACGACGTCCGTTCGGCGCTGACGCAGGAGGTCCGGTGATCACCGCGCCCGCCGTCCGGCTGGGCCCGCGCTCGGCACTGGTGCTCGGGCTCGCGTCGCTCGCGGGCCTGATGATGTTCCTGTGGCCGCTGCTGACCAAGGTCGAACCGCAGTCGATGCAGCACGGCCCGGACGCGCCGTTCATCTTCATGGCCATCCTGCCGATCCTCATCGTCATCGTGCTGGCCGAGTTGTCCGAGGGCGGCATGGACTCCAAGGCCCTGGCGATGCTCGGGGTCTTGTCCGCGGTCAACGCGGCCCTGCGCCCGCTCGGCGCGGGGACGGCGGGCATCGAGACCGTGTTCTTCATGCTGGTGCTGGCCGGCCGGGTCTTCGGTGCCGGCTTCGGTTTCGTGCTGGGCTGCACATCGCTGTTCGCCTCCGCGCTGCTGACCGCGGGCGTCGGCCCGTGGCTGCCGTTCCAGATGCTGTGCTCGGCGTGGATCGGGATGGGCGCGGGCCTGCTCCCGCGGCGGATCACCGGCAAGGCGGAGATCGCGATGCTGGTGGTCTACGGCGTCGTGGTCGCCTACGTGTTCGGCTTCCTGATGAACCTGTGGTTCTGGCCGTTCATCACCGACGCCGAGGTGCCCTACCACGACGGCCACATCTCTTACGTGCCAGGCGCTCCGCTGCTGGAGAACCTGCACCGGTTCGGCGTCTTCACCCTGCTCACCTCGACCGCGGGCTGGGACACCGGCCGGGCGATCACCAACACGGTGGCCATCGTGGTACTCGGGCCAGCCGTACTCGCCACGTTGCGCCGCGCGTCACGCAAGGCGTCCTTCGGGACCATTCCGTCGTTCACCGATACGGTGGTGCCCGAGATTCGGCGGCCCTGACGGGAAGGTGAGCACTGGTGACGGTGTCGGTGGAACAGACGTGGCAGCGGATCGTGGCCCTGTTGTCCGAACACGCACCGGTCACCGCGCGGGAGATCCGGCCCCCGGCGCCGATCGAACACGTCGAGCGCCTTCAAGACGCTGTCGGCCTTGCTCTTCCGGCCGACCTCCGTGCCTGGTGGGCCGCCATGGACGGCATCGACGATCAACGCGATCACGGAACGGGAAGCCGCGTCGGAGGTCTGGTGCCGAACTCTTTCGTTCCTCTCACGGTGAAGCGCGCCGAGGAGGAATACGTCAGGCAGTCGGGTTATCCCGATACAGGCTGCTGCACGCCCGAAGGGACACACCACAAGCGGGCCGGAGACACCGGATTCCCGTTCTGCACCGCCCTGGTCCCGATCTGCCGCGACGTCAGCGGAGGACTGCTCTGCGTCGACCTCCGGCCAGGCGACGACCACGGCCGCGTCATGAACTGGTACGCCAGCGAGGGGTGCTATCCCTCGGGCTGGGCAGGCGTGGCGGAGATCCTCGACGAGATCGCCGAGCGTCTCGGCGATTACGCCGACGGCGGTGAAGTTCCTTATGGTGAAAGGCATCCCGTCATCACCGAGGGTGCGCTCACCCAGTGGTCGTGAGTGGTAGTGACGGTTCTAACCATCATTACCACTCACGAGTCCCTTGCGCTGTGCCGAGCTGCGGGAGATCCCGTACGTCGAGCACGTGTCCCTGGTCGGCGGCGACTTCGACATCCTGCTGCTGGGGCGGACGCCGGACAACGCGTCACTGAGCGACGTCGTCCTGGAACGACTGCAGGCGCTGGACGGCGTGCGCTCGACGCGGACCTGGCTCACGAGCCCGGAGACGACCGCGCACAACCTCGCGAAGGACGCTTTCCCCACATGCGATGCGGGGAAAGCGTCCTTCACCTCTGCCATGGCCGCCCAGAGGAGAACGCAACTAGAGGACTAAACGCAGACGACCACTCACGAGCTTTTATTGTTGAGTGACCGGGTTGCGTGCCTCGATCACTCCTTGGTGTTATCCGCGCTATTCGTCGGCTAATTAAAATTACGAACGCGTGTTCGATAGATGTGCGGTATTGTGGAGGGGTGTCCGAGACTCTCGTTCTTCCTCAGTTGCCGCAGGAGTTGTGGCGTGCCGGGAAACTGGAGCTCGCCCACGGAGCAACCGAGGCGTTGACGTTGATGCGTGCCGCGTCCGCTGTGTTGGGCATCTATCTGGCGGAGATCGAATCCCGGGGCGCCAAGGATCTGTACGGGTATGCCAATACGAAGATGTGGCTGGCCGATATGGCGCGGATTACCCCTGCCGATGCGAAGAAACTCGTGGATCGCGCGGTGGCGCTGAACCCGACCCGCGCACTCGATGGCGCCGAAGTCCCGGCACTCGCGCCCGCCACCGCCGTGGCCGCGGCGGAAGGTGCGGTCGGTGAGCAGCACATCGATCAGATCATCGGAGTGTTGAAGAGGATCCCCGGTCATGTCGCTGTCGAGAACCGGGACGCCGCCGAAAAGATCCTCGCCGATCTTGCTCGTGATGGGGGTCCTGGGCAGATCGCGGCCGCCGAAGCAGGCCTGATGGCCTGGCTGGACCCTGACGGTGCAGAGCCGAAAGATCCCGAACCCGTCCAGCCTCGTCGCGAGTTGAGGTTGCACCGTCGCAAGGATGGGTTCTGGAAGCTCACCGGCCTGTTGGATGACGAAGCAGGCGTCCGGACCATGGCGGCGATCGAGGCCTACGCGAAACCTCGCCCGGTCGACGAGTTCGGCCAGGCCGACCTACGGACGGTGTGGGAGCGTCAGGGTGACGCTTGGGTGGATCTGCTGGATCTGGCGATCGCGAGTCCGGACCAGCCCGGGACCTGTGGGTATCGGACGATGGTGCATGTTCTGGTCGGTTTCGAGGAGTTGAAGACCGGGCTCGGGACCGCGAGTGTGGACTTCGTGGGTCAGATGACCGCCCGAGAAGCACGGATGGCCGCCTGCGACTGCTTGATGCTGCCGATCGTGATGAACGCCGCTGGTGAACCCTTGGATGTCGGGCGCATCAAACGGTTCGTCACCCCAGGTCAACGCAGAGCCTTGAATGCACGGGATCGGGGCTGTTCGTTCCCTGGGTGTCAGAGGAGACCGAAGCGCTGTCACGCTCACCATATTCATCACTGGGCAGACGGTGGCATGACCGACCTCCGCAACATGTGCCTCCTCTGCAGCTTCCATCACCGCCTGATCCACCACGGCGATTGGGAAGTCCGCATGGCACAGGATGGGTTACCTGAGTTCATCCCGCCGCAGTACTTGGATCCGTTACAACGGCCGAGGTGCAACACGCTGCATCACACTCTCGTCTGAGCCGAGGAGCCCGCCAGCCACACCGGCGACGGGTTCCTCGCCATGCCCGAATACAAGAAAGACCCGCTCCCGCTCAGCGTAGGCCTGGGGGTTACCTGCGAGCGGAAGCGGGAGTTAAAGGGTCGGTACGGTGGGCCGCCTCTCGGCGAGTGGCACGACATGGCTCCGGCCGAACCGGTATTCCATGAAGGCGGAGTTTGAGGCCCGGGGGCACCATCCGTACCGACACTCTCTATAACGCACCAATGCCACGAATGTTCCCGAACAACCACCACGAACGAACGTGACCCACGTCAACACACGAACGCAGTAACCCTCAGCAGGACAGCGGAACCGGCTTGAGCAGTCCCCACGCCCTTAGTGCACCTGAAACGAGGCGTAGAGCGCTCGGTCTCCGGCCCGGCAGGAATACCTGCTCGTATTCCCCACTCGCGTCCAGGCACCCGGCTTCGGGTTGTGGCTCTGGGCCGCGCCGTCACAAGCGCCGTACACGCGGAACTCGCCGGTCCCGTTGGTGCTTTTCGCGTAGCCGTGCTGCGAGCGCGACGCAAGTGGTCCAAACCAGTACGTTCTCAGCACTGATGAACCCGTGGATGTTGTGCTAACTTCCCGGGAATGCGCGGAAAAACGGTCCACGGTCGGGCAAGCGTCCCACTCAGCAGGACATTCGCGGTAGTCGTGTCAGCGCTGATGCTCTCGCTGCTCGGTCCAGGGGCGGTCGCCCGGGCGAGCGAGCCGGCCGGGGGCGAGCGGGCGGGCTGTGAGTGCGCGACCCCGTCGATCGACAGGCTGCAGCACTGGATCGCGAGTGGTGAAGGCACCACGGTTCCGGCGACAGGCAGTCTGCTGGTCCGTGAGCGTGGCGATTACGCGGCCAAGGTGAAGTTTCTCAACGTCGAATGGCATGTGGTCGTCGTCTGGCTCGGCAATCAGTTCGAAGCGCAAGCCGATCTCTCCAGGTCGTCCGGCTTCTGGATGACCTACAGCGCCACCGATGACCTTTATGTCCAGTTGCGGCCCGCTTCGCACTGGAGTGGTGGCGACAAATGGCTCACGCTCGTTCCCTCGACCGGGGGAAAGACGGTCAGGAAATTCTTCAGCTTCGCCCCCGGTGCGTGGACCACGCTGCCCGAACTGGGAAAGCCGGCCTATTCGTTCGCTGAAGCGCTGAAAGAGGCGCGCGGCCTGGTCTTCGTCGGCAAGACCCCGAACGAACTCGCCTTCCGCGGATTGCGCGTCGATCGCTACACGCCACCTTGCCTTTGATCGACTAAAGGGTTCCCCTCGACGGTCTGCCCGATTTGTCCTGTACGGTGGATAGGTCGCGCCCGCTCGACCTATCCGAGGAGAACACCCGATGAGCCTGTTCGACACGCTCAAGGAAAAGGCCGCCGAACTGCTGGGTGGCGCAGGTGACAAGGTCAGCGAACTGACCGGCGTCGACCTCTCGGCCGGCGAGGCCGCAGTCGACCAGGCTTCGCAGGCCGCCGGTGGCCTGGCGGAGACGGGCCAGGGGCTCGCCGACACCGCCACCGAAACCGGCCAGGGCATCGTCGACTCCGCCGGCACGCTCGGCGAGACCGCCACCGGCCTGGCCGGCGACGCGATCAACCCGAACGCCCGGGGCTGATTTCGGGAGATCGCCGGTATCCGCGAGGTTCTCGCGGATACCGGCGATCGTCTTGTCCCGCTACGTCAGCGGGTTGTCCTGGTAGGCACTGCGGAAGCAGCTCCCGCCCTTTACGCAGGTCACCACCCGAACCGCCCTCGGAGATCGTCTGCCCGCAGCCGGCGCCGTTGGTGGTCTGGTCCGATTGATAGACCTTCCCTGGGCGCTTGACCCAGTTCGCGGAGCCGTACACCCCCGGCCCGGACGCGTAGCCCTCGCCCGACGCAGCCGAAGCGACTCCCGTGAATCCCAGCAATGCCACCGAAGCGGCAGCGGTCACGGCCCCCATACGCCGCAGATTTCTTCCGATCGAACTCCCCATGATTCCTCCTCGTGGTAGACCAAGACGACTCCGGGGGAGGCGTCTTGCTTCGTATTCACTTCACCGACCAGACCTCGCACGCGTCCGCGTCGCCGCGGCACCGGATCCCTTGTGGGAAACGGTGCTGGCCATGCAGAAACTCGTCCTGGACGGTATCCCGGTGTTCGCGCAGTGGCGGCGCCGCGTTCGGCGCGAAATGCACGAACAGGGGTCTCGCGGGGCGCTGCGGTTCCTCCTGGCGCTCGCCCCGCCTGCCCGGTACTTCCCGGATTTCCTTACTCCCAGTGGACGGCGGGTGCGAACCCGGGTCGACAACGACCGGATGCTGCGCTCCCGATGGGCTGGTGAAGGCGGGGCGCTCGGCCTGCTCGAATCGCTACGCCCCGACGTTCCACTGGACGGCTCCGGTGCTGACCGCTCGCTATCCCCTCGACCGTGACCTGCACCTGCGTGGGCGCGGTCTGCGGCTCGTCCCGTCCTACTTCTGCTGGGACACCCCGGTCGCCCTCGCCGACGACGAACTGGCCGACCGGCTGGGCATCTCGGCCACCGCGGTCTCCCGGCACGCCGCGGTCCTTCGTGACGGCGGCCTGATCACCAGTACGCGTGATGGCGCGATGGTGCTGCACAGCCTGACCCGCTGGGAGCCGCGCTCCTCGGCTGAACCTTCATGTTTCCCCCGCGTTGCTCACGAAGAGCGTGCAGGAGTCGCGTGAGCCGGCGCGACACTCTTGCGCCGGCGCGCAAAAGGCCTGGTACGCCGCCTCAGGCGACGCGTCGGCACCAGCGCCAGGCTGCTTGCAGGACGGCGATAAGGGCCTCGTCGTCGCTGAAGGTGGGTTCTTCGCCGACTGGCAACCATGTCCGTTCGACGACGTGGCCGTCGTAATGACGGACCACGGATATCCCTGGGTAGGACAAGGCCTCGCCCTCGGCGGCGACGTGACGGGACTCCAGGCGCAGCTGGACAACGCGTTCAGCGCTCATCGACCACAACTTTCCATCCTTGCGTGCCAGGTAAGTCGTTTGTCGAGGCCCGAGCGTTTCTCCTTGTGACCTCTGACGCTGCTGAGCAGGCCGGATGAGCGTCTGCTTGATTTCGCCCTCACGCTGCGGATTTCTGCGTTCGGTACGCATTCTTAAGTGGTTTTCGTCAGTGACCCCGATCACAGCAGAGCGGGGTGATCGTGAGAAAATAGGTCGTACCGTTGCCGAAACCCGGAGGGTGAATGCTCCGCAGAATGCGTCGTTGGCTCGAATTACTCAGTCTCGGCGGGTTGGCGGTGGTCGGCTTCGGGGTCGGTATCGCGGACCAGCTCGGCTGGCTGGACAAGGTCGCGCCCAAGGGCGTCGCCACGCTGACCCTGCTCATGCTCAGCGGTGTCGTCGTGGTCCTGCTCGTCGAGCTCACCCCGTTGCGGGCCTTGGATGACATCCGCGACCGCCTGGCCCGCCTCGACATCGACACCATCGCTCAGAGCCAGCGCCGTTCGCGCTACGGCGGTGTGGCCAAGGTGCACAAACGCTTCTCGGACGACGACTTCGTGGAGCGCATCGCGAAGGCCAATCAGGTGACGATCCTGAACACCTGGATCCCGAACCTGGACCTGCTGGAGAAGGAGCTGGAAGCCGCGATCCGCGACCGCCGGGCCGAGGTGCGGATCATGTTGCTGCACCCGAAATCGCTGCTGGTGGGGCTACGCGAGGCGGCGCTGGGCCGGTCCGAGCAAGCCGGCAACGCCTTCGTGAGAACGGGGATCATGAACTGCCTGGAGACGCTCGCCCGGATGCACGGGCGGCTGGCCGAGCATCAGGGCAACCTCAAGGTGCGGGTGTTCAACTCGCAGGCCTCGGTTTCGGTGTACAAGGCCGACGGGCGCTACCTGGTCAGCATGTTCCTCCATGGCCAGCTGGCGATCAATTCCCCGCAGTTCGACATCGAGGGCTCGGAGGACACCGTGCTGGGCGAACAGATCCAGCGTGAGCTCGACACGTTGTGGGACATCGGCCGCGACGTCGATCTGGGCGACTGGAACCGAAGCATCGACATGATCCGAGTCTGAGCGAGGGGAACAGCATGCAAGACCACCAAGAGCTCGACGAGTTCGAAGACGACCTCATCGCGCGGTTCCGCGACCATCCGGCCCTGCGTGGCCTGACCGATCTCCCGCAGAGGGATCTGCAGAAGATCCTGCTGCAGCGGCGATTCCTGTCGCTGGCCTTCACCATGGCCTACGACCTGGCGATCGATCTGCTCACCGACGAGCAGTCGATCCGGATCGCGCGGGTGATCGTCCGCGAGGAGTATCCGGACAACCGCACGCCCGGCAGCACGCCATCGCACCGGGAAGACATGATGGCCGACATCCTCGGCCTCGGCGTTTCCCGCGAAGACCTGGTGCGGTCACGGAAATCCTTGGCCACGTCGGCCTGTGTCGACACGACCATGGAGCTGATCTCCCTCGCCGGCGAAGCGAAGCACGCCGACGTCGAACTGCTGACGATCCTGCGGTTCTGGGGCGAGGTGCTGGTTTCGGTGGAGTACGGCGAACTGTGGCGCAGGATCGGGCCGGTGCTCGGCGAGAAGTCCGTCTTCTACTACCCGCATCACGTGCACGACGCGAAGTCCCGCCCGCTGGCCGCCGCGTCGCCGTTGTCGCTCACCCATTCCGATCAGCTGGGGATGCGGCTCGTCCAGCTGATCGACTCGTCCGAGGCGCGGCAACGGTTCCGTGAGACCGAGGAGGCGGTCGTCGCGATCAAGACCGCGTTCTACGACCAGTTCTCGTGAGCTGAGGGGCTCAGCCGATGAGGCCGGCGAAGCGGTTGAGCGTCTCCTCGCGGCCGAGCGCCTGGGTGATGGCGTGCAGGTCGGGGCTGCGGGTCGAGCCGGTGATGGCGATCCGGATGATCTGCGACGCCTCCCGGATGGAGCCGGGGAAGCCCTCGGGGTTCTTCTTGAACTCCTTGGCGTTGCGGGCGAAGCCGTGCTTGGCCGCCACTTCGCGGATCTGCTCGAACCACTCCTGGCCGTCGTCGAGCTGCCGGTAGTTGCCGACGAAGTCGCGGGCCACGGCCTGGACGACCTCACGGTCGACACCGAGCGCGGCGATGCGCTCGTCGTCGGGCCCGGCGACGGAAGCGTGCAGCTGCGGGAAGAAGAAGCCGTAGACGGCGCGGAACTCGCCCCACTTCTTCAGGTCCTTGCGCGGGTTCTCCGCCCCGTCTCGCTCGACGGCGAGCGCGCGCAGCGCCAGGTCGGGCTCGGCGTCGAGGACGGTGCGCAGCGCGGGGTCGAAGCCGTCGGCCCAGCCGCGCACCGCGTCGAGGATCTCGGCGCCCGACAGCGTCGCGATGTGGTCGCCCGAGATGTCGTCGAGCTTCACCAGGTCGACCAGCGGCCCGGCGACGCCGCATTCGTCGAGGTTGATCGGCTCACTCAAGGCCTGGTCGAGCGGCATTTCGGCGAGCCGGCCGTTGGCGAGGCCGCGCAGGTAGTAGAGAACGGCCTTCGCGGGGTAGCCGGACTCGATGTAGAAGTCGACGCTCGCTTCCGGGTCCTTGCGCTTGGACAGCTTGCGCTTGCTGCCGCCCTCCTGCTTCATCAGCGGCGCGATGTGGGCGTAGGTGATCGGCTCGAAGGCCAGCGCGTCGAACAACTGCTGGTGCACCGGCACCGACGAGATCCATTCGTCGCCGCGGATGACCAGGTTGATCCGCATCAGGTGGTCGTCGACGGCGTGCGCGAAGTGGTAGGTCGGCAGCCGCGGGCTCTGGTCGGAGCTCTTGAGGATGACCACGTCGTTGCGGTTGGCTTCGGCCTCCAGCGGGCCGCGGATGGCGTCGGTGAACCGGGCGCGGGCGCCGGTGTCGTCCGGCGCGCGGAAGCGCACGACGTACGGGTCGCCCGCGTCGAGCTTCGCCTGGACGTCGGCGGCGTCGGCGTCGCGCCAGATGGCCCAGGAGCCGTAGTAACCCGTCGGGAGCTTCGTGGCCTGCTGGCGCGCGGTGATCGCCGCCAGCTCTTCCTTGGTGGCGAAGTCGAGGTACGCGCGGCCGAGGCGGAGCAGGTGCCGGACGTAGGTCAGGTAGATCTGCTCACGCTCGGACTGCTGGTACGGGCCGTAGCCGCCGCCGCGGTGGATGTCCTCGTCGGCGGCGAGACCGAAGTAGCCGAAGCCGCGCTCGAACTGGTCGATCGCGCCTTCGACCTCGCGGGACCGGTCCGTGTCCTCGACCCGGACCAGGTAGCGGCCGTCGCTGCCGCGGGAGACGTCCTGGTCGATCGTGGCGACGTAGATGCCACCGATGTGCACGAATCCGGTGGGGGAGGGGCCGAAGCGGGTCACCCTGGCACCCTCGGGGAGGTCGCGGGCCGGGTAGCGCTGCTCCCAGTGCTCGGGCTCGGGCAAGTCGGCGGGGAACAGGGCGTCGATGACTGCTCGGTCCAGCATGCGGTTCAGATCTCCCGGCGTCGTGGTGCATGGCTTTTTCGCCACCGAAGAGAGTAACCGCCCGGTCTCCCGGCCTGGTGAGGGTGGGTCCCGAACCGGGAGCGTGACGCCGGGGAAACCGAATCGAGACGTGCTTTCGTGTCGGTGGTCCCCGGTAAAATGGGCGTTGCCGACATCGGGGAGGAAATCGGTGACCACCGATAGATCACTTCGTGAAGAACCCCAGCTCACCATCAGGCCAAAACCTTCGGCGTTCTTTCTTCGCCGCCGTTTTCTCCGCGCTTTCGGACCCGCTTTGGCGCTGGCCGTCAGCGGCCTGGTCGCCCTGCTCCTGACCGGGACGATCGCGGTGCCCTTCCATCAATCACTGGTCCTGCGCGGCAAGATGGGCTCCAAATCGGATCTCTTCGAGGACGCGAAGATCCAGGAAATCCTGATGCGTCATCACATCCGGGTGCACGTGACCAGGGCGGGCTCTCGGGACGTGGCCACCCACGACCTCAGCCAGTACGACTTCGTGTTCCTGTCCGGCGAGTCCGCCGCGGGGCTCGTCCGGCGGTCCAGGGCGAACCAGTGGACGGGCAGCGCGCGGCAGCCGTTCACCAGTCCGATCGTGCTCGCCACGTATCGCCGTTACGCGGAAACGCTGGCGGAGAACAAGATCGCGAAGAAACCGGCGGGAGACAACCCGCTGTACTACACGCTGGACACCGAGAAGTTCATCCAAGCGATGAAACGGAAGCAGACCTGGGACTCGCTGGGCATCGCCAAATTCGGCGCCGCGAACGGGAACCAGGTACTGGCCCAGACCTCGAACATCTGTGACGCCAACTCCGGCGCCACCTACCTGATCCTGCTGGCGTTCCTCGAGAACGGCCGTCAGGTCCCGGTCGTCGATCCCCATCGAGCCGGCGAGCCCGCCGGGCCGCCGAACCTGTCGAGCGCGCAGGCCTTGGCCAACCGCATCAAACCGCTCGTGGTGGCGCAGGGCTTCCCGTCGGCCGATCTGTCCGAGTCCTACGCGAACCTTGCCGAGGGCGACAAGCCGATCGTCGTCATCTACGAGCACCAGTACCTCGCCATGCAGTTGCGGGCGAAGGCGCAGAGCGGGCAGGCGGACACCGATCGCGTCCTGCTGTACCCGCAGGACAACATCCTGACGAAGCCCCAGTTCCTGGCATTGAAACCGGAAGCGGAACGGCTGGGCGAGCTGCTCACGTTCGACCCGGAACTGCAGCGCCGCGCGATGGAACTCGGGTTCGGTGTGGCCACTCCCACGGGCAGCACGAAAAGCGCGCGGCTGTACGACTTCCTCCGTGAACGGGGGCTGCCCTCACCGGAGAGCGCGGAAGACGACAGCACCACGCCGCTACCGGACAACCTGGTGCTGGAAGAAATGATCAAGACCGCCGGGGACTGCCCGTGAAGCGACTCGTAGCGGTCCTGTGCTGCCTGCTCCTGGTGACTACCGCGTGCACGAGCGACGGCCAGAAGGTGAAACTGCGCGTGCTGGCCAGTCCCGAACTCGCCGATCTCGGGCCGATCCTCGACGACCTCCGCGGGGAAACGGGAATCGAACTGGAGATGGATCTCCAAGGGGCTGTCAACTCGAGTACCGCCCTCATCCCCGGCAGGGCCGCGCACGATCTGGCCTGGCTTTCCACCGACCGGTTCTTCCAGCTCGAGTTCCGGCGAGCCGCGGACAAGGGTGAACGGCCACTCGCCACCAAGACCATGATCTCGCCGGTCGTCGTCGGGATGACCCCGGTGAAGGCGGCGGAACTGCGCCACGGCAAACCGGACGGCAAACTGTCCTGGGCGGACCTCGCGGACGCCGCCGCGAGCGGGTCGTTCCGATTCGCGATGGCGGAACCGGCCACGACGACCAGCGGGCTCACCTCGCTCATCGGGGTGGCGACGGCGGCCGCGGGTACCGGGGCGGCGCTGCGGCTCGAGGATGTGAAATGCGACAAGCTGCAGGGCTTTCGCACCGGGCACACGCTCTCCGCGGACACTTCGGCCGCGTTGGCCGACCGGTTCACCGAGCGCCGGGACGTCGACGCGATGATCGGCTACGAGTCCACTTTGCTCACCCTGAACGGCAGCGGCAGGCTCAAGGCGCCGCTGGAACTGGTGTACCCGCGCGACGGCATCGTTCAGGCGGACTACCCGATCCTGTTGCTCGACCCGGCCAAGCGCGAGGCCTACGACAAGCTCGTCTCCTGGCTCAAAAGCCCGGCGGTACAGAAGAAGATGATGGACAGGACTCTCCGGCGGCCGATCACCGGCGACGTGGGACTCGATCCGAGGCTGCCCGCCTCGATCGGGAACTCGCTGTACTTCCCCGACGACCCGGCCGTGGTGGACAAGCTGCTCGACGACTACGCGGGCGGGAAACCCGGACGAGTGCTCTTCGTGCTGGACTTCTCCGGGTCGATGAAGGGCCAGAGGATCGCCGCGCTCCGGGCGACGTTCGCCGGGTTGAGCGGCGGGCCGGACGGCGGCTTCGACCGCTTCTACCGGGGCGAGCGGATCACGGTACTCAGATTCGGTGGGAGAGTATTGGGGGAGAAGGAGTTCACCATCAACGGTCCGCCGGACCTGGACGCGTTGCGTACCTTCATCGCCGCCGACGGGTTCGACGGCAACACCGCGGTCTGGTCGGCACTCGGTGAGGCCTACGCGAAAGCGGGCGCCTACCGCAAGGCCGAGCCCGGCCAGAACGTCTCGATCGTGCTGATGACCGACGGCGAGAGCAACACCGGGCAGGGTAGCGACGAATTCCTGCGCGCGCCCCGGGATTCCGGCGTGCACACCTACACGATCCGGTTCGGAGAGGCGAATCCCACCGAACTCGATCGCGCGGCCGTGGCCACCGGTGGCCACATGGTCGACGCGAACTCGACCTCCCTGCTCGACGCGTTCAAGGAGATCCGTGGCTGCCGATAATCTGTGGTGGGAAGTCTGGGGACTGTGGGTGGCCGTCTGGGTGCTGACCTTGGCCGCCTTCGTCGTCGCGTTCGTGATCTTCGTGAGGCATTGGCGCCGTGCGCGATCCGACGGCGATCAGGGGATGATCCGGGGCATCGGGTTCTACCTGCACACGAAATCCGTGATGGGCCTCTATCAGTTGCACCGCTACAACGAGGCGCTGGAACAAGAGGTCGAGAAACGGCGGAGCCGCGGTTGGCGTTTCGGGGGATCCGGCGGATTCGGTCCGTTGAAAGGAGAATCGGAACGCACCGATACCGACGAGGAGTTCCGGCGGTACATCCGCAAGGCCGAGCCGATCACGGTGATCGGCATCGTGATGAAGGTGCTGGAGAAGCACCATGACATCATCTACGTCGATCTCGTGAAGGAGGAACTGAGCCACAATCGCGCGCTGGTCAAGGAACTCGGCTGGTCCGACGGGCAGGAGAGCACCCGGCAGTTCAGGACCAGGCTGCGCGGTGTCGAGGCGTTCGTCTCGGTGAAAGGCCTGTTCCGCAAGCGATCCCAGTCCGGCGAGGAGACGGTTTTTTTCGCGCCGTACGGAAACCCGGACGATCCGGACCAGGGCAGGCGGATCCGGTTCACCTGTGTGACCAGCGATCTGCGGGATTCCGTGCCCTCCGGGGCGTTCCGGGCGCGCTGCCTCGGCAAGGTCGAGGACTGGGACCCCGAAACCGGCGAACTCGTCGTTCATCCCATCGCCATCTTCAAGTAACCGCCCGAGGCGAGGTGCTCCACTTGCGCGACGTGGCTGAAGCGAGTGGAGCAGTCGAAAGCCACACGTCGCGGATGGTGCTTCGCACTGTTAGCCACCGGGGGACAACCTGCACGCTTTGAGTACCGAATACCGCAGGTTCAGAGGGAGATTCCATGAAAACCGCCGTTTCCGACACCGTGCTCACGCTTTCCGTCGACTCCGGGATCGACGCCACCACGGTCGGACAGGCCGACGTCGACGTTGTCATCGACCGCTTCGACAACTGGAAGAACCAGTCAAGCGGAGCGACCTTCGGATGCTTCACCGGTGCCTGCTGCCTCATGGTCTGAGTGCTCCGCGCAGAAGCAACCGACACCCTTGGTGATCCAGTCCTGGCCCGTCCACTCCGGATGCCGCTCGAGCATCAGCGCCTCGACCTCGGCGGCGATCGTGTCGTCGTCCAGGTCGGAGTCGCGCCGCGCCCAGGTCTCGTCGCGAAGCAGTTCGAGGTACTGGCGGACATCCGCCAGTACCTCGCGGCCGGAGACGCCGCCGTGGCCCGGTACGACGACGTCCGGCTCGGTGGCGGCCAGCCGCCGCAGCACCTCGATCCACCGCAGCCCCGAGACATCGACGTCGTACGGCGGGAACCACGGGAAGATCGAGAACTGGCCGGCCTCGACCAGATCCCCGGTGAACAGCACGCTCGCGTCGAGGACCGTCACCACCTGGTCGCCCTTGCTGTGCGCCCGCCCGGTGGCCTGGAGCCGCACGATCCGGCCGCCGAGATCGAGGTCGTACGTCTCGTCGTAGACCACGTCGGGAGAGACGAGTTCGACGTCCTCCAGTGCTCGCGCGACCGGTGTGCCCAGGCCGCGGAACATCTCGAGGTAGTCCGGTCCCTTGGTGGTCAGGTCCGCCGCCTGAGCGCTGTTGACGAGGTAGGTCGCCTGCCCCGAGAACGCCTGCGCGCCGAACGCGTGCTCGGGGTGGAAGTGCGTCGTGGTCAGGTAAAGCCGCCGCCCCTTGGCGTATTCGGTCGCGAAGGCGAGCACCTTCTCGGCGTTGCGCGGGCCCAGGCCGGTGTCCACGACCAGGACGGACTGCGTGCCGCCGATGACGCCGATGTTGGGCACGAGATCGACCCCGCGATCGGGGATCACCACCAGGTCGCGGGCGAGTTCCCGGGCCTGGCCGGTCTCGACGGCGGGCTCGTGGGTGAGAGGTTCGAAGGGCATGATCCCAAGGTCCCTCGGCGCCCGGGCGGTGTCCAAGACCGATCCCGCACCCTGGATACCTTCTAGGTATCATCACTGGTGATGGAACTGCGTCTGCTTCGCTACTTCGTGGCCGTCGCCGAAGAACGGCATTTCGGCCGGGCCGCCGCGCGGCTGCACATGACGCAGCCTCCGCTGAGCCGGGCCATCAAGCACCTGGAAGGCGACCTGGGCGTCGTGCTGCTACTTCGGTCGGCGGCCGGTGTCGAACTCACGGCCGCCGGAACCTCGCTGTACGCCGAGGCGCGCACCCTGCTGGACCAGGCCGAGCAGGCCCGCGCCCGCGTGACGTCGGCGGCAGGCGCCGCGACACTCACCATCGGCACGCTCGCCGACGGCGCGGGAGAGGCGGGCACCCGGCTGGCCGAAGCGTTCCGTCGTCGTCATCCCGAGGTGTCGATCCGCTTCCGCGAGGCGGATTTCACCGATCCCACCACCGGCTTGCGCACCGGCCTGGTCGATGTCGCGCTCACGCGGTCACCCTTCGACGAAACCGGCATCAGCCTGCGCACGCTGCGTTCCGACCAGGTCGGGGTCGTCCTGCGGTCCGGTGACCCGCTCGACGGCCGCGGCCCGCTCCGGCTGGCCGACCTCGACGGCCGGCCCTGGTTCCAGCTGCCGGACGGGACGGACGCGCTCTGGCGCGAGTACTGGAACGGGGCGACCCCGGTCGGGGAGCGGAAGGCGGGCCCCGTGGTGCGCACCGTCAGCGAATGCCTGCAGGCCGTACTCTGGAACGGAATGGTCGGCATCGCTCCGCTCGGGCACGCCCTGCCCGACGGGCTGACGTGGGCGCCCCTGACCGACATGCCGCCGAGCCCGCTCGTGGTCGCCTGGATGACCGAGCAGGAGAGCCCGCTGATCCGCTCGTTCGCCTGGATCGCCGTCGAAAGCCACCGCTAGCCCGCACTACGACGGTGTGTAGAAGGATCGTTTCCGGGGAATCAAACGGCTATGCCGGACTCACCCGAATCGACCGACGGACCCGACGACGCGACCGTCGACGCCGTCGGGAAACTGGTCGCCGCCCTCGAAACGATCGAGCAGGCGCGAGGTCATCTGTACGCCTTCCATCACCTCACCGGCAGCGCCGATTTCGCGCTGGACGAGGCGGCCGAGGAGCTCCGGAAGGCCGGGCATCCGGCCTGGGCGGAGCGGATCCAGACCGAACTGGTCGGGCTCAACGTGCTGCCCGATCACTGGACCTTCCAGATGATCGAAGAGTACGACGACGGCTACTACCGGGCGTTCCAGGATCTGACGCGGGAGGTCGCGGGTGACCTGACCGGCGGGCGGCGGCATCTGCACGAGGAGCGGATCAAGCGGAGCCGGCGCACGGAAGGGCGGCCCGGACACGAAATGGGTGACCCCAGCACCTGAGCTCAGAAGATCGACCAGCCGGTCAGGGTGGTGAAGCGGTCCAGTGCCGCGACACCCGCGACGGAGTTGCCGCGCGCGTCCAGCCCCGGGCTCCACACGCAGACCGCGCACCGGCCGGGGACGATCGCGACGATGCCGCCGCCGACGCCGCTCTTGCCGGGAAGACCGACGCGGTAGGCGAATTCGCCCGCCGCGTCGTAGGTGCCGCAGGTCAGCATCACCGCGTTGACGCGTTTGGCCGCGCTTTGCCCGAGCAGTCTGCTGCCGTCGTTGCGGAGGCCGTGCCGCGCCAGGAACACCGCCGAGCGTGCGACGTCGTGGCAGCTCATCGCGATCGAGCACTGGCGCACGTACTGGTCGAGGACCGCGGGCACGGGGTTGCGCATGTTCCGGTAGGACGCCATGAAATACGCGAGCGCGCGATTGCGGTCCGCGTGCTCGGCCTCCGACGCGGCGACCTCGCTGTCGACGTCGATCTCCGGGTGGCCGCTTTCCTTGCGCAGGAACCGAAGCAGTGCCTCCGTCGCGTCGCCGTGGTGGGCCAGTTCGTCGGTGACCACCAGCGCGCCCGCGTTGATGAAGGGATTACGCGGGATGCCGTCCTCGTGTTCCAGCTGTACCAGCGAATTGAACGGGTCACCGGACGGTTCGCGGCCCACCCGTGTCCAGACGCCGTCGTCGTGCGCGAGCACCAGCGCGAGGGTGAAGACCTTCGACATGCTCTGGATCGAAAACGGCCTCCGCCAGTCTCCGACGCCGTGCACCGAACCGTCCACTTCGGCTATCGCCATGCCGAACTGCCGCGGCTCGACCCTGGCCAAGGCGGGGATGTAGTCCGCGACGGCGCCGCGGCCGATCTCCGGCGCGACGTCGTCGGCGATCCGGTCCAGCAGCGCTGCGAGGTCCACAGGCCGTAGCGTAGGAGGCCGTCCTCGCGCGCGACGGTCGGGGTTCGCCGGTGAAGTTGTCAAATCGAATCAGGAAATACCGGGTAAACCGGCTGGGTGATGTCACGCACACCTTAAGTCTTCCTTAGCCTTGTTGGTGACGTGCCGCACACGCTCTAGCGTCTGGCAACCATGGATTCCTCGCTGGTCACCGAAAAAGGTGAAAGCTACTCAAAAGCACTGGGCAACCGCCAGGTGCAGATGATCGCGATCGGCGGCGCCATCGGCGTCGGGCTGTTCCTCGGCGCAGGTGGCAAACTCCACCAGGTCGGGCCGTCGCTGGTCCTGTCCTACGCGCTTTGCGGTATCGCGGCCTATTTCGTGATGCGCGCCCTCGGTGAACTCGTGCTGCACGAGCCGACTTCCGGCAGTTTCGTCACCTATGCCCGCAAGTTCATCGGGCCGTGGGCCGGTTTCGCCTCCGGCTGGATGTACTGGGTGAACTGGGCGATGACCGGTATCGCGGAGATCACCGCGGTGGCGATCTACGTGCACAAATGGCTGCCCGACGTTCCACAGTGGATCAGCGCGCTGGTCGCGCTCGGCGTGCTGATCGCGGTGAACCTGCTTTCGGTGAAGCTGTTCGGCGAGCTGGAGTTCTGGTTCTCGGTGGTCAAGGTGCTGGCCATCGTGGTCTTCTTGGTCACCGCGGCCGGTCTGGTGCTCACCAGCGCCGACATCGGCGGAACCGAGGCGGGCGTGCACAACCTGACCGCCCACAATGGATTCTTCCCGGCCGGGATCGGCATCGCCCTGATGACGCTGCAGGCGGTCATCTTCGCCTACTCCGCGATCGAGGTCGTCGGAATCGCGGCGGGCGAGACCAAGGACGCCCGCAAGGTGCTGCCGAAGGCGATCAACGGCGTCGTCTGGCGGATCGGCGTGTTCTACGTCGGATCCGTGCTGATGCTGGCGATGCTGCTGCCTTGGCCGTTCTACAACGGCGAGGAAAGCCCGTTCGTCACCGTGTTCACCCGCCTCGGGATCCCGGGGATCGGTGACGTGATGAACGCGGTCGTCCTCACCGCCGCGCTGTCGAGCTGCAACTCCGGGCTCTACTCGACCGGCCGCATCCTGCGTGCGCTGGCCGACAAGGGCGAAGCGCCGAAGTTCGTCGGCAAGATGAGCAGCCGGCACGTGCCCTACGGCGGCATCCTGTTCACCTCGGCCGCCTACGTCTTGGGCGTGGTGCTCAATTACCTGGTGCCGAAGGACGCCTTCGACATCGCCATCGCGATCGCTTCGCTCGGCGTGATCACGACCTGGGCGACGCTGATCTTCTGCCAGATGCGGCTGCGTCAGGCCGCCTTGCGCGGCGAACTGGAGCGGCCGTCGTACCGGATGCCGTGGGCGCCCTACAGCGGATGGGCGACGTTGGGCTTCCTCGCGCTGGTGGTCGTGCTGATGGCCTTCTCCGACGGCGCGGAAAAGCTCGCCTTCTACTCGATCCCGGTGCTGGCCCTCGTGCTCGCGGTGGGCTGGCGCTACGTCGGGAAACGGCAGATCTCCTCGCGGTAGGCTCCCCATCCGCTTGTCACTCACCAGGACCGGGTAGGGGCCATGACGCAGTCACCGGAGTGGAACCTGCTCAGCCGGACCTGCCCGTCCCGCACCTCGCTCGCCCGGATCGCCAACAAATGGACGGCGATGGTGGTGATCGCACTCGGTGCGGGCAGGCTCCGCTTCGGTGATCTGCGCACCACTGTGGACGGAATCAGCGGCAAGGTGCTCACGGAAACGCTGCGAGACCTGGAACGTGACGGACTGATCCGGCGGCAGGCGTTCGCCGAGATCCCGCCCAGGGTCGAATACGAACTGACCCCGCTCGGGCAGACGCTCCACGCGCCGCTGCAGGCACTGGGTGCGTGGGCGCTGGAGCACACCGCCGAGGTCCTCGTCGCGCGCGAGAGCTACGACTCCGATCAGTGACCCCGGCCACAGTCCGGCATTGGTTACGTTGAGGTAATCGGCCCCGGATCGTCACCATCGACGGCGACGAGAAACTCCGGAAAGGAACCGTTCGATGGCCGATTCACCCGCTCCGCTCGCTGTGGTCCGCAAGTACTTCGATGCTTTGGCCGCCAAGGACTTCGCCACAGTCTCCGCGACCTTCGCCGACGACATCGTGTGGCACCAGCCCGGGACCAACCGGTTCTCCGGGACCCACCACGGTGCCGACGCCGTCGGCGCGCTGATCGGCGGCATGATGACCGTCAGCGCGGGGACGTTCGCCCTCGCGCTGACGGGCGAGCCCCTGGCGAACGGCGCGCTCGTCGCGGTTCCGGTCCGGTTCAGCGGTGATCGCGACGGCGCGAAACTGGAGCAGGACGGGATCGACCTGCTGCGGATCGAGGGGGACCGGGTCGCCGAGGTCTGGCTGTTCTCGTCGGACCCGGCGTCCGAAGACGCCTTCTGGGGCACGGTCTGAGCGTGGCTCAGCGCGGATCGCGTTCCAGGTCGCTTTCCAGCGCCCCGTAGACCTCCGGCCGGAACCTGCGCAGCCAGCCGGCGACCAGCAGCCCGGCCACCGCGACGACCAGCAGCAGCCACGGCAGGAGCGGGACGACGCCGTTGCTCGACCCGGCGAGCGTGGAGAAGTTGAGGATCGCCAGTGTCACGATGACGCCGAGGCCCACCGCTCCCAGCCCGGGCGCGATCAGCGTCCGCACGATCCGGTGGTCGCGGGTCCGGCGGAAATGGACCAGGATCGCCACCGCCGCGAACAGTTGCAGGGTGAGGATTCCGAGGGTGCCGAAGCCGGTCATGCTCGCCGTGAGATCGGCGACCGGGTCGAGGCCGGCGAGCCAGAACACCAGCGTCACCAAGGATCCGAAGGCCAGTTGGACGAGCGAGGCGTAGTGCGGCGCGCCGTTGCGCGGGTGGGTCCGGCCCAGCAGGCGCGGCAGCACGCCGACCCGCCCCAGCGCGTACAGGTAGCGGGTGGCCGAGTTGTGCAGCGCCAGCAGCGCCGCGAACAGGCTGACCACCAGGAGCAGCAGCATCACCTTGGTCAGGAAGCCGCCGAGGTACTCCTGGGCGACCGACTGCACCAGATCCCCTGTCGACAGATGCGCGGCGGCGACGTCCTGCGCCTGCTCGGCGCCGATCGCGCTGACCACGGCCCACGTGGTGAACGCGGCGAACACCCCGATGAAGCCGATGGCGATATAGGTCGCGCGGGGAATCGTCCGCTTGGGATCCTTCGCCTCTTCACCGAACAACGCCGTTGCTTCGAACCCGATGAAAGCGTTGGCGGCGAACAGCAACGCGAGCCCGCTCGCGCCTTGGAACAGCACGGACGGGCTGAACGCGGCGAAGGAGAAGCCGTGCCGGAACAGCACGCTGAAGTCCATGATCAGTAGGATCGACACCTCGAGGATCAGGGAGACCCCCAGGATCTTCGCGCTGACGGCGATTCCCCGGCGACTGAGCAGGACGACCAGCACGACCGAAAGCGCGCTCCAGAAGATCCAATCGAGGTCGAGCCCCGAACACCTCGTTGATCGCGGTGGAGGTGAAGAACCCGCTCGTGCCGATGGCGCCCGCCACGAAACAGTTGTAGCCGAGCATCGCGACGAAACCGGCGACCAGGCCGGGAGTCCGGCCGAGACCCTTGACCACGAAGGCGTAGAAGCCGCCCGCGCTGGTGAGCACTTTCGACATCTGCGCGTAGCCGACCGCGAACAGCAGCAGGACGACGGTGGCCAGCAGGAAGGCCGCGACCATGCCGCCGCCGTTGCCGACCGCGATGCCGATCGCCGCGATCACGACCATGCCGGTCAGCGGCGCGACGGCGGCGAGCACGAGGAAGACGATGCCGGGTACGCCGAGAACGTTCTTGGCGAGTGACGTGTCGTCCTTGCTCATGGGCGCTCCTCTTCTCCGCTGGACGGCCAGTATGGGAGCCCCACGGGCCATGGGCTTTGCCTTTGCGCGCTCACCGGTTGTTCGTCAATGACCGGCTCAGCGGCCGACGTCCGCCACCGCGCGTTCCCGCACCTCCCGCACGACGAGCGAGTGTGTGAACGCGGACGACACAGCGCCCAGCCAGGCGCTTTCCTCCCGCATGCTGGGGGGTGCCTCGTCCGGTCCGGCCTGGGGGTGTGGCCAGCTCCGGCCGGCCTCGCGCATCACCAGCGCCGCCGCGAGTTCGGCGGCGGCGCGAGTGGGTTCGTCGACCGGGGTGCGCAGCCAGTCCCCGAGGTGCGGCGGGACATGTGCCCGCAACGCCAGGAGGCCGTCACGGATCTCGATCACCCTGCGGTACAAAGTGAACTCCATGTCGTGGCGTACGGGCAGGGCGATCTGCGGGTGGGCGGCGACGAGTTCCTTCCACAGCGGTGTCACCGCCCGGATCCCTTGCCACGCGCGCACCAGCCGGAGAGCGCCGTCCCAGGTGGTGAACAGTCCGCCGAGGACCCACAGCACCATCGCGCAGAGTCCGGCAAGGCGGGCGTGGGGCAGGAAGTCCAGGTCGGCGAGGTCGGTGATCTCCAGCCACAGCGAGGGAAGCCCGGAGAACAGCACCCACCCGATGGTCATGACGGCGGCGCAGACGAGGATCCGCAGACCTGTCCGGAACGTCCCTCGTGGACGGCCCGCGGCGCTGCGGGCCAGCGTGCAGGTGAACATCACCAGGCACGTGACCCCGTACGTCACGAGGACCGCCTGATAGACCACGACGCTCAACCGTCCTTGGAACCCGGATGTGCCCACCTCGGACCGATGTGGGGCGAAGTCCAGGTAGCACAGGACCATCAGAGCCCAGCACAGCACGATCGGCCAGAACGCCGTCCGCTTCTCCGGGGACCGGGCGCTGCGGGCCAGTTGCACCAGCGCGCGCATCGCGAGCAGTTGCAGCGCGTTGGTGACCAGCCGCGGGTGCAGGTCGTCGCCGAGTAACCGGACCGTGGGCTCGGCCGAGACGGCGAGGCCGGCCGCCATGCTGAGGAAGAACGTGGCCAGGTATTTCGGCCCGGCGCGAACCGTCATCAGCCGGATGAGGCCGATCAACGCCAGCAGCGCGGCGGACAGGTAACTGATCACGAGCCGAGGGCGTGGCGCAGCCGATCGGATCCGGGCCCGGTGCCCACGGCACGGCGCATGAGCAACGACGCGACGAGTTCGGCCTCCTTCTCCTGCTCCCGCGCGTACGTCGTGCGGCCGAGGACCCGGCGGACCAGGTCCACCGACAGGGTGGGCGTGACCATCGCGGCCATCGTCTCCGGCAGCATCTCGCCTTCGACGTGCCCGCACAGCAGATGACCGAGTTCGTGCAGCAGGATGTGCAGCTGGTGCAACGGGGACGTGTCCCGCGTGTAGAAGACGTAATCCGCTCGATCGGTGGCCGCGAGCACACCGCACGGCGCTCCCGGCCGCGCGTCGAGGGCCACCAGTTCGATGGGCCGCCCCCGTGCCGCCGCGACCTCGCCGAACAACGTGGTGACCTCGAACGGATCCGGCAGTCGTACGGCGGACGCGATGCGCTCACATCTTCGCCAGAGCGCGCTCTTCCTGCCGAGCATGGCTACTCCCCCCGGTCGCGCATGGACTCGCGCCGCTTGATCGCCTCGACGATGTCGGTCACGGTGCCGAGCCCCTCCTCGGACAACGTCACCGCGCGCAGCGCCAGGTTGCGCACCGCGCTGTTACGCAACGCTCCCAGCAACTCGATCTCTTCGGCAAGAGCCTTTCCTTGTTCGTCGTCGAAGAAATACGCGGGCGGCACCTGGAAGAACGCCGCGAGCGCTTCGAGGTGCCGTTTGGTCGGGTTGTCCCGGCGGCCCGTCCGCAGTTGCCAGAGGTAGGCGGCGGAAAACGACTCGCCGGTGTTCTCCCGGCAGGCCCGCGCCACCTCCTCGTGACTGTGCTGGTCACCGTTGGGCCGCCGAACCACCTGGAAGAGGCGTTCGATCCGGTCGGTGAGCGTCGTCGGCCGTGGTTCGGTCATCGTCACCTCCGTAAGCTGAAATGAATGCCACCCGGTTGCCCGTTCATCTGGGATTGACAACCGTGACGCCGCTCCCTTAACGTTTCACACGTTAGCTGAGATGAATGACTGAGGGGAGTCGGTCAATGCTGGCTGACATCCTGGAGGGGGAGATCTGATGAAGAAGTTGCTGACCGCAGCCGCCCTGGCGGTGGCCGCGGTGACCCTGTCGGCGCCGCCGGCCTTCGCTGTGGAGACCGGGGATTTCCACGCCACCGGCATCGGCCCGTATCCGTCGGACGCCATCACCTCGGCGGAAAAGGTCGCCCGCACCTTCGCGCGCAACACGGGCTGGCTGGACTCGCAGTGTTACCGGCGCGCCGCCGACGTCCGGTCGCATGTGAGCTATTACAGCGCGACCGTCTGGCTCTACTGCCAGCGCTGAGGCCGGCCGCTGTACTCATCGAAACCAGGGAGAGGGAAGCATGACCAGAACGATCGCCCGTAGTGCGGGGGCCGCCGTGGTCCTCGCAGGACTCATGACACTCGCGCCGACGGTGGCGAGCGCCGCGACGAGCGTCCAGGAGACCCGCGCGTTCCTCGGAACGACCGTCGAGAAAACGGCGGCGTCGGCCAAACGGACGGCGTTGCAGCAGGCCTACGACCACGCGGCCGTTTACGGGTACGCGCCCGAGGGGTGCGTGACCATCCACCTCTACTCGGTGAAGATCAGCTTCGTGATGTACCGAGGTGAAGCCGGAATCCACTGCACGAAGTAACTTCGTCGTGAGTGGTAATGACGGTTGGAACCGTCATTACCACTCACGACTCACGTGCGGCGGGGAAGGTCGCCCACCCGTGTGGCCGCTCAAGGATCTCGATCGTGGCCTGATCGACCAGGAAGTATTGCCCGCCGTCTTCACGCGGGTTCGTATAAGCGGCCGTAGCGACCAGGCGGTCGAAATCCGCCATCACCGCGATCGGGAATCCGCCGCCGAAGACCTCGCCGTGCGCGGCCGTCGCGACGGTTCCCATCTCGTACCAGGTCACGAAATACTGCGCCGGACCGGTCGCGAAGACGCGCAACGTCTTTTCCTTTTGCCGGACACCGGCGAAATCGCCGGAAACGCCCGTCCAGATCATCGTCGTCTTGTCCGCGTAGTGCTGCTCCAGCACGTTCCCGGAGCCGTAGTGGAAGTTCGCGCGGAGCCCGACGAGGTCGGTGCTGAGCGGATGGGTCCCGGTCACGGGAAAGAAGCGGACATCGAGTTCCACGGGGTGAACCTCCGGATAGCGGGTTTCCGAAGGTCTACCACCCTGTTGCCGGGCATTCCTTGTCCGCCAAGGAAACCCTTTTGTCGGTGAACGCGGGCTTCAGTCGAATTGGCCCGGCTGGTAGCCGCCCGCCGGGGTCCGCGCGATGACGTTGAGCCGGTTGTACGCGTTGATCGTCGCGACCAGCGCGATCAGCGCGCCGATCTGCTCGTCGTCGTAGTGCTTGCGCACCTGGGCCCAGGTCTCGTCGCCGACGCCGTGGTGGGCGTCGGAGATCCGGGTGCCCTCCTCGGTCAGTGCCAGCGCCGCGCGCTCGGCTTCGGTGAACACATTCGCCTCGCGCCACGCCGCGACCAGGTTGAGCCGCACCGAGGTCTCGCCGGCGTGCGCGGCGTCCTTGCTGTGCATGTCGGTGCAGAATCCGCAGCCGTTGATCTGGCTGGCGCGCAGCTTCACCAGTTCCTGGGTCGAGTGCGGCAGCGACGACTCCTCGATCGGGCGGTTCGCCGCGCCGAGGCGCTTGACGAACTTGCCGATGACCTCGTTCTCGAACAGGTTGAACCGGGCTTCCATGATCTTTCCTTTCCGTCGGTTTCACACACATGACGTGGTGGCGGCGGAGGTTGTGACAGTCCTCGGCGTGACGCCGGTCACGCCCGGCGGTGCCAGGGCCCGTGCCAGCTCTTCGTGCACATCTGAGCGGAACGAATGCGTGAAACTGCACCATCAGAGCATTGACGTTGCAGAAAACTGCACCTAACGTGACAGGTATTGCGCACAACTGGCACGGATGGGGAGTTCATGAGCGGGACCTTCATGGCGGCGGAGATCGCCAGCCAGCCCGGCTGCTGGCGGGACGCGGCCGCGCTGGCCTCGGCGAACAGTGATCTGCTGCCGCCACCGGGCGCGCGCGTCGCGATCGTCGGCTGCGGCACGTCGTGGTTCATCGGCCAGGCGTACGCCGTCCTTCGGGAAACCGCCGGGCTCGGCGAGACCGACGCGTTCGCCGCGTCGGAGTTCCCGGCGGGGCGCGGCTACGACCACGTCATCGCGTTGACCCGGTCGGGGACGACCACCGAGGTCCACGCGCTGCTGGCGAAGCTGCGCGGCAAGACGCCGACCATCGCGATCACCGGCGTGCCGGGCGAGATCGAGGCCGCCGCCGACGTCGTCGTCGACCTGTCCGTCGTGGACGAACGCTCGGTCGTGCAGACCCGGTTCGCCACCACGGCGCTCGCGATGCTGCGCGCGCACCTCGGGGAGGATCTGACCGAGGCCGCCGACCAGGCCGAACGCGTACTCGCCGAACCCTTGCCCGGCGAACTGGTCTCGGCGGAGCAGTTCAGCTTCCTCGGCACCGGCTGGTCGGTGGGTCTAGCGAACGAGGCGGCGCTCAAGTTCCGCGAGGCGTGTCTGCTGTGGACGGAGTCGTACCCGGCGTGGGACTACCGGCACGGCCCGATCAGCATCAGCGAACCCGGCCGGGTCACCTGGATGTTCGGGCAGGCGCCGGACGGGCTGGCCGGCGACGTCGCCCGCGCGGGCGGCCTCTTCGTCGAGACCGGTCTGGATCCGCTCGCCGATCTGGTCCGCGCGCAGCGGGTGGCGGGGGCGATCGCGGCCCGCAAGGGTCTCGACCCGGACAACCCCCGCAGTCTCACCCGTTCCGTCGTGCTGACCTGAGGCTGCCGTGATCGTCACCGTCACGCCGAACACCGCGCTCGACGTCACGTACACAGTGGACGGTCTGCGGCCCGGCGGCGTGCACCGGGCGAGGGACGTGCGGCACCGGGCCGGCGGCAAGGGCGTCAACGTCGCCCGTGTGCTGCACGCGCTGGGCGCCGACGTCCTGGCGATCCTGACGGCCGGTGGCGCGACGGGCGCCGCCGTCTCGGCCGATCTCGCGGCGGCCGGCATCGCCGCGGACGTCGTCCCGGTCGGCGGGGAAACCCGGCGCACCACCACGGTCCTGGCGGACGACGGAACGGTCACGTTGGTGAACGAGCCCGGGCCGCGGCTCGCCGAAGCGGAATGGCAAGCGTTTGCGACGGCCGTCCGGGCCCGGAACGCGGACGTGCTCGTCTGCTCGGGCAGCCTGCCGCCGGGAGCGGGGGACTACGCGGACCTCCTCGGCGGTCGACCCTCCATTTTGGACACTTCAGGACAGGCGCTGCTCGCGGGACTGGCCGGGCGGCCGTCCGTGGTCAAACCGAACGCCGACGAACTGCGCGAGGTCACCGGCCTGCGTGATCCGGAGGCCGCCGCGGCCGAACTGCGGAGAGCCGGGGCGGGAGCGGTCGTCGTGTCCTTGGGCCCGGAAGGGCTGCTCGCGGTCACGGCGTCCGGCACCTGGCACGCGGCACCGTCCACCGTGCTGCGGGGTAACACCACCGGCGCGGGCGACGCCGTCGTCGCGGCGCTCGCTTGGGGTTTGAGCCGCGCCGAGGCGTGGCCCGACATCCTGCGCCGCGCCGTCGCGCTGTCCGGCGCCGCCGTCCTCGGCCCGCTGGCCGGGGACGTCGATCTCGCGCACTACCACCGGGAACAAGGGCTGGTCGCCGTGCGCGCCCGCCGGAGCTAGGAGAATCGTCATGCCTCTGGCAGGAACAGGGGAGATCGTCGGAGCCGCCGCGGCGGCCCGGCACGGCTGCGGCGCGTTCAACGCGATCCAGCTGGAACACATCACCGCGATCGTCGACGGCGCGGCCGCCGCGGAAGCGCCGGTGATCGTGCAGTTGAGTCAGAACGCCGTGAAGTACCACGGCTCACTGGCGCCGGTCGGCACCGCGGCGCTTGCCGCCGCGAGGGCCGCTGGCACACCGGTGGCCGTGCACCTCGACCATGCCGAGTCGCCCGAGTTGGTCCGTGAAGCGGTCGCACTCGGGTTCGGCTCGGTCATGTTCGACGCGTCCAAACTGGACTACTCCGACAATGTTCGCGCGACCAGGGAGGTCGCCGCCTACTGCCACGACCACGGTGTCTGGGTGGAGGCCGAACTCGGCGAGGTCGGCGGCAAGGACGGCGTGCACGCTCCTGGCGCCCGTACCGATCCCGACGAGGCGGCGGAATTCGTCGCGGCCACCGGGGTCGACGCGCTGGCGGTGGCCGTGGGCAGCTCGCATGCCATGCTCACCCGGGACGCCGCCCTGGACTTCGAGCTGATCACGCGGCTACGGGACCGCGTGCCGGTGCCGCTGGTGCTGCACGGCTCCTCCGGCGTGCCCGACGAGGGGCTGGCCGCGGCGGTCCGGGCCGGGATGACGAAGATCAATATCGCCACCCAGCTCAACAAGGTCTTCACCGCGGCCGCCACGGGTGACTGGCGGGCGCATCCGGAGCGGGTGGACCCGCGGAAGTACCTCGGCGCCGGGCGCGCTGCGGTCGCCGTCGAAGTGCGGCGTCTGCTCGGTGTGCTCAAGCTTGAGCGTACTGAACCGGAAAAGATGACGATTGAGCAGACTTTGCGCGATTGAGTGTTGACATGTGCGTGAAACCTCACAAAACTGCGCAATAACAAGCAGAACTTGTGTGATCTTCGATCCTGGTGGTGGCGGATGCGGGTAGGCAAGCTCATGGCATTGACGGCGGGAGCGTCGCTCCTGCTCGCGGGATGCGGCGGCGGCGACGCGGGCGGGGGCACCGGTGAGAACGCACTCCCCGGCGTCGACCAGTTCCTGAACGCGCCCTGTCCGGAGGCGGCGGTGAAGCCCGCCACGGACAAGGAGTTCACGTACTGGTCGATGTGGACGGCCGACGAGCCGCAGGGCAAGGTCCTGCAGAAGGCCTTCAAGTGCTTCCAGGAGAAGACCGGCGTCAAGGTCGACGTGCAGTGGCTGGGCCGTAAGGCCTACACGCAGAACCTGGTGCCCGCGCTGAACACCGACGCCGTGCCGGACCTGTTCGACCAGGACGTCAGCAAGGTCGGCGCGGCGATCATGACCCCGGGTGGCACGCAGAGCGTCGACGACGTGTTCGCGATGAAGGTCGGCGAGGGCGACAAGACCGTCAAGGACGTGCTTTCGCCCAGCTCGTACGACTTCCCGCAGAACAAGGACCGCGAGGGCCACAACTTCATGGTCCCGTACACGATCCAGTCGAGCGCGTGGTGGTTCAACAAGGACACCGCCGGTGACGTCCAGCAGCCCAAGACGATGGACGAGCTGATCGGGCTGTTCGACAAGGCGAAGGCCGACGGCAAGGCCGCGATCAGCCTCGACGGCGACATCCCGTTCTACAACATGTACTTCTACACCCAGCTCGCCGAGCGCTACGTCGGCGCGGGCGGGCTGTACAAGGCGGCGACCGACAAGACCGGTCAGGCGTGGAAGACCGAACCCGGCTTCCTCAAGGCCGCCACCGAAACCGCGAAGCTGCCCCAGCACTTCATCGACGGCTGGGACGCGGCGAAGTTCCCGCAGGTGCAGCAGCGCTGGGCCGACGGCGACTCCCGCTTCCTCTACGTCGGAAGCTGGGCCCCGAGCGAGACCCGCGAGTACCTGGACAAGCAGGGCGCCGGGACGAAGATCAATTACAGCTCCTTCCAGTTCCCGATGCCGTCCGGCGCGACGCACGACACCGTCGAGCAGATGTCGATCGGCTTCTCGGTGACCAAGAAGGCCAAGCACGCCGAGGCCGCCAAGGCGTTCATCGCCTACTTCCTCAACAAGGACCTCCTTTCCGGGATCCCCGCGGTGGCCGACAACCTCGTGCCGCGCGCCGACCTCGCCGTGCCGGACGACCTCAAGCAGGTCAAGGCCGCGCTGGACGACCCGAAGAAGGAGCACGTGCTGCAGTACGACGGGATCGACGGCGTCGCCGGCGGCAAGTGGCAGACCGACGTCTTCGACCCCGCCGACATCGCGCTGCTGAAGGGGCAGATCACCCCCGAGCAGTTCGTGGACCAGCTCGCCACCAAGAGCGCCGAGTTCTGGAAGAACCAGGGCTGATGGCCACGGTCACGACTCCGCCGACACCGCCGCCGCGGGCCTTGAAGACCGGGGCTCACCTGCGCCGCAAGAAACGGCTGTTCTGGCCGTTCGCCGCGCCGGCGCTGGTGCTGTACCTGGCCTTCCTGGTACTGCCGACGATCGCGACCGTGGTGCTGAGCTTCACCAGCTGGGCGGGCGCCGGGGACACGCCGAAACCCAACGGCGTCACCAACTACACGCAGATGGTGGCGAGCGATTCGTTCCAGTACGCCTTCGGCAACACGCTGATCTACGTGTTCCTCGGCGGTATCGGCACGTTCGCGCTGGCGTTCCTGTTCACCATGGTGCTGCGGGACATGCGGGGCGGGAAGATCGTCCGCGCCATCCTGTTCTTCCCCAACATCGTGGCGCCGGTGGCGCTCGGGATGTTCCTCGGCTTCGTTTTCAAGTACCAGCCCGGAAAACAGGGTCTGGCGAACTACGTGCTCGAAGGGCTCGGCGCGGACGCGGCGAAGTTCCTCGCACCGTCCAATGTGACCGGTGTGGTGACGGCTTCGCTGATCTGGGCCAGTTCCGGCTTCTACATCACCATCCTGATGGCCGCGGTCGACCGGATCCCGCCGTATCTCTACGAGGACGCCGAACTGGGCGGTGCGTCGCCGTGGCAGAAGTTCCGCAACATCACGCTGCCGATGACCTGGGACGTCGTCGGCGTCGCTGGTGTCCTGTGGACGATCAACGCGCTCAAGATCTTCGAGCTGGTGTTCGTGCTCGCCGGGCCGGGCACCTACGCCCCGCCCAACGAGGCGTGGACGCTGGGGGTCTACGTGTTCGACCGGACCTTCGGCTCGAACGGCACCCCGGACTTCGGGGCCGCCTGTGCCTGCGCGGTGGCGATGATCGTGCTGGTGTCCGTGCTCGTCGTCCTGCTACGCCGTCTGATGCGCCGTGACGCGATCCAGTTCTGAGGGAGACCCCATGTCCGTCACCGACGTCGAGGCGCCCGCGCGCCCGTCGCCGAAACCGGCGCGCAAGCCACCGCGCAAACCGCGCCCGGCGCCCGGTTCGCGACGGCTGAGCCCGTTGCGGATCCTGGGTTCCACGATCGTCTGGCTGTTCACCGCGGGCAACATCCTGGTGCTGTACTGGCTGCTCACGGCCTCGTTCAAGACGCCGGTGGAGATCTTCACCAAACCGTTCGCCCTGCCGTACCAGTGGTTCCACGTCGGCAAGCCGTTCCGGAACTTCGTCTACGCCTGGAACAACGCCGGTTTCGGCAACGCCGTGCTCACCACGGTGATCCTGGTCGGGTTGGCGACGGTGGCCACGGTCGCCGTCTCGGCACCTTGCGCGTACGCGCTGACCCGGCTCGGGGTCCGCGGTTCCGGGCCGATGACCAACGCCGTCGCGATCGGCATGGGTGTGCCGTTCCAGACCGTGATCATCCCGCTTTTCGTGGTGCTGAGCCGGATCCACCTGGACAACGAGTACGGCCTGTTCGTGCTGTACGTGGCCCTGTCCATCCCGTTCACCGTGTTCCTGATGACCGGCTTCTTCCGGTCGCTGCCGGACGAACTGGAGGAGGCGGCCGCGCTGGACGGCGCCTCGCCGACGCAGACGTTCTTCTCGGTGATGCTGCCGCTGACCCGGGGCGGCATGATCACCGCGCTGACGCTGAACGCCATCGGCCTGTGGAACGAGACGCTGCTGGCGATCGTGTTCCTCAAGGACCAGGCGCACTTCACACTGTCGCGGGCGCTGTTCACCTTCTACGGAGCCGCGAGCTATCAGTCGGAGTACGGCGGGCTGATCGCCGGTGTGGCGATCGTGGTGCTCCCGATGCTCGTGCTCTACCTCGTGCTCGCCCGCCGGATCATCACCGGCATGACGCTCGGCGCCGGAAAGTAGGACCAGATGGCCACCGTGACCTTTTCCGACACCACCCGATTCTACGCCGGGGTGGACCGCCCGGCGGTCGACGGGCTCGACCTCGAGGTCGCCGACGGCGAATTCCTCGTGCTGGTCGGCCCTTCCGGCTGCGGGAAGTCGACCACGCTGCGGATGCTGGCCGGGCTGGAGGGCATCGACGACGGCTCCATCCACATCGGCGACCGCGACGTCACCGAACTGCCGCCGAAGGACCGGGACATCGCGATGGTGTTCCAGAACTACGCGCTCTACCCGCATATGACGGTGGGGGAGAACATCGGCTTCCACCTGAAGCTGGCCAAGATCCCCAAGGCCGAGCGCGAACGCAAGGTGCGCGAGGCCGCGGAGGTCCTCGACCTCACCGAGTACCTGGACCGCAAACCCGCGAAGCTCTCCGGCGGGCAGCGGCAGCGCGTTGCGATGGGCCGGGCGATCGTGCGTGAGCCCAGCGTGTTCCTGATGGACGAGCCACTGTCCAATCTGGACGCCAAACTGCGGGTGCAGACGCGGACCCAGATCGCTTCCCTCCAGCGACGTCTCGGGATCACCACGCTCTACGTCACGCACGACCAGGTCGAGGCGATGACCATGGGCGACCGGGTGGCGGTGCTGAAGGACGGGATCCTGCAGCAGTGCGACACCCCGGTCGGGCTGTTCGCGCGCCCGGTCAACGTGTTCGTCGCCGGGTTCATCGGCTCGCCCGCGATGAACCTGCTGGAGACCACTGTGGACACCGACGGCGCCGTCGTCGGCGGAACGCGGCTGCCCCTGACCCCGGCGCAGCGATCGGCACTGACCGGCCCCGGCATCGTCGTCGGCGTCCGGCCGGAAGGCTGGACGATCGGGGACGGCGGCTTCGAGGCCGTTGTCGAGGTCGTCGAGGAACTGGGCAGCGATCAGTACCTTTACTGCCGGGATTCCGACCGCGTGCTGACGGTGCGCACCCCGGGTATGGCTCCGTGGCAGCGCGGTGAGGCGATCTCCCTGGCACCGCGACCGGGCGCGGTGCACCTGTTCGACGCCGCCACCGGCGACCGGCTCCCGGAAGCATGACCCGCCTGTACCGCACCGGGCTGGTGCTGCCGGCCGCAGACCTGGGGCCGGAGAACCCGCTGCCGCCGCTGCGGAAACCCGAAGCGGTGGCGAAGGTGTCCAATGTGGACGAATTGCCGCCGGACCTGGCGGCCGGGATCGGCTACGGGCGCTTGGACACCACACTGCCTTGCCTGCTGCAGGACGGGTACACCCGCGAGCGCACCGAACGGGAGTTGCCCGCGCTGGTCCTGGAGAACGACCGGCTGCGCGCCACCGTGCTGCCGTCGCTGGGCGGACGGCTGTACTCGCTGTTCCACAAACCGTCGGGCCGCGAACTGCTCTATCGCAACCCGGTGTTCCAGCCCGCGAACCTCGCGCTGCGAGACGCCTGGTTCGCCGGCGGTGTCGAGTGGAACCTCGGCAGCACCGGGCATACGACCCTGACCTGCGCCCCGATGTTCGCCGCCGAGATCGAGGGGCCCGACGGGACGCCGGTGCTGCGGCTGTGGGAATGGGAACGCACCCGCGACCTGCCCTACCAGCTCGACTTCTGGCTGCCCGACGAGTCGGATCACCTGCTCGTCGCGGTGCGGCTGCGCAACCCGCATCCCTACGACGTCCCGGTGTACTGGTGGTCGAACATCGCCGTGCCGCAGCAGGCCGAGACCCGAGTGCTGGCACCCGCGTCCCAGGCGTGGCACTACGGCTACTCGGGGCGGCTGGACCTGGTCGACGTGCCGGGCGAGCTCACCTATCCGGCGCGGGCGGACGCCGCGGCCGACTATTTCTTCGAAGTGGAGGGCAGGCCCTGGATCGCCGCCGTCGACGGTGACGGCACGGGTCTGGCCCAGCTTTCCACAGGCCGCCTGCGCGGGCGGAAACTGTTCCTGTGGGGCGAATCCGAGGGCGGACGGCGCTGGCAGGACTGGCTGGCCCCCGGTGAGGGCGGCTATCTGGAGATCCAGGCGGGCCTGGCGCGCACTCAGCTCGAACACCTGCGGCTTCCGGCGGGGGAGAGCTGGGACTGGCTGGAGGCCTATGGCCCGGTCGCCGCGGACCCCGCCCTGGTACACGGGGACGACTGGAGCGCGGCGCGCGAGGCGGTGGCCGCGGAGTTGCCGTCGGCGGAGAAACTGGACGAATACCACACCGGGTGGCGGAAGATCGCCGACGTCACGCCGGAATCCTTCCTGGCCACCGGCTCCGGCTGGGGTGCGCTGGAGAACCGGCGGGCGCCGATGTGCCTGCCCGGCACCCCGTTCCCGGACGACTCGCTCGGGCCGGAGCAGGAGCCGTGGCTCGCGTTCCTCACCGGCACGCCGCCCGAAGGTGACCCGCTCGCCGTGCCTCCGCCGACGCTGGTGAACCGGTACTGGGCGGACTTGATGGAGTACGCCCCGGCGAACTGGCTGACCTGGTATCACCGCGGCGTCGGCCACTGGGCGGCCGGACGTCAGTCGGACGCGGTCCGCGCCTGGCGCGAGTCCGTCTCCGCCGCCGAGAACCCTTGGGCCTTGCGGAATCTCGCGGTCGCCACGTCAGGACACGAGGCCGCCTGGCTGTACCGGAGCGCCGTCGCGCTCGCGCCGTCACTGAGACCGCTGCTGATCGAGGCCGTCGCCGCGCAACTCGCCGCCGGACTTCCCGACGAGGCGGCGAAACTGCTCGATGGACTGCCCCGGGAAGGCAGGATCGCGCTGCTGGCCGCCCGGACGCACTGGGCCCAAGGCGATATCGACGGCGCCAGAGCCCTGTTCGACGCCGGGTTCGAGGTGGCGAACATCCGCGAGGGTGAAACGTCCCTTTCGGACACCTGGGCGGCGATTTCCCCTGAGCCACTGCCGCAACAGTACGACTTCCGCATGAAGTGACCGACCGCATCACGATCGGAGTGTTCATGGTCCGGCTCGCCCTGGTCCCCGTCCTGCTCGCTGGTCTCCTCGTGTCACCGGAGGTGGCGGACGCGCAGGGAAGACTCGTCACCTTGCGCTCCGGCGCGTTGACGGTGACGGCGGACTCGGTGTTTCCGCGCGTCGTCGGCTATTCCGACAACCGCAGGGGAGCGAAGATCGACGGCAACACCGACTCGCTCAGCCAGGTCGTGCTCAATGGCACCGCCCATACCCCGGAGGTCACGAGCCGTCGCTCGGGCGACCGCGTCGACTACCGGCTGACCTTCCCGTCCTACGGCGGGATCCGGATCGACGCCACGATCCGGCTGCGCGACCGCACGACCGAGTTCGCCGTCACGAAGATCGCCGACACCGCGGCGAATCCGGTGAAGTCACTGTCCATTCCGGACCACAACCTGGTCTCGGTCCGCAGCGATCAGCCCGGCTCGGCGTTGTCCACCGCGAAGATGCACAACGCGACCACCGGCACGGGCGACACCTTCACCCCGGTCACCGCCGCGACGCCCGTCGACACCGCCGCGCGGGGCGCGATGTACGGCATCGTCAACACCGGCGGTCTCGCCGCCGCGATCGAGACGAACTCCACCTACGACAAGCCGTCCGGTGCCACCGCGAAGGACAACGGCCGGATCCGCGCGCAGGTGACCGGCAAGGACGGCGTCAAACGCGCCGGCCTGTGGAGCGGGGACTGGACCTATCGCGCGGACGGAGCGAAGCCCGCGGACACCGATCCCTTGCCGTACGCCAAGATCGTCGTCACCGGAGATCGGAACGCCGACCGCGTGGTGGACTGGCAGGACGGCGCGATCGCCTTCCGCGACATCATGGTGAACCCGAAGGGCTGGGAACAGGTCGCGCGGCGGCCGGTCATGCGGATCCCGTTCAACTTCGCCTCCAACGCCGAGCACCCGTTCCTGCAGACACTCGACGAGACCAAACGCGTCGCGCTCAACACCGATGGCCTCGGCCAGTTCGTGCTGCTCAAGGGGTACGGCTCGGAAGGCCACGATTCGGCCCACCCGGATTACGGCGGTATCGGCAAGCGACAGGGCGGGGCCGGCGACCTCAATCGCCTGATCGACGCGGCACACCGCTACAACGCCGACATCGGCGTGCACATCCAGGACACCGAGCAGTACCCGGTCTCACCCGCTTTCGACCCGGCGATCGCGACCGATGTGCGGAAGGACCTCGGCTGGGACTGGCTCGACCAGAGCTACCACATCGACTACCGCCTCGACGGCCAGAGCGGAAAACGCCTGGCGCGCCTGGCAGAACTCAAGCGGAAGGCGCCGAACCTGGAGTTCCTCTACGTCGACGTCTGGTACGGCGACGGTCAGGTGTCGGAGAAGTTCGCCCGGGAGATGAACGACCTCGGGTACGCGGTTTCCACCGAGTTCCCGGACAAGTTCGAACGCCAGAACACCTGGAGCCACTGGGCGAACGACGTCGGCTATGGCGGCAGCGACTACAAGGGCATCAACAGCACGATCGTCCGGTTCATCCGCAACCACCAGAAGGACGACTGGATCGCGGGCGACCCGCTGCTGGGCGGCGGCGAACTGGCCGCGTACGAAGGCTGGGTCGGCGGTTCCGGCTACCCGCATTTCCTCAAGCAGACCTTCGGGGTCGACGTGCCGACGAAGTACCTGCAGGGCTTCCAGATCCAGAAGTGGGCACCGGACACGATCCGCCTCGCCGACGGTGTCAGCGTCTCGAAGGCGTCCGGCAAACGGCAGATCACCAAGGACGGCCACCTCGTGCTCGACGGCGGCAACTACCTCCTGCCGTGGGACCAGCAGGCGGAAAGCAAGCTGTACCACTGGAACGCCACGGGCGGCAGCACGACGTGGACCCTGCCGTCGTCCTGGGGGCCGAGGCCCCAGGCGAAGCTGTACCGGCTCACCGACACCGGTCGTCAGTTCGTCTCCGACCTGAAGGTGACCGATCGCAAGGTCACCATCGCTGCCGATGCGAACACCCCGTACGTCGTCTACCCGGCCGACCCCGGCCCGAACGCCGAGCAGAACTGGGGCGAGGGCACGGGACTGAAGGATCCGTCGTTCTACTCCGCGAAACTCGACGCCTGGAAGGTGACCGGCAGCGCGTCGGTGCCTCAGGACGCGGCGGGCCGGCGTCGGCTGGAGTTCGGGTCCGGCACCGGGTCGGCGTCGCAGCAGGTCACCGGCCTGACCGCGGGGACCTACACGGCGTCGGTCAACGTCGAGGTCACCGGTCAGCGCAAGGCGAGTCTCGACGTGACACCGCCGGGCGGAACGACGGTGACGGAATGGACGGACGTTTCGACGGTGAAGAACTACGTCCGCGCCAGTGAATACGCGGGGACGAACACCCAGCGGATGAAGGTCACGTTCACCGTCCCACCGGGACAGACGAGCGCGACCCTCGGGCTGCGCGCCGATACCGGTGACACCACGGTGGCCTTCGACGACGTCCGGGTGGTGCGCACCGGGGAGAAGCCCGGCGGGCACTACTTCGCCGAGGACTTCGAGAACGTCGACACGGGCTGGGGTCCGTTCGTCTACGGCGGCAACGCCGGCGCGGCGGAAGAGCCCCGCACGCATATCGCGCAGAAGAACGCGCCCTACACCCAGCGCGGCTGGAACGGGAAACTCGTCGACGACGTGTTGTCGGGTAACGAATCCCTGAAATCCCACGAGGAGAACCCAGGGCTGCTCTACCGGACGATCCCGCAGACGCTGCGGTTCGAGCCAGGGCACCGGTATCGCGTGTCGTTCACCTACGAGGCATCCAAGACAGGTGACTACGCGTTCGTGACCGGTGCGGGGACGAACACGACGCTCGCCGAGGCGCATACCCCGACGACGTTCACCGCGACCGTGGAGGGCACCGACTGGATCGGCATTTCGAAACTGACGCCGGCGACCCAAGAGCAGGACCGCGACCTGATCCTCGACGACTTGATCGTCGACGATCTCGGGCCTCGGTGACCGGCGTGCCGCTCGCGGCGGACAACCGCGATGCAGCATACTGCTCGAAACAGTGGCCAATAGCGCAACGCCATGCGCGATCGGCCGCAGCGAGCTAGGAGTGGCGCGGATGGCCCGGCACGAACGGCTGAGCACCCTGCTGGACCTGCTGGGGCAGCGGGAGAAGATCGACGTCGAGGACGTGGCAGCGGAGTTGAACGTCTCCGCGGCCACGATCCGGCGCGACCTCGACCACCTCGCCGAACAGCAGTTGCTCACCCGTACCCGCGGTGGTGCGGTGGCCAACGATCTCGCCTACGACCTGCCGTTGCGGTACAAGACCGCGCGGCACGTGCCCGAGAAGCAGCGGATCAGTGTCGCAGCGGCGTCGCTCGCCGCGCAGGGCATGGTGGTCGGGCTCAACGGCGGGACGACGACGGCCGGGGTCGCGCGGTCGCTGGCGACGCGGTCCGATCTGGCCGGTCTCCGTGATTCGCCCGGGCTGACAGTGGTCACCAACGCGCTGAACATCGCGCACGAACTCGCGGTGCGGCCGCATGTGAAGATCGTGGTGACCGGCGGGGTCGCGCGTCCGCAGTCGTTCGAACTGAGCGGCCCGCTGGCCACGCGGGTGCTCAGCGAACTGACGATCGACCTGCTGTTCCTCGGCGTCGACGCGTTCGACGCCGACGCGGGCGCTTTCGCGCACCACGAGGGCGAGGCGAGTATCAACCGCCTGATGGTGGAGCGGTCCGAGCGGGTCGTCGCCGTCGCCGACGGTTCGAAGCTGGGCCGTCGTGCGTTCGCGCGGATCTGCGCGACGTCGCAGGTGCACGCCCTCGTCACGGATTCCAACGCGGACCCGAAGGTCCTGCGTGCGTTCGAGGCCGCGGGCGTCGAGGTTCAAGCGGTCTGACGTCTCGTGAGTGGTAATGAGGGACTGGGGAAGGTGTGAAGGTCGAGTTTCCTCGGCTGAGCCGAGGGAAGGGGGCCTTCACGCGCCGCCATCGCGACTGGTGGTGCTACTGAACCCTTGGCTAGAAAGACCCAAAACACTCACGACTGCCGCACAGCGGCCGTCCGGCGGGCAGAATCAGCGGGGTGCGCACTGGAATCGCGGCGGCCGCCTTGTCCGTCCTCCTGCTGGCCGGCTGCTCCGGCGGCGAGCCCGAGCAGGCCCCCGCCAAGCCTGTCTACGACCTGCCCGCGCGGGAGGTCCGGCCGGACGAGACCGCGGTGCGCTTGCCCGCGGCGACGAACGGGGAGACCGAGTTCTCCGTGATCGGCCTGGCGGCCGGGCTGCCCAGCCTCACCGGCAGCCACGCCGAGTTCGACGCGAAGGGGCAGTTCGCCCGGCTTCGGCTGGTGGTCACCGGAAAGGGATTGTCCGGGATCCTTTTCGACACCCGGCGCCAGCGGCTCGTCACCGATTCCGGCGCCGTGATCGAGGTCGACGACCAGGCTATGACGATCAAGCGGCAGCCCGGCAAGTTCGAACTCGGACGCGGCGTGCGGGTCGAGTTCGATCTGTACTTCGACCTCCCCAAGGAGGCGAAACCCGTGGTGCTGCGCGCTTTCGGGGGCCCGACGCTGACGGATATGAAGAACCTCACCGGCACCGACATCAAGCTGGGATGAGAAGGGCCCCGCCGCACCGGAACGCGACGGGGCCCTTCTTCGTTCTCGGGCGTCAGACGCCGAGGTCACCACCGAGGTAGGCGGCCCGTACCTGCGGGTCGTCCAGCAGCTCGGCACCGCGGGCGCTCTTGACCACTTGACCGGTCTCCAGCACGTACGCGCGGTCAGAGAGCTTCAGCGCCTGCTGCGCGTTCTGCTCCACCAGCAGGACCGTGGTCCCGCGCTTGTTGATCTCGCGGATGATGTCGAAGATCTGCGCGATCAGCATCGGCGCCAGGCCCATGGACGGCTCGTCGAGCAGCAGCACCTTGGGCTTGGTCATCAGCGCGCGGCCGATGGCGATCATCTGCTGCTCGCCACCGGACATCGTGCCGCCGAACTGGGTCTTGCGTTCGTTCAGCCGCGGGAACAGCTCGTAGACCTCGTCGAGGTCGGCCTTCAGGTCGTCCTTGCGGGTGTACGCACCCATCAGGAGGTTTTCCTGCACCGTCATACCGGGGAACACGCCCCGGCCTTCCGGTGACTGGCCGATCCCGAGTTCGACCCGCTTGTGGCCGGGTGTCTTCGAGATGTCCTTGCCGTCGAAGAGGATCCGGCCGCTGGTCAGCGGACGCAGGCCCGAAATCGTCTTCAGCGTCGTGGTCTTGCCGGCGCCGTTGGCCCCGATGAGCGAAACGATCTCGCCCTCGCCGACCTCGATGGTCATTCCCTTGAGCGCGGCGATCTTCCCGTAGTGGACGTTGATGTCCTGAACCTCAAGAAGCATCTTCCGCCACCCCCAGGTAAGCCTCGATCACCTTTTGGTTGTTCTGCACCTCTTGGGGAAGCCCTTCTGCGATCTTCTGGCCGAAGTCGAGCACGGCGAGCCGGTCGCTGATGTGCATGACCAGGCTCATGTCGTGCTCGATGAGCAACACGGTCCGGCCGTCGTCCCGGATCTTGCGGATCAGCTGCTGCAGCGAGTTCTTCTCCGCGGGGTTCATCCCGGCGGCGGGTTCGTCGAGCATGAGCAGCTTCGGGTCGGTCGCGAGCGCACGCGCGATCTCCAGACGACGCTGGTCGCCGTAGGAGAGGTTCTTCGCGGTGTTGTGCTCGACCCGGCCGATGCCGACGAAGTCGAGCAGCTCCCTGGCCAGCTCGCGGCCCCGCTTCTCTTCCCGGCGGTGCACCGGCAGGCCGAGCGTCGCGGAGATCGCCCCGGTCTTGTGGTGCGAGTCCGCGCCCACCATCACGTTCTCGAGTGCCGACATGTTGTGGAACAGCCGGATGTTCTGGAACGTGCGGGCGATCCCGGCCTGGTTGACCTTGAACCGCTTCATCCCGTCGACCCGGTTGCCGTTGAAGCGCACCTGGCCTTCGGTCGGCTGATAGACACCGGTGACCACGTTGAACACCGTGGTCTTGCCCGCGCCGTTCGGCCCGATGAGGGCGAAGATCTCGCCCTGGTTGATGGAGAGGTTGACTTCCTTCAGGGCCGTGACACCGCCGAAGCGCATCGTCACGTTGTCGAATTCGAGCAGTGCGCTCATTTCGTCACCTCCGCCGAAGCCTCGGAATCCGGACCCGCGACTTCGGCGCCCATGGCACCCATCCCGCCCGTTCCTTCACGTAGTTCCGCCTTGCGCTGCCGCGAAGGCAGCAGACCCTCCGGCTTCAGCGCCATCATCAGCACGAGGACGCCACCGAAGATCAGGATCCGGTACTCGGCGAAGTCGCGGAAGCGTTCCGGAAGCCAAGCGACCAGGAACGCGCCGAGGATCACGCCGGGCAGGTTCCCCGCTCCACCGAGCACCACGGCGGCGAGAATGGTCGCCGACAGGATGAACGGGAAGTTGTTCGGCTCGACGAAGACGGCCTTGCTGGCGTAGACCACGCCGGCCATCCCGCCGAGCATGGCGCCGATGGCGAACGCGAGCAGCTTGAACTTGAACGTCGGGACGCCCATCAGTTCGGCGGCGTCCTCGTCCTCGCGGATGGCGGCCCACGCGCGCCCGACCCGGCTTCGGTGCAGCCGCACCGAGAAGATGATCGCGATCACGATCGCCGCGAGGACCAGGTAGTAGTACGGCGCCGGGTCGAGCAGGAACTCGACCCCGAACATCGGCTCCGGGTGCGGCACGTTGGTGATACCGCGAGCGCCACCGATGCCGTCGCTGTTGTTCGCCGTGATCCGGACGATCTCACCGAAGCCGAGCGTCACGATCGCCAGATAGTCGCCGCGCAGCCGGAGTGTCGGCGCACCGAGGATCACGCCGGACATCGCCGCCAGGAAGATCCCGAGGGCGAGCGTGCCCCAGAATCCCCAGCCGTACTTGGTGCCCATCGCGGCCAGCGTGTAGGCGCCGATCGCGAAGAACGCGACGAACCCGAGGTCCAGCATGCCCGCGTGGCCGACCACGATGTTGAGGCCGATCGCCAGCAGGATGTAGATCCCGACCGGGAAGATCAGGACGGTCGTCCAGTCCGAGTCCGGCGACATGAACGAGCCGATCGCCGGTGCGGGCAGGATCAGCGCACCGATGATCAGGGCGAGGTAAACGCCGTAACGCTGCCAATGCGGAGCATGGCCCCACCAATCCCGCATCCCGTCGATGGGGTGAAACCCGGCGCGCGCGGGCTTTCCGTTTTCTGTAGACACTTCTTCGTTGCCCTTCATGCGCGTGCCCGCTGCAGCGATTCACCGAGAATACCGGTGGGACGGAACATGAGGACCAGCACCAGAACCACGAAGGCGGTGACGTCCTTCCATTCCGAACCGAAGAAGATCGAACTCCAGTTCTCCACCAGGCCCAGCACGATTCCGCCGAGCAGGGCGCCGCGCAGGTTACCGATACCGCCGAGGACTGCCGCGGTGAAGGCCTTGATACCTAGGAGGAAGCCGATCCGGTAGTCGGTGTTCTCGTATTCCATGATGTACAGCGCCGCGGCGACACCGGCCATGGCGCCACCGAGCAGGAAGGTGAGCCGGACGATCTTGTCGATGCTGACGCCCATCAGCACGGCGGCTTCGGGATCCTGTGCGGTGGCACGGATACCGCGGCCGATGCGGGTGCGGCTCACCAGCTGGTCGAGGACGATCATCATGATCACGGCGCCGACGATGACGAACACGTGGTCGGTGCGGACCACGCCGTTGCCGATGTGGAACAGCTCGTCGTGCGGGATGAACCGGGGCGCGTTCTGCTGGACGCGGCCGGATTTCCCGGTCAGCCATTCGATGATCTCGAGGCCGAACAGTTCCTGCAGGAACAGCGAGGCGCCGATGGCGGAGATCAGCGCGGCCAGGCGGGTCGCGCCCTTCTTGCGGAGCGGCCGGTAGGCCACTTGCTCCAGCAAGACCGCCGCGCCACCGGACACGGCGGCCGAAGCGATGATGATCAGCAGCAGCACGGCGATCATCCCGAACACGCCGAGCGTGATCGAGCCGCCGCCGGCGATGGAGATGAGGATGAACAGGGACGTGACCGTCCCGATCATGAAGATCTCTGAGTGTGCGAAGTTGATGAGCCGGAGCACGCCGTAGACCATTGTGTAGCCGAGGGCGATGAGGGCGTAGATGCTTCCGGCGACCAGTCCGCCGATGGTGCTACCGAGGAACTGGGCTTGCAGATCTTGAAGCATGACGTGGATGCCTTACGGGACGGGGCGAGGATTCTTTCGCCACATTTGCGGGAAGCGGGGGTGCTGTGCACGCACAGCGCCCCCGCTTCCGTTAGGTGTTCCTACCTGCTCCGTCAGCCGTTGAGCTTGGCTTCGGTCGAGGCGCCGAGGTTCTTGATCGCGCCACCGGTGACCTGGTAGACGTAAATCGCGTTCGTCTGCGGCTCGCCGTTCTCCTTGAACTTGATCTGCTTCGAGGCACCCTTGAAGTCAACGGTCTTGAGGAACTCGTTGATCTTCTCCGCCGTGGTGTTGCCACCCTTGACCGCGTTGATGATGGCGGTCGCGGCGTCGTAGCCCTCGGTCGCGTAGATCGCCGGGTCGACGTTGAACGCGGCCTTGTACTTGGTCACGAACTCGTCGCCGGTGCCGGCGTCCTTGATGTTGCAGGGGCAGCCGATGACGGCCTTCTCGGCGGCAGCGGCACCCGCGCCGCTGACCAGCTGAGCGTCGAGCGAACCGTCGCCGGTGGCGAAGGTGGCGGTCACGCCGCCGTCACGCAGCTGCTTGAGCAGACGACCACCCTGGGCGTAGTAGCCACCGAAGGTGATGACGTCCGGGTTCGCGGCCTTGACCTTCTGCACGGTCGAGGAGTAGTCCGAGGCGTCCTTCGCGAACTTGTCGCGGTCGACGGGGACGTTCTTCTCCTTGAAGGTCTTCTCGAAGGCGTCGGCCAGGCCGACACTGTATTCCTGGTCGTCCGAGATGACGTAAGCCTTCTTGGGCGACTTCGAGGTGATCAAGAAGTTGGCGATGGCCGGGCCCTGGTCGTTGTCGTTCGCGACGACGCGGTGCCAGTACTTCCAGCCGTTCTCGGCCAGGCCCGGGTTCGTCGCCGACGGCGAGACGCTCGGGATCTTGTTCTGCTCCAGCTGACCACCGATGGCCTTCGACTCACCGGAGAAGGCCGGGCCGATCAGCGCGGTGATCTTGTCCTGGCCGACGGCGGTCGCGATCAGCGACGTGGCCTGTTCGGGCTTGCCCTGGCTGTCGTACTCCTTGAGCTCCAGCTTCGTCGCCGGGTTCGTCTTGTTGTACTCGTCGATAGCGAGCTTGGCGCCGTTGCGGGGCGGGATCACGATCCCGGAGTTCTCACCGGTGAGGTCACCCATGAACCCGATCTTCAGCGTGCTGCTGTCACCGCTGCCGGACGTGCTGCCGCCTGCGCAGCCCGCCAACGCCAGCGACGCAGCCGCCGCGACGGCGAAAACCCGTCCAAAACGCACTCCTGACACCGACTACCTCCCATGACCAACCAGCCGCCGGTAGGCGTTGCCCCCGACACAGGGGCTAGGTTAGGGCAGGAAGATATCCCCCTCCGCTGTCATCTGCACAGGCGCCCATCACTCTGTGTCCACATCGTGACGGTCGAAACCAGAACGAATTGCACGAAAAGGCGAATGTTGCCGCTTGGCGAGTCTTCGCTGGTCACGCTGGGGATTCACCGCTACCACGGCGATCATGCTTGTGGGTAATGATCATGTTTCGGTGGCGGGTCTTCCGCTTATTCACCACCTTCGAGGGCGGCCGTTCGCCGTAACAATGCTGCCCCAAAAGGCGTCAACCGTGCCCCGCCTTCTTCCCGGTGGTGACAACCGATGGTTGTCACCGAGGTCCGAACGGCTGTTGGATCACCGCCCCGACCTCGCGGTTAGCTGTTCCCAGAGCCGGAAACACCGAGAAGCTGGGAGAGAACGACGATGAACGTCGAACTGAGCGAAGCGATCGAAGGCGTGGCCGCGGGAGTGCCGTTCGTGGCGCTGCCGCCGTCGGAAAAAGACCGCCCGGCACCGCTGGTGCTCACCTGGCACCTGCTGGGCGCGCCCTTCAGCGAGGCGGCGATGGCCGCGGCGCTGCCGATGCGGGGCCTGAACGCCTGGCGGGTGCACCTCGGGTTGCCGCTGACCGGGAAAAGATTCCCTGAGGGTGGATTCGAAGCGTTCTTCGGGCTCGCCGCCGAGGACAACGTGCTCAACGTCGTCGAGCCCATGACCAAGCAGGTCGAGGCCGAGTTCCCGGCGGCGGTGGCCGAGCTGCGCTCTCAGCTGTCCATTGAGGACGGTCCGGTCGGCCTGGTCGGCGGCTCGCAGGGCGGCGGTGTCGCCCTGCAGATGCTGACCCACACGGAGATCCCGGTGGCGGCGGCCGCGCTGGTGAACCCGGTGACCCAGCTGGCACCGGTCATCGCCGCGAACGAGCGGGTCTACGACATGACCTACCACTGGTCGGACCGGTCCCGGGCGGTGGCGAACGAGTACGACTACGTGCGGCGGGCGGACGAACTGACCGCGCCGGTGCTGCTCGTCATCGGCGAGGAGGACGACGTCTCGATCACCGAACCCGCCGCCGCGCTGCACAAGGCGCTGGGGGAGCGGCGATCCGAACTCGTCACCATCCCGGGGATGGCGCACGAGTTCGCCGAGGCGCCGGGGCTCGAACCCGCGCCGCAGACCGAACACGCCAAGCTGGTCGACGCCGAACTCACGCGGTGGTTCGCCCGGCACCTAGGGGTCTGAGGTCTTCGTCGGGCAGCCAGGACCGCCCGGGATCGTAGGCGCACCAACCCTCTTCGTGGCTGGTCCGGCCCGCGAGCGCCAGCAGGCGCCGCAGGGCCGGGCCCTCGCCGCGCCGCCACACCACCGACCAGGGGAACAACGGTGAGGGTTCGAAAGGCAGGACGCGCAGGTTGAGGTCGGCGGCGAGGTCCATATCCGCGCCGGCGAGGGTGACGCGCTGCTTTCCGTATCTGGTCTGTTCCAGAGTGTGCCGAAGGTCGTAGCTGACGCCGGATTCGTCGATCGGGACGTCGAATTCTTTGCATAGGCGTTGCAAATAAGAAAGCCATTCGACCGGGCCGCCCAATTGCGGGATCCAGATTCCGTCGTCTTTCAGATCGGACAGGTGCAGGACCTCGTTCTTCGCCAGCGGATGCTCTGGGGCGAGAAGGGCGACCAGCGGCTCGAGCCGGACGAGCCGGTGTTCGAGTTCGGGAGGCACTTCGCGGCCGAGGTCCGCGACGCGGCCGAACGCGAGGTCGATCTCGCCGCGGACCAGCGGGTCCAGCGCGTTGGCCAGCCCGCGTCCGGCGATGCGCTCGACGGCCAGCGCCGGGTCACGCTGCGCGATCCGCCGCAACATGTACATAGGCGAGAGGCGCGGATCGATGATGTCGAGGCGGGGCGGGCGGTCCTGCAGGCCCATCGCGGCGACGGCGGCGTCCGCGGCCCGGATCAGCTCGCGCGCGTGAGGAAGGAAGCGTCCGCCGTCGGAGGTCAGCTCGACGGACCGGTTGGTGCGGCGGAAGAGCTGGACCGAGAGTGCGTCTTCGAGCTTCCGGATCCGCTTCGACAGCGCCTGCTGGCTGAGGAACAGGGATTCCGCCGCGCGACCGAAATGACCGTGGTCGGCCGTCGCGACGAACGCCCTGACCTGAGCCGTGTCGAGATCCACGCGACCGCCCTCCTGCCGAGCCTGCTCAGGCGCCCGGCGGACGCTCCCGCACGACGCAGGTCAGCCGGGCGGTGCACGAACGCCGTCCCTGGTCGTCGGTCAGCACGATCTCCGCGGTGACGGTGCCCCGCCCGACGTGCAGGGGCGTCGCGACACCGGTCACCCGGCCGGTGCGGACCGCCCGGTGGTGGGTGCACGAGAGTTCGAGGCCCATCGTGGCCTTGTCGGTGCCGACGTTGAGCGCGGCGACCATCGAGCCGAGTGCCTCGGCGACGACGGCGTTCGCGCCGCCGTGGAGGAGACCGTAGGGCTGGAGATTGCCCTCGACCGGGATGCTCCCGACGACGCGTTCGGGACCGAATTCGCTGATCTCGAGCCCGAGTTTGTCGTTGAGCTGCTGGCCTGCGAAGGCAGGGTCGACCCCGGCGAAGGATTCGAGGGCTTGTTCGGTCACGCAGAGCTCCTTAAACGACACGACAGGTAGGACTGTCAGACCCTCACCCTAGACTCGCTCCCGTGAGCCCGAGTGAGAACACGACCGTTGCCAACGCCACACCCGCCACCGCACAGGCCGAGCGGCCCAAGCTGCTGCTGATCGACGGTCATTCGATGGCGTATCGCGCGTTCTTCGCGCTGCCCGCGGAGAACTTCAAGACGAAGACCGGGCAGACGACGAACGCGGTGTTCGGGTTCACCTCGATGCTCATCAACCTGCTGCGCGACGAGGCACCGAGCCACCTCGCGGTGGCGTTCGACCTCTCGCGCAAGACGTTCCGCTCCGAGACGTTCAAGGAGTACAAGGCCAACCGCAGTGCCACACCGGACGAGTTCAAAGGCCAGGTCGGGCTGGTCGAGGACGTCCTGAAGGTGCTCGGCATCCCGGCGCTGACCAAAGAGAACTACGAAGCCGACGACATCATCGCCACGCTCACGACACAGGCGACCGCCGAAGGTTTCGACGTCCTCATCTGTACGGGCGACCGTGACGCGCTCCAGCTGGTGACCGACCAGGTCACCGTGCTGTACCCGAAGCGCGGCGTGTCGGAGATGACCCGGTTCACCCCGGAGGCGGTCGAGGAGAAGTACGGCCTCACCCCGGCGCAGTACCCGGACTTCGCCGCGCTGCGTGGCGACCCCTCGGACAACCTGCCCAGCATCCCCGGCGTCGGCGAGAAGACGGCCGCGAAGTGGATCAAGCAGTTCGGGTCCTTCAACGAGCTGATCGACCGGGTCGACGAGGTCAAGGGCAAGGTCGGCGACGCGCTGCGCGAACACCTCGGCGCGGTGATGCTGAACCGTCAGCTCACCGAGCTGATCCGCGACGTCGAGCTGGAACTCGGCCCGTCCAGTCTCGAACTGCGCCCGTGGGACCGCGAGGCCGTGCACGCGCTGTTCGACGAACTCGAGTTCCGCGTCCTGCGTGACCGTCTCTTCGCCACTCTGCAAAGCGCCGAGCCGGAGGCCGAGGAAGGCTTCGAGGTCAGCGGTGCGAAGCTCGACCCGGGCGCGCTCGCCGCCTGGCTGTCGGCGCACACCGGCCAAGCCGAGCCGGTCGGGCTCGCGTTCCGCACCACCGGTTCCTCGGTCCGCTCCGACCTGAGGGCCATCAGCTTCGCGGCGGCGGACGGCGAAGGCGCGTACGTCGACGTCACCGAGATGGACGTCGCGGACGACAAGGCGCTCACCGCGTGGCTCGCCGACGACAAGATCCGGAAGATCGGCCACGAGCTCAAGGTCCCGCTGCACGCCCTCACCGCGCGCGGCTGGGTGTTCGCCGGGCTGGTCATGGACACCGCGCTCGCCGCGTACCTGGTCCGGCCGGGCCAGCGCACCTTCGAGCTCGACGACCTCGCCCTGCGGTACCTGCACCGTGAGCTGCGGTCGGAGGCCGACACCGGCGACGGGCAGCTTTCCCTGCTCGACGGCGGCGGCGCCGAGGACCTGGAGCTGAAGGAGATCCAGGCCGAGCTGGTCAAGGCCCGCGCGGTGGCCGAACTGGCCGGCGCGCTGACCAAGGAGCTCGAAGCACTCGGCGGCGCCCAGCTGCTCGCCGAACTGGAACTCCCGCTGCTGCAGGTGATCACCGAGCTCGAAGCGGCCGGTGTCGCGGTCGACATCGAGCAGCTGACCAGCCTGGAGGCGCACTACCTGAGCCGGGTCACCCAGGCCGCCGACGAGGCGTACGCGGTCATCGGCAAGCAGGTCAACCTCGGTTCGCCGAAGCAGCTGCAGGTCATCCTGTTCGACGAGCTCGGCATGCCGAAGACCAAGCGCACCAAGACCGGCTACACCACCGACGCCGAGGCGTTGCAGAGCCTGTTCGAGAAGACCGAGCACCCGTTCCTGCAGCATCTGCTGGAGCACCGGGACGCGACCCGGCTGCGCACCACCGTCGAGGGCCTGATCAAGGCGATCGCCGACGACGGCCGCATCCACACCACGCTGCTGCAGACGATCGCCGCGACCGGACGGCTCTCCTCGGTCGACCCGAACCTGCAGAACATCCCGATCCGGACCGAAGAGGGCCGCCGCATCCGCGACGCCTTCATCGTCGGTGACGGGTACACCGAGCTGATGACGGCGGACTACAGCCAGATCGAAATGCGGATCATGGCGCATCTGTCGCAGGACGAGGGGCTGATCCAGGCCTTCAACAGCGGCGAGGATCTGCACACGTTCGTGGCGTCGCGCGCGTTCTCGCTGCCGCCGGAGGAGATCACGCCGGAACTGCGGTTCCGGGTCAAGGCGATGTCGTACGGCCTGGCGTACGGACTTTCGGCGTACGGGCTTTCGCAGCAGCTGCGGATTTCGACCGAAGACGCCAAGGAACAGATGGAGGCGTACTTCTCCCGCTTCGGCGGCGTGCGCGACTATCTTCACTCCGTCGTGGGCGACGCGGCCAAGGTCGGTTACACCGAAACGATCTTCGGCCGCCGCCGCTACCTGCCGGACCTCAACAGCGACAACCGCCAGCGCCGCGAAATGGCCGAGCGGATGGCGCTCAACGCCCCCATCCAGGGCAGCGCCGCCGACATCATCAAGGTCGCCATGCTCAACGTGCACCGCGCGCTGACCGAGGCGAAGCTGAAGAGCCGCGTGCTGCTGCAGGTCCACGACGAACTCGTCCTCGAGGTCGCCGAGGGCGAGCGTGAGCAGCTGGAAGCCTTGGTGCGCCAGGGAATGGGCTCGGCCTACGAACTCGCGGTGCCGCTGGAGGTGTCCGTGGGGTACGGACGGTCCTGGAACGACGCCGCGCATTAGGCCTCGTGAGTGGTAATGACGGCTAGAACCGTCATTACCACTCACGAGAAGTAGGGTCTTCCGGGTGACTTCCGAGCGCAGACGCTGGCGGGTGCGGCTGCGCGATCACCATGGCCGGATCCTGGGCGCCGGCACGATGCTCGACGGCGAACATCTCCTCACCTGCGCGCACGTGATCGAAGGCCACGACGCCGTAACGGTGGATTTCGTGGCGCTTCCCGATGCCGAGCCCGGATTCGCCACGGTCGTCGCCGACGCCCCGCCCCTCGGCGACGACGGTGGTGACATCGCCTTGCTCCGGTTGCGCCATGCGGAGGTGCGGCTCGAAGGCGTTCCGCTGCACCGGACCCCGCTCGATGACGGTCAACGGGTGCGTGCGTACGGCTTCCCGAGGGGTTCGGACGGCATGTGGTCGTTCGCGACCGTCGTCGGCGACGGCGGGCACGGGCTCGAGCGCGTCCAGCTGCACAGGACTTCCGACGCCGAGCCGATCACGCACGGGTTCAGCGGTTCCGCCGTGATCGCGGACGAGACCGGGCACGTCGTCGGCATGGTCGCGACCCGCTACGCGACCGAGGCGGCACGCGTCTCGTGGATGATCCCGGTCGAGACCATGCTCGGGTACCTGCCGGAACTGCGCCGCTGGGCCGAGGGCAGCCCGGCGATCGACCCCAGTTTCGCGCGGCAGCCCGAACCGCCGGTCATCGACGTACTGTTCGCGCGCGAGTTCGCCCGCTGGCTCGGCGGGCAGGGCCGGTCGGACGTCTGGGTGATCATCACCGGCGGCGACGATTCCGCCGTCTCGGCCTCGTTGCGCCGCGCCGTCGTCCTCGGCGACCGGGAACACGGAGCCGGGCGGAGCGCGACCGGGCCCACCGTGCCGCCGGTGGGCAGTGTCGTCCTAGCCGTCGATGCGGCGCGCAAAACGGCCGAGGAGGTGCGCCGCCGGATCTCCGAGCGGCTCGACGTCGCCGCGGACTCGCCCGCCGGCCACCACGGCGCGGGCCGGACGGTGGTCGTCTCCGGGATCGACGAGTCGGCCGAACCGGACGAGCTCGTCGGCGAGGTGCTCGTGCCGCTGGCCCAGCGGGCGCACGAACTCGGGCTGCGGCTCGCCCTCGCCTTCCACGAGGAGACTTCGCCGGGGGTGGGCGTGGTCCGGTCGACTACCGGCGCCCTGGCCGACGGGGACGTCGACGAGGACGACGTCGAGGGCCGCCTCGCCCTGCTGGAGACCCGGCTGTCCGAACTCACCCCGGTGGAGAAGGCCAACCGGACCGATGCGCCCCGCTTCGCCGACACCCCGGAGGTCCACGCCAGGGCACGGCGGCTGAAGGGGGCGTTGACCCAGCTGCGCGCGGCTGAACAGGACGGCGAACTCGACTGGGTGAAACGGCATCTGCCCGCTTGCGAACAGGCCGCCACCCGAGCCTCGGAACGCGCCCGCGATCTCCGCCGTTTCCTCGACGAGAACCTCGCCCGGCGAGCGGAACTGCGTGCCCGGCTGGACGCCTACGGGGAGATGGCCCGTAACAGCGGCTTCGTCGAAGACGTCGAACTCGATGCCGCCTACGCTCCCGCGTGGCGGATGCTCTTCGAAGGACCGTGTGACCTCGCGGCCGCGGCGGACGCCGTCGAGGAGTACGCGAACACCGTACGGAAACGGATCGATGGATGACGCCTTGCGAACGGGGAGACTGCCCGGGTGTGCTCGGCAAGACCGGCTTCTGCAAGATCTGCGGCCTGCCGCCGGGAACGGCCGAGGAGGTGACGGCGGCGCCCGCGCAGGTGCCGACCCTGGTGATCCCCGGCCCCGGCGAGGCACCGACCAGGATCGCGAGCACGGTGGCCACCCGCTCCCAGCAGATGGCGGGCCACGCCACCGCCGACGACCGGGTCCCGCTGCCGATCGTCGAACTCCCGGACGTCGCCGGCCGCCTGCTGGCCGATCCGCACGTCCCGGAGGGGGAACGGTTCTGCGGCAAGCACGGCTGCACGAATACCCCGGTGGGCCGCTCGGTCGACGGCGGACCCGCGCCCACCGAAGGATTCTGCCCGGTCTGTGGGACGCCGTTCTCGTTCTCTCCCAAGCTCGGCAGTGGTGACGTCGTCGACGGCCGCTATCACGTGCTCGGCTGCGTCGCGCGCGGCGGACTCGGTTTCGTCTATCTGGCAACGGATTCCGGTCTCGGCGGCCTGCACGTGGCGCTCAAGGGCCTGATCAACACGAACAACACCGCCGCCGTGCGGATCGCGGAGACCGAGAGCCAGGTGCTCACCGCGCTGGAGCACGCGAACATCGTCCGGATCCTCAACGTGGTGGAGCACGACGACTTCCGCTACATCGTGATGGAATTCGTCGACGGCCTTTCCTTGCGGGAGATCAAGAACCGCGGCCGGGCCGGGCTGGACTCCAGCGAGGGACGGCTGCTTGTCGAACACGTCGTGGCGTACGGGCGCGAGATCCTGACGGCGCTCGACTACCTGCACGGCGAAGGCCTGCTGTACTGCGACATGAAGCCGGACAACGTGATCCACGGGGAGAAGCGGATCAAGGTCATCGACTTCGGCGCCATCCGCAAGATCACCGACGGCGAAAGCCCGGCCGTCGGCACCGAGCACTACCAGGTGAGCCCGCGCGAGCGGGCGAAACGAGGGCTCACCGTCCGTTCCGACATCCACACCGTCGGCATGACCTTGCGGGAGCTCTTCCAGGCCAGCGACGGCTGGTCGGTCACCCCCGACGCCCGCGGTGTCCGGTTCGGTATCGAATCGTTCATCCGTGTCCTCGACCGCGCGACGGCCCCTTTCGAGCAGCGCTTCGCGACCGCGCACGAGATGCTGGTCCAGCTGGACGGCGTGCTCAACGAGATCCTTTCCTTACGGGACAGGCAATCCCGTCCGGCTCTGTCGACGCTGTTCACCGAACCCGCGGTGCTGCTCGACGCGGGCCTCGGTCAGGCGCCGCCGTTGGAACACTGGACGGCGGGCGACTCCGCCGCGCTCGACCGGCGGCCGTCCGCGGTGGAGATCGCGCTGGGGCTTCCGGTGCCCCGCGAGGATCCGGACGACTCGCAACTGACCTTCCTACGGACCGTCCGCGCGCCCGACGCGGGACGGCTGCTGAAGAAACTCGACCGGGCGCGGAGTTCGGTCGAGGTCGAGTTCCGCCGGTGCCGGGCGCATCTCGAACTCGGCTCGACCGTCGAGGCCGCGCTGGCGGTGGCGGAGGCCGAACGGCTGCTCGGCGAGCGAGCCGTCGGCGACTGGCGGGTGGCGTGGCACCACGGTCTGCTGGCGCTGGGCGCGGGCGATTTCGCCGCGGCCAAGGAAAGGTTCGACGCGACGTATCGCGACATCCCCGGCGAGGAGCCCCCGAAACTCGCGCTCGGCCTCTGCGAGGAGCACCTCAACGGCGCGGCCGCCGCCGAGCGGTACTACGACGCCCTGTGGGCGCGGGACCGGTCTCAGGTGAGCGCGGCGTTCGGGCTCGCGCGGGTGCGGCTGCTGCGAGGGAACCGCGCGGCCGCGGTCGAGATCCTGGACCAGGTCCCGGAGTTCTCGCGCTACGACGAGGCGGCGCGCATCGCCGGAGTGCGGGTGCTGTCCGCGCCGATGCCGGGGACCGGCGATCTCCCGGTGCCGGCCGAACTCGACGACGCCGTGGTCCGGCTGTCCGCTTTGGACCTCGAAGACGACGCCCGCGAACGGCTGGTGGCCGCCGTACGCGAGACGGGTTTGGCGGGTGTCCTCACCGGACAGGACGGGATCACCGACGGCGAGATCCTGCGGGCGACCGAAACGGGCGCGCGGTCGGTGCTCGACCGGTCGTACCGGCGGCTCGCCCAGCGCGCGCCCACGGCCGAACTGCACGACGTCCTGATCGATCTCGCCAATGCGGTCAGACCGGTGACGCTGGTGTGAAAGGGGAACGATGAGCGCGGAACCGAGTCTGGGCCTGGGTCTCGAAGTGCACCAGAACAAGTTCCTGGCCGAGGGGGACCGGGCGATGACCGCGATCGTCCGGGTCGTCTCGCGCGGCGGGACGGGTGTCGCCCGAGCGGCCGCCGAGGTCCTGATGATCGACTGCTCCAGTTCCATGCGGTTCCCCAGCACCAAGATCGGCGAAGCGCGGCGAGCCGCCGCGGCCGCGATCGACGTCCTTCCCGACGGGGTGCGGTTCGCGGTCATCCACGGCACGGACCGAGCGAAGATGATCTACCCGGCCGAGGACGGCCTGGTGCCCGCGTCGAAGGACACCCGGGCGGAGGCACGGGCCGCTGTCGAGCACCTCGCCGCCGTCGGCGGTACCGCGATGGGCACCTGGCTCGCCAAGGCGCGCGACCTGTTCGACCTCGTGCCCGACGCCGTCCGCCACGCGATCCTCCTCACCGACGGCCGCAATGATTCGCAGACCAGGGCCGACCTGATGGGCGTGCTGAACAGCTGCGAGGGCCGGTTCGTCTGCGATGCCAGGGGGATCGGCGACGGCTGGGAGCCCGCCGAACTCACCCAGATCGGCCGGGTGCTGCGCGGGAACGTCGACTCCGTCGTCGAGGACGACCTGCTCGCCGAGGACTTCCGGCAGCTCGTCGAAAGCGCGATGACGAAGGTGCTGCCCGAGGTCCGGCTGCGGATCGGCACCATGCCGTTCAGCCGGCTGCGCTCGATCAAGCAGGTGTTCCCGGACGAGTACGACCTCACCGATCGATGCCATGAGGTCGCCGTCCGCGAACTGGAGCTCTCCCTCGGCTCGTTTTCGGGCGACGAGACCCGGGACTACCAGCTGATCCTCGATCTCGACCCGGATCTCGAACCGAGCCACGGACAGGACAGGCAGCTGGCCTGGACGGAACTCGTCCCCGTTCCCGGTGCCACGATCGAGGACGACGCCCTCGCCGTCGCGGGCCGGTGGACGCACGATCCGGTCCCGCCGACGCTGATCCACCCGATGATCTCGAAGTACGCCGCCCTGGCCGATCTCGGCGAGGCGCTGACCGCCGGAGGCGACGCCTACGCGGCCGGTGATCAGGCCGGCGCCGAACGGGAATGGGGCCGCGCGGTCGCGCTGGCCACCGCGGCGGGCGAGGAGGAGATCCTCGGACGGCTCGCGGCGGTCGTCGAGGTCGTCGATGCCGAGAAGGGCGTCGTGCGGCTGCGCACGGACGCGACGCGCAGCCGGGCCCTGCACGTGGTGATCCCTTCGAGGGTTTCGGAGATCGCTCCCGGGCAGGAAGATGTGCTGATGCCCGACCCCGCTCCTCAGCCGGACGCGCCGCCGCTCGGCTGCGGCGAGTGCCCCGCGCTGTCTCCGGCCGGGGCGAACTTCTGCGTCGGCTGCGGCAGGCCACTGGGCGGGGCGGCATCGTGAGAGGAACCGCGACACGGGTGACGCTGGTGCGGCTCCGCGCGGGTCTGTTGGTGCTCACCCTGGCGGTCCTCGTGGTTTCGCTGTGGGCGTTCCACAGTGTCCAGAACACCGCCGAGACCGTCCGCGACCGGACCTCGCAGGCGGTGCTCGAAGTGAGCGCCGCGCGGGGCGCGCTGGTGGCCGCCGACGCCGCCGCGGTCTCCAGTTTCGCTTCCGGCGAGGCGAGACTCGCCGGGCCGGGCCAGGAGTACACGAACCAGCTGGCGCTGGCGAGCCAGAGCCTCGCGCGGGTCGCGGAGTTCAACCAGGCCGGCGAACCCGGCGGCAACGCTTTGCAGGTGGTGGAGAGTCAGGTCGCGGCCTATTCCGGGTCCATCGGGCAGGCCGACGTCCACTTCCGTCAGCTGGACTCCCCGGTGCTGGGCGCGGCGGACCTCTGGCATGCCTCGCAGCTGCTGCACGCGCCCGGCGGGGTGCTCGACGAGCTGAAGTCGTTGCAGGGCAAGCAACGTGACGCGCTCGACGCACAGCTGTCCTCGACCGGCGTGAGCCTTCCGATGCTGCCGCTGTGGCTCCTGCCGGTGCTGGCCCTGCTGGTTCTGCTCGTGGTCACCCAGCTGTACTTGAGGAAGCGTTTCCGCCGCGTGGCGAACGTCCCGCTGCTCGCGGCGACCGTGCTGGTCGCCGCGATCGGCGTGGCGCTGGTGTTCACGCTCGTCAGCCGCGACCGGCTGGACTCGGTCGGCGAGCGGCTCGACGGCGTCACCGAGGCCAGGAACGCGCAGATCCAGGCGGACGACGACAAGGGGAAGCGACGGCTCGCCGAACTGCTGACCGAGTTCTGCCACGAGGAGCAGGGATGCGGCGTGACCGTCGACCGATTCCGGGCCGAGGCCGGGCAGGCCACCACGGTGGCGACGGACAACACCCGCGTGGTCACCGCAGGAGCCAAGGCCGTGGCCGCGGACGCCTCCGGCGCGGCCGAATCCGGCGGGCGGGAAGTCCTGATCCCGGCCGGCGTCGTGCTGGCGGGCGGGCTGGTCCTGCTCGGGCTGTACGCGAGGATCGACGAATACCGGTACCGCCCGTGAAAAGGTTGCTGGCACTGATGATCGTGCTGTCCCTGTGCGCGGGCGGCTGCTCGGCGTCGGCGGACGACGGGGCGGTGACCGTGCTCGCGTCGTGGACCGGCGACGAGGCGACGGCGTTCGAACAGGTGCTGGAGGCGTTCAAGGCCGACACCGGGATCGACTACGACTACCAGGGCACCCGGGCGGTCGATCAGGTGCTCGCCTCCGACGTCCAGCGCGGCACGGCACCGGACGTGGCCGTGCTGCCCAACGCCGGAGTGCTGGCGAAATACCAGCGGACGGGTGACCTGCTGCCGCTCGACCCGGACCTCGCGGCGGCGGTCGCCGACTCGTTCGGGCCGCGCTGGGTCACCCTGCAGAAGATCGGCACGGACACCCTTTACGCCGTCGCGGTGAAGGCCGACCTCAAGAGCGTCATCTGGTACGACCCGGCGAGGCTGACTGGTCCCCGGCCGGCGTCGTGGGCGGGGCTCGTCGCGTTCGCCGACGGCTTGACGGCGGCGGGCGGTACGCCGTGGTGCCTGGGAATGGGCGCGCCGCCGACGTCGGGCTGGCCGGGCACCGACTGGATCGAGGACATCCTGCTGCATTCGGCGGGGCCGGAGAAGTATCAGCAATGGGCGTCCGGCGGTCTGGAGTGGACCTCGCCGGAGGTCCGGCAGGCGTGGGTGGACTGGGGTGCGGTGATCGAGCCCGCCGGAATCCGGGGTGGCACCGCCGCCGCGCTGCTGACCGACTTCGCCGACGCGGGCAAGCCGCTGTTCTCCGACCCGCCAGGCTGCGTGCTCGAACATCAGGCGTCGTTCATCATGAGCCGCTACCAGAAGCTGAAGCTGGCCGACGGCACGTCACCGAAGCCCGAAGCCGATTTCGACTTCCTCGCCTTTCCCGGTCGCGACGTCTCCGAGGTTTCCGCCGACCTCGCCGGGATGTTCCGGGACACCCCGCAGGCGCGGAAGCTGATCGCGTACCTGGCGTCGGAGAAGGCACAGCGGATCTGGCCGTCGATCCCGGCCGCGAGCGCGTTCTCCGCCAACCGGAAGGTCGGCCTGGACGTCTACACGGACCGGGTGAGCCGGAAGGTCGCGGACACGCTCACGTCGGCGCCGGCGCTGTGCTTCGACGCCTCCGACCTGATGCCCGCCACGATGACCGGCGCCTTCCACCGGGCCGTCCTGGAATACCTCAGCAACCGGGACCGGCTCGAAATCCTGCTGAAGCAACTCGAAGCGGTCCGGAACAGCATCCAGCAGGGCGAGTGGCTGAGAATCCCTTGTGGACAGTGACACGATGAGGAGTCCCCGGTGAACGACCTGGCACGGTTCCCGCTCGAAGGCGGCGGTTCGGTGGTCGTGGAGATCGACCCCGTTCCCGGCACCTCCCGGGTCTCCCGGCGCGACGACCTGATCGAGGACGCCAAGGGCTCCTTCGAGGCGGCGCTGGCGAACGTGCGGGAGGCCGCCGCGTCGGCGCTGGAGACCTTCCGGTCGATGTCCAGGGGACCGGACGAGGTCGAGATCAAGTTCGGCGTGAAGCTGACCGCGCAGGCGGGCGCGGTGATCGCGAAGACCGGTCTGGAAGGGAACTTCGAGGTCAAACTGAAGTGGGCCCGGGACCCGGACGTCTAGCGGCCCAGACCCCGGATCAGTACCATCACCGATTCCCGCACGTCGGCCCGCGTCCGCTTCGGCCCGAACACCTGCCAGTCCAGCGCGACCACGAGCATCGTGCCGAACAGCCCGGCTGCGGCCGTCGGGATCTGGACGCCGTCGGGCAGGCGCCCGGCGGCGTCCAGTCGGTGCAGCTGTTCGCGCACGATCGAGATGATCTCCTCGCGCAGCAACGTCAGCGTCTCGTGCCAGGTACCGGGCGTGCGCCACATCTCGCTCACCAGGATCTGGGAAAAGCCGGGGTATTCGGCGATGAACTCGAGCGCACCGTCCACTTGCGACTCGATGACGTCCATCGGGTCGCCGTCACCGGTCGCCGCGCGCAGGCGGTCCGCGAGCACGCCGACGCCGTACTTCAGCAACGCGTCGACAAGGCCGTCCTTGCTGCCGAAGTTGTAGTAGACGGTGCCCTTGGCGACCCCCGCCTCGGCCGCGATGTCGTCCACCGTCAGCCCGACGAGACCTCGGCTCGCCGACAGCCGCAGGGTCGCCTCGAACAGCTTCTGCTTCGTCGCCTCACCCCGGCTGGTCACAACGCCAGCTCGGGCTTCAGCGCCGAAACCGTCCAGGTGCGCCGTTTCCGCGCGGCCAGCGTGGAGACCAGGATCCCGCCGACGAGATAGGCGAGCAGGACGCCGATGTCGCCGAGGATCTCCATCGAAGCGCCGCTGTAGAGCAGGTGCCGGAACCCGTCGATCGCGTAGCCCATCGGGAGCACGATGTGCAGCGGGTACAGAGCGTCCGGGATGGTCTGCCAGGGGAACGTGCCGCCCGCGCTGACCAGTTGCAGCACCAGCAGCACTAGGCCGAGGAACTTCCCGACGGCGCCGAAGAAGGCGTTGAGCGCGTGCACCACCGCGGTGAAGGTGAGTGACACCAGGATCGCGAACCCGATCGCGCCCAGCGGATGCGCGACGTCGATGCCGACCAGCCAGGTCACCGCGCCGAACAGCACGATCACCTGCGCGATCCCGAGCAGGGCCGAGGACAGCCAGCCGCCGAGCGCGACCTTGAACGGCGACGCGCCGGCGGTCAGCGCGCGGGTGGAGAGCGGGCGCAGCAACAGGAACAGCACGAACGCGCCGATCCAGGTGGCGAGGGAGATGAAGAACGGGGCGAGGCCCGCGCCGTAGGTCCCGGCCGAGGCGACGCCGGAGGAGTTGACCGCGACCGGGTCGGCGATGGTGTTGGCGGTGGCCGCGCGGGTGGGGTCGTCGGGGTTCGGGATCTCCTTGAGCCCGGCGGCGAGCCCGTCGCGCAGCTGGATCGACCCGTCGGCGAGCTGGTTCGTCCCGGTGACCGCGGTCTGCTCGCCTTCGTTCAGTTTCGCGGCGCCGTCCCGGATCTGGTTCGACGCGTCGGCGGCCTGCGCGATCCCGCTGGTGAGCTGCGGTGTCGCGGAGGCGAGCTGATGCGCTCCGTCGGACACCTGACGCGCGCCGGAGGCGAGCTGGGTGAGCTGGCCGTTCGCGGTCTGGATCTTCGTGTTCGCCTGGTCCACCGGCGACCGGAGCCCGTCGAGGCGGCTCAGGATCTCCTGCACCTGTGTCTCGGGGACGCCGGCGTCGCGCAGGTCCTGCGCGAGCTGGGTGCGGTAGGTGTCGAGCTTGCCCTGGATGTCGCCGGACGCCGTCGCCGCGAGCGAAGCCGCGTCCGCCACCTTCTGGTTCCCGTCGGCGACCTGACCTGCGCCGTCGGCGAGTTTCCGGGTCTGGGCCGGCAGCTGGGCGGTACTGGATTTCAGGGTGCCGAGACCGGTCGCCAGCTGGGAGCTGCCGGACGCGAGCTGGGAGGCGCCGTCGGCGAGCTGCTGCTGTCCCGACTTGAGCTTGCCCGCGCCGTCGGCGAGCTGGGACGCGCCCGTCGAGGCCTCCTGGATCTTGCCGTAGATCGTGGAGAAACCGACCAGGAACTTGTCCGCCGCCTCGCTGCCGACCTTCTCCGCGATCGTCTTGCGGACCTGTTCGGCCACCTGTTTCGCGATGGTGCCGGACAGATAGTTGTTGGCGTCGTTGGTGGTCAGCGTGATCGTCGCCTGCTGTGGCTGGAAGTTGCCCGACGAGAGCAGCGCCGCGGAGAAGTCGCGCGGGATGCCGATGGCGAACGAGTAGGTGTCGTCACGGACGCCCTTGGCGGCCTCCTCGGGGGAGACCTCGTGCCACTGGAAGGTGCCGGACTTGACCAGTTCGTCGGTCACCTCGCGGCCGACGTTGCGCTCGGCGCCGGCGTCGTCCTTCGTGCCGGCGTCGGCGGTGAACACCGCGGCGGGGAGCTTGTCCAGGCGCGAGTAAGGGTCGAAGTTCGCATAAAGATAGAAGGACGCGTACAGCAGCGGCACCAGGACGAGCGCGACCATGGCGAGCTTCGGCAGGGCGCCGCTGCTCAGCCGGCGCAGCTCGTTGGCGGCGATCCGGACGGGGTTCATTCCTGGTCTCCTGTGGTCTTTTCTGTCTCTTCAGTCTCTTCGGCGTCGTCCGGTCCGGCGGGTGGCTCGACCGGCGCGCAGCGCACGGGATCGGGCTGTTCGAGGGCGCCGCAGAGGGCGGGCTTCTCCGGCAGGGCCGAGACCGGCGTGGTCGCGGTCAGCACGATGACGGCGAGGCCGCGCTCGGCGTGTTCGCGGGCGATCCGGGTCCAGCCGTCGACATCGCTGGTGTGCCGGTCCGGGGTGTCGAGAACGAGCACCTCGACCCCCTTGCGGCTCGCGGCGAGCGCGGTGAGCAGCCGGGTGCGGGTGATCGGCTCGATGTTCTCGAACCGGGTGGTGGCGAAGGCGGCGACGTCGTGCTCGGCCAGCCAGCTCGCGACGGCGGCTTTGCCGGCCGGGCGTTTCGCCAGTTCGAGTTCCTCACCGACGACGAGCTGAAGCGGCAGCGCGCCGTCCGGTTCGCTCACGCCGGGGGCGTCGACGACGGCCACGACCTGGCGCGGATCGCCGCCTTCGACGGTCACCGTCCCGGTGGCGGGCTTCAGCCGTCCGGCCAGTGCCAGCCCGAAGGCGGTGACGCCGACTCCGGGTTCGCCGTGCACGATCGCCAGCTCACCGCCGGAGACGGTGAGTGAGGTAGGCGAAAGCAACGTGCCGTGGGGTCCGGTGACGGACACCCTGTCGGCTTGAACCCGCACGAGGAAACTCCCAGGTCGTCTGTGAAACTTTTAAACTGACTGGTCAGTACAAAAGTTAGCCCCGACCTGGGAGAGGGGCAACCTCGCGGGGCCCATGTCACACCCATGAGTGACGAAAGCACCGCAAACCGGACGACTAACGCAACGCCGAGGCCGGGTGAACCTCCCAGGACGTCCACAGTGGACGATAGCCCTGCCGGTGCCAGAACACCGAGGAGAGCGGATTGGTCGGGTTGTAGTAGAGGTAGGTGCCGTCCGCGCCCTCGCGGTCGAACTCCTTGTGCACCACGGACATCAACGTCCGGCCGAGCCCGCCCCCGCGCAGGCCGGGCACGGTGACGACGTTGTTGACGTACCCCCAGCGGCCGTGGGGGAGCAGTTCGGCCTCTTCCGAACCCGGCGTCGAGGCGATCCAGGCCGCGTGCGCGAACGCGGCGATCTCGCCGTCGCGCTCGGCCAGCCACAGCAGCGGGGCGTCCTTGTCCAGCGCGCGCTCCAGCGCCGGGGCGAGCAGCTCGGCGGCGTTCGGACGCTGCCGGGTGGCGACTTGGCCGATGTAATCGTGCGTCGAAACGGCCATCGCGAGCACGTCTTCGAAGTCGTCCGGGCCCGCGCGGCGGACGGTCGCGCCGTCGTCGGACCGGTCCTGCTTCGGACCGCCGGTGCGCACGGCGAGCGCGGACATCGGCACCAGCCCGTGGTCGAGGAAGGCGCGGATCGCCTCGGCGTCCCGGCTCGGCCAATTGACCACACAGGACGAATCCTCACCGGGCGATTCGGCGTCCATCCACGTCCGCCACGCGCGCAGCAGCACGTCCATGCCCTCGGTGCCGGTGCTCCCGATGAACGGGAACAGCTGACGCACGTCGGCCGCCGACCAGAGCAGCGGGACGTCGTCCGGGCCGTGCAACCGGCGCTGGATCACCCCGGTGACCTGGACCCCCGACGCCGTCGCGGCGTCCACGCGTTCGCCCACGACCGGCGGCGGGGCGGTCTCGGGCAGCAGCCGGTCGATCGTCGCGAACCGCGTCCGGTGCGCGTCGAACAACGTCTTCTCGATTTCCATCCCGTCCCCAGGGTCGCCCGCGCCGATCACCGCTACCGCAGGGCCATGGCGGGGCTGACCGCCCACGTCGTCCATAGTGGACGATAACCCTGCCGGTGCCAGAACACCGGGGAAAGCGGATTGGCCGGATTGTACGAGACGAACGTACCGCGCAGCGACGGTGCGAAGAGTTCGTCATGCGCGACGGCGGTCAGCGCGCGCCCGATCCCGCGCCCCCGTGCGGCCACGGTGACGGCCAGCGTGCCGACGAATCCCCATTCGCCCGGCGGCAGCCGCCCGGCGAGCGCGTCGCCGGGGACCGGTGAACGCCTTCCGCCGGTCGCCATTCCCACGGTGACGCCTTCCTCTTCGGCGATCCAGATCCGGCCGCCGAACCGCAGCCCGCGGCGGACCTCGTCGGTCAGCAGCGCCCGGGCGCCGGACCGGAGGACGCCGTGGCCGACGAAAGAGGCGTAAAGGAGCTCTTCGAACCGGAGATCGACGATCTCCTCCAGGTCCCCGCCGGTCGATTCCCGGACGGTCACCCCGGGGACGTCGTGCGCCTCACCCGGCGCCGGCACGCGGACGGCCATCGCCAGCTGCGGCACGAATCCGTGGTCGAGCAGGGCCCGTGCCACCACGACGTCGCGGCTGGGCCAGGTGACGGTGCACGCCGAATCCCGTTCGGCGTCGGCGAGCGTGATCCGCTCGCGCCAGGCGGCGAGCAGCGCGTCCATGCCCGCGGCGGCGTCCCGGCCGAGGACCGCGGAGAGGATCTGCAGATGCGCCGGGCTCCAGAGCCGTTGCCACGACCCCGGCTCGAACCGGATATGCGCGATCGTCCCGAGGGCGCCGCCCGCCTCGACGGGGTCCCCGGCCGGGAGCGGCGCCGGCGACGGAAGCAGCGGGTCGAGCGCGGCGAACCGCGCCCGCTGCAGCCCGTCGTCCGGCAAGATCATCCCCGCTGGGTGCAGAAGATCGCCGTACCGGGGAAGAGCTTCCCGCGCAACGGGCTCCACTGGCCCCAGGTGCGGGAGTGGCCCTCCGGCCAGGCCGGCTCGATGACGTCGGTCAGCGCGAAACCGGCGTCGGCGAGTGCGCGGACGTAGTCGCCGATGGTGCGGTGGTACTCGACGTAGGTCGCGACGCCGGTGTCGTCCACCTCTACATAGGGCGTGCGGTCGAAATACGGCTGGGTGACCGTGAGGCCCTGGGGGCCGGGATCGTCGGGGAAGATCCACCTCATCGGGTGAGTCACCGAGAACACCCAGCGGCCACCCGGCCGGAGTACCCGGTGTACCTCCGCGAACACGACGTCCACCGACGCCACGAACGGGATCGCGCCGAAGGCCGAACAAGCCGCGTCGAAACTCGCGTCGGCGAGCGGGAGCGACTCCGCCGTCGCCTGCACGAGCGGGACGGCGACACCGGTCCGCTCGTTCCCCTCCCGCGCGTGCCGGAGCATCCCGGCCGACAGATCGGTCGCCACCGCGTCGGCGCCCTGCGCGGCGAGCCACCGCGAGCAGGCCGCCTGCCCGCAGCCGACCTCGAGGATCCGCTTGCCGGCGACTTCACCCAGAAGTGCGACATCGGCCTCGCGGAGCCCCTCGGGGCACCAGACGAAGTCGGCGTCGCCGAGGAAACCGCCGTGGGTCGCCTGGTAGTCGTCGGCGTCGGCGTCCCACCACGCCAGGTTCGCGGCGGTCGCCTCCGGGGCCGAGACCGCCCGGTACGCGATCCCGCTCGTACCGAGGTGTTCCTCGGCGCGGGCGTGCCTTTCGGCGGCTTCCTGCTGCTCCGTCGGGGACTGCTGGCTCAAACCGGTATCCTTTCCCCAGGTCAGGGCTTTGCGAGAGCGTTCGTCCGCCCGGCGTGATCGTGGCGGCCCCCCTGATTGTGCCGTGTACAGGCGGCCGCGTAGGATATCTGTTAGCGCAGTGGGTTCGCGCTGCTCTTTCCCCCGGTTCGCCCAGCGACCGGGTCAGGGGGTCGCGCACCGGATGCGGTGATGCTCGCGGTCGTTCCCTGTGGACGTTTGCATATGTGGTCGCCCCATGTCGGAAGAGCCCATGGTGCCCTAACCGCAAACCCACTACTTCCCATCCACCGGAGCAACCCGCCTAATGACCATCGACACCGCCACCGCCCCGACCGCCCCGAACGCGGCCCCTCAGGTCGCCATCAACGACATCGGGTCGGAGGAAGACTTTCTTGCGGCTATCGACAAGACGATCAAGTACTTCAACGATGGCGACATCGTTGAGGGCACCATCGTCAAGGTCGACCGCGACGAGGTCCTGCTCGACATCGGCTACAAGACCGAGGGTGTCATCCCCTCGCGTGAGCTCTCCATCAAGCACGATGTCGACCCGGCTGAGGTTGTCACCGTCGGCGATGAGGTCGAAGCCCTGGTCCTCCAGAAGGAGGACAAGGAAGGCCGTCTGATCCTGTCCAAGAAGCGCGCGCAGTACGAGCGCGCCTGGGGCACGATCGAGGAGCTCAAGGAGAAGGACGAGCCCGTCAAGGGCACCGTCATCGAGGTCGTCAAGGGCGGCCTCATCCTGGACATCGGCCTGCGCGGCTTCCTGCCCGCGTCGCTGGTCGAGATGCGCCGTGTGCGCGACCTGCAGCCGTACGTCGGCCGCGAGCTCGAGGCGAAGATCATCGAGCTGGACAAGAACCGCAACAACGTGGTCCTGTCCCGCCGCGCGTACCTGGAGCAGACCCAGTCCGAGGTGCGCAGCGAGTTCCTCAACGCGCTCGCCAAGGGCCAGGTCCGCAAGGGCGTCGTGTCGTCCATCGTCAACTTCGGTGCCTTCGTGGACCTGGGTGGCGTCGACGGCCTGGTGCACGTCTCCGAGCTGTCCTGGAAGCACATCGACCACCCCTCCGAGGTCGTCGAGGTCGGCCAGGAGGTCACGGTCGAGGTTCTGGACGTCGACATGGACCGCGAGCGCGTCTCGCTGTCGCTGAAGGCGACCCAGGAAGACCCGTGGCGTCAGTTCGCCCGCACCCACGCGATCGGCCAGATCGTGCCGGGCAAGGTCACCAAGCTCGTTCCGTTCGGTGCGTTCGTGCGCGTCGAAGAGGGCATCGAGGGCCTGGTGCACATCTCCGAGCTGGCCGAGCGCCACGTGGAGATCCCGGAGCAGGTCGTCCAGGTCAACGGCGACGTGATGGTCAAGGTCATCGACATCGACCTCGAGCGTCGTCGCATCTCGCTTTCGCTGAAGCAGGCGAACGAGGGCGTCACGACGGAGACCGAGTTCGACCCCACTCAGTACGGCATGGCCGCCGAGTACGACCCCGAGGGCAACTACATCTACCCCGAGGGCTTCGACCCGGACACGCAGGAGTGGCAGGACGGCTTCGACAAGCAGCGTGAGGAGTGGGAGCGTCAGTACGCCGAGGCTCACACCCGCTACGAGGCTCACATGAAGCAGGTCGTCAAGGCCGCCGAGGCCGACGCCCAGGCAGCCGCCGACGCCGCGACCGGTGTCACCAGCAGCAGCAGTAGCAGCAGCGACTCGGGCGAGCAGAGCTACACCTCTGCTCCGGCCGAGGCGAAGAGCGGTGGCACGCTGGCCAGCGACGAGCAGCTCGCGGCTCTCCGCGAGAAGCTGTCGGGCGGCGCGTGATTCAAGCGCTCAGCCACTAGCTGACAGACAGCGGCCCCGGTCCATGACGGATCGGGGCCGCTGTCTTTTTCCGCGTTTCGTCCTCTGGTTGCGGTACATGCGCGCGCAACTACCGCAACCAGAGGACTAGTCGCGGTAGTTGCAGGCAGGGAGAGGCTGGGCTCAGGTGGTGACGGGCCGGACGGCCGGGACCCAGATACGTTCGAGTGCCGCGGCGCGGGCCTTGCGGCGGAGTCCGGCGAAGCTGTGCCTGGCGGGAACCATGAGCGCGCTCAGCCACGTTCGCCGGTATTCGGCGAGGGCTTCGGCCACGGGACGATGGAGGACACAGTGCGCCAGCCCCGGCGTTCCGAGCCGGTGCCTTCCGACGTGCTTGCCGTCTGCCATCTTTCCTCCGTGTGGGCTACCTTCGCCGCGCACGGTACGCAATCGAGCCCCTGAAGCCGCGTAACCGACCGGCGTGTCACCCATAAAGGTCGAGTAGCGCATCACAATGATCTTGCATTCCGCATCCTTCTGTGTCTGATGTACCCAGTGTGATGCCCTCGCCAGGACCCTGAGCGGTCTGCCCAGGTCACGCCACTAGGCTGATCGTCATGCTGCGTGTGGGCCTTACCGGCGGGATCGGTGCCGGAAAATCGACGGTGGCGAACCGGCTTTCCGAGCACGGCGCCGTTCTCATCGACTCCGACAAGATCGCCAGGGAAGTCGTCCAACCCGGGACGCCGGGGCTCGCCGAGCTCGTCGAGGCGTTCGGGGAAGACATCCTCGCGCCGGACGGCTCGCTCGACCGCGCCGCGCTCGCCGCCAAGGCCTTCGCCGGCGAGGAGTCCCGCAAACGGCTGAACGGGATCGTCCACCCGAGGGTCGGCGCGCGCACGGCGGAGCTGATGGCGGGAGCGGCGTCGGACGCGATCATCGTGCACGACATCCCGCTGCTGGTCGAAGGCGGTCTCGCGCCGATGTACCACCTCGTGGTGATGGTCGACGCGCCGGAAGAGGTCCGGGTCCGCCGTCTGGTCGAAGCGCGGGGGATGCCCGAGCCGGACGCGCGCGCCAGGATCAAGGCGCAGGCGACCACCGATCAGCGCCGGGCGGTGGCCGACGTCTGGCTCGACAACAGCGGCGCGTCCGACATCGTGCTCGCCGACGTCGACGCGCTGTGGGCGGACAGGCTGACCCCGTTCGAGGCGAACGTGCGGCTCCGCAAGCCGCGGGCGCCGATGTCGCCGATGATCGCGCGGTACGACCCGACGTGGCCGGCGCAGGCGGAGCGGGCACTCGCGCGGATCCGGATGGTCGCGGGGGAGCGCGCCGTGCGGGCCGACCACATCGGCTCGACCTCCGTTCCCGGGCTCCCGGCCAAGAACATCCTCGACCTCCAGCTGACAGTGTCCACTTTGGACGTCGCCGACGAGCTGTCCGAAGCGCTTTCCGACGCCGGGTTCGCGCGAGCGGAAGGCGACTGGTTCGACGACGCGCACGGCGAGGAAGGCACCTGGGAGAAGCGTTTCCACTTCGGCGGAGACCCGCGCCGCCCGGTCAATCTGCACGTCCGGTCGCGGGAAACCCCCGCCTGGCGGCTCGCGCTGCTGTTCCCGGAGTGGCTGCGGCAGAACCCCGACGAGCGCGACGCTTACGCGGACGTCAAGAACGCCATGGCCGCGAAGCACGCTGAAGACGGAACCGTCGAGAAGTACACGGACGAGAAGCAGGTCTGGGTCGACGCCGCCTTCGTCCGGGCCAACACGTGGGCCGAGTCGACCGGCTGGACGCCCTAGCCGGACGACACCCGGGGCCCCAGCTGGTCACACCTTGAATTCCCGCAGCCCGGGCCAGGCCTCCGCCCACGATTCCGTCCGGCCGGTGACCAGCCAGATCGGCATCCCCCGGCTCACGTTGCGGACGCCGAGCGCGTTGTCGACGTGGGAAACGATCCGGGCCTCGGTGAACGAGTGCGTCAGCCGGGTCGGATCGGGCCCGACGAACAGCACGGTGTCCGCCGTTTCAGGTGGGCGGCCGAAGTACCAGAAACCCCGGCTGGGGCTGTAGGCGGCGGGAAGCCCGAAGTCGGGTCCGTAGCGGTCGAGGGCGCCCGCCTGCCAGTACCCGGCCGTGACGAGCGTGGTGCGTGCCCGCTGTTCCGGCGGGAGGCCGCGGTAGACGTCGGCGACCGAGCGGGCGAGGTCCGGCCAGCCGATCTCTTCCAGCGCATAGGCCGGTCGCGGCACTTCCCGGCCCTCGGCGATCCAGGCGGCGGGCCACACCGGCAAGGCGTACGGGAGGCTGTACAGCGCGGAAAGCAGGAAGATCGGCCAGGTCGGGATCCAGCGGAACCACGGCGACGGCTTGATCTGTCCGAAGTGGACGAACGCGCCCGCCCAGAGAACGCCGAACATCCCGGCCGCGTAGTAGTAACGGCCGTTGGACAGGATGAACAGGCCGATCACGCCGACCGCCGCCCAGCCGAGGAACCGGTACTCCCGCAGCCGCGGGGAGAACAGCAGTACCCAGAGTCCATAAAGGATGGCGACGACGCCGATGCCGATCCCGGCGCCGGTCAGCAGGGCGGGCAGGAAACCGGCGCGGCCGCTCCAGCCGCCGGTGGCCTCGTGCGCGATGACGTCGCCCATCTCCAGCTGTGGCCAGCCGTTCGCGGCCTGCCACCACAGGGTGGGCACCAGCGAGAGCGCGGCGATTCCCGCGCCGATCCAGAGTTTGGGCCTGCGCACCAGATCGCGAGGACCGAAGACGAGGATCGCCACCCCCGCGGCGACCCAGAACGCGGCGATCAGCAACTTGACGTTCAGCGCGACGGCGGTGGCCAGTCCCAGCCACAGCAGCAGGTTGTCGTCCCGCGTCCGCATCCACCGGACGAGCAGCCAGGCGATGAGCGTCCACAAGGACGGGTCGATCGTCGACGTGGCCAGGTAGTGCCCGCTGCCGATGAACTGCCCGCAGATCGCGTACGCGGCGGCGGCGCGGGTCTGCGCCCGGCGGTCGCCGCCCATTTCGAACGCGATGAGCCCGGTGAACACCACCCCGGCGGCCGTCGCGAGGACGGCCGGCAGCCGGAAGACGAAGAGATTCCCCGGCGCGAGCGAGTCCATCGCCCACGCCAGCGCGGGCAGCACCGGCGGTTGATCGGCGTATCCCCAGGCCAGCCGCTTGCCTGCGGAGAGGAAGTACAGCTCGTCACCGAAGTAGCCGTACCGCCAGGCCGTCGCCAGCAGGGCCGCCGCCGCGGCGGCGGCGAGCAGAGCCACCGGAAGCCGGGCGAACGTCGTGTCGGACGCCGTCGGTGTCTCGGCCGCGTTGGCGGCTTCCATCCATTCCTCGCAGATCCCTCGGGTGCCGGTCCTTTCGCACCCTACGTGCCAGGTGCCCGCGACGTCGGTCGTGAGAGGACCGGCGGCGCTCAGAAGCCCCAATCCTCGAGCGACGGCCATATCTCGTCCCAGGTTCCGTTCCGGCCGGTCGCCAGCCAGATCTTCATGCCCTGACTTACATTCCGGACCCCGGCCCGGTTGTCGAGGGCGCCGGCCTCGCGCACTTCCGTGAAGTGCGGCACAAGCACGGAAGGGTCGTTCCCGACGAACAGGATGTCCCGCGCCGATTCCGGCGGCCTCGGCAGCGTCGAGTAGCCGCGGTTGGGGCTCGACGGCGACGGCAGCCCCAGCTCCGGTCCATAGTGGTCGATCGCGCTCGCTTGCCAGTACTTCGCCGCGACGATCCCGGTCCGCGCCGGATCGGGTACGCCGCGGTAGACCTGCGCCACCGATTCCGTGATCTCCCGCCAGCCGATCTCCTCGTCGGCGAAGATCGGCCGCGCCCAGGCCGGGGTGACCGCCACGGACGCCTGCGGAACGAGCGGAAGCGCTTGCGGGATCGCGATCGCCGCGGCCACGACGAACACCGGCCAGGTGGTGAGCCACCGCCACCCTTTCGCGGCCTGGCCGGCCTCGATCTCGACGGCGGCCGCCGCGAACAGCGGGGCGAACATCCCGGCCGCGTAGTAGTAGCGCCCGTTGGCCACGAGGAACACGGCGAGCACGCCGATCGCCGTCCAGCCGAGGAACCGGTACGGCCTCAGCCGCTCGGACCGCAGCAGCCGCCACAGGCCGTAGGAGACCAGGATCAATCCGATCGGAAAGCCCGCGCTCACCACGAGAGTGGGGAGGAACAGGGCCCGGCCGCCCCAGCCGACCGAGACCTCCTGGGAGATCGCCGAGCCCATCGCCAGTTGCGGCCACCCGTTCGCGGCCTGCCAGAGCAGGGTGGGCGCGATCATCGCGGCGGCGATCAGCGCGCCGATCCACAGCGCCGGGCGGCGGATCAGGTCACGAGGACCGAGGACGACCACCGCGGCCAGCGCGACGACCCAGAACGCGCCGATGAGGAACTTCGTGTTCAACGCGAGCCCCGTCACCACTCCGCCCCAGATCAGGAGGCCGTCCGCCCTGGTCCGGACCCAGCGGACGAGCAGCCAGATCAGCAGCGTCCACAGGAACGGGTCGATGGTGTTCGTCGCCAGGTAGTGCCCGCTGCCGAGCATCTGGGTGGACACCGCGAAGGCCGCCGCCGAGATCAGCTGCGCCTTGCGGCCGCCGCCCAGTTCCCGCGCGATCAACGCCGTCAGGACGACACTCGCGGCCATCGCCAGCATCGCCGGAATCCGCAGGACGAACGGGGAATCGGCGCCGAACGCGTCCATCAGGCGCGCCAGGAGCGGCAAAAGCGGCGGCTGGTCGGCATACCCCCAGTCCAGATGCCGGCCGGCCGCCAGGAAGTACAGCTCGTCCCCGAAATACCCGTAGCGCCCGGCGGTCGCGGCCAGCACCGCGCCCATCGCCCCGGCGACCGCCAGCACCGGGGCCTTCGCGAACGCCGGGACCTCGGCCGGCACTCGCTCCCCGTACCGTCCTCGGACCCCTTCGGTCTCGACGACCATGGGTTCCGCCCCCTCTCGATCGGATTCGTTCGTGATCGAGAGTCCCGCAACGGCGCTGGGGGAGCGTCCTTCGGTCGGACAGTATGTTTCAGTCGAGGGGATGAGGCAGTGTCAACCGATCGATGGATGCGGGCGGTTTCAGTGCCGCCGCCAGCCCAGCGTGATGTCCTTTGTGGACAGCCAAGCCCGCAGGTCGTGGCCGTGCGTGGCCAGCCCGTCCACGGTCGTGTGACTGATCCTGAGCGCGCGATCGCCGTCGGCGGGGGACAGCAGGCCCGAGGTGACGGCGTCGAGGAGTTCGTCGGTGTCGATCACCTGGACGGAGTCCTTGTCCCGCAGGACGAGGTCGAGGTAGAGATCGGTGGCGACCCACACCCCGCCTTCGCGGCGGATGTCGACGACGTCGAGGTAGAAGTCCTGATCACGTTCATGGCCGGGGTTGAACCAGAAGTCGGTGATCCGCAGGCCCAGCTCCGGCAGCAGCCAGGATTCGAGGTAGTGGAACTGCGTGCGCCCCGGGGTCGGCCTGGCCATGTACAGCCCGAAGGACTCCTCGCGGTATTCCTCGACGTCCCTCACAACGCCCTTGGGGTCGGTGTTGGTCTTCGTGGCCGGGTCGAAGTACTCGACCTTCGGCGGGTGCAGCGCGGTCATGCGCCCATCTTGGAAGGCCACGGCGTCCGCGAACACCGCCCAACCGGGTGGACGATCACGGTTACGTCGTTCCGCGGGAGTAGCGCCGCGACGGCGGATAGGGTGCGTTGGTTCCGCTGTACGGGTGATTCGGGGGAGACCACGCATGTTCGGGATCATCAGGCCGTGCCGTCACCGGCTTTCCGACGGCCTGCACGCTGAGTGGCTCGCCCACCTCTGCGGCCTCTGCCTGGCGCTGCGCGACGAACACGGCCAGCTCGCGCGGATGGTCACCAACTACGACGGCCTGATCATCTCCGCGCTGGTCGAAGCCCAGTCGCCGCGTGCGGAGGGGCGCCGGGACGCCGGGCCGTGCCCGCTTCGGGCGATGAAGGGGACTTCGGTCGCACAGGGCGGTGGTGCCCAGCTCGCGGCGGCGGTCTCCCTGGTGCTGGCCTCGGCCAAGATCAGTGACCACGTCGAGGACCGTGACGGCGCCTTCGCGCGGCGGTCGGTCGCCGTCGCCGCACGCCGGGTGGCCACCCGCTGGGCGGACCAGGGGAGCCGGACCGGTATCCGGATCGGCTTCGACACCGCGGTCCTGACCGAGGCCGTGGACCGGCAGGGCGAGATCGAAAGCGCCGTCCGGCTGGGTGATTCGGCGGTGCTCGCCACCGAACCTGCCGAGCTGGCCACGTCGGCCGCGTTCGCCCATACCGCCGTGCTGGCCGGGCGTCCGGAGAACGCCGTGCCGCTGGCCGAGGCCGGGCGGCTGTTCGGCCGGGCCGCACACCTGCTCGACGCCGTCGAGGACCTCGCCGAGGACGAGGCGGCCGGGGCGTGGAACCCGCTCACGGCCACCGGCACCGGGCTCGCCGAGGCACGACGGCTGTGCGACGACGCCGTGCTCGGCGTCGAACTCGCGTTGCGTGAGGTGCGGTTCGACCAGCCCACGCTCGTGCACGCCCTGCTGGTGCACGAACTGCGCCAGGCCGTCCGGCGCGCCTTCGGCCACGGCCACCTCGGGCTTGGGGATGGACATGGGCACGGCCCGCAGCAGCCGCCGCCGGGCTGGATCGGACCCGGACCGCGGCCGCAGCAGTATCCCCACCAGCAGCACCCGCCCCAGCAGTACCCGCAGGGCGGCTACCAGGCGCCGCCGCCGGGCGCCCCCGGCGGCGGCGGCCCGCCCCAGGAGCCGCCGAAGAAGAAGGGGAAGCACGGCGGGCCGCCGGTCGACGGTCAGGGCGGTGGGTGCTGGGTGCCGAAGTTCCGGGTCCCGCCCAAACCGCGGAACTTCTTCTTCGGCTGCGCGGTGGCCACCTACATGTGCTGCTCCTGCCAGGTCTGCTGCCGGGACCCGTTCCCCGGTCCGTGGAGCGGCAAGCCCCGCGAAAGCTGTGACTGCGACTGTGACTGTTGTGACTGCTGTTCCTGCTGTGACTGTTCCTGAGCCGCTGACCAGGCGGACCGGAAACTGTCGGACCCAGCGCCTACTCTGGTCGTCGTGGCTTTCGCAACCGAACACCCCGTGCTCGCTCAATCGGATCACCGCCCGGTCACCGACGTCCCCCGGACCGGCGGCCGGTTCGAAGTGGTCAGCGACTACAAGCCCGCCGGTGACCAGCCGGCGGCCATCGACGACCTCGAACGCCGCGTCAACGCGGGCGAGCGGGACGTCGTGCTCCTGGGCGCCACGGGTACCGGTAAGTCGGCGACGACGGCCTGGCTGATCGAGCGCGTCCAGCGGCCGACGCTGGTGATGGCGCCGAACAAGACGCTGGCCGCGCAGCTGGCGAACGAGCTGAAGGAGCTGTTCCCGCACAACGCGGTCGAATATTTCGTCAGCTACTACGACTACTACCAGCCCGAGGCGTACATCGCGCAGACGGACACCTACATCGAGAAGGACTCGTCGATCAACGACGACGTCGAGCGGCTGCGGCACTCGGCGACGATGAACCTGTTGTCCCGGCGTGACGTCATCGTGGTCGCGAGTGTCTCTTGCATCTACGGTCTCGGCACCCCGCAGTCGTACCTCGACAGGTCCTCGAAGCTGAAGGTCGGCGAGCAGCTCGACCGCGACGTCTTCCTCCGCGCGTTGGTGGACGTGCAGTACTCCCGCAACGACATCGCGTTCGCGCGCGGCACGTTCCGCGCCCGCGGCGACACGGTCGAGATCATCCCGGCGTACGAGGAACTGGCGATCCGCGTCGAGTTCTTCGGCGACGAGATCGAGAAGCTGTACTACCTGCACCCGCTCACCGGCGACATCGTGAAAGAGGTCGACGAGGTCCGGATCTTCCCGGCGACGCACTATGCCGCGGGCCCCGAGCGGATGGAGAAGGCGATCCACAGTATCGAGGCAGAGCTGGAGCATCGGCTCGCGGAGCTGGACAAGCAGGGCAAGCTGCTCGAGGCGCAGCGGCTGCGGATGCGCACCGCCTACGACATCGAGATGATGCGCCAGGTCGGGTTCTGCTCGGGTATCGAGAACTACTCGCGGCATATCGACGGCCGCGCCGCCGGAACCGCGCCCGCCACCCTGATCGACTACTTCCCGGAAGACTTCCTGCTGGTCATCGACGAGTCGCACCAGACGGTCCCGCAGATCGGCGGGATGTTCGAAGGCGACATGTCGCGCAAGCGGAACCTGGTCGAGTTCGGCTTCCGGCTGCCCAGCGCGGTCGATAACCGCCCGCTGACCTGGGAGGAGTTCACTGACCGGATCGGGCAGACGGTGTACCTGTCCGCGACGCCGGGGCCGTACGAGATGGGCCAGGCGGGCGGTGAGTTCGTCGAGCAGGTCATCCGGCCGACCGGCCTGGTCGACCCGAAGGTGGTCGTGAAGCCCACCGAGGGCCAGATCGACGACCTGGTGCACGAGATCCGCGAGCGGGCCGAGAAGGACGAGCGCGTCCTGGTCACCACGCTCACCAAGAAGATGTCCGAGGACCTCACCGACTACCTGCTGGAGCTGGGAATCCGGGTGCGGTATCTGCACTCTGAGGTGGACACGCTGCGCCGGATCGAGCTGCTGCGGCAGTTGCGCGCGGGCGATTTCGACGTGCTCGTCGGCATCAACCTGCTCCGTGAGGGTCTCGACCTGCCCGAGGTGTCGCTGGTAGCGATCCTCGACGCGGATAAGGAAGGCTTCCTCCGAAGCGGCACTTCGCTGATCCAGACGATCGGCCGTGCGGCGCGAAACGTGTCGGGCGAGGTGCACATGTACGCCGACAAGATCACCGCCTCGATGCAGCACGCGATCGACGAGACCGACCGCCGCCGCGAGAAGCAGGTCGCCTACAACGTGGAGCGCGGGGTCGACCCGCAGCCCCTGCGGAAGAAGATCGCCGACATCCTGGACCGCGTCTACAGCGAGGCCGAGGACTCGGAGTCCGTCGCCGTCGGCGGTTCGGGCCGGAACTCGTCGCGGGGCAAGAAGCCCGAGCAGGGCGACCGCGTGCGCAGCTCCGGGATGCTGGCCGACAAGGACGTCTCCGGGATGCCGCGCGCCCAGCTGGCGGATCTCATCCAGCAGATGACCGAGCAGATGATGCAGGCCGCGCGCGACCTGCAGTTCGAACTGGCCGCCCGGCTGCGCGACGAGGTCTCGGACCTCAAGAAGGAACTCCGCGGAATGGACGCCGCAGGTATCAAATAGCCGCGTTTAGTCCTCTAGTTGCGGTCCTTGCGTGTGCAACTACCGCAACTAGAGGACGAAACGCATGGGTTCAAACGCAGGGTTTCAGAGACGCGGCCGGTTCAGCAGGGTCAGGTCCGCGTCGAAGTCCGGGAACTCGGCCGGCACCGAACGCGTGGTCACACCGGTCGTGACCGGCGGAAGACCGGCCCACCGCCGTACGGTGTTCGTCGCCTCAGCGGCCTGGGCCGCCGGGAGCTGCGCGATCCGCGAGCCGTGGTTCCCGCCGGGCACGGTGTAGCTGTAGGAATCCTTGGAGCCGAAGCCCAGCTCGAACGGTTCGGCACTCCACGGGTCGTTCTCGCCGTAGACGTACAGCAGCCGCTTTCCCTGCGTCTTCACCCAGAAGTCGATGTCCGGCATCGCCAGATGGTCGAACCGCGGGATGTCGACCGACTTCGGCACGAACGACCGCGACGTGTTCCTGCCCGGGTAGCGCAGGACGTCCCGGAGGTAGTTCTCGTAGGACTCCGGAGCACCGAGCTGGTACGACGCCTGGAAGTAGTAGGGGACGTAGCCGCCGAGGTTCTGATCGGAGTACGTGTTGAGGCTTTCGACGCGTTCGAACCAGGCGTAGATCTCGGTCGCCGGGCCGCCGGCCTTCGGGACCGTCGCGCAGTCCGCCTGCTTCTGGTACTGCCAGAAGGCGAAGTGCGAGTCGATCACCGAGATCTCCAGCGAGACGTCCGCCGAGCCGACGATCGAGAACGTGTAGCCGTTCTTCGCCGCGTCGGCCGCGGCGAGCGCCGCGAACTCGGACCGCCGCGTCAGCACGTCGCGCTGGATCGCCTTCAGCGCCGAGCGGCAGGCGGGATCGTTGCCGACGCCTCCGAGAAACCGGTTGTAGCGGTCGTGGGAGTTGATGACGTCGTTGGGCGCGACGTAGGGGATCGTCGCGTCGACGTCGTTCGGGAAGAACCTACGGAAGTAGGTCGCCGTCATCCCGCCCTTGCTGCCGCCGGTGGCCAGCCACTTGCCCGGGTAGATCCGCTTGAACGCCTCGACGGCGCGGTGCTGGTCGGCGGCGGCCTGCCAGATCGTCAGCTGCTTGCCCCAGTCCGGCCGGTCCGGCCTCGACGGGGTGAAGTACCGGTACTCCATCGAAAGCTGGTTGCCGTCGACGATCTGGGTCGGCTCGGAGCGGTTGGGCGATTCCGACACGTTGTACCCGCTCGTGAACACCACGGTCGGCGCCCGGAACTCCTTGTGCAGCAAGGTGAATCGCTGCTGGAAGGTGCCGGCCGACGGCCTGCGGTGGTCGGCGGGCTGGGTGAAGGTGAGCTTGAAGAACCGGTAGCCGGTGGGTGCCGGGTTCTCCGAGACGACGGTCAGGCCGGGTATCCGGCCGAGCGCGTCCTTGATGTCCTCGGGTGCCGCCTGCGCGGCCGGGGTCAGCCCGGCCAGCGCGAGAACCGTAACCACCAGTACCGACCACGCGCCCGCGAACTTCCGCATCCGTGCCCTCCCCATCGCCGACCTGTTCAGCGGACGGATACTCACAGAGTCCCCGCCGGTGGGCAATCGGCTATCCGGAGTCCGTCCCGGTGACCGGGACGCGTCACTTGCCGCCGCTGAGCACCCGGTCGACGTAGGCCGTGATGGACGCGAGCGCCTCGGGGGAGCTCCACAGTTCGAGGACGTGGGCGTCGTCGCCGGTGCGGTGTTCGGCGATCCGCTCGTGGAACGGCCGGTGCAGCTGCGCCTTCGTGTGCGCGTACGCGGCCGCCGGGATCTCGGCGAGTTTCCTGGCCACTTCCAGCGCCCGCGGCAGCACGGTCCCCGGGTCGGTCACCTCGTTCACCAGGCCGAGCCGCAGCGCGTCGTCGGGCAGATGCGTCTCGCCGAGGAACGCGAGTTCGGCGACGACGTCCGCGCCGAACCCGGACCGCAGGACCTCCAGTGCCGCCAACGGGAACGGCACGCCGACGAGCAGTTCGGTGATCCCGATCCGGCTCGGTCCCGAGGAGAGGATCCGGCGGTCGCACGCGGCGGCGAGCACCGCCCCGCCGGCGATCGCGTGGCCGTTGAGGGCCGCGATCACCGGGCCGGGGAAGCCGAACACCGAGAGGAACGCGTCCGACAGCGCGGGCAGGAACTCGTCGACGTAGCCCGCGCCGCCGTCGCGCACCCGGCGCAGGTCGACGCCCGCGGAGAAGATGTTCCCGGAGCCGGTCAGCACGACACCGCGATAGCCGCCGAGCTGGACGTCTTCGAGCCGGACGATCAGTTCCCGGCAGAACTCGGTGTCGAGGGTGTTCGCCTTGCCGTGCTGCAGGGTGACGACGGCGATTCCGCCTTCGTCGTCCACGCGGATCGAAGAGGTGGCCATGAGCCCGACCGTACCCGAGCCCGCGAAGATCTACAGTGGACCGATCAGTCCTTCAGGCGCAGGGTGACCGTCGGGCTGAAGGACCGTTTGCGGTTCCAGCCGGTCTCGGCGCCGATGCTCAGCTGAATGGCCCTGTCGGCGGGAGCCCAGTAACCCGTGCGGACGAAGTAGGCGTCCATCGCGCACAGCCTGCTGCAGGACTTGCGGTTGCAGATCGTCTCCCAGCCCCACTGCCTGCCGCTCTCTTCGACGCCGTTGCGGCGGACGAACAGGTGCGGGTTGCCGATGTCGCCGCAGTAGGCGCTGCCCTCTGAGATGTAGAGGACCCCGTCGATCTTGTAGAACCGCTTGTTGTCGAGGAGCGTCACCTGGCCCGAAGCGGCGAATCCGACCCGGCCGCCCTTTCCCGCGCTCATGGTCCAAGCAACAGAGAATTCCTGGACCGGGATCTCGATCGACTGGGTCATGGTGACGTCCCCGCTTTCTCTTTCGCGTCGGCACCTTTCCCTGAAGATAAGGATTTCTCGGAGGCCATCGAAGATGAAAGGGAACTTTTCACCCAATGAGTCGATGATCGGAAAATCAATGTTCGCATGCGCATGAATCACCGCATTTCACCGCTAATGGGTGAAGGTCGCCACGGGCAGTGAAAACCGAGGCCCACCAAGGAAGAGTATTTCGTCTTCCCGGTGGGCCCCGGCGGGTTGTTCAGTGCGGAAACGCTGTCAGCTGGTGATGTCCTTCGTCGCGAACCGGCGGCCGGCGAGGAGGAAGAACACCGTGCCGTACAACGTCGCGGACAACATGCCGCTCGCCATGTTCGTCCAGTCGATGTCGGTCGAGATCAGATCCATCCACGAGAACGCGAAATGCGTCGGCAGGTAATCCCGCAGCCCTTCCAGCGCGGTGATCTGGTCGAGGATCTGCGAAACGATCGCGACGATCACCGCACCGCCGACGGCGCCGAGAGGGGCGTCGGTGGCGACCGAAAGCAGCATCGCCAGGCCGGCCACCCAGGCCAGCTGCAGGATGATGTAGATCGTCGCCAGCCCCATGGCGATGAGACTGTCGCCGAACGACACCGCGTCCCCGGTCGGGCTGATCGCGTCACCCGCGCCGTACCAGATGACGCCGACGATCAGCGACACCAACGGCAGCAAGATCAGCGCCACCGCCGACAGGATCCCCGAGACGATCGCCTTCTGCCGCAGCACCCGGTGCCGGGGGACCGGCATCGCGAGCAGGTACTTCAGGCTCGACCACGACGCCTCGCTCGCGATCGTGTCGCCGTAGAACAGCGCCACGATCATCGGCAGCAGGAACGTCCCGGAGACGAACAGCGCGAGCACCACGAAGTTCGGCGCGCTCGCGGTGGCGAGGTCGACGAAACCGCCACTGCGGCGGTTCGGGTTGGACTGTCCGATCTCGAACGCGATCACCAGGATGAACGGCAGCAGCGCGACGAAACCCAGCATGAGCTGGGTCCGCCGTCGTTTGAGCTGCCGTTTCAGTTCGACGCTGAGCCTCAGCGTCCGCTCGGCGCGGTAGCCGGCGACGGCGCCGTCCGGGCCGACCTCGGTCCGTTCGTGCGACGCGACCTCGGTCAACTCCAGCAGCGCGGCCGGGTCGGTGTGCACGCCGTGATCCGCCCGGGTCACCGGGCCGGAACCATTGGTCTTACTCACCCTTCGAGTCCTCTCCGACCAGCTGCAGGAACGCGTCTTCCAGACGACGCCTCGGCCCGGCCTGGTCGACCGCGACCCCGGCCCGCACGAGTGCGGCGACCGCTTCGGCGCGGGCGAGACCGTCCAGGTCCGCGTGGACCAGTTCACCTTCGACGTCGACGCCGGAAACGCCGCCGACCTTGCGCAGCGCTTCGGCCGCTTCGGCGGGCTTGTCGACGCGGAACGTCGCCTCGCCGCTGGAAGCCGCGAGTTCGCCGACCTCGCCCGAGGCGACAAGCATGCCGCGGTGCATCACGACCACGTGCGTACAGGTCTGCTCGACCTCGGCCAGCAGGTGGCTCGACACCACCACGGTGCGCCCGGTCGCCGCGTAGCGCTGGAGCACCTCGCGCATCTGGTGGATCTGGGGCGGGTCGAGCCCGTTGGTCGGTTCGTCGAGCACCATGAGCTCCGGGAGGCCGAGCATCGCCTGCGCGATCGCGAGCCGCTGCCGCATGCCCTGGCTGTAGGTGCGGACCCGCCGGTTCACGGCGTCGCCGAGCCCGGCGATCTCCAGTGCCTCGGCGAAATGCGCCCTCTCGGCCGGACGGCCCGTGCTCGCCCAGTACAGCGCGAGGTTCTCCTTGCCGGACAGGTGCGGGAGGAAGCCCGAACCCTCCACGAAGGACCCGATCCGGGACAGCACCGGCGCGCCGGGCGCGATCAGGTGGCCGAACACGCGGATGTGGCCCGCCGACGGCGTGATCAGCCCCATCAGCATGCGCAGGGTCGTCGTCTTGCCCGCGCCGTTGGGCCCGAGCAGGCCGAGGACCTGGCCGGGTTCGACCCGGAACGACAGGTCCTTCACCGCGACGAATCCGCCCGCGTAGGACTTGTGCAGGCCTTCGATCACCAGCGGCGTCTTCGCCAGGCTCTCGTCGACGTCGTGTGCGCGGCGGCGGCGGAACGCGGCGATCACCGCGATCGCGATGCCCGCGAGCAGTGTGCCCACGATCCCGAGCAGTTGCCCGGTGGGCGCTCCCGCGCCGACCGACGTACCCGGGACGACCGGGACGCCGAGCTGTCCGCCCTCGGCCAGCGCGATGCGGAACACCGCGGGCTCGACCGGCGTCGCGAACGCCTGGTCGGTGGTACCGACGACCAGCCTGAGCGAATGCCCGGCCTCCAGCGGCCGCACGATGCCCGGCAGGGTCACCGTCACCTCGACCGGGCTGCCGTCGGCGGGCAGACCGGAGACGCGGAACGGTGCGACGGCGTTCGCCGGAAGCGTGCGTACGCCTTCGGAGTTGACGTCGTAGAGCTTCGCGAACAGGACGGCTTCACCCCGCGGCGCGGTCGTCGCCGGATCCGCCGAAACCTGGAGGCGGACCGTCGACGAACCGGCCACGATCGTCTGCGCGTCGAGCGGTTGCGTGGTGAACTGCGCGGCCTGGCCGGGCGGGTCCACGCTGAACAGCCCGGACAGCCGGGACGAGCCCGCGACCGCGCCGTTGAGACCGGGGATCCCGCTGATCGCGGCGGGGTTGCCGCCGGCGGGCCGGACGACCGGCTGGGCCGGACCGGCCAGCGCGAACGGCCGCCGTTCGGCCGCGTCCCCGGTGGCACCCGGGTACGCCGGTGCGGTGACCGTGCGGACCGACGGGGCGCCGTTGGCCCGCAGCGTGCCCTGGATGTCGTAGCTGAATCCGGTGCCGGGATCGGCGCCCTGGCCGGTCAGCGAGAACTTGAGGAAGTCGGCGATCTGCGCCCGCAGCTTCGTTCCCGGCTTCCCGCCGTCGTGGCCGCCGGTGTACCAGATCGTGCGGACCTTGCCGCCCGCCGCGGCGATCTGCCGGGCGGTCGCGTCGGACTGGTCCAAACCGAACAGCGTGTCGCTTTCGCCCTGCACCAGCAGGGTCGGGACGGTGATCTTGTCCGTCACGGACGAGGGGGAGACGCGGCGGAGCAGGTCCGTGGTCTTCTGGCTCGCCTTACCGGTGGTGGCGAGTTCGGTGTAGGCCTGGCAGACGTCGGCGGTGAACCGTCCACAAGGGTCGGCTTGCCCGGGCGTGGGCCGCTGGCCGCCGGGGCCACCGAGCGGAAGGGAGTCGGCGGCGGCGTCCGCCGCTCCCGCACCCTGTGCCGCACCCGATTCGCTGGTCTCGTCGCCCGCTTCGGGCGCGTCGTTGGCGGGGGAGCCGCCCTGCGCCGCACCGGAACCGGCCGAGAAGAAGATGCCCGCCCACGACCTCTTGAAGACACCGTCCGCGGCGAACGCGCCCGCCGACGGGGTGGTGGCCGACGGCGCGGCCGGGGCGGCCGCGTTGGGGAAGAGGCCCTGCGCGAGGTCGTTGTAGGTGATCACCGGCGCGATCGCGTCGACCCGCTTGTCGGTACCGGCGAGCAGCAGCGACAGCGCACCGCCGTAGGAGGCGCCGGACACGGCCACCTTCGGGTCGCCGTTCTCACTGAGCACCTCCGGACGGCTCGCGAGGTGATCGACCAGCTTCCGGGCGTCGGCGACCTCGCGGTCGGGGTCGTTCAGCGCGATCTTCCCGGTGCTGCGGCCGAAACCGCGAGCGGACCAGGCAAGGACGACGAAGCCCTTGTCGGCGAGTTCGCGGGCTTCGGTGGCGACGCTGTTCTTGTCCCCTCCGAAACCGTGGGCGAGCAGGACGGCGGGGGCCGGGGTCTGCTCGGGGACGTACATCGTCGTGTCGATGGTGACGACCTCCGACGAGCCCGGCACTTCGGGCATGTCGAGGGTCGCTTCCTGGGTTTTCACCGCGGACGGAGCGGGATCGCTGTTCGTCCACACGACGGCCGCGGCGGCCAGGACCACCACGACCGCGGCGAGCGCCGTGAGGCGGGCGCCGCGCGTTCGAGGGAGCGGGATTCGGGGCACGGAATGACCGTATTCGCCCGAAGCTGAGAACGCTTCGCCGAGCTCACGCAGAACACACAAGCGTGACGTTAGGTCGCCGTCAGAATGGGTATCTATCGTTGAAGAAGAGGTGAGTGTGACGGGAGTTACGCCACCATCTTGGTGACAAGGGCAACCTTAACTGGCGCCATGCGTACAGACAGGTCAAACTAGACCAGCTGTGAGGGGAGTATTCCTTCGCGGCGGTGTCGTCAGCACGGTGGTCTTCGCAGGCCCCCGGCACCGTCGGCCGGTTTCCATACCGGCGGAAGAGACCTCCGGTTAGTCGCTGCTGTGCACTTTCCGGAGGGTTGGTTACATGTCTGTTCCCCTGTGGCTATGGATCGCCACGGTCGGCGGTCTGCTCGCGCTGATCGCTCTCGACCTCGTCATCGTCGATCGCAAGCCGCATGAGGTGACCACCGGCGAAGCCGCGCGATGGGTCATCTTCTACGTCGCCGTGGCCGTCGCGTTCGGTATCGGTGTCTGGATCTTCGGGGGACACGACCCCGGCGTCGAGTTCTTCACCGGGTACATCACCGAGTACTCGCTGAGCGTCGACAACCTGTTCATCTTCATGATCATCATGACGTCGTTCAAGGTTCCCGCGATCCACCAGCACCGCGTGCTGCTGATCGGCATCCTGCTCGCGCTCGCCATGCGCAGTGTGTTCATCGCCGTGGGCGCCGCGCTGATCGCGCAGTTCGTCTGGGTCTTCTTCCTCTTCGGCGCCGTTCTCATCTGGACCGCGGTCAGCATGGTCCGCAACAAGGACGAGGGCGAGGAGTACGAGGAGAACGCGCTCACCCGCTGGGTGCGCAAGCTCTTCCCGGTCACCAACGAGTGGCACGGGCACAAGTCCTTCGTGAAGAAGGACGGCAAGCGCTGGATCACCCCGATGTTCCTGGTGATCGTCGCGATCGGCAGTGCGGACCTGCTGTTCGCCGTCGACTCGATCCCGGCGATCTTCGGTATCACCCAGGAGGCGTTCCTGGTCTTCACCGCCAACGCCTTCGCGCTGATGGGCCTGCGCCAGCTGTACTTCCTGCTCGGTGGCCTGGTCACCAAGCTGGTGTACCTGTCCTACGGCCTCGCGGTGATCCTCGCCTTCATCGGCGCCAAGCTGTTCCTGCACGCGCTGCACGAGTACCACGTGGTGCCGGACTGGCTGGACATCAACAACTGGGTCTCCCTCGGCGTCATCGTCGTGGTCCTGACGGTCACCACGGTGGCCAGCCTCTCGAAGGCGAAGAAGCTGGAAGCCGCGGAGCGGGAAAGTCCGGTAGGTAGTTAGAACTGCTAAGGATCGGGTACCGTCGGGGCCGTGCGTCCTGTCGACATCGAAGCCCTGACGGTCCCCGGCGCCCCGGCGCTGCGTGGAGACCTCCTGCTCACCGCTGTGAGCAGGCCCGATCTAAAGACCAATAGCTACCGCGGCGGCCTGCACCGGGTCGGCCTGGACGGCGGCGGGGAAGGGCCCTGGACTCACGGGACCAAGGACTCCGCCCCCGCCATCTCCCCGGACGGCCGGTGGGTCGCCTTCCTCCGCGTGGGGGAAGGCTCCGGTCGCGAGGCGAAGCCGCAGGTGCACGTGATCGCCGCGGCCGGCGGCGACGCGAAGCGGATCACCGACCTTCCCCTCGGAGCGGGAGCCCCGGTGTGGGCGCCCGATTCCCGCCGGATCGCCTTCGTGGCCCGCGTGCCCGAGGCGGGGCGCTACGGCACGGAGAACGAAGACGGCGAGACCCCGGAACCGGGGGAGGAAGCGCCGCGGCACATCACGAACCTCTTCTACCGGGTCGACGAGACCGGGTTCCTCAACGATCGCCCGCAGCGGCTGTTCGTCGTGGACGCCGTCGCCGCGCTTTCCGGGGCCGAACTGTTCGAAGCGACCCCGCTGACCGACGACCGCGCCGACGTCGAGCATCCTTCGTGGACGGTCGACGGCGAGTCCGTGCTGATCGTCGCGCCGCGTGACTGGGCCGTCGAGGACACCGTCCGCTCGGACGTCTACGCCGTGCCCGCCGCGGGTGGCGAACCCCGTCTGCTGGTCCGTACCCCGGGCACCGCCGCCAAGCCGGTCGCCGCACCGGATGGCTCGATCCTGTTCTACGGCACCGAATTCCCCGGCCTGGCGGAGGTCGCCCGCAATACCGGGCTGTGGAGCGCGCCGTGGCCCGCCGGTGACGAGCCGTCTTCGCCGCGGCGGTTGACCGACGTCGAATCGGTGGACTGCGACATCGCCGCCGGGGTGCCGGTCGTCCTCGGTGACGACGTACTCGTCGTGGTCCGCACGCGGGGTGCCGCCGAACTGCGCGCCGTCCCGCTCGACGCGGACCTGGCGGAGCTGAAGTCGTTGCGGCGCTTGGCGGGGGAACGCACCGCGGTGAAGGCGTTCGCCGTCGACGGCGAACGGATCGTCGCGGTGATCGGCACCCCGGAGAGTTCCGGCGACATCGTGCTGCTGCCCGAATCGGGCACTGCGGAGCCTCGCGTGCTCACGGACTACTCGAAAGCGTTGCGGGACATCGGGATCCTGCCGCTGGAAGAGCTCGACGCGACCGCGTCCGACGGCTACCCGGTGCACGGCTGGATCGTCCGCCCCGAAGGCGAGGGCCCGCATCCCGTGGTCCTGATGATCCACGGTGGACCGTTCGCGCCGTATGAATGGAAGGTCTTCGACGAGGCGCAGGTGCTCGCGGCGGCCGGCTACGCCGTCGTCCTCGGGAACCCGCGCGGTTCGGCGGGCTACGGTGAGAGCCACGGCCGCAGCATCATCGGCGGCTTCGGCACCGTCGACGCGTCGGATCTGTTGACGCTGCTGGACAAAGCGCTGGAACTGTCCAATCTGGACAGTGACCGCGTCGGCGTGATGGGCGGCTCGTACGGCGGCTACATGACCAGCTGGCTCGCCGCGCACCACGGCGGCCGGTTCCGCGCCGCGTGGAGCGAGCGTGCGGTCAACGCGTTCGACTCGTTCACCGGCAGCTCCGACATCGGCTGGTTCTTCGCCGGGGGCTACGTCGGCGACGATCCCGAAGAACAACGCAAGTGCAGCCCGCTGACCTACGCGGGCAAGATCGACATCCCGTTCATCGTCGTGCATTCGGAGCAGGACTGGCGTTGCCCGATCGAGCAGGGGCAGCGGATGTACGTGGCGCTGCGGCAGAACGGGGTCGACGCCGAGTTCCTGCTGTTCCCGGGCGAGGGTCACGAACTCACGCGCTCCGGGCAGCCGCGGCACCGGGTGCAGCGCTTCGACGCCGTGCTGGAGTGGTGGAGCCGGCACCTCTGATCTTCGGGTCACCGGATGCTATGAACGACTCGTTACTTGCAAAATTTGCAAGTAACGAGTCGTTCATAGCACGGGGATCAGCTCAACAGCGTGTAGTTCAGCTCTTCGCACACCCGGCCCAGCGGGACGTCGAGTCCCGGATGGTCCAGTGGCAGCAGGACGTCCGGCGCGATGGGCAGCGCGTCCCCGGCCGGCGGGTCCCACAGGGCGAGTGCCGGGCCGCCGGAGTCCATGGACGACCGGTACCAGACGCCGTCGAGGTCGCCGAACGCCGCGCGGATGGCGCGGGCCCAGGCCTGGGTGATCTTCTTGGGGCCGCTGGAGATCTCCTGTGAGGCGCCGACGCGGGTCGGCCAGAGGCCGGCGAGGTCGAGCAGCCGCAGCGTTCGGGTGGGCCGGACGACGACGAGGCGCGGACCGCGGGATTTGCGGTCGACCGTCGACGTGGTCTGGAAGACCTCCGCGATGCTCGTGCGCACGGTGAGCCCGAAGTACAGGACGCCGTTCCCGGGGTCGGTCACCGGACGACCGCCGCGACCGGGGGTCTGCGGGTCGAAACGGCCGTGGGGGAGCGGGCCGCTGTAGCGGAACGTGTTCCACTGCTGGGGGTGGTTGCCGTGCGCGGTGAAGATCCTGACCAGCCTGGTTCCGGGATGCACCGTCACCACGTCATCGGTGCGGTGCAGCTCCTTGACCAGGACAGAGCGTGCGGGCGGCAGAGGGAGCCGGGCCATACCTCGGTTGTCGTCCGTCCTTGTCGGGTGATCTTGCTCGGTGGGGTCAGCCTACGGCCTACCCCCGACTGAAATTTTCCGTCGTCGGGCAGAACACCTTAGAACGGCGAGCCGAGTGTGGCCACCAGTCTTGCAACATGTTCGGGGTCTCCGCCGGAGAGCAGCCATTGGCGCGGGGTGGCGGGATGTTCGTTGATCACCAGATCCGCCTGCGGAGTGCTCATGAACGCGGCCACGACCAGCGCGGGCTGGTCCTCGGGCACCGCGCGCAGCACGACCTCCAGGCCGGGCAGCACCCCGGAACCGGTGAACTGCCATGCGGGCAGCCGCCAGCCCTGGTCCTTCCAGCCGGTGAGCCTGCCTTCCTTGAGACGGTGGCGGATACGGCTGTCGTCCACGCCGAGCGCTTTCGCCGCCTCCATCACGCTCAGCGCCGAATCGGCGAGCACGGCGTGCGCCGCGACCGTCCGGGCCCGGAAGTCGGGCTCGTTCTCGTCCCGGGGGGCGAGATCCAGGCCGACATCGGTGAGCGCGGCACGCTGATCCGCCGAGAAGTAATGCGACGGGTCGGGGTTCGGCGGGGAAAGCCTTCGCGCCGCGTCCTCCACGAGGGTCAGGAACTCGTTGGCGTCGACCTTCAGGCCAGCCTTGGCGAGGACGTGCTCGAGCGCTATGGACATGCGCCTAGGGTAACGCGGATGTGCGGGTTCGTGCGGTCTCATCTCGATTTCGTGGGTGAATTCACCAGAGATGAACACAGAGGGCACGGAATCAAACACGCGCAGTAGGCAAGTCCGCATCAGTTTGCCCGGATCGGGCGAGCTTGTCCAGGGTGCTCGGCTTGACATGCCGCGAAGGGGAACTTACCTTCCGAAAGGTAATCGATTTCTTCCCACCGCTTCGGGGAACCCGGCTGGTATGGGGCCGGCTTGGGGGAACAAGGGGGTGGGGCGTTCCTGGGCGACCGGTGCGAACCGGTCGCCCAGGCACGTCGTTTCAGTCCCTGCGCGAACTCCGGCGCACGATCAGCTTCGCCTGCAGCGTGGTGGTCGTCGCCTGCCGGGTACTGTCGCCGATCCTGGCCAGCAGCAGTCCGGCGGCGACCCGGCCCACCTCGTTCGCGGGCTGGGCGACCACCGTCAGCGGCGGGTCGATCAGCGTCGTCCACGGCGCGTCGTCGAAAGACACGATCCCGATGTCCCGTCCTGAGCGCAGTCCGCGCGAGGCCAGCGCCTCCAATACGCCGATCGCCATCGTGCTGTTGCCGACCAGCAGGGCGTCCGGCGGCTCCAGCTCGTCCAGCAGGCTGAGCGCGGCGAGCCTGCCGCCCTCGGCACGGAACTCCGCGCGCCGGGTGAGCACGTTCTCCAAACCGACGGCGTCGGTGTAGCCGGCCAGCCGGTCTTCGGCCGTGCGCACCCCCGGCGGCCCGCTCACGCACGCGACCCGACGGTATCCGCCGTCGAGCAGGTGGCGCGTCGCGTCGAGCGCGGCGAGCCGGGTGTCGACCAGCACCTGGTCGCCGGTGTTCTCCAGCAGCGGGCGGTCGACCGCGACCACGGGAGTGCCGCGCTGGGTCAGCCTGTCCACGTTCGTGGAGCGCCCGGTGGGGGAGAGCACGACGCCGGCGACCCGTTCCTGCAGGGCGACGTCGATGTAGCGCCGCTCCTTCTCCTCGTTGTCGTCGGCGTTGCACAGCACCACCGAATAGCCCGCGGTCTGCGCGATGTCCTCCACGCCCCGGGCGATCGCGGTGAAGAACGGGTTCTCCACGTCGGAGATGATGAGCGCGAGGACCGCGGTCTCCTGACGGCGCAGGTTCCTCGCCAGTCCGTTCGGGTGGTATCCCAATTCCGCGGCGGCGGCCTGCACCCGTGCCGCCAGCGCCGGATCCACAGTGGACTTTCCGTTGAGCGTCCTCGACACGGTCGCCGTCGAAACCCCGGCCTTCGCCGCCACGTCGTTGATGGTGGCCACCGTGACCTCCCCTTCTGCAGGTGTCTTGACACCTTCGCACGGGAAGAATAGCGTCGCCGGGAATCGTTACCATCCGCTGATCGCGGTACTCGCCTTGCCATTCCACCGCGCTGTTCACTCGGAGGTGCCGTGAGCGACCCGGGCCTGGTGCTCGGCATCGACATCGGCACTTCGAGTTCCAAAGGTGTCCTCGTCGATTCCCGGGGCGCCGTGGTGGCACGGGCATCCCGGGGCCATACGACCTCCCGGCCTCGCCCCGGCTGGTTCGAGCACGATGCCGAAGCCGTGTGGTGGCAAGATTTCCTCGTACTGGCACGGGAACTCGCGGCGAGCGCGGATCATCCCATCATCGGAGTCTCGGTGAGCGGGATCGGACCGGTGCTCCTGGCCGCGGACTCGTCCGGGAAACCGTTGCGCCCGGCGATTCTTTACGGCGTCGATACCCGTGCGAACGACGAAATCACGGAGCTCACCGGGGAATTCGGTGAGGAATCCATTGTGGAGCGTGGTGGCAGCGCGCTCAGCTCACAGGCCATCGGACCGAAATGGCGTTGGCTGGCCAAGAACGAACCCGAGGTGTTCGACCAGGCGCGGCTCTTCCTGATGGCGAGTTCGTTCCTCGTGCTGCGCCTGACCGGTGAATATGTTCTCGACCACCATTCCGCGAGCCAGTGCGACCCGATGTACGACCTGCGCGAGGCCCGGTGGGCGCCGGACAGGGTGGCCGCGATCGCTCCGGGCATCGCGATGCCCAGGCTGGCCTGGCCGACCGAGGTGGTCGGCGCGGTCACCGCCGAGGCGGCGGCGGAAACCGGCCTGCCGCAAGGAATCCCGGTGACGGCGGGCACGGTGGACGCCTGGGCCGAGGCGACCGGCGCCGGAGTCACCACACCCGGCGACACGATGATCATGTACGGCACCACGATGTTCCTGATCCAAGTGCTCTCGGATCCCCGTCCCGGGGCGGGATTGTGGACGACGCGTGGCGTCTTCCCCGGCACGTACTCGCTCGCCGCGGGAATGGCGACGTCCGGCGCGATCACCGACTGGCTGCGGGAACTGGTCGGCGGCGAGTTCGGCGAACTGTCCGCCGAGGCGGGCCGGGTCCCGGCGGGCAGCCGCGGATTGCTGATGCTGCCCTATTTCGCCGGAGAACGGACACCGGTGCCGGATCCGGACGCTCGCGGCGTCATCGCCGGCATAACCACCGCGCACGGCCGCGCCGATCTGTACCGCGCGGCGCTGGAAGGCACGGCGTACGGCGTGCGGCACAACCTCGAAGCCATGCGGGACGCCGGTGGGGGAGCGCGGCGGTTCGTCGCGGTCGGCGGCGGGACGCGGGGCGGGGTCTGGACGCGGATCGTCAGCGACGTCGCCCGGATCGAGCAGGAGATCCCCCGGGAGACGATCGGTGCCGCGTTCGGCAACGCGATCCTCGCGTCCGTCGCACTGGGGCGGGAACCGGATATCGAGGCCTGGAACCCGGTCGCCGAGATCGTCCGCCCCGGCGCGGACGCCGACGTCTACGACGAGTTCTACCCGCACTACCGCTCGCTGTATCTGTCCACAGTGGACACGGCGCACTTTTTGGCACGACACAGCTTGGCCGGGATGCAGCGCCGCGAAAGCTGATCAGCGCCGGAAGAATTCGCTCGCCTTCACACCGGCGAGTTCACGGCAATCCCGGCTCAGATGAGCCTGATCGGCGTATCCGGCCGAAACCGCCAGCGACGCGAGATCGCGCCCGGCGAGCCCGATCGCCCGCTGGAACCGGGCGACGCGCAGATATGTCGCCGGGCCGTAGCCGACCGCGAGGGTGAACCGCCGCCGCAACTGCCGTTCCCCGATCATGCGCGGCGGCAGTGCGGCGGAGACCCGGGGCGCGCCGCCGTCGAGCCGGGCGATCAGTTCGGTGACTTCCCGGTCCGCCCGTCCCGCGCGGCGCTCGGCGACGACGTCGGCGAGAGAGGCGGTGCCGCTGAGGACTCGCTCGGCCATCAGTTCCCCGCCGGAGCCCCACAGATCGCGAAGAGAGACGCGCTGGTCGCGAAGTTCGTCCGCGCCCAGGCCCAGAGCTTCGCCCGCCCGGCCGGGGGCGAACCGCAGCCCCCGCACGCGGACGCCGGGCGGCGTCTCCCACAACCAGGCCGCGGTGTCCGGCCCGGCGACGAACACGGCGCCGTCGACGGCGACGAGGTCGACGCAGCCGTCGGGCACGATCCGCTTGGGCGCCTGCCCGGCGGACTCCCACAGGCAGCGCACCACGCCGCCCAGCCCGGTGGGTGCCACGGTCTCCCGATACATGGCTGCCATGATGCCCCCGGGCCACGACAGAAACGCGCTAGGCCGATGTCACTCAAAGTGAGCTGTCCGGCTCAGTCCGTTTACGCCGATCGCCTCATGACCAGGTACTCCCTGTCGCCCAAGACACCCAAAAGGGTGAATATCGGGTTTCTTCCCGATAACGGCTAACGCGGAGTCACTTCTGAACGAGAAGTAGTCGACGCACTCGATGGAAGTGCGCTCGGACGAGAGAAGACCTCTCCATGAGTGTTCCCACCGCGACCCCTCCGGCATCGGCGCCGGCGCAGGGTGCCCCGGGCAGGCTGAAGCCGCTCGGGACGGTCGTGGTCGTGCTGGGTGTGATGGCCGTGGCGGTCACCCTCACCACCTACGTGATGCCGAAGGCCTCCCAGCCGGTGCAGAACACCCCGGCGCCGCAGGTCGAGCAGGTCGCCGCCGCCGTGCGCACGGTGACCCATTCGGTCGTCTACGAACTTTCCGGCGCCCACGGCGCGCAGAACGTCACTTATGTCGCGCAGGGCTCGGAGCTCCTTCAGAAGGCCGAAGTGGCGGAGTCGTGGAGCACCGGCTTCGAACGCGAAGGCCAGGAAGGCCGCGACGAGTTCTACAGCCTCTCCGCGCGGGGTGCCGGCAGTGGCCTGCTCAAATGCAAGATCATCGTCGACGGCGTGACCGTCAGCGAGAACAGCGCGCACGCTCCGGGTGCGCCGGTGACCTGCACGGCCTGACCAGCGCTGCCTGACCAGTGCCGCCATAAAGAGCCTGTCCTGACCGCGAATCTGCGGCAGGATCAGCAGGATGACCACTGGTGCGATCGCCTTCGGCCCCGTGCTCGCCGCGGTCCTCGTCATCTTGGCGATCTTCGGTGCGGCCGTGGTGCACTTCGGACAGCTGGGCGAAGGCAGGTCCGTCCTCTTCGCGGCCGCGCGGGCCGTGGTGCAACTCGCGGCCGTTTCGCTGGTGATCGTGGGGATCCTGCGGTCCGGTTGGCTGACCGGCGGGTTCGTGCTGCTGATGTTCGCGATCGCCGCCTTCACCTCCGCGCGCCGCATCGGCGTGCTCAAGGACCTGGCCTGGGTCGCGCTCGCCATCGCGTCCGGGGTCGTGCCGGTGCTGGCGCTCGTGCTCGGGTCCGGGGTGGTCCCGTGGCAGCCCATCGCGATCGTGCCGATCGCCGGGATCGTCATCGGCGGCACGATGTCCGCGACCTCCCAGGCCTCACGGCGTGCCCTGGACGAACTCGTGTCCCGGCACGGCGAATACGAGGCCGCGCTCGCGCTCGGTTTCACCCGGCGCCCGGCCGCGCTGGAGATCTGCCGTCCTTCGGCCGGGCACGCGCTCATCCCCGCACTCGACCAGACCCGCACCGTCGGTCTGGTGACCCTGCCCGGCGCCTACGTCGGGGTGCTCCTCGGTGGCGCCGGGCCGTTGCAGGCCGGGGTGACGCAGGTGCTCGTGCTGATCGGCCTGCTGGCCGCGGAGGCCGTCGCGGTCCTGGTCGCCGTGCACCTCGTGGCGGCCGGGCGGATCAGCCGAAAGGAGCCTGCAGATGCGACGTATCGTTGAACCGCCGGACCGACCAGTGGTCGCCAGAGACGACCAGATGTGAGATCGAGCCGTTGTCCGCGCCGAGGAAGGCGAACCGGTTCGTCGCGCCGGAGGCTTGCGCGAACACTTCGCCGATCACCCCGCCGTGGGTGAAGACCGCGATCCGCCGGTCCGGGTTGGCGGCCGCGAGCCTGCCGATCGCCGCCTTGATCCGGCCGCCGAAGGCGTCCATCGCCTCCGCGCCCGGGATGACGTCCCAGCGCTGCTCTTCCCACAGACGCTGGACGATCGGGTGGCCTTCGTGGGTGTAGCGCCGGAAAAGCCCGTTCTCCCAGTCACCGAGGTGGATCTCCCGCAGGTCCGGCTCGACTTCCGGGGTGAGGCCGAGTTTCGCCGCCAGTGGCGCCGCCGTCTGCGGCGTCCGCCGCAGCGTCGTCACGTACAGCGCGGCGATCCGTTCGTCCGCGAGCCGGGAGCCGACCCGCTCGGCGTGCTCGCGGCCTTCCGGCGCGAGGTCGGGGTCGGCCTGCCCGTCCACCAAGTCGAACGGCGCGCTGGCCTTGGCCGGGGCTGATTCGCCATGGCGGACAAGGAAGATCTCGGTCGCACCGGGCGGGGGTGAGAACCGGTGCTGGCGGTATTCGATCTCCTGCTCAGGGGTGCTCATGACCGCCGACGATACCGACCTAGCCGAGTTGTTTGTCCACGAAACACCAACGCCAGGTCTCCCCGGGCTCGTGGCTGCGCATCACCGGGTGCAGGGAGTCGTGGAAGTGCTGCGTCGCGTGTTTGCCCGGCGACGAGTCGCAGCAGGCGACGTTGCCGCATTTGACGCATTTGCGCAGGTGGACCCAGGTACTGCCGGTCGCGACGCATTCGGCGCACGCGTCGGGGGAGCTGGGCTCCTTGTCCGGCCAGTCCTTGGTCAGATGCTTGCAGGATCCCGCCGTCGCGGCGGGCGTGCGCAGTTCCCGATCGGAGTCCGGCACGGCCTCCTCCTCCCTGTCCAGCATGGATTCCTCGATGTCGAGGCGTTCGAGGATCCGGCGCAGGACATCATCATCGGCCATCCCGGAGTCCCGCGCCTCCAGGAACTTCGCCCGTTCGACTTCGAGCACCTTCAGCCGGAGACGGCGATAGGCGTCGCTCGGCGTCTCGGTCAGCGCGCTCTGCCTGCCGAGTTCCTCCCAGGCGGAGTCGGACCGGTGCTGGAGCCGGCTGCGGAGACGTTCGACGATGTCGTCGGGATCGTCGGGAGTGCGGATCTTCTCCAGTTCCTCGAGCGCGGCCCGCGTCATGTTGTTGATGACGGCGGCTTCCTGCAGCGCGTCCTCGGCGGGATCGGGCGGAGGCAGCCGCAGCCGGCGCACCAGCACTGGCAACGTCGTCCCGTGCAGCACCAGCGTTCCCGCCACGACGACGAACGCCACCAGGACCAGCACGGCACGCTGCGGGGTGTCCGCGGGCAGCACGAACGCGGCCGCGAGCGTGACCACACCGCGCATGCCCGCCCAGGCGATCACCGCCGAGTACCGCCACGGCCAGGCATGACGGCGGAACACCCGCCGCGTGAGCCCGATCCCGACCATCCAGATGATGCGGGTGACGATCGTCGCGGCGAGGGTGGCGACGCAGATCACGACCAGCTGGAGCGCGCTCAGCCCGCTTTCCCCGACCTCGCTCATGATCCGGCGGACCTGCAACCCGATCAGCAGGAAGACGATGTTCTCCAGCAGGAACTGGATGGTCTGCCAGTTCAGCCTGCTGGCCAGCCGCGACCGGCCCGAGAGCATGCTCGGCGACTTGTGCCCGAGGATCAGCCCGGCGATGACCACCGCGATCACTCCGGAACCGTGGATCGCCTCGGCGGCCAGATAGGCGACGAACGGGACCACCAGCGAAAGCGCGGTGTCGCTGACCGGATCCTGGAGCCGGGTGCGGATCATCGCGGCGAGCGCGCCGACGGCGAACCCGATCACCAGCCCCCCGCCCGCGGCGAGCAGGAAATCCCCGCCCACCTGCCAGAGACTGACCGAACCGGCGATGGCCGCGATGGCCGTCCGCAGCGCGACCAGCGCGGCCGCGTCGTTGAACAGGCTCTCGCCCTCCAGCAGCCGGGTCAGCTTGCGCGGCATCCCGACCTTCCGGGCGACCGCGGAGGCCGCGACCGCGTCGGGCGGGGCGACCACCGCGCCGATCGCGAGGCCGGCGGCGAGCGGCAGGCCGGGGATCACCAGCCAGGCCACGACGCCGACCGCGGCCGTGGTGAAGATGACGAGACCCACCGATAACAGCAGGATCGGCCCGCGATTGCGGCGGAAGTCGATCAGCGAGGTACGGATCGCGGTCGCGTACAGCAGCGGGGGCAGCAACCCCAGCAGCACGACCTCCGGGTCCAGTTCGTACTCCGGGACACCCGGGATGTACGAGGCGACGACCCCGACCGCGATCAGGCACAGGGGCGCCGACCAGTCGAGTTTCCGTGCCGCGGCGGTGACCAGGAGAACGGCCACCACCAGCGCGACGAGCTCTACCGCGATCTCCACGCCGCTCATCATCACCCGAGAGCCCCGGTGCGCGCGCACCGAGGCCCCGGGCTACCGCTGTTCGATCCGCACCAGGTTGCCCGCGGGGTCGCGGAAAGCGCAGTCGCGGACGCCGTAGGGCTGATCGAGCGGTTCCTGGACGACGTCGGCGCCGGTCGCCTGGATACGGTCGAACGTCGCGATCAGGTCCGGGGTGGCGAGCAAGATGGCCCCGTAGCTGCCCTTGGCCATCAGTTCGACGATCGTGGCGCGCTCTTCTTCGGTGAGTCGGGGTTCGACGGCCGGGGGATGCAGCACGATCGACGTCCGCGGCTGTCCAGGCGGCCCGACGGTGATCCAGCGCGCGCCTTCATGGCCGACGTCGTCGCGAACCTCGAAGCCCAGTACGTCGCGATAGAAGGCGAGCGACGCGCCGGGATCGTCGGCGGGGAGAAACGACGCGTGGATGGAGAGGGTCATGCAGGTCAAGGTAGGTCGGCGCGCGGGGGAGCCGCTTCTTTATTCCTGATCGGTCTCGTGACCTGTTTGACGACGCAGCCGGGCATGCCCCGGACCTCGTCCTCCGCTTGGCGCCGGTACACGCTCGGCGACATGCCGACCAGTTCGGAGAATCGGGTGCTGAAGGTGCCCAGCGACGAGAAACCGACGTCGAAGCAGATCTCGGTGACGGACATGTCCCCGCGGCGCAGCAGCATCTTGGCTCGCTCGATCCGGCGGGTCATCAGGTAGCTGTAGGGCGATTCGCCGTACGCGGCCCGGAACTCCCGGCTCAGGTGCCCGGCCGAGACGTGGACGCCGCGCGCCAGCGCCTCGACGTCCAGCGGCTGCGCGTAGTCACGGTCGATCCGGTCGCGGACGCGTCGCAGCATCGCGAGGTCACGCAGGCGCGGGCCTGGGTCACGCTGTCCGGTCACCCGGAAAGCCTAACCCACGCTTGAACGGGAAGAGGCCCCTTCGCCGGGTGGCGAAGGGGCCTCTCGCGACTCCCTGGCTACAGGGTGATCTTGTCCACGTTGGGACCGCCGTTCGCCGTCGTGGCGACCGCCTTGATCTTGTTCACCCCCGCGGACAGGGTCATCTTGACGGTTCTGGTCGTCCAGGTCGCCCACGCCCCGGTGGCGCCGAAGCCGATCCCCGACGCGCTGATCGACCCGTTGACGGAGAAGTCCAGCGGTCGGTTCGCCGTGGTCCCGTTGGCGTACCGGACGACGACGTCGTAGGTGCCCGCCGCCGGGGCGTTGACAGTCCACTCGACGGAACTGCCGGACACGTTGTCGTAGTTGACGAAACCGCTGCCGGTGAATCCGGCGTGGTTCGACTCCACCGCGCCCTGGACGACCGTGGCGTCCTCGGCCTGGTAGTCGACCGGGTTCGGGCCGGGGCCGGAGCCGTCGGCCGGAACGGTCTGCGTGCCGGTGTTCCAGCCCGAGACCCGCACCGAAGGCTTGGAGCCCTTGAGGTCGGCGGTGCGGTACTTCGCGGTCAGCGTGGTCGACTCACCCGGCCACAGGCTCACCGCGTTGTCGTTCCACGTCACCGGAAGCACCGGCTTGCCGGCGGAATCCACGACCTTCGTGTCGACGTAGAACGCCGGGAGCTTGCCGCCCGAAGTGTTCTTCACCGTCACGGTCGTGGTGGTGGTGCCGTCGGACCCGGCGACCGAGCTGGCCGTCGTGCTGACGGCCGACTGGCCGAGGTTCTTCAGCCCGGACAGATCGGCGAAGGCCGACTGGGGCGTGTAGTACCAGTCGCTGCCGGCCCAGTTCAGCGTGTCGGCCTTGGTGGAGAGCCAGTACACGTTCCGGCTGACCTCCTTGCCGGACGAATCGGTGAGCACCAGCTTGGCCAGATAGGTCGTCGACAACCCGCTCACCGCCGGGACGGTGACCGCGGTCGCCTTCGCGCCCAGTGCGCCGACCGAGAGCCCGGTCTTGGTGTTGCTGTACTTCTCGGTGCCGTCGACGTTGTACAGCTTCGTGGTCGCCGTCAGCCCGCTCGCCGTGTTCGGCGTCTGGTTGATCACCACGACCGAACGGTTGTCGTGCGAGTACTGGATGTGCAGCGGCTCGTTGGCCTTCTTCGCGCCGTAGTAAGCGCCGTTCTGGTCCATATAGGCGTCGAACAGCTGCCAGTGCAACGAAGTCCACGGGCTGTTGAGCATCCAGTAGATCAACCCGGTCGACGGGTTCGTCGAGTCGGTGTAGTTGCGTGAGTGCGATTCGAACTCCGCCCGCACGTTCTCGTACTGCGCGAGCTGCGCCTTCCGTACGAAGTCGTTCAGGTCCGCCGGTGCTCCGTAGCGCTTGGTGAGCGCGTCACCGAACAGCTTCAGATTCGCGAACGTGGCCGAGGAGGAACGGTGGTACTGCGGAGCCGACGGGTTCTTCCACATCGTTTCCAGCTCGCTGGGCGACATCATCCGCTTCAGCGTGTCCATCGTCGGGATGTCGACGCCGGCACTGGTCTCCGAGTTGAAGTTCCACGCGCCGCCACGGTCCTTTTGCGACTTGTCGTACCAGTAGACCGGCGGGACGTAGTCGTACGGGCCGTTCATCTTCATCCCGGACGCGCCGGTGATCGGGGACGGCCTCTTCGACGCCGACGGGATCACCGGGAGCAGGAAGTCGGCGGCCTTCATCGCGTCGAGGTAGCCCTGCTCGATCCGCCTGTCGGGCGCGAAGTCACTGCCGATGTGGAAGGAGATGACGCTCGGGTGGTCACGCAGGCGCTCGGCCTCGGAGAACATCGACGCCTTGGCGACCGGGTAGTCCGCCTCGACCCACGGCTCGCCCTTCTCCTCGCCGTTGACGTGGCCTTCCCATTTGTCGCAGCATTCCCAGCCGGGCATGGTCAGCACGCCGAGGTCGTCCGCGAGGTCGAAGAACTCGTCCGGTTCGATGTGACCTTCCAGCCGCACCGTGTTGAGCCCGAGGTCCAGCACGTACTTCAGCTTGTCGGCCGCCGCGGTCTCGTTCCACCGCAGGAACAGGTCCGGCGTGTAACCGCCGCCCCTGATCAGCAGCGGTTTGCCGTTGACGCTGTACTGGCGCCCGCCGCTGGAGTTCAGCGGCGCCTTCACGTCGCGGACGCCGAACTTCGACTTCGAGGAATCCGAAGCCGCGCCGCCGACGCTCGCCGTCAGGTCGAGGGCGTACCGGTGCTGGCCGCCCATGCCGGCTGGCCACCAGAGGTTCGGGTTGTCGAGGCCGACGACGGGGAAGGTGACGGTCTTGCGCTCCTTGGCGGCCAGGGAGACGGTCTGGCTGACCGGCTTGCCCGCGACCGTGCCGGCGACCGTGGTCTGCACCGCGTTCGCCGAGTCGTTGCGCACGTCGGCCTTCACGGTGAGGTCGGCGTGGTCGAGCGACGAGTTCAGTTTCTGGACGACGTGCGCGCTGCGCAGCGCCACCGGGCCGCTGCGGCGGACCAGGACGTCACGCACGATGCCCATGTTCTGGTCCGGCGGGGTCTGCGCCCAGTCGATCCAGCCCATCGACAGGTCGTTGTTGGGGTCGTTGGGGTAGACCTTGAACGCGACACTGTTGGCGCCGGTGCGCAGGTGCGCGGTGATGTCCAGGTCGTGCCGCGTGTAGGCGCCGTTGACCTGGTCCTTCGTCGCGATCTTGGTGCCGTTGACCCAGACGTCGGCCTTCGAAAGCACGCCGCTGAAGTCGAGGTAGGTCCGCGAAGAGGTGTCATCGACGTTGAGGTCGGTGCGGTACCACCACGGCACCGCGAACTGCGCCGCCGGCACGTTCTTCATGTTGGTGGAGTAGAAGGGGTCGGCGTACTTGCCGTTCTGCAGCAAACCCGCGTAGACCGTCGACCGGGACGACACCGGGTACCAGCCGGGCGTGGGGAATCCCAGTTTCGACACCGCGGAATCGTCGCTGACCTGCGCCGAAGACTGGATCACGTAGCCGGGGATGGGGGTGGCGATGCCGGCGGCCGCGCCGACGGAAACCGTCGCCGCCTCCGCGCCGGTCGCCGCTGGAGCTGCGGTCACCCCGCAGACCGCCGCCGTCAACGCGGTGACGGTCATGGCCAGTAAGGGGATCCGGGATCTCTTATGCCGAAAACTCACGAGCGCGCCTCCTCGGGCACACGGCGGCGGACCTGGTCTGGATCGTTAGGAAAGTTCCTTAACAATTGGGTGCGATAGTAGCCGTCCCGTCACGTGGGGAACAGACCCTTGCACGGGGTTTGTCAGCCGCCGCCGGTGCGCGCCCGTCGGAGGGCGGCCGCACGCAGGCGCTCAGCGCACGGGTGCCACGTAGATCCACCGTCCGTCCACGCGGACGAAGCTGCTGTTCTCGTGCATGCTGTCGGCCCGGCGTTCTTGCCGGTAGTGGGCCCGGAACTCCACGGTGCCCTCGTTCTCCAGCAGTCCGCCGCCGGTCTTGCCGAGGATCTCCAGGAACGTCCAGCGCTGCGCCGGGTCGAGCTGGAGATCGGCGGGCCTGGTGTCCGGATGCCAGGTCTCGTTCAGGTAGCCGGTGTCGCCGACGGCGAACGCGCTGAACCGCGAGCGCATGAGGAGTTCGGCGGTCGGCGCGGTCGCGGTTCCCCGGTGGAAGCGGCCGCAGCAAGCGCCGTAGGGCTCGCCGAGGCCACACGGGCAACGGGTTTCGTCGGTGATCACAGGCACGCCGGGGATTGTGTCACCGCGCCGCCTCGACGGTTTCGAGGTCCCGTGCCCGCTTGAGCCAGCCGGCGAACAGCTCGGCGTCGATGTCGGCGACCGAACGCAGTTTGACGTGCGCCATCTCCCTCGAACCGGCTTCCAGCCGGCCGGACTGGTCGTCGATGACCTGCCCCTTCCAAAGCGCGAAGGTGACGTACGACGAGTACGCCTTCATAAGGCAGACGAGGTTCTTCCCCGCGGCTCCGCCGACGCTCCAGGTCGGCGAGGCGTGGTACATCGCCTCGACGGAGCCCGGCAGGGCCTCGTTGACGATCGGGCGCAGGGCGGTGGCGACCTCGCGCAGTCCCTCGGGCAGGGCGGCGATGTAGTCGTCGACGTTCGCGAACTTGGCCATGACTTGATCCCTTCGGTCGGTGTGGTGTCAGCTAACCGTCCGATGATTCAAGTTGTCAAGACAAAAAAAATATTCGGTGGCGCGGGGTGCTGGTGGCAGATCAAGGCGCCGGGAACTCGACGGCGACCTCCACGGCGGTTTCCAGTAGCGCCTCGCCCGGCCGGCCACCGGCGGGAGCGGCTTCCGCGATCACGACCAGCTTCTTGGTCAGGCGTGAGTCGTAGTTCTCGCCGGTGAAGCGGATGCCTCGCAGGCCGAGCAGTTCGCCTCCGAGCGGCGAGACGTTCCCAGTGCCGTCCGTGTCGACGAGTCGTTTCAGGTCGCTCGCCTCGCCGGTCTTCGGCATCTTCACCCAGGCGACCGAGACGACGATGGTGTTTCCTGAACCGTCGTCGACAGCGAAGACCATACGGTCGAGATCGATGCACGGGTGGCGCAGGAAGAATCGCTGGACCTCGCCGAAGGAATGCGGCCCGCATTTCAGCTCCCGCTTCGCCGCTTTCCTGAGCTGGCGCCAGCCGAGGCGCTCCCATGCTTCGGAATGGCGGCCCTTTTGTGCGGATTTCTTGCTGGACGACTTGCCCTTCGCGGCTTGCCCCGCCGCGGAATCCAGAGCGGCGGAACCACCTCCGCCTGCACTGATGCTGACGCCGCCGACGGCGACCACGCTAGCGGTGGCCACTGCCGCGAGGCTGCCGCGACTCGTCCATCGGCCTTGAGAGTCGCGTGGTTGATCAGGTTTTCCCATTGCGCGTTCCGTCCCCTCCCAAGTCCGGAACGGACGATCTTCCCTCGCTCACGGCGAAAGATTGGAGGACTTGATCGCGAATACGCCCGATCGGCCCATTCGCCTTCGGGTTTTAGCCGGTGTCGAACAGTTCGTGGGGCGGTGGGCATGTCCGTGCTCCGACAACTCCCAACGCCGATGAAGGAATTAGGACGTTGAGTGTCCCCATTCCTTCATCGGCAGCCCTGCGACCGCGCGGAACAGCCCCGGCCGTGGGCATGCCGAGGGGCCCGTCGCCGGTGTGGCTGGCGGGCTCCTCGGCTCAGACGAGAGTGTGATGCAGCGTGTTGCACCTCGGCCGTTGTAACGGATCCAAGTACTGCGGCGGGATGAACTCCGGTAGCCCACCGACGGCCATCCGTACTTCCCAATCGCCGTGGTGGATCAGGCGGTGATGGAAGCTGCAGAGGAGGCACATGTTGCGGAGGTCGGTCATGCCACCGTCTGCCCAGTGATGAATATGGTGAGCGTGACAGCGCTTCGGTCTCCGCTGACAGCCAGGGAACGAACAGCCCCGATCCCGTGCATTCAAGGCTCTGCGTTGACCTGGGGTGACGAACCGTTTGATCCGGCCCACATCCAAGGGTTCACCAGCGGCGTTCATCACGATCGGCAGCATCAAGCAGTCGCAGGCGGCCATCCGTGCTTCTCGGGCGGTCATCTGGCCGACGAAGTCCACGCTGGCGGTCCCGAGCCCGGTCTTCAACTCCTCGAAGCCGACCAGAACATGCACCATCGTCCGATACCCACAGGTCCCGGGCTGGTCCGGACTCGCGATCGCCAGATCCAGCAGATCCACCCACGCGTCGCCCTGACGCTCCCACACCGTCCGCAGGTCGGCCTGGCCGAACTCGTCGACGGGGCGGGGTTTCGCGTAGGCCTCGATCGCCGCCATGGTCCGGACGCCTGCTTCGTCATCCAGCAGGCCGGTGAGCTTCCAGAACCCGTCCTTCCGACGGTGCAACCTCAACTCGCGACGAGGCTCAACGGGTTCGGGATCCTTCGGCTCTGCACTGTCAGGGTCCAGCCACGCCATCAGGCCTGCTTCGGCGGCCGCGATCTGCCCAGGACCCCCATCACGGGCGAGATCGGCGAGGATCTTTTCGGCGGCGTCCCGGTTCTCGACAGCGACATGACCGGGGATCTTCTTCAGTACTTCGATGATCTGGTCGATGTGCTGCTCTCCGACAGCGCCTTCGGCCGCAGCGACAGCCGTCGCGGGTGCGAATGCCGGGACTTCGGTGCCATCGAGTGCACGGGTCGGGTTCAGCGCTACTGCGCGATCCACGAGTTTCTTCGCATCGGCAGGGGTAATCCGCGCGATATCAGCAAGCCACATTTTCGTGTTCGCATACCCGTACAAGTCTTTCGCGCCCCGGGATTCGATTTCCGCTAGATATGTGCCCAACACAGCGGCCGCGGCACGCATCAACGTCAAGGTCTCAGTCACTCCGTGGGCGAGCTCCAGTTTCCCGGCACGCCACAACTCCTGCGGCAACTGAGGAAGAACGGAGGTCTCGGACACCCCTCCACAATACCGCACATCTATCGAACACGTGTTCGTAATTTTAAGTGGCCAACGAAATGCGCTGATCACCCCATAGGGTTATCGTGGCTATTTCGCGTCATGCCATCAGTGGATTCCGGCCTTACATGGTTGTGATGTGCGGTGCTGTTGGCTGTGCCAGTGGCCAACAAATGGGGAGGACTCGCGGCCCTGCTCGCAGGGTTCTTCGTGCTCCTGCTCGACACGACGATCGTCGCCGTGGCGAGCCCGCGTATCCAGGCGGATCTCGAGGCGGATGTCGCCGGGCTGTTCTGGGTGACGGCCGGCTACCTGCTGGCGTTCTCGGTCCCTTTGCTCGTCGCCGGTCGACTTGGCGACCTTTTCGATCCGAAGCGCGTGTACCTCTTCGGCATGGGGGGTTTCGCCGGAGCGTCCGCGTTGTGCGGTGTCGCCCCCTCGATCGGTTGGCTCATAGCGTTCCGGGTGCTGCAGGGGCTGGCGGCTGCCGCGATGGCTCCTCAGCCGCTCACGTTGATTCGACGGCTCTTCGCCGAAAACGAGCGTGGGCGCGCCCTCGGCATCTGGGGTTCGGTCGCCGCCTCCGCCACCTTGCTCGGGCCCGTTCTGGGCGGATTGCTGACAGCGACCCTGGACTGGCGCTGGATCTTCTGGGTCAACGTGCCGTTCTGCGCTGTCGCCCTCGTCGCGGGGATCCGCGTGATCCCGGGCAGCCAGGGCGGCGTCACACGGTTCGACCTTCTCGGCGCCGTGTCGAGTACCGCGGGGCTGAGTCTTCTCGTGTGGGCCCTGTTGTCCTGGCGCACTCTCTCGCTGCCCGTGATCGTCACGGCGGTCGTTCTGGCCACGGCGCTGCTCGTCTTCTTCTGTTTCCACGAGCGAGGGGAAGGGGCAGACGCACTCGCGCCGCTGCGGCTTTATCGCTCGTCCGGGTACTTGTCGGCAAGCCTGGCGATGGCGTCCCTCGGCGCGACGGTCCTCGCGATGGCCTTGCCGACGATGCTCTACATCCAAGACGTGAGAGGTCTCGGGCCCATCGAGGCCGCTGTGGTCCTGTCGCCGGACGCTCTCGTGGCGGTTGTGTTGTCACCGATAGCCGGCCGATGGATGGACAGAGTCGGGGCGCGCAGACCGGCGATCCTGGGCATGACTCTGCTTACGTTCAGCCTGCTGCTCATCGGTCTTGTGGTCGTGCTGAGGGTGAATCCCTGGTGGATCACGGCGGGAGCCGCGATTCTGGGCGCCGCCAATGCGCTGGCTTGGTCACCGCTGTCGGCCGTCGCGATGGCGTCGGTGGATCCGGACTCCGCGGGGGGCGCTTCGGGCCTGTTCAACACGGTGCGGCAGGTGGGCGCGGTGGCGGGTGTGGCGGTGACCGGCGCGGTCCTGGCGGGACTCGGAGCAAGCCCGACGCTGGCCTTCGGCGTCGTATTCGCCTTCATCAGTCTCGTTGCCGTCGCGGGCACGGTCGCTACGACGCGGTTGCCTGCCCACATGCCGGGACAGGAAATATAGCCGCCGTCGTGCCGTTGACCTCGTCAGAGGAGCAAGGCCACGGAAGGGATCGGCGATGAGCACAAGCCTGGGCACCGAGCGGTTCACGCAGGACTGGCAGAGCTGGAAGATCACGCGTGAGCGTGACCTCGCCGACCCGCTCGGCTGGCTGGCGCTGGTTTCGCTCGACTGGCTCGAGGACAAGCCGCGCGCGTACGAGGGGCTTCCCGGTCTGTGGTGGCAGGACGACGACGCGGCCTACCTCGACCCGCAGGGGGCGGACGTCTCGCACGAGGGCGAGCGGCTCACTGAGGTTCGCCGGTTCGAACTGGTCAAGAGCGGCGCGGGCACTCGCGTCGTCGCCGGGGACGTCGAGATCGAGGTGGCGCGCCGCGGCGGATACCTGATCCGCACGCACGACCCGAAAGCCCCCGTGCTGAACGCCTTCCACGGTGTCCCGGCGTACGAGCCCGACGCCGCATGGGTGCTTTCCGGAACGTTTGAGGCCTTCGACGAGCCGCGGCCGACGACGGTCGGCGCGGTCGTCGAAGGACTCAGCCACGTCTACGTCTCGCCGGGCATCGTGCGGTTCGAGCACGAGGGCGTGGAGCACACCCTCACCGCCTTCAACGGCAAGGAAAGCGGCCTGCTGATCCTGTTCACCGACGCCACCAGCGGTGTCACCACCTACGCGGCCAACCGGGCGCTCGCGGTGCCTACTCCCGCCGAGGACGGTTCCGTCGTCCTGGACTTCACCCGTGCGACGAACCTGCCGTGCGCGTTCACCGACTTCGCGACCTGCCCGTTGCCACCGGCGGGCAACCGGTTGCCGTTCGCGGTGGAGGCGGGGGAGAAACTGCCTTATGAACGGGAGGGCTGAACCGCCGCCAGCGCCGTCATCGCCTCCTGCTCCCGCTGAGCCAGCTCGGACAGGAGCGCCGAGGCGTCGATGAGATGCCGGTGATCGCCGGTTTCCCCTGCCCGCGTGAACAACCGTGCGACTTCGGTCCACAGTGGAACGATGTCGCGGTACTTCTCGTAGGCGGTGTGGAGGCCGGCGTCCTCGACGAGTTTCGTGCCTTCTTCAAGGAAGTCGCGGTAGATCCGGCGGAAGAGCGCGCCGCCGGTGCCCGCCCGCTCCATCAGGACGGCGGCCTGGGGGAGATCGCGGGCCGGATCGGTGCTGCGGTCGAGCCATTTCTTGACCTGGACGGCTGTCTTGCCGATCCCGCGGTAGCCGAGGTTGGCGATGGGCGGGTTGAGGAATTCCGCCGCGTTGGCCCGGACGGACGTGCGGATGACGTCGGAGAGCGGCGGCAGGGAAGCCTCGGGGGTGATGGTGAAGGAGAGGTTCTTGGCCGTCATCGGGCCTTTCTCTCCGCGGGAGCGTTCCAAGCTCTCCAGCGACGTCGAAACGGAGCCGCCCTGCTGCGCGGTGTCGACCAGGAACGCCTTTTCGCCGTCATAGCCGTACAACGCGGCGAAGTGGCCTCCAAAGTGGACCTTCGAGGTGAAGTACTCGAGGTGATAGGAATCGAGCTGCAGGCCCACCGGTGTCCCGGCGTCGATCTGCTCGGCCACGTTCCGCCATGCCGTGCGTGCCGACGTCGTTTCCTTGATCCGCAAGGTCAGCCCGAGCCGCTCCGTCAGTTTCCGGGTGATCTCCGCGGGTCTGCTCCGTCCGCCGAGGAACGGGAACGGCAGGTTCTTCCCGTCCCAGTAGATGAAGCCGAGCCCTTCGCCGATCCCGAACAACATCGGCTCGGACAGCTCGATCCCCGCGTGCCGCAGCAGGACGTCCAGCGTGCTCGTTTCGCAGTGTTCCCCACCCGCGGTCTTGATGCCGTCGAGGATCACGCGGTCACCGGCCAGGCGATCTCGGTGCGGTAGGCCTCGGGCACGACCGACGGGCCGGGCGCCACGAGGTACAGCTCTTCGGCGGGGCCGGTCGGGACGCGGTCGCGTTCGGCGATCCAGCGGCCCAGCGACAGGTAGGCGGTTTCCACGTTCTCATAGCCGCCTTCGTGAATCGTCGCGGCGAGCAGGGCACCGGGGAGCTCGGCGGGGCCGACCTCCCCGGCGGGCCGCACTGGCCGGTCCACGGGAACGAACAGTTCCACGGTCAGCTCGATGTCCTCGGGATCCTCGGTGAGGTAACGGGTTCCGGGCGGACCGGCCGGGGCGACGCCCTGGGTTTCGAGCGCGGCGAACAACCGTTCGTATCCCGGTCCGATCAGTTCGGCCAGCCCGCCCAGCGGGGTCCTGACAGTCAGTCGCGCGATCTGCTGCGGGGCGCGCATGCGTTCGTACACGTGCAGCCAGCGCGTCGGCTCGGCGAGCACGGAATCGAGCCTGCCGCTGATCGCCGCGAGTTCCGCGGCCCGGATCGCGACCCGGTCGTGGTGCCGTTTGATGGCGGCCTTCACGTCGTCCGGGGTGCCGGCCGCGAGGATCTCGGCGATTTCCGCGAGCGGCACCTCCAGTTCCCTCAGCCGCCGGATCAGGCCCGCCCGGGCGAACTGCTCGAGCGAGTACCGGCGGTACCCGGTGTCGGGGTCGATCCGCGCGGGCACGAGCAGCCCGAGCCGGTCGTAGTTCCGCAGCGCGCGGACCGACAGCCGGGTGGCGTGCGCGAACACGCCGATCGGCATCAAGGTGGTCATGGGACCAGCCTGAACCCTCTCCCCGGGAGAGGGTCAAGCCGGTCCCTCACCCCAGTGACAGCCGATCGAGATCCGGTGCGGACGAGCCGTCGTTGTGGATCTTGATCGTGTTCGCCCCCGCTCGCAGGCCGACCGGCAACGACGTCGTCAACTGGGTGTTGTTGCCGGCACCGTCGACCTTCACCTCGGCCGGTGCGCCGCCGTTGACCGTGACGAAATAGGACCGCGGGCCGTTGACGGTGAAGTCGAGGTACAGGGTGTAGGTCTTGGCGGCGTCCACGGTGACGTTCTCGAACAGCACGGCCGCGTCCGGATCGCCGCCGATGTTGCGGACCTTCTGCCCGCCGGAGCACACCGCGCAGCCCGTGACGCCCGCGCTGCCGACGTTGTTGGCCGAGTCCTCGGCTTCCCGTATGAAGACCCGGTCCGGCGGCAGCGGGCTCACCCGCACCGGTTTGCCGACCGACTTCGCCCGGCCCAGCAGGTCGAACGACGCGGTGACCGGGATTTCGGCCGCGGTGACGCCCTCGGGGGAGAGCAAGGTCCACGAAGCTTCGAGCTCTTGCCCGACGCGCATCGACGCCGCTGTCGCCGGGGCGCCCTGGAGTGTCCACCCTGTCGGAACGATAGGTGCCATGCTCACCTTGCCGATCGTGTCGTCGGCGTCGAGGCGCAGTTTCGCGGTCACCTTCAGGGCCTGCCGTCCCGGCGAAACCCATTGGACGCCACCGGGTTCCACGGTCAGCGTCGTTGTCGGCGTGTAGGACGCGGGCGGCAGGGGAGCGATCGCGATCCGGTCGAGGCCTGGCCCCGCGGCGGCGCTGCTGAACACCTTGACAGTGTTGGCTCCGGCGTTCAACGGCACGGGGATCGCCGTCGATTCCACGATTCCCGGCGTGCTCGCGTCGATCGGGACCTCGACGGGAGTGTCACCGTTGACGCTCACCGCCGCCGACGTCGCGGACCCGCCCGTGGTGTCGAGCTGAAGCCGGTAGGTCCCGGTCTCGGCGACCGTCACACCGGAGTAGGTGACCGCGTTGCGCGGGCCGCCACCGAGCCCGGTGACCTGGAGGGAACCGGAGCAGGACGCGCACCAGCCGGGCCGGGTGCGGCCGTCGTGGTCGTTCCGGAAGGATTCGGCTTCCAGTGGGGCCTGCGGTCCCCAGAGCGACTGCGGATAGCCGTAGGCCACCTTGATCTCGTCGATGGCCAGTTGCTTGTAGAACGGTTTCGCTTGCGGCCCGGACCAGGTGTTCAGTACTTCGAGCTTGATGAACCGGGTCTGCCGGTCGCCGAGTTCGATGAACTGCACACCGCGGGCGCTCGGCAGCGCGCCGGTGCGGACCGGCTTGCCCCAGTTCTTGCCGTCGTCACTGACGTAGACGCGATAGTCCTGGATCCGCGCCGAATCTTCGGGGCGGCCGAAGGATTCGCGGGCGTGGGTCGGCGACATCTCGCGCTGGTTCACCGCGAGGTAGGTGGCGGGCCGGCGTTTGCCGAGGTCCAAGGTCAGCGAGACCGGCTGCTTTCCGTCGGCGTCCCAGTAGTTCTCGAAGTTCCCGTCGACGAGGTTCGACGCCGGATGGTTCTTGCGCGAGGAGGTCGCGGTCGCCTTGATCGTGCTCGAGTCGTGGAAGTACTGCTGCCCGGCCGTTTCCACCTTGAACACGGTGTCGTAGGTGTCCCAGTCCTTGATGTCCACAAGGGTCAGATACCCGGCGGACTGGCTGAACCGCACCGGTTTCCCGGTGCGCAGATCGGACACCCCGGTCACCTTGTAGCCGTTGTCGCGCAGTCGAAGCAGGTCGGTGCGCGGCCGGGTGACGACGTGGAGGTACTGCGTCTTGGCGCCGGGTTCGACGGTGATGACGCCGTGCGCGCCGTCGTTCCAGAAACCTGGCTGCATACCGCCGTACAGGTAGCCCCCGCCTTCCTTGCCCTGGAGCGAGGACTTGATCGGCGGTACCCAGCTCGCCATGAAGTTGTTGTACGCCTCTTGCCGGGGAGGGAACTTTCCGTTCACCATCGGGGTTTCGGCCATCAACGACTTCATCGACGAACCCGCGTTGGTGATGTAGCGCCCGGTGGACAACCGGAAGTCGACGGCCTGGTCGGTGCCGTCGTACCACCAGCCGCCGTTGGTCGGCAGTTTGTAGTCGGCTTCGGTGAGCCGGGGCATCGGGGTGAACGCGGCCTGCGGGTAGTCGTACGGCGGTGTCATGCCGGTCTTCTGCTCGTTGCTGACGGTGTCCATGATCGGGGTGTCCTCGTTGTTGTTGCTCAGCAACCAGGACGGCCGTTTCTCGCGGATCTGTTCGTAGAGCTTGTTCTTCTCCCAGTAGTCGTTGTCGTTGTCGATCCAGAAGCCGGAGAGATCGGCGTAGCGGTCCATCACCTCGTGGAACAGGTCATAGCTGTACTTGCCGAAGCCGGGCCGGGTGGTCAGGTCGACCTGCTCGCCCTTGTAGGCGGAGTACGCGGCCGAATCCAGCGACTCGACACCGGTTTCCTTGTGCCACTGGGGATCGTCGGTCATGTAGAGGATCGTCCGGATGCCCTTGGCGTTGCCCGCCTTGACGAGTTCGCCGAGGAGGTCACGTTTCGTGGCGCAGCTGCCAGGGATCGCCGATGGCCACGGCCTCGCGTACCCCAGCCTGCTGTGGAAGGTGGCGAGCACGATGTAGGAAGCGCCGAGTTTGCGGGCTTCGTCGACCCAGTAGTCGGCGTTCCAGCCGCCGTCGGTGACCGAGCGTTCCCAGGCGGCGCAGTCGGTATGGCGCGGCGCGGTGAACATTCCCCAGTGGAGGAAGAGGCCCGCGGTGGCCTCGCGCAGCCATCTCTGTCGGGGGTGGTGTACTTCCGCGCTCGCCGTCGTCGTGGTGAGCAGGCCCGCCAACAGGGTCAGGACGATGGCGAACCAGGCGGCACGTTGCGCTCGAACTCTCATGACCATCCGCTCTCATCCAGGGCGTGGTTGCCGAGAGATCCGATGATTGCGTCTGATATCTGAGGGGTCAAGCCCCGTTGAGCGGGACATGAGCCGAGTCATCGGAGGTATGCACGGAAGAATGCCCTCTCACCGCCAGGGCGAGAGGGCTCTCTTCGGTGTACCGCCGGGGTCAGATGTTGAAGCCCGGGTGGGTCGCGAACGCGTTGTCGATCACGAGGTTTCCGCGCTGGCGAGCCCGCTCACGCAGCGCCGTCGTGGTGCGCGCACCCTGTGCGTAGAACCACCAGAGGTACAGCGCGCCGTACATCCACGCGCCCTGGTAGTTCCAGTTCGAGTCGGCGCCGCTCCCGCCGGCGCCGAACACCGAGCCCGCCGGGAAATTCGCGTTGTGCGGTTTCCCGCCCTGGTGCCGGGACTCGTGGATCAGCGTCTCGGCGCGGCCGGGCACGTCTTTCGAGTACCAGAAGCCGAGGTACAGCTCGATCCGGTCGTCGACGAACGCCCCGCTGAAGGATCGCGCGATGGCGCTACCGTCGCCACAGAGCGATCGCAGGTCGTCGCAGTTGTCCCGGACGTAGCGGCGCGCCCAGTTCAGGATCGAGCCCGAATAGGCGTCGTTCGCCCAGTCCTGCGCCGAATAGGTCAGCAGGTAGCACGCGTTGAACGTGCGGGCCAGCGGCTTGTCGGTGTTGCACGCTTCTTCCCAGCCGAAGCCCTCGTCCCAGTACTCCTTGTTGCCCGAGAATCCGTAGGTGTTCCAGAAATAGTCGATGTAGGTCTGATTGCAGATCGAGGCGCCGTAGAAATTGTCCCCGGTCACGTTCTTGTCCGGCACTGTGTAACTGCAAGTGGCCATCGGAGATCACCTGTCTGTAGAAGGAATGTGTTCGATTCAGGAGCGCGGAGGCTCCGGCGGCGGGGCGGCGTCGTCCTGGCTGTCCTTGACGAATCGCCCGCCGACGGCCTGCGGGACACCACGGACGTCGACGCGCCGGATGTTCAGCAGTTGCTCGTCTTCGGTGCCGCTGAGCTCCTCACGAACTCGTGCGGTGAGGTCGGTGTCACCGGATTCGGCGATGGCCTGGACCGCCGCGCGCCGTACCGTGAACACCTCGTGCCGGACCTGCCGCAGCAGCAGTTCCTTGGCCGCACTGTCCCCACTGGACGCCAGGCGTGCCAACGCTTCCACCGCGGTGGTGCGGATGATCACCTCTTCGCCGACGGTACTGATCCCGTGCGCCGGGTCGTCGGAACGCTCCGGCGGGATCGGCTGGCGCAGAACGTTTTCGAGCGCGGGGACCGTCGCCTGGTGCCGGAGGTCGGTGAGCAGCTGGACCATGCCCCACCGCTCCAGATACTGGTCCTCGGCCAAGGCGTCGTACTGCTCGCCGACGGCCGAAGCGACCTCTTCCGCACGCTCGCGGAGCCTGTCGAGGCTTCGCTGGTAATTCCGCTCGGCGTCCTCTCCGGACGCCGCCATGGTTTCGGCGGCCTGGGTGACCAGTTCGCCGATCTCACTGTTGGAAAAGCTTCCGAGACCTGAACTGCTCGGGCCTGCTTCGAGGTTGTCGCCACCCGGGCCCAAGGACGGGGTGTCGGGATTGCGCGGTGTCGGCATGGAGTTCTCCTTCGCAGCGGTGATGATGCTGACGAAAGGAAGGAACGCGGCGCCGAACTACAGATACCTGATTTCGGCGAAAAGTTGCCGTTGGAGGAGTGCCGGGATTTTCACCGCGGGAACCCGAAAAGGCTTTTGATCACCGAAAGGTGTGCGCTCGGAGAAAAGCCTTAACGGATTCCCGCTCGTGATCAATGCCGGATGTCGATGACCACCCGGTTAGGTGCGGTCAACGTGAACACGGTGACCGGCGTCCTGGACCGGACGCCGAGGCCGATGGACAAGGTGCCTTCGAAGTCGCCGGTGACCGCGACCGCCATGACGTTCTGCAGGTTCCGGGTCCGGAACTTCCGCGGACCGGGGTAGGTCGGGTTGCCCGCGTCGTTGTGCGCCGCCGCCGGAGTCGCGGTGACGGCGATGAAGTACTCACCGGTCAGCCAGACGATCTCACCCGATCCGTCGGCGATCAGTTCGTCGACGAGGTCGTAGCGGACGGCCGGGGCGGGGCCGGCCGTCAGGTCGAGCACGATCCGGTCGAAGCCGGGGTTCTGGCCGGTGCGGATCCCCGTCATCAAGGGGATCGTCTGGGCCGCAACGGAAGCGGGTGCGGCGGCGAGGGTTCCGGTCAGCATCAGTGTCACGGCGGCGAGCGCACTCAAGGCGCGCCGCAAGGTTCTGGTCATGGCGATGACCTCCTGCTGGATGGTGGACTGCCGGGAAGACGCTTTCAGCGGCTCGCCGGTTGTGTCCTGTTTCGCTGTGACATCTCAACCGTTACCGATCGCGTTCTCGTAGTCGGCAGGGAAATCCTTGTGCACGCGAGCAGCGAGCCACTGCAGGTAACGGGAATCGCTCTTCGCAGACGCGATGAGGTGTGTGAACCGCCGCTCGCGAGCGCGCTCCTCGCTGAAAGTGTCTTGCTGTGAAGCGAAAACACACTGTACGTCGACTTTGTCGCCTCCCCAGCACACTGCGCCGAGAAGGTACTGTTCGATGACCAGGTTGAAGTCTTCGAGCGGAGCAAGCCGCCGCCAAGCTTCTTGATTTTCGGCCGACTCGATCAGCCGGATCGCGAGATCGGCGTAGTGCCGGATCAGGGGAACGGCCGTGCCTCCGACGATTCCGGTGCACAGGGCGGCATCTCCGCCGCCGTCGACGTAGCCGCCGAGCTCCGGTGGCAGGAATCCGCCGGTGTCCCGGATCGCCGTGGCGACGGCGGTCGGCCGGTAGTAACCCTCGTCGGAAATCGGCGCGTGCTCCGGATTCTGCGCCACGATCTCACCGGAAAGGTCCTCGGCCGCGAAACCGGGCCACAGGAACACGTCGCTGTCGATGTGGAGGAACGGCACTTCCTGCTCGCGGTAGGCATGCAGTTTCCCGAGCATCCACCACGCCGGATCCTGGCCGGCGATGGTGTTCAGCGTCAGCGTGACCTCGTCGAAAGGCAGGCGAAGTCGCTCTATGAGCAGTTCGTAGCCCTGGTCGTCGGTCACCAAGGCCGTCGTCTCGAAGAGTTGCGAGGCGAGCCGGAAGGACAGGATCCAGGAGAACGCGTGACAGAGGTCGTTCGGCCAGTGCCTTCCGCGCTGATGCCGGTACGGGACGCTCCAGAACGACCAGACCGCCCGGCGGATCGACTGGGCGGAACCGTCGCCGGGGGTGACGACTCGGACCTTGGGGGGAAGCCAGGCCGGTTCGCCGATCCCGCCGTAGCTCTGGTGCACCGGCTGGGGGCGGAAGTCTCCGGGCGCCAACAGGTGGCCGCCGATGGCGACCGCGGGGTAGGAGCCGTACTCGTACTGCGGCATCGCGGTGATCGTCGCGGGGCGGTGCTGGAACGTTACGGCGAGTCGTGAGCCGCTCTACCGGGCAAGACGGCACATGAATGTCAGGGTGACTGCCGTGGCTGCGCCGAGAAGGGTCACGATGACGGAATTGCTGATCAAGTAAAGGGCACCCACGCCGGCCAGGCACGCTTTGATCACCCTGAGGGTTTCGTCTGGATCTTTACGGTGAGACGCCGATTTTTCCGCGTTGCCGGATGCGTCCTTGGGCATTTAACGAGGCCCTCCCTGTGTGGTGTACTAGAACACCGTAACCCTCGGCGACGGGCGTGAACCTGTGCCGAATCTGATCTTTCGTGGTCGGGAGGTGTTTCTTGTCGTCAGAGCGAGTCCTCCGGCTGCCGAAGGTTGCTTCGCTTCGTCGAGGATTGTCGATCTTTGTCGGGAATTGGATCATGGCGGAGGGGTGTCTTGAGCATTCAGATTGAGGGGGAGCGTGTCGAAGGGGCGGATTCGACGAAGGCAGTCGAGGCTGCGCTGCGCTGGCTCGCCAAGCGCAAGGACTGCGACGTTCTCGACTCCTTGCGCTATGGGATCGAAGATCCTTCGAGCGAAGCCGCGGACGTGCTCGATTGCATGGTCGGAAAGACCGCGTCAATGCTCTCGGCAACGTCCGAGTCGAGGGCGCTGGCCTTGTGGGGCCTGCTTCTCGACGAGATCGGAAAGATCGGGTCAGTCGGAGGGTCGCGTCGCCGGAATGTCCTGATCGCGGCCTTTCGGCTGCAGCCGGAACGGGGGAGCTTCGTGAAGTGGGAAGCGACGCTCGGTCGACGGTTCGGACAGCTGAGAAGCACATCGAAGGTGTTCGGGAATCCGGTTCCTGTCACCACGACGCCCATGGACAAGGCTTGGAGCGCGGCTTTGAAGAGGCTGGCTCCCTGTCTCTGGCAACGTCTCGAAGAGCTCGGTCAGGATGGTGAATCATGGCCGGCATACGAAGAACTCGGGCGAGTCGCGGCGGTCGGGCTTGAAGGCGAAGCAAGTTCTACGGTGCCGGTCGCGATTCCCAGTCAGAGGGCTCCCTCCGAGGGAGCGCAGCCGGTGTTCGTTGATTTCATGATCGTTACGGTCATGATGAAGCGGAGGGTCGCCTCCCGTCGGATGACGGAGCGCCACATCATCGCACGCGAAGACGGGGTCGAATCCTACCTGGCTCGAGCGCTGACGGGGTGGACCGACGAATTGGCGCCCATTCCCATCAACGCAATGTGGGGGTGCCGAGTCGAGACATCGGCGGGTAGGCATCCGGGAGATCCGATCATGGTGGGCCTGAGATTTCCGAAAGTGCTGAGCAAAGGCGACCGTCATAGATTCATCTCAGAGGCGCTGGAAGACGATCTCGACGAGAAACGGTTCTGGATCAATGTGGATGTCGATCACCATGGCATCGCGCCGGGTACCTTCGGCGAAGACGGCGAGCCGAAGAGTGGCCTGACGATTCGGATCAACTTCGAGGACGATGTACCCGACGCTTGCTGGTGGTACGCGGAACAGACCGACTACGAACGGCTGATCCGGCCGCCCGCCGGAGATCGTCATCTACTCGAAATCCGGCAAGGCTCGGTGCAGCATACTTTTTTGAGGCCCTGCCGGCCGCGAGAGGACTATGGCATCGCGTTTCGATGGCCGCAGCAGTGAAGAGGAACTGGGCCACATCGAACCGATGTGGCTCAGTTTCTGGGCGAGGGGCCGATTCGCTCAGTTCCCGGTGTTTCCGCCGCCGCTGCCCTTGCCGTCGTCCCCGTGGAACGCTCGGGCGTGCGTCGGCTCGGAACGTCCAATGGCCATCAAGGTCTCCTTCGCTGATATGAGAATGTAGCGAAGAAGCTACAGAGGGCATCCTGACTCTTGGTGATGACCCGTGTCTTTGCGTAATGAGGGCTTGCGGTAGGTTGGCTGTTTCGGTTGCGGTGCAAAGCCCGAGTCAGAGATCGTCTGCGGTTCTGCGGGACACGTGTTCGAGATGATGCGAGGTGGCCATGGCGACCCAGCGAGGCACCGACCCGGCGGATTGCTTGCCGGTAAGCTGGCACCGCGTCAACTCGCGGTCGCCCCACGAGTAGTCGGGTCCGGCGAAGTCGTTTCTCTTGACCAGCTCCTCGGCCAGATCGGCGAACAACTCTGCGGCGGCGTCGTCTTTTTCCTTCTTGCGGCGCAGGATCACTGTTCGCCGCGGCACCGTATAGCAGAGGTACGGGGAAGGGGTTCGCGCGTTTCCGCCGGACTGAGGCGGCTTTGGATGTGTCACGCCGTAGTCGCCGTAGTTGATTCCCTCTGCGCCAGACTGACGCACCTCTTCCCAGAGGGTGACTTCGGGGCGATCGCGCAGAATTGTCGCGTAGTTGGTACGAATCGCCGGGATCGAGCCGGCCAGTAGTGTTATCGCCTCGGGGCCGAGCAGGTTCGACACCGTCACGGCGGCGCTGGTTACCGCGGCCACGTCATGTGCGCGAACGGTTTCGACGAATTCCGCGTCGACCACCGCGTGGACTCGCCCCGGCGCGGCGCCGGTCAGTCGCATTACAGAGCGGATCCGCTCGTCCAGTTCCTCTGCGGGCTGGCCAGAGCGGCGGATTCGAATGGCGATGTCCCGCTCTTTGTGTTCGATCAAGAGTCGCACTCGACGCAGTTCGTCGTTCGACGCGTCGGCACTGATGACGGGGATCAGCCCGGGGAGGTTCGGCGCGAAAAGTCCGATTTCGCTTGTCACCGCGGACTCGATAATGTTGTCCAGGTACTCGAAGACCCCTCCAGCTTGCCGTGCGAGCGGGCTGGCGGACGTAAGCCAGGTCGTGTCCAGTCACAAGGTTCGATCGAATTCCGCGAGACGCACCGCGGCTCGGCAAAGGGCGGGCAGGACCCTGCCGCTGGGGTGCACGGAATCGAGCAACTCGACCATGACGCGAACTTGTGCGTCATTTCGCGATCGCAGGTTGCCAAGGGCATTTAGTTCGCCGAGCTTGCTTTTGACGGCCACCAGCGGGCGAACAGTGTGCATCCGCCTCCCTCCCATTGGACGGCGATCTAGTTCGAACTTCTCAGTATCGAGCACCGTCGCGACAAAAGCTGTCCGCTGGTCAGGTGGTAGGCAGCAACCTGTGGGTGATGGTGACATTACTCAGAGTGTTGTCAGTCGAGGTGGCCAGTACGCCTCGGTTCAGAGCGGGCCGCCGTCGACCTGGGCAGCCCTGTCTCAAACGCCTTGAATCTCATTGGTAGCGCTCGTCCGGCTCATCGAAGATTGGGAAGCGACGTCGTCTGCCAGTGGCCTGGATCCCCCTCGGGGGTGAGTATGGTACGTGACGTTTGGAAACTAAGTCGGAGTTCGGTTGTGGTTCTGCTCGACATGTCAAGCGGCAGGTCTGGTTTCGTATTCGGAAATGACTGTCGCACAGGCATGGCTATCGGTGAGCAGCAAGTAAGTGGTAGCTGAACCTCCCTTTTGTGGCCGCATCGGGGGTTCACCCGATTGGCGGATACTCATCAACCACGTGGGCCGCAAAGCTGTGAGATGTCATCAAGAACTCGGTGGCACACTGGGGCTAGGGGTAACAAGAGGATTTCGACACTATTTTCGCCTTCGGGTTGAAGTCTGTCCATATGAGCGGGTGAAATACCCGCTTTCTTAAGCGTGCCAACGAACAGTCCGGGCCATGACGCATCGGGTCCGGTTCCTGTCCTGCGGGCGTCCCTTGCCTTTTACGGTGAGCGCAATTCTCGCTTACCGAATCCGCAATCAGCCATTGTCAAGAAATGGGGTCGACATGCGCTTCTTGAAAGCTTCCGTGATTGCCGCTTCAGCGGTCGCAGGCCTGGTTCTCACCGGCGCTTCCGCCGTCGCCGCGCCGTCGGAAACGGCGTCTTCCGTCGTCGGCGCGCAGTCCGCTGCCGCAGATCCTTGCGGGTACTGGGAGACGTTCTCCACCGCTTGGTACACCCACTGCGGGGACAGCTGCATCTGGATCGTCGTCGACTACGAGGACAGCCCCAACCAGTACAAGCAGGTCCGGCAGCGCGGCACCGTCGACCTCGGCGGCGCCGCGGACGTCAACAACGCCTGGTACTCGCACCCCTGCTGACTGAAGTGAGTGATGGCCCCTCCCCCGCGCTGAACGCGGGGGAGGGGCTATTGCCCTGCCCGTTGATCTTCACGGGCGGGCTGACTTCATGCACGCCTTCGCTCATGCAAGCGTGTACGCACAGACCCGCGGAGCCCGCACTACTGGTTTCTGACCTCGGCGGGCGTGGGCAGAGGATGGTCGTGTTCTCGACGACTGAGCGGTTGGCCGCACATGTGGCTGACTGTGACGGTCAAGAGGTTCCACGTCACTGACGGAGGCCGCTAATGGATACGTCCTATGAAGAGGATCTGGAGTACCTGCTCAACTATGCGCAGGAAGACTGGGTCGGTCTCTCGGTCGTGGGTGGCATCGCTGGAACGCGTGCGGGCAAGGGCGCGACCTTCGACGAGATGACGTCGGCGCTGCTGGCCGTGATCAGTGACCTGATCGACCGGGGTGCGGTTCCGGGAGATCTGGTGGAGGGGGACCCCGGATTCGTGCCTTGGCTGGGCACGAAGGACGAGGTTCTCGCTCGGTTCGCGAATGAGGTTCGAGCCCTGAGGTCAATGCCGGAGACCGGCGAGGTCTGCTGGATTCACGATCCGACTGCGTAGGGGTGGCTCCAGAGTCGTCCGCCGTCTACCTGGTAGACAGCCCCGGTCCGAAACACCTGAAGCTCACCAACCGCGTTCGCGCCACTCCGCGACATGCGCCCGCTGCTCACCCAGCGTCGAGTCGTCCCCGTGACCCGGGTAGAACCAGGTCTCATCCGGCAGCTCGTCAAAGATTCGCGACGAGACGTCGTCGACCAGCGTCTTGAACTCTTCCGGCGAGTTCGTCTTGCCGACGCCGCCGGGGAACAGCGAGTCGCCGGTGAACAGGTGCGGGTGCCCGGCCGGGTCGCGGTAGAGCAGGGCGATCGAACCGGGGGTGTGGCCGCGCAGGTGGATCACCTCGAGGGTGATCTGCCCGACCTTGACCGTGTCGCCGTGCTCGACCAGGAAGTCCGGCGGGATCGGCAGCGGTTCGGCGTCCAGCGGATGGGCGGCGGTGTTGGAACCGTTCGCGCCGGCGACCGCGCCGAGGGCCTGCCAGTGATCGGGGTGCTGGTGGGTGGTCACGACGGTCTTCAGCGCGGGGCGCTCGGGGCCGTGGCCGATGAGGTCGGAGATCCGTTCCGGATCACTCGCGGCGTCGATCAGCAGCGCCTCGTTGTCGGCGCGGCAGACGAGCAGATACGCGTTGTTGTCCATCGGACCGACCGACAGCTTCGTGATGGTGAGCGCGTCCAGGGTGCGGCGGGCGGCGTCACCGCCGGGCTCGACATGACCGGTGTAGGACTCGACGATGTTCACAGCGCACACGGTAGTCGTTCGCCTGCAATCGGTTCCACCCGCACAGGCGACACACAGGGGTGGCCCGTAGGCTCGCGTCGCCCCGCCGGCCGAACCCCAGGACACCCGTGCCCGACCCCGGAAAGCGCAGCCCACGCCGCATCAGCTGGGACCTCCTCCGAGTCGTCGCGGTCCTCGCGGTCATCCTGGGGCATATCACCCATCAGGGTGCTCTTTTGCACCCGGAATTGGTCGGCTATCCCTTCCGGGTCACGGCTCAGTTCGGTGCGGCCATCCTTCTGGTGATCTCCGCCTTCTTCGCCTGCGCGAGCCTGCGCAAAGGTGACCCCGGTCGCTGGCTGTGGAGCCGGATCGCCCGCCTCGTTCCCGCATACCTCGTGGCCGTGGCCGTCACCTACGTCGTCGCCAGGTACGCGACGATCCGGTTCAGCGGCCTGCCGTTCCCGCCCGGGATCGGCGGATTCCTGTTCGGCGTCCCCCAGGGACCGCCGGCCGACCCGTCGCCCTGGTACGTCCCGACCGGGGCCGACCTGCTCGCCAACCTGGGCATGGTCCAGGAGTGGGGCTGGCGCTACGAGGCCTTCTACTACCTCGACGGCGCCTACTGGACGCTGCCGGTCCAGCTGATGGCCTTCACCGCGGCCGCCCTGCTGTGGCCTCGGCGATGGCGCACCCACCGGCTCACCGTCGGACTGCTCTGGGCGATGGTCGTCGTCCCGGTGATCCTCCGGTTCGTCGTCTTCGACCCGGTCACCACGCCCAGACTCGTCGAGACCTTCTTCTACGGCCTGGGCCTGCACCGCGTGCACGTCTTCGCCATCGGCATCGCGATCTGGCTGTGGTCGAAGCGGCGGCTGGCGAACTGGCATCTCGCTCTCTTCCTCGCCGCTGCCGCCACCGCGCAGGACCTGCAGGTCTTCCCGTTCCACCAGGCGCTGCCCAACGACCCCGAACGCTGGCCGTCGACCATCGGGTTCGCGATCATGGTGCTACTGGTGTGCCTCGCCGCGCGCGGGCCGGACTGGCGGTTCCCCGGACTCACCCGGATCGCCCCGGCTGTCACCTGGCTCGCGGGCATCTCGTATGGTCTTTATCTGGTGCACCAGGAACTGGGCTACATCCTGGCCCGTGCCCTGCTGAACGCCGGCGTCCCCGGCTGGTTGCGGCTCCCTCTCGTGCTGGCCGCCGCCGTACTGGGCGGCTGGGCGATCACCGCGGGAGTGGAACGGCCGGTCCATCGCCGGCTCACCGCCCGCCGGGATCGCTCCGAAAAACCCGGAAAACCGCAGGTCAAGGACTCGGATCCAGTTTCTGTCGGTGGTGCCTCGTAGCATGGTGGCGGCCGCCCGTGCAGCTCTCCACCGGGCCGGCGACCGCAGCTGAGAATGAAACCTGAAGGGACCTGGCGTGGCTGATCGCCTCGTTGTTCGCGGCGCTCGCGAGCACAATCTCCGCGGCGTGGATCTCGACCTGCCCCGCGACAGCCTGATCGTGTTCACCGGTCTGTCCGGGTCCGGAAAGTCGAGCCTCGCCTTCGACACCATCTTCGCCGAGGGGCAGCGCCGTTACGTCGAGTCGCTGTCGGCCTACGCGCGCCAGTTCCTCGGCCAGATGGACAAGCCGGACGTCGACTTCATCGAGGGGCTTTCGCCCGCGGTGTCGATCGACCAGAAGTCCACCTCGCGCAACCCGCGTTCGACCGTGGGCACCATCACCGAGGTCTACGACTACCTGCGTCTGCTCTACGCCCGCGCCGGCAAGGCGCACTGCCCGCAGTGCGGCGAGGCGATCAGCAAGCAGACCCCGCAGCAGATCGTCGACCAGGTGCTCGCCATGGAAGAGGGCACTCGCTTCCAGGTGCTCGCGCCGGTCGTGCGCGGGCGCAAGGGGGAGTACCTCGACCTCTTCGAGAACCTGCAGCAGCAGGGCTACGCGCGTGTCGTGGTGGACGGGACGGTCCACCCGCTCACCGACCCGCCGAAGCTGAAGAAGCAGGAAAAGCACCAGATCGCCGTCATCATCGACAGGCTCTCGGTGAAGACGAGCTCACGGCAGCGGCTCACCGACTCGGTCGAGACGGCGCTCCGGCTGGCCGACGGCCTGATCGAGCTGGAGTTCGTCGACCTGCCGGAGAACGACGCGCACCGCATCCGCGGCTTCTCCGAGAACCTCGCCTGCCCCAACGGCCACCCGCTGGCGATCGAGGACCTCGAACCGCGGTCGTTCTCGTTCAACGCGCCCTACGGCGCCTGCCCCGTGTGCTCCGGTATCGGCGTCCGCAAGGAGGTCGACCCGGAACTGGTGGTCCCGGACGACGAGATGTCGCTCGGTGAGGGCGCCATCGCGCCCTGGGCGGGCGGCCAGAGCGCGGACTACTTCATCCGCCTGCTCGAGTCGCTTTCGGAGACCGTCGGTTTCCGAATGGACACCCCGTGGCGCAGGCTGCCGGCGAAGGTCCAGAAAGCCGTCCTGCACGGCGTCGACGAGCAGGTCCACGTCCGCTACAAGAACCGCTACGGGCGTCAGCGTTCGTACTATGCGGCCTTCGAGGGCGTCATCCCGTTCCTCGAACGGCGCCAGGAGCAGACAGAGTCCGAGTACATGCGCGAGCGGTACGAGGGCTACATGCGCGAGGTCCCGTGCCCGGCCTGCCAGGGCACGCGGCTCAAGCCGGAGATCCTCGCCGTCACCCTGGAGCACAAGACCCAGGGTGACCGCTCGATCGCCGAGGTCTGCGCCCTCTCGATCGCGGAGGCGTCGCAGTTCCTCGACGAGCTGGAGCTCGGCAAGCGCGAGACGGTGATCGCCGGCGCGGTGCTCAAGGAGATCCAGGCGCGGCTGCGCTTCCTGCTCGACGTCGGGCTCAACTACCTCTCGCTCGACCGCGCCTCCGGGACGCTGTCCGGTGGCGAGGCGCAGCGCATCCGGCTCGCCACGCAGATCGGCTCCGGTCTGGTCGGCGTGCTGTACGTGCTGGACGAGCCTTCGATCGGGCTGCACCAGCGGGACAACCACCGGCTGATCGAGACGCTGGTCCGGCTGCGTGACCTCGGCAACACGCTGATCGTCGTCGAGCACGACGAGGACACCATCCGCTCCAGCGACTGGGTCGTCGACATCGGCCCCGGCGCCGGCGAGCACGGCGGCCACATCGTCCACAGTGGACCGTACAAGAAGCTCCTGCGCAACAAGGAATCGATCACCGGCGCGTACCTTTCGGGCCGCAGCAAGATCGAGGTCCCGCTGATCCGGCGGCCGATCGACAAGAAGCGGCAGCTGACCGTCGTCGGCGCGCGTGAGCACAACCTGCGTGGTCTCGACGTGTCGTTCCCGCTCGGCTGCCTGGTGTCGGTCACCGGCGTCTCCGGCTCCGGGAAGTCCACGCTGGTCAACGACATCCTCGCGACGGTGCTGGCGAACAAGCTCAACGGCGCGCGCCAGGTTCCGGGGCGGCACACCCGCGTGAACGGCCTCGCTGCCGTGGACAAGCTGGTCCGCGTCGACCAGTCGCCGATCGGCCGCACCCCGCGGTCCAACCCGGCGACCTACACCGGTGTCTGGGACCACGTGCGCAAGCTGTTCGCCGCGACCACCGAGGCGAAGGTGCGCGGCTACCAGCAGGGCCGGTTCTCCTTCAACGTCAAGGGCGGCCGGTGCGAGGCCTGCGCCGGTGACGGCACTATCAAGATCGAGATGAACTTCCTGCCGGACGTCTACGTCCCGTGCGAGGTCTGCAAGGGCGACCGGTACAACCGGGAGACCCTCGAGGTCCATTACAAGGGCAAGACCGTCTCCGACGTGCTGAACATGCCGATCGAAGAGGCGGCCGAGTTCTTCGAGCCGATCAAGGCGATCCACCGGCACCTGGCCACGCTCGTCGACGTCGGCCTCGGCTACGTCCGGCTCGGGCAGCCCGCGCCGACGCTCTCGGGCGGCGAGGCGCAGCGCGTCAAGCTCGCCAGCGAACTGCAGAAGCGGTCCACCGGCAAGACGGTCTACATCCTCGACGAGCCGACGACCGGTCTGCACTTCGAGGACATCAGCAAGCTGATCGGCGTGATCAACGGGCTGGTGGACAAGGGCAACACGGTGATCGTCATCGAGCACAACCTCGACGTCATCAAGACCTCGGACTGGGTCATCGACATGGGTCCCGAGGGCGGCTCCGGCGGTGGCACGGTCATCGCCGAAGGCACTCCCGAGGAGGTCTCCACGGTGGGCGAGAGCTACACCGGAGAGTTCCTGAAGCACGTCCTCGCCTGAGTCTCTGAAAATGCTATGAACGACTCGTTACTTGCAAAATTTGCAAGTAACGAGTCGTTCATAGCGTCCGGGACCTACTCCGCGGCCTTCCCCGTCGTTCGGTCCAGCACCGGTGACGCGGGCCCGTAGTAGAAGGCACGCAGCCGGTACGAAGAGCCCTCCTCGCCCGGCATCGTCGCGAGCCCGGCCGACGTCGTCCCCGCGTCGGAGACCTCGATCGGCAGGAATTCGGCCGCGCCGGGTTTCTTGATCTCCACGAGGAAACCGTCCTCGTCGCTGGAGCGGTCGGCCCAGCTGAACCGCACCATCTCCTCCTCGGCGGGCTCCGCCCGGAATCCCGCCGGAGCCGCGTTCGAGTCGCCACCGCGCAGGGGCACCGCCGGCCCGGAAACGCCGGGCACGGAAGGCCCGGAGACCGTGATCGCCGCGGAAACCTGACCGTAGAACGGCCGGATCCGGTAGTAGAACCGGGTTTCCGGGATCAGATCCGGATGCCGGTAGGTCGTCTGCCTCGGCGGCACGAACTGCAGGATCGTGTACTCGCCGTTCGGATCGGTCGTGTACTCGACGATCCTCCCCGCGACGTCCGGATCGTCGTCGGGCCAGCTCAGGTCCACGTTCACCGGATCCGACAGCGTCGCGGTGAAACCGGGCTTCTCGGCACAACCGGCCGCGAACACCAGCACCGCGGCCAGTGCGGCCGCGAGTCTCCTTGGCACGCCTCGACCCTCCCGGGAATCAGGCGGCGGCGGAATCCGGAGGCGTCAGCATACGAGCGCGCCGGGTGATCGACAAGGCCCGCGGAAAACCCGGTTGAACCGTGAGACGCCGTCGCCCGTGTGGGGAGCAAGAGGAGGCGGCCATGGAAAACCGAGGAGAGGCCGGTGCCGATGCACAGTTCGATCGCGGCACGCGCCGAGCGATCCACCTTGCCCCTGCGGGTTGCAGTACTGTCCTCGCCGACCCAGAAGACCGTCGGGAGGACACGAGTGGCGATCGGAGGCTGGCGGCCCAAAAAGGCCAAGGGCGAGGACCTGGTCCGGCACTTGTACGCCGAACACGGCAGGAGCCTGCTGGCGTACGCGACAAGGCTGACCGGGGATCGCGCGGCCGCGGAGGACGTCGTGCAGGAGACACTGGTCCGCGCCTGGAAGCACGCCGAGGACCTGGAGAACGACGCGAAGGGATCGGTGCGGGGCTGGCTGCTCACGGTGGCCCGCAACATCATCACCGACCGGGCGCGCGCCAGGGCGGCGAGGCCGCCGGAAGTGGCGGAGCCCGAAGACGGCGCGCCGACACCCGCGGTGTCGAAAGACCACGCGCAGGGTGTCGTGGATTCCATGGCCGTGCTCGGGGCGATGGACGGCCTGTCCGCGGAACATCGTGATGTTCTGGTGGAGATCTACTACCGGGGCCGCACGGTGGCCGAAGCGGCGAGATCCCTGGGCGTCGCCCCGGGTACCGTTAAGTCGAGATCTTATTACGCGTTACGGGCGCTCAGAGCCGTGATGTCGGGAACCGGGAAGGAGGTAGCGCGATGAGTGCGGTGGGACACGACCAAGGCCAGCTCGCCGCCTACGTCCTGGGCGGGCTCGACCCGAGGGAGGCGGCCACCTTCGAGGCGCATCTGGCGGCCTGCCCCGCGTGCCGTCGTGAGGTGCGGGAGCTGGCGGAACTGCGGTACCACTTCGACGAGGTGCCGCCGGAAGCCTTCCTCGAAGGGCCTCCCGACGGCGGCGACCTGCTGCTGCAGCGCACGCTGCGCCAGGTCCGCGACGAAGAGGGCGCCCAGGAGCAGAAACCGCGGCGGTTCCTCGCCGTGGCCGCGGCCGCGGTGCTGGTCGTCGTGGCGGTCGGCGGAGGTGTCCTGGTCGGACGGCAGACCTCGCCCGAGCCGTCGACGGTGGCTCTTCCGGTGCCGACGGTGACGACACCGGTTCCGGGCACCGTCGATCTCGCGGCGACCAACCGGGAGAGCGGGGCGCAGCTGGCGGTCCGGGTCATTCCGGCGGCGGGCTGGGTGCGGCTGCACGCCAAGGCGGAAGGCGTCCGCGAAGGTGAGAAGTGCCAGCTCATCGTGGTGACCAAGAGCGGTGAGCGGGTCAACGCGGGCAGCTGGCTGGTTTCGCAGAAGGGTGAACGCGAAGGCACCGGTATCGACGGTTCGGCCCTGGTCGCTCCCAACGATGTGGCCTCGGTCGACGTCGTGACCATGGACGGCCGGAACCTGGTGTCGGCGCAGGTGTGACGGTGAATCCCTCGGGTCGCGGAGGCGGTGGCGGTTGGTACCGCTTCCGCGACACGTGGGTGCTGCCCGCTTCGCCCAAGTCGGTCTTCGACGCCGTCGTCGACCTCGCCGCGTATCCGTTGTGGTGGCGCGACGTCCGTTCGGTCAGCCAGGTCGACGACGACACCGCCGAACTCGTCTGCCGGTCGAGGCTGCCGTATGCGCTGAAGCTGCGGATGCACCGTGACCAGGCGGACGAGGGAACGGGGCACGTGCGGGTCCGGCTCAGCGGTGATCTCGAGGGCACTTTGGACGGCGAGCTGAGCCCGGACGGCGACGGGACGCGCCTGGAGATCACCCAAGAGGTCGAGGCCAGGAAACCGTTGCTGCGCAAGCTCGATCGGGTCGCGTGGCCGCTGTTCCGGGTCAATCACGCGCTGATGATGCGACGAGGGCAACAGGGTCTGCGGAGTTATCTGGTCGCGCCCAGCGCTTAAGCTTCCGGCCATGGAACCCAAGCGGCCGTTGCGGGTCGCCACTGTCCAGCCGTTCACCGCGGATCTTTCCGCGAACATCGCCGAGCACGCCCGGCTCATCCGGATCGCGGGCGCCGAGGGCGCCGATCTCGGTGTCTTCCCCGAACTTTCCTTGACCGGCCTGGAGTTCGACGCGCTCGCCGCCGACCCCGGCCTCTGGCTCGCCGAGGACGATCCGCGTCTCGAACCGCTCAGGGAGGCCTGCCGGGCCGGCGGGATCCACGCGGTCGTCGGGCTTCCGCTCTTGGAGGCCGGGCGCCGGTACATCGGCACGCTCGTCGTCGGTCCCGACGGCGAAACCGTTGCCACCTATGCGAAACGGAATCTGCACAACAGCGAAGAAGAACTCTTCGACACCGGTGAGCGCCAGGTGATCATCGACGTCCACGGCTGGCGGCTCGGTCTCGCGGTCTGTCTCGACGCCGCCAACCCCGCGCACCCCAAGGAACTCGCCGAAGCCGGTGCCGAGGTCTACGTGCTCAGCGCGCTCTTTTCCGAAGGCCAGGAAGATCGGCTGCTCGATCAGGTCGGCGTCGCGGCCGGCTGCGGGATGTGGGTCGTGCTTTCCCAGTACACCGGCAAGACCGGCGGGATGGCCGCGTTCGGGGGCAGCGGGGTCTGGACACCCGGAGGCGACGCCGAGGTACGCCTCGGCGTCGAGTTCTCCGAATGGGCCTACGCGACGATCACCGCCTGAGGCGTCTCCTTGCGGCCACGCAAGACGACAGCGGCGACGAGGACGGCGAGAGCGAGCAGTCCCGCGCTCAGCGCGTACGCGGTCCGGTAGCCACCGGCCAGCGCCTCGGGCATCGCCGTTCCTTCGGCCAGCAACGAACCGGTGCGGGACGCGGCGGCGGTCGCGAGGACCGCGGTACCGACGGCGGCGCCGATCTGCTGGGTGGTGTTGATCAGCCCGGAGGCGACGCCGGCGTCGGCGGGATCGGATCCGGACATCGCCTGCCCCATCAGCGCGGGCATCGCCGCGCCGAACCCGATGCCCATCAGGACGAGCGCGGGCAGGACGTCCGTCGCGTAGTTCCCGTTCGCCTCGACCGTGGCGAGGAGGCCGAGTGCCAGCGCGACCAGTGAGAGCCCGGCGACGAGCACCGTCCGCGCCCCGAAGCGGTGGTTCAGTTTCTCGGCGAACACCAGCGACATCACCGCGATCGAGACCGGGGCGGGCAGGAACGCGAACCCGGTGCTGAGCGCGTCGAGGGAGAGCACCCGCTGCAGGTAGAGCGCGGTGATGAACTGGAAGCCGAACAGCCCGGCGACCATCAGGACCATCACCGTGTTCGCCCCGGACACCGCCCGGGACCGGAAGATCCGCAGCGGCAGCACGGTTCGCGTGCCTTCGCCTGCCGGAGCACGAAACCGGCGAGCAGCAGCAGCGACACCGCGAGCAGCCCGATCGTGCGGGCGTCGCCCCAGGTGTATTCCTCGGCCTTGACGATCGTGTAGACCAGCAGCATCAGCCCGCCGGTGACCAGCCCGGCGCCGGTGATGTCGGTGCCGCCGCGCGGGCCCGCGCCGCGCTCGTCGGCCAGCAGGCGGACGGCCATCACCAGTGCGACCGCGCCGATCGGCAGGTTGATGTAGAAGGTCCAGTGCCAGTCGAGCAGCTGGGTGAGCGTGCCGCCCGCGATGAGCCCGATCGAAGCGCCCGCGGCCTGGGTGAAGCTGTAGACACCGATGGCCTTCGCCCGTGCCCGCGGTTCCGGGAACAGCGTGGTGATCATGCCGAGCACGACGGCCGAGGCGAGTGCGCCGCCCGCGCCCTGCAGGAAGCGGAACACGACGAGCTGGGTCTGATCCTGCGCGATCCCGCACAGCAGCGAGGCGAGGGTGAACACGCTGAGCCCGGCCAGGAAGACCCGTTTTCGGCCGATCAGGTCGCCCAGCCTGCCGGACAACAGCAGCAGCCCGGCGAAGGCGATCAGGTAGGCGTTGACCACCCAGGCCAGCGTGGACGAGGTGAAGCCGAGGTCGTTCTGGATCGCGGGCAGCGCGACGGCGACGATCGAGCCGTCGAGGACGACCATCAGCGAGACGGCGCACAGGACGGCGAGGGCGAGAGCGCGGGAGCGGGCTGTTTCCGGCATGGAGGTACCCCTTCAGGAATTCAGTGGAGTCTTTTCCCTGGTGATGCCTTGGTGCATCACTTGTTACAGCGCTCATCATGTGTGACTATGTTCCGCGCCGGAAGGAGGCACTTTGATGTCCCAGGGGAACACTGATGTGACCACGCTGGCCAGCGTGGTGGACCCGGAAAAACTCGAGGCGTGCACCGTGCTCGAGGTGATCAACCGGATCAGCGGCAAGTGGGCGATCGGCATCCTGCTGGAGGCCACGCGGGGTCCGGTGCGGTTCACCGAACTGGAGCGCTCGGTCGAGGGCATCAGCCGCCGGATGCTGACGCTGACCTTGCGGAACCTCGAACGCGACGGGCTGCTGATCCGCACCGTGTACCCGACGGTGCCGCCGAAGGTGGAGTACGAGGCCACCGCGATGGCCAAGGAGTTGTACGCCTCGCTGAGCGGGCTGCTGAGCTGGGCGGAGCGCCACCGCGACTCGATCGCGGCGTCCCGGGTCGTTTACGACGACAGGGTCAGCGCCTGACGTCCGCCGCGTGCACGGCCCGCTGGACGTGGGAGCAGAGCAGGTCGAACCACATCTTGTGGAACGGCAGGTCCGTGCTGTTCGCCGCCGACCAGCTTTCCCAGAGACCACACGGCCTCAGGTAGCGCGATGTGTACGCGGTCCTGAGGTCGGCGTCGAGATGATGCAGTGCCGCGAGCGCCCATTGCTGGTCGTAACGCAGTGTCGGCTGGGCGAGGTACCGGTCCAGATAGGACACGAGGATCTCGGCGTCGGCGAGGGTGCCGAACCGGGCCAGCGCGAAACAGTAGCCCTGCCCGGCGAAGACCAGCTTGCTCTCCAGGAACAGTTCGCGGATGCGCTCGCGCCACTCGGTCCGGCGGTCGGCGCCGATCAGCCAGGCCGCGGTGAGCCGCGGTCGCCAGTCCGCCTCGAACAGCGCTTCCAGTTCGTCGTCGGTGATCCGCCGGGCGTCCTCGGCCAGGTCGCGCAGGAAGTCCTCACCTTCGGGGCCGCCCGCCATCGCCGCGAAGTTGCCGTGCAGGAGCTTCGAATATCGCTTGCGCGCGTACTGGTCGATGGCGTCGGGCATGCCCGCAGTTTCTCAGAAACGAAGAACCGCGGTGCGAGGACGGGGGACCTCGCACCGCGGTTCTTCGTTTCGCCGAGCGCTAAGCGGACGCGCCGGCCTTCTCCCGATCGGCGTCACGGTCCTCGTCGGGGGGCGGGGCGTGATCGTCGATCAGAGTGGATTCGTCGAACGGGGCCTGGCCGCTGAAGACCTGGTGGGCCCGTTCGCGGTCGAACTCCTTGGTCCACGTTCCGACCAGCACCGTCGCGACGGCGTTGCCGGCGAAGTTGGTCAGCGCGCGGGCTTCCGACATGAAGCGGTCGATGCCGAGGATGAATCCGACGCCGTCGACCAGTTCCGGGCGGTGCGACTGGAGACCACCGGCGAGGGTGGCGATCCCGGCGCCGCTGACGCCCGCCGCGCCCTTCGACGCGATGATCATGAACAGCAGCAAGGAGATCTGCTCGCCGAGCGCCAGCGGCTGGTCCTGCGCGGTGGCGATGAACAGCGTCGCCATGGTCAGGTAGATCGCGGTGCCGTCGAGGTTGAACGAGTAGCCGGTGGGCACCGTGATGCCGACGACCGGCTTGGAAACCCCGAGGTGCTCCATCTTCGCGATCAGCCGCGGCAGGGCCGATTCGGACGACGACGTCGACAGGATCAGCAGGAACTCGCGGCCGAGATAGCGGAGCAGGGTGAAGATGTTGATCCGGGCGCCGAGCCACAGGACCGAGCCGAGCACGCCGAACACGAACACCAGGCAGGTCAGGTAGAAGCCGATCATGATGACGGCGAGGCTGCGCAGCGCGCCCCAGCCGGTTTCCCCGACCACCGCGGCGATCGCGCCGAACGCGCCCACCGGGGCCGCCCACATGATCATCGCGAGGATCCGGAACACGAGACGCTGGATGTGCTCGATACCGCGCCGGATCGGCTCACCCTTGGTGCCGAGCTTCTGCACGGCGAAACCGGCCAGCAGCGCGACGAGCAGCGTCTGCAGCACCTGGCCTTCGGTGAAGGCGGAACCGAAACTCGTGGGGATGATGCCGAGCAGGAAGTCGACGGAGCCTTCGCCGCCCTCGGCCTGCGTGTGCGCCTTCGCCGCGGCGGCCGGGTCGAGGTGCAGGCCCTCGCCCGGGTGCAGGAGGTTGCCGACGACGAGACCGATCGCGAGCGCGAACGTCGACATCATCAGGAAGTAACCGAGCGACAACAGCCCGACCTTGCCGACCTTCGCCGCCTTCGCCACCGATCCGATGCCGAGCACGATGGTGCAGAAGATGATGGGGGAGATCATCATCTTGATCAGGTTCACGAAACCCGTGCCGAGTGGCTTGAGTTCCTTCGCGAGTCCCGGGGCCGCGAAGCCGACGATCACACCGAGGACGACCGCCGCGATGACGGCCATGTACAGGTAATGCATCTTGTCGCGGCGACGCGGCGCCGCTTCGGGCGTTGTAGGCACCTTTGCCTCCAGCTCAGGGGGTGTTCGGGAGTTGCGGGTCACTATCACCCGCGCAGGTGAGCTGGGTCACGGTTGTGTTCATTGAGTTCGCGCGACGGCTTTCCGGAGAATTACGTGCGGGCGCGGTGAGCGGTCGAAACGCCGGTGTGCTGGTATGGGCGGATGCCCTCGACGACGCGGACCAGGACCAGGCAGGGCAGCCTGGCCCGTCAGCTGCTGATCCTCCAGCTCGTGGTGCTCTCCGCGCTCGTCGCCGCGGGGCTGGCGTTCGCCTACCTCGACTCCGTGCGCGCCACCCGGGACAGGGCGCGGGACCAGGTGATCGCGGTCGCCGAGGCGGTGGCCGACGCCCCCGGTGTGCTGGCCGCACTGTCCACATCGGAGCCCAGCCGGACACTGCAGCCGTTCGCGCAGAGTGTCCGCGCGGACACCGGCGTCGATTTCGTGACCATTATGGACACGAACGGCATTCGCTTCACCCATCCGAATCCGGAGCTGATCGGCCAGCCGTTCATCGGCAACATCGGTGAGGCGCAGCGCGGTGGCAGGGTCGTCGAGACCTACGCCGGCTCGCTGGGGCCGTCGGAACGCGTAGTGGTCCCGACGCACGGCGCCGCGGGACAGGTGGTCGCGCTGGTCTCCGTCGGGATCACCGTCGAGGCGATCGACGCCGAACTGCAGGAACGACTCTTGCCGTTGATCGGTATCGCGGTCGCGGTCCTGCTGGCCGGCGGGATCGGCAGCTATCTGGTCAGCGCGCGGCTCCGGCGGCAGACCAGGGGGATCGCGCCCGGGGAACTGAGCAACCTGTTCGAGTACCACGAAGCCGTCCTGCACTCCATGCGCGAAGGGTTGCTGCTCATCGGGGCAGACGGACGCGTGGTGCTGTGCAACGACGGCGCCCGCACGCTGCTGGGCGTCGAGGACGACGCCGTCGGGCGGGAACTGTCCACACTGGACATTCCCGAAGACCTCGTGGAAGCGTTCTCCTCCGGCGAAGAACGCACCGACGAACTCCACCTCACCGAGTCCAGGGTGCTCGTGGTCAGCACCGCGCCCGTGCGGTCGAGGGGCGAGACGATGGGCACGGTGGTCATCCTGCGTGACCACACCGAACTGCAGGCGCTCACCGGTGAACTGACGACGGTGCGCGGGCTGGCGGAGGCGTTGCGTTCGCAGGCGCACGAGGCGGCGAACCGGTTACACACGGTCGTTTCCCTGGTCGAGATCGGCCGCCCGGAACAGGCCGTCGAGTTCGCCACCGCCGAACTCGCGCTGGCGCAGGAACTCACCGACCGCGTGGTCGGCGCGGTCGCCGAACCGGTACTCGCGGCGCTGCTGCTGGGAAAGGCGGCGGAGGCGAGCGAGCGCGGCGTCGAGTTCACCATCACGCCCGACACCGTCATGGAGGACGCGGACACCGGCGTCCCGCCCCGCGATCTGGTGACCATCCTCGGCAACCTGATCGACAACGGGATCGACGCGGCGGTGGGGAATTCGGCCGGCGGGGGACGGCCCGGCATCGAGGTGACCGTCCGTTCCGGCACCGAGGACCTGGTGCTGCGGGTCGCCGACACCGGCCCCGGGGTGGAGGATGTCGAGGACGTCTTCCGGCGCGGCTGGTCCACGAAACCCGAGGACGGCCACGGGCTCGGCTTGGCGCTGGTGGGTCAGGCCGTGCGGAGGCATGGTGGGACGATCGACGTCGGCCGTGACGAGGGCGCGGTGTTCACCGTGCGCTTGCCGCTGAAGTCGCCGAAGGAGCCGACGCGATGATCAAGGTGCTGGTCGTCGAAGACGAACCCGTGGCCGCCGACGCCCACCGGGTGTACGTCGAACGCATGCCCGGGTTCTCGGTTTCCGGTGTTGTGCATTCCGGCGGTGACGCGTTGCGGTTCTGTGAACGCGAGCCCGTCGACCTGGTACTGCTGGACTTCTACCTCCCGGACACGCACGGGCTCGCGGTCTGCCGGTCGCTGCGGGCGGCCGGGCTGCCGATCGACGTCATCGCGGTGACCTCGGCGCGTGATCTGGCGCTGGTCAAGGCCGCCGTGTCGGTCGGAGTCGTGCAGTACCTGCTGAAACCGTTCACGTTCGCCTCGCTGCGGGAGAAACTCGAGCGCTACGCGGAGTTCCACGGCACTTCGGGGGAGGTCACCGGGCAGGCCGAGATCGACCGGGCGCTCGGCACCCTGCGCACCACGGAACGGCCTTCGCTGCCGAAAGGCATGAGCGTGCAGACCCTGGAGGCCATCACCGAGGTGCTGGCCTCGTCCGCCGACGGCTTGTCCGCCGGCGGCGCCGCGACCGCGATCGGCGCCTCCCGCGTCACCGCGCGGCGCTACCTCGAATACCTCGCCGACAACGGCCTGGCCCAGCGCGAACCCCGCTACGGCCAGGTCGGCCGCCCCGAGGTCTGGTACCGCCCGAAAACCTGACCGTATAACGACCTATACGGCCGCCCGATGGCTACCGTGGGCGGGGTGAAGATAGGCGAACTCGCGCGGAAGACCGGGGTCAGCGTCCGCGCGCTGCGCTATTACGAGGAAGAGGGCCTGATCCGGCCCGGTCGCGGCGGCAACGGCTACCGCGACTTCTGCGACGGGTCGGTCGAGTCGGTCCTGCAGATCCGCGGGATGCTCGACGCCGGCCTGCCGACGAGGCTGATCCGGGAGATCCTGCCGTACCTCGACGGGCCCGGCGAGGTGCTGCCGAAGGTGCCGTGCGAGTACATGCTCGACGAGGTGGCCCGTCAACGGGAACAGCTCGATCGCCGGATCGCCATCCTGAGCCGCAACCGCGACGCCCTCGACGCCTATCTGCGTGACGCCCGCGCCTTGACCATGACGACTTGACCTTCACGCAAGAGTGAGGGTTTTAGTGTGCGGGTATGACTTCGATGCGCGCCCTGAGACAGAACTCTTCGAACGGTCCTGAAGACCTGCACCTGATCACCGACGCGCCCGTCCCGAGTCCGGGACCAGGCGAAATCCTGGTCAAGGTGACCGCCGCGGGCGTCAACTTCGCCGACGTCATGCAGACTCGCGGCACCTACGAGGGCGGCCCGCGAGCGCCGTACGTCGCCGGGTTCGAAGCCGTCGGCGAGGTCGTCGCCCTGGGGGAGGGCGTGACGACGCCGGACGTCGGCGACCACGTCCTCGGGACCGGTGGCGGGGCTTTCGCCGAATACATGGTCATGTCCGCCGCCGGAATCGTCCCGGTCCCAGCGGGCTGGGCTGACGAGCAGGCGCCGGGACTGATCCTGAACTGGGCCACCGCGCTCGCCGCGCTCAAACCGCTGGGGCGCCTCGCCGCCGGGGACACGGTGCTGGTGAACGCGGCGGCGGGCGGCGTCGGCCAAGCCGCGGTCCGGATGGCGAAGCACTACGGCGCCACCGTCATCGCCACCGCTTCGCCGGCGAAGCACGACCTCGTGCGGGGCCTCGGGGCCGACCACGTCTTCGACTACCGCGAGGACTTGCCCGCGTGGCTGACCAGTGGGGTCGACCTCGTGCTCGAGTCGGTCGGCGGCGAGGCCTTCGTCAAGAGTCTCGCCGCCGCCAAACGGGTCACCGGACGGGTCGTGGTCTACGGCGTCGCCGGGGGAGAAGCCGCGCTCACCAACCGGGACTTGAACTTCCGGCACCAGATCCACCTGATCGGACTGCACCTCGGCGTACTGATCGAGCACGCGCCCGGGATCTTCGCGAACCTGCTGGACGAGTTGCGCGCCCTCATCGCCGCCGGCGTATGCGCGCCGGGCACGCCGACGGTCTACGACCTCGCGGACGGGCCGAAGGCGCTGGCGGAACTGGAAGCGCGGGCGACCGTCGGCAAGCTGGTGCTGCGGCCCTGAGTGAGACGAGCAGAGCATCGTCGTATGCGAACATGCGCATGTCAATAGGGCGAAAGTGTTGGTAAATCACCAGCTGGCGGAAGCGACGAAAGTTGGTGCCCAGTCGCGGATTTCGCTCCTAGATTCCTGGACCATTCCGTTGTCCTCACAAGGAGTGGGTCCATGGCAAGGAAGTTCTTCGTCTCCGCGGCAGTGAGCTTGGCGCTGCTCGCCGTCCCGGTCACCGCGGGCCAGGCCACGGCCGCGGTCCAGCCCGCTCAGCAGACCGCGGCGGTGACCACGGTCTACTACGACGCTTCGGGAGCGCCCAGCTTCCGTGCCGCCATCGAGGCGGGTGCGGCGAACTGGAACAACTCGGTGTCCAACGTGAAGCTGCAGGAGAGCTCCTCGGGGGCCACGCTGCGCTACACCGAAGGCAACGACCCCTCGGGTTCGTACGCCGAGACCGACGGCCACGGCCGCGGCACCATCTTCATCGACTACTCGCAGGCGCAGCAGTACGACCAGACGCGGATCGCCGCGCACGAGACCGGCCACGCGCTCGGCCTGCCGGACAACTACCAGGGTCCGTGCTCCGAGCTGATGTCCGGCGGCGGCCCCGGCCCGTCCTGCACCAACGCCAAGCCGAACTCGCAGGAGGTTTCGCGGGTGAACTCGCTGTGGGCCAACGGCCTTCTCGCGGCGGGCGCCATCCAGCGCATCTACAACTGACGCTCGGTCCGTGAAGGCCTCCTTGAGGGACTCAGAGTCCCTCAAGGAGGCCTTCACGGACTACTAGCCCTGGAACTCGTAAGCCCCGGCATCGACCCGGGCACCGGCGAAGACCGGATTGCCGTCGACGTCGATGTCGTCGTACTTCGTCGTGCCGAGGTCGATCGCCGGGCTTCCCGCCCGCAGGACCAGGTTGGTCGCCGACGTGAACTTCGGGTCGGCGACCTTGTCCGTGGCGCCCGCCGTGAACTGCTGGAGCCCACCGAAGTAGACGTTGTGGTCGGTCGCGGTGAACGCGGGATCGGTATAGCCGATCTTGTACGCCGCCTGGACGACGTTCTGCGTCATCTTCAGCATCTGGTTCGTGCAGCCGCCGTAGCAGACGAAACCCTCCGCCTCGGCGTTCGGGAGCCGGAGCGAGTTGTTGCGGAACACCGTCCCGAACACCGGCCCATTGCTGTCTTCGGCACCTCGCGTGATGATCCCGCCGCGGGTCTTGGCGCCGAAGATCGCGTTGTACTCGAAGACGTTGCCGGTCGAGACACCGTCCGGATCCTTCGTATCGGTACCGAGTTCGGTGAACGTCTCGTTGTCCTCGGAGATGTTGTGGTGGACGACGTTGCGCGAACCGTAGAAGATCTCGACGGCGGCACCGTCGAGGCCGCCGAAGTCGTCGGCCTTCGCGATCGAGCCGCTGATCCGGTTCCAGCCGATGTCGGAGCCGTTGCCGTGGACCAGGATGGCGAACGCGCCGGAGTCGTCCTTGCCGCCGGGGGTCACAACGGTCATGTGGTTGTTGTCCACGAGGTCGTTCTGGGTGATTTCGGTGCCGTCCGCGGACGGGGCGATGAACACGCCCGCGCCGGCGCCGGTGATGAGGTTCGACAGCACCTTGTTGCGGTCGCCGCTCACCTTCACTCCGGCCCACGAGCAGCGCCCGTCGTTGGCGGCGACGCCGACCTGCAGGTCCTGCACCCGGATGTCGTTGCCGGGCAGGTCGACGCAGGCCTCGGTATTGCCCTTGACGATCGGGCGGGCTCCAGTGCCGTAGGCGCCGATCGTGATGGGTGCGGACGACGTCCCCGACCCCTTCACGGCGAGGCCGCCGGGCCAGTTCCCGCCCCGGCGCAGCAGCACGGTGTCACCGGGGGTGAGCGTGGTCGAGGAGACCTTCGCCAGCGATTTCCACGGGGCCTGCTGAGAGGTGCCGCTCGCGGTGTCACTGCCGAGAGCCTGGTCGACGTAGTAGGTCTTAGGGGCGGCGATCGCTTCCGACGCCGTGAATCCGGTGCACGCGACGGCGGCGAGCACGCTCACGGAAAGCACTTTCCAGGACATTCCGCGGACGCTAACCGGCTGCCGCACAAGGCTCGTACAAAGAAGGCTCGTACAAACACCTCGGCGGCTTTACCATGATCCGATGCGTCGAGCGTGGCGGATACTGGTGCCGGCCGCGCTGTTCGTCGCCGCCCTGGTGGCGAGCAGCGGGATCCCGGCCCGCACCGCGCCGTCCGTGCCGCCTCCGGTTCCGCCGTCCCCGCCGCCGCCCGTGGTTCCCGCCGTCGCGCTCAACGATCTGTGGAACGGCTACGGCGATCAGGGCGGCCACTGGACCGGCGGGGATCGCACGGTGTCGATCCCGCTGCCCGACGGCCGTACCGCCTGGCTGTTCTCGGACACCTTCCTGGGCAAGGTGAATCCGGACCACAGCCGTCCGGCGGACAGCCCGCTCGCGCGCAACACCCTGGTGGTGCAACGACCCGACGGGGCCCTCGGCGAGACATTGCACGGCGGCACCGCCGACGACCCGGCCTCGCTGGTGCGGCTCCCGGGCTCGGCCGAGCACTACTGGGTCGGGGACGGTGTCGTCGAGGGCGACGTCCTGCGCGTGCTCTACAACCGGTACGAGACGACGGGGCCCGGCGGGCTCGACTTCCGGAGCACCGGCACCTCGCTGGCCACCTTCCGGCTGCCCGCGCTGACCCCGGCCGAGTTACTGGTGATCCCGGTGAGCAACCGGGTCGCCTGGGGATCGGACATGCTCGAAGACGGTGGCTACACCTACATCTACGGCGCCGAACACGGCGCTGGGGAGGGACACCACCTCAAGCTGGCCCGGGTGCCCTCCGGCGGGCTCCGCGGCGCTTGGCACTTCTGGACCGGTGTCGGCTGGTCGCGGCACGAAGAGGACTCCGCGCGGATGCTGGCCGGGGTGGGGACCGCGTTCTCGGTGACCAGGGTCGGCGCCGAGTACGTGCTGATCACCGTCGACACCAGCGCCGGCTTCAACCCGGTCCTGGTGGCCTACACGGCGAGATCGCCGACCGGTCCGTTCGGGGATCCGCGAGTCCTTTACCGGGCGCCGGAAGCGGAGACCGAGGGCAAACGCCTCATCGTCTACGACGCGACGGCGCATCCGCAGCTGAGCGGGCACGGCAAGATCATCGTGTCCTACAACGTGAACAGCCTCGATCACGCCGACAACATCGAGAACGCGCGGATCTATCGGCCGCGGTTCCTGGAGGTGACCTGGCCGCTTTCCGGTGCCGACCGTTGGTGGTCACCCTGGTCGTGAGCGCGTGAGGGCCACCCTCAGGGACTCAGAGTCCCTCAGGGTGGCCCTCACGCGCTTCGTTAGCGCGGCCGCCCGGGAACCCCGGGCCGCGTCTGCCACGGATGCGGTCCGTCCAGCGGCCGGTACTCGACTCCCAGCGAGTCGAGCCGCGGCAGGTGGTGATCCCGCAGGCGCGGCAGGAACTCCGCGTAGTCACGGCCTTCCGGCCGGCTCCACGCGACTTCGGCGAAAGCGCTCAACCGCGGGAAAGCGGCGTAGTCGACGCGGCGCACGTTGTCCAGGTGCTCCGCCCATACCTGTGCCTGGGTGCCGAGAATCGTCCGGTCGGCGGGGAAGTCCGCGGGGACCGGCTCGTAGCCGTAGATATCTTCGAGGGTCCGCAGATAGCCGACGGGAATCGGTTCGTCGGGGTGGTCCGACTGCCGGTGATCCAGGTACACGCGCTCTTCGGGGCACATGACGACGTCGTGCCCGGCCGCCGCGGCGCGGGCCCCGGCCGCCTCGCTCTGCCACGAGCCGATGACCATCTTCGGCAGATCGGCCGCTTCGAGTACCTCGTCCCAGCCGAACGGACGACGTCCGCGTTCGGTCAGGTGCTGCGCGATCTCGCGCACGAACCGGTGGTGCTCCTCGGTCGCGCCGGGTACCTCGTCGCCGCCGAGCGCGATCGCCTGCGACGGGAAGATGTCCAGCACGTGGTCGAAAACCGTCCGGAAGAAGTCCACAGTGGACTTCTCCGTGTTCAGCAAGGACGTGCTGATACCCCAGCTCGTCCAGACTTCCCACGGTCCGCCGGTCTCCGGGCCGAGTTCGGGGTACGCGGTGATCGCGGCCCGCGCGTGCCCGGGGATGTCGATCTCCGGGACGACGGTCACCGCGCGCTCGGCGGCGTAGGCGACGATCTCCCGGAGATCGCCGGCCGTGTAGAACCCGCCGTGCGGACGCCCGTCGCGTTCCGGGCCGTCGTGCCGCCCGACCATGGACGACTTCCGCCAGCCGCCGACCTCGGTGAGCTTCGGGAACTCGGGGATCTCGATCCGCCAGCCCTGGTCGTCGGTCAGGTGCAGGTTCAGCACGTTGAGCTTGTGCGCGGCGATCAGGTCGATGAACCGCAGCACCTCGGCCTTGGTCCGGAAGTGCCGGGCGACGTCGAGCAGGCAGCCGCGCCAGCTGAACCGGGGGTGGTCGGTCACCATCCCGCACGGGATCACGGCCTGTCCACTGTGGATGGACGCGGCGCGGAACGCGTCCGGCCCGATGAGCTGCCGGAGCGTCTGGCGGCCGTAGAACTCGCCTGCCGCGTCGGCGGCGTGCAGGGTCACGCCGGACGGGTCGATCTCCAGCCGGTAGCCCTCGGCCGGCAGGTCCGCGCCGGTCCGGACGTCCACTTCGGACGGTAGCGGGCAGTGCCCCGGCAGGGGTTCCACCGAGACGGGACGGGGGAGCAGTGTGTCGAATCCCGGCATGTCAGCCCTTCACCGCGCCGCCCATGACGGACACGAGTCGTCGTTGGACAAGGATGAAGAACACCAGCACCGGGATGGTCATCAGGGTCGAGCCCGCCATCACCGCGCCCCAGTCGGTGTCCTCCGGTTTGAAGAAGACCAGGATCGCCAGCGGGAGCGTCTGGTTCTCGGTGTTGGAGATGATGAACGTCTTGGCGAACAGGAAGTCGTTCCAGGCGTGGATGAACGCCAGCACGCTGATCGCCACCAGACCGGGTGCCACCAGCGGGAAGAGGATCTGCCAGGTGAACCGCATCCGGCTCGCGCCGTCGATCTTCGAGGCCTCTTCCAGTTCCTGCGGCACCGCGGCGACGAACCCGCGCAGCATCCAGATCGCGAACGGCAGGCTGAACGCCAGGTGCACGAGGATCAGCGAGCCGAGGTGATTGGTGCCGAACGACGGTGCGACGTCGCCGACCGACCGCATCAGGAAGAACAGCGGGATGGTCAGTGCTTCCACCGGGACCATCTGCGCCACGAGCACCATCACCAGCAGGACGGTCTTGCCCTTGAAGTTGAACCGGGTCAGCGCCACCGCCGAGAGGAACGACAGCAGCAGCGACAGCGCCACCACCACGACCGCGACGATCACGCTGTTCAGGAAGAACATCGCGAAGCCCTCGCCGGTGAGCACCCGCTCGAAATGCTCCAGGGTAGGGGTCAGCGTCCAGGGCCGAGGGTTCTCCGCCTGGATCTGCCCGGTCGGCTTGAACGCCGAGAGCACCATCCAGTACACCGGGAACGCGACCATGCCGGCGATCACCACGCAGACGATCTCGGCGATCAGCCTGCCGGGCTTGTTCACCCGGCGTTTCTTCCGCCGGGCAGGCGCTGTCGTCACACCCATCCCGCGCCCCGGCGTTGCGACCGGACGTACAACCCGGTGATGGACAGCAGCAGCAAGGTCATGACGACTCCGAGGGCCGCGCCGAGACCGTATTCCTGTCCGGCGAAAGCTTGTTGATAGGCGAAGACGTTGAGCACGAGGTTGCGCCCCGCCACACCGCCGCCGTTGGTCATCACGTAGATCTGGGTGAAGATCTTGAAATCCCAGATGATCGACTGGATCGTGGCGATGGTCAGCAGCGGCCGCACCATCGGCAGCACGACGGTCCACGTGGTACGCCAGGTCGAAGCGCCGTCCAGATGCGCGGCCTCGATGACCTCTTCCGGCACGCCCTTGATCCCCGCGTACATCGTCACCATGACGAACGGGAACGAGCACCAGATGACCTCGGCGGCCACCAGGCCGAACGTGCTGTACGTGTCGAAGGTCCAGGAATGGTTGGCCATCCCGGTGAACCCGATCCCCGAGAGCACCTCGTTCACCAGGCCGAAGTCCGCGTCGAACAGGAACAGCCAGACGTACGAGCCTGCCATCGCCGGCGTCGCCCACGCGGCCAGCGCCGCCAGGAACAGCGGGACCCGCGCCCACGAGCGAACCCGGGTGGCGAGGACGGCCAGCCCCGTCCCGAGGGCGAGGCTGCCGACGACACAGACCGCGGTGAAGCCGAGGGTCTTGACCAGCACTTCCCAGAACTGGAGGTTCTCCAGCAGTTCGACGTAGTTCCCGAAGCCGAGGAACACCAGTGGCGCGTTGCCGACGGCCTGCGGCTGGCCGTAGTCGTAGAACGAGATCAGGACGAGCTGGTAGATCGGGTAGACCAGCATGGCCAGCAGCAGGATGCCGCCAGGGGCCAGGTAGAGCAGGGCGGCCCGCCCGTCCCGGCGACGGCGTGGGGAACGCCGGGCCGGGGCGGGCGAGGCCGCGGTGCGAGTGATTTCTTTGGTCACCATGGGAGCTAGCCGAACGCCTTGTTCATCTCGGCGGCCGCGGTGGCCAGTGCCGCGTTGGTGTCCTTGCCGCCGGTCGCGATCTGCTGGATCGCGGTCGGCAGCACGTTCTGCGCGTCGATCTTCGACCATGCCGCGGTGGCGGGGACGAACTTGGTGCCCGCGGTGAGGGTGTCGACGAACGCCTTGACCGACGGGTCGCTCGCGGCGACCTTCTTCTGGACACTGCCGAGCGTGGGCAGGTTGCCCATGCCGGTGTACATCTTCTCCTGGTACTTCGCCCCGCCGAGCAGTTCGATGAATTCGATCGCGAGGCTCTTGCGCTTGGTCGCGTTGAACACGCCGAGCAGGTTGCCGCCCGCGAACGCCGGGGCGACCTTGCCCGCCTCGGTACCCGGAAGCGGGATGATGCCGTACTTCCCCTTCACCTGACCGGCTTCGACGGCCTTGCGGTTGAAGTCACCACCGATCGACATCCCCGCCTTGCCACCCGCGAACGCCGTGATGCTCTGCGTCCCGGTGAGGTTGGCGCACTGTTCGGGCGGGCAGATGTCCGCCTTCAGCAGGTTCGCGTACGCGGCGACACCGGCCTTCGCCTGCTCGGAGTCCACAGTGGACTTCCACTTGTCGCCGTCCTGCTTGGCGATCTCGCCGCCGTTGGCCCACAGGAACGGCAGCATCGCGTAGGTGTACTTGCCACCGACGGAGATGCCGTACAGCTCGGGCTTCTTGGCGCGGATGGTGCGCGCGGTCTCGGTCAGTTCCGCCAGTGTGGCCGGCGGCTTGAGGCCGAGTTCGGTGAAGATGTCCGTGCGGTAGTACAACGCGCGGACGCCGGTGAACCACGGAAGGCCGTATGTCTTGCCGCCCGACTTCGCCGTGTCCAGCACCGCCGGAAGCAGGTCGGAGTTCTCCTTCCACGACGAGAGATCACCGGTCAGGTCGGCGAGCGCACCCGTGGCGGCATAGCTGGAGACGTCGGTGTTGCCGAACTCGGCGACGTCCGGTGCGCTGCCTGGATCGTTGAAGGCGCCGGAGAACTTGTCCGCGCGGCCCTCCACCGGGATCCACTGGACGTCGACCTCGACCCCGGAATGCGCTGCCTTGAACTCGGCGATCGCTTCCTTGACCGCGGCCTCCTTGGGGGCGCGGTTGGCTTCGTCGAACAGCCAGACCCGGACCGTGCCGGACTTTTCGTCACCGCCGCTCGCGGCGGGGGTGTTCTGAGCCGGTGCACAGCCCGCGACGAGGCCGAACGCCGCGAGGCCCGCGATGAGGACGCGAGTTCTCATGGGAGTTTCTCCTTAGCCGAAAAAGACGGAATTGACCTGGGGGAGCGCCAGTTTCCCGGCGACGGCACCAGGAAGGCCGGTGGCGGGATCGCGCGGCAGCCAGCTGAGCGTGCCGGACTTGTCACTGGAGACGTAGAACCAGCGTTCGGTCGGGTCGAGCGTGAGGTGACGTGGGTAGACACCGCCGACGGGAGCGTTGCCTAGCAGCTTCAAGGACTTCCCGTCCTCGCCGACGCCGAACGACGCGATGGTGTCGGAACCCCGAACGGACGCGTAGACGAACCTGCCGTCCTTGGAAAGGGTGATCTCGCCCGGGTACTGCTCTCCGGGAGTGCCCGCCGGAACGGCCGGGACGACCTGGCCGGCGGTCAGCTTCCCGGTGGCCGGGTTCCACGCCGCGACGGTCACTTCGGCCCGGAGCTCGCCGAGGATGTAGGCGTACTTGCCGTTCGGGTGGAACGTGAGGTGCCGGGGGCCCGCGCCCGACGGGAGTTTCAGCTGCTGGTTCAGCTTGAGTTTCCCGGTGACGACGTCGAGTTTGTAGACGTAGACCGAATCCGCGCCGAGGTCGACCGCGAGCACCCACTTGCCGGTGGGGTCGTTGACGACCTGGTGCGCGTGCGCGTCGCGCTCGGCACCTCTGTGCTGGGCCAGGTCCACGACGTCGCCGAGTTTCCCGCCCGCGAGGATCGGGAGGACGACGACGCTGCCGCTGCTGTAGTTCGCGGCGAGCACGTACTTCTGGCTCGAGTGGACGCTCAGATGCGTGGGGTGCTGACCCTTGGCCGACTTCTTGTTGAGCAGCTTGGGTTTCGCCGGATCGGCCAGGCTCAGCGCGGAAATCTGGCCGTTCTCGTCCTCATTGGTCACATACAGCGTCTTCCGGTCCGCGCTGACGTCGAACCAGGAGGCGTTGCTGATCCCCGGAATGGTCCGGTCGACGACCAGCGCGTTGGTGGCCGTGTCCCGGTGAGCGACATCGAGTCCGTGCCCGGAACTGGTGTAACTGCTGACGTAGATGGCTCCGGTTCCCTTCGGTCCGCAGGTCTGTTCGGAAGCGTTCGCGAGGTGGGAACCGAGAACGGTGGTGATCCCAGCCGCTCCGACGGCGCCGAGGAAGGTGCGTCGATCGAGTCCGGTCATCGTGATCTCTCCCAGCTTTCAGGTGGTTTAAACCACTGCCATGAGCAATGCTGCCACGCCGAAACCGGAAACGGAAAGGACGGTTTCCAGGACGGTCCAGGTTTTCAGGGTCTGCGGCACGGTCATGTTGAAGTACCGCGAGATGATCCAGAACCCGCCGTCGTTCACGTGCGACGCGATGATCGACCCGGCCGAAATCGCCACGACCAGCAGGGCGAGCTGGATCTGCGAGTAGCCCAGTGTCGCCACCGTCGGCGCGACGATGCCGCTCGTGGTCACGATCGCGACCGTCGCCGAACCCTGCGCGATCCGCATCCCGCAACTGATCACGTACGCGGCCAGAATGACCGGGAGACCGGCGTTGTCGAGCGAACCCGCGACGGCCTTGCCGATACCGGTCGCGGACAGCACGGCGCCGAAGAACGCGCCCGCGCCGACCACCAGCAGGATCATCGCGACCGGGCGGAGCGACTTGGCCGAAAGCTCGCTCAAGTCCTTGCCGGTCAAACCACGGCGCAGACCCAGCAGCCACGACGCGAGCAGCACCGAGATCGTCAGCGCGACCGCCGGGGTACCGATGAACGCGGCCACACCGGCCGGTGCGGAATTCTTCGGGAGCCAGATGCTGCCGAACGTCCCGGCGAGGATCAGGACCAGCGGGACCGCGATGATCGCCGCCACCAGCTTGAGCGAAGGCGGGTTTTCTTCCTTCTCGCCTTCGTCCTCGGCGACCAGGAACTCCTCGGGGACCGCCACGTCGATGCGCTTGCCGATCCAGGTCGAGTAGGCCACACCGCCGACCAGGAACGCCGGGATACCGCAGACCAGGCCCATCAGGATGATCCAGCCCAGTTCCACGTGCAGCAGGCCGGCCGCGGCCACCGGGCCGGGGTGCGGCGGGAGGAACGCGTGCGTGATGGAAAGGCCGGCCAGCAACGGCAGCGCGTACAGCACCAGCGAGCGTCCGCCCTGTTTGGCGGCGACGTAGACCAGTGGCGCCAGCACGAAGATGCCGATGTCGAAGAAGACCGGGATACCGAAGACGAAACCGGCCAGACCCATCGCGAGCGGGGCGCGCTTCTCGCCGATCGCCCGCAGCAGGGCGCTGGTGAGTACCCTGGCCCCGCCGGAACGCTCCAAAATGGACCCGAGGATCGTGCCGAGGCCGATGATCGCGGCGATATGCCCGAGGATCCCGCCGAAACCCTTCTCCAGCAGGGAATCCGACGCCTTCTGCGCGGATCCGACGATCTGGACGACCGGCAGGCCCGCGGCCAGCGCGGTCAGCAGGCCGACCACGATCAGCGCGATGAACGGTTCGATCTTGACCTTGATGATGAGGAACAACAAGACCGCGATCGAGACGGCGGCGAGGGTGAGAAGTCCTCCCGTCGAATGTTGGAGCCAGTCGATCATCGGGCCCTCCTGGGGTTCCGGAGTGAGTGGCCGGCGAGGGCGCCGGTCGGTTGACCATCGTCGATGGCGGCGACACCGTTGACGAAGACATAGGGGATACCGGCGGCCTGTTGCCGCGGCTCGTCGAATGTGGCGGTGTCGGCGACGGTTTCCGGATCGAACAGCACGAGGTCCGCCGCGTAACCGGCCCGGACCAGGCCGCGGTCGGACAGCCGGAGCCGTTCCGCCGCGCGGCCGGTGAGGTGGGCGACGCATTCGGCGAGGTCGAGAACGCCGAGTTCGCGGACATAGCGGGCGAGATAGCGCGGGAAGGTGCCCCAGGCGCGGGGATGCGGCCGGGCGCCGACGAGAAGCCCGTCGCTGCCCCCGGTGTGCGTGCGGTGCCGCATGATCGCCTGGACGTTCTCCTCGTGCCCGACGTGCATCAGGCAGGACGTGCCGAGCTTTTCCGAGAGCAGGACGTCGAAGTACAGCTCGGCGGCCGGTTTCCCGGCCGACTTCGCCGACGCGGCGACCGAATGCCCGACCAGATGTGCGTTCTCGTCGCGGCGGACGCCGTTGATCTCGATGGCCTCCCAGTCGATCGGCACCCCGTGGGCGCCGTCGGAGCCGGTCTCTTCGATCTCGGTGCGGATCCGCTCACGGGTGTCCACATCGGACAGCCGGGCCAAGGTGGCGTCCAGGCCGCCTTCGGTCGACCAGCTCGGCAAGAGCGCGGAAAGGTAAGTGGCGCCGGGAAGATAGGGATAGGTGTCCAGTGAGATGTCGCAGCCGTCGTCGAGTGCCCGGTCCAGCAACTCCAGCAGCTGGGGCGCCTTGCCCTTGTTCACCGAGAAGTTCATCGTGGCGTGCGCGAGGTGCAGCGGGCAGCCCGAACGCCGGGAGACGTCGACCATCTCGCCGAACGCCTCGAGCGCGCCCTTGCCGTAGCTGCGGTGATGCGGGCTGTAGTAGCCGCCGTTCTCCCCGACGACCCGGCACAGGTCGACGAGTTCTTCGGTGGTCGCGTACATGCCGGGGGTGTAGGTGAGCCCGGAGGACATCCCCATCGCGCCCTCGGCGAGGCCGGTCGCGATGAGTTCCTTCATCGCGTTCATCTCGGCCTCGGTCGCGGGCCGGTCGTCCCAGCCGACGGTGAGCATCCGGACGGTGCCCTGCGGGACCAGGTACGCGGCGTTGACCGCGACCCCCGCGTCGAGCCGGTCGAGGTATTCCCCGACCGAGCGCCAGTTCCAGTCGAATCCGGCCGGATCGTCGTTCCACCCGGCGAGTTGCTGGCGCAGTGCGGTGAGGACGTCGTCGTTGACGGGCGCGTAGGAGAGCCCGTCCTGTCCGAGGACCTCGGTGGTGACGCCCTGCGAGAGCTTCGCGAGGTGGTCGGGATTCGCGAGCAGCTGGAGGTCGGAATGGGAATGCATGTCGATGAACCCGGGCGCGAGCACGAGCCCTTCGGCGTCGATGGTGCGGCGCCCTGCCAGCGAACCGGCTTCGGCGACGCTCATGATGCGGCCGTCGGACACTCCCACGTCATGCCGGGTAACCGGATCTCCGGTGCCGTCGGCGACCTGCGCTGAACGGAACACGATGTCCATGGTGATTCTTCCTCTGCGGCGTTTGAGGACGGATCAGAAATGCGTGCGGACGAAATCGAGCACTGTTTCGCCGTCGGGACCGACGACGGGAATGAGGGGCCACTTGTCGAAAACCGTGCACGGATGCGACAGGCCGAGGCCGATCCAGTCGCCGACCTCGACCGGCGACGACGCCGGCAGCTTGAGGAAGGCGTGCTGGTCGTTCATCTTCTCGACGACGTGACCGTCGAGTGTGGACGGAGGGCCGTCTCCCTTGCGGATCAGGCGAGGTTCGGGCATTCCTTCGTCGAAGGAGGCGTCACGTTTGCCGATGGTGAGCAGCGCGAGTTCGTCCGACGGCTTCGACGTCACCTGGGCCCAGGCGCGCAGGGCGGGGCGGAACGACTCGGTACCGGAGATGCGCGGGTGCTCGCCGAGCGGCGAGATCACGCGATAGAAGCCGTCGTCGTGGGTCACGTAGGCGCCGCTGCGCAGGATTGGCAGCACGTCGAGCCCGTCCGGCCAGTCCTTGGTGAGCTCGTCCGCGACGCGGTCGAAGTAGGCGCTGCCCCCGCCGGTCACGATGATCTGACCGGCGTCGTCGAGCAATCCCTTGGCGTTGAACGCCACGATGAGTTCGCGCAGACCGTCCACATAGGAGCTGATCAGCCGCAACGAGGCGTCGTCGGTGTGGTGGGAAAGCGCGCCCTCGTAGCCGCCGCTCCCGCGCAACCGCAGGGCCGGGCTCGCGTGCGCGGCTTCGGCGACGGCGAGCGCGGTTTCGGTGTCACGGACCCCCGTGCGGCCCCCGTCGGCGCCGAGTTCGACGAGCACGTCCACCTTGCGGCGTGCTCCGCGCAGCGCTTCGGTCATCAGCTCGACGCCGCGGACCGAGTCGACCCAGCAGACGAACTCGAAGTCCGGGTCGGCGTCCAGTTCTCCGGCGAGCCAGCGCAGGCCCGAGGGGTCGAGCAGCTGGTTCGCCAGCAGGATCCGGGAGACCTCGAAGGCGCGGTAGATCCGCAGATGCCCGGCGTTCGCGCAGGTGATGCCCCAGGCGCCGTGCGCGAGCTGACGCTCGAACAGCTGCGGCGCCATCGTCGTCTTGCCGTGCGGGGCGAGGGCGACACCGCGTTCGGCGCACCAGCCCGCCATCGTGCGCAGGTTGTGTTCGAGAGCTTCTTCGTCGAGGACCACGAACGGGCCGAGGAAGCCGTCGTCGAACAGCTTCGCGCCCCGGGCGGCGGCCTCGCCGATCGTGAGTCCGGACAGCGACGGCGCCACCGAGCGGAAGCGCCAGTCGACGCGCTCTTCCCGGACGGCCGCGACCGCGGCGGAATCGATGGAGCCGGCTTCGGACATGAGATTCACCTCGGTTGCGTATGTTGCAACGAGCGTTGCGCATGTTGCGTGCGATAGGTGTAGCATCCGGTCCGCTAGAGGTCAACGGGGTGACGACGAGGAGACGCGGAAGTGACAAGCGCGCCCGACGTGTTGTGCATCGGGGAGTCGATGGCCTTGTTCGTACCGGCCGAATCTGGGCCGCCCGATCAAGTGCGGAGGTGGGTGCGGACGATCGGCGGAGCCGAATCGAACGTCGCCTGCCATCTCCCCGCGCTGGGATTCGCCAGTGCGTGGGTGAGTGCCGTCGGCGACGATCCGTTCGGTCGCGCGCTCGTGCGCGAGATCGCCGCGGCGGGGGTGGACGTCAGTGCGGTCGTGGTCGACCGGACGCGGCCGACGGGGCTCTACATCAAGGAAAGCGGCGCTCAAGGAAGTCCGGTGCGGTACTACCGGAAGGGGTCGGCCGCGTCCGGAATGGACGCAGGGCTGCTGAGGGGACTCGACCTCGACGGGGTCCGCGTCATCCACCTGTCGGGGATCACGCCCGCGCTGTCCGACGGCTGCCTCGACCTGGTGCGGGCGTTGATGGACCGGCCGCGCGGCGACACCCTGGTGTCGTTCGACGTGAACTTCCGGCCGGCGCTCTGGGCCGGGCGTGACCCGTCGGTGCTGGCCGAACTCGCCGCCCGCGCGGACATCGTGCTCGCCGGCGACGACGAGGCCGTCCGGGTTTGGGGGACCGGCGACCCGGCGCGGTTGCGTGAAGTGCTCCCCGGGCCGAAGACGCTGGTCGTCAAGCACGGTGAGCACGGCGCGACGCTCGTCGAAGGAGCCGCGGCGCCGCTGTTCGCGCCCGCGCTCCAGGTCGACGTCGTGGAGCCAGTGGGCGCCGGAGACGCCTTCGCCGCCGGTTTCCTCGCCGCCACCCTGCGCGGCGACGATCCCGCGACGCGCCTGCGGCGCGGGCATCTTCAGGCCGCGGCCACCCTGCTCACTCACGACGACGTGGGGACCCCGCTGCCCGAATCCGTCGTCGAGACCCTGATCGGTGCGGATGAGGCATCCTGGGCGTCGGCGAAACTGACGGACAAGGGATTGGTGAGCGTATGAGCCCCGCCGACGTACTCTTTCCCGCGGAGGCGGCATGAGCCAGAGCTTGGACAGGGCGCTCACCCTGTTGGGCGGGCTCGCCCGGGAGGCGAAGACGCTCGATCAGCTCGCCGAGGAGATCGGCGTGCACAAGTCGACCGTGCTGCGCCTGCTGCGCACGCTGGAGTCGCACCATTTCGTGCGCCGGGAGGGGCAGCGGTACTACCGTCTCGGCAGTGCCCTCTTCGATCTCGCGCAGCAGGCGCTGGAGGACCGCGACGTCCGCCGCACCGCGCAGTCCGCGCTCGCCGGGCTCAACACGCGGACCGGGCACACCGTGCACCTCGCGTCCTATGAGGACGGTGAGGTCGTCTACATCGACAAGTTCGAGGGCAGGCATTCGGTGCGGATGTACTCCCGTATCGGCAAACGCGCCCCGCTGCACTGCACCGCCGTCGGCAAGGTGCTCGTCGCGGCGATGCCGCCGGAGAAGCAGGCCGACGTCGTCTCGAGGATCGACTTCTTCGTCCGCACACCGAACACGATCACCACGCCGCGGGCGTACGAGACCGAACTGGGTCTCGTCGCCGACCGCGGCTACGCGGTGGACAACGCCGAGCACGAGGACTTCATCCACTGCATCGCCGCGCCCGTCCGCGGGCCAGGTGGAGTGGTGCTCGCCGCCGTGTCGATGTCGGTGCCGAAGGTGCTGCTCGACTACGACGGCCTGATCGCGCTCGTGCCCGAACTGGTCACCGCGGCCGAGGAAGCTTCCGTCCACAGTGGATGGACGGGGAACCGAAAGGGGAAGTTGGAATGAGCAAGACCGCGATCAGCACGGAGAACGCGCCGAAGCCGGTGGCCGCGTTCTCGCAGGCGGTCCGCAAGGGCAACATCCTGCAGGTGGCCGGCCAGGTCGCCTTCGACCCGGCCACCGGTGCCATCGTCGGCGAGACCGTCGGTGAGCAGACCGAGCAGACCTTCAAGAACATCGAAGCGGTGCTCGAAGCCGCCGGCTCGAGCCTGGGCGACGCACTCATGGTGCGCGTGTACCTCACCGACGTCGACCACTTCGGCACGTTCAACGAGGTCTACAACAAGCTGATCGGCGAAGCGCCGCACCCGGCCCGCACCACCGTCTACGTCGGCCTGCCCGCCGGCCTGCTGGTGGAGATCGACGTTCTCGCCGTCGTCGACTGACAACGCGCGCTATGAACGAGTCTTTCCTTGCGAAATTTGCAAGGAAAGACTCGTTCATAGCGTTTCCGATAGGTCGCTAAAGCACGCTCGTGTAGCCGTTCAGCGCGGGCTGCCCGCCCAAGTGCGCAAAGAGGACGTTCGAATCCCGCGAGATCTCACCGCGAGACACGAGATCGATCAGTCCCGCCATCGACTTGCCTTCGTATACCGGGTCAGTGAGCACGCCTTCCAGTCGTGCCAGCGTCCGGATGGCGTCCAAAGTGGACTCGTCGGGGATGCCGTAGATCCCGGCGTGGTACCGCTCGTCCAGTTCGACCTCGCTGATCTCGCCCGCCCCGATCAGCTCCGCGGTGGCCCGGGCGATACGGGTGATCTGCTCGCGCGTCTCGGCCGGTTTCGCCGAACCGTCGATACCGAGGATCCGCCGCGGCTTCCCGGACAGCGCGGCACCGGCCACCATTCCGGCCTGCGTGCTCCCGGTGACCGAGCAGACGACGACCGTGTCGAAGAAGACGCCGAGTTCGGCTTCCTGCGCTTCGAGTTCGACGATCCAGTTCGCGAAGCCGAGCCCGCCGAGCCGGTGATCCGACCCGCCCGCCGGGATGGCGTACGGCTTCCCGCCGTCCGCCTCGATCTCCTTGATCGCGTTCTCCCAGCTTTCCTTGAAACCGACGCCGAAGCCGGCCTCGACCATCCGGATGTCGGCGCCGAGGATGCGCGAGAGCTGGATGTTGCCGACCTTGTCGTACAGCGGGTCGTTCCAGTCGACCCAGCTTTCCTGCACCAGCACGGCCTTCAGCCCGGCCCGCGCGGCGGCCGCGGCGACCTGCCGGGTGTGGTTCGACTGGACGCCGCCGATCGAGATCAGCGTGTCCGCGCCCGCGGCGAGAGCGTCGGCGACCAGGTATTCGAGCTTCCGGGTCTTGTTGCCGCCGAAGGCGATGCCGGAGTTGACGTCCTCGCGTTTCGCCCAGACCTTCGCGCCGCCCAGGTGGGCGCTGAGCCGGTCGAGCGGGTGCACGGGGGAGGGGCCGAACAGCAGCGGGTAGCGCGGGAAGTCGGCGAGGGTCATGGCGCCTCCAGAAGGGCTTCGAGTTCGGTCCAGATCGTGGCGGTGATCGAGCAGGCCGCGTCGACGTCACCCGCTTCGATCGCGTCGGCCAGGTCCGCGTGACGCTGGACCGACCGGTGCGCGGGCAGGGAGCCGAAACGGGCGTACTCGAGGCGCCGGAGCAACGGCGTGTAGCGGGCCAGCGTCGCGGCGACCGCCCGGTTGCGCGCGGCGGCGACCGGGATGTCGTGGAGGTCGTCGTCGGCGGCGATCGCGGCCGCGATGTCCCCGGCGGCTATCGCGTCGGCGAACCGGGTGTTGGCCGCGCGCATCGCGGCGACCTCGGCCGGTCCCATCCGCGGCACGCCCGCCCGGACGGCGGCTTCGTGCAGCGTGCGGACCAGTTGCAGGGCGTCGCGGACGTCGTCGGGGACGAACCCGGCCACTCGCGTGTAGCTCTGTGGCTTCGACTCCACGAGGCCGTCCTCGATCAGCCGCAGCAACGCCTGGCGCACCGGCGCCCGCGAAAGGCCGAGCTGATCGGCGAGGTCGCCGTCGCGCAGGTTCGTCCCCGGCGGCAGCGTCCCGTCGATGATCGCCCGCCGGATGCTCTCGTAGGCCTCGTCCCGGAGGAGGGACCTGGGCACCTTCGCCAACTCACTCACATCTGAAATGTTAGCTGCCAGTGCCGCTGTTGGCTAGCGCGCGTGCTATGAACGAGTCTTTCCTTGCAAATTTTGCAAGGAAAGACTCGTTCATAGCATCGGCGGGAACGGGACCAAGAGAATGGGGACCAGGGAGCGGGACCAGAGGAGAAGGTCTAGTAGACCGGGCCCGTGTACTTCTCGCCCGGGCCCTGTCCGGGGGCGTCCGGCACGGCCGAAGCCTCGCGGAACGCCTTCTGCAGGGACTGCAGCCCGTCACGCAATGGGCCGGCGTGCAGGCCGAGGTACTCTGCCGACGCGGTGACCAGCCCGGCGAGGGCGGTGATCAGGCGGCGGGCCTCGTCGAGGTCGCGGTGGGGAGAGCTGGCCGGATCCTCGTCGGCGAGGCCGAGTCGTTCGGCGCCGGCGGAGAGCAGCATGACGGCCGCCCTGCTGATCACCTCGACGCTCGGGATGTCCTCCAAGCCGCGGACGTCCTGGGAATACGGGGGCTGCTGAACCGGTTCTTCTGACACGTCTGGTACCCTTCCACGAGCGACCAGCCCCTGAGCGATCGGGGGCGGCAAGTGGAGCCCCGCTCCCACCCGTGTCACCGCCGCAAGATCAGGTGTCCGGGTCCGGTCTCGCCAAAGACGATTTCGGGCGTCTGAGGCGGTGTGTTCGGTTCTGGAGATCGAGCACGATCGGAAGAGTGGGCCTCGTGTACCTCACGGTACCGGGGCCTTAGGTATGTGGGCACCAGGTCGAAACGGTAGAAGAATTTACCTCGAACCAGGGAGGCCCCATCAGCTCCGAGACACGCATCAACGACCGAATCCGGGTACCGGAGGTCCGCCTCGTCGGGCCCGCCGGTGAACAGGTCGGCATCGTCCGGATCGAAGATGCGCTGCGGCTGGCACAGGAGAACGATCTCGACCTTGTCGAGGTTGCTCCGCAGGCACGCCCGCCCGTATGCAAGCTCATGGACTTCGGCAAGTTCAAGTACGAGAGTGCGCAGAAGGCCCGCGAGTCCCGCCGCAACCAGCAGCTCACCGTCATCAAAGAGCAGAAGCTGCGGCCGAAGATCGACCAGCACGACTACGAGACCAAAAAGGGTCACGTGTCGCGTTTCCTGGCCGCCGGCAACAAGGTCAAGGTCACGATCATGTTCCGCGGTCGCGAGCAGTCGCGGCCGGAACTCGGTTTCCGCCTGCTGCAGAAGCTCGCCGACGAGGTGACCGAACTCGGTTTCGTCGAGTCGTCGCCGAAGCAGGACGGTCGCAACATGATCATGGTGTTGGCCCCGCACAAGAACGTGAAGCCCAAGGTCGTGAAGTCGGCCAAGGACGAGCAGGCCGAATCGGCCGAGCCCCCCGCCGACGCGTAGCGCCGCCCAGCACCTGTCAGCGGCACATCGGAGTCTTCCGGTGTGCCGCCGCACGAAAGAGGACAACGTAATGCCGAAGATGAAGACGCACAGCGGGACGTCGAAGCGAGTTCGCGTCACGGGCACGGGCAAGCTGCGCCGCCAGAAGGCCGGTCGTCGCCACCTGATGGAGAAGAAGTCCAACAGGCTCACCCGTCGTCTCGAGGGCACCACCGAGATCGCCAAGAACGACGTCAGCCGCGTCAAGCGCCTTCTCGGCCGCTGACACCCCGCACTTTGTAAACGCCGGGCGCGCCAGCGCGCCCCCAGATCGACAGGATGGACCCAGTGGCACGCGTCAAGAGGGCTGTCAACGCCCATAAGAAGCGTCGCGCGACTCTCGAGCTCGCCAGCGGCTACCGCGGCCAGCGTTCGCGGCTGTACCGCAAGGCGAAGGAGCAGACGCTTCACTCGCTGAACTACGCCTACCGGGACCGCCGTGCCCGCAAGGGTGACTTCCGTCGGCTGTGGATCACCCGCATCAACGCGGCCGCCCGCGCCAACGGTGTCACCTACAACCGCCTCATCCAGGGCCTCAAGGCCGCGGGTGTCGAGGTCGACCGCAAGATCCTCGCGGACCTCGCGGTCAACGACGCCGCCGCGTTCGCCGCTCTGGCCGAGCTGGCCAAGGCCAACGTGAACACCGAAGAGAAGAAGTCGGCCTGACCGGCTACAGCGCTCTTCCACAACCCGGGGCGGATCCGTTCACCGAACGGACCCCCCGGGTTGTTGCTGCGCGCAAGCTCACCCGCCGGGCCGAGCGTGAGAAGACGAGGCGGTTCCTCGCCGAGGGCGCGAACGCGGTCGAAGCCGCACTCGCGCACGCCCTCGAAGACGGCGGCAAGGTGTACGAGCTGTTCGTGACCGAACGCGCCGCCGCGCAGCACGAGCGGCTGCTGGTCACCGCGCACGAGGCAGGTGTCCCGGTCTCGCCGATCACCGACCGCGCCGCCGACGGGCTGTCCGAGACCGTGACGCCGCAAGGCATCGTCGCGGTCTGCTCGCTCGTCGACCGTCCACAAGAGACCGTCCTGAAGCCGGGCGCGAAACTCGTCGTCGTCCTCGTCGACGTCGCGGACCCCGGTAACGCCGGCACCGTCATCCGGGTCGCGGACGCCGCCGGCGCCGACGCGGTCGTCCTCGCCGGCGACAGTGTCGACCCGCACAACGGCAAATGCGTCCGCGCGGCCGCGGGCAGCCTGTTCCACCCCGCCATCACCCGGATCCGGGACGTGGACGCGGCGCTGAAAGCGTGCTCCGCGGCGGGTTTGCGGACGTTCGGTGCGCACGGCTACGCCGACACCGAACTCGATCAGGTGGACTTCGACCAGCCGACCGCCTGGGTCTTCGGCAATGAGGCGCACGGCCTGCCCGGCGAAGTGCTCGACGCCGTCGACCTCGCGGTCAAGATCCCGATGTACGGCCGGGCCGAGAGCCTGAACCTCGCGACCGCCGCGGCGATCTGCGTCTACACGAATGCGATGGCCTCGGGGCGGACCACCACGTAGAGTCGTGGCCACTACGCCGATCGAACCACCGCGCAAGGGAGTTCTCATGGAACGCACTGTTCGTTCCTGCACCTTGTTTACGGCGTAGATCGCGTTTTTCGCACTCCCGAGTGACGGCCGCGCCCAGCCCTAGGGTGATCGGTGGGCGCTGTTCGCTGTCCCATAGAATTCAGCAGCTGCTAAACCCATGTGTGCGCTCGCGTGCACCGGACCAGTCCCAGCGGACGCCGAGGAGTTATGTCCGAAGCCAACGACAAGCAGGATCCCCAGGTGGGGGCGCTCGCGCCGGAAACGTTGACAGCCGCGATCAAGCAGGCCGAGACGGATTTCGCGGCCGCGGCGGATCTCGACGCGCTGGCCGCGGTCAAGCCCGCTCACCTCGGGGACCACTCTCCGCTGCTCCTCGCGCGCCGCGAGATCGGCGCACTGCCGAAGCAGGAGAAGGCCGAAGCGGGGAAGCGGGTCAACGAAGCGCGACAGGGCATCCAGGCCGCTTTCGACGCCCGACGCGCCGTGCTGCAGACCGAACGTGACGAAAGGATGCTCCGCGAGGAGGCCGTCGACGTCACGCTTCCGTGGGATCGCGTGCCCCGCGGTGCCCGGCACCCGATCGCGACCCTGTCCGACGGGATCGCCGACGCGTTCATCGCGATGGGGTACGAGGTCGCCGACGGCCCGGAGCTCGAGGCCGAGTGGTTCAACTTCGACGCGCTGAACTTCGGCAAGGACCACCCCGCGCGCCAGCTGCAGGACACGTTCTACCTCGGCGAGGAGGACTCGGGGCTGGTGCTGCGGACGCACACGTCGCCGGTGCAGGCCCGCACCCTGCTGCACCGCGACCTGCCCGTGTACATCGTCTGCCCCGGCCGCACCTACCGGACCGACGAGCTCGACTCCACGCACACCCCGGTGTTCTCGCAGGTCGAAGGACTCGCGGTGGACAAGGGCCTGACGATGGCGCACCTCAAGGGCACCCTCGACGCCTTCGCCCGCAGGATGTTCGGCGAAAGCTCGAAGACCCGGCTGCGCCCGCACTTCTTCCCGTTCACCGAGCCGTCGGCCGAGGTCGACGTCTGGTTCGAGCAGAAGAAGGGCGGCCCCGGCTGGGTCGAATGGGGTGGCTGCGGCATGGTCAACCCGAACGTCCTGCGTGCCTGCGGCGTCGACCCCGAGGTCTACTCGGGCTTCGCCTTCGGCATGGGTATCGAGCGTACCCTGCAGTTCCGCAACGGAATCCCGGACATGCGCGACATGGTGGAGGGCGACATCAGGTTCACCCTGCCCTTCGGAACGGAGGCCTGAGTGAAGGTCCCAGCCAGCTGGCTGACCGAACACCTCGACGTCGACGAGGAGGTCACCGCCCAGGATCTGGCCGACGCCTTCGTGCGCATCGGCATCGAGGTCGACGACGTCCGCGCGCTCGAACCGGTCACCGGCCCGCTCGTCGTGGGGCGGGTCGCCGAGATCGAAGAGCTGACGGAGTTCAAGAAGCCGGTCCGGTTCTGCCGGGTCGACGTCGGCGAGTCCGGCATCTCCGCGGCCGACGAGAACGACGACTCCGACGACGATGACGACGACGAGAGCGGTCCTCTCGAAGACGACGGTCCGTCGGGGATCAGCACGCGCGGGATCATCTGTGGCGCCACGAACTTCGCCGAGGGCGACCTCGTGGTCGTCGCTCTGCCCGGCACGGTGCTGCCCGGCGGGTTCGAGATCGGTTCGCGCAAGACCTATGGCCGGGTGAGCGACGGCATGATCTGCTCGGCGAGCGAACTCGGTATCGGAGACGACCACTCCGGCATCCTGGTGCTGCCCCCGAGCACCGCCAGCCCGGGCGAGGACGCGAACACGTTGCTGGGCCTCGACGACACCGTTCTCGAGGTGACGCCGACCCCGGACCGCGGGTACACGCTGTCGGTCCGCGGCCTGGCCCGTGAACTGTCGAACGCGCTCGACGTCGCGTTCGGCGACCCGGCGTCCATCGAGGTCCCGGAGGCGGAAAGCGTCGCCTGGCCGGTGCACCTCGACGACACCAAGGGCTGCAAGCGGTTCGTCCTGCGCCGGGTCAAGGACCTCGACGCGACGGCGCCGACACCGTGGTGGATGCGCCGCCGCCTGATGCTGGCGGGAATCCGCTCGATCTCGCTCGCGGTCGACGTGACCAACTACGTCATGCTCGAGCTCGGGCACCCGCTGCACGCGTTCGCGACCGGTTCGGTCAAGGGCGATCTGGTGGTGCGCAAGGCGAAGCCGGGCGAGAAACTGACCACTTTGGACGATGTGGAGCGCACGCTCGACGCGGACGACGTGGTCATCGCCGACGACACCGGCGTGATCTCGCTGGCGGGCACGATGGGTGGCGCGTCGACGGAGATCACCCCCGAGAGCACCGACGTGCTGCTCGAAGCGGCCCACTGGGACCCGTCGTCGATCAGCCGGACCGCTCGCCGTCACAAGCTGTTCTCCGAGGCGGCCAAACGGTTCGAGCGGTTCACCGACCCGCAGCTGTGCGCGGTGGCCGTCGAATTCGCGGCGCGCCTGCTGCGCCAGTACGGCGACGGCTCGATCCTGCCCGGCCGCACCGACGAGGGCGGCGTCCCGCCGAACGCGCCGGTGACCATGCCGATCAGCCTTCCCGACCAGGTGGCGGGCGTGCGCTACGAGCGTGGTGTCACGGTCAAGCGGCTGTCGCAGATCGGCTGCAAGGTCAACGTGGGCACGGCCGAGGACGGCACCGCGCTGGTGACCGCGATCCCGCCGAGCTGGCGCGGTGACCTGGTGCAGCCGGCCGACCTGGTCGAGGAGGTGCTCCGGCTCGAGGGTTACGAGAGCATCCCTTCGGTGCTGCCCGACGCTCCCGCCGGTCGCGGTCTCACCGACGTCCAGCGCCGCCGCCGTTCGGTCGCGCGTGCGCTGGCCGAAAGCGGCTACGTCGAGGTGCTGCCCTTCCCGTTCATCTCGGACTCGGTCTGGGACTCGTTCGGGCTGCCGGAGGACGACGTCCGCCGGCACACCGTCCGGGTGCGCAACCCGCTCGAGGCCGACAAGGACCGGATGGCGAGCACGCTGCTGCCGGGCCTGTTGGAGACGTTGCAGCGCAACGTTTCCCGCGGCTTCAAGGACGTCTCGCTGTTCCACATCGGTCAGGTCGTGCTGCCCGGGGCCAACCCGGTCCCGATGCCTTCTCTCGGAGTGGACCGCCGTCCGACCGACGAAGAGCTCGCGGTTCTCGAAGCGGCCGTGCCGTCGCAGCCGGTGCACGTCGCCGTCGTATTGACGGGGCAGCGTGGCCGCGCCGGCTGGTGGGGCGAGGGTGAGCAGGCGAACTGGGCCGACGCGGTGCAGGCGGCGAGACTGGTGGCGCAGGCCTCCGGCGTCGAGCTGACCACCGCCGCGGCGGACCAGCCGCCGTGGCACCCCGGCCGTTGCGCGAAGCTGCTGGTGGGGCAGTGGCCCGTCGGGTACGCCGGCGAGCTGCACCCGAAGGTCGTCGAGGCGCTCGGCCTCCCGCCGCGCACCGTCGCGATGGAACTCGACCTGGACGCGATCCCGATCCCGGACACCCGTCCGGCGCCGCGGATCTCGGCCTACCCGCCGGTGCTGCTCGACGTCGCCCTCGTCGCCGAGGCGAACGTGCCCTCGGCCGACCTGGCCGAAGCGTTGCGTGAAGGCGCGGGCGAACTGCTCGAGGACATCACGCTGTTCGACTCCTACCAGGGCGAGCAGGTGGGCGAAGGCAAGCGGTCGGTGGCGTACAAGCTGCGTTTCCGTGCCGAGGACCGAACGCTGACCGTCGACGAGGCCACCAAGGCCCGCGACGCGGCCGTCGCGGTCGCCGGTGAGCGCTTCGGAGCGACTCTGCGCGCCTGACGTGTCGCGTGAAGGCCCCCTTCCCTCGGCTGACCCGAGGGAAGGGGGCCTTCACGCGTTCCAGGTATGGCAAAGTGAGGAGCCGTGCCACGTCCTGACGGTCGCTCCAGCATCCAAGACATCGCACGTACCCGGTTGAGCGACGGCTTCGTCGGCCGGGTCGGGGAACGCGACGATTTCCGGGCCAATCTGGGGTTTCCGGGGAGCGACCCGCGCCGCCGATACCTCTTCTCGGTGCACGGACTCGCCGGGGTCGGCAAGACCTTCCTCCTCGAACAGCTTCGCGGTATCGCCGAGGAATCCCGCGCCGCCGTCGGGTTCGCCGATGACGCCCAGCAGGACCTTCCGTCCACGCTGGTCAAGCTGGCGAAGGATCTCGCCCGCTGCGGTCACGACATGCGGCGTTTCGAGAAACGCCACGAGTTCTATCTCAAGGCGCGCGAGCGGCTCCACAACGATCCGCAGGCCCCGGCCGCCGGCCGTGAGCTGCTGACGAAGACGGTGGTCAAGGTCGGGCTCGGGCTCGCGAAGTCGTTGCCAGGAGGCGATCTCGCCGCCGAAGTGATCGACCCGGCAGCCGCGGCGAAGCAGCTGGAACAACTGCAGAGTTATCTGGCGGCGAAGTTCAAGCGGCAGGCCGACATCCGGCTGCTGCTCGATCCGGCCGAGGAGCTGACGAAGCCTTTCGTCGAAGACCTGTGGCGCATCCCGGAGTCTCGCCAGATCACGCTGTTCTTCGACACCTTCGAGCGGACGGCGCCGGTGCTCGAAACGTGGCTGCTCGCCTTGCTGGGCGGACGGTACGGCGAACTGCCGCAGAATCTCGTGCTCACGCTGGCCGGGCAGTTCCCGCTCGACGAGGGGAAGTGGAACCGCCACGCGCCGCTGGTCCACGAGATCGGGCTGCGCCCGTTCACCGAGAAGGAGGCACGCCACCTGCTCGGCGAGCACGGCATCACCGACGAGCAGGTGATCGAGGTCGTGCTGCGGCTGACCGACGGCCTGCCGGTGCTGGTCGCGATGCTGGCGCGGGGGAATCCCGCGGAGGCCGGGAGCATCGGCGATCCCGGCGGCGACGCCGTCGACCGGTTCCTGCGCTGGGTACCGGAAAAGCCACTGCGGGACATCGCCGCGAGAGCCGCGCTGCCGAGGATGCTCGACGAGGACGTGCTCGGTGTCCTGACCGGGCCGGACCAGGCGGCGGAGACCTTCCGATGGTTGCGTGAGCTCCCGTTCGTCGGTCGCCGTGAGCTGCCCGTGCGCTACCACCCGGTGGTCCGCGGCCCGATGGTGCGGCTCGAACGCGGACGTTCGCCCAGCGAGTTCGCCGAGCGGCACCGGAAGCTGGCCGAACACTACGGGGGCCGCGCCGCCGGCCTCGGTGTCACCGGGACCGAGGTCAGGAGCCAGGCCTGGGGTGACGAACGCTGGGAACGGGTGAAACTGGAACAGGGCTACCACCTGCTCTGCGCCGATCCGGCCGAAGCGCTGCCGGAGGCCTTGCTGAACGCGGCCAACATGATGATCACCGGCGTCGCCGCCGCCCGTTCCTGGGTGCGGATGATGGAGCAGGCGGGTACGGACGCGGACGCCGCGGTCGTACTCCGGTGGGCCGCGCGGCTCGACGAGTGCCTGACCGCCGGCGACGGTCCCCGTGACGTGGAGGTCCTCGATCTGCTGGCGGGGGCGGCCGAACTCGGCGCCGTCCGCCTGTCCACCGTGATCAGGAGGCGGGCTTGGGCCTACGAGGATCGCGGCGACACCGACGCGGCCCGGCGGGACTACGACCGCGCCGTCGCCTTGAACCCCGACGATTCCTTCGCCTGGAGTGATCGAGGCAACCTGTTCCACAACGACGGCGAGTGGGCGCGAGCCCTCGAAGACCTGAACAGGGCGATCGAGCTCAATCCCGCCTACGCCTATTCGTGGCGAGGTCGCGGATCCTCGCGTGCCGAGCTGGGAGACCTCGACGGGGCGATGGAAGACCTCGACGAAGCCGTCAGGCTCCAACCCGGCAACGCCTGGGTCTACACCGCGCGCGGCAAGGTGCATCAGAAACGCGGGGACGTCCGGAAGGCGATCGACGAGCTCGATACCGCGATCCGGCTCGACCCCGACTACGCGTGGGCCGTCCACCGCCGCGCGACGCTGCTGCACGGGCTGGAGGAGAACGAAGAAGCGCTTGCCGGGTTCCGGGCGGCGGTGGCCCTCCGGCCCAAGCAGGCGTACTACCACGCCGAGCTGGCCCGGTTCTGTGAACGCGTCGGGGACACCGATGCCGCGACGCGGGGATTCGACGCGGCCGTCGTCGCCGAACCGGGTGATCCCTGGGCGCTGACGGCGCGGGCGGCGTTCCACAGCCGCGCCGACCGGAACAGGCTCGCGATCGACGACTGCACCGCCGCGATCAGGAGCGATCCGGACTACGAGTGGGCCGTGTACATGCGGGGGACCGTGTACGTCGCCATCGGCGAATTCCAGGCGGCGCTCGACGACTTCAACCGGGCGATCGAACTGGCGCCCCAGGATGCCGAGAACCACGTCCAGCGGGCGAACGTACTGCTGTTCCAACAGGATTACCCGGCCGCGCTGGCGGCTTTCGACCGGGCGGTGGAGCTGGACCCGGCCAATGCCGTGTCGCGTTGGCAGAGGGGGTTCGCCCACACAAGGCTGGGGGACTGGCAGCCGGCACTGGCCGATTTCGACGCCGCGATCGAACAGGAGCCGGACAGCTCTCACGTCCACGCGATGAAGGGCGAAGCGCTGGCGAACCTGGAACGGCACGACGAAGCCCGGGAGGTGCTCGACGAGGCCGTCCGGCTGGATCCCGATCTGCCGCTGGCCCGGTACGAGCGGGCGGTGCACCGGCACCTTTTCGACGAGTTCGAGGGCGCGCTGGCGGACATCGAGCACGCCCTGGCCCACGGTTTCGATGAGGAACTCGGCGTCCAGCTCCGCGCGGGCATCCGGCTGCTGACCGGTGACTACGACGGGTCCGCCGAGGACTGGCGGAGAGTCACCGCGCTGACGACGCGGAACTACGTCCGGACCGGCCTCGCGGAAGCTTTGGTCTATGGCGGCCACCATCCGGAGGCGCTGGAGGTCATGGACGAGGATCTGCGCGGTTCGAACTGGGTCCGGTATCTCGCCGGAGTGGCCGAGGTGAAGTGCGGCCGTCCGGAGCTGGGACGCGAGGAGTTCACGAAGGCGCTGGCTCAGGCGACCGACGCGGTCGTGGCCGACCCCGAGAACCTCGTCGCGCGGTTCAATCAGGTCGTCTACCTCGCCGTGCTCGGGCGGGCGGACGAAGCCGAGAGCCTGCTCGCCGACGTCCTTTCGGCGACCACTCCGCTGGAGTCCAGAGTGGACGTTCTGCGCGATCTGCACGAACTGTGCAGGCAGTTTCCGGAGTCCGCCGGCCTGGTCGACGACCTGATCGCGCTCGTCCCGAAGGAGGCGCTCACCCTCCCAGGTGCTTGAGCGCCTCCCTCCTGGACAGGTTCGAGAGCGCCGCGTGCGCGGCGACGAAGGCGCGTACCCAGTCCGGCTCGGTCTTCGCGTATTCACGCAGGGCCCAGCCGATTCCCTTGCGCAGGAAGAAGTCCTTGTCGTCGATATTCGCTTCGATGGCACGGGTGAGCAGATCCGTGTCGGTCCCGGCCTTCGAGCCGACCTGGCAGATCACCGAGGTACGGCGACGCCACTTGTCGTCGTCGTAGGCCCACGTCAGCATCAACGGGGTCACCGTCTCCGGTTCCGCTCGCAGGATCGGCCCGACCCGGCGGATGGCGACTTCGTCCACATAGTCCCACCAGGCGCCGGTCACGATCATCTCCTCGTACAGGTCGAGGAGCCCGGAGTCCTGCCAGCGCCCGTATCCCCGGCTCCCGGAGATATCGACGGCCGCGTAGCGCTCTTCGCGGAATTCCGCTTCGCGCCACAAGGTCAGTACGGCCGAGGAGAAACTCACTCGATCGGGTAGCGGATGTTCCGCGATCACCCGTTTCAGCAAGGCGGCCCTGGCCGGTTTCTGCGCACCGCGATAGGGCATTTCCGACTTCATGTACGCCTGCATCGCCGGTGCCTTCGCCGGATCGGCCAGTCCGGCCAAACCGTTGCGAACCGCCGAAACCAGGCTTTTCACCGCATCCATCCGCGCTCCTCTCCCAGTAGGGCGCCGCGAGCGTACGACAGAGGACCGACAAGACGGATATGCCCGGATCCGTTGCCCGAACGGGGACGGATACCGACTAAAGAGGGATGGTGGCGGACGTGTCGGTCAGCGAGATTGAAGCCGGTTCTCGGTAGCTTCGGCCCGACCGGGTCGAACGCGGACGAAAAGGAACACAGTGAAGAAATTCGTTGCCGCCCTGGCGGTCGCGGGGATCGGTGTGAGCACCCTGGCGCTCGCCCCCTCCGCAACGGCGTCCTCTGCGTCGGGTTTCGATCCGAAGCCCATCAGCTGGGGAGCCTGCACGCGGCCGAGCCTGGTCAAGGCCGGCGCCGAATGCGGCTTCCTCGAAGTCCCGCTGGATTACGCGAAGCCCGGCGGGGAGAAGATCTCCATCGCCGTTTCGCGGGTCAAGCACAAGTCGCCGCAGTCGCAAGGCGTCATGCTGGTCAACCCGGGTGGGCCCGGTGGCTCCGGTCTCGGCCTGTCGACGCTCGGCCAGTACGTCCCCAAGAAGGCGGGCCAGGAGTACGACTGGATCGGCTTCGACCCGCGTGGCGTGGGGGAGAGCAAGCCGTCGCTGACCTGCGACGGGAACTACGCCTCCTACAACCGCCCGCAGTACGTGCCGACCACGCGCGCGCTCGAGAAGGCCTGGCTGGACAAGGCCAAGGGCTACGCGAAGGCGTGCGCCAAGAACGGCGCGATCCTCGAGCACATCAAGACCATCGACGTCGCGAAGGACGTCGACAGCCTGCGCAAGGCGCTCGGTGAGAAGCAGATCAACTACTACGGCTTCTCCTACGGCACCTACCTCGGCCAGGTCTACAGCACGTTGTTCCCGCAGAACGTGCGGCGGATGGTGTTCGACGGCACCGTCGACCCCCGCGACGTCTGGTACAAAGCGAACCTGAACCAGGACATCGCCTTCGACAAGAACATCAAGACCTACTTCGGCTGGCTCGCGAAGTACGACGACGTCTACCACCTCGGAAAGACGGCCTCCGCGGTCGAGAAGCTGTGGTACGCCGAGCAGAAGAAGCTGTACGACAAGCCCGCCGGTGGTGTGATCGGCGGTTCCGAGTGGACCGACATCTTCCTGCAGGCCGGGTACTACGTCTTCGGCTGGGAAGACATGGCGAACGCGTTCTCGGGCTGGGTGCACAAGGGTGACTGGCAGACCCTGAAGGGCCTGTACGACGACTCCAACCCGCCGGGGCAGGACAACGGCTACGCGGTGTACGCCGCCGTGCAGTGCACCGATGTGGCGTGGCCGCAGAACTGGAACCGCTGGAAGTTCGACAACTGGGTCACGCATTTCCGGGCTCCGTTCGAGACGTGGGGCAACGCCTGGTTCAACGCCCCGTGCCTCAACTGGCCCGCGAAGTCCGGCAAGCCGGTGGAGATCGACGGGCGCAAGGTGCCGGGCATCCTCCTGATCAACGAGGAGAACGACGCCGCGACGCCGTACCCCGGCAGCCTCGAGGTCCGCAAGCGCTACCCGAACTCCAGCCTGATCAGCTCGCCGGGCGGGACCACGCACTCCGGCTCGCTGTCCGGTGTGTCCTGTGTGGACGACAAGATCGCCGACTACCTGCTGACCGGCAAGCTGCCCGTGCGCAAGCCGGGCAACGGTTCGGACGTGCAGTGCACCCCGGTGCCGCCGCCGGTTCCGGCCCCCGCCGCCGCCGCGAAGCCGAAGTCGGATGTGCCGTCGTCGGCCGCTGAAGTGAAGAGGGAGGCGCTGGCTCAGGCTCTGCCTTTCTGAGCCTGGTCGCCCATGGGTCGCTTGAATGCCCCGGTCCGGTTTCCGGGCCGGGGCATTTCCTTTGGGCACGTGAGGGAACCTTGAGGGACTCTGAGTCCCTCAAGGAGTCCTTCACGGACCGGGACCGGTGGGCGGTCGGCTGAACGCCCACTCCCGCAATTAGTCCTCTAATGGCGGGTCGGAGGGTGCCATGACCGGCACCCTCTCGCATCGAACCGCGCTGAAAGTACCGGTCATCCGCCGTCTCGGGCCGAATCCCCGCAGCTGAGCGAAGGAATTGTCGGGGACGCCCGTTAGCGTCCCGGGCATGACCATTGTCGAAGAGCACCGGACCGAGATCCGGGTGCAGGACACCGTTTATCGCATCGAGGTCGCCGCCCGCGAGGGTGGCGGCGCGGCCGGGGAAGACCGCTGGGTGACCGTCATGGTCGGCGGCGCCGGTCCGCAGGAAGAGCCGATAGCCGAAGGCAGGCTCGATATGGACGCCGAGGCCATCCCGGCCTTGGCGACCGTCCTGTCCGACACGCTGCTGGCGTTCGCCGGGCAGGGCGGCCGGAACCGTCGCCGAAGATCGGCCGATCGTCCCGCGCAGCAGGGCCTGCCCTGGTCCGAAGAACTCGACGCCGAACTGGAAAGCCGTTGGCTGGCCGGGGAAAGCGTCGAGGAGGTCGCGCGGGCGTTCGAGCGGACACCGGGCGGGATCCGGGCCCGGCTGCCGAGGGTCGGTTGCGACCCGGAGCACCGGGGCGCGTATCTCCCGGTCCCGCCGAGCCGGCGAGAGGGAGGTGAAGTCGGCCTCGGCTGAACCCAGGCGGCCGCGGGGTCACCTCGCGGCCGCCGTCAGTCCACTGTAGACACTTTGACTGCCGTGGACGCTGCACCTCGGGTGGCCCGGGCCGCCATCTCCCGGAGGTGGTCGATCAGTTCCGGCGGCTCGTGCACGGTGAACTCGCAGCCGAGCCCCAGCAGCCGGAACGCGAGCCAGTCCAAAGTGTCCGTTCCCGCGTGGAAGAGGCAGTTCTCGTCGTCGATCGGTTCGAGTTCACCGAAACTCTCGCCGATCGCGGGGGCGACCTTGGTCAACGGCGCGTGGAGGGTCACGCGTGCGCTGTAGGTGGGCAGGAGGCTGTACATCTTGTCGGTGACGTAGGCCGCGATGTCCTCGGCCGGCGGCTGCCGCGGAGTGGCCCGGCCACCGGTCGCCCTCGGCTCGCTGATCCGGTCCACCCGGAAGATCCGCCAGCCGTCGCGGTCGAGGTCGTAGGCGAGCAGGTACCAGCGTCGACCGGCCGAGACGAGCCGGTGCGGTTCGGTGTGCCGCCGGGATTCGGTCCCGTCGCCAGTACGGTAGGCGAAGCGGGCCCGTTCGTTGTTGGCGATCGCGCCGGCGAAAACGGTGAGGTGTTCCGGGTCCACCGCCGGCCCGGTGCCGGGCATCGGCACGGTCGCGGCGCCGAGCGCGCTGACGCGGTAGCGCAGCCGTGAGGGCAGCACCTGCTCGAGTTTCGCCAGCGCCCGCACCGACGACTCCTCGATCCCCGAGATCGCCTGCCCCGCCGCGCCCCGGAGACCGACCGCGATCGCGACGGCCTCCTCGTCGTCGAGCAGCAGCGGCGGCATCGCCGCGCCCGCGCCCAGCCGGTAGCCGCCGTCCGCGCCCCGGCTCGCTTCGACGGGGTAACCGAGCTCACGCAGCCTGTCGATGTCGCGCCGGATGGTCCGCTGGCTGACCTCTAGCCGTCCGGCGAGCTCGCTGCCAGGCCACTCGCGCGGTGTCTGCAGAAGTGACAGCAGGTTGAGCAACCGGGCCGGCGTGTCCGTCATGCGGCAAGGATGCCCCGTATAAGGGACAGGGGGCGTCCTATTTCGGGTGAGCCGCATGACTTTGTTTGATTGAACTTGCACGCCTGTGCATAATCATTCGTATGACGGTGAAGATCGCGGTGGCCGGAGCCAGCGGGTACGCGGGCGGCGAACTCCTGCGCCTGCTGCTGACCCATCCCGAAGTCCAGATCGGTGCGCTGACCGCGGCGAGTTCCGCGGGCACGCCGCTCAGCCGGCACCAGCCGCACCTCGCGCCGCTGGCGGACCGGATCCTGCTGGAGACCACCCCGGAGACACTGGCCGGGCACGATGTCGTCTTCCTCGCCCTTCCGCACGGCCACTCGGGGGCCATCGCCGCGCAGCTGGGCCCCGACGTGCTGGTCGTCGACCTCGGCGCGGACCACCGGCTCTCGAACGCGGCCGACTGGCAGCGCTGGTACGGCGGCGACCACGCCGGACAGTGGCCCTATGGCCTCCCCGAACTCCCCGGTGCCCGTGAGCGCCTAGCCGGGACCAAACGCATCGCGGTCCCCGGCTGCTTCCCGACCGGCGGTTCGATCGCCCTCGCCCCGGCACTGGCCGCGGGCCTGGTCGAGCCCGAGGTCAACGTCGTCGCCGTGACCGGGACCTCCGGCGCGGGCAAGAGCCTCAAGCCGAACCTCCTCGGTTCGGAGGTGATGGGTTCGGCCGCCGCGTACGGCGTCGGCGGCGCCCACCGCCACACCCCCGAATTCGCGCAGAACCTCTCGGCGGTCTCGGGGGAGCAGGTCAAGGTCTCCTTCACCCCCGTGCTGGCCCCGATGCCGCGCGGGATCCTCACCACCGCGAGCGCCGCGCTGAAGACCGACGTGGACGCCGACGGCGCCCGCGAGGTCTACGAAAAGGCGTACGCCGCCGAGCCGTTCGTCCAGCTGCTGCCCCCGGGCCAGTGGCCGACGACGGCCTCGGTGGTCGGTTCGAACAACGTCCAGCTGCAGGTCACCGTCGACGCCGACACCCGGCGCCTGATCGTGGTCGCGGCCCTCGACAACCTCACCAAGGGCACCGCGGGCGGTGCCGTCCAGTCGATGAACCTCGCTCTCGGCATCCCCGAAACCACCGGACTACCGACCGTAGGAGTGGCTCCGTGACCGTCACCCAGCCGAATGGATTCCGTGCCGCCGGCGTCGCCGCCGGGATCAAGGCCTCCGGCAACCTCGACCTCGCGCTCGTCGTCAACGACGGGCCGCTGCAGGTCGCGGCGGGCGTGTTCACCCGCAACGTGATCAAGGCCGCGCCCGTGCAGTGGTCGCAGGAGGTGCTCAAGCAGCAGCGCCTCAAGGCCGTCGTCCTCAACTCCGGTGGCGCGAACGCCGCCACCGGCCCCGGCGGTTTCCAGGACACCCACAAGACCGCCGAGAAGGTCGCGGAACTCTTCGAGGCGGGCGCCATCGAGGTCGCCGTCTGCTCCACCGGCCTGATCGGCGCGCGGCTGCCGATGGACGCGCTGCTTTCCGGCGTGGACACCGCGTTCAAGGAACTCGGTACCGACGCCGACGCCGGTCTCAACGCCGCCACCGCGGTGATGACCACCGACAGCAAGCCGAAACAGGCCGCCGCGAAGCACGACACCGGCTGGAGTGTCGGCGGCTTCGCCAAGGGCGCCGGCATGCTCGCGCCGAACCTCGCGACGATGCTCTCGGTCCTCACCACCGACGCCGTCACCACGCCCGAGGTCCTCGACCGCGCCCTGCGCGCGGCCACCGGGGTCACCTTCGACCGGCTCGACGTCGACGGTGGCACCTCCACCAACGACACCGTGCTCGTCCTGGCCTCCGGGGCCAGTGGCGTCGAGCCGACCGAGGCCGAGCTGACCGAACTGCTCACCGCCGTCAGCCTCGACCTCGTGCTGCAGCTTCGCGCGGATTCCGAGGGCGCGACCAAGTACGTCGACGTCACGGTCACCGGCGCGGCGAGCGAGGCCGACGCCATCGCCGTCGGCCGGACGATCGCCGAGGACAACCTGGTCAAGACCGCGCTGTTCGGCTCGGACCCGAACTGGGGCCGGATCGCCATGGCGCTGGGCCGCGTGCCGGCGGAGATCGACCCGGAGAAGGTTTCCATCACGATCAACGGCGTCACCCTGTTCGCCAAGGGCACCACCGCCGCGGACCGCTCCGAGGCGGACCTCTCCGGCCGGGACATCAAGATCGTGGTCGACCTCGGTCTCGGCGAAGGCGAGGCGACGATCTTCACGACCGACCTCTCGCACGCGTACGTCGAAGAGAACAGCGCGTACTCGTCATGACGTCGGAATCCACGGTCTCCGCGGACGAGCGGCTCGCGACGGCGACGGAGAAGGCCGCCATCCTGATCGAAACACTGCCCTGGCTGCAGCGGTTCCACGGCGCCACCGTCGTGGTGAAGTACGGCGGCAACGCCATGATCGACGAGAGTCTCAAGCAGGCCTTCGCCGAGGACATGGTGTTCCTGCGGCTGGCCGGCCTGCGCCCGGTGGTGGTGCACGGCGGCGGCCCGCAGATCACCGCGATGCTCAACCGGCTCGGCGTCGAAGGCGAGTTCAAGGGCGGCCTGCGCGTCACCACGCCGGAGACGATGGACATCGTCCGCATGGTGCTGACCGGACAGGTCAGCCGCGAGCTGGTCGGGCTGATCAACGCGCACGGCCCGTACGCGGTCGGCATCTCCGGCGAGGACGCGCGACTGTTCACCGCCGAGCGCAAACAGGCCACTGTGGATGGTGAAGCGGTCGACATCGGTCTCGTCGGCGAGGTCTCCGAGGTCAACCCGGACGCGGTGCTCGACATCGTCAACGCCGGGCGCATCCCGGTGGTGTCCACGGTGGCCCCGGATATCGACGGCGTCGTGCACAACATCAACGCCGACACCGCCGCCGGTGCGCTCGCCGCCGCGCTGGGCGCGGAGAAACTCGTCGTCCTCACCGACGTCGAAGGCCTCTACGCCAACTGGCCGGACCGTGGTTCGCTGGTCGACCGCATCCGCGTCGACCGGCTAGAAACCCTGTTGCCCGGTCTCGCCAGCGGCATGATCCCGAAGATGGAGGCCTGTGTGCGCGCCATCCGCGGCGGTGTCCGCCGCGCGCACGTGATCGACGGCCGGATCGCCCACTCGGTATTGCTGGAGGTCTTCACCTCCCGCGGTATCGGCACCATGGTCTTCCCCGAAACGGAGCTCCCGTGACCAGCCTCAAGTCCAATGCAGACGGCCAGGAGCACTGGAAGTCGTCCCTCATGGACAACTACGGCACCCCGTCGCTGACGCTCGTCCGCGGTGAGGGCGCGAAGGTCTGGGACGCCGAGGGCAAGCAGTACGTCGACCTGGTCGGCGGGATCGCGGTCAACGCGCTGGGCCACGCTCACCCCGCCGTGGTCGCCGCGGTGTCCGAACAGGTCGCGAAGCTCGGGCACACGTCGAACCTCTACGTGAACCCTGTCGTCGTCGAGTTCGCCGAGACCCTGCTCGACGTCGCCGGCCTGACCGGCAACGCGAAGACGTTGTTCGTCAACTCCGGCGCGGAGGCCAACGAGGCGGCGCTGAAGATCAGCAGGCTCACCGGCCGCACCAAGATCGTCGCCTGCGAGGGCGCCTTCCACGGCCGCACCATGGGCGCGCTGACGCTGACCGGTCAGCCGGCGAAGCGCGACCCGTTCACGCCGTTGGTCCCCGGTGTCACGCATGTCCCGTACGGTGACGTCGACGCGCTTCGCGCCGCCGTGGACACCGAGACGGCGGCCGTGTTCCTCGAGCCGATCCTCGGGGAGGCGGGCGTCATCCCGGCGCCCGACGGATACCTCCAGGCAGCGCGAGAGATCACCAAGGCGACCGGGACCCTGCTGGTCTTCGACGAGGTGCAGACCGGGATCGGCCGCACCGGCGCGTGGTTCGCCTTCCAGCACGCCGGGGTCGTACCGGACGTCATCACCCTCGCCAAGGGGCTCGGCGGCGGGCTGCCGCTCGGCGCCGTCATCGGGGTCGGCGAGGCGGGCGAACTGGTGAAGCCGGGGCAGCACGGGACGACCTTCGGCGGCAACCCGATCTGTTGTGCCGCCGGGCTCGCGGTGCTGGAGACCATCGCCAAGGACAACCTGAACGACCACGTTTCCGCGCTGGGCAAGGACATCGCCACCGGCATCGAGGCGATCGGCCATCCGCTGATCGCCGGGGTCCGCGGCGCCGGGCTGCTGCTCGGCATCGCTCTGCGTGAACCGGTCTCGGCGGCGGTCGCGAAGGCCGCGCAGGAGGCGGGCTATCTGGTCAACCCGGTCGCCCCGGACACCATCCGGCTGGCACCACCGCTGATCCTGAGCGCCGACGAGGCCCAAGGATTCCTCGATGCCCTTCCCGGGGCGCTCGATTCCACCACCACCTAGGACAGAGACGAAACGCATGCTCCGCAACTTTCTCCGCGACGACGATCTCAGCCCCGCCGAACAGGCCGAGATCCTGGACCTGGCCGACCAGCTGAAGGCCGAGCCGTTGAGCTCCCGGGCGCTGGAAGGCAAATCCGTCGCGGCGATCTTCGAGAAGAACTCCACCCGCACCCGGTTCTCGTTCGAGGTGGGCATCTCCCAGCTCGGCGGGAACCCGGTGATCGTCGACGGGCGCTCCATGCAGCTCGGCCGCGAAGAGACCATTGAGGACACTTCGCGGGTACTTTCCCGGTACCTGGACGCGATCGTGTGGCGCACGTTCGCGCAGAAGCGCATCGACGCGATGGCTTCGGCGGCGAGCATCCCGGTGATCAACGCGCTCACCGACGAGTTCCACCCGTGCCAGGCCCTCACCGACCTGATGACCATCCGCGAGCGCAAGGGAAAGCTCGCCGGACTCACGCTGGTCTACCTCGGTGACGGTGCGAACAACATGGCGCATTCGCTGCTGCTGGCCGGGACGACGGCCGGGATGCACGTCCGCGTCGTCTCGCCGGAAGGCTTCCAGCCGGATCAGCAGGTCATGCTCGACGCCAAGCATCGCGCGTCCGACACCGGCGGCACCACCACGGTCTACACCGATCCGTACGCCGCCGTCGAAGGCGCGGACGTCGTCGTCACCGACACCTGGACCTCGATGGGGCAGGAGAACGACGGCCTCGACCGGGTCGGCCCGTTCCGTGAACTGCAGGTCAACGCCTCGCTGATGCGCCGCGCCGCCGACGAGGCGATCGTGCTGCACTGCCTGCCCGCGCACCGCGGCTGGGAGATCACCGACGAGGTTCTCGACGGTCCCTCCAGCGCGGTCTGGGACGAGGCCGAAAACCGGCTGCACGCGCAGAAGGCGTTGCTGGTCTGGCTCCTGGGCGAGAAGCGACGATGACCGGCAGCAGGGTCACCCGGCAGGCCCGGATCAACGAACTCGTGTCCACGATGGCCATCCGCAGCCAGACGGAGCTCGCGAAGCTCCTGGCGGCGGAAGGCATCGACGTCACCCAGGCGACCTTGTCGCGGGATCTCGACGAACTGGGCGCGGTCAAGCTGCGGGGCGCGGATTCGGGCGCTCCCGTGTACGTCATCCCGGAGGACGGCAGCCCGGTACGTGGTGTGCAGGGCGGCACTTCCCGGCTTTCCCGGCTGCTCGCCGAGCTGCTCGTTTCGGCGGACTCGTCGGGCAACCTGACCGTGTTGCGCACGCCGCCGGGGGCGGCGCAGTTCCTCGCCAGCGCCATCGACAGGGCGGCGCTGGAGGAGGTCGTCGGTTCGATCGCCGGCGACGACACGGTCGCGGTGATCGCCAGGGAACCGTTGTCCGGCAAGGACCTGGCCGAGCGCTTCATGGCGCTGGCGAAGCGCTCGTCCACTTTGGACGGCGGTGAGGAGGGCGAGGGTGGCTGACGGTTCCGGCTTCCCGGACGACCCGGAAGAGCTGGTCATCACCTTCGACAAGGGGGTGCCGGTCGCGATCGACGGCGAGACTGTCACCATTCCGGAGGCGGTTCAGCAGCTAAACTTCCGGGCCGGCGCCTTCGGCCTCGATGGGCGCGGGAGCCCGGGCGCCTCCGCGCTGGTCACCGCGCACGAGGACCTGGAAAAGGTCTGTGCCGGGCAAATCTCTGGCGAGGTCCGACTGGTGCTGCACCGCGGGACCATGGTCGTGAACTCCGCGCGCGACGAGCGAACGCTGTACGACTTCACCACAGGCGCTACCTTCGACCGATCAGTCGCCTGAAGAAACCAAAGAACCGAGGAGTGTTGTGAGCGGGAAAGAGCAGCCGGTGCAGCTGTGGGGCGGCCGGTTCGCCAGCGGACCGGCGGAGGCCATGGCGGCGCTCAGCGCGTCGACCCATTTCGACTGGCGGCTGGCGCCGTACGACATCGCCGGGTCGCGGGCCCACGCGCGAGTGCTACGGAAGGCGGGGCTGCTCACCGAGGACGAGCTGACCGGCATGCTCGCCGCGCTGGACACCCTCGCGCAGGACGTCGCCTCCGGCGCGTTCACCCCGACGGTCGCCGACGAGGACTGCCACACCGCGCTCGAACGCGGTCTGCTGGAGCGGGCGGGCACCGACCTCGGCGGCAAGCTGCGCGCGGGCCGTTCGCGTAACGACCAGGTGGCGACGCTGTTCCGGATGTGGCTGCGGGACGCGGCCCGCCGAGTGGTCGCGGGCACGCTCAGCGTCGTCGATGCGCTGGTCTCCCAGGCTCAGCGGCACCCGGACGCGATCCTGCCGGGCCGTACTCATCTGCAGCACGCCCAGCCCGTCCTGCTGGCGCACCACCTGCTCGCACACGGCCAGTCGCTGCTGCGCGATGTCACCCGGCTGCGTGACTGGGACGCTCGCACCGCCGAGTCGCCCTACGGTTCCGGCGCGCTCGCGGGCTCCTCACTGGGCCTGGACCCGGAGGCCGTCGCCGCCGAGCTGGGCTTCGACACCAGCGTCGACAACTCCATCGACGGCACCGCGTCGCGGGACTTCGTCGCCGAGTTCGCCTTCGACGTCGCGATGCTCTCGGTCAACCTGTCGCGGATCGCCGAAGAGGTGATCATCTGGAACACCGCCGAATTCGGCTACGTCACCCTCGACGACGCGTGGGCCACCGGCAGTTCGATCATGCCGCAGAAGAAGAACCCCGACGTCGCCGAGCTGACCCGGGGCAAGTCCGGACGGCTCATCGGCAACCTGACCGGACTGCTGGCGACGCTCAAGGCGCAGCCGCTGGCGTACAACCGGGACCTGCAGGAGGACAAAGAGCCGGTCTTCGACTCCGTCGAGCAGCTGGAACTGCTGTTCCCGGCCATCGCGGGCATGCTCGAGACGCTGACCTTCCACGTCGACCGCCTCGCCGAACTGGCGCCCGCCGGCTTCACCCTCGCCACCGACATCGCCGAATGGCTGGTGCGCCAAGGGGTTCCGTTCCGTGTCGCGCACGAAGCGGCGGGGGAGAGCGTCCGTGTCGCCGAAGGTCGAGGCGTCGGCCTGGACGAACTGACCGACGAAGAGTTCGAGAAGATCAACCCGGCGCTGACGTCGGCGGTGCGCGAGGTGCTGACCGTCGAAGGTTCGGTGCGTTCGCGCAACTCCCGCGGCGGTACCGCTCCGGAGCGGGTCGCCGAGCAGCTGGACCGGCTGGTCGCGCGGGTCACCGAACACCGCACCTGGCTCAGCTGAGAAGTACGTGAAGGCCCCCTTCCCTCGGCTCACCCGAGGGAAGGGGGCCTTCACGCGCATCAGGGAAGCTTGGTCGCGAGACCGTCGAGGACGCACTCCAGCCCGCGCTCGAAGTCGGCGTTGTTGGTCTCGTCCGGTTTCTGGTTTCTCTGTGCGGCGTACAGCTTCTTCAGCCGCGGGTACTCCCGCACCGCCTGTTCGGCGGCCGGCCACAGCTGGGCCTTCCAGGCCTGCTCGGTCTGTCCGCTGCGGTTCAGCGTCGTGAGCCACGCGGCCTCACTGGTGGCCCGGCCGACGACGTAGGCCATGACGGTGTTCAACGCCAGGTCGGCGTCGTCCAGCGAGAATCCGGCGTCTTCGAACAACGCCAGCGTCGCCTCCGACAGCATCAGCACGTTCGGGCCCAGATACGCCACCCCCGCCTCGCCCAGCAGTGAGCCGATCCAGGGATGGCGGAGGAACGTCGACCGCAGGTCGTGCGCGAACCGCGTCGCCGCCGTGCGCCACTGGCCCGGCCGCGGTGGCTCGACCTCGCCGTAGATCTCGTCGACGACGAGTTCGACCAGCTCGTCCTTGCCGGCCACATGGGTGTACATCGACGCGGCGGCCGCGTTCAGCCGGATCCCGAGCTTCCGCATGCTCAGCGCGTCGATGCCTTCGGCGTCGAGCAGTTCGATGGCCGCCGAAACGATCTGCTCCCGGCTCAGCGACGGCTGGTCGCGCTGCCGCTTCGGGGGTCGTGCCCACACCGACGGGAACGATTTCCGCGCCATTCACACTCCTCGCCCTCATTTTCCGTACAGTGTTCAGTATGCCGAACACTGTACGGAAAGACTTCGATCACGCCCACTGGCAGGCCCGCCTCGACGACCTGCGGACCGAGCACCATGTTCCGGGGGCGACCCTCGCGGTGCTGACCGGGGGCGAGATCCACGAACTCGCGAGCGGGGTGCTGCACCGCGGGACCGGGGTGGAGACGACCACCGATTCGGTCTTCCAGCTCGGTTCGATCGCGAAGGCCTACACGGCCGCGCTGGTCCTGGGCTTGGCCGAAGAAGGGCTACTGGACCTCGACGCGCCCGTGATCGAGGTGCTGCCGGAGTTCGCGACGGTCGATCCCGAGGCGACGAAGACGATCACCGCCCGGCAGCTGCTCAGTCACACCAGCGGGCTCACCTGCGACTTCACCGAAGACACCGGTCGCGGCGACGACTGCCTCGCCAAGTACGTCGAAGCGGCCCGGGGAGTGGCGATGGACTGTCCGCCGGGAGCGGCGGCGTCCTACAGTAGCGTCGGGTACAACGTGCTCGGCCGCATCGTCGAGGTGCTCACCGGCCTGACCTGGGACGACGCCTTGCGGGAACGGCTCATCGCGCCGCTCGGGCTCACCGAAACGATGACCCTGCCCGAAGAGGCGTTGCGGTTCCGCGTGGCGATGGGACATCTGGGGGAGGACCCGGAACCGACGCCGCCTGGGATCTCCTGCCGCGCTCGGCCGGTCCGTACGGGCGCGTTCTCGCCACCGCCGGCGACGTCGCCCGGTTCGCCCGGATGCTGCTGGACGGTACGGCGGCCGACGGGACACGAGTGCTCGCCGGGGAGACGGTGGCCGCGATGCGGCGTCGCGAGGTCGAGGTGTTCGACAAGTGGACGCTCGGTTCCGACGGCTGGGGTCTCGGCCTGTCGATCCACGACTGGGACGGCACGCCCGGCTTCGGCCACAACGGTTCGTCGATCGGGCAGCGCTCCTACCTTCGGGTGGTGCCCGCGGCCGGGGTGGCCCTCGTGCTGCTCACCAACCACGGCACGACCGACAGGCTCTACTCGGCGCTCTTCCGGGAACTGCTCGGCGAACTCGCCGGAGTCCGGGTGCCGGCCGACTTCGCTCCGCCGGCGACGCCGCCCTCAGTGGACGTCGCGCCCTTCGCCGGTATCTACCGGCGCGAAGGCGTCATCATCACCGTCGCCGAAAACGACGGGAAGCTGCGCTTCGTCTACGAATTCGCCGACGGGCTCAAGGGCATCGCCCCGCCGATCGAGGCGGATCTGGTGCCGGTGGCGGAGAACGTCTTCGCCGGGATGAACCCGATGTTCGGGGACGACTGGATGCCGGTGCTGTTCTCCCGGCTGCCCGACGGCACGGAGTACTGCGACACCTCGATGCGAGTGGCGCCGAAGATCGCGTAGCTACTTCTTCGCGGTCTTCCGGAGCTTCGCGCGCACCGCGCGGGTGGCGACCGGGCCGAGTCCTTCGAGGACGTCGATCAGGACAGCGAGCTGCCCCAGCGCCGCCAGGGCCTGCTCGCTGCCTTCCGGATTGACCGATTCGAACAACGTCAGGCCGAGGAATCCGGCGGAGACCGCGTGGGCGAGTCCTTCGGTGTCCGCCAGTTCGAGCAGCGGCGAACCGGCCAGCACGCGGTCGAGGGTGCTCCGGACCTCATGGACCCATTTGTCCAGCGCCTGCCGGGTCGCCTCGGCCAGCCGTCCGCCGCCCTGCGCGCCGGCGAGGGTCTGGGCGAGCACCGCCATGTTCCCCTCGGCCCGTTCCTCCGCGTGGATGGTCCGGCCGAGTTCGAGCAGCTCACCCACCGTGGTCACGGCGGCGAACCGGTCCCTGTAGTGGGTGACGCGGCTTTCGGTCGCCGTGACGCAGGCCTGCGCGATCAACTCCTCGACACTGCCGAAGTGGTAGAAGATCAGCGCCTGGTTGGAGCCCGCCGCGGTGGCGACGGTCCGCGCGGACACCGCGGTGATGCCGCTGGTGCGGATGGTTTCCAGCGCGCCGTCGATCAAGCGCTGCTTCGTGCTCGGCCCGTTCATCACTCCAGACTTTAGGGCATGTTTGAGCGGTCGCTCAACGCGATAGGGTCGGCGCCAGGGAGATCGCGGACATAAGGGGAGTGCGGAAACGTGGTGACCGGAAGGCAGTTCACCCGGCAGGAGCTGGCGCTGGACCCGGTGGAACTGGCCTCGCTCCTGCTCGGCTCGGTGATCGAAGCGACCGGGCCGGACGGCACGGTCGCCGTCCGGCTGGTGGAGGTCGAGGCCTACCGAGGGCTCGACGATCCCGCGTCGCACTGCTATCGCGGCAAGACCCCGCGCAACGCGGTCATGTGGGGGCCCGCGGGATACCTGTACGTGTATTTCGTCTATGGCATGCACTTCTGCGCCAACGTCGTCGGCACCGAAGACGGCCAGCCGGGCGCTGTGCTGCTGCGCGCGGGTGAGGTCGTGTCCGGCGCGGACATCGTCCGGAAGCGGCGGCCGACCGCTCGGGGTAACGGCGAACTCGCCAAGGGGCCCGCCATCCTCACCTCGGTACTCGGGATCGACCGGGCTGAGAACGGTGTCGACCTGACCGACCCCGCGTCACCCGTCCGGCTGTTCACCGGCGACCGGGTGCCGGATTCGGCCATCCGCACTGGACCGCGCGTCGGCGTCGCGATGGCGATGGACACGCCGTGGCGGTTCTGGGTCGACGGATCACCCGCCGTCTCCACCTATCGCCGCGGCGGCAAACGACGGGTGGCAACCCCCGGCCGATAGTCGGTTGACCTGGTGCGGGATCATCTACAGGCGTGAGTGAGCACATCCTTGACGAGCTGACCTGGCGCGGCCTGATCGCGCAATCCACCGACGCCGACGCTTTGCGGCGAGACCTCGACCAAGGGCCCCTCACCCTCTATTGCGGGTTCGACCCGACCGCGCCCAGCCTGCACGCCGGCAACCTCGTCCCGCTGTTGATGCTTTCGCGGTTCCAGAGGGCCGGGCACCGGCCGATCGTGCTGGCCGGCGGCGCCACCGGGATGATCGGCGACCCGAGGGACGCCGGTGAGCGCACGCTCAACACCCTCGACACGGTCGCCGAATGGGCGGGCCGCATCCGCGGTCAGCTCGAGCGGTTCGTCGATTTCGACGGTTCGCCGACCGGCGCCGTCGTCGAGAACAACCTGAACTGGACCGGGCAGCAGAACGTGCTCGAGTTCCTGCGCGACGTCGGCAAGCACTTCCCGGTCAACACCATGCTGAACCGGGAGACGGTGAAGCGGCGGCTCGAGACCGACGGCATGTCCTACACCGAGTTCAGTTACCTGCTGCTGCAGTCGCAGGACTACCTGCACCTGTACCGCGAGTACGGCTGCAAGCTGCAGGTCGGCGGCTCTGACCAGTGGGGCAACCTCATCGGCGGCGTCGATCTGATCCGCCGGACCGACGGCGGGCACACACACGCGCTGACCGCGCCGTTGGTCACCGACTCGGAGGGGCGCAAGTTCGGGAAGTCCACCGGTGGCGGAAGCCTCTGGCTGGACCCGGAGATGACCTCGCCGTACGCGTGGTTCCAGTACTTCGTGAACGTCGCGGACGCCGATGTCGTCCGCTACCTGCGGATGTTCTCCTTCCTCGGGCAAGAGGAGCTCGCGGCACTGGCCGAGGACACCGAGCAGCGGCCGCACCTGCGGTCGGCGCAGAAGAGGCTGGCCGAGGAGTTCACGACCCTGGTGCACGGCGAGGAGGCGACCCGGCAGGTCATCGCGGCGAGCCAGGCGCTGTTCGGCAGGGGGGAACTGCGCGAGCTGGACTCGCCGACGCTGGACGCGGCCATGGCCGAGGTACCGAACGGCAAGGTCGACCCGAGGGGGGAGTCGACGATCATCGATCTGCTGATCGCCGGCGGGCTCGTCGACAGCAAGGGCGCCGCGCGCCGCACCGTCAAGGAAGGCGGCGCGTACGTCAACAACACGAAGATCGCCGACGAGGAGTGGAAGCCGTCCTCGGACGACGCTCTGCACGGCCGCTGGCTCGTGGTCCGCAAGGGCAAGCGCAACGTCGCCGGCGTGCGCGTCGGGGGCTGATCGAGGCGACCGGCCCGGAACAGGGGCTTGACCTGCGAAAACGCAGTTAAGGTACCCCCCTGTTTCGGGCCCTTCCCGGCCATGTAAAGTTCTCCAAGTCGCCAGGGAAACCGGGTGGCCGACCGGGACACGAACCAAGCTCTCGCCTCAAGGTGATTGAGTGGGTGTCCCACCAAAAACTGCTAGGAATGACTGCTTCGGATAAGGCCGCGTGCGGCGCGATTCGGGGTGTGTTGCTTGAGAACTCAACAGTGTGCTAGTGAACTAAGCCAGTAGAGCTTATGTATTTGAACCTCGTTTGAGGTTCCTTTGAGTGCATTAAATTGCCTCGATCAAATTTGACATTGTTGGAGAGTT
>NZ_JAJPWS010000011.1:0-288352 GCF_046549055.1 Amycolatopsis sp. lyj-112 | reverse complement strand
ACATCCGTGACATCGAGGTGGACGGGCAGAAAGTGCGGGTCGGGCGGGTGCTGGCCGACAAGGCCTACACCCACCCGAGTACCCGGAAGGCGCTGCGGGAGCGCAGGATCAAGGCCACCATTCCCGAGCGCGCTGACCAGATCGGCCGCCGCAAAGCGAAGGGCAAGGCCGGTGGCAGGCCACCGGCCTTCGACCCCGACCTCTACAAGCTCCGCAATGTCGTCGAGCGATGCTTCAACCGGCTCAAACAATTCCGAGGCCTAGCGACCCGATACGCCAAACGAGCTGCCTACCACCGCGCCGAGATCATCCTCGCCTGCATCATCCTGCACCTCCGATGAAGATCCGCAGGACACGCCCTAGTCGTCGCGGGTCGTGAGGTTGTTGACGCGGGGTAGGGGCTGCGGCCGAAGCGACCGATGAGAACTGCCAAGCCGCTGCGGCCGACGCGACCGCCAAGATCATCCCGCGGGCAGCTGTGCGAGAACTCGGGCTCGTCTCGGGCTCGCAGATGCCGGGTTCTATCGCTTGGTCGGCGTCTTTGCGAATGTGCCCAGCGACGTACAGGGTCAACGTGCCACGCCAGTTGGCGCTCGTCTGCCGGACCGAACTACCGGTCAGCGGCAGTTGAGTACGTCCTGCTTCGATTGTGGCCTTGGGGAACATAGGTACAGCCGTCGGCGCTGAGATTGATCATGGTCGTACAGCACGCTGGCCGGCGGTTCTACCAGGGTTCGCCGAAGGTCGATGCTCGCGGGCGTGATCGCACCGGGCCGTGGTGATCGCCGTGCTGCCCGTACGGAATGTCCCTCTGGCCCGAAACGTCAAGCCGTGGATCTCGGCAGCGCCGAGAGCTTCGTGCGCCCGCTGATCGCCGCCATGGGCGTCCCGATCGTACGGGCGTGGTCGAGTGCCCGTGATCGCCTGCAGCACCTGCCGGGGTCTCCATTTTGCCGTTTCAGCAAGGCAAGTTGCGGGTAGGCAACTGACCGCAGCACCGTTGCTCGCATGAGCACTCACGACGTAGTCATCATCGGTGGTGGACCAGCGGGCCTGGCGGCGGCTGTGACGTTGGGCCGTGCCCGGCGTGACGTACTGGTCATCGACGCAGGCACGCCCCGCAACGCGCCTGCCACCCAGGTCCACAGCTATCTCGGACGCGAAGGTGTCGATCCGCACGAACTGCTGACCATCGGCCGATCGGAGGTCGAGCAGTACGGCGGCACCGTCCGCGACAACACCGTGATCGGCGTGGAGCGTGTCAGCGAGGATGCCCTGCGGATCACCCTTGCCGACGAGAGCACTGTTGACGCAAGGCGGGTACTGGTGGCCACTGGTGTCGTCGACGAGCTGCCCGACATTCCCGGCGTTGTCGACCGCTGGGGCGTGGACGTGCTGCACTGTGCCTACTGCCACGGCTACGAGGTCCGAGACAAGGCAATCGGGCTGATCGCCAGCGGCGTCGCCTCACTCCACCAGGCGCAACTGTGGCGTCAGTGGAGCGAGAAGGTCACCCTGTTCACCAACGAGTCCGTGGAACTGACCGCGCCGCAACGCACCGAGCTCGCCGCGCGCCAGATCAGCGTGGTGCCCGGCCGGGTCACCGGCGTCGAGGTCACCGACAACGCACTCAGCGGCGTCCGGGTCGGTGACAGCGTGACCGAAGTCCAGGCCGCCGTCGTCTTCCCCGTGTCGGTGGCCAAAGTCGACACTCTGCTCGCAGACCTGGGCCTGACGGTCGAGGTCAAGGACATGGACGGCCAGCTCATCGGCGAGACCCTGCCCGCCGACCCCCAGACGGGAGCGACCTCTGTTCCCGGGGTGTGGGCGGCCGGCAACGTGCGAGGACACCGGGCGCAGGTCATCGACGCTGCCGCACAGGGTGGGCTGACCGGGGCAATGATGAACATCGACCTGGTCACCGAGGACGTGCACCGCGCCGTCGCGGCACATCCCGCCACGCTGAACTTCTCGTGAGTCCAGCGTGCAGAAGTTCGATGAGCGCCGACACGAGGTGAAGTCCTGACACTCGCTTCGACAGCCGGCCACAGGTAAAGGGAAGGCGTTTGAGATGACAGAACACCAGCCGCTCAGCGACGAGGAGACGGCCGCCATGTTCGAGCCGCACGGCTGGGACGAGCGTTACGCCGGCCAGGAGCAGGTCTTCAGCGGACAGCCCAATGTGCAGCTCGTAGCCGAGGCGGCCGGGCTGACACCGGGCAGCTCTCTCGACGTCGGCTGCGGCGAGGGAGGCGATGTGATCTGGCTGGCCCGGCAGGGCTGGACGGTCACCGGCGCTGACTTCTCCGCAGCCGGCCTGGCACGCGCTGCCCGGCGCGCCGAGCAGGACGGCGTCGCCGACCATGTCGACTGGTGGCAGATCGACGCTCGCGTCTTCACCGCAGGCGGCCGATCCTACGACCTGGTCACCAGCCACTACCTGCAGCCGCCGGACGGCGGGATGACACAGGTGACCCGCCGGCTCGCCGACGCCGTCGCCCCCGGTGGGCACCTCCTGATCGTGGGCCATGCCCCGATGGGGTCGTCCGCCCCACTGACCGCCGGGCAGCGCGCGGCGATGTTCTATGCCAAGGACCTGCTGCCCGGCCTGCCGGACGGTTTCGACGTCCTCGCGGTCGAACAACGGCCACGGACCTTGATCCGCGGCGGAACGACGATCCACGCCGCCGACTCCACCCTGCTTGCCTGCCGTCGGCACAAGAACGGTCGGTAGGCTGAAAACAGCCTCGGGGAACATCGGTTCAGCGGTTATCGATGAGAACGATCATGCTCCTGGGGTGTCCTGCCGTGCCTGGCGCAGCAGGCGGCGGATGCGACGGCGGCTCTCGTCCGGCGGGCGGGATACCAGCGAGGTGCCAAGATCAACAAGGTAGTGGTGCCCCGACAGCGCAGCGGGTCATCGCGGGCGCGGCTGGTAGCGGTCGGTAACTGAATCGGGGTGACACGTCGGCTGCACCCGGGCTGCACATACGATCAAAGCCCACCGACGGCATCCGGAAATCCGGGATAAAACCGTTGGTGGGCTTTGATCTCTTACTGTGCGCCATCAGGGACTCGAACCCCGAACCCGCTGGTTAAGAGTCGGCATCTGGACGTGTCGGACGGTGTCGAGTGATGTCGGACAAGACCTTTTCGTCTGGTCGTGACTGGTCTGCCGTGTCGGGGTATGTCGCCTGGTGTCGGACTGTTTCGGACCTCTCGGGCGCGTCTCGGGCTCGCGGATGTCGGGGTTCTGTCGCTTGGTCCGGCGGCTTTGGAGAGCCGCGTTGGGGTGATGGCGGTGATGAGTGCGGGGGACCGGCGTGATCCGGTTGTTTCGGCTGTGAGCACGATGGTGGGGACCGTGGTCGGGCTGACGTCCGAGTTGCGCACAGGTCCTGATGGTGATCGCGGCGCTTAGGCGTATCTATGCGCTGTCTACTTTGACTTGCGTGAGAGGCCGGTCGGTCGTCCATGACACCACTGGCCCGCCACTGCGGCCTGCGGACACGGTCGCCATCTCGAGGTACGTTGGTGTCTCGGCTTCCCGTTCCCATTCGTAGAGGGTGACTCGCAGCGTGTTGCAGGCGCGACCCAGCATCACGGCGAGGGCGAAAGGGACGCGCATGAACAAGTGCACGGGCCGGCTTCCTGCGACCTTGCCGATGCGTCGGCGTAGTTCGGTGACTAGTGCGGAGCCGGCGTCAGCGGGGATGGGTTCGCGTTTCGCCACAGCGATCTCGACTGCGTGGGCGTAGAGGTGGCTTTCGACGTAGCGGCGGAAGTCTTTGTTGGGCGGCGCGGGCGCGAGATCGAGGTACACGGCGACGGGGCCATCGGCCGGACCGCCGAGGGGAATCGCGTTCTGCACGAGGGGCACTGGCTGAGTTTCAACTCCCGTCCATTCGTTTCCGTCCTGGTCGGTGACCGTGACGGCCAACCCGGTCGTGGTCGGCAACGCGGCCCCGAGCGCGAAGGCCATGCTCAGGTGTGCGCCGCCGGTGATGTGCAGGTGCTGAGCGTCGGCCGACTGCACGATGCGAGGCAGGTCGCCGAGGAACGGCGCGAAGTCTTCCCAAGCTTCGGCGGGCGGCACGGTGGTATTGCGCAGGGGCGGTCGAGTCCGAGGCGCGAGCGGTACCTTCCGGGTACCCAAGGCGGGGGTCCGAGTTTGGATGTCGAGATGCAGCCGGTTATCGACGGCCGCACGGCGGACACGGCGGATCGCCATCTCGCCGGCCAGTCGCGCTAGCCCGGCGTGGTCGAGCACCGCGAACTGGTCGAAGTCGCTCAGCGTCGCGAGTTCCTGGGGGAGCAGACGGTCAGGGGCGCCGTAGTCCAGTCCGCCGTCCGGACCGGTGATGGTATTGCCGATGGCGAAGGTGAAGGCCGAGTCCTCTTCCAGCCGAAGAAGTTCCGGTAATTCCAACTCCCGGACGTAGCTCGAATGCACCATGTCGGCCGTGACGAGGAGGACGGCTCCGGACAGTCCTGAATCAAGGGCTTCTTGCAGTCGCCGCTGGAAGCGACCCGGTGGCAGGTGGGTCTGGTCGTGCCACACGGGGACGCCATGGGCACGAAGAATCCAGGCGGCGCGTTCGGCCAGAGGGTCCCCGTCCGAGTGTCGGTAGCTGAGGAAGATCGGGTCCAAGTCGTGTATCTGGGGCATCTGCAACCTCCGGTGCAGGGATGGGACGGATCCAGGGGCGGCAGCGGTGGGGAACCGTCGCACTGGCGTTCTAGTTCTGCTCGGCGAAGACCGGGCTCGGGGTGAGTTCGGCGGCGATGGTGAGGAGGCGTTCATCGCGGACCGGGCCGTCGGGGAAAGCATCGAGGACGGCGGCCGGCACCAGGCGCTGGGTGATGTCGGAACTCGTGAAGCCGGCACGGGAACCGGTCGGGCCGGTCAGCTCGACCAGCTTCTCGATGGTGTCTGGTCGGAGGCCCAGTCCTTCCAGTGCATCGGCGAGGATGGCTCGGCGCTGCTCGGTGTCCGGCCGACTGAAAGTGAACGTCGCGGCCGCTCGGCGCATGACAGCCGGGTCAAGGGCACCAGGGCGGTTGGTGCACAAGACCACCAGGACCGGCAGTCTCATCCCGGCGAGGCTGTCGACTCCGGCGAGGAAGGCATCTACGCCGGCGCGGTCTTCGTGGTGCATCTGCTGTGCTTCTCGAGATTGGACCAGAGCGTCGGCTTCGTCGACGACGAACACGAGCACCCGCCGGGCTAGGTTGCCGGTTCGGGCTGCGGCCGCCTGCGCTTTGAGGTGGGTGAAGGCGTCGCCGATCAAGGTTGTCATCTCCCCGACGAGACCGCTTCCGCGGGTGGACAGCTTGAGCCGGTAGAGGAGGACGGGCAGGTCGAGCAGGCTGGCGAGGTCGCAGCCGAAGGACTCGGCGAGCGCGGACTTACCCGAGCCGACGTCGCCGGCAAAGACGAACAGCGGGGCGCGGTCGGTGAAGAGGGGGAGCGCGGCGATTTCGCGGGCGGGGTGGTGTGTGACGGCCCAGGCTTGCAGGCGGTCGGGCATCGCGAGAAGCATCGCCTCCTTGCGGAGGCGACGTTTGACGTCGTCGAGGCCAACGAGCCGGTTGTAGCGCGCTTGCCGAACCGGTTCGGGGAGTTCGACGACAGGGTGGAAGAGGTCGTCTTGACTGCTCATGGTGCTCTCCTGAAGTTTAGTCGTCGAGGGCGACGAACACGTCGCGGGTGACCCCGGTGCCGTTTTGGCCGTAGCTGTGGCCGGGCGTGGTGGCGCCGGTACCGGTCGCGGGTTCGGTGCCGGTGGTCCGATCGACGGGAAGTGCCTTCTTGAAGGCGGTGCGCTTGGCCTGCGGCAGGCTATTGAACTTGGTCGAGTAGTTGAGGAAGGAACAGAACGGCAGGCCGGTGACAGGTGCAGTCCTCGGCAGGCGGCCGGGACCTTCATCGAGAAGGTGGCCGCCGAGGGTGGCGCGGTAGCGGAGCCGGAGCTTCCAGAGGTTGGTGTCGGGGTCGCGGAACCCGTAGGACACGGAGTCGAGGTAGCCGTGGTTGAGCAGCTGGGCGACTTCCTCGACGTAGTCGGTGATCTCCGTGGCGCTCTCGGGTTCCCCGTACAGTGCGCGCAGCTGGCGCAGGTCTGCGCCGATCTTCGCGCCGACGTACCGGGCGTCGGTGAGGGTGAAGGATGCTGATCGGGTTATGGAGAGGGTCATGGTCATTCCCCCGGGAAGGACGGGCCGAACAGCTCGCGCCAGGCGTCATACGCGGCGCCCTGGGTGGGAGCCGTGGCGGCCCAGCTCACCGAATCGAGAGCCGAGGCAGTGGTCTCGACGAGACGCTTCCGATCGGCCTCGGTGTAGCTGGACGCGATGTTGTTTTCCGGGTTCACCGGATCCCAGATCTGGATCGGGTCGTTGGTCGTGGTGATCTCGTCGGTGGTGGAGAAGTCGCCGAAGGTGATCGGCGTCCTCAGGCCGGTGGTCGTGATGTAGGCCAGCACCTGTTCGAACGCGATGGGGTAGTCGTCGACCTGCAGTCCTGCGCCGTGCCACCCGGTGTCCCACAGGTGCGCGACGACGAGCTCGAGCAGGAAGCTCTTGCACCGCAGGTGCGGATCCCGGGACTTCGCCTCGCGGATCCAGGCCTTGAGCAATCGGACGAGCTCGGTGTAGCCCGGCCCGGCGAGCTTCCGCCGGTCGCGGATGAAGCGCAGGTGCAAGGTGACCGAGGTGAGGACGCGCTGCCCCTGGCGGGTGACCAGGAAGCCCTTGTCGTCCGCTTCGCCGGAGTAGAGGACCGGCGCGACGTCGATCTTCAGTCCTGAGCTGCGCAGCGTGATCCCGACCGCGTGCTGCGAGATTACGAAATCGTCGGCGACCTTCGTCTTGCCGTAGACCTCCTGGCAGCGCTCGCACAGCCAGTCGAGCAGCTTCGCCTCGTCGATCTCCGGATCCACGCAGCGCAGGTACGCGGCGACGTCTGCGTCCGATCCCTCGCCACGCCGCCTGCTGATAGCCGTGTGCTTGGCGGTACTGCCGGACGCGCGCAGCTTGACCAGGTCGTAGCCCGGGTTCGCCGCGAGGTGGACCTCGAGGCGTGTGCGCAGATGGTTCACCTGCTCGCGGCGCCGCTTTGCTTGCTCCTTCGCGACGTTGACCCGGCTCTCGGCGAACCGCCCCAGGACAGGATGGGTCACATGAGTCTCGCTCGACATTTTGAATCTCCCTCACGTTCCACTTCGCCGGTGCTCCCCATGCGCCACTGCGTAGCGGTCTTCGCTCGTGTCCCTGGATTTCATGCACCGGATCGGTAAACAAGATCGAGCCGATGACGGAGGAAGGTAGCATGCACTGATCGGGTAAACCAAAATGGGTCGTGGTGGCGAATGAATGTCGAGTTCGGCTCCCGGGAGCTGGCACGCACCTGCAACAGTGACCGAGCGCGAGTTGCTGCTTACGGTAAGGAATCGGCTCGGCTGATCCGGCTCCGGCTCGGGCAGCTGCATGGAGTGGTCAATCTCGCCAAGATGCGAGAGTTCGCGGCAGTACGACTGCGCTCGGGGTTGGTCGCCCAGCGGGCGGTCGTGTTCATCCCGGCCGGTCAGGAGGTCGAGTTGGTCGTGCAAGGTGCCGACGACAGTGTGAAACTCTTCGACGAAGCATCTGTGACGTCGGTGGTCGTTGTAGACGTCCTGCTTGTTGGGCTGGCGCGTCCAGGTCAACGCTCCGATGATTCATCCCTCGAGCGCAAGGGGAGCCTTCGATGACATCACCCGCGGGCTCATACCCTTACCGTCCCGAGACGCCGCCGCATCCGGGTGAAATCCTGAAAGAGCAACTCGATGAACAGCGGGTTAGCCAAGCCGATCTTGCCCGCCGCGCCGGCCTGTCCACGAAGCATGTCAACCAGATAGTCCAGGGTGTGGTATCCCTGAGTCCCGACATTGCGGTGCGGCTCGAACGCGCGACCGGAGTTTCTGCTGAAACCTGGAATCAGTTGGAAGCGGTCTACCAGACGCATCAAAGTGCTCTCGAGGACGAGCGTAAACTGGCGGGCGAAATCGGTTGGGTCGGCAAGTTTCCGCTGGCATTCCTCGCGCAAATGGGAGTGCTTCGCGATACTGGTCAGTCGTTGGCCAATCTGCAGCGGCTACTGAGTTTCTTCGGGGTCGCCACGCCTGATGTTGCGGAGCAGGCTTGGCGGGAGTATCGGCTTGCCTTCCGGCGTTCTGAACTTGTCGAAGGTGATGGCTACTCAATCGCCACCTGGCTCAGGGTGTGCGAGGTTAGAGCGCGCAATATCGAATGCGAACCCTTTAGTCGTGAGCGACTCATTGCGTCGATACCTGAAATGCGGAATCTAACGCTTCAGCAGCCCGCTCTTTGGCAAGTTGAGCTTCCGCGGCTGTGTGCTTCGCTTGGTGTTTCCCTCGTGTTCATTCCAGCGCTGAAGAATACACACTTATCGGGCGTGACACGTTGGCTTGCATCTGACAAGGTGATGATCGGGCTCAGTGATCGATTCAAGACCGACGATACTTTTTGGTTCTCGTTCTTCCATGAGCTGGCACATGTATTGCTGCACGGCAAGCGATTGACCTTTCTTGATCACGGAAAGGAGCCAGGCGACGATGGCGAGGTTGATTCGTCGCCGATATTTCTGCATGGAGACTCCAAGGTTCCAGGTGCGTCGAGCGAGTCGGAGAGGGAAGCTGATAAGTTTGCTCAGAATTCATTGATTCCTGAACAAAAGTTACAAAAGTTCCTTTCTCTGCCTGCTGCGGTCACGGAGCAGGCAATCAGAACTTTCGCGGACGACGTAGGTGTCGCACCGAGTGTTGTTGTCGGACGTCTTCAGCATGAAAAAATCGTGCCCTGGTCGTTTGCGAGGAAATTGAAAACCGTCGTGCGTTTTAATAGTAATTGATGCATTATGATGCAAGTGGGGTTTGTGCTGCACTGTCGGCAGTGTCCAATCGGGCAGACGTCGCTGCGCCGGATCAAGGAGACGCTACGGACGGCCGCTGTATCCGTCTCGACCCCGTGGCCTGGGCCGGCGGTGGGCGCGACGCTGATGTTGGGCAGAAGATCGTGATCAATCGAAATGGTCGAACCAGTTGTCGGTGTCGCGGTGTCGGTTGAGCCCGATCGCGTCGAACTCGTCGTAGTGGTCGCCTTTGTCGACGTCGAGGCCGAGGCCGCGGAGCGCTTGGGAGATCGGGTTGTCGGGCAGGAGGGTGGCCCGAACAGTGGTGTTTATTGCGATTGTGGCATCATGATTACATGAGGGGATCGCTAAGGATTCGTCGTCCGAAAGAACGGTTTCGTTACAAGCGGATGGGCGAGCCGAAAAAGTGGCGGCGTTTACGGCTCCTAGTGCGCGTCACCGACGCACTGTTGGCAGTGCTCGGGATTGCGTTCGTTTTCATCATTTCGTTAGTCGAAGCGAGTTGGCTATTTGGGTTCTCGGTAGTTCTTGCGCTTGCCCCGCAGGTAGTTTGTGGGTTTCGCTTACTCTTTGCGATAGCTTTTGAATTTCCGCGTGAGGTTCGAGCGGAACTTCGGCTGGCCTGGCAATCATCAGCGATGATCTTCGCTGGGGGCTTCATTATTGTCCTTATGCGAAGTCAAGTGGAGTCGGCGTTGTGGACAGGCGTTGATGCGATCAATGTGGCTGTCGTGGTAGTCACGCTGGCGGCCTCGGTGCAACACGCTGTGAAGGCTCGCTTTGTGCTGTCTGAGGCTATGCGGGTCAAGCTGAGTGCCAAGAAGTCAAGGCTGCTTGGGGCCAGAAGCGCGATCTCCCTTCGTCGAGCACGTTCGACCCGGGCTGGATGAGTCTCGCTTCCTTCGATGGAGTGGATAGATGGTGCCGTCGAAGGTTGGTGCGACATTGGTCGGGCGGCTTTGGTGGTCGTTGTAGTGTGGCCCGCCGGATACGCCTGGAACTACACCTCCGATCTTCATCTATCGGAGGTAGGCCGCAGTGGGCACTACGTTGCCGTCCCCCGGTTGAGGCGGCGGTGCTGGCTTGACTGCGGCGACCGGGCGAAGGATGGGACGCCAGTAGGTAGTCTTCGCGCATGAGCCGTGCCCGGCAGACAGTGACGCTCACCGCCGACCTGGTCATCCTGACCATTCGAGGCGGTGTGCTGTGCGTCCTGCTCGTGGAGCGGAAGAATGAGCCATTCCAGAGCCGCATGGCGTTGCCGGGCGGATTCCTGCGCGGTGACGAGTCGTTGGAGGAGACCGCGGCGCGTGAGTTGGCCGAGGAGACGGGTCTCGATGCCGAGGCGTTGAAGCTGCAGCAGGTGGGCGTGTACTCCGCGCCGGACCGGGATCCCCGACGTCCGCGGGTGGTAACTTGCGCTTACCTCGCTATTGCCCCGAACCTGCCGGTGCCGGTCGCCGGGTCAGACGCACGAGCCGCCCACTGGATGCCGGTCGCCGAAGCCACTGACACAGCGCTGGCCTTCGACCATGCTCGTATCCTGGCCGATGCGGTGGAGCTGGCGCGTACGTTGCTGCAGTTCAGCACCATCGCCACGGCCTTCTGTGGCCCTGAGTTCACCATCGCAGACATGCGCGAGGTCTACGAGGCTGTATGGGGCGTCGTGCTGGACAAGCCGAACTTCCACCGCAAAGTCACCGATGCTGATGGCTTTGTCGTGCCCACCGGCGGCAAGCGGCCTTCTCTCACTGGCAGGCCCGCTGCCCTCTATCGCGCGGGCGAGGCGGCTGAGCTGGTTCCTCCGATGATGCGGTCGCGTTTCGGAGCGTGAAGCGGTTTTTGTCAGTATGACTATTGGCTCTGTTTAGGGCTTGTTCTACGCGTCGGTTCGTGTCACTCTGACAATAAGCGTGGTGGTGAGACCTCGGCCCGGCGCGGGTGTCAGGCCACGTCGATCTCGTCGGACGCCTTGTGGGGGTCCGTTCCTGAATCACCCTGACCGTGTTGGAGTGAGAGCCAGTGAATGTGATCATGACTGCGCTGCCAGTGGAACATGCGGCCGTGCTGGAGCACCTTGTGGACGTGCGCCCGCATCGTCACAGGTCAGGCACAGTGTTCGATGTCGGAACAGTCGTGGGTCATCCGGGACACCGCGTCGCGGTGGTGGAGACCGGCGCGGGCACCACGACCGCTGCAGCGCTCACCGAACGTGCCAATGCCGAGTTCACGCCTGCGGCCATGGTGTTCGTCGGCGTCGCGGGAGGGCTGCGTGACTGGCTCATGATCGGCGACGTAGTCGTGGCCACCAAGATCTATTCCTATCAGGGCGGTCGCAGCGAGGATGACGAATTCCTGGTGCGCCCCTCTGCTTGGTCTGTCTCGCACCGTCTCGACCAAGAGGCGCGGAGGTTGCCGCGTGGCGACGCTTGGCACTCGTTCCTGCCTGACCAGGTGGAGGGCGGCGCTCCAGCGGTTCACTTCGAAGCCGTCGCGGTGGGCGACGTCGTCCTCAACTCCCGCCGCTCCGAACTGGCCCAGAGGCTGCACAAGTCGTACAACGACGCCGTAGCCGTCGATATGGAGAGCTCCGGTTTCGCGCACGCGGCTCATCTTGGCGACCAGGTCCGCGCTGTGGCGGTGCGCGGTATCAGCGATTTCGCAGACGGTTGCAAGGCCACGGCGGACCGCGAAGGTGGACAGTTGCTCGCGGCTCGCAACGCGGCGGCGTTCGCGATCGCGCTGATCACCGCCCTCGAACCCGATGATGATGCTGCCGGAGGCAATGAGCCACCGCCGTCTCCGGTCCCCACCATTCGCAACAAGAACATCGCGCGGGACAACGCCCGGGTAGGGCAGCAGAACGGCGTCAACTTCGGCTCCTTCCGGGGATTCCGATGAGCGGGGACACGATCGTCGAGAGCATCGAGAACGAGAATGTCGCTTCCGGCAACGCTCAGGTCGGCCAGCAGATCGGCGTGCAGAATGTAGAGAGCGTCTTCCACGACGCGACTATCTACACCGTCTCCGACGAGGACTCCGCCGAGCGCAAGCACGATGTCGCACTTGCGTATCTCACGGGCGGGCTTCCGCGCCGTGCCGAAGAACTGTTCGGGGAGCTCGTCTTCAACGGTCATCAGTCGACCGACCGCATCTACTACTACGTGCTCGCCGTGCTCAGCGAGCGCAGCTTCGGAGATCTCACCGCGGACCTCGCCAGAAGAATCCACGACGTGGGAAAGCTCTGTGCCTCACTGCCGGAAGACGAATGGTCCCGGGCGCACCGCGTTATCCGCAGTCTCGTCGAGCTGGTCAGGTCTGTTATCGGCGACCAGTCCTTCAACGCCGTGAATGCTTTTGGTGACCTACCGGCCGATCGGCAGGACGAGATCAGCCGGCATCTGTCGATGTTGTTCACCGGTGCCCTGGACCGACAGCTCGATGCAGAGCGCAAACACCAGGTCAGTACCGAGCGCTTCGCGGGGAATCGCAAAGCGAGGGCCTGGAAATTCTTCGAACCCGACCCGGCGAAACCTGTCAAGTATCGAACCCGGACGTCCACAACGGACATCGACGATCGCCGACCGGTGTTCATCGGAGGCACGGTCGCGGTGCTGTCCTTGGGTGGACTGTTCTTCGGGCCGGTGAGCTTCCTTTTCTGGTGCGGGTTGGTCCTACTGATCGTCGGCGGTGCCGTGACGATCCGTTACGGCATTGAGCACACCGGACACGCGCTGCACGCCACCTCTCGGAGTGACGCTGCGCGACCCGCGGACGAACCGGCCGAGCCGAGCCAGGTTGACAAGCTCGTCGACCGGTGCTTTCGCGACGCGTGCCCGCCGAATGCCCCGGACTGGCCCGAGTACGCGGCCGGACGCCGCTGGTATCTGCGGCGGAGGTTCAACGACTGGCTCAGGTACGACCAGGACTACGGTCAGACCGTCAAGCGGTTGAAGTGGCTTTTCGACTGGCATGCGCGACAAGTCGCTGAGCAATGGCCGGGCCTTGACTCGCAGCTTCAGCCGGAACCCGCTGCCGGGAGCGGCGCCCGTAACCGGCAGATCGCCGGCGTCGTGCTGACCGTGATGGGGCTGTGCCTGCTGGGCGTCGCTCAGCGTTGGCAGGTCGTGCCGATCGCGGCGGGGGGCTGGTTCGTGATGCTCGCGGTGATCGAATTCTGCGCTGCCCGCAGGGCGACTCGGTTTCTGTCGGCTGACGCGGATGCGCTGTTCGAACAAGAAATGGTCGAGTACGAGCGATGGCGAGCCGAGCTGGCCGATCGCCCGAACGACAGCGAAATAGCCCGCTGGCTTGCCCTGGACAAGGCCTACATCAAGGCAGAGGCGTTGCGCGGTGGCGATATCGCCGAACGGGACCTCATCTCGCATGTCGTCCTCAACGGGCGAGCCCCCTACACCCGACGCGGGGTGGTGCCGCATGGCCCGCCCCGGTACGACGCGTACCAGGTCATGGTCATCTTGCTGACCCGGCATGGGGTCCGGGCTTCGCGTGTATATCTCGACTTCATCACCGGAGAGGTCAAGAACGAGGCTTGGAACGTTTTTGGCTACGACCGCATCGCGTCCGCATCGCTCACGGTCCAGGAGAAGACGATCAAGCGTCCTGCAGAGCCTGAACGCAAGGTGCGTAATCGTGATTTTCGACTGCGTCTGCTGGACGGAATGGAGATCCTCGCGGTCAGTGATCGCGTCGACGTCGAAAGTGACCCGGAGGATGGCGAGGTGGAGCTGAACCAACTCGCCGCGGCGACCTCCGGGATGGACGCGGCGCTTCCGATACTGGAAGCCGTGGCTCACAAGGGACGTGGCTGGATCGAGTTCGAGAACGACCGCCGGACCATGTGGTCGCGGAACTGGGCGGAGTGACTGGGGCCTGGCCTGGCTCCTGGGCATATGTGTCTGGGGGCCCGACGGATGCCTTGGATCGACACCGAAGGAGTGAAGACAAGCTGATGAGCGAAACTCGACTCGATGACTCCGTGCCGGACGACTCGTCCAGAGCTGTCCTGTTGGCAGAGTACGAAGCTCTTAAAGCAGAGCAGACATCACGGATCGTGCTGCGAGACCGGCTGATGTATGCCGCACTGGCCGCGCTGGCGGCGACACTGGCCTTGGTTGTCCAAGCGGCCGGGCGCCCTTACCTGCTCCTGCTTCTGCCGTTGGTGTGTGTGGTCCTGGGCTGGACATACTTCGTCAACGACCAGAAGATCTCGGCAATCGGCAGGTATCTGGGGCGGCACCTGGCACCCTCGCTCGAGGTGTTAACCCATCGTTCGGAACAAGTGCTCACCTGGGAGTCTGTCCACCGCTGCGATCCACTGAGACGTCTCGACAAGTCCATGCAGCTGGCAGTGGACCTGCTGATGTTCGCGGTCCCGGCCTTGTTGTCGGTCGTGCTCTACTGGACGGCCGACGGCGTGCGGGCAGACCTGCTCGTCGTATCGATCGCTGAGGCCCTGGTCACCTTGGGGTTTGCAGCACGTGTCATCGTCGCCGCTGATCTGTCGACCAGGGCGTAGGGGGCTTCATAGCTATGCTCTGTGTGTCCGCTTACCTCGAGACCTTCCCGACCTGGTCGAATCCGGGTTTCGACCTGTACCTTCAGCCATAACTCTCGTCGGCAGTCTGGATTTCGACGGCGACGGCAGGTCTCGCATGGTGAGGTTCACCGGGTACGGCCTCATTCGACCCCGCCGGTCACAGCTATGATCAAAGCCCACCAACGCCGCCTGGAAATCAGCGATAAAACCGTTGGTGGGCTTCGTATCGGAACTGTGCGCCATCAGGGACTCGAACCCCGAACCCGCTGGTTAAGAGCGGCACCTGGCGTGTCGGACGGTGTCGAGTAATGCCGGACAAGACCCTTTTGTCTGGTCGTGGGGTGTCCTCAGTGTTACTATCAGAGGCGGTCGCCACCTTGGCCGCTGGCCGCGATCAACTACGGCAGTTGAGTCAGTCGCCGGTGTTGCGCCCCGGCTCTCACCTATCTAATCTGCCTCTTCGTGGTAGCCCTGACTCCCACGTCAAAATTAACGTCTGGCTGCAACTCATGCTTTCCAGAGGTTGGGCTCAGTCCCACAGCCGGACGGACTGTGCGTCGAAAAAGGCTGTCTCCAAGCCGACCTTCGCGTACGATGTCGCTCGGCGTGATTGCATGTCCTGTACGGCCTTAATCGTCGCTTCGTTCGACGACGAGTTGACGTCGCCGAAGAGGGATACGGCCAGTCGGGTGATCTTCGAGTAGACGATGGCATCCATGATGTGTGCGTCGTTCTTGCTGAACGAAATCCCATACGACAGCAAGCCGCCACTGATCGCTGCGAGCGACCGAAGTGCGCGACCGAGGTAATCACTGGTGCCGATACGGGTCAGCTTCTCGCTGCTCGTCCCTTCTGCCACGTATAGGGGGAATGAGTCCGCTTCGAGCTGGCCGCGGATCTGGTCGATTAGCGGTTCGTTGGTCCGGCGCCACGTCAGCTTCTTCAAGCCGTCCTCGCTGCGGTACAAGTGAAGGGCCCCGTGGAGATAAAATACGGACTGCGAGTGGGGGTCCAGATGGTTCCATACAACATAGTCGAGAGCTTGCCCAGAATCCCGAAAGCCGTCGTCCGCTTGTCTTGGCTTCAGGTTTGCCTCGGGGAAGTCCTGCATAAGAGTCCAGTAGAGCAGGAGATCGTAGTTCGCAGTGTAGATCCCATCGAACTGGTCTAGGAACCTGCGGACACGTAGATATGCCTCGTCGTCGATCTCGTACGGTCGCTCAGGGTGAAGAGCCGCGAGGATGTGTGCCAGTGCGTCCTTGAGTTTCGAGGCTTCCTCGCTAAGTATCGCGGCTTCCGCCGAGTACTTCGTGGCATCGAGTGCGTAGAGCCCAATAGCGGCGTCCTCGAGCGTCTTGATGACGATCTCGAAGTCCTGAGTGTCCAACTTATGGAAAAGGTGCTGGGCGGTGAGGCTGAGCATGCCTTGGCTCTCAGCCTGGGATCGCAAAGCCGAGTATGAGAATCTGGCGGGGTCGAACGCGATGCTGAACCCGTTTCCCAGTATCAGTCGAGTGGGCAACGCTCTGCCCTTGGAGTTCGTCGTTTCGCTCAGCCAGGCGATGGCCTCGTCGTAGTCCATGACGTCCACTGGTCCACCTCGAATCCGTGTCTACCGAGAGTATTCGGGCTTATGTGTCGCGGGCCAACTGCTGGCTGGAACGCCATTCCTGTGCTTCCGGCTCCTCGACGTAGTCCAGGAGGTTGTCCTTCAGTCCCATGTCTTCGAGGATCGTGAGAATCTCGGCTGGAGTGGCGTAGAAGAACTCGCGCCGGAGGTTGACCCGATTGACGCGCCGGTCGGCAAGGTGCTGGTGTAGCCGCGTTTCCAGGCTCACAGCGTCGGCGTCGAAAATCTTGGCGTGGACGTCGAACCTGAACGGAACCGAGGCGTCGCCGAGTTCACGAACGCGTTCGAGCGGATCGAGCCGCCGGGTCAATCCGACCTTAACGACACTGTCGCCGAACGATCCAACATTGGAGATCACGTAGACCCACCCAGTGCGGATGTTCGCTTCGCGCTCCTCAACCCCTCTGATTGCGTCACCGATCTCGTCCAGCTTTGCCCGTGCAGCCGCGGCCTGCTGCTCGTCGCCAGATGTGGCCCACTTCTGCAGGGCGTTCTGCCAGTGTGCCTCTTCTTTGGTCAGCCTGGCTTTCTCGCGTTCGAACTCTCGTTGAGCCTGCTGTTCATCCCGTTGCCGCTCCCGTTCAGCTCGGATGCGCTCCTTGTCTTCTTCGACCTTCGCGAGGTGGTCGGCAGTGAGCTCGAGTTCTTCGAGGCGCAGCTTGTGATAACTGGGAGAGATGTTGATCTTCATGGTTTTGCCGAGACGAGAGATGACTTCACGGGTCTTGGTCAGACGGTCTTTGGCCGAGTCAAGTCGGTAGGGGCGCATGGATCTCACGCAGTTGTCCGCTTCGGCGTTGTAGGCGCGCAGCATGAGCTTGGAAAAGTCTCTGACCATGCGCTGGCCTTCGACGGTGGAACCGTTCACGGTCCAGTCTGTGGTCGCGGTGATCGCATGGTTGTTCTTTGCGGAGATCTTGATGGAATCCTTGAGACGCTGCAGGGCAGCCTTGTAGGCAACGGCGTCGGCCAGCCGGTGCCGGAACTCGTAGATTCCGGCCTCCTGGAGCAGCGTGATCTCTTCAGTCTCGACGATTTGGCCGTGCAGTGACTTGAGCTTGATGGCCGCTTCGTCGGTCTGTCGTCGGATCGCGGCCAGCTGTGCATCGGCGTCCTTATGGCTCTGTGCCTGGGCGTCTCGTTGTTTCTGTGCTTGGTGCTCAAGCTCGGCCGCAGTCTGGCGCACCTGCTGGAGTTCTCGCTCTGCCTCCAGCGCGTCCTTGCCCCTGAGCTCGGCGTACTTGGCTTTGAGATCCGCCAGTTTCGCGCTCAACGTAGCGTTGTGTGTACCGAGTTCGCGAACTTGGGATGCCGCTTGTTGAAACTTAGCGGTCTCCGTGCTGAGTTCGGCTTCGAGTTCCCGAACCCGTTTTCGGGAGCCGAACAATCCAGGCTTGCTCGATGCTGCGAGACCGGGTCCTGCTTGGACGGGCGCCGTTTGAGACCGTGGCTCGGGATCAAGTGTCCACAGCTGCCAGAATTTCGGCGGTGCGGGCCAGTCGGCGGGTGGCTGCCAGCCGGGCGGAGGCGCCCATCCGGAGGGGACTGGCGGCCAGTTCGGTGGCGGATTGAACCTATACCCCATACCACTACCCTCCGCTGTTCCTGATCACCGCAGAAGTCGCGGTTTCGTGAGAGTGTGTTACACGGTCTGGCCCGGTTGTGTGTGGAAGCTGCAACTCTCGTCGGCAAATGCGCGGACGTTAGCAACCGCGTCTTACGCGATGAAGGCAACGGAGGTATGCGGCATCGCCGCCGTGGCCTCTTGCAAGGCGCCGTTCGCCTGCGATCGAACTGGCAGGTGTTCGTTGTTCACCAACCAGCGCGGCAGGCCGCTACATCCCGGGCGGGTGATGCGCCTCTTTACCCAGTTCGTTACTGAGTCCGAGGGACTGTTCGATTTGGGTGACGGCGTTGTGATGTGTTCCGATGGCGGGATCCATGATCCACAGCTGTTCGATGGCGGGTTGGAATCCGAGTGCTGCCCAGGTGCGGCGTACTTTTTCGAGTGCTGGTTCGAAGGCCGAGTCGTCTTCGAGCAGGGCGCGGTCGAGGTCGATGGGGAACGGCAGTACAGCGACGAGGCGCGGGTCGGCGCAGACCCAGCGGAGCAGGCGGGCGGTGAGTAGCCGTCCGACTCCGCCGAGGCCGCGCCAGGCCGGCGCGAGCTGTACTCGATCGAGGATGACGACGTGGCTGCCGAGCGACTCGACCTCATCTTCGAGGTCATCCCGGAGTGTGACGAAACCGAATTGATCGCGGCCGCCGAAGAGGGGGATGAATCTTGCGTAGTCCTCGCTACGGGCATCGAGTGCGACGTGGATGTTTTGACGTGCTGGAGGTCGAGGGTTAACCCGTTGGCTTCGAATATCGTGACGTCGAGAGCTTCCTCGTCGAGTCGTTTCGTCGAGAGTGCCGTGCCTTCGATTTCGTGCCAGGGGTTGATGCCGTCGGCTTCGTCCTCGTCCGGCAGGACGCGTACGGTCGCGCTGGCCCACCAATCACTTGTTCCGGGATCGGTTTCGCCGCCGCCGACGAGGTTCGCATGGTTTTTCAGGTGCAGTTCGACCCACTCAAGCTGAGCAAGTAGTTGCTGCGCTAGGTCTGGATCACTGTGGAGTGCAGCCATAGGACGTTACTACTCGGATTTCGCCATCGGCTCAAGATGAGCGCATCCTGGTCTGACGGAATCGATCAGCGTCAGGGAGTCGTGGGTGAGCGTGGTGTGTGGAAGCGGTGTGGGTGTGTCGACCAGGAGACAGGACGTCGGTGTGGTCCTCGGTGTCCGCAGCTGGCGGTGCGGGGGCACGGTAGCTGGTATTTCACGGTGGAGTTGCCAGGGCGCAGGGATGGTGGGCGGTGCAGGCTGCGGCGCGGCGGATTCACCTCACGGGCGGCGGCTACACAGGCTCGGCGGTATTGGCGGGGCGAGGATGTTGATCCTGATCTGAGTCTGGTAACGGTGGGGCAGTGGCTGGACATCTGGCTGGCGACTCGTCACACGATCCGTCCGGCGACTCGGACGATCTACACCCAGCTCGTTCGTGACTACTTGAAGCCTCGCCTGGGCAACGTGGTGCTGGCGGAGCTGATGATCGGGCGGGTGCAGACGATGTTCACCGGTCTGCTGCGCGCGAATGCGACGCGGGCACGGCCGTTGTCGGCGGCGACGGTGCAGCGGATGCGGGAGGTGCTGCGTGCTGCGTTGAACGGGGCCATCCGGCGTGGGTTGATCACGAGCAATCCAGCGCGGTGGGTGGAATTGCCCTCGCCGCAGCGGCCGCGTCCGGTGGTGTGGACGGAGGCGCGGGTGGCGGTGTGGCGGGCGACCGGGGAACGTCCACCGCTGGCAGTGTGGACGGCTGAACAGACCGCGGCGTTTCTCCAGTTCACCGGGCAGCACCCGCTGCATCCCTTGTTCCACGTCGCGGCCTTGACCGGGCTGCGGCGTGGCGAGGCCCTTGGCCTGCGCTGGTGCGACCTCGATTTGAACGAGGCGACCTTGACGGTGACTCATCAGATTCAAGAGCGAGACGGCCAAGCGGTGGTGTGCCTGCCCAAGACCACGGCCAGTGGCCGCACGGTGTCCCTGGACCGAAGCACGATAGCTCTACTGACTCGGCTGCGTGCCTCTCAGCTCCAGACGGGCGGAGGAGCTCCGGATGGCTGGGTTTTCGCGCATGACAATGGGCAGCACTGGAGTCCGAGTTACGTGTCGCACGCGTTCAGTCGGCTTGTCACCAAGTCTGGACTGCCGCCGGTACGGTTCCACGACCTCCGGCACGGTGCAGCCACGCTGTCGCTGGCCGCGGGGAACGACCTGAAGACGGTGCAAGCGCTGCTGGGCCACGCCAGTATCGTCCTGACGGCCGACACCTACACCAGCGTGCTCCCGTCGCTCGCTCGTGCCAGCGCCGAAGCGACCGCGAGCCTTATTCGTCGCGCCGGCTACGAACGGGGTCAGAAGATCTGCAGGTCGCGCGCCACTCGCAGTCGACAACAACGAAGTCAGGGCAGCGGCCGAGGTCCGCGCCTCATCTATCGAGGAGAGGCACTCGAACGGGCTCACGGTGGCCCCACCTTGGGCTCACACACCAACAAAGCCCACCAACGGCATCCCTGAAGTGAGGGGAAAATCGTTGGTGGGCTTTGATTTCTTACTGTGCGCCATCAGGGACTCGAACCCCGAACCCGCTGGTTAAGAGCCAGCTGCTCTGCCAATTGAGCTAATGGCGCTTGCTTGTTTCCGCCGCTTTGGTTGCCCTCGGCGACGTGGAAAACGTTAACACAGGGTTGTCGGGGCCCGTTTCAGGGGGGTCCCCTCGGGCCGCGACGAAGCTCACCGGGACCTATTGGGCCATCCGGCCGCAGGCGTTCCGGCCGGTCAGGCAGACTATAGCCAGACGTTGGGGTTTGGTACCACGCGAAACGGGCGGTGTGCATGAGGGTCTGGGGAGCGACGGGGCGGTCGCGGGTTGTGCTGGTTGCTGTGGTGGCCGGGTTCACACTGGCGGCGTGCAGCAGTACACCGTCGAGTGAATCGCCGAATCCGGGTGGTGGTCCCGGGGGCACGCAGCCGAGCAGTTCGGCGGCTCCGGCCCCGAAACCGGCCGCGCTGACGGTGACTCCCGCGCAGGGCGCGGCGAACGTGGCGCCCGGCGAGCCGGTGTCCATCGCGGTCGCCGACGGCAAGGTCGGCGAGGTCAAACTGACCGGTGCCGACGGCAAGGTCGTCGCGGGCAAGCCGAAGGAAGACGGTTCGGGCTGGGAGTCGGCGGAGCCGCTCGGCTTCGGCAAGACCTACACCGTGACCGCGGCCGCGACCGGCACGGACGGGAAGCCGGTCACCGCGACGTCGACGTTCTCCACGGCGAAGCCCGGCCGCCAGATCGGTGTCTCGATCAACCTGGTCGAAGGCGAGACGGTCGGCGTCGGCCTCCCGCTGATCTTCAGCTTCACCGGCAACGTGCCGGACAAGGCGGCGACGGAGAAGGCGCTCAAGATCGTCACCGAGCCGCAGGCCGAGGGCGCGTTCCACTGGTTCGGTGAGAAGACCGTGATGTGGCGTCCGAAGGAGTACTTCAAGACGGGCACCAAGATCTCGGTCAACGCCGCGATCTACGGCAAGAACCTCGGCAACAACACCTTCGGCCGCGAGGACAAGCCGGCCAACGTCGTCGTCGGCGACAAACTGGTCGCGACCGCCGACGGTGGCACGCACCAGATGAAGGTCGTGGTGAACGACCAAGAGGTCAAGCAGATGCCGATCTCGATGGGCAAGCCGTCGAGCAGCACGCCCGCCGGGACCTACACGGTGATGAGCGAGCACACCGGGTACACGATGGACTCGAGCACCTACGGCGTCCCGTCGGACAGCAAGTCGGGCTACCGGACGTTCGTGAAGTACGCGGTGCGGATGTCGAACAGCGGCATCTTCTACCACTCGGCGCCGTGGTCGGTGGGCTCGCAGGGCAAGCGGAACGTGAGCCACGGCTGCATCAACCTGTCGACGGACAACGCGAAGTGGCTCATGGACACTTCGAAGAAGGGCGACATCATCACGGTCGCCAACTCGGGGCCCCAGGTGCTGGAGCCGACCGACGGCTGGTCGGTGTGGCAGATGTCCTGGGACGACTGGAAAACCGGCGGCGACCGCAACTGACCCGCGGCACCCCGCTCAGCTGACATGAGGGGTCCCCTTAGGACGGCTTCCGTCCTAAGGGGACCCCTCACGGCTTTCCGTCGGTGGGCCCGGTGAAGGTCGAGTTTCCTTCGCTGAGCCGAGGGAAGGGGGCCTTCACGCGCCAACGCAGACGACCGCCTGAACCGAGGCCTTGCTGGCGTCGGCTTGGGACCCCGGCCCCGAAAAAGCGAAACCCCAGCTTGAGAAAGGGCCCTGAGGCCCTGCCCAAACTGGGGTGGTGGGGTGAGCGACGGGTTTCGAACCCGCGACCTCCTGGACCACAACCAGGTGCTCTACCAACTGAGCTACGCCCACCATCGCCGGGCTCGGGAAGCTTCCCCATCACCTCGGCCGCACTATATTAGCGTGCCCGTTTCCGGCGCTCGCAATGGGTTACCCGTGGTGGCGTTCCTGCACTTCAGCGGCCACGGCCTTGGCCTGTTCGGAGGTCGGTCCGGGCTGCGGGACGAAGGCGGCGCGACGGTAGTAGTCGAGTTCGCCGATGGATTCCTTGATGTCCGCGAGCGCGCGGTGGGCGAGGCCCTTTTCCGGCTTGGCGTAGTAGATACGCGGGTACCAGCGGCGGACGAGTTCCTTCACCGAGGAGACGTCGACCATGCGGTAGTGGAGGTGTCCGTCGAGGGCGGCCATGTCGCGGGTGATGAAACCGCGGTCGGTGGCGATGGAGTTGCCCGCGAGCGGCGCGACGTTGGCCTCGGGGACGTGCTCGCGGATGTACTCGAGGACGCGCTGTTCCGCTTCTTCGAGGGTCACCGTCGAGCGCCGGACCTCTTCGGTGAGGCCGGACCGGGCGTGCATGTCGCGGACGACCTCCGGCATTCCTTCGAGGGTTTCGTCGTCGGTGTGGATGACGATGTCGACCCCTTCGCCGAGAACGTTCAGCTCGGCGTCGGTGACCAGTGCGGCGATTTCGATCAACGCGTCCTTGCCGAGGTCGAGCCCCGTCATCTCGCAGTCGATCCAGACTAGGCGGTCGTTCACCCCGGAACCCTAACCCGACCCGGGGATTCAGGGCGCGCGCGAGGTGCGTGTTCGGCGCGTTACTGGCAGCGTATGCATCCTCAGGTGAGCCGTATCACAGACCAGGGAGCGACAGTGGCCGAACAAGGTCCAGCCCAGGAGATCGCGCAGGGTTACGTGAGCGAAGGGGCGGCGGTCGAGCTGGGCGCCGTCGTGATCGACGGCAAGGCCGAGGCCGGCGCGGCGGTGCGCCTGCCGTTGGCGACGTTGAACCGGCATGGGCTGGTCGCGGGCGCGACCGGTACGGGCAAGACGAAGACGTTGCAGCTGATCGCCGAACAGCTGTCGGCCGCCGGCGTGCCGGTGGTGCTGGCGGATGTGAAGGGTGACCTGTCGGGCCTCGCGGCGCAGGGCGAGAGCAACGACAAGATCGCCGAACGTGCGGAGGAGCTGGGCGACGAGTGGGCGCCGGCCGCCTTCCCGGTGCAGTTCCTGTCGCTGGGCACCGGCGGCAAGGGCTCGCCGATCCGCGCGACGATCACGAGTTTCGGCCCGATCCTGCTGTCGAAGGTGCTGGGGCTGAACGAAACCCAGGAATCCACGCTCGGCCTGATCTTCCACTGGGCCGATCAGCGCGGGCTGGCCCTGCTGGACACGAAGGACCTCCGTTCGGTCATCACGCACCTCACCAGCGACGAGGGCAAGGCGGACCTGAAGGGCATCGGCGGCGTCTCGGCGGCGACGGCCGGGGTGATCCTGCGGGCGCTGTCCAATCTGGAGGCTCAGGGCGGAGAGGACTTCTTCGGCGAGCCCGAGCTGGACGTGCACGATCTGATGCGCCAGGTCGACGGCAAGGCCATGGTGACCCTGCTGGAGCTGGACAACCTCCAGTCGAAGCCCGCGTTGTTCTCGACGTTCCTGATGTGGCTGCTGGCCGAGCTGTTCGAGGAACTGCCGGAGGAGGGCGACCTCGACAAGCCGAAGCTCGTCTTCTTCTTTGACGAGGCACACCTCCTCTTCGCCGACGCGTCGAAGGCGTTCCTGGACCGCATCGAGCAGACGGTGAAGCTGATCCGGTCGAAGGGTGTCGGCGTGTTCTTCTGCACGCAGCTGCCGACGGACATCCCGAACAACGTCCTTTCACAGCTGGGCGCGCGGGTGCAGCACGCGTTGCGCGCGTTCACACCCGAGGATCAGGCGGCGCTGACGAAGACGGTCAAGACGTACCCGAAGACGAAGCACTACGAACTGGACACCGCGCTGACGTCGCTCGGCATCGGCGAAGCGATCGTCACCGTGCTGTCCGAGCGAGGCGCGCCGACGCCGGTCGCGTGGACTCGCTTGAAAGCCCCGCGGTCGAAGATGGGGTCGATCGGGGCCGAGGCGATCTCGGCCGCGACGACGGCTTCGGATCTGCACGCGAAGTACTCCGAGACGATCGATCGCGAGTCGGCCTACGAGAAGCTCGCCGCGAAGGTGGCCGCGCCGCCCGCGGGGGAGGCGCCGCCGCCTGCGGCCGAAGCGCCCGCACCTGCCCCGCAGCAGGAGAAGGAAGGCCCGGGGATGGTCGAGCAGGCCATGAAGAACCCGGCGGTGAAGTCGTTCCTGCGCTCGGCGGCGAGCGCGCTCGGACGGGAGATCACGCGCGGGTTGTTCGGAAACCGGAGGCGGTGACGAATACCTGACGTGTTCTGTCAGGTATCTCCGGCAGACTCGGCGCCATGACCAACACCGCGACAGCGTCGTTCACCGTGGACGGCTGGGATCCGCAATCCACCGAGAAGGCCGAAGACACCGAGTTCTCTCGGGTACGGCTGAACAAGACCTTCATCGGCGGCGTCGAAGGCGCCAGCACGGTCGAGATGCTCACGGCGGTGAACAAGACGTCGTCCGCGTACGTCGCCTTCGAGCGGCTGTCGGTATCAGTCGATGGGCGTAAGGGCGGCTTCGTCCTGCATCACTCGGCGGGGGAGAACGGCCATCACCTGATCGTCTTGCCGGGCTCCGGTCACGGTGAACTGTCCGGCATCACCGGTACCGCCCTGATCACCCAGGACGACAAGGGCAACCACACCTTCAGCCTCACCTACGAACTCTGAAAGTCCGTGAAGGACTCCTTCCCTACCCTGAAGGTAGTGAAGGAGTCCTTCACGGACTTCAGCCGACGATCTGGTCGACGATCTTCTTGGCATCGTTGATCGGGATCGCGAAGCCGATGCCGATGCTGCCGGTGGAGGCCGGGTTGTACAGCGCCGAGTTGATGCCGATGACGTTCCCCTGCGCGTCCACCAGCGCCCCGCCCGAGTTGCCCTGGTTGATCGGGGCGTCGGTCTGGATCGCGGTGTAGCTCGGGCCTGCTTCGTTCGTGGTCCGGCTGTACGGCGAACGCTTGTCCTGGCCGCCGCTCAGTTCGTCGAGCTTGCGGTTCAGCGCACTCACGATCCCGGTGGTCACGGTGTTCTGCAGCCCGCCGGGCGAGCCGATCGCGACGACCTGCTGGCCGGCCACGAGTTTGCTGGAGTCGCCCAGCGAAGCCGGCGTCAGACCGCTCGCGTCCTTTGCCTGGAGGACGGCGATGTCGGCCTTCGTGTCCGAACCGACCACGCTCGCCTTGTACTGCTTGCCGTTCGAAAGGGTGACGGTGACGTCGCCTTCGGCGTCGGCGACGACGTGGGCGTTGGTGAGGATGCGCCCGTCCGCCGTCAGGATGACGCCGGAGCCGACCGCTTGGCCTTGTGAGGTGGACACGTTCACCTGGACGACGCTCGGCGTCACCTTCGCGGCGACCCCGCTGACGTCACCCGAGGTGTTGTTCCCGACCAGTTGCCCGTTGGCGACCGCGGAGGAACCCGTGCCGGACGACGACGCCGAGTCGAGCCCGACGAGCGCCGCTCCACCGACTCCGCCGACGAGCGCGGCACCGAGCGCCGTCGCGCTGACGAGGACGGCGATACGGCCGCCCTTCTTGCGCGGAGCGGGGGGAGGCTGCGGGGTGAAGAGCGGATTCGGCGCGGCCTGCCAAGGGGTATAGCCGTAGGTCTGCTGGTGCGGCGGCTGGTGCCCACCGGGGGAGGCGGGGCCGGGCCGACTCTCGTTCTCGGTCATGGCACCAGATTCGTACCCGTACTTGTGAACCGGCTGTGGAAAACCCCTGTGCTTCCCTGAGAAGAATTACCTGAGAAACTCAGTCGAAGAACCGGGGAACGTCCATCGCGCCGCCCGACGCCTCGAACTCCTCGTGCACCGCCGCGCGGAGTTCCGCGTCCGCCAGGTAGTCGACGGCGGTCATCGCCAGGCCCAGCGCGCCGTCGACGACCGCGCGATCGCCGTCCGGTGAACCGGCCGCGGCCGCGAACTCCTTGGTGTGCAAGGCGGTCGTCGGTCCGGCGATGGCGAGCATCGGGTGGATCGCCGGCATCCGGTAGGAGAGGTTGCCGAGGTCGGTCGAGCCGGTGAGGAACTCGGGCACGATCCCCGGCGGCAGCGGTTTGCGCCCGGCCTCGACCTGGTGCACCGACCAGCGCCCGGCGAGCGTGGTGTTGAACCGGATCGGCAGGTACGCGGGCTGGCCGTCCCAGTGCAGTTCGACGCCGCAGCCGGTCATCTCCGCCGCGCCGCGGGCGATCGCCGAAACCCGCTCGGCGAGATCGCGCAGCGTGTCCGGCTGCGCGGACCGCAGGTAGAACAGCAGTGCGGCGCGCTCGGGCACGACGTTCGGCCGCGCGCCGCCGTCGGTGAAGACGCCGTGCGCGCGGTCGCTGGACGGCAGATGCTGCCGAAGCGCGGCGACACCCTGGTACGCGGCGACGGCGGCGTCGAGCGCGTTGCGGCCCATGAACGGCTGGGCCGACGCGTGCGCCCCGACACCGTGGAACACCATTTCCAGCTGGCGCCTGCCGAGGAACGGGTGCATCGCGATGTCGTGGCTGAACGGGTGCAGCATGACCACGGCGTCGACGTCGTCGAAGACTCCCGCGCGGGCCAGGGTTTCCTTGCCGCCACCGCCTTCTTCGGCCGGGGTGCCGATCAGCGAGACCCGTCCGCCGAGCCGTTCGGCGACCGCCGCCGCGCCGAGGAAACCGCCCGCGCCCGTGGTGCAGATGACGTTGTGGCCGCAGCCGTGGCCGAGCCCGGGGAGCGCGTCGTATTCGGAGAGGACCGCGATATGCGGACCACTCCCGGGAGTGGTCGCGACCAGCGCGGTGTCCAGCCCGCCCGCGCCGATCGTCACGTCGTGCCCGTGCCGCCGGAGCAGATCGCCCAGCGCGCGGACCGAGCGGTGCTCGGCGAAACCCTCTTCGGGGTGAGCGTGCAGATCTTGGCTCAGCTCGACCAATTCCGCAGACAGGGCACGGATCTCGGCCTTGACGGCTTCCTTCGTGGCGGAATCCGCGCCGTCATGCGGCGAGCCGAGGGGCTCGGCCGCGGCGACGGCGTCCGCGGTCGCTTCGACCAGCGAGCGGAGGTAGCTGTCGTCGGGGGGAATCGGCGAAGCGTGCTCAGAGCGGATCATGGCCGGATGTTAACCGGTAGCTCTCCCGTGACGATTTGCGTGACGCCGGAGTAGCGCTCCTCCACTTGATCGAATCCGCGCCGGGTCAGCTTCGTCGCGACCTCGCCGCGGTCGAACATCCGCTGGCCGCTCAGCCTGCCGAGGACGGTGTCGGCGAGTTTCCTCGGCTGATCGCCGTGCCGGGCGCTGGTCAGCATGACGACCGAGCCGCCGGGTTTCAGCGCGCGCGCGAACGAGTCCAGCGCCGCGTCCGGGTCGGCGAACATGTGCAGCGCGGCGAAGCAGCAGACGGCGTCCACAGTGGATTCACCGAGCGGCAGGTCGACGGCGTCGGCGCGCAGGTACGTCACGGAAGCCGGGGAAGGGGCGGCGAGCGCCTTGTCCAGCATGGTGACCGAACCGTCGAGCCCGATCGACAGCCCGTCCGGGCCGACGGCCTCACCGAACGCGCGGGTGAACCGGCCGGTTCCGCAGGCGACGTCCAGCACGACCTGTCCGGGCCGCAGCCCGAGCGCTTCGACCGCGATGCGGACCTCGTCCGCCATGCTCGGGCCGTTGAGTCCTTTCGCGACCCTGCCCAGCGTCGGGCGCCAATAGCGCTCGTAGATCATCGGGACGGCGGAGGTACGCATCAGCCGTTGCGCGAGTCCGGTCGGCGGCCCCGCCTGCGGGATTTCGCCCAGCAGGTCGAGAAAACCCGCGCCGGACTCGCCAGGGGCGGTGCCCGGTCGAAGCAGGCTTTCGAGACGTTCGCGGTTGTTCGGCATCGTTGGCTCCCTTCGCCTCACCCGAGAATCTGCCATGAAAGGACCGTTCGCGACATTTCCCGCGTTGTGCTCCGAAACTGTCGGTACCCGTCTCTAACGTCCGTGGAGTCGCCGTTCCCCAGCCGAAGGAGCACGAAAATGACCGGCTCGACCCTGCAGCACGCCGCCTCGACCACCCTGCGCATCCCGGTGCGCGGACCGTTCGACCTCGACCAGTCCATCCGGTTCCTGACCGGGTTCCCGCCCGCGTGCCGCGCGGACGCCGCCGCCGAACCCGGCACGCTGCGGCTCGCCTTCCCAGCGGAGGCAGGATGGGAACACGTCGGTGCGGCCGTAAGACAGAGATCGCCCGGCTCCATCGAAGTCGAGGTCTTCGCCGGGGAAGGGCTCGCCGTCGAGGTCGCCGCCCAGGTGCGGCGGATCCTCTCCGTGGACGTCGACGGGGTCGGTTTCGCCCGCGTCGGCCACGCGGACCCCGTGGTGCGCCGGCTGCAACAGGACTTCCCCGGACTACGGCCGGTCTTGTTCTCTTCGCCGTACGAAGCTGCTTGCTGGGCGATCCTGAGCAATCGGACGTCCATGGCGCAGGCCGCCGGGACGAAACAGCGGTTCGCCGAGGAACTCGGCAGGCCGGTGGACGTCGGCGGGCGAATCGTCAGGTCGTTCCCGGGGCCGGACGCCTTGGCCGGGATCGAGGTCCGGCCCGGCGTGCCGGAGGTGAAGGTCGAGCGGCTGCGCTCGGTGGCCAATGCCGCCAAGGACGGCCTGCTCGACGCCGGTTACCTGCGAGCCATGCCGGTTCCGGAGGCGCTTCGGTGGTTGCAGCGGCTGCCGGGGATCGGCCCGTTCTCGGCGCAGCTGATCCTGATCCGGGGTGCCGGGCATCCGGACGTCTTCCCCAGTGACGAGCCACGGCTGCAGGACGCGATGAGAACGGCCTACGACCTGCCGCTGGCCCCTCCGGACGAGCTGGAGGAACTGGCCGTCGCGTGGCGGCCGTACCGCAGCTGGGTGGCCTTCGCCCTGCGCAACGACCGGGAGTTTCGCATGCGGGAGATCGGAGGTTCCGCCACCGCCTGACACCGGCCGGATCCGGCTTGTGGTGAGCTGGACACGTGAGCTCGTCTCCCGCGGACACGGTTTCCGACATCGCCCAGTCCACCCCGCCCGGCACGATCACCCTGGTCACCGGTGGTCTGGCGCTGCTCGTCGTGCTGTCAGGCAGGCCGTGGCGGATCGCCCGCAACCTGGTCACGCTCGTCCACGAGGCCGGTCACGCCCTCGCGGCGGTGCTGGTCGGCCGACGCTTGCAAGGGATCAAACTGCACTCGGACACGTCCGGCGTCACGGTGTCCCGCGGCAAGCCCGAGGGGCCGGGCATGGCGTTCACCGCGCTGGCCGGGTACCCGGCCGCCGCCGTGCTCGGGCTGGTGTTCGCCGGTCTGCTGTCGTCGGACCTGATCACCGTCGTGCTGATCGTGATGGCGCTGATGCTGCTGGGCGTGCTGGTGATGGTGCGCAACACCTACGGCGTGTTCGCGGTGGTCACCAGCTCGGTGGTGCTCGGCCTGGTGGCGCTGGTGGCGCCGTCGTGGTTCCAGGCGATCTTCGTCTACCTGCTGACCTGGTTCCTGCTGTTCGGCGGCGTCCGGCCGGTGATCGAGCTGCAGATCAAACGGCGCCGCGGCGGGGCCAGGGATTCCGACGCCGATCAGCTCGGCAGGCTCACCGGCGTGCCCGCGGTGCTGTGGGTGCTGGTGATGGCCGTGCTGACGGTGAGCTGTCTCTTCGCGGGCGGGTTGTGGCTGCTGGAGCCGACCGTCGGCTGACCGGGGCGGTACGGCAGACTGATGGCTCGATTCCGCGCGGAAGGAGCCGGAGATGGACGAGGTCGCCAAGGCCGTCGAGGAATGCGCTCGATCGGCGAAACGGGCCGCGCCGTCGCTGGCCGCCGCGTCCGCGGAAGCCATCGACGCCGCGCTGAACGCCATGGCGGGCAAGCTGGTCGAACACGCCGACGCGGTGCTCGAAGCCAACCAGGCGGATATCGCCAAGGCGCGCGAGGACGGGATGAGCGCGGGTCTGCTCGACAGGCTCACGATCACCCCCGAGCGGCTGACCGGCATGGCCGAACAGCTTCGCCTGCTGGCCGGTGCGCCGCACCAGGAGCGCTCCGTCGACGTGTCCACTTTGGACGGTGGACTGCGGCTGGTCGAACGCCGCCGCCCGGTCGGCGTGATCGGCGCGAACTACGAGGCGCGCCCGAACGTCACCGTCGACGTCGCTTCGCAGCTGGTGAAGTCGCGCAACGGCGGGGTTCTCCGCACGGGCTCGGCCGCGCTCGGCTCGGCCCAGCGCCTGCGCGAGACCGTGATCGCCCCCGCGCTCGCCGAGGCGGGCATCGACCCGGACGTCATCCAGCTGGTGCCGCGCGCCGAGCGTGAGGCCGCCTCCGCACTGGTGCGGTTCCCCGCGCTGGTGCCGCTGGTGATCCTGCGCGGCAGTGGCGACAGCACCCGTGCGCTGGCCACCGAGGCGGCCGTCCACGGCGTCCGCACGCTGGCCCACGCCGACGGCGGCGGAGTGCTCTACATCGACGATGCGTCCGACACCGACAAGGTGCGCGACCTGGTCTTCAACAGCCTTGATCGGCTCGGCGTCTGCAACCGGCTGAACCTGCTGCTGATCCACGAGGACGCCCACGACCGGGTCTGGCCCGGAATCGCCGGCGCACTGGCCGAACGCGGTGTCACCGCGTCGCTCGCGCCGCACGAGCACGCCATCGGCTACGAATGGGCGCTCGACTCCGATCGCGAAGCCACCGTCACGGTCGCGAAGGTCACCAGCCTGGCCGAAGCGGCGGAGATCGCCAACGAGCAGACCTCGGGACTGGCCGCCGGCATCGCCACCGAATCCAGCGACGCCGCCGACGCGTTCTTCGACGCCTACACCGGCACCGGAGTCTTCTGGAACGCCCCGACGCGCCTGCTGGACGGCTTCAAGCTCCTCGCCGTCCCCGAGACCGGCATCAACCTGGACAAGGTCCCCGGCCCGCGCGGTCCGGTGACCTACACCGACCTGTACGTGCGCCAGTACGCCGTCCTGCCCGCCTGACCCCGAGCACGCCCGCACTTAGAGGACTAATCGCGGGCGTGCTGGGGTCAGCGACGTCGGCGCCGCTTGGGCCGTGGAGGCAGCGAATCGGCCGTAGCGTCCTCGATGACCTCTTCGACGGCGTCCTCCACCTCAGCCGACACAGACACGGCGGCAGGCGTCGACGCGACCCCAGGAGCCAGCCCCAGCATCTCGGCGGCCAGCTGCTGCGAAGACGCGAACATGCCGGAAGGCCGGTCCCGTGCTCGCCGCAGCGAAGAGGGACGAAGCCGGTTGTAACCCCGCACCGACACCGGCCGCCGGGTCCGCACCTCGTACGCGGCCTCGTCGGCGAGTTCGAGGGCGAGTTCCTTGTCGACCAGGATCGTGCCGGGCCGGGCGACCGAGGTGAGGCGGGCGGCGACGTTCACGACAGAGCCGTAGACGTCGCCGAAACGGCTGAGGATGCGGCCCGAGGCCAGACCGGCGCGCACGGCGGGCAGGGTGTCGTCGGTGTCGGCGCGCTCGGACAACGCCAGGGCGATCTCGGCGCCGTCGACGGCGGAGTCGGCGACGAACAGCACCTCGTCGCCGATCATTTTCACGATCCGCCCGCGGTGCTCGGCGACCACTTCGGTGGCGACCGATTCGAACCGGTCGAGGATGGCGCTCAGCTCGTCCTCGCCGACCTGCCTGGTCAGCCGGGTGTAGCCGACCATGTCGACGAACCCGACGACCTCGGTCCTGGCTTCGAGGTCTTCGTCCGGGGCCGCGAACGCCCGTCCGGCGTAGGCCGCGAGATGCCGCCGCCAGACGAAGTTCTGCACCTTCTCGAGTTCGGGCAGCAGCCTGTCGACGAGCCGCGCGATCTGGCGTTCGCTGGTGCCGATGTCCTTGTTCTCGGTGATCATCGCCCACAGCATGTGGACCTGCCATTCCGCGAGCCGCGAAAGGTGCTGGCCCAGCGCGCGCGTCACCGCCAGCTCGATGCTCGGGTCGATCAGGCCCGAGTTCATCAGCTGGTCGGCCGTGCGGATGGCCTCGATGTCGGCGTCGGTGAAGACGACCTCGTCGTCCTCGACCGTCGCGAAGCCCAGCGCCCGCCAAAGCCGCCGGGAGCGGTCTTCGGGAACGCCGGCCTTCTCCGCGACTTCGAGCCGGGTGTACTTGCGTCGGCCGCCGAGCAGGATCCGTTCGAGACGCTGCTGCAGCGCATCGGGCGAGACCTCGCCGGGATCGGCCATTAGGTGGTGTGGACGATGAGTACGTCGACCCCGGACTTCCGCGCGACCTCGGACGGCACGGAGCCCAGGATGCGGCCGGCGAGCGTGTTCAGCCCGCGGTTGCCGACCACCAGCAGGTCCGCGGAGCGGTCGGCGACGACCTTGCGCAGCGCGTCGACGGGGTCGCCGACCAGTGCCGAGGTCTCGATGTCCTTCGCGCCGGCCTTGGCGGCCCGGTCACGGGCGGACAGCAGGGTGTCCTCGGCCGGGGCCGAGCCCACGACCTGGTACGCCTCGTCACCGAGGGCGTCCTGTGCCTTCTCCACATCGCCCTTGTTGGCGGGGTAGTAGGCGCACACGATGACCAGGGTCGCTCCGGAGTCCCCGGCGACGCTCGCGGCGCGGTCTACCGCCGCGAACGAGGAATCCGATCCGTCCGTGCCCACGACCACGGTCCGATATGCAGCCATCCGCAACCTCCACCGATCTCCTCAGCCCGCACACGCGCGCGAGCAGCGACGATAACCGCTCGACGACCGGCCCGCAGGCCGTCGTGAGCGGGGTCGGAGGAGAAGGTTACTCGCCAGTCGGTTTCTGCGCTGCCGCAGGTCGAGGTGAAGGCTTCGCTCCTGATGTGGCCTTCGGCACATCGGCCGTCCGGAGCTGCACCGTGGCCTCCGAGTCCGGGGACGGCTTGGCCTTCAGATCCGCCGGGACGTGCGGTTCGTCGCCGAGCACGTGCGTCGCTTCGGCGAGCGCGGTCCGCGCGGTGCGGACCTGCTCGGCGAGGCTGGAGCGCACCTTGCGCAGCGATTCGACCCGTTCGGTGGCCTGGGTGATCCGCCGGTTCGACTCCTCGGTGGCCTGCCGGACGCGGCGGCGTGCCTCGTCGGCGGCCTCGGCGAGCCGGGCGTTGGCCTCGGTGATCGAGTCCTGTTTGCGCTTGTTGGCGTCGGCGACCGATTCCCGCTGACGGCGATCGATGTCGGACTTGGCCGCCGTCTCCTCTTCGAGCACCTTGGCGCGGATGGTGGCCGCGTCCTCGGTGGCCTCGCGGACCCGGCGGGCGGCTTCGGTCTTGCTCGCGGCCTCCTGCTCGGCCAGCGCGTGCATGGCCTCGGTGCGCCGCGAGGCCATCGCGATCTCGAAGTCCTCTTCGACCTGGGTGCGGCGCTGCTGCGATTCGGCGTCGAGCTTGTCGCGTTCGGCCTTCGCCTTGTCGGTGATGTCCTTGGCCTCGGCGCGGGCGGTTTCGAGCACACCGCGGTGCTCGGCCTCCATCTCCTTGCGCCGGAGGTCGAGCTCGTTGAGCAGCTGCTCGTAGCGGGCGCGCATGGCGCTCGCGTCGGTCTCCGCCTTCGCGCGGATGTGGCCGGCTTCGGCCTCGGCGCGCGCTTTGGTGTCCGCGGCTTCGTCCTGCGCGAGCCGCAACATCCGCTGCAGGCGCTCGGAAAGGCCTTCGACGCTCGTCGGCGGCTGGGCCAGCCTGTCCACCTGGCCGCGCAGGTCCGCGATCTCGCCGCGCGCGATCTCCAGCTGCCGTGCCAGGTCGCCCGACTGCCCGATGGCGGCATCGCGATCGGCGGTGAGCATCTTGAGATCGGCATCCAGCCGTTCGAGATGTTCGTCGACCTGCGCACGGCTGTAACCGCGCTTCGCCACGTCGAAGCCGGCTCCCAGCGGCACTAGCTCCCGTTCCTCGCCAAGGCTCATCCTTCTACCGTAGTCGAGCTGGAGTCACGGAAGGGTGAGCACCCACGGAACGCGCGGCGAAAGCGCGTTCTGGCGCGCTAAACGTTCCTGAACGCGTTGATCGCGTCGAGGTGTTTCGCGCGCAGTTCGTGGTTCCGGACACCCAGACCTTCTTCCGGCGCAAGGGTGAGCACGCCGACCTTGCCCTGGTGGGCGTTGCGGTGGACGTCCAGCGCGGCCTGTCCGGTGTCCTCGAGCGAGTACACCTTGGAGAGCGTCGGGTGGATCAGACCTTTCGAGATCAGCCGGTTCGCCTCCCACGATTCGCGGTAGTTCGCGAAGTGGCTGCCGATGATCCGCTTCAGGTTCATCCAGAGATACCGGTTGTCGTACTGGTGCATGAACCCGGACGTCGAGGCGCACGTGACGATCGTGCCGCCCTTGCGCGCCGCGTAGACCGAGGCGCCGAAGGTCTCCCGGCCCGGGTGCTCGAAGACGATGTCCGGGTCCTCGCCGCCGGTCAGCTCGCGGATCTTCTTGCCGAACCGCTGCCATTCCTTCGGGTCCTGGTTGTTCTCGTCCTTCCAGAACTTGTAGCCCTCGGCGTTGCGGTCGATGATCAGCTCGGCGCCCAGCTTCCGGCAGATCTCCGCTTTTTCGGGGCTGGAGACCACGCACACGGGGATCGCGCCGCCGTTGAGCGCGTACTGCGTCGCGTAGGAGCCGAGACCGCCCGAGGCGCCCCAGATCAGCACGACGTCGCCCTGCTTCATGTCGGCGCCGTTGCGCGAGACCAGCTGCCGGTAGGCCGTCGAGTTCACCAGACCGGGGGAGGCGGACTCCTCCCAGGTGAGGTGGGCCGGTTTCGGCATCAGCTGGTTCGCCTTGACCAGCGCGACCTCGGCGAGCCCGCCGAAGTTCGTTTCGAAGCCCCAGATGCGCTGCTCGGTGTCGAGCATCGTGTCGTTGTGCCCGTCCGGGCCTTCGAGTTCCACGTTGAGGCAGTGCGCGACGACCTCGTCGCCCGGCTTCCAGTTGTGGACGCCGGCGCCGGTGCGCAGGACGACGCCGGACAGATCCGAGCCGACGACGTGGTAGGGCAGGTCATGGCGCTTCGACAGCGGTGAGATCCGCCCGTAGCGCTCCAGGAACTTGAAGGTCGAGACCGGCTCGAAGATCGAGGTCCAGACGGTGTTGTAGTTGATCGCGCTCGCCATGACCGCGACCAGCGCCTCGCCGGGGCCCAGTTCCGGTGTCGGGACCTCGTCCACGTGCAGCGACTTGCGGGGATCCTTGTCGCGGCTTTCGAGGCCTTCGAACATGCCGGCCTCGTCGGCGTGCACGGTCACTCCGCGATAGCTCTCCGGCACGTCGAGCGACGCGATGGCACCGAGGTCATCGTTCAGAATGGCCTGCTTGATCTCGCCGAGCTGCGTCATCGAAACCTCCGCGAATGGGGGGACGGCGTTGGCGACTCAAATTACTCACGGGTAACCCAAGACCACAACTCTACGAGACGTGGAGCACGTACACATCCCGAAGTGTTATCGCCCGGTCTTGACCGGCCGGCCAATCAAGCGGACGATCGACCGTGGAGATCTCTCCGACCTGCAGGTTTCGCCGATATTCGGAGGTGAGCACGCATGAATGAACCCACGACGCGCCCTTGGACCCGTCCCCATGACTGGGCGGAGGTGGCCATCGGTGTCGTCGTCGCGGTTTCACCCCTCTGGATGACCACCGACAGCACCGCCATGTGGACGCTCGTCATCCTCGGCGCACTGATCGCCCTCGACGGCCTCGCGTCGCTTGCGATGCCTGGCATGGTCTACGGCGAGGGCGTCCAGATCGTGCTGGGCGCGCTGCTGTTCGTTTCGCCCTGGGTGATGGGATACGCCGACTTCATGGGCGCGTCCTGGACGGCCTGGATCGGTGGCGTCCTGACCGTGGTGGCCGGGGCGGCCGCGATGCCGATCGCCCAGGCGACGCACAAGATGGCAGGGCAGCACTGAGCCGACGGGAGACGGCGTGAAAGAGGATTCGGCGAAGCAGCGCATCCTGCGAGCAGCGGAGGCGCTCTTCGCCGAGTCCGGATTCGACGCCACCCCCACGTCCCGGATCGCCACGCGGGCCGGCGTGCCCAAAGGCCTGGTGCACTACTACTTCCGGCGTAAGTCGGACCTGCTGACCGCGCTGGTCGCCGAACTACCGGACGCCCGGATCGAACCGGCCGTCGTGGTGGTCCCCGGTGACCTCGCGGGCAGCTTGCGCGGGCTCGTCGGAGAACTCGACAGGCGGTTCAACCGGTCCTTGGCGTTGTCGCACCTGTTGTGGCGCGAGGCCGACACGCACCGCGCTGTCCGCGACGCGCTGGCAGAACGGTTCCAGCAACTGGTCCGTCAGGTGAAGGCGGTGATCGTCGCCGCGACCGGCGGCAAACTCGCGATCGCCGACGTCGATTCGGCGTCCGGGCTGCTCGCGCGGGCGGTCAGCCACCGGCACGCGACAGCACGGCACAGCGAGGACGGGGACCCCGCCGAGATCGATCGCGAAGTAGCTTTCATCGCGGAGGCCCTGACTCGGCGTCAGTGACCGTTTTTCGCAGGCTCGACCAATTCGACGAGTACGCCACCGGCGTCCTTGGGGTGCACGAAGTTCACCCGGCTGTCGGACGTGCCGCGCTTCGCCTCGTCGTACAGCATCCGGAGTCCCTGCGCCCGCAGCGCCGCCGCGGCCGCGTCCACATCGGACACTCGGTACGCCAGCTGCTGCAGCCCGGGGCCGCTCTTCGCGAGGAACTTGCCGATCGCGGAATCGTCGCGCAGCGGCGCGAGAAGCTGGATCGCGGTCTCGGTGCCCGCGGTGCCCGGCGCGCGCAGCATCGCCTCGCGGACGCCCTGCTCCTCGTTGACCTCCTCGTGCGCCACCTCCAAACCGAAATGCTCGGCGTGGAAGGCGATCGCGGCGTCGAGGTCGGGGACCGCGATGCCGACGTGGTCGATGGCCGTCACGAACGGTTTCAGCGCCTGGTTCATGCAGAGCAGGATAAGTGCGCGGGCGGGCGAACCGGCGTGCGCCGCCTCACACTGGCTCCATCAAGAAGGTCGTGCCCCGGGTATGGTCGCGAAGACCGCCTTATGCCCATGCGCCGATGCTTGGAGGACGCCGTGTCCGGTTCCGTGATCCTGGGTGCCGCCCGTACACCGATCGGGCGATTGCTCGGTTCCTTGAAGGATTTCTCGGGTGCGCAACTCGGTGGATTCGCGATCAAGGCGGCACTGGAACAGGCCGGTGTCTCGCCGGACGCGGTCCAGTACACGATCATGGGCCAGGTGCTCACCGCCGGCGCCGGCCAGATCCCGGCCCGCCAGGCCGCGGTGGCCGGTGGCATCCCGATGACCGTCCCGGCGTTGACCATCAACAAGGTCTGCCTCTCCGGTCTCGACGCCATCGCGCTCGCCGACCAGCTCATCCGCGCGGGTGAGTTCGACCTGATCGTCGCGGGTGGCCAGGAGTCGATGACCCAGGCGCCGCACCTGCTGCCGAAATCCCGCGCGGGCTTCAAATACGGCGACACCACGCTGGTCGACCACATGGCCTACGACGGCCTGTTCTGCGCCTTCGACCAGGTCGCGATGGGTTCGTCGACGGAGAAGTACAACAGCCGCTACGGCCTCACGCGCGAGCAGCAGGACGAGTTCTCCGCACGCTCGCACCAACGTGCCGCCGCCGCCATCGCGGAGGGCCGCTTCGACGCCGAGATCGCGCCGGTGTCGGTCCCGCAGCGCAAGGGCGACCCGGTCGTCTTCTCCCAGGACGAGGGCGTTCGCGCGGACACCACCGCCGCGAGCCTCGCGAAGCTGCGTCCCGCCTTCGCCTCCGACGGCACCATCACCGCCGGTTCGGCGTCGCAGATCTCCGACGGCGCGGCCGCGGTCATCGTGGCCAGCAAGGCGAAGGCCGAGGAACTCGGGCTCACCGCGCTCGCCGAGATCGGCGCGCACGGCGTGGTCTCCGGCCCGGACGCGAGCCTGCACGAGCAGCCGTCGAACGCGATCCTGGCCGCGCTGGCCAAGGAGAAGCTGACCGCGGACGCGCTCGACCTCATCGAGATCAACGAAGCATTCGCCGCCGTCGGCCTGGTCTCCAGCGACAAGCTCGGCGTGGACATCGACAAGGTCAACGTCGACGGCGGAGCCATCGCGCTCGGTCACCCGATCGGCGCTTCCGGGGCGCGGCTGGCCGTGCACCTGATCCACGAGCTCCGCCGTCGAGGTGGTGGCCTCGGTGCCGCCGCGCTCTGCGGTGGCGGCGGTCAGGGCGACGCGCTGCTCCTCCGCGTCCCGTAAGCCCTTGCCGGTACAGCTGGATATCGACGAACTGGTCGGTCGCGCGCGGGACGGCGTCCCCCGCGCGATCGCCCGGTTGCTGTCGCTGGTCGAGGACGCCCATCCACAGTTGCCCGAGGTCGCGGCGAAGCTGACGCCGCATACCGGCAACGCGCGTGTCATCGGGCTGACCGGACCGCCCGGTGTCGGCAAGTCGACATCCACGTCTTCGCTGCTCACCGCGCTGCGGGCGGAGGGATCGAGGGTCGGCGTGCTGGCGATCGACCCGTCGTCGCCGTTCTCCGGCGGCGCGCTGCTCGGGGACCGGATCCGGATGACCGAGCACGCCACCGATCCCGGGGTGTTCATCCGGTCGATGGCCACCCGCGGGCATCTCGGCGGCCTGTCGTGGGCGACCCCGCAGGCGGTCCGCGTCCTCGACGCCGCCGGGTTCGACGTCGTGCTGATCGAGACCGTCGGGGTCGGGCAGTCCGAAGTGGATGTCGTGAAACTGGCCGACACCACGGTGGTCCTGCTCGCGCCCGGTATGGGCGACGGGATCCAGGCGGCGAAGGCCGGGGTGCTGGAGATCGCGGACGTGTTCGTGGTGAACAAGGCCGACCGCGAAGGCGCGGACGCGACCATCCACGATCTTAAGCAGATGATTTCGTTGGTGCGCCGAGAGATCCGCGGCCCGAGCTGGCGTCAGCCGATCGTGCGAACGGTGGCCTCGCGCGGTGAGGGCGTCGACGACGTCGTCCGCGCCCTGGCCGAACACCACGACTGGCTGGTCAAGCGCGACGAACTGCCCCGACGTCGAGCCGCGCGGGCGCGGGACGAGGTCGAGGCGATCGCCGTCCAGAAGCTGCGTGCGGAGATCGTCGATCTCCGGCACGGAGACCGGCTCACCGAATTGGCCGAACGCGTGGTCGCGCGGAAACTCGACCCGTTCGCCGCGGCCGAAGAACTGATTTCGGACCTGCGGGACTCGTGAGTGGTAATGACGGTTCTAACCGTCATTACCACTCACGAGTCTTTAGTCAGAGAATCTCGATGACTCTGACCTTCGGCGGCCGATTCGGGAAGCTGATATCGGTCCACCGGTTGATTCTCACGTCGGAACCATTGCTGTCGTAGTAGACCAGGTCATTGTTGCCGGTGGAGATCCTGTCGATCCACCAGCCCCCGAAGCTGATCCTCCCACGGTTGGCGTAGCAGTCGACGCTGGTCCCTCCGCCGAGATGTGACCAGATCTTCAAGAAGTTCTCCCCGTCTTTGCAGGGAATGCGGTCGATGGCGAACGACGTCCCGGTCGGCACCGCCAGGGTGAACACGGCGGCAGCGGCGGCCGCCGCCGCCACGATCCGACGGGCCTTCTTCTTGCTCGAGATCACAGATTCTCCTTTAGTGGAATTTCGAAAGGAGTGTGCGTCTTGTCAGACGAGGATCTCGCCGAAAGTCGCGCGCTGTCAATTTCCCGAACAGTTCGCGGGTACATCGGGGCAGCCGGATTGACCGTTCGTACCTAGAAGTCCACGTACATCTTGATGTCGCCGAAGTCGCTGTCCAGATTGTCCAGATGGGCGATGGCGTCCTCTTTCCAGACTTCCAGCTGGTTGCTCTCGCCCACGGTCAGCACATCGCCGGCGGCGACCTTGTTGGCGTACTTCGTGATGGTGACGGTCTGCCCCCGGCAGAACTCGACGCGCTCCAGGAACCTGTCGGCCATGTCCTGGTCGAAGACGCGGCCCATCCGCACGTAGCCGTTGTTGACGTGCTCCTCGCAGTAGAAATGCGCCGCGGCCGAGGCGATCCAGGAGGTCAGGTCCGCGTCCCCGCGGGGCCACTTCTCTTGGACGTGCGGTTTGAGCTCCCGGGAGATGCGGACGACCCGGCGCCGTTCGGTGTCGTTCAGGCCGTCCTCCTTGCGGAAGTCCAGGATCATGTCGTCGACGACCTTGGCGAGCTTGAGGATGCGCGGCTGGTCGAGCTCGGCAGGCCTGTCCGGCGGAAGGCCCGCCATGACCCTCTCGTGCACCAGGATGTACTGGGTGTACGCGTAGAGGAAGGTCAGCGCGTTCAGCTGCCACTGGTGTCGTTCGGCGATCTCCACGGATCCGACCCTAGTCGCGGACCTACTTACGGACCTGTGGAAATCGTGGGGATTCACCCTATGCTCTCTTTCTTGTCCACGGCTGGGAGGCAGGAACCGTGCAGAGGATCGCGAAAGTCTTTGTGGCTGTGTTAGGCGCCGGGCTGATGCTCGCGGCCGGGACCGGGACGGCGTCGGCGGAAGCCGCTCCGCCCAAGGTCACGAAGGGGCCGTGCCAGTACACGGAGACACCGGACGAGCCGGCCGCGCGGCCGGTCCCGCTGCCGCCGGACCCCCGCCGCACGCCGAGTCACGGCAAGGTGCCGGTGAAGCTGAAGACCGGTCAGGGCGCGATCGATCTGACCCTCGACCGGGCGAAAGCGCCGTGCACGGTGCAGAGTTTCCTGCATCTGGCTGTGCACCGGTTCTACGACCGCACGACCTGCCACCGCCTGACCTCGTACCCGACGCTCAAGGTGCTGCAGTGCGGCGACCCGAGCGGCACCGGCGAGGGCGGGCCCGGCTACAAGTACAAGGACGAACTGCCCACGAACCTGCCGCCCGCGCCGACCGACCCGACCGGTGAGCGGAAGGTGTACGAACGCGGCGTCCTCGCGATGGCCAACGCGGGCCCGGCGACGAACGGCAGCCAGTTCTTCCTGGTGTACGGCAATTCCGCGCTGCGGCCGAACTACACGATCTTCGGCACCGTGGGCGCTGACGGCCTCGAGACGCTCGACGACGTCGCCGCCGGCGGCATCAAGCCCACCCCCGATGACCCCGCCCCGGTCGACGGCGCCCCGGTCTTGCGCACCGACATCCTCCGCGCACGCCCCTGGTACTGCTGACCCCCTCCTCCCTCCGGCGTTTCGTCCTCTAGTCGCGGTGGTTCGCACAACGAACTACCGCGACTAGAGGACGAAACGCGGGGGTCAGGTGACCTCGAAGATGGCTTCGCGCAGCGCCTGCACCGTGCCGCTGAAGGCGTGCTTCGCGGCGGCGCCGTACCCGATGATGACGCCTTCGCTCTGCGGCTCACCGATCCAGTAGCGGCTGAGCCCTTCGAGCCCGATAGCGCGACGGCGGCAGGCGGCCATCACCTCCATCTCGCCGGGGACCTCGCCCGGGAACTGGAGCACCAGATGCAGCCCGGCCGAGATCCCTTGGTGCCGCACGAAATCCGGCAACGCGGCCAGCAGCCTGTCACGCCGGGACCGGTATTCGGCGCGGCAACGGCGAATGTGCTGGTCGTAGGCGCCCGAGTCGATCAGTTCGGCCAGCGCGAGCTGGTCCAGCAACGCGGGCCGGGCGCCGCTCGCGTACATCTCCGCGCGCACCGGTTCGACCAGGAACCGCGGCAGCACCATCCAGCCCAGACGCAGTGACGGCGCGAGTGTCTTGCTCGTCGTCCCCACGTACACGACCCGCTCGGGTGCGAGTGCCTGCAGCGCGCCGACCTGCTGGTGGTCGAACCGGAACTCGCCGTCGTAGTCGTCCTCGATGACGACGGCGCCGGTTTCCGCCGCCCAGCGGGTCAGTTCCGCGCGTCGGTGCGGCACGAGGGTGACGCCCAGCGGGTACTGGTGCGCCGGCGTGACCACCACCGCCGGACTGTCCAAAGCGGACACTTCGATGCCGTGGCCGTCGACCGGCACGCCGACCACGCGGGACCCGTTCGCCGCGGCGATGTCCCGGTAGATGTGCAGCGACGGGTTCTCGAACGCGATCTCTTCGGCGCCGCGCGCGTGCAGGACCCGCGCCAGGATCGCCATCGCGTGCGAGAACCCGGAGCACACCAGGATGCGTTCGGGGTCGGCGACGACGCCCCGGCTCCTGGACAGGTACGCGGCGAGCGTCTCGCGCAGTTCCGCCGCGCCCGACTCGGCGGTGTAGTCGAACGCCGTCATCGGCGCCTTGTGCAGTGCCCGCCGGATCGCCGCGAGCCAGGCGGACCGGGGGAACGCCGCAAGGTTCGGCCTGCCGGGGCGCAGGTCCCAGCGCGGCGCCGGATCACGGGGGACGGGCCGGGGCGGTGACGCGGGCAGCGCGCCCGCGGTCGCGACCCGGGTCGGCGCTCCCTGCGCTGTCCGCAGGTAGCCCTCGGCGGCGAGGTCGGCGTAGACGCGGGTGACCGTGCCGCGCGCGACGCCGAGATCCTGCGCCAACGCCCTGGTCGAGGGCACCGCGGCGCCCGCCTGCCAGCGTCCTTCCCGGATGGCCGCGCGGATCGCCGCGGCGAGGCCGGTCCGGCCGCTTTCGGGACGCCAGTCCAGGTGGACGTCCATCCCCGAACTGGACCATGATTCTGCCATGTGACTGGACCATACTCGTGGGCCAGTTGCCGCTAAATTCAGTGGCATGACCGAGCGAATCCACGTGGGCAAGCGAGTGCCCGAGATCTACCAGGCCATGGCGAAGCTGCAGGCCGAAGTCGAGAAGGCCGCCGCCAACGCCGGCGTCGACCAGAAGATCCTCGAACTGGTGAAGATGCGTTCTTCGCAGATCAACCACTGCGCGTTCTGCCTCGACATGCACTCTCACGACGCGCTGCAGATGGGCGAGTCGCCGCGACGGCTGTTCGTGCTGCAGGGCTGGCGCGAGACCGAGCTCTTCACCGAGCAGGAGCGCGCCGCGCTCGCGCTCACCGAGGCGATCACGAACCTGGCCACCGTGCAGGACCTCCCGGACGACGTCTACGAAGAGGCCACCCGCGTCTTCACCGAGGAGCAGTACCGCGCCGTCGTGTGGGAGGCCATCGCGATCAACAGCTGGAACCGGATGTGCGTGACCAGCCACGCGCCGCTGCCCGAGCGCGCCGAATGACCGCCGCCCGATTGCGGGAACTGCACGTCGCGGGAACGCCGCTCCTCCTGCCGAACGCGTGGGACGCCGACAGTGCGCGTCTCGTGGAGGCGGCCGGATTCCCCGTCGTGGCAACGAGTTCCTTCGCCATCGCCAAGGTGCTCGGTTACGACGACGGGGAAAACGCGCCCGCCGACGAGATGTTCGCGGCGGCCGCGAGGATCGCGCGGGCCGTTTCGGTGCCGGTGACCGTCGACGTCGAGGCCGGCTACGGGCTCGAAGCGGGGGAACTCGCCGAGAGGCTGGCCGAGGCGGGAGCCGTCGGCTGCAACTACGAGGACACCGACCACGTCGCCGGCGGGCTCCGGCCGCTGGAAGCGCAGGCGGAACGGGTCGCGGAGTTGCGGAAGGCCGCCGGGGACGCGCTGGTGATCAACGCCCGTGTCGACGTTTTCCTCGGCGCCACCGATCAGTGGGCCGTACTCGAAGACGCCGTCGCGCGGGGCAAGGCGTATCTCGAGGCGGGGGCGGACTGCGTCTACCCGATCATGGTGAAGTCGCAGGACGTGCTGGGCGACTATGTGAAGGCCGTCGCTCCCGGCGCGGTCAACGTCGCTCCGCTGCCCGGCGGCCACGATCTCTCCGCGCTCGCCGCACTGGGGGTGGCGCGGATCTCGCTGGGCACCGGGCTGTGGAAGTCGGTGCGCGACGATATCGAGGCGAAACTGGCCGGGCTGGCAGCGGGGAAGCTGCCGTACTGAGGAAAATGGAAACCGGGACGGTGCGGCCGGGGGGCGTTCGGATGCCCGGCCGCACCGTCTCGGCGACTAGTGGGAGGTCGCCTTCTCGGCGCCCGCACCGGTGAGGGAGCGGACCTCCATCTCGGCGTACTTCTTCTGGTTGTGCTCCTTCGACAGCACGGTGCCGAGCCAGCCGAGGAAGAACGCGACCGGGATCGAGACCAGGCCGGGGTTGTCGAGCGGGAACCAGTGGAAGTCGACGCCTTGGATCATCGAAGCGCTCTTGCCGGTCTTCGCGTCGACGGGCTTACCCGAGACGGCCGGCGAGAAGACGATCAGCAGCACACAGACCGCGAGACCGCCGTAGATGCTCCACAGCGCGCCCTGGGTGTTGAACCGCTTCCAGAACAGCGAGTAGAGGAGGGTCGGCAGGTTCGCCGACGCCGCCACCGCGAACGCGAGTGCCACCAGGAACGCGATGTTCTGCCCGTTGGCCAGGATGCCGCCGAGGATCGCGACCGCGCCGATCACCAGCGCGGTGATCCGGGCGACCTTCACCTCCGAATCCGGTGACGCCTTGCCCTTCTTGATCACGTTGGCGTAGACGTCGTGCGCGAACGACGCCGACGCGGTGATGGTGAGCCCCGCGACCACCGCGAGGATCGTCGCGAAGGCGATCGCCGCGATCAGGCCGAGGAGGATCGGCCCGCCGAGTTCCAGTGCCAGCAGCGGCGCCGCCGAGTTCACGCCGCCCGGGGCGGCCTTGATCTTGTCCGCGCCGACGAGCGCGCCCGCGCCGTAGCCGAGCACCAGCGTGAACAGATAGAAGACACCGATCAGGGCGATCGCCCACACCACCGAACGACGCGCTTCCTTCGCCGTCGGCACCGTGTAGAACCGCATCAGCACGTGCGGCAGGCCCGCGGTGCCCAGCACCAGCGCGATGCCGAGGGAGAGGAAGTCGAGCTTGGTGGTGCCGGTCTTGCCGTACTGGTTGCCCGGCCCGAGCAGGGCTTGCCCGGCCGCACCCGCCTTGTCCACGGCACCCTGCAGCAGCGCGGAAAGGTTGAAGCCGTACATCGCGAGTACCCACACCGTCATCGCCAGCGCACCGACGATCAGCAGTGCCGCCTTGATGATCTGCACCCACGTGGTGCCCTTCATGCCACCGATGAGCACGTAGGCGATCATGATGATGCCGACGATCACGATGATGAAGGCCTGCCCGGTCTTGCTTTCGATCCCGAGCAGCAGCGCGACGAGACCACCGGCACCCGCCATCTGCGCCAGCAGGTAGAAGAACGAAACGGCCAGGGTGGACGTCGCCGCCGCGGCCCGCACCGGCCGCTGCTTCATCCGGAAGGCCAGCACGTCGCCCATGGTGAACTTGCCGGTGTTGCGCAGCAGTTCCGCGACCAGCAGCAGGGCGACGAGCCACGCCACCAGGAATCCGATGGAGTAAAGGAAACCGTCGTAGCCGTAGATGGCGATGGCGCCCGCGATCCCGAGGAACGACGCGGCGGAGAGGTAGTCACCCGCGATGGCGACGCCGTTCTGCGGACCGGTGAAAGCGCGGCCCGCGGCGTAGTAGTCCGACGCCGTCTTCGTGTTCCGGCTGGCCCGGAACACGACGAACAGCGTGACCACCACGAAGAGGCCGAAGATGGTGATGTTGAGCGCGGGGTTGCTTCCCTCGACTCCGGCGGCGAGCGTCATTTGGTCTCACTCTCGATGTCCGTGCGGATCTTCTCCGCGATGGGGTCGAGTTTCTTGTTCGCGTAGCGGACATACAGCCCGGTGATCACGAAGGTCGAAACGAACTGCAGCAGCCCGAAGACGAGCCCGACGTTGATGTTGCCGACCAGCTTCGTGCTCATGAAGCCGTGCGCGTAGTCGGCGAGCAGCACGTAAAGCAGGTACCAGACGAGGAAGAGAGCCGAGACGGGGAACACGAAACGGCGCAGCCGAGAGCGCAGCTCCTTGAACTCGGGGCTGTCATGGGCTTTGTCCCAGTCCGTTTCAGACGGCCCGGACACGTCCGTTTCAGTGCTCATGGTGGTCTCCTTGCTGTCCACGAGTACGACAGCGGCCGGGGCCCCGGGAAAGTTCAGATGTACTCGAACGCACATCGTTCTCCCTTCGCCACGCCGCGAATGTGTTCCGCGCCACGTTAGGGAGAGGGGTGGGAGACCGGAACCTTCAGCGGTTCAAACGCCTGCCGAGACGACGAACGGTCGACGAACGGTGCTCGGACCACGACGAAGGGGTCTGAGCCGTGTGATCGTCCAGATGCAGCCGCAACATGGCGGCCGTTGACCAAGAAGGAGGCCTGCCCCGTAAGGAAACCACGAACATTACGCCGAATGCCAGTGGAACCGACCACGGGGCGGGCTGGGACACCAGGATGGCGGGCAGCCCGGTCAGTGCCGGGCCGAACAGGGCGACGAGGATCGAGCCCGATGACGCGACGAGTCCGGTGAGGACACCGCTGATCGCCCCCGCCGCGGTGAGCCGGTTCCACCAGATCCCGAGAACCAGCAACGGGCAGAACGTCGACGCGGCCACGGTGAAGCCCCAGGTGACGAGCACCCCGGCGTCCAATCTCGCCGAAGGCAGCGCCAGCAGGACCATCACCGCCGCGGCGCCGAGCACCGACCAGCGCAGCCGTCGGAGGCCGCCGGGCATCAGGTCGTGCGCGATCGCGCCGGAGATCACCAGCAGCAGGCCGAGCGACGTCGCCAGGAAGGCGGCGAACGCGCCCGCCGTGAGCAGTCCCGTGAACAGCGAGCCGGCCCAGCCGTCGTCGACCTGCGCCGGCAACGCGACGACGACGGTGTCCGTCGCGCCGGAGACGTACAGCTCAGGCACCAGCACCCGCCCGAGTACTCCGTAAACCCCTGGGAACAAATAGAAAACGCCGAGCAGGGCGACCGTGATCGCCGCCGTCCGGCGCGCGGCGCGGCCGTCCGGGCTGGTGTGGAAGCGCATCAGGACGTGCGGCAGCCCCATGGTGCCGAGCATGGTCGCGATCAGGATCGCCCAGGTGCCGAGCAGTGGATAGCCGTGATCGCCGAGATCGAGCAGGGGTCGCTGCCAGTCCGGGCCGCCCAGCGGGGCGCCGCCCCGGACGGCGGGAACCGGTGTGCCCTCGGCGAATTCCAGCACCTGACCGCTGCGGGCGATCAGTTCTCCCGGCGGTACGACGTGCTTTTCCGGGGTGAGCAAAGTGGTCGGCTCGCGCAGGGTCAGTGTCACATCGATCTCGAAGGACAGTCGGGTGTCGCGCGCGAAGTGGGTGAACTCCACCGGATGCACCGAATCCGACCGTTCCTCGGGGGTCACCTGGGAGACCAGCCAGATCGCGGGAATGAGGAACAACAGGAGTTTCAGCACGAACTGGAATGCCTGGACGTACGTGGCCGCGCGCATCCCGCCGAGGGCCAGTGTCGCGCTGACCGCGGTGCCCGCGATGACGACGCCGACCCAGTACGGAGTCCCGCCCACCGCGGTGAGGACGAGCCCCGCGGTACGGAATTGCGGTACCAGGTAAAGGGTTCCGATCACCAGGACGACCACGGCGGCGAGGCGTCGCAGGCCGGGGGAGGCGAGCCGGGCTTCGGCGAAGTCCGGGACGGTGAGCGCGCCGGAGCGCCGCATCGGCGCCGCGACGAGCACCAGCATCGCGATATAGCCCGCGGTGAAGCCGACCGGGTACCAGAGCGCGCCGATCCCGTCCTTCACCACCAGCCCGGCGACACCCAGGAACGACGCCGCGGACAGGTACTCACCGGAGACCGCGGCGGAGTTGACCAGCGGGGAGATCCGCCGCGAGGCCACGAGGAAGTCGGACGTCGTGCGCATGGCCGCGACGCCGCGCAACCCGATCAGCAAGGTGACCAGCACGACGGGGGCCACCGCGAACGCGGTGACAGCGTTCATCGGTCGTCCTCGATCCTTTCCGCTCGCCGCAACTGCCACCACGACAGCAGCGCCATCGCCGGGTACGGCAGGATCGCGATCATCAGCCAGGACACCGGGATTCCCAGCAGCCGCACCGAATCCAGCCCGGGGAAGAGCGCGAACACCACCGGGAGACCGAAGACCAGCCCGAACATCCCGGCCAGTGCGGGAATCCCGCGACGGCGTTGGGAGCGATAGAGCATGTCCGCGCGTTCGGCGTCGTTCGCCGCCAGCCGGGGCACGCGCCAGCGCCCGCGCGACCGGCGCCGCGAATGCGCGAGCCGGGTCTGCGGGCTGGTGACGGCGACCCGTTTGACGCGGCTCACGCGCGGCTCCCCGGCCGGCCCAGTTCGCCGCGTTGGGCGGCGGCCAGCAGCCTGTCGCGCAGGTCGCGCGCGTGACGGCGGCTCACCGGGACGTCGCCCGCCTCGGTATGCGCGAGCAGGCCGCCCGTGGTGTCGCTGCGCAGTTCCAGCACCGCGTCGACGGCGACCAGGAACCCTCGGTGCACGCGGGTGAAGCCCGTTCCCTCCCAATATTCTTCGAGCCGGGACAGGGGCATCCGCGTGACGTGGACCCCGGCTTTCGTGTGCAGCCGGACATAGTCGCCGTGGGCTTCGACGAACTGGACGTCGTCGCGCCGGACGTAGCGGGTGCGCCCGCCCGATTCCACCGGCAGCGCGGACATCGCGTCCGGTGCGGGCTTCGCCTCGTCGGCCTGGTTCCCGACCATCCGGACCACTTTGGACAGTGCGGCGGAGAGCCGTTCCGCACGGACGGGTTTGAGCAGGTAGTCGACCGCGCCGATACCGTAGGCGGTCACGGCGTGCCCGTCGTGCGCGGTCACGAACACGATCACCGGCGGTTCGTTGAGCCGCGCCAGCAGCGTGGCGAGTTCGAGCCCGTCGAGCCCGGGCATCGAGATGTCGAGGAAGACGGCGTCGAAATGACTGCCCTGCAACATCTTCAGCGCGTTGAGCGCGTCACCCGCCGCGACGGCCTCGGCGACTTCCGGTGCCTCGCGCAGCAGGCTGCACAGTTCGTCGAGGGCGGGCGGGACGTCGTCGACCGCCAGCACGCGTAGCCCGTTCGTCACGGCAGGACCCCCGGCTGGAAGCGGGGCACGCGCACCACGACCCGGGTGCCCGCGCCGATTTCGGTCTCCACCGTGAGGCCGTACCAAGGCCCGTAGACGCTGCGCAGCCTTTTGTCCACATTGGCCAGCCCGACGCCGCCGTCGTCGCCGCGCCCGGCCAGGATCGCCGCCGCCCGTGCGGGGTCCATGCCGAGCCCGTCGTCCTCGACGCTGATCACGCAGTCGTTCCCTTCCGCCATTCCCTGCACCTGGATGAAGCCCGCCTCCGTGCGTGGTTCGATCCCGTGGCGGATCGCGTTCTCCACCAACGGTTCCAGCACGAGATAGGGCACCGCGACGGCCAGTACCTCCGGCGCCACCCGCACCTGTACCCGCAGCCGGTCGCCGAGCACCGCACGCTGCAGCGCCAAGTAGGTCTCGATGGCGCGGAACTCCTCGGCGACCATCGTGTACTCGCCGTGCCGGGCGAGGCTGTAGCGCGTGTAGTCGGCGAAATCGAGCATCAGGTCGCGGGCTCGGTCGGGGTCGGAGCGGACCAGCGACGAGATCACGGTGAGCGCGTTGTAGACGAAGTGCGGAGAGATCTCGGCCCGCAGCGCGCGCAGTTCCGCCTCCGCGGCCTGCTCGGCCGACGCCTCCAGGCGTCCGCGTTCGAGCGCGTGCACCACGAGGTCGACGGCCTGGCGGGCGATGGCGCCGGTGCCGCCCGCGACGAGCAGCACGCCGGACAGTTCATCGTGGACGTGCAGCGGCAGCGCCAGCAGCCCAGGTTCGGACACCGGCGTCTCGGAGTGGAGGACCTCGTCGAGCGCGGACGCGACGACGGCGTCGGCCGCGCGACGGCCGGACCAGGTCAGGGAGCTGGAGAGATCGCTCAACCCGAGCCCCGGGACCCCGAACAGCCGGCGGAGGCCGTGGGTGGCGTGGCGGGTGCGCGGGCCGGCGAGGCCGTCCATCAGATCGTCGGAGACGCGCTGGGCGGCGGCGAGCACCGGCACCGGATCCGCGTCCGTCGCCGGGCGCCAGGGCAGGCGGGTGGTCATCTGCCTCCGACCTCCCTCCGACGTTGAGGACTGGATCCTAACGTCGGCGTTACGCTCCGGGCATGGTCACTGGGGACGCTATGGTGCTGCGCCTGGACGTCGTGATGCGACGGCTCGCCGTCGTGGGGTTCGTGGTCGTCGGCGGGGGTGGCGTCGCGATGATCGCCGTGTCGCTCGCCGGACTGGCGAGGCAGACCGGGTCGCAGGCGATGTACGGAGTGCTGTTCGGCCTGCTCAGCCTGGCTTTCGCGGGGCTGGTCCTGCTCGGGCTGCGGCGTTCGGCCGCGTCGCTGACCGTGTCTTCCACGGGGTTCGCGGTGACCGCCCGGGACGTCGCGTTCGAGGTCCGGTGGGCCGAGGTGACGCGGCTGCGGGTGGCGCGGGAGAAGCGGCGGGTGGGCCGGTGGATGCACTGGTGGTTCTACCGGCTCGAGTGGACTGCCGCTTCCGGGCCGGAATTCCTGCGAGAGGGTGACGGGTATGCGTACGCGCTGGGGCACCTCGGCAGTGCCACCGACCTCTACGCGGCTCTGGAACGCTTCGACCGTGGTGCGTGAGGGCCACCCTCAGAGACTCAGAGTCTCTGAGGGTGGCCCTCACTCGCTCGGCGAGCTAGGGGGAGCGGGTCAGCAGCTCTGCTTGTAGAAGTACTGGGCGTTCGCGTCCATGTTCGCCTTGGTGATGGAGTGCAGCGACGCGGTCAGGTTGCGGGTGACCGGCTTGCCCTCCAGCGCCGCGATGGCCTGCTGCACACCCTGCTGCCCGATGGCGGCCGGGTCCTGCGCGATGAGACCCTGGTACTCGCCCTTCTTCAGGCCCTCGATCTCCGACGGCGAAGCGTCGAAGCCGACCAGGTTGACCGCGCCGACCTTGCCCGCGTTCCGGAGGCCGGTCGCGGCGCCTTCACCGGTGTTGAGGTTCGTCGCGAAGATGCCGACGAGGTCCGGGGTCGACGACAGCGCGGCGGTCACCTTGGACGCGGCCTGGTCCGGCTCGTTCTGGGTGAACTGCACACCCGCCGACTTCAGGTTCGGGTAGTTCTTCAGCTCTTCCTCGAAGCCCTTCGCGCGGGCATTCGTGGTCGAGGTACCCGCGATGGTGTCGAGCACCAGCACCGAACCGGTCTTGCCGGCGGCCAGTTCCGCCAACGTCTTCGCGGCCAGCTTGCCGCCCTCGGCGTTGTCCGAGGAGATCGACGACTCCGCCACGCCGGTGTCCTTCAGCGCGGTGTCGACCTCGACGATCTTCGCGCCGCGGTTCTTGACCTGCTGGATCGGCGCGAGCATCGCCTGCGCGTCGGTCGGCGCGATCAGCAGCGCCGCCGGCGGGTTGGAGCCCAGCGCGTTGACCAGCTGGGTCTGCAGGGCCGCGTCGAACTTCTGCGGCGCCTGCGTGGTGATCTCGTAGCCGGCCTTCTTGGCCTCGGCCTCGGCACCGCACTGCATCGAGATGTAGAACGGCTCGGCCTGCACACCTGGGATCAGCGACAGCTTCTTGCTGTTGGCCTTGTTACCGGAGTCGCCCGACGGCGCTTCCCCGACCGTGCCGCCGCCGCAGGCGGTCAGCAGGGCGGCGGCGGACAGGACGGCGCCGGTGACGAGAAGGGTCTTCTTCATGGGAGTAGCACCTCTTTGTGCGTAGGGAGAATCAGCGAGAGTTGCGGCGACGACGGCGCCGCTGGTCGAACCAGACCGCGGCGATCAGCACCGCGCCGACGGCGATCATCTGCCAGAAGTCCTGGACCTGCGTGATGTTGAAGCCCTTCTTCAGCACGGCCGGGATGAACACGCCGATCACCGTGCCCAGTACCGAACCGACACCGCCGAAGAGGCTCGTGCCGCCCATCACCGTGGCGGCGATGGCGTTCAGGTTGTCGGTGGTGTGCGCCGAAATCGTCGTCGACGCGTAGTACGCCAGCGAGAGGAACCCGGCGACACCGGCGAGGAAACCGGTGAGCGTATAGACCTTGAGCAGGTGCGCGGTCACCCCGATACCGGCGCGGCGCGCGCCCTCGGCGTTGGAACCGACGGCGAAGGTATAGCGGCCGAACTTGGTGGTGTGCAACAGCCAGGCGCCGATCAGCGTGATCACCACGGCCACCAGCACCAGGTTCGGCACACCGCCGAAGGAGGTGCCGTAGCCGAGCGTCTTGTTGAGCTCGATCGGCACGCTGCGCACGTCGGACCCGTTGTTCAGCAGGTACGCGGCGCCGAGCGCGGCACCCATCGTGCCGAGCGTGACGATCAGCGGCGGGATGTTGGCCACCGCGATCAGGAAACCGTTGATGAGGCCCCAGATCGTGCCCGCGACGACGGCAGCGAGCAGGCCGACAAGAATAACGCTCCAGCCGGCCTTGGTCGCGTCGCCGTCCGGGCTCAGCGCCTCCATCGTCTTACCGGCCACCATGCCCGCGAAGATCAGCACGGAGCCGACCGAGAGGTCGATGCCGGAGGTGATGATCACGAACGTCATACCGACCGAGAGCACCAGCAGCACCGAGGTCTCGATGAGCAGGGTCTGGAAGGTGAACACCGTCGCGAATTCGGCGGGGGCGATCGCGGTGAAGACGATGATCAGCGCCAGCAGCACCAGCGCGATCCAGAAGGTGTTGGCCCCGATCAGGCGCTGGCCCAGCGATCGTTTGCCGAAGCCACCGTCCACAGAGGTCTGGATCTCGGGGTCGTTCTTCGTCGGTGTGGACACGGTCACACCGCCTCCTCTTGTACTAATGCCCCGGTCATCGCCGCGACCAGGTCTTCCAGTTTCGTTCCGGCGCCGTCGAACCGGGCGACGCGCTTACCGAGCCGCAGCACCTCGATGCGGTCGGAGACCGACAGCACCTCGGGCATGTTGTGGCTGATCAGCACGACCGCGATGCCCTTGTCCCGCACCTTCTTGATCACGTCGAGCACGCGTTCGCGCTGGACGACACCGAGCGCGGCGGTCGGCTCGTCCATGAACACGACCTTCGAGGCCCAGACGACCGACCGCGCGACGGCGACGCTCTGCCGCTGCCCGCCCGAAAGCGAGCCGATCGGGACGTCGGTGCTCTGCAGGGTCACGCCGAGCCGCTGGAACTCCTCCACGGCCTGGCGGCGCATCTCCGCCTTGTCGAGCATGCCGAGCTTGCCGAGGATCCCCTTGCGGTGGATTTCCCGGCCCAGGAACAGGTTCGCGGCCGGGTCGAGTTCCGGCGCGACCGCGAGATCCTGGTACACCGTCTCGATCCCCATCCGCCGGGCGGTGGTGGGGGAATCGAGGTGGGTCTCTTCGCCGTCGAGCAGGATCTTGCCCGAGGTGGGCTGCTCCGCGCCGGAGAGGCATTTGACCAAAGTGGACTTGCCGGCGCCGTTATCGCCGATCAGCGAGGTGACCTCGCCGGCGCGCGCCTGGAACGACGCGCCTCGCAGCGCCTCCACCGAACCGTAGCGTTTGACCAGGTTCTGTGCGTCGAGCAGGAGTTCGCTCATGACCGCTCCCTCTTGTCCGGTGCCGGCGGACGGCAGCGGATGACCGTGACGTCGCCCTCCACAGTGGACTGACCGGCGTCGTGCGGGATCACGAAGGTCTCGCCCTTGCTCAGGGCGTACTCGCCGCCGTGTTCGGTGCGGAGCGTGCCCGAACCGTCCATGACGACCAGCACCGCGAACGACGGATCGAGTGACAACGTTGTCGTCCCACCGGAAACCGCGGGACGCAGCTGGTCGGCGCGGAAGAACGCGTCACTGCCGTCGGCGAGCAGGTCCACAGTGGACGCGCTGTCGCCCGCGGTGCGCTTGACGATCGAGCCGAGCCGTTCTTCGTCCCAGCCCGACGTGTCCAGTGTTTCGATGGCGGTTTCGAAGCCGATCCCGAGATGCGCCTTCTCCGGGTCTCCCAGGAAGTCACGCCATTCCAGGGTCAGGGAGAAGTCGGTCGGCTGCTGGAGTTCGACGACGAACACGCCCTCGCCGATCGCGTGGGGCAGGCCCGCCGGGATGTAGACCGTGTCGCCGGGGGTGACCGCGACACTGTTCAGCGCTTCGAGCATGGCGGGCGCGTCCTGGCTGCGAGCCCATTCGTTGACCGTCGTTTTGTCGACGGTCTCCTTGAAGCCCGGGTAGACACGGGGGTCGTCGCCGTAGGTGCCGACCACGATCCACGCCTCGGTCTTGCCGAAATGCGAGTCGAAGTGCCGCCGTGCGAAGGAATCCGACGGGTGGAAGTGCACCGGCAGGCGCTGGCCCGCGTCGAGCAGTTTCACCAGGAGGCCGGTCGAATCGCCGAGCGCCTCGACGTGCTTGGCGCCGAGCCAGCCGCCCGGGTTCTCGCGGACGGCGTCGCGCAGCCAGCCCCCGTCGGGGAGCTTGGTCAGGCCGTTGGTCTCCTGGCCGAACATCGTGGTGGCCGAGCCGACCCAGTCCTCCGGACCGAACTTGGACTCGGAGGAAGTTGCGCCCCGCAACGCGGCGATGGCGTCGCCGCCGCGGTAGAACTGCGGCGGCTGGTTCGCCGGCAGGCGGATCGGTTCGAGGTGGCCGCTCATGAAGGGGCGACCTCCCCGGAACCGCGGGCTACGAGATGCACGGGCAGAACTACCTTTCTGGGTGCGGATTGGTCTCCTTGGACACGGGCGAACAGCAGTTCCGCCGCCGCCCGGCCGAGGGCGCTCACGTCGTGGGCGATCACGGAGACCGGCGGATCCAGCAGATCCGCCAGTTCGAAGTCGTCGAAGCTGATCATCGCGGGCCGCCGTTCGGCGTGCGCCAGCGCGCGCAGCAGGTGCACCGCGACCCGGTTGTTCCCGGCGATGACGGCGGTGGCCGGGTTCGGCCCGGCGAGCAGCCGTCGCACGGCGTCACCGACGCTTTCGGCCGTCGGCGTCCGCATCACGACGAGGCTCTCGTCGTAGGGGATCCCGTTGCGGACACAGCCTTCCCGGAATCCGCGCAGGCGCTCGCCCGCGGTGAAGATGTCCGGGCTGTCGGCGAGGAACGCGATCCGGCGGTGGCCGTGTTTCGCGAGCTGGGTGACCGCTTCGATGGTGCCGCCGATGTTGTCGACCAGCACCGTGTCGGCCACGATGTCGCCGGCCGGCCGGTCGAGGAACACCACGGGCGTGCCGGCGCGCATCTCCGGCACCAGGTAGCCGTGCTGCATCCCGGCCGGGACGACGAGGATGCCGTCGACGCGGCGGGAACAGAATTCGAGGACCAGTTCGCGTTCGCGGTCGGAGTTCTCCTCGGACGAGCCGGTCAGCACCTGGCGGCCGAACGAGGTCGCGATGCGTTCGACGGCCCGGTTGAGCTCCGAATAGAAGGGGTTCCCGACATCTTCGACGATCAGGCCGATCGTCCCGGTCGTCGAGCCGCGCCGGAGATTCCTCGCGCCGAGATTGCGCCGGAAACCGAGCTGCTCGATGGCCGCCATGACGCGCTCCGCCGTGTCCGGATGGACGGCGGGCTCGTCGTTCACTACCCGCGAGACGGTCTTGATGCTCACGCCCGCGAGCCGGGCCACGTCACTCATCGTGGCCCGCCGGCTGGTGGTTCGGTGGCCGCTGTCCGGACCGCTGGAAGACAACGTTGTCATAGTGGCGGGAATTGAACGCGAGCGGCGCGGTGATGTCAATGCCCGATTCGATCCAGCCTTGTCTTCCGAGGTCGAACCGTTACGAGCGGACTCGAAGTCGATCTTCGCGAGCACCCTGTCCGGAATCGGACAGGGTTTGGCGGACCTCTTGACCAACCGGTCGGTTCTTGTCGAAGGTGAGCAGGCAGCGACAACGTTGTCAGGAGGCGGCCTTTCTCATGCCTGCACGAACTTCGACCCGCGTCGCCGGGTTGCTCACCGCGCTCATCGTTCCGGCCGGGCTGGTCATGCCCGTCGCGGAGGCCGCGTCCGGCGGCGATCCGGTGGACGCGGTCAACACCTTCATCGGCACCAAGGACGACGGGAACACCTTCCCCGGCGCTTCGGCTCCGTTCGGGATGACTCAGGTCAGCCCGATTTCGTCGCACTACGCCGGATATCGCTACGACGACACCTCGATTCGCGGCTTCGGGCATTTCTTCCTGTCCGGCGCGGGCTGCTGGGAGCAGGGCGGACTCGTGTCCTCGCTGCCCACCACCGGCGCGGTCGGTCCCGGCGCGGCGTTCGACACGACCAAGCCCGAAACGTTCGACCACAAGCGGTACGCCTCGCCGTACACGCACGAGGGCGAGGTCGGGAAACCCGGCTACTACAAGGTGCGGCTCACCGGCTACGGCGGCGTCGACGCGGAGACCACCGCGACCACGCGCACCGGCGTCGAGCGGTACACCTTCGCCAAATCCGGCGACGCGAACGTTTTCGTCAACGTCGGGCAGGCCAACGACAAGGAGCCCGTGACGGCGAGCCAGGTTCGCGTCGTCGGGGACCGGACGGTCGAAGGAATGGTGGAGTCGCAGGCGTTCTGCGGCGGGAAGCCGTACAAGACCTGGTTCACCACGACATTCGACAAGCCGTTCAAATCCTTCGGCACCTGGTCGCCGACCGGCGGCACCCCGGGCTCGAAGGAGTCCGCCGGTGGCGTGGGTCTGCGCGGCGCTTGGTTGACCTTCGGCGAGGGTCAGGTCACCGCGACCACGGCGATCTCCCATGTGGACGCTTTCGGCGCCCGGCTCAACCTGGCGTCCGAAAAGAGCCGTTCCTTCGACGCGGTCCGCGACGGCGCACAGCGCGCCTGGCGCAAGGAACTGTCCTCAGTGGACATCAAGGGCGGGGCCAAGGACGACCGCACGGTGTTCTACACCTCGCTCTACCATGCACTGCTGCAGCCGCTGACCGGTAACGACGCCGACGGCCGCTATCGCGGGTTCGACGACAAGATCCATCGCGCGCTGGGCTGGACCTACTACGAGTTCTTCTCGTTGTGGGACACCTATCGCACGCAGAACCAGTTGCTCGCCCTGTTGCGGCCGGCGCGGGCGAAGGACGTCGCGAAATCCGTGCTCGCCATCCACGATCAAGGTGGCTGGCTGCCGCGCTGGGCGTACGCGAACCAGGAGACGAACACGATGACCGGCGACCCGGTCACGCCGTTCCTGGTCGACCTGTGGCGCTTCGGTGCGTTATCCGGTCAGGAGTACAAGGCCTACCAGGCACTTCTGCAGAACTCGCGCGAGATCCCGCCCGCGTCGTCACCGTTCCAAGGGCGTTCAGGCAACGCGAGCTACCAGAAGGATGGCTTCGTCCAGTACGACACGGACTTCCCGAAGAAGGGGCAGGACACCGACCCGAATCACGGCGCGTCGGCCACGCTGGAGTACGCGCTCGCCGACTGCTCACTGTCCATCATGGCCGCCGGCCTGGGTAAGACCGCGGACGCGAAGGCGTTGTCCGACAAGGGGCGCAGCTATCGCACCCTATGGGATCCGACGGTGTCCGACCGCGGCTTCACCGGTTTCTACCGGCCCAAGGTCGACGGCGGCGAGTGGTTCAGCCCGGTGGGCAAGCCGTTCAACCCGCAGAGCCAGGACGGGTTCCACGAGGGCACGTCGTGGCAGTACCAGTGGCTGACCCAGCAGGACGTCCCCGGTCTGACCGACCGGATGGGCGGCAAGGAGAACGTGGGCAAGCGGCTCGACGACTTCTTCGCCTACGGGGATCTGGTGAAGGATCCGGCGAAGACCGTCCGTGAGGAATGGGTCGTCGGCCCGTACAACTACTACAACCAGTTCCGCTATAACCCGAACAACGAGCCGGATCTGCACTCGCCCTGGATGTACACGCTGACCGGGCAGCCGTGGAAGACGTCGGCCGTGGTGCGCGCCGCGCATACGCTGTTCACCAACGCGCCCAACGGTGTCACCGGGAACGACGACCTCGGAACGATGTCGGCCTGGTACGTCTTCAGCGCGCTGGGCCTGTATCCGGCGGTGCCGGGCACCGGGCAGTTCGTGCTCAACGCGCCGCGGTTCGAGAAATCGGTGGTGCACCTGGAGAACGGCCGCGACATCACGATCAAGGCCGACGGCGCCGACGCGTCGAAACTCCAGTACGTCCAAGGACTGGGATCCGGTTCGCAGCGGGCTTACGTCGGGTTGGAACAGTTGACGCGGGGGACCACTTTGGACTTCCGGCTCACCGAGAACGCGGCCGAGGCCACGTGGGCGACCGGGCCCGAAGGAGCGCCGAAGTCCCCGTGCGCCGGGTGATCCGAGTGGTTTAGACCGATTCGTGCCGGGGGTCGTGAGGAGCATCACGGCCCCCGGTGTTCCGGTGAGCGCCGTCACGCATCACACTGGTCTTATCACGTCCGACAGCGCTGTTGACGTCCCTGGCGAGTCCGCCTTGGACAGTGCTCGTCGGACGTAGTCATGTAGACACAAGTAGTGGTGAGACCCCACAGGAGGAGAAGTGTCCAGCAAGGCCGCTCTAGTATTCCGCGTGGCCGCAGTAGCCGAAGCCCTCTCTTGGGCCGGGCTCCTGGTCGGGATGTTCCTGAAGCGCGTCGCCGGTGTCGGCGATGGCGGTGTTCCCGTCCTCGGCATGGTGCACGGTGTCGTGTTCGTCCTCTACGTGCTGGTCTCTCTGTCCGTGGCGAAGTCTCTGGGCTGGCGCCCGAAGACCCTGATCCTCGCGCTGCTCTCCAGCCTCCCGCCGCTGTTCACCTGGTGGTTCGAGTCCTGGGCGCTGCGCAACGGCAAGCTCGACGGCCCGCAGCGGCTGTCGCACGGCGGGGTCGGCCTGTTCGCCAGGACCCCGGAACCCGCCGCCGCCTGATCTTTCGTTAGCGCGTGAAGGCCCCCTTCCCTCGGCTGAGCCGAGGGAAGGGGGCCTTCACGCGCTATTCGGTGAAGTCGCCGGTGGCCTTGCGGACCTTGGTCAGCAGGTCGGTCAGCTGCTCGGTCTGCTTCCCGGTGAGCCCGGTCATCCCGAAGTTGATGTCGGTGACCGCCTTGGTGGCCTGCTCGCGCCGTGCGCGGCCCTCGTCGGTGATCTCGACCAAGGTGGTCCGGCGGTCGGTCGGATGCGGGACGCGCTTGACCAGGCCGTCCTTCTCCAGCCTGTCGACGATGTTGGTGACGCTCGTCGGGTGCAGCTGCAACCGCTCGCCCATCACGCGCATCGGCAGGTGGGACGCGCGCGCGAAGGTCAGCAGGACCAGCGCCTCGTACCGGGCGAAGGTCAGCCCGTGCGGCTTCAGCGCTCCGTCCACGGCGGACTGGATGATCTGTTGCACGCGCATGATCCCGGTCACCGCGGCCATGGTGGAGGAAGGCCCGATACGGGTCTCCCACAGCTGCGCCGCGCGGGCGATCGGGTCGAACGGCAACGGACGGCTCATGGCGTTCGAAGTTACCAGCGGGTACCCGTGTCGTCCCGCAGGACCGGGTGTTATGCGTGGGAAAAGTGTCTGAACGAGGAGAAAAGATGATCGTGGCCTTCAGTGTCAGCCCGTCCGCGGCCGAAGAGGACGGTGGGGTCAGCGAGGCCGTCGCCCGCGCGGTGAAGGTGGTGCGGGATTCGGGCCTGCCGAATTCGACCAACGCCATGTTCACCAACATCGAGGGCTCCTGGGACGACGTCATGGACGTCGTCAAGCGCGCCGTCGAGGCCGCCGGGGAGGGTTCGTCACGGGTCGGCCTGGTGCTCAAGGCCGACATCCGGCCTGGTTACGAAGGGCAGCTGACCGCGAAGGTGGAGCGCGTCGAGAAGCATTTGGACCGCGAGTAGCCCGGCGCTCGGTCAGGGCAGCGGCGGCGTGAACGAGACCATCCACAGCCGGTCCTTGACCGAGACGGCCACCTGGTAGCTGAAAGCGTTGCCGTCGGCCAGCTTCCCGCTGACGGTCGCCGAGGTCGGGGCGACGTCGTCGGGGGCGAATCTCACCGTGACGTCGTGGGCGCCGCGGCCCGTCAGCGTCTCGATGTAGGACCTCGCGAACTCGTCCGCCGACGCGGGCGGGTAGTCGATCAGTTCGGAGAGGGCGTCGACGTCGTGCCGGTTGAGCGCGGTGGCGAGGTCCTCCCGGAGCTGGCCGGGGCTGCCGACACCGGGATCGGGCTGATGGGCGATCAGGACGGTGATGACACTCACCCAAACGACGGCGATGGCGATCGCGACGGCCACGGTGGCCGTCCTGCGTGTCGGAATGTCGATCACCTCCTTGAAGTGAGCCTGCCGGAACCGGTCCGTCCTGCCAAGCGGGCAGCCGGGGGCACCTGCGGTGAATCGCGTGAGGATGCGTGCCAGGATGGAACCGTGACACACCCAGGCGGATCAGCAGCGAAGTCGGCGGCCCTGTCCGCCGCGCTTTCCGGCGCGGTCGACCTTTCCGCGCTCAAGGCACGTGCCGAAGCGACCCAGAAGCAGCCCCCGGCGCCTCCTCGGCCCCCGGTGGACGGTGCCGAGCCCGGCCCGGCACCGGTCGCGGGCGGCGCGGTGATCGAGGTCACCGAAGCCACCTTCCAGACCGAGGTCGTCGAGCGATCCATGCAGCAGCTGGTGGTCGTCGACCTGTGGGCCGAATGGTGCGGCCCCTGTAAGCAGCTCAGCCCGGTGCTGGAGCGCCTCGCCGCCGAGTCCGGTGGCGCCTGGGTGCTCGCGAAGGTCGACGTCGACGCCAACCCGCGGATCGCGCAGCTCTTCGGCGCGCAGTCGATCCCGACGGTCATCGCCATCGGCGGCGGCCAGCCGGTCGACGCGTTCTCGGGCGCGCTGCCCGAACCGGAGATCCGCAAGTGGCTCGGCTCCCTGCTGGACGCGCTGCGGGACAAGCTGCCCGGTATCCAAGCCGCCGAGCAGAACGGCGGCGGGGTCGAGGTACCCGAGGACCTGCGGTTCGTCGAGGCCGAGGAAGCCTTCGAACGCGGTGACTTCGACGCGGCGCAGGCGGCCTACGAGCGCATTCTCGACGTCGAGCCGGCGAACGAGGACGCCAAGACCGCGCTCGCGCAGGTCAAGTTCACCGCGCGCGCCGAGGCCGCCGGCCCGGACGCGATCGCGAAGGCCGACGCCGACCCGGCCGACCTCGACGCCCAGCTAGCTGCGGCCGACCTCGAGGTCGCCGGGCAAGAGGCCGAAGCGGGCTTCGCGCGGTTGATCGACGCCGTACGCCGCACCGCGGGCGACGACCGCAACAAGGTCCGCGAGCACCTGGTGGCGCTCTTCGCGCTTTTCGACCCGGCGGACGAGCGCGTCATGAAGGCTCGCCGGAACCTGGCGAGCGCCCTGTACTGAGGTTCGGCGAAGTACGTGAAGGCCCCCTTCACTGCGCTAGACGCAATGAAGGGGGCCTTCACGGCGCCGCAGCCCCACGTCTGCCGAGTCGGCCAAGTGTCATGAAAGGGTCTTTCAAGACACTTTTCGTCCTGAAAGACCCTTTCATGACACTTGGGCCAGGCCGCGAGCGCTCGGTCCCGAGTGCAGCCACGTCACCGCAACCCCTGGACGCTATGAACGGCCCGTTACTTGCAAAATTTGCAAGTAACGGGCCGTTCATAGCACTTCAGGGAGCCGTGACCGGACCGATCAGCCGTACTGCGTCGAGCAGACCGCGGAGCTCTCCAGGTAGCCCTTCCGCAGTGCCTCGATCCGCTCGAAACCGTTGTCGACGCGCTTGCCGTTGACGTCGGCCGAGACGAGGCTTTCCGGGCTCAGCAGGTCGGAGATGGCCTCGTCGAGGTCACCGGCCGAGAGCCGCAGCGTCGCGCCGGGCACCGAGCTGGCCTTCGCCCACGCGCCCACCAGGCAGGCGGTGCGCAGACCCGCGTTGGCGTTGTCGATCGACGCGCCGACACCCTTCTGGATGCCCATCGCGTAGCGGGACGCGATTTCCGAGAACGCGGCGAAGTCGCCCTTGCCCTCGCTGTGCCCGCTTTCCCATTCCGCCTGCTGGTCGACCGGCTGGGCCAGTTCGCGCAGCTTGGTCATGTCGATGCTGACCGTGTTGTTCGACGGGCAGTACGACGCGGGCGGGGTGCTGGGGCCGCCGGAGCAGCTGCCGTTGCCGTCCTCGGTGATCTCGGGGCCGGGGACGCCGGCGCCCTTGAAGGCCTCGTCGAGGCTCTTCTTCAGGATCCCGATGATCTCGGCGTCGAGCTTCTCGTCGCCCTTGCCCTTGTCACCCTTGTCGAACGGGCGCTCGGTGATCCGCGCCTTGATGTTTTCTTCGTTCATCGTCGAGCATTCCTTGGGGCCCTTTTCGAACCCGACCTGGAACGCGTACGTGCGGTCGAACGCGGTGCCGTGCGCGCCCTGCTTCGTCGCGCTGGTGCCGGCCTGGTCGCGGATCAGGAACAGCGACGCCATGACCTGGTTCAGGCCCTCCGAGGTGGACACCCGGTAGAACTTGCTCTTGTCCTCGGCGACCCAGCGGAAGTAGCCGCCGGCGAAGCAGTCGGCCTGCTGCTCCTTGACGATCGACGGGGTGTTCTTCTTGATGTTGGCCTTGTCGCCGAGCCGGTACTGGACGGCGTGGCCGAGTTCGTGCGCCAGCACGACGGCGCCGGCCATCTTCCCGAACCGCTCGCGCAGCATCGGCAGCAGCACGCCGCGGTCCCACGCCACCAGGTCACCCGGCGGGCAGTAGAACGCGTTGACGAGCTTCTTGACGCTGCCGCATTCGGTCTCTTCGTCGTCGGTCTTCGCGCTGTAGGACAGCAGCGACTTCAGCGGCTCGTACGGCTGGCCGAAGTCGCGCGGCATGACCTCGGCCCAGTAGGTCTGCGCGTCGGCGATCGCGGCGATGGCGAGCTGGTCGTCTTCGGAGCCGTCCTCGTTGCGGACCTGCAGGTCCGGCTTGGGCGCGTCCGGCTTCAGCCCGCTTTCGAAATGCGTTACCGGCAGGCCGGCGATGTCCCCGGCGCCCGCCTGGCTGCCCTGCTTGCCGGTCGATGGGCTTCCCTTGTCGCTGCAGGCGCTCAGCCCGAGGGCCAGCACCGCCACGATCGCGATCAGAGCCGGGCGACGGAGGCCCCGCACTCCCCCTTGGATCATGTTCACTCGCTTGTCGTCAGGGCCCCAGACCGGGCCGCGTACACCGGCAAGCACGGACCCTACCCAGCGCTTATGGCACGCGTGCAGGTAATCCCCGAAGTGGGTCTTGAGCGCGGGAGGCGCGCGGCCGATATGGTCGCTCCTCATGAGAGCAGTCCGCCGGTTCACCGTCCGCGCGAGCCTGCCGGAGTCCCTCGCCGGCCTCGGTGACCTCGCCACGAATCTGCGCTGGACCTGGCATCCGCCCACGCGCGACCTGTTCGCGTCGATGGACGCGGAGCTGTTCAACCGCGTCCGCGACCCGCTGCGGATGCTCACGGCCCTGCCACCGACCCGTCTCGACGAGCTCGCCGTGGACGACGCCTTCCTCGCCCGGGCGCGTGAAGCGGTCGCCGATCTGGAGCGCTACCTCGCCGAGCCACGCTGGTATCAGAAGCAGGACGACGCCGATCTCCCGTCCGCCGTCGCGTACTTCTCGATGGAGTTCGGCGTCACCGAGGCGCTGCCGAACTACTCCGGCGGTCTCGGCGTGCTCGCCGGCGATCACCTCAAGGCGGCGTCGGATCTCGGCGTGCCGATGGTCGGCGTCGGGCTGCTCTACCGCGCCGGGTACTTCCGGCAGGCGCTTTCGCTCGACGGCTGGCAGGTCGAGCACTACCCGGTGATCGACCCCAACGCCTTCCCGCTGGAACTGCTGACCGACGGCGGCGAGCCGGTGCTGGTCCAGGTCGCGATGCCCGCCGGGCGCACGCTGCACGCGCAGATCTGGAAGGCCCGCGTCGGCCGGATCCCGTTGCTGCTGCTGGACACCGACACCGAGGCCAACGACGAGGACCTGCGCGCGGTCACCGACAGGCTCTACGGCGGCGACGCCGATCACCGCATCCGGCAGGAGATCCTGTCCGGGATCGGCGGCTTCCGCGCGGTGCGGCGCTACTGCGAGCTCACCGGGCATCCGCAGCCGAAGGTGTTCCACACCAACGAAGGCCACGCCGGATTCCTCGGGCTGGAACGCGCCCGCGAGATCATCCAGGCCGACGGCCTCGCGTTCGACGAGGCGCTGCCCGCCGTCCGCGCGGGCACCGTGTTCACCACGCACACCCCGGTCAGCGCGGGCATCGACCGGTTCCCCGTCGACCTCGTCCAGCGCTACTTCACCGACGGCAGGCTGGTCCCGGACGTCGACCCGCGCCGCGTGCTGGCGCTCGGCGCGGAGGACAACCCGGGCCTGTTCAACATGGCGCATATGGGTTTGCGGCTCGCGCAGCGCGCCAACGGCGTCTCGGCGCTGCACGGCCGCGTGTCCCGGCGGATGTTCTCCCGGCTGTGGCCCGGTTTCGACTTCGACGAGGTGCCGGTCTCCTCGGTCACCAACGGTGTCCACGGGCCGACCTGGGTGGCGCGGGAACTGAGCGCGCTGCTCGGGCGCAACCACGAGGAGTGGGGCCTCGACGGCACTCAGGGCAAACCGCTGCGGGACGGCGTCAGTGACGAGCAGTTGTGGGCTCTGCGGCGCGAACTCCGCGAGAAGCTGGTCGCCGAGGTCCGGCGCCGGGTGCGCGCGGCGTGGATGCAGCGCGGCGCGTCGGCGCTCGAACTCGGCTGGACCGACACGGTCTTCGACCCCGACGTGCTGACCGTCGGCTTCGCGCGCCGCGTGCCGACCTACAAACGGCTGACGCTGATGCTGCGCGACCCGGAACGCCTGCGCGCGCTGCTGCTGGACGAGCGGCGCCCGATCCAGCTGGTCGTCGCGGGCAAGTCCCATCCGGCCGACGAGGGCGGCAAGCAGCTCATCCAGCAGATCGTCCGGTTCGTCGACGATCCCGAGGTGCGGCGCCGGATCGTCTTCCTGCCGGACTACGACATGTCCATGGCGCGCTACCTCTACCGCGGCTGCGACGTCTGGCTGAACACGCCGGTGCGGCGGCTGGAGGCGTGCGGGACCTCGGGGATGAAGTCGGCGCTCAACGGCGGGCTCAACCTGTCCATCCGCGACGGCTGGTGGGACGAGTGCTACGACGGCAGCAACGGCTGGGCGATCCCGACCGCGGACGGCGTCACCGACCCGCTGCGCCGCGACGAACTGGAGGCCGCGGCGCTCTACGACCTGCTGGGGCACCAGATCGCGCCGCTGTTCTACGACCGTGACAGCGGTGGCGTGCCGGGCGGCTGGCTGTCGATGGTGTGGCACACGCTGGAGACGCTGGGGCCGCGCGTGCAGGCGTCGCGGATGGTGCGGGAGTACGTCGAGTCGGGCTACCGGCCGGCGTCGCGGATGGTCGCGGAGGCGACCGGTGACGCCTATCGCGGGGCGCTCTCGCTGGCCGATTACCGGACCAAACTGGAGGTTTCGTGGCCGCGGCTGCGGATCTTCGACACCGAACTGCTCGTCGAGGACGCCGCGCCGATGGTCACCGGGACCGAAGTGACCATCCGGGCGCGGATCGATCTCGCCGGCCTCGAACCGTCCGAAGTGGACGTTCAGGCGGTGGTCGGCAAGGTCGGCGACGGCGACGAGCTGAGCGAGCCCGTCACCGTCCCGATGTCCGGCGACGGGATCGGCGCGTTCGTGGCCCGGTTGAAGCTGCCGCATCCGGGCTCGATCGGCTACACCGTCCGCGTGCTGCCGAAGCACCGTCTGCTCGCGTCACCGGCGGAACTCGCCAGGGTCGTGCACGCCTGACGTCTTTTCGCCGCTGTCAAGCCGGTAGCGAACAAAAGGCGGAAATGATCAGGTAAATTGTCAAAGAAATGACAAAGTGCCTGGTCAAAGTGAGTGGATAAAGCATTCAAGGGTGGCGTGTGTTCGCAATTACAATAGAATAGAATCTTCGTTCTTGAGGTCGCGAAGGGGAGGAATAGTGACTTCGGCGAACGAAACGAAAAGATCGCGCAGAGCCAAGGATCGGTTGCACCACATCCATGCCCGCGCCGGGATCCGGCAGGACGGTCTCGGCCGCTCGCTGGGGCCGGAACTCCGTGCCATCTGGGGCATCGCCGAAGGCGCCGAGCCCGGCCGCGTGCGCGAGATCGTCCTTTTGCGGCTGAATCGCGTCCTCGGGCAGTTCACCGATCCCGTCCTGCCCGAGATCGTGTGGACCGCCTACAACCTCGGCGTGGACCCGGCGGAATCGGGAGCCGGGATGGTCGGCAGGCTCCGGCGCATGGTCGACCGCGGCCGGGTCGCGATCTCCGAGCGGACCTGCACGCGACGGTTCTACCGGTTCCTCAGCGGCGTCAAGAACAGTCTGGACGCGCCGCAGCCGGAACTCACCGAAGAGGACCTGCGGCTGGCGTCGTACTGGCTGGACGGCAACATCCGGCCTGGCCACGACAGGCTTTCCCGGATGTCGCCGGTGGTGCGGATGTTCCTCGACGGCCGGGTCTGCGGCCCGGCGGACGAGACCGGCGCGCCGCTCCCGGACAGCCTCGAAGGGCATGGCGACTGGTTCTGCGTCTTCACCGACGACCGGCTGTTCGCCGAGTACCGCGCGGCCACCGGCGCGGGCTGGGCCCGGGTCGGTCACCGCACCGGCCGCGAGGTCGTGCGGGCGGCGGCCGGCCGGAGTGAGGCGACGGGAGTCCTGGTGAACCCGCGCCCGATCCGGGGCGCGGGGATCGACGCCGCGTTACCGCTGCCGCCGTCGGAGATCGCCCGGCTCGCGCTCGACCCCCGCAATTAGCGCGTGTCCTGCGGTTCAAGCTGGAGTACGTGAGGGCCACCTTGAGGGACTCAGAGTCCCTCAAGGTGGCCCTCACGACCTTGAGAATACGTGCAAATGACACTCAAACGGACAATTCGGCGCAGAATGTGTCCTTTGTGGACGCTCCGGGCTTCCCGGCCGGTCGACGGATTTTCCCAGAGCGCCGTCTTATGCCCTGGAAGTGGCTTTCGCGACGTCCGGGGACGGGCAGCATGACATCCGCGTTGTGGATGGTGAGAGTTGTCGTAGGCGGGCGTTCGCGGGTCACGTGAGACCGGTTCGGTCGCCCCAGCTCTCCCCGCTGCTTTCCCCGCATCCAAGATCCACCAGACACGCGATTAGTCCTCTGGTTGCGGTACTTGCGTTGCGCAACTACCGCAACCAGAGGACGAAACGCGTCAGGGGACGGCGGGGGTGCCGCCCTCGCGGAGCGGGAGGCCGGCCGAACGCCAGGCGCGGAACCCGCCTTCGAGGTCGGTCGCGCCGGACAGGCCGAGCCGCTGGAGATCGGCGGCGGCCAGGCTCGACGAGTACCCCTCGTTGCACACCACGATCACCGTCGAGTCCGGTTTCACCTCCGGCAGCCGCCACTCGCTGTCCGGCGCGAGCCGCCACTCCAGGTGGATCCGCTCGACGACCACCGAGCCCGGGATCTCGCCCTCTTCCAGCCGGTTGACGTGCGGGCGGATGTCCACGATCAGCGCGCCCTTCCGCTGCAGCCGCTGCGCCTGCTCCGGCTCCGCCCGGTTCAGCCCGGACCGGGCGGTGGCCAGCAGTTCGTCGATCGCACTCATGGGTTCAGTATCGGGGCCAGCGACGGGATCTCGGCGGGGACGTCGGCGAGTGTCACGTATTCGCGGGTCGAGACCAGCGGCGGCGAGTAGGCGTGGACGCTGGCGGCCGGCGCGGTGCCGAGCCCGGTCACCTGGTGCGCGCGCCCCGCGCCGAAGCCGATGCCTTCGCCCGCCTTGTGCGTGCGGCGCCGGACCGGGCCGCCGGGGTAGCGGTACTCCTCGCCCAGTTCGCCCTGCAGCACGGTGAACGAACCGGCCGCGCCGCCGTGGTCGTGCGGTTTGGTCTGCTGGCCGGGCAGCCACGACAGCAGCCACAGTTCGACGCCGTCGGTCAGCGCGAGCCGAGCCCACCAGCGGCGGTCCTCGTCGAACCGCAGCAGGTCGCGCAGCCCGCCGGTCAGCTCGGTGGTGACGGTGGTGGTCAGATCGGCGAGCTCCCGTGGCGTCCAGAGCAGCCGCTCGGGGTGCACGAGCTGGGGGAGCAGCGGGTCGGTCAGCTGCGGGTGGATCTCGAAATCCTGGCGGGGGGTGAGGGACGTGGTCACCGTGAGGCTCCTCGTGAAGGGGTGCGTGGGCGAAATGAGGCCGAACGCGGCGCGACACGGATGCCACGGCACAAGACGTGTGCCGAAAGGACGAAGCTCAGCCGTGTCGCGCGGTGGTACACCCGCACGAGGCGACGAGGAGCAGGTCGATCGTCCGACGGCGCCAGAAAGAGCCCCCGATGATGGGGAAGGCGGCGGACACGGACCTGATCACGAAGCCGATGGTGCCACAGGTCGCGGGCCGGCGGTTGTTCCGGAGAGCTCTGTCTCACTCCCTGGACCAGCCTCTTTCCCCAGAGCGGCGGCCGGGTGTTCACGCGCGCGCGTGTGCGGACACAATGGGCTCGTGAGCGAGCCGATCCAGCCCAGCGAACTTGACGACCTCGTGGTGAGGATGACCGGTGTCGGGGTCCGCCGAACAGGCAACGACCTCCTCGCCGACCTCGACTGGAGCGTGGAACTGGACGAGCGCTGGGTGGTGCTCGGCCCGAACGGCGCGGGCAAGACCACCCTGCTCCGGCTGGCCGCGGCCGAACTCCACCCGACCTCGGGAACGGTCGACCTGCTCGGCGACCGGATCGGCAAGGTCAACATCTTCGAGCTGCGCCCCCGGATCGGGTTCACCTCGGCCGCGATCGCCCAGCGGGTGCCCGGCGAGGAGCGCGTCCTCGACGTCGTGGTGAGCGCCGGTTACGCCGTCGTCGGCCGCTGGCGTGAGGAGTACGACAGCCTCGACACCGATCGCGCCCGGGAACTGCTCGGCGCGCTGGGCATCCCGAACCTGGCCGAGCGCACCTTCGGCACGCTGTCCGAGGGCGAGCGCAAGCGGACCTTGATCGCGCGGTCGCTGATGACCGACCCGGAGATGCTGCTGCTCGACGAGCCCGCCGCCGGGCTCGACCTCGGCGGCCGCGAGGACCTGGTCGCGCGGCTCTCGGAGCTGGCCCTCGACCCCGAGGCCCCGGCCATGGTGCTCGTCACCCACCACGTGGAAGAAATCCCGCCCGGATTCACCCACGCGCTGCTGCTCCGCGACGGTCGCGCGGTCGCTTCAGGCCTCGTCGACGACGTCGTGACCAGCGAAAACCTCTCGAAGACGTTCGACCAGGACCTGCTCCTCGAGCGGTCCGGTGATCGCTTCTTCGCCCGTCGCCGTTGACAGGTCGTACTGACCGGTAGCGTGTGAGTCTGTCCGTGGGGACGGACCCAGTGAAGGAGGACGGCGTGGGAGAGTTCGTAAGTCTCGAGGTCGAAGGCGGGGTCGGCACGATCCGGCTGGCCCGTCCGCCGGTCAACGCGCTGAACAACCAGGTGCAGGCCGAGCTGGCCGAGGCGGCGCGTGAGGCGTCCGACCGCGACGACGTGCGCGCGGTGATCCTCTACGGCGGCGAGAAGACTTTCGCGGGCGGCGCGGACATCAAGGAGATGGCCGACCGCACCTACCCCGAGATCGCGAAGTTCGGCGCGGCGCTGACGGCGTCGCTGGCCACCATCGCGAACATCCCGAAGCCCGTCGTCGCGGCCATCACCGGCTACGCGCTGGGTGGCGGCCTCGAACTCGCGCTGACCGCCGACCGCCGGATCGCCGGCGACAACGTCAAGGTCGGCCAGCCGGAGATCCAGCTCGGCGTCATCCCCGGTGCCGGTGGCACGCAGCGCCTCGCGCGGCTCATCGGCCCGAGCAAGACGAAGGACCTCGTGTTCACCGGCCGGTTCGTGAAGGCCGAAGAGGCGCTGGCGCTGGGCATCCTCGACGAGGTCGTCGCGCCGGACGACGTCTACGCCGCCGCGCACAAGTGGGCCTCGCAGTTCGCGAACGGCCCCGCCGTGGCACTGCGCGCCGCGAAGGCCGCGATCGACGGTGGCCTCGACACCGACCTCGCGAGCGGGCTCAAGCTCGAATCCCACCTCTTCGCCGCGCTCTGGGCGACCGAGGACCAGCGCAACGGCATGAAGTCGTTCATCGAGAACGGCCCGGGCAAGGCCACCTTCGAGGGGAAGTAGCACGATGACCCAGGTGAACGACCCGGCGCCGAATCCGCACGCCACCGCCGACGAGGTCAAGGCGGCCTTCGCCGACCCCAAACTCGCGAACGTGCTCTACCACGACTGGGAAGCCGGGACCTACGACGAGAAGTGGTCCATCTCCTACGACGAGCGCTGCATCACCTACGCGACCGACGTGTTCAACGCGGTCGCCGGTGAAGACGGCCAGCCGTACCCGACGGCGATGGAACTGGGCAGTGGCACCGGTTTCTTCCTGCTGAACCTGATGCAGGGCGGCGTGATCAAGAAGGGGTCGGTCACCGACCTCTCGCCGGGCATGGTCCAGGTCGCGCTGCGCAACGCCGAGAACCTCGGCCTCGACGTCGACGGCCGGGTCGCCGACGCGGAGCGCATCCCGTACGAGGACAACAGCTTCGACCTCGTCGTCGGGCACGCCGTGCTGCACCACATCCCGGACGTCCGCGCGGCGTTCGCCGAGGTGCTGCGGGTGCTCAAGCCGGGCGGCCGGTTCGTGTTCGCGGGGGAGCCGACCAAGATCGGCGACGTCTACGCCCGCAAGCTCGGCCAGATCACCTGGTACCTCACCACGAAGCTGACGAAGCTCCCGGCACTGACCGCCTGGCGCCGTCCGCAGGAGGAACTCGACGAGTCCTCGCGCGCGGCCGCGCTCGAAGCCGTGGTCGACATCCACACCTTCGACCCGTCCGACCTCGAGTCGATGGCCCGCGGTGCCGGGGGACAGGACGTCCGCGCGGTCACCGAAGAGTTCGCCGCCGCCCTCGCGGGCTGGCCGATCCGGACCTTCGAAGCCGCTGTGCCGCAGGAGAAGCTGACCCTGCGCTGGCGTCTGTTCGCGTACCGGATCTGGCTGCGTCTGTCCGCTTTGGACAAGAAGCTGCTCGCCAAGGTGCTGCCGCGCGAGCTGTTCTACAACGTGATGATCACCGGTACCAAGCGTTCCTAGGTGCCTTACTCGTTCACCCTCGGCGACGTCGCCTTCCTGCGCTCCGGCGCGGGAAGCGCGGCGCTCGCCGAGTGCGCGGCCCTGCCGCTGACCGACAAGACCCGCATCGCCGACGTCGCCGCCGTGCGCCGGATCGCCCCGGACCACGCGGCCGCGGTGCTGGAAACGGTGGTGCTGCGACGGAAGTCTTCGTCCAAACTGGACTCCGCGAGTTCGTGGCTGTTCACCGGGGACGCGCTCCAGCAGGCGAGCGCCACCTTGGTCGCCCGGCATCGGGCTGCTCGCCTCGCCGGTCGCGACGTCCACGACGTGACCTGTTCCGTCGGTGCGGACCTGGTCGAGATCGCCCGTGTCGCCGAGCGTGCGCTGGGGTCCGATCTGGACGAGGTCCGGCTGGCGATGGCCCGGCACAACGCCGTCGAGGCGGGGGTGTCGCCGGTACTGCTGAGGGCCGACGCGTTGCGGCCGGTCAGCCGGGACTCCGTCGTGGTCGCCGACCCTGCTCGCCGGGATTCCGCCGGGCGCCGGGCCTGGAAACCCGCCGACTTCCTGCCACCGCTGGACGGACTCGTCGACGCGTACCCGGGCCGCGAACTGTCGGTCAAATGCGCGCCCGGCCTCGATTTCTCCATCGCGCCCTGGGCGGACGAGGTCGAACTGGTGTCTTTGGACGGTCAGGTTCGCGAGGCCTGCCTCTGGCGTGGTGTGGGGTCCACTGTGTCGCGCCGGGCGACGGTGTTGCGATCGGACGGTGCACAGTGGACGGTCACCGACGCGGATCCGGACGAGATCCCGGTGCGGCCGCCCGGCGACTGGATCATCGATCCCGACGGTGCCGTAGTCCGCGCCGGGCTCGTGCGTCACTACGCCGCGCGCCACGGCTTGTGGCAGCTCGACGAACGGATCGCGTACCTGACCGGAGACGTTCCGCCGCCGGGAATCCGGGCCTTCCGGGTGTTCGAGCACGGACCGTACAGCGAGAAGAATCTTCGCGTACTGCTGAAAAAACACGATATCGGACGGCTGGAGATCCTCGTCCGCGGTCTGGACATAGACCCGGATGCGTTGCGGCGCAAGCTGAAACCCCGCGGCGGTGAAGAAGCGACTTTGGTACTGACCAGAATCGGCCGTTCTGGAGTAGCGTTCCTGTGCCGCGCACAGCTGACGTGAGGAGCATTTCCATGAGCCGGTTCACCGGTCTGCTGAAACTGGCCGCCGCCGCGGCCGCCGGGGCCGTTCTCGTCGGCGGCGCGTCCGCCGTCGCGAACCAGGACGACGCCGACTGGCGCCGGGGACACGAGCCCGCCAACATCGGCCAGGTCAAACTCGACGTCAAGGCCTACTACGGCGATGTCGTCGACAGCGCGGGCAAACACGGCTATTCGGACAACAGCCGGTTCGTGTCCGACACCCGGCGCCAGGTCGCGGACGCCAAGCGCTACCTCACCCGTCGCCTCGACCACGGCGTCAAGAACCCCGCGATCGTGTTCGACGTCGATGACACCGCCGAGGTCACGTATGGCTGGGAAGCCGACAACGACTTCGGCTTCGACCCGGTGAAGCAGCAGGAAGCGATCGACAAGGGCACCTTCGTCGCCAACAAACCGGTGCTGGAACTGGCGAACTGGGCCGCGCAGCGCGGCGTCAAGATCTACTTCTTGACCGGGCGCAACGAGTTCCAGGGCCCGCAGTCGCTCAAGAACCTCGCGAACGAGGGGTTCCCGGCACCGGCGGGGGCCTTCTTCAAGCCGAAGGTCACCGTGCCGGACTATCTGCCGTGCGGGCTGACCTGCACCACCGTGCAGTACAAGGCCGGCACGCGGAAGCACATCGCCTCGACCGGCGCCACCATCGTGCTCAACCTCGGCGACCAGTTCACCGACCTCGAAGGCGGCTACGCGGAGTCCCCGGTCAAGCTGCCGAACCCGATGTACTACCTGCCCTGAGGAATAACCGCGCGGGGCGGGTTGCTGTCCTCGGTATCGGAAACCCTCGAGGGAGCTGATCCATGCCTGACAAGAAGGTCCTACAGCCCAGCGCGTCGCACCAGATCACGGTGGAGCCGAACAAGGCCCGGGTGGTCGTCACGGTCGGCGGCAAGGTCGTGGCGGACAGTGCGAACGCGTTGACGCTGCAGGAGTCGAACTACCCGCCGGCGCAGTACATCCCGCGCGCCGACGTCGACTTCGGCCTGCTGGAGCGGACGGCACACTCGACGTACTGCCCTTTCAAGGGCGACGCGTCGTACTACAGCATCCGCACCGAAGACGGTCTCGCCGAGAACGCCGTGTGGACCTACGAGGCGCCGCACGACGCGGTCGCCGAGATCAAGGACCACGTCGCGTTCTACCCGGACAAGGTGGCGCTGGAACTGCGCTGACCGTCACGCCGACGCCGTTGATCAGGTCCGCGTCGGCGGCCAGCGACGTGTCCGGTTCGATCCGCCAAGCCTCGAGTGAAGGTGTTTTCACCAGCGCCTCGATCAGGGCTTCTTCTCCGGCGACGAGCGTGGTGTCGAAGTCGATTTCGGTCGCCACGCACCACGCTCGGTCGTCCGGCCAGAACAGGTTGGGCGACTGGGCCTCGAACCAGCTCGGCCGTGGCCGCCAGCCGAGTTCGGTGGCGGCCGTCAGCGGTCCGCCGAACATCACGTAGTCGCGCCCCGGGTGCCGCAGGCGGGGTGCGTCGAGGTGTTCGCGGGACAGGGTCGAGCCGGCCCAGCCGTAGCCCTCCCAGAGGCAGAACCACGTGTCCGATGTGGACGTGTGGTCGCCGAGGACGGCCAGCAGCGCGGTGAGCGTGTGCGCGGGCAGGTTGCCCCGGTCGGGTGGCGTGCCCCGCCAGAGCGATCCGGTGAGGTTCACCGGATCCGGGGAGCCCACCACCGCGTGCCACTGCATACCGCCGTGCGCGCGCCGCCCGGTTTCCGTCGCGGCGTCGCTCCAGCTGGCCCAGCCGCCGCGGTCGCGTTCGGCCGGGTGGCAGATCCGCGCGTAGGCGGGATACCCCCGCGGGACGGTGCGGCAGGCCGCGCCGAACGCCCCACCGAGCCTGGAGGCGATCCACTCGGCGGGGGACGGGTCGAGCACCGGCCTCAGCACGAGGGGCAGTCTTCAGCAAGATCAAGTCGTGCGCATCTTGTCGGTGGGCGGGGGCATACTGCGGAGCGTGGGTGTTCCGCTGCGTCGGCGTTCGGGCCGGTCGGTGTACCGCGAAAGCGTGCCGGCTCCTGGCGTCGACGCCGTGATCGAAAGTGCCTGGACCGGGCAGGTGGGCCGTGGCCGGTCGCTGCGCGTGTTCCCGGACGGCTGTGCCGACCTCGTCTGGGACGGGAGAGGGCTCACCGTGGTCACTACGGCCTGCGGCGTGCTGCGCCATGACCTGCCCTCGTCGCTCTGGACGGTGGGGCTCCGGCTGCGCTGCGGGACCGGCGGCGCGCTGCTCGGCCTGCCGATGTCGGAGCTCCCGTCGGGCGCGACGGCGCTGAGCACCGTGTGGGGCTCGTCGGCCCGCCGTGCGGAAGAGGCGCTGGCCCCCTGCACGACACCGGCCGAGGCTCGGCGCGTGCTGGAGTCGCTGGTCGCCGAGCGGCTGCGTCAGGGCGTCGAACTGGACCGTCTCTCGATCGCGGCCGCCCGCGCGTTGCGTTCGCCGTCGGCGGGTACCGCGCAGGTGGCGGCCGACCTGGGAGTGAGCGAACGCGGTCTTCGGCGGCATGTGCGGCACGAGGTCGGCGTCGGCCCCAAGGAACTGCAGCGGGTGCTGCGGTTCCACCGGTTCCTGACGAGGGTCGAGAGTGTCGCGCGGGAACGGGCGTCGCTCGCCGACGTCGCCGCTGAACTGGGCTACGCGGACCAATCCCATCTGGGGCGGGACTGCCGCCGCTTGGCGGGGGCGACCCCGGGCGAGCTGGTGCGGTCTTGGGCGCGACGGCCTGGCCGAAACGTTCCAGACACGGGCGAGTGACGAGGCCAGGATCGGGGAGTGCCTGAACCTTTCCGCGTCACCCTCGACATCCGCACCGACGACCTCGACGTGAACGGCCACGTACGTGGGCCTGCGTACCTCGCGTACGCCGATCACGCGCGCTGGGAGTGCGTCTGGGCGGCCGGTGTCGATCCGCTGGTGCTCAAGGCCGAGAACCTCGGCCCGGTGAACCTCGAAACGACGATCCGCTTTCGCCGGGAACTCCGCGCACGTGCCCGGATAGACGTCCTCACCCGGTTCACCTGGGAACCGGGCAAGGTCTCCCGGGTCGTCCAGGAATTCGTGGCCCCGGACGGCGCCGTGGTCGCCGAGGTGGAGAGCCTTTCGGGGTTGCTGGATCTGGAAAGCCGTCGTCTCGTCGCGGACCCGGGGCAATATTGGCGAAAATACGCGGCGCGGCCGGAAATTCTCGGCCTGGCAAGGATTCCGTGATCATTCGCCGTTCTTTTCCGAGGGCATACTGGCGACCATGGAGCCCACTTTTCTCGCCGAGCCGCCGCGAACCTCCGCCTACGACGACGACCTCGAGTCGGAAGGTTACGTCTACAACCTGACCCGGTTGTGGTCGTGGCGCCCGGACGTGATGACGTCGTTCAAGGACCTGCGCGCCGAACTGCTCGCGGATTCCTCACTGACCGCCCGCGAGGTCGCCGTGATGGTCACCGCGACCGCCGCCGCGCGCGGCGATTCGTACTGCGCCTTGGCCTGGGGAACCAAGCTGGCGGGCCTGGCGGACGAACCGACCGCCGCGAAGGTGATCCAGGGCCAGGACACCTCCGCCCTTTCCGCTCTTTCCGTACGGGAGGCCGCTCTCGCCGCGTGGAGCCGCCAGGTCGTCGGCGATCCGAACGCCACGGCGAAGTCCGATGTGGACGGTCTCCGGGAAGCCGGGTTCAGTGACCGCGAGATCTTCGAGGCGACGACGTGGATCGCGCTCCGGCTGGCTTTCTCGACGGTGAACGACGCACTGGGCGCGCGGCCCGACCGGGAACTCGCGGTGAAGGTGCCGGACTCGGTACGGGAAGCCGTCAACTTCGGTCGTGCCGCCGGTGGCGAACGCGATTAGAGGACTGAACGCGGGTTCACGTCAGGTGCGTACTCCGGTGACGTTGTGCTAACGTCGTTGTCGAGCCCCGTATGGGCCTACGCATGGAGGTAGCGGCTACTCAGCCACCAGAGATCGGTATGAACCGTCTCTCGCATCCGGCATCCCCTCGTCGTGGAATGCCGCCTCCGTCCTGCGTACAAGACTGTTTCATGCCCTTTTCCCGGTGGTTCCGCCCTCCTGTCGACACAGCGATGGGAAAGGACAGCATTGACCGGCTTCAATGACCAGGTGATCGAGGAATTCAGGCAGAACAAGGGAAAACTCGGCGGCATGTTCGAGGGGTGGGAGCTCATCCTGCTCACCACGATCGGCGCCAAGAGTGGCAAGCGTCGCACGAATCCCTTGGGGTATCTCGAAATCGACGGCAAGATGGTCGTCGTCGCTTCGAGTATGGGATCGCCGCGGCATCCCGGGTGGTACCACAACATCCGGCACAGCGAGCGGGTGACGATCGAAACGGGCACCGAGACCTACGAGGCGATCGCGGCGGTTCCGCCCGCGCCGGAGCGGGACGCGTTGTTCGCCAAGGTGGTCGCCGCGGAGCCGGGATTCGCGGAGTACCAGGCGAAAACGACGCGCGTGCTGCCCGTCGTCACGGTGCACCGGATCGACGACAGGGTGCGGGGGATGGGGGATTTCCTCGTGGAGGTCCATGACTGGCTCCGCGGGGAACTCAAGACGTTGCGTGCGGGGGTCGGCGAGATCGTCGCCGGGCGCGCGGATTCGCTCACGATGGAGAATTCCCTGCACGCGCACTGTGTTTCGTTCTGCGAGGCGCTGACGAAGCACCATACCGGCGAGGACATGGGCGCGTTTCCGATGCTGGCACAACGGTTTCCCTCGCTCGCGCCGGCGCTGGCCAAACTCGGTGAGGACCACGTCGTCGTGGCGACGCTGCAGAGACAGATCCGCGAGCTCGTCGAGGGGTACGTCCACGGCGAGAGTGACCCGCGCAGGCTGCGGGACGACTTCGAGACGCTCGCGGGCAAGCTCGAAGCGCACTTCGCCTACGAAGAGGAAACCGTCGTCGCGGCGCTCAATGTGACGGCTCCCGCGCCGCAGTTCGGCTGAACGGGGACGCACGCCCTGGGGTTCCGGCCCCGGGGCGTGTATCGTTGGGGTGGCGACGCTCTCTCAGCGTGACGCCACCCCATAGCGAGACGCAGGCGGAATTCGCCCCTGACCTCGCTGAAGACCGCCGCAGAGTGGTCCCTCCGAAAGGTTCTCACCGTTAACACTCACAGCACGGACAGTGCGCTGTTCAGCCACCCGATCGACAACGAGCCCGAGCGCACCGAGCGCGCGACTCCTCAAAGCGAGCGGTACACGGACCTGTTCCGTGAGCCCGCGGGTTCCACAGCGGAACCTTCGGAGGACGCCGGTCGTTGAATGGGGGAGGCCTCACGCTTTCCGCTGACACGAGCCGCCCGCTGAATCGCGGGTTTGGCAGGGCCTTGTTCCGGACATCCTCCGGATGAGACCGAGCGAAGTGTGCGTCGGCCCCCTACCAGAAAAGACGACATGACTTCAGTTATGAGCGGCCCGGACACCGAAGAACGGCGAGCTCCGCAGCCGATGATGTCCGGGGAGCAGTCCGGTACCGAAAACATTCTCGTCAAGCTGTTCGCGGTAGTGCCTCTGCTGGCACTGGCCGCCTCTGTTCCCTTCGCCTGGGGTTGGGGCTTGGGCTGGGTGGATCTCGGCTTGGCCGCGGGTTTCTACTTCCTCACCGGGCTCGGTGTGACCGTCGGGTTCCACCGTTACTTCACTCACGGCGCTTTCAAGGCGAATCGTGGCCTGCGGATCGCGCTCGCGGTCACCGGCAGCATGGCGATGCAGGGCCCGGTCATCGGCTGGGTCGCCGATCACCGCCGCCACCACGCCTTCTCCGACCGCGACGGTGACCCGCACTCCCCGTGGCGGTTCGGCACGTCTCCGGCGGCACTGGCCCGCGGGTTCTGGCACGCACACATGGGCTGGCTGTTCGACCGCGAGAAGACCAACGCGCAGCGGTTCGCCCCCGACTTGCTGGCCGATCGTGACATCGCCCGCGTCGACCGCCTGTTCCCGCTGCTCACCGTCGTGACGCTGCTCGCTCCGGCTTTGCTCGGCGGGTTGATCACGATGTCGTGGTGGGGTGCGGTGACGGCGTTCTTCTGGGCGAGTCTCGTCCGGGTCGCGTTGCTGCATCACGTCACCTGGTCGGTGAACTCGCTGTGTCACATGATCGGTGACCGGCCGTTCGCGGCCCGGGACAAGTCGGCGAATTTTTGGCCGTTGGCGATCGCGTCGATGGGCGAGTCCTGGCACAACTCCCACCACGCCGACCCCACTGGCGCCCGGCACGGTGTCCGGCGCGGCCAGCTGGACATGTCCGCGCGGACGATCTGGCTGTTCGAGAAGGCCGGCTGGGCCACCGACGTGCGCTGGCCGAAGGCGGATCGCCTCGGCCGCAAGCTCAACCCGGGGTACTCCCTGTCGCCACGCCGGAGTGACCGGCAGGCCTAGGTTCCGCGGACGATCGCGTCCACCAGCTCGGGACCGTCGGAAAACGCCAGGTCGTTGTGATCGGCACCGGGAACCTCGATCGCCGTGGCGCCCGCCGCGTTCGCGACCTCGCGGCTCTGCTCGGCCGGAACCGTCGAGTCGGCGGAGCCGTAGACGACCGTGACCGGGGCCTTCACCCGCGCGACGTTGTCCCGTGTCGGGAACTCGTCCCGCAGCAGCCAGCGGGCCGGGAGGAACGGGTAGAGCCGTTGCCCGACCGAGGCGAGATCGACGAACGGCGAGCGCAGCACGAGCGCGGACGGCGGGTGCTCGGTGGCGAGTTCGGTGACGACCGCCGAGCCGAGGCTTTCGCCGAAGTACACCAACGGGATCCGGGCCTCACGCAGCAGGAAGTCCCGCGCCGCGCGGACGTCCGAGGCGAGCCCTTCCTCGGACGGATCGCCCGGGTTGCCGCCGTAGCCGCGATAGTCGAGCAGGAGCACCGAGAGTCCGCGTGCGTTCAAGGCGCGGGCGAGCGGAGCGCGGAACGACCGGTTCCCGGCGTTGCCCGGCGCGACGAGCACCGCGGCCTTCGCGTTGTCGGCGGGGAAATACCAGCTCGCGAGGCTCAGGCCGTCCGAGGTGGTGAGGGTGACGTCCCGGCCGCCGGGCAGGATTTCGGCGGCGGCCGGCAGCGGGCCGCCCGTCGGCAGGTAGATCAGCTTGCGCTGGAAGGCGAACACGCCACCGAAGACCACGCCGACGATGATGACGGCGACCAGCAGACCGATCAACACCCGTTTGCGCATACCCCCATCATGCTCACCCGGGGTCCGGTTTGCGGTGTTCGGTGACCGCTCCGGTCACCACGGCCACGATGACGCACAGCGCGATGACGACTTCGGCCCACAGGAACGCCGTGTAGTCCAGCAGTGAGCCGATCGGCGGCGAACCCGGCGCGAGATTGCGGAAGCCCGCGAGCGCGAACAGCGTCGCCGCCATGAACCCGAACGACGGCCAGACCAGGCCGCGCCGGCGCACGATCAGGTGCCGAGCGCCGAAGAACACCGCGATCGCGAGCCCCCACATGGTGATCATCATGAAGACGGCGAAGACCAGCACACTGGTGGAGCGGCCGAACCGGACGTCGAGCCCGCCTTGGCCGTCGGTGGCGCGGTACTCCTTGACGGTGAAGGAGAACAGGCTGTCCACCTTGCCCATGGTGAACAGCACGGGGGCGACTTCCCCGTTGTGGAGGGCCGCGAATTCGATCCGGGCCTCGTAGCCGTCGAAGGGGTAGTCGGTGACGGCTCCGCCGGTCAGCACGATCGGCAGGTCCACGCTGGAGATCCGCTGGTGCGCGGGGAAAACGTGGTCACCGCGCAGGCTGGAGGAGTTCAGCAGCCGCAGCTCCCCGGTGGGGGCGACACCGTCGTCCTCGCCGAACGTCCCCAGCGGGACGACGAGCACGCGCAGGACGGCCTCGCGCGCGGCGGCGTCCACCTTGAGCACGGAGGCGTTCACCTCGATCCGGTCCGGATCGTGCGTGCCGACCCAGTGCCCGGTGTCGCCCGCGGTCCGGTCGGCCGAGTGCAGCCAGAGCCCCAGCCCGGCCGCGATCACCACGGCGAGCACGGTGGCGGCGGCCTTGACCACCGGATTGATCTTCGTCCGCATGGCGGCCATCGTGGCAGCCCGCGGGCGGTCCGGCCGCCGTTGTCATGCTGAGGAGTGAAACGCCGATCAGGGCTTCGTAAGCGGCAGGCCGAAGGTCGCGAACAGCTCTGGGTCGAGGAACGAGGTGATCTCGGAGATCTGTTCGTCCCGCAGGGACAGCACGTTGATCGACCAGGCCTGGTGGACGGCGCCGGCCGATTCGCCGATGTAACAGGCGACCGCCGGCTGGCCGTTGGCGGTGATGATCTGGCTGCGCCAGCTCGGGCACCGGCCGAGCGGGACCTCGACGGCGAAGTCGGTCACCGCCTCGATGCCGCGGTACCACTGCGAGAGCGGCGGCATGGACCAGGTGACGTCTTCGGTCAGCAGCGCCACGAGCGCGTCGGCGTCGCCGCGCTCCAGCGCGGAGGCGTAGCCCGCGGCGATCTCGCGGACCCGCGTGTCTTCGAGCTTCCGCAGCGTCTGCTGCTGGCTCGGCGACGGGACCTTGTCGGCCACGATCGCCCGCGCGCGTTGCAGCGCGCTGTTCACCGCCGGGACCGAGGTGTCCATTGTGGACGCGATCTCGGCGGCGGAGAAGCCGAGGACGTCGAAGAGCAGCAGTGCGGCGCGCTGGTTGCCCGGCAGGTGCTGCAGCGCGGCGACGAACGCCAGCTCGACGGCCTCGCGCTGCTCGTACCGGGTGTCGGGACCGGCATGCTCGTGGCCGAGGCCCGCGTCCGGATACGGGCCGAGCCAGGCGATCTCGGTCGCCGGGGCTCCGTCGAGCACCGCGCGCTCGCTCGACGGGCCGAGGTCCATCGGCAGGGCGCGTTTGCCGCGCGCGGCGGCGGTGTCGAGGCAGGTGCGGGTGGCGACGGTGTAGAGCCACGTGCGCATCGAGCTGCGGCCCTCGAAGCGCTCCAGTCCCCGCCAGGCCCGCAGAAGCGCGTCCTGCAGGGCATCCTCGGCGTCGTGGGTCGAGCCGAGCATGCGATAGCAGTGAGCGTGCAACTCGCGGCGCAGCGGCTCCACCAGGCGCGTGAACGCCGCGGCGTCACCGCCGCGGGCCTCTTCGAGATCCTCGGTTCGCAAAACGTCTTCGCTCACGAGCGATGATTCTGCTCTTACTGGCTGCGAAGTGCGGTGACGGCCGGGGTGAACATCGTGGTCTTGATCGCCGACAGGGTTCCGCGGTCCTTCCCGGCGAGCGGGCGGACGAGGTCGGCCGCGTACTCCAGCAGCGAGGATTTCTCGGCGACGGCGTCCACGAGCCCCAGATCCCGCGCGTCCGTGCCGCCGAACCGCCGTCCCGTGGTCATCGACGCGATGGCGGCCGAGGGGGTGAGCTTGCTCTGGATGAGTCCGGCCATCCCGGGGGTGAAGGGGATGTTGATGTCGGCTTCGGGGAAGCAGAAGTACCCGCGGTCGGCGCGCATCACCCGGAAGTCGTGCGCCATCGCGAACATGGCCCCGGCGCCGAAGGCATGGCCGTTGATCGCGGCGACCGTGTGCACGCCGAGCGTGAGCACCCGGGCCAGCAGTTCGTGGACGTCGCCGACGTACTTCGCGCCCTGGGCGGGGTTGCCGGTGAGCCACTCGAGGTCGAGGCCGTTCGAGTAGAACCTGCCGGATCCGACGGTGACCAGGACCGCCGGGTCCGGATGCGCGACGACGGTGTCCAGCAGGGAATGGGTCGTTTCCAGCCAGGACGGCGAGAAACGGTTCTCGTCGTCTCCGAGGTCCAGCAGGAACACCGGCGCGTCGTGACGGAGAGTCGGCATGTCAGTCCTTTCGTGGGAGCGGGAGCAGGAGTACCGCGCGAACCGCGGCGGCGAGCCGGGCACGCGCGTCTTCGAAGATCGGTTCACCCACCGTGAGAGGGCGGCGGAACAACGCCGTCGGCAGGTCGACCACACAGGTCGTAAGTACCTCGACGGCTTGGGCGTCCCGCCTGTCCCAGAGCTTCTCGGCGAGTTTCACGAGCAGAGTAACGACGCGTGTGTCGAGCGCAAGCAAGGCATCGGCCAGGTCGTCCGGGAGATGCGGGCCGAGCAGGTGATCCTTCTTGACGGTGAGCAGGAGCCGGGCCGCTTCGGGCCGTCGGCCGGCGAACTCCGCGGGGGTGTCGGCCGCCGCGATCACCGCTTCGACCGGGCTCGGCGCGTGCTCGGCGAGTTCGGTCTGGAGGTCGAGGAACTCACCCGCCGCGCGCAGCCAGACCCGGGCCAGCAGGGCACCGAGGGAGCCGAAGGCGTGGTAGATCGTGCCGTTCGGGACGCCGGCCGCCGCCGCGAGGGACCGCACGGTGACACCTGCCGGGCCGACGTCGACGACGAGGCGCTCGGCGACATCGAGCAGCCGGTCCAGGTCGTGGAGGCGGGGGCGGGCCATCGGGCGAGAATAACAGAGCGCTTGCTCCAAAACTGGCGTGTGAGCTGGTTCACGCGCAGGACGGTCACATCGCCTCAGTGGACGGGGTCAACCCGACGAACCAGCAAGAAACCAAGGGAGACCGAGATGTCCACCGCTTACGTCATCGTCACCGCCGTCGGAGCCTTCATGGCCGCCTTCTCGGCCGCCTCGATCTTCTTCCGCGCCAAGTGGGTCGTGCAGCCCCTCGCCGACTACGCCGTACCGCACGCGTGGTGGAACCGGCTCGGTGTCGCCAAGGCCGCGGGCGCGCTCGGCCTGATCGCCGGCCTGTGGATCCCCGTGATCGGGGTCGCGGCCGGGATCGGCCTGGTGCTCTACTTCGCCGGCGCCGTGGTCACCGTGCTCCGGGCGCACTGGCCCTCGCACGTCGTGTTCCCGCTGATGTACCTGGCGCCGGTGGCCGCGTCGCTGGTGCTCTACTTCGCCGCTTGAGGTCAGCCTTCCGGGGTCCACACCGCCAATTCACTGCCACCGGGCTCGCGGAAGTGGAACCGGCGCCCGCCGGGGAACGAAAAGGGCTCGACCGTGACGACCCCGCCCGCGGCCTCGACGGCGCCCCTCGCCCGCTCGAGGTCGTCGGTGCGGATCGTCACCAGCGGCGCGGCCGTCTGCTGCACCGCGTCCTGCTGGAAGCCGAACGTGACCGCCCCGCCGCTCTGGACGTCGGTGTAGGCGGGACCGTAGGGCGTGACCTTCCAGCCGAACGCCTCTTCGAAGAACCGGCCGGAGCCCGCGGCGGAATCCGTCGGGAACTCGACGAAGTCGATTTCGTACATGGGCCGGAAGGTACCCCGGCCCACCGACAGAAATCGTTCAGACGCTGCGCAGCACCGAGACCACGACGCCCAGCACGGCGGCGCGGTCGCCGTCGATGACGTCGTAGGCGGGGTTACGCGGTTCGAGGTAGACGTGGCCATCGCGTTGGCGGTACACCTTGACGGTCGCTTCCTCGTCGATCATCGCGGCGACGATCTGCCCTGAGTGCGCCTCGTGCTGCTGCTTCACCACGACGATGTCGCCGTCGCAGATCGCCGCGTCGATCATCGAGTCACCGCGCACCCGCAGCCCGAAGACGTTGCCCCGCCCGGTGAGCTCCCTCGGCAGGTTCATCACGTCGTCGACGTGCTCGACGGCCGAGATGGGCGTTCCCGCGGCGATGTCACCGACGACGGGCACCGGCACGGAGTCCTCTGTGGACTCCTTCGGTGCGGTTCCGTGCAGGAACGCACGGACGTCGATGGGTCGGGACATCGTGCCGCTGCGACGGAGGAAACCCTTCTCCTCCAACGCGGCCAGGTGCCTCGACACCGTCGACGTCGACCGCAGGCCGACCGCCTCGCCGATCTCCCGCGTGCTCGGCGAGTACCCGTGCTGGACCACCCACTCGCGGATCGTCAGCAGGATCCGCTGCTGGCGCTCCGGCAGCGAAGCGGCGTCCTCGAACACATCAAGATCGTGGTAGGCGGTCATCGTCGGAATGGTAGTTCGTGCACGCCAGTCCGATCGCCGCGGTGTCCCAGTAGAACGGGTGAACCTCGGTGATGCGCCCGTTTTCCACGGTGATCGTCTGCAGGATGGGGAAGTCCAGTTCGCGGCCGGTCGCCCGGGCCCGGACGTGCACGTGGGTGAGCACGACGAGCGGACTGGTCTCGCTCAGGAAGCTCTGCTCCACCATGTCGAAGACGTCCCACGTGTCGCTCATGGCGGCGAAGAACCGCTCCATGCCGTCGTGGCCGCGCCAGATTCCGCCGTACGGCAAGGAATCCGCCTGATGCAGCACGACGTCGGGGGAGAAGAACGGCGCGAGCGAGGCGAAGGACGCTTTACCCGGGCCGCCCGCGGCGAAATAGCCGGCTTCCGCCGCGTACATGCCTTTGAGTACGGACATCGCGTCCGTTGCCGATGACAGGGTCACGATGACCACTGTGGAGTGTGGTGGCCTGTTCGGCTGGCGGTTATCGGCCGTGGCGTTTCCCCCTTCAAGTTATAGCCGACCCCGGGGCTTGCGGCAAGGCCCGGGTGGTGCCTCAGAATTGCCGTCCTGAATCCGGTACCAGGGGAAACGGAGATCAAGTAGTGCGTGTGCTGTTGACGACGTGGGGATCGCGCGGGGACGTCGAACCGTTGGTGGGGGTCGCGGTGGCGTTGCGAGGGCTCGGTGCGGAAGTGCTGGTGGCCGCGCCCCCGGACGAGGATTTCGTGACGCTGCTGGAGCGGGTCGGCGTGCCGTTGGTGCCACTCGGCCCGACGGTGCGCTCGGTGGTCGACGGCCCGAAGCCGCCGACGGCGGAAGACGCTTTCCGGCTCGCTCCCGAGCTGGTCGCCGCGCGGTTCGAGACGCTCGGCGCGGCGGCGGGGGAATGTGACGTGCTGCTGGCGACCGGCCTGATGCCGGCCGGCGCGCGGGACGTGGCCGAAAAGCACGGCATTCCCTACGTGTTCGCTTGCTTCCACGTCTTCGGGCTGCCGTCGCAGGTATTCGCTCCGGGCGCGCGGCCGGGGGATCGGTCCGCGGAGGAGGTGACCGACAACCGGCTGCGGTGGGGGCAGGACGCCGAGAGGGTGAACCGCCTGTACGGCGCGGCGCTCGACAGCCATCGGGCGGAGATCGGCCTGCCGCCGGTCGACAACGTCCGTGACCACGTCTTCACCGACCGGCCATGGCTGGCGGCGGACCCGGCGCTGTGCCCGTCGGAAGGCATGACGGACCTCGACGTCGTGCAGACCGGGGCCTGGGTCCTGCCCGACGACCGCCCGCTCCCGGAAGGGCTGGAGGAGTTCCTGGACGCCGGCGAACCACCGGTCTACGTGGGTTTCGGCAGCATGGCCGCGTACGCCCCGGAGGACATCGCCCGGGTGGCCATCGAGGCGATCCGCGCCCAGGGCCGTCGAGTCCTGCTCGCCCGCGGCTGGGCCGGGCTGGACCTGATCGACGACGCCGAAGACTGCTTCGTCGTCGGCGAGGTCAACCAGCAGGCGCTGTTCCCGCGGGTGGCCGCCGTCGTGCATCACGGCGGCGCGGGCACCACGACGACGGCGTCGCGAGCCGGCGCGCCCCAGGTGGTGGTGCCCCGGATCGCGGACCAGCCGTACTGGGCGGAACGGGTGGCCGAGCTGGGCATCGGTGTGGCTCACCAGGGTCTGAAGCCGACCGTCGAGTCTCTTTCGGCCGCGCTCGCCACGGTCTTGACTCCGGAAACCCGGGCGCGAGCCGGTGCCGTGGCGGGCACGATCCGGGGCGACGGTGCGACGGTGGCCGCGAAGATGCTCCTCGACCTCGCCTCTTCCTAAGTCCGTGAAGGACTCCTTGAGGGACTCAGAGTCCCTCAAGGAGTCCTTCACGGACTTAAGGATCGCTCGGGGGCCGGTTCGTCGCGCCGCCGAGTTCTGCGGTCTGCACCATCCAGAACACCGCGTACCAGAAGATGATCAGCGCCTCCAGCCACAGCGCCCAGTGCTGCACGCCCACCCACCAAAGGATGCCGCCGACAAGGATCGACGCACCCATCGCGACGGCGACCGCGATGTACCAGAAGGTGAACTTCCCCGAGGGGGCCGCCCAGGCGTTCGCCACGACCACGACGACGATCCCGATGAACAGCGGAACGGCCGCGTAGAGGTGACCATGGCTGAGGAACCAGACACGTTGTTCTATGTACAGCCAGACTCCGACGGCCAGCACGACCAGCGTCGCCGCCAACGTGATCACCGTGTGCCGAGCGGGTTTCGCGAGCGAGCCCTGACGTGCTTTCCGCACGGTCAAGCCGACGATCGTGGCGAACACGCCGATCGCCAGCACCGCGCCCACGTTGGTCTCGACCGAATCCTCGATTTCGGACGTGGCGAGGACGTTGATCGGCAGGCAGGCGTCGTCGAGCTTCGCCGGAACGAACGCGACGATGAAGGCCAAGAATCCCGAATAATCGAGCGCGGTGTTCTCCCAAAGGGAATTGCCGCGATAGATGATCATGCAGGCGCCGATCGCGCACAGGGCGCCGATGAAAACCGGGCGGACCGACGTGAAATAGTAGGCGCTGATCGACGACTGCCAGCAATCCCCGTGACTGACCAACCACAATTGCAGGATGATGGTGACGAAGAGCAGCGCCACGAGCATGATCATGGCGATGCGCAGTGCCAGATAGGTCTGGTCGATATTGTGTTGCCGATTTTCCGGTGTTATTTCGGCACGAGCCATTTCGCCACCCGCTCACCATCGGACAGTAGTTGCCCGGTCGTCGCGGATTTCTTCCCGGTCGTTACCTTTGCGGGGGACCGTTATCCGAATGGCTGTCGTACGTTACGGAGAAACGTCGCCGCTCATTTGCCGTCAGCTCGCCGATCAGCTCCGTGAGCACCGGCGCCCCCGGCTGGTCCGGGTTTCGGAGGCCGGGCACTTCGGCTGACAGGGCGTGCCAGGCCGGTGCCAGCGCCGTGTGCGTCGCGCACTAGCTCGACCGATCACTCACCGATAGTCGTTCGCCTGGTGCAGGTGGGTGGTGCGTGGGACGCGTTGGCCGTTTCGCCAGATGGCGGCGATGTCGCGGGTGTCGGTGATGGTGCTGGTGGGGTCGCCGTTGACGAGGAGGAGGTCCGCGCGGAGTCCGGGTGCGATGCGGCCGCGGTCGGGGAGGGTGAATCGGTCGGCCGGTGCGCTGGTGGCGGCAGTGAGGGCTTCGATGGGGGTGAGGCCGGCCTGGACGAGGAGTTCGAGTTCGAGGTGGAGGGTGGCGCCGTGGGCGGTGTCGGGGTTGGAGGCGTCGCTGCCGGCGAGGATCGCGACGCCGGCGTCGCGGAGCTGGCTGAGGGTGTGGCGGGGAACTTCGAGGTCGTGGCGTGCTCGGGGGTCGAGGGGAATGGGGCCGAAGCCGAGCATCTGGCGGGATGTCGTGTCGAGGTAGGGCTCGATGCGGTGGTCGGCGAGCAGTTCGGCTCCGTGTGGTCGACCGAACAGTCCGTCGAGGACGGCGAGGGTGGGGATCACCGCGGTGTCGTGTTCGGCGAGCAGGTGCGGCAGGTCCGGGTCGGTGCGGTCGAGGAACAGGTGGCCGAGAACGTCGATGCCGGCGCGGGTGGCCGTGGCGGCATCGACGGCGTTGAGGGTGTGGGCGATGGTGAGCCGGTCGCGGGCGTGGGCGTGGTCGATGAGTGCGGTGATCGTGTCTTCGCCCAGCTTGGGCAGGGGTGTTCCGGTGGTCGATCCGTCGTCGATGAGGATCTTGATGTAGTCGGAGCCTTCCGCGAGTCGTGCGTCGATGAACGCTTCGGCTTGGCCGGGTTCGATCAGAGTGGGGAAGGGCGGCAGGTATCCCATCTCGACCAGATACCAGCCGTAGCCCCCTGGCACGGTGGCCGCTGTGCCGGCGGTTCTGACGTCGGCCATGGCCGGTCGGGTACCGGCTTGCTGTCGCAGGGTGGTGATCGCCGCCGGGTCGGCCATCAGGTCCAGCACGGTGGTGACTCCGAAGTTCAGGGCTTGTTCCAGGTTTCCCGGGAAGACGTGCGCATGGGCGTCGATGAGGCCTGGCAGCAAGGTCCGGCCCTGGCCGTGGACGATCTCGGTGCCGTCCCCGACCGGTGACGGCTGGGTCGTGACCGTGGTGATCAGCCCGCTGTCGACGGTCACGTGGGCGTGGGTCAGGACGGTGTCGCCGGTGAACACCCTCACATCTCGGATCAACACGCTCGATTTTGAATCATACATGCGTGTATGTATACCATAATCGTGGAGTGCGACGATCACCTGAAGAAGCGGCCCAGACGCGTCGGGCCCTGCTCGCGGCCGCGCTGGAAGTGTTCGCCGAGCGGGGCTATGCCTCAGCCACCTTGGCCGGCATCGCCACGCGGGCCGGGTTGACCCGGGGCGCGGTGTATCACCACTTCGCCGACAAGGCCGAGCTGTATCTGGCCACGATCGCCGAGAACTGGGGCGAGGCCGCCGGCCCGGTTTGGGCGCATCTCGAGGACCCTCACCTCGAGCCTGGGGAGCGGATTCGCCGGTTCCTTGTGGCGTTCTTCACCGCCTTTGAGCGCAACCCCACCCTGCGCACCACGTTCGCGATGTCCATGCAGGGAGGTGAAGTCCCCGAGCTTCAGGTCGGCCTCGATGACAAGCGGCGGGTCATGGACGCCTGGGCCGGCCAGCTCACGGAATTGCTGACGGCGGCCGGCGAGGATGGCCGGGGCACCGCGGTGTCGCCGGAGTCCGGCGCGATCGCGATCATCGCCGCGGTCAACGGTGTCGCCGCCACCTGGCTGGCATGCCCCGATCTGTTCTCACCCGCCGATCAGGCACACGCCCTCGCCCACGCGATCCTGCACGGGATATTCGCCGCGCACTGAGTCACGTCGATGGCACGGCCGGCACCTGCACGGTGATCAGGCCGCCGGGCGGCCCGCCCCGGCGTAGTCGTCGCCCTGCTTCCGGTAGGTGTGCACTTGCACCGCCTGGCCGGTCTGCGGGGCGTCGATCATCTGCTGGTTCCCGATGTAGAGCCCGACGTGGTGGATCTTCGTGTTCGGCTCGCCGTAGAAGATCAGGTCGCCCAGCTGCGGATCCGTCACCAGGTTCACGCTGTGGTACTGCGTGTGGGCGGTGCGCATGAGCTTGACGCCGGCGCTGGCGTACGCGGCCGTCGTCAGCCCGGAGCAGTCGAAACCGGGGTCGCCGCCGCCGGTCCCGTTGCCGCCCCAGACGTACGGCAGGCCGATCTTGTCGATGGCGAAGTTGACCGCGCTCAGCGCCGCCACGTTCGGCGGCTGGGGGCTCTGGCCGACGGTGCCGTAGACGTTCACCGTCGCGAGGGTGCGGTGCATCAGCAGCGGCGCGGGCTGCAGCGTGCTCACCGCGTTCCACCACGTCTGGCCCTGGCCGAGGTCGCGTCCGCCCGCGCACAGGGCGCGGCCGGCGGTCAGGGTGGCGTCGTCGATGTTCTGGGTATCCGGCTTCTTGCCGTTCGCCGAAGCCTGGAACTGGCTCCAGACCGACGGCGCCAGCTGCAGCGGCCCGCTCGCGTTCGGGACCGACACGACCTTGTTGTAGAAGTCGCGGACCTCGACCGTCGCGAGCGGCACGGTCATCACGCCGTCGGCGTTGAGGCTCGAGCCGGTGGCGCGGCCGTGGTCGGAGGCGATCTTCCCGAGCGCCGCCAGCGTCACCCAGGACAACCGGCAGCCCGGCGCCTCCTTGCTCAGCGCCACGGTGGTCTTCGCGTACCCGGTCATCGCGCGCAGCGGGATATCGAGCCAGCCGCTGGTCTTCGACACCCAGGCGTCGAACTCCTGGCCCTGCTGCTGCGGGACCTTCGGCTGTTCCTTGGGCATCTCGGCGGGCGCGGACGATGACGGCGGTGGCGGCGGGGCCGACGACTGGACGGCCGCGGCTTCCGGCTTCGGCTCGTCCTTCGGCGCGAAGGTGATGGCGGCGACGAGCGCGGCACCCGCGACGACGACGGCCGCGATGATCACCGGAAGTCTGCGGCGGCGGGAGGTTTCCTTTTCCATCACCGGCCTCCGATGATCCGGCCGAGGACGAAGTCGCGGAAGGCGTCGACGTCGGTGGTCAGCGCGACGTCGATGACGCGGCCGGGAACCGACTGCGGATCGTTGCTCCGCAACCTGCGCCTGTCGACGAGTGTGGTGCCGCGAGCGGGGCCGAAGCCGCAGTCGACGTCCACCGGGTACGACTCGGCGTCGAGGATGCCCGGCCGGATCGCCTCGGCCACCGCGACCGCGTCGTGCATGACCATCCCGGGGTGCCCGAGGATGGGGGTGTAGTGCTCGACGTAGGTGGGGGTCAGCGCTTCGAGTGCCGCGCCGAGCGGGCCGGACGCGGCCAGTTTCCCGAGCCAGCCGGTGTCCACCGAGCACTGGTGGGTGATGTCGAGCGGGACCAGCACGGTGGGGACGTCTTCGTCGGCCAGCACCCGGCGCGCGGCCTCGGGGTCGCTCCAGATGTTGAACTCGGCCGACGAGGTCGAGTTCCCCTTCGTCACCCCGCCGCCCATGATGACGACGCGGCCGATCTTCTCGCGCAGCTCCGGGTGGGCGGCCAGCAGCAGCGCGATATTCGTGAGCGGGCCGATCGGCGCGATCGTCACCGGCTCGTCGGCCGCTTCGAGCAGGTCGGCCAGCAGCCGGACGGCGCCGCGTTCGTCGAGTGGCCGGGTCGCCTCGGGCAGTGTGCCGGCGTGCCCCGACAGCCCGTCCTCGCCGTGGACGAACCCGGCGGGTTTGGCGTTGTCGTAGATCAGCGGACGCGACGCACCGGCGGCGACGGGTACGTCGTCGCGGCCGAAGAGGCGCAGCAGGCGCCGGGCGTTGGCGGTGGTGTGGCTCAGCGGGACATTGCCGAACACCGTGGTCACGCCCAGCAGGTCGACGTCTTCGGACTGCGTGGCCAAGGCCAGCGCGAAGGCGTCGTCGACCCCCGGGTCGGTGTCGATGATCAGCTTGGTGCCCATACGCGAGCTCCCCTTTGCGGTCGGCGGCCTGATCACAGGTTACGGTCACCCGTATGACGTCCATGTGGGGTGCGCCCGCGTTGTCCCGGCTCCGCGCTTGGGGCCAGGCCCGTCGTGATCCGAGGCAGGCGAAATTCCTGACCGCCGCCTCCCTGCGCTGGGTGCTGCGAAACCGCGCGTACACGCCTTGGTACCTGGTCCGGTACTGGCGTCTGCTGAAGTTCCGGGTGGCGAACCCGCACATCATCCTGCGGGGAATGGTGTTCCTCGGCAAGGACGTCGAGATCCACTGCCGTCCCGGTTACGGGCGCATGGAGATCGGCCGCTGGGTGCATATCGGCGACGGCAACGCGATCCGCTGCCACGAGGGCTCGCTGCGCATCGGCGACAAGGCGGTCTTCGGCCGCCAGAACGTGCTCAACGGCTACCTCGACATCGAACTCGGCGCGGCCACGCTCGTCGCGGACTGGGTCTACATCTGCGACTTCGACCATGTCACGACGGATATCACCGTCCCCATCAAGGACCAGGGGATCGTGAAGTCGCCGGTGCGGATCGGGCCGGACACCTGGCTCGGGACGAAGGTCTCGGTGCTCAAGGGCACCCGGGTCGGTCGCGGTTGCGTGCTCGGCGCGCACGCGGTGGTGCGGGGCGACATCCCGGACTACTCGATCGCCGTCGGCTCACCGGCCAGGGTCGTGCGGAACCGGCAGGACGACTACGCCGCCGACGCCGCGCGTCGCGAGGCTGTCGCGGACATGGCGCGGAAGGCGAACAAGGCGCTGCAGAAGACCCTGGGCGTCGACTCGTAACTCGCGTGATCAGAGGCGTGACTCGCGTGACTAGACGCGCAGCTGCTCCCGGACCTCCATGAGCGCGAAGCCCAGGAGGTTCTGCCCGCGCCAGTAGTCGGGCCGGGTGGCGTTCTTGTCGTCGCGGGCGACACCGCTGCCCCAGACGAGGTCCATCTTCGACGCCTCGACGATCACCTTGTCGCCGGTGGCGAGCAGGAACTCCCGCAGGTCGGCGTGCTGGCGGAACTTCGCCAGGTTCCCGTCGACGACGATGTCGTAGCGGTGGCGCTCCCACTTGTCGCCGTCGAATCCCGAGACCTCGCGCCCCAAGACCTTCGCCGTTTTGGGGTCTTCGGCCTGACGGATCGCCGCCGCGGCCTCGTAATCGCCGAACAGTTCGGCCTTGCTCGCCATCATGAAGTGCTCGGCGGTGAGGTACCGCTCGCCGTCCACGTCGAACGGCGCGAGCCACCACTGGCTGAGGCAGGCCGCGTTGACGCGGCCGCTCTTGAGCGGGGTGTGGCCGTAGAAGAGCTGGTACTCGGGCTCCGCGCCACTGTGCACCAACTCGCGCAACGCATCGAGACTGCGGACTCCGTCGACCTTGCTCACCATGGCGACCAGTGGACCACAACCCCCCGACATCTTGTGCACTGGACCCGGCGCTCCCGGGCGGACCACCTCCGGCGTGGCCGGAGTTGGTGGGTACATTCAGCATCCGTGCAAGGGATCGAAACCGTGAGTGCCCAAACGGTCGAAGAGGCCGCGAAACGACTGGCCGGAGTGGTGACCCGCACGCCGCTCGAACCCAACGAGCGGCTCTCGGCGCGGGTCGACGCCCGGGTCTGGCTCAAACGCGAGGACCTCCAGACCGTCCGGTCGTACAAGATTCGCGGCGCCTACAACTTCATCGTCCAGCTCGACGCGCCTCGGCGGGAACGCGGCGTCGTTTGCGCGAGTGCGGGTAACCACGCGCAAGGTGTCGCGTACGCGTGCCGCCGTCTCGGCGCGAACGGCCGCGTCTACGTCCCCGGGACCACGCCCAGGCAGAAGCGCGAGCGGATCGCGACGCTGGGCGGCTCGCATATCGAGGTCATCGTCGTCGGCGAGACCTACGAAGACGCCTTCACCGCGGCGAAGCAGGACGCGGAGAGCACCGGCGCGACGCTGGTCCCCGCGTTCGACGCGCCGGAGACCGTCGCCGGCCAGGGCACGGTGGCGATGGAGGTCGTCGCGCAGCTCGGATTCATCCCCGACGTCATGGTGGTGCCGGTCGGTGGCGGCGGGCTGCTCGCGGGGATCGCCGCGTGGGCCGCGGAACGCGCGCCCGAGATGCGGATCGTCGGCGTCGAACCGGCGGGCGCGGCCTGTATGGCGGCCGCGCTGGCGGCCGGTGAGCCGGTGCGCCTCGAAGGTGTCGACACCTTCGTCGACGGTGCCGCGGTCGCGCTGGCCGGCTCGGTGACGTACCCGCTGATCCGCGACGGCGGCGTGGAGCTGACCGACGTCGCCGAGGGCGCGGTGTGCACGGAAATGCTCGCGATGTACCAGTCCGACGGCGTGATCACCGAACCCGCGGGCGCGCTCGCGACCGCCGCGCTGGGCACGACGGTGAAGATCGACCCGGGGCAGATCGTGGTGTGCCTCGTGTCCGGCGGCAACAACGACGTCAGCCGCTACGGCGAAGTGATCGAACGGTCGCTGATCCACGAAGGACTGAAGCACTACTTCCTGGTGGGGTTCCCGCAGGAGCCCGGCGCGCTGCGGAGGTTCCTCGACGAGGTCCTCGGCCCGGACGACGACATCACCCGATTCGAGTACGTGAAGCGCAACAGCCGGGAGACCGGCCCGGCGCTGATCGGCATCGAACTCGCGCGGGCGAGCGACCTCGAAGGGCTGCTGCACCGGCTGGACGCGAGCCCGCTGCAGGTGGAGCGGGTCGAGCCGGGCAGCCCGCTGTTCCACTTCTTGATCTGACACGGCCTGCCCCCCACGCAAGTAGTCCTCTAGTCGCGGTACTTGCACGCACAAGTACCGCAACTAGAGGACTACTTGCGCTTGACCGCTTCGATGGTGAAACTCGCCGCCAGCCGCTGCGGATCCTTGGCCAGCCGCCATTCCTCGGTCGCGGGGTCGACGACCATCTGCCCGGGCAGCGCGTTCCACGGCACACTGTCGTGCTCCGCCAGCTTGGTCAGCGTCAGCCCCGCGTCGAGCAGCGACGTGACGATCTCGGCGAGGCCGTGGTTCCACTCGTGCGTCACGTTGCTCTGGAACGAGACGTCGGTGTCCACATAGGTCCCCGGCAGGTCGAAGACCAGCGCCTCGGCCTGCTCGTAGTAGGGGTAGCGCGGGGTGAGCAGGGCCTGCGTTTCGTCGAGGGTGCCCAGCATCGGGTGCATGTCCCGGATGAACAGCCGCCCGCCCGGCCGCAGCAGCGTGCCGACCACCTGCCCCCAGCGGGCGATGTCGGGAAGCCAGCACAGCGCGCCGATTCCCGTGTAGACCAGGTCGAACTCCCCGGCCCCGAGCACGTCGGCGGCACTGTACACATCGGACTCGTGGTAGCCGATCTCCGCGCCCGCCGAGGCCGCCAGCCGTCGCGCGATCTCCAGCGCCGGACCGGAAAAGTCCAGGCCGGTCATCCGCGCGCCGAGGCGGGACAACGACAACGTGTCCGTACCGATGTGGCACTGCAGATGTACCCCGCGCAGGCCCTCGATGTCGCCGAGCAGCGGCCGGTCGAAGGTCACGACGCCGCTGAGGTGCCGCGGGTCGGCGAGGAAACGTTCGTAGCCGTAGTCCGCCGACGCCGCGTGCGCCGGGGCGCGTTCGTCCCAGTTCGCGCGGTTGACGGCGAGGTACTCGGTCACGCCGTCGCGGCCTTTTCCGCGGCGCTGCGCAGAATGCAGAACTCGTTGCCCTCGGGGTCGCCGAGCACGGCCCAGCCGGTGCCGTCTGGCTTGCGGCGGTCGTGTACCAGGGTGGCGCCCAGTTTCAGCAGGCGCTCGACCTCTTCGTCGCGCGGGACGTCGGGCTCCAGGCAGAGATGGATGCGGTTCTTCACCGTCTTGGGCTCGGGGACCTGCCCGAAGAACAGGGTCACGCCGTTGCCCAGTTCGATGATCGCCTCGGGGTCGCCGGGCACGTCGTCGTCGGCCATCGGTTTGCCGGTCACCCCGCTCCAGAACCGCCCGAGTTCGTAGGCGTCGGCGCAGTCGAAGAAGAAGTTCTGCACAACAGAGGTCATGGCGCCGCAGTCTGCCCGAGCCCGCCGGAACGGGCCAACGACTTTCGGCTGGACGAGCTTGAGCCCTGGTGGGGTGAAGGCGTGACTCGTGTGATCAGGCACGGATCTCGTGTGATCGGATACGTGACTCGCGTGACTGGATGCCGCACTGGGGTGTACGGCGTCTGATCACGGGAGTTCCGGCTCTGATCACATGAGTGACGTGTCTGGTCTCACGACCCACGCCTAGACGAGCTTGAGCCCTGGTGAGCGGTGTACTTGCCGTTCCGCGTCGACGATCAGGACGGCGCATCCGGGTTGTGACGCGACCCAGGCGATCCCCTCGGTCCCCATCGCGAAAGCCGCGGTGGCCAGCGAATCCGCGGCGACCAGGTCGCCCGCGGTGACGGTGACGCTCAGCAGTCCGGTGGCCGGACGCCCGGTGCGGCCGTCCAGGATGTGCGCGCCGCGTTCGTACTCCGCGGACGTCGCGACGGCGCCGTCGGAAGACTCCACCACCGCGCAGATCTCTTCGGGCTGCTCGGGATGCCGGATGCCGACCCGCCAGCCGCGCCCGGGTTCCGGCTCGCCGGAGGTGACCACGTCCCCGCCGGCGTTGATGCAGAACGTCCGCAGGCCTTCGGCGCGCAGCAACGCCGCCGCCCGTTGCACCGCCCAGCCTTTGACGACCGCGTTGGGGTCGAGCGGGCGTCCCGGCAGCCGCGCCGAGAACGCCCCGCCGGAAAGCCGTTCGTAGTGGTCGCACAACGCGAGGACTTCGAGCAGGTCGTCGCTCAGTTGCGACGGCGCCAGTTCACCCCGGTCGTAGCGGCAGACCTCGCTGTCCGGCTTGAACGTGCTGAACCGCGCGTCGACTTCGTGCAGCCAGGCGAAGGCGCCCTCGATCGCGACCGTGGGGTCCCGCTCGTCGCGGACGTCGATCGAGACCGGCAGCCCCATCACCTGCTCGACGCTGTTCACCGGGCGTCCAGCGCCGCCTGCAAGGACTTGACGTAGGACTCGCTCGTGGACGTCGCGCCGGAGACGGTGTCGATGTCGCCGCTTTGCGCGGTCAGCGTCTCCTGCTGCAGGATCGGGATCGCTTCGACGCCGCGCCCGCTGGTCGGCCGTTGCAGCAGCCGGACGTCGGAAATCGTGTCCTCGGCCGAGATCACCAGTTGCACCTGGACGGTGCCGTACCGGTTGCTCTCGACAGAACCGTCCACGGTGCGTTCGGATCCTTCGGACGCGCCACCGTCCGAAGAGGACGCACTCGCCGACGACGTGCTCGGCTGGGCGGCGACGGCCACGGTCTCCGAGCCCAGCGGACCCGGTTCGTACAACCAGACTCCGAGGAAACCGGCGGCCGAAAGGGCGACGGTGGCGGCGACGATGGTCTTCTTCATGATCGAGGACTCCTAGACGGAACAGACGGGCTCAGGCGGCGAGGCTGAAACGTTCGGCGTGGACCTGCTGGTTCGGCACCTGCAGTTCACGCAGGCTGCGCAGCGTCGCCGAGGTCATCCCGGGCGGGCCGCAGACGAAGACGTCGCGTCCCCGGATGTCCGGCACCATCCGGCGCAGGCTGTGCGCTCCGAGCACCGGGCCGTGTGGTCCGGACAGGTCCGACGGTCCACTGAGGACTCGCACCACCGCGCCGCGGGCCCGGGCCAGGCCGACGAGTTCCGGCAGCAGGACGGCGTCCTGTTCGGTGCGGACGCGGTAGAGCACCACCACATGCCCGGAGATCTCCTCCAGCAGCGCGCGGATCGGCGTGATCCCGACCCCGCCCGCGACCAGCAGCGCGTTCTGTTTCCGTTGGTGCATCGCGGTGAACGCGCCGTACGGGCCTTCGGCGAACACCCGGGTGCCGACCTTCAGCGAACGCAGCGACGCGCTGCCCTCACCGGCGGCCTTCGCGGTCAGCCGCAGCGTGCGGCCGTCCGGCGCGGCGGAGATCGAGAACGGGTTGGCCTGCCACCAGCGGTCCTTGGTCAGGAACCGCCAGAGGAAGAACTGCCCGGCCTTGACGGGCATCTTGTCGAGGTCCTTGCCGGACATGTACACCGAGACGACGTCGGGGGATTCGGGGACCACGGCGACGACCTTCAGCTGGTGACGCAGGTTCCGCTTCAGCGGCAGCACCACCCGGCCGGCGAGCACCGAGCCGAGCGCGACACCCCACACCGCCCACCAGTAGGTCTGCGCGCCCGGCGAGGACGCGAACGACCCGCCCAGCGCGATCTGATGGCTGAAGGCCAGCACCACCGCGGCGTAGGTGTAGAGGTGGATGAAATGCCAGGTCTCGTACGCGAGCCGCTTGCGGGCGAACCGCGCCGAGACGCCGCCGACCAGCAGGATCAGCGTGAACGCGACCACCGCGCGCAGGATCCCCTCCAGTTTGGTCACCATCGTGACGAACTCGTCCACCACGCCGCTGTTCTCGACTTCGGCGTATCCGAAGAGGATGAAGACGAAGTGGGCGAGCAGGGTCCACAGCAGGCTGAACCCGGTCCAGCGGTGCCAGACGGTGAGCCGGTCCATGCCGAGCCGGCGGTCCAGCCACGGCAGCCGGGCGACGAGCAGCAGCTGGAACGCCATCGCCAGCGCCCCGTACAGGCCGGCGAGCCTGCCGATGCTGATGAGGGTGTTGCTCGACGGCCCTGCGGCGAAGAAGAGCGTGGTCACGGCGACCACGTTGGCCCCGATGAAGGTGAAGAGCCCTGCGCGTGCGGCGATCCGGGGACGGATCGCCGGGCGCGGTCTCACGGCGGTCTGCGTCATGGTGGTCACACGTGGTCCCTTCGTGTCCGGTTCAAGTGCCGAGCCTGCTGTGTCAACCTGTGACCTTTCTGGGCGGAAGCTGTCGGCTTGCTGTCGTGTGCGCTCCCGCCTCGCCCTCGCGCGCGCGGTCACGGAGGATGGGCATCGTGAACACCGAAAACCCGGTTCGCCTGCTCGTGGTGGACGACGAGCCGCATATCGCCGATCTGGTGGCCACCGTGGCCAGGTACGAAGGCTGGACGGCGGTCACCGCCGGTTCCGGCGAGGCCGCGCTCCAGAGGGCGGCCGAGTTCGTCCCCGACATCGTCGTGCTCGACCTGATGCTCCCCGGGATCGACGGGTTCACCGTGCTGGACAGGCTCCGTGAGGCCGGGACGGCCGTGCCGGTCGTGTTCCTCACCGCGAAGGACGCGACAGCGGACCGCATCGCCGGGCTCACCCGGGGTGGCGACGACTATCTGGTCAAGCCGTTCTCCGTCGAGGAGCTGATGGCGCGGCTGCGCGCGGTCCTGCGCCGGAGCAAGCGCGAGACCAAGGCAGCGGCACTGCTCCAGGTCGGCGACCTCACCCTGAACGAGGACACCCGCGAGGTCGCGCGCGACGGCGAACCCGCCGAGCTGACACCGACCGAGTACGAACTGCTGCGCTACCTCATGCGGCGTTCGCCCGCGGTGCTGACGAAGGCGCAGATCCTGGACCACGTCTGGGAATACGACTTCGGCGGCCGGTCCAATGTGGTCGAACTGGTCATCTCCCACCTGCGCCGCAAGCTCGACGCCGGGAAGCCGCCGCTCATCCACACCGTGCGCGGGGTCGGTTACGTCGTCCGGGTCGCCCAGCAGGCGGCGAGATGAAAATGCTGCGCCGGTGGTACGACTCCTGGCGCCGGTCGAGGCTCGGTACCCGGCTGGCGCTCGGGCTCGGCGCGCTGGCACTGGTCGTGTTCGCCGTGGTCGGCACGGTGATGGTCGGCCTCATGAAGGGCTATCTCGACGACCGGCTCGACGAGCAGCTCGCCAAGACCCAGATCAGCCAGGTGCCCTCGCTGCGCACCACGCACGGCGGGAAACCGCAGCAGGCCTACGGCTGGTTCTCCGCGGTCTTCTCGGTGCAGGACGGTGACGCGTCGCCGCAGGACGGCGGTTCGCTGCCCCCGGACACGAAGGCGCTCGAAAAGGTCGCCGAGGACGCGACGGAGACCGAGGTGCTGCGCACGGTCTACATCGAGGACAAGGGCACCTACCGCGTCCGGGCCTGCCCGATCGAGGCCGACCAGAACATCGTCCTGGTCAGCGCCGCGCCGCAGGCGGATCTGGACCGGACGGTCAACCGGCTGGTGATGGTCGAGGTCGTCGCGTTCCTACTGGCCCTGGCGGTGCTGGTGATCGCGGGACGGCTGGTGCTGCGCCGCGGTCTGCGGCCGCTGAGCGACATGGCCGGGACCGCGCACGACATCGCGTCGCACGACCTCACCGCGAACGCGGATCTCCCGGTGCGCGCGAAGGGCAACGGCGGCGGCGCCGAGGTCGAGGAACTGCGGACGGCGTTCAACGTGATGCTGGCGCACCTGGATTCCTCGCTGGTCGCGCGGACCGAGGCGAACGACCGGTTGCGGCGTTTCATCGCCGACGCCTCCCACGAACTGCGCACGCCGCTGACGTCGATCCGGGGCTACGCCGAGCTTTTCCGGTACGCGGCGGCGAACGAGCCGGCCGAACGTGAGGCGCATCTGTCGAAGATCCGTGAGGAGACCGAGCGGATGAGCGTGCTCGTCGACGATCTCCTGCTCCTCGCGCGTCTCGACGCGCCGGAGTCCGAAGCGCCGCTGCGGCTGGTCGACGTCGACCTCGCCGAACTGCTCGCCGGCGCGGGGGAGGCCTTCGCCGCCGGGCGCCCGGATCATCCGCTGACCATCGGGGTGGTACCGGAAGGTGTTGTCCTGCAAGCGGATCCGGTGCGGTTGCGGCAGGTGCTGGACAACCTGCTCGCCAACGCCGCGGTGCACACGCCGCCCGGCACGGCGGTCACGTTGTCGGGCGGGGTCTCGGCAGGCGAGGTCGTCCTGCGAGTGAGCGACGCCGGGCCGGGAATCCCGCCGGAAGCGCGCGAGCGGATCTTCGACCGGTTCTACCGGGTCGACACCGCCCGGACCCGCGGCAACGGCGGAACCGGGCTCGGGCTGTCGGTGGTGCTCTCGCTGGTCTCCGCGCACGGCGGGACGATCGACGTGACGAGCCGGCCGGGGGCGACGACGTTCACCGTCCGGCTGCCGCGGCGCCTCTCCTGACCCCCTCCGGAGTGCTATGAACGACTCGTTACTTGCAAATCTTGCAAGTAACGAGTCGTTCATAGCACTCGGCGACCCACTACCCGACCCGCGTCTTCACGTGGTCCGGAACGGTCCATTCCGACACCAGGTCCACGGACGGCTCCGGTTCGCCGAAGACCGTCCGCACCGGCAGGACCCCGGCCCACGAGAGGTCGGCCGCCACCTCGTCCTCGGGGTCGTCGGGACCCTCGCCGCGCATCTTCACCGACGCCTCGGCGAGGTCCAGCGCCAGCACTGAAACCGCCGCGAACTCCTTCGCGTCGACGTCGCGCGCGTGCTCCCACGAGCCGGGCGCGAGCTGGTCGGTGATGACCTTGAGGCCGTGCATCTTCTGTTCGGCGCCGGTGACCGCCGACGCCTTGCCCAGGATCACCGCGCTGCGGTAGTTCATCGAGTGGTTGTTGATCGAGCGCGCGTAGACGATGCCGTCGAGCAGGGTCACCGTGACGCAGACCTCGACGCCGTCGGACTCGCGCATACTCCTCGCGCCGGTGGATCCGTGCAGGTAGAGCGTGTCGCCGTCGCGGCCGTAGCCGGTCGGGATGACGACGGGCGCACCGTCGCGCACGACACCGAGGTGGCAGATCAGGCCTTCGTCGAGCACCGCGTACAGCGCCGAGCGGTCGGTGAGCGCGCGGTGTTTCTTGCGGCCGAGAGTGGTCCGGTCGGTGGGAGACAGCGGTGTGGACATGCGAGCAGTCTCACCCACGAGAGTGGCCTGTAATAACGTCCAATTCTCGTATACTTCAGAAGGCCACTTTCTTGAAGTGCCTCCTTGATGTGTGGAGTACAGCATGTCCGACACCGCCCTACCGGTCAGCCTGGACCGCGATTCGCTGATCCCGCTCGCGGTCCAGCTGGCCGACGCGCTGCGCGCGGCCGCCGGCGACGGGCACCTGCGCGGGGGCGACAGGTTGCCCTCGACCAGGGCGCTCGCGAACCGGCTCGGCGTCAGCCGCACGGTGACCTCGGCGGCGTACGAGCAGCTTCACGCGGAAGGCTGGATCGCGGGACGGCACGGTTCCGGCACCTATGTCACCACCACGCCGCCCGCGGACAGGCCGTCGAAAGGGCCCGCTCCCGGGGTGGCCGCCGCGCCGCCGACGCTGGTCGACCTCACTCCGGGCGTGCCGTGGGCCGACGGCATCGAGAAGGCGGGCTGGCGTCGCGCGTGGCGGGCCGCCGCCGACCCTCGCCCGACCTATCGCGAGGACAGGGCCGGTCTGCCCGCGTACCGGGACGCGGTTTCCGAGCATCTGCTGCGGCACCGCGGCCTCGCCGCCGGAACGGTGCTGGCCACCGGCGGCACGACGGCGGCGGTGATCGAACTCGCCGGAGCGGTGCTCTCGCGCGGCGACCGGGTCGCGATCGAGGAGCCCGGCTACCAGCGTGCCGTGCAGGCGTTCCGGCGTGCCGGGCTGGAGGTCGTCGGCGTCCCGGTCGACGAAGAGGGTTTGCGCCCGGACGCCGTCCCGCGCGGAGTGCGCGCGGTCTACTGCTCGCCCGCGCATCAGTACCCGCTCGGCAGCCGGATGAGCGCGTCCCGGCGTGTCGACCTGGTCGAACTCGCCCGGGCCGAGGGCATGCTGGTGATCGAGGACGACTACGACGGCGAACTGCGCTTCGACGTCGCGCCGCTGCCGCTGCTGGCCGCGCTCGCCCCCGACGTCGTCGCGCATCTCGGGACCACGAGCAAGATCCTCACGCCGGCGCTGGGCGCGGGCTGGATGGTCGCGCCGCCGCAGGTCGCGGCCGCGGTGCTGGAGTACCGCGAGAAGACCGGGACGCGGCCGTCGCCCGCGGGGCAACGGGTGCTCGTCGAGCTGGCGCGCCACGGCGATCTGGGGAGGCACCTGCGGAAGCTCCGGCGGGAGCTTTCGGAGCGGCGGTCGCTGGTCTCGGCCGCGCTGACGTCGGCGGGGATCCCGGTGATCGGCGACGACGCGGGCGCGCACTTGGTCGTCCCCTGTGGATCGGCGCGCGAAGAGGCGGAGCGGATCGCGGGGGCGGAACGCGCCGGTATCCGGCTCGACGGTCTCGCCCGGCATTTCGACGGGACGCCGACGGTGTTCGGGAACCTCATCGGGTACGCGGGGTGCTCACGCGAGGCACTCCACTCCGCGCTCGCTCCGCTACTACGCGTGCTTCGCTGACCCGCAATTCGTCCTCTACTTGCGGTCCTTGCGCGCGCAACTATCGCGACCAGAGGACGAATTGCGGTCGACGTGGGTGCCGCGACCACGGCAGATACAGTGCTGGCATGAGTTCTCAGAAGATCCGGGTGGCCGTCGTCTTCGGCGGGCGTAGTTCCGAGCACACCATTTCGTGTGTGTCCGCGGGCAGCGTCCTGGCGAACCTGGATCCTGAGCGGTTCGAAGCGGTCCCGGTCGGGATCACCCCGCAGGGTGGCTGGGTGCTCGGCACCGGCGACCCCGCGCAACTCGCCATCCGTGGCAGCGAACTCCCCTCGGTCGAGGGCGGCAAGGCCCTGGTCCTGGCCGGCGACCCGACGAGCCGCGAGCTCGTGTCGCTGGAGCCGGGGCAGGAGACCGAGGTCCTCAGCGCCGTCGACGTCGTCTTCCCCGTGCTGCACGGCGCCTTCGGTGAAGACGGCACGATCCAGGGCCTCCTGGAGATGGCCGGGATCCCCTACGTCGGCCCCGGCGTGTTCGCCAGCGCGGCCGCGATGGACAAGGAATACGCGAAGAAACTCCTTGCCGCCGAAGGAATCCCGGTCGGCAAGTACGCCGCGCTGCGCCGTGACCAGTCCACTTTGGACGAGTCCGGGCGCGAACGGCTCGGCCTGCCGGTGTTCGTGAAGCCCTCCCGCGCCGGTTCGTCGATCGGGATCAGCAAGGTCACGTCGTGGGACGACCTCGACGCCGCCATCGCGCTGGCCCGCCGGACCGATCCCAAGGTGCTGATCGAGGCGCAGTCCACCGGCCGCGAGGTCGAATGCGGCGTGCTCGAATTCCCGGACGGCCACATCGAGGCTTCGCTGCCCGCCGAGGTCCGCGTGCTCTCGGAAGAAGAGGGCGCCTGGTACGACTTCGAGACCAAGTACATCGGCGACGACGCCGAACTCGACATCCCCGCCAAACTGGACGACGACGTCACCGCGCGCGTCCGGGCGATGGCGATGGAAGCCTTCCGCGCGCTGGACTGCCAGGGTCTCGCCCGCGTCGACTTCTTCGTCGGCGAAGACGGCGAGCCGAGCATCAACGAGGTCAACACGATGCCCGGCTTCACCACGAAGTCGGCCTACCCGAAGATGTGGGAGGTCACCGGAGTCGACTACCCGACGCTGCTGACCACCCTCGTCGACACGGCGATCGCGCGGGGGACCGGCCTGCGCTGAGCATCCTTGACCTCCAGTTAACTAGAGGTCATAGCTTGTGCTCATGCGAGTGATCCGAGTGTCCCGGTTCGGGAATCCCGACGTCCTGGAACCTGTCGAACTGCCCACGCCCGAGCCCGCGGCGGGCGAACTCCGCGTCGATGTGACGGCTGCCGGTGTCGGCTGGCTCGATGCCCTTATCCGCCGTGGCGACGGTCCTGCCGAGTTCGGCGTCGAGCCGCCCTACGTACCGGGTGGCTCCGTGGCGGGGACCGTCGACGCGATCGGCGCGGGAGTCGACGAGACCTGGCTGGGCACGCGGGTGATCGCCCGGGCGGCCGGCAGGTACGGCGGGGGTTACGCGGACACGGTGATCTCGACGCCGGAGCTGACCTTCGCGATCCCGGACGGTCTCGATTCCCAGCACGCGGTGGCGATGTTCGACGACGGCAGCACCGCGCTGGCCCTGCTGGAGAGGACTCCGGTCAAGGCGGGCGAACGGGTTCTGGTCTCACCGGGCGTCGGCGGCCTCGGCAGTCTGCTGGTGCAGCTCGTCCGCGGGGCGGGGGCCACGGCCCTCGCGGCCGTCCGCGGCGAAGAGAAAGCGGCGATCGCGCGGAAACTGGGCGCGGAGCCCGTCGACTACTCGGACGGAACGCTCGTCGTGGGCGAGCGGCCGGACGTGGTGTTCGACGGGGTCGGCGGAACGCTGGGCGCCTCGGCACTCGCGCTGCTCGCGGACGGTGGCCGGTTCTCGGGGTTCGGCATGTCCAGCGGCGCGCCGACCGAGATCGGTGCCGCCGATCGGGAGCGGCTGACCGTGGTGGGCATGGAGCAGCTGACCGAGTTCTGGCCCGAGACACCGCGACGGGTGCGAGAAATGCTGCGGCGGGCCGCCGACGGCGTGCTGACGCCGGTCATCGGCCGGACCTACCCGTTGGCGGACGCGGCCGCCGCGCACGCCGACATCGACGCGCGACAGTACGTCGGCAAGAACCTGCTCGTGCCCTAGAAACGCCGCTTTCAGAAACGCAGCGGCACCGCGGGGAGGTTGGCGGCGATGACGTCCGAAACGGTCTGCAGCGGGCCGGTCCCCGCGGTGCCCGGCACGGTGAGCGCCGTGTAGACCGGGCGGTCCACGACGAACCACGTCGCCACGCCTTCACCCTCGACCTGCAGCCACTGCACGCCGTTGATCGTCCGCAGCTGCGACGTCGGCGTCAGCTCCGGCGGTTTGCCGAGCCCGCAGCGCAGGACCACCGGGTCGCCGGTGCCCCAGCCGACCGCGGCCTCGGGGGCGGGGTCGGCCAGTTTCCGCCGGACCAGGGTGGTGCCGGACGAGGTGAGCTCGTGCGGGAGCGCGCCGACGAGCTTCGCGCATTCGGGGGTGCCCGACTGTGGCGCGGGCACCGGGACCAGCGGGAGCGGGCCGTCCGCGGCCGGGGCGCCGGCATCCGAACCGCGGGTCAGGCCGAAGACGGCCACGCCCGCGACGAGGAGGACCGCCAAGCAGGCGGCCGCGATCAGCAGCGGTTTCGGGGGAGCTCCGGTGTCCGTGTCAGCCACCCGACAACTACACCACCTGTTACAGATGCACGACCGGGCAGGTCAGCGTCCGAGTGATGCCGTCCACGTTCTGGACCTTGGCGACCACGAGCTGGCCGAGCTGGTCGACCGTGTCGGCGGCGGCCTTGACGATGACGTCGTAGGGGCCGGTGACATCCTCCGAGCTGGTGACGCCGGAGATGGTGGAGATCTCCGCGGCGACCGCCGCGGCTTTGCCGACCTCGGTCTGGATGAGGATGTATGCGTGGACCACGGCGCGCCCCTTCGTAATTGTCGGCTCAAAATAGGAACGTTGTAGCAACGTATCGCCAGCCCCGGGAAAAACCTAGGGCTTCCGACTATCGGTGATCGACATTTGTCCGGACAAGAGAAAACGGAGGTGACGGGTGTCACCGAACGACGGCACGGTCGCCGGGACCGGTGAATTCCGGCTTATCGAGGCGGTGACTTCCGGCCGGAAACAGCCGGAGACGACACTGCTCGGACCGGGCGACGACGCGGCGGTGGTGGCCAGCCCGGACGGCCGGACGGTGGTCTCCACCGACGTTCTCGTGCAGGGCGTCCACTTCCGACTCGACTGGTCCAGCGCCGAACAGGTGGGGCGCAAAGCGGTCGCGGTGAACCTCACCGACATCGCCGCCATGGGTGCCCGCCCGACGTCCGTCCTCATGGGATTCGCCTGCCCGTCGGACACCGAGACGTCGCTCGTCACCGAACTCACCCAGGGCATGTGGGCCGAAGCCGACCGCGCCGGTGTCGGGATCGTCGGTGGCGACATGGTGCGTGCCGACCAGATCGTGATCAGTGTCACCGCCTTGGGCGACCTCGGCGGCCGGGAACCGGTGACCCGGTCCGGCGCTCGCCCTGGCGACGTCGTCGCGGTCTGCGGACGGCTCGGTTGGGCGGCCGCCGGGCTCGCCGTGCTCGGGCGGGGGTTCCGCTCACCGGTCAGCGTGGTCAACGCGCAGCGCTGCCCCGAACCGGACTACGAGGCCGGGACCCGCGCGGCCGACGGCGGCGCGACGTCGATGATCGACGTCTCCGACGGGCTTCTGTCCGACCTCGGCCATATCGCCCGGGCCTCCGGCGTCGGCATCGACGTGCGGACGGCCGACCTCGACGTGTCGAGCAGGCTCACCGAAGTCGGCACCGCGCTCGGCGCCGATCCGCTCAAGTGGGTGCTCACCGGCGGCGAGGACCACGCGTTCGCGGCCACCTTCCCGTCGTTCGCCGAACTGCCGGAGGGCTGGTCGGAAATCGGCGTGGTGACGATGCCGGATTCCGGTGTGACGGTGGACGGGAAGCAGTACGGACACGGTGGTGGCTGGGAACACTGGCGCTAATCTCGCGGTCATGGATCTCCGTGTGCTGGCCTACGACCATCCTGATGCGGCGAAGCTGCTGGCCGAGGCCCAGCTCGAACTGGCCGCCCGGTACGGCGGCGAAGACGAGACGCCGATGGACGCGGAGCAGTTCGCCGCGCCGAAAGGACTGTTCCTGGCCGCGTACCTCGATGACGTCCCGGTCGCGTGCGGCGCTTGGCGGTCGCATGAGGGACCCGACCCGTTGCTGCCCGGCGACGCCGAGATCAAGCGCATGTTCGTGATGGCCTCGGCGCGGGGGCGAGGGGTCGCGCGGGCGATCCTCGCCGGCCTGGAGCGGACGGCCACCGAGGCCGGGCGGCTGCGTATGGTGCTCGAGACCGGTGACAAACAGCCGGAGGCGATCGCGCTGTACGGATCGGCGGGCTACCGGGAGATGCCGGGTTTCGGGTACTACAAGGACGAGCCGGAAAGCATCTGCTTCAGCAAGGTGCTGGTCTAGGAGAACGCATGCCGATCTACGCACTGGGCGACCTCGTACCCGCGATCCACCCCGACGCCTACGTCCATCCCGATGCCACCGTGATCGGCGACGTCCGCATCGCGGCGTTCGCGTCGGTGTGGCCGCAGACTGTGCTGCGCGGCGACCACGGGTACATCGAGATCGGCGAGCGCTCGAACGTCCAGGACGGCTGCGTGCTGCACTGCACCCGGCGGGATCCGACGGTGATCGGGAAGTCCTCGGCCGTCGGGCATTCCGTGCACATCGAGGGCGCGCGGATCGGCGAGGGCTGCCTGATCGCGTCGGGATCGGTGGTGCTGAACGGAACCGTCGTCGAGGACGGCGGGATGGTCGGTGCCGGCGCGGTCCTGTCATACGGGTCCCATGTGGACGGTGGGCAGATCGCGCTCGGCGTACCGGCGAAGACCCGGCCGAACACGTCGTTCGGGCCGGACATGATCAAGCTCGTCGTGGACGGGTATGTCGAGCGTGCGGCACGGTTCCGGGTCGAGCTACGACGGCTCGGGTGACGTGAGTAAGCTCGCACGCCGTGACCGCACGACCGCTGCAGGACATCGTCGAAGCAGGCTGGGCGAAGGCCCTCGAACCGGTGGCGCCGCAGGTCGCCGCGATGGGGGAGTTCCTCCGCGCGGAGATCGGCGCGGGCCGGACCTATCTCCCGGCAGGGGAACATGTGCTGCGGGCCTTCCAGCAGCCGTTCCACGACGTCCGGGTGCTGATCGTCGGCCAGGACCCGTACCCGACGCCCGGGCACGCCGTCGGGCTGAGTTTCTCGGTGGCGCCGGACGTCCGGCCGATCCCGAAGAGCCTGATCAACATCTACAAGGAGTACTGCGAGGACCTCGGGTACCCCCTGCCGTCGAACGGTGATCTGACGCCGTGGGCGGATCAGGGCGTGCTGCTGCTCAACAGGGCGCTGACGGTGCAGCCGGGGAAGTCGAACTCGCATCAGGGCAAGGGCTGGGAAGACGTCACCGAGCAGGCCATCAAGGCCCTCGCCGCCCGGGACGAGCCGATGGTGGCGATCCTGTGGGGCCGCAACGCGCGGAACCTGAAGCCGATGCTGGGGCAGGTGCCGTGCATCGAGTCGGCCCACCCGAGCCCGCTTTCGGCGCACGCAGGGTTCTTCGGCTCGCGGCCCTTCAGCCGGGCGAACCAGCTGCTCGCCGACCAGGGCTCCGGCCCCGTCGAGTGGAAGCTGCCCTAACCTCCGTCGCAATTCGTCCTCTAGTTGCGGTACTTGCGCGTGCAAGTACCGCGACTAGAGGACGAAACGCGGGCATAAAAAATGGCGGGCACTCACTGAGCGCCCGCCATTTCCCAAAACTCGCTCAGCCGCGAACGACCTTGCCCGCCTTGATGCACGAGGTGCAGGCGTTCATGCGCTTGCGCTGAGACAGACCGATCTTGGCGTGCACGGTCTGGATGTTCGGGTTCCACCGGCGGTTGGTACGCCGGTGGGAGTGCGAGACCGACTTACCAAAGCCCGGTCCCTTGCCACAGACGTCGCACACGGCAGCCACGTCGAACTCCTCTGGATCTGGGACGAAAGAATGGTGCCCAGCATGCTGGGCAACTCGACCATAGTAACCAGTGGCTCAGAGGCCTCCGGCACCGGGTCGATACGCTCGCTGGAACCAGGTAGGAGGTTACGGGTGCGGGTGCTGGACGTGGCGGCGGTGTCGGCGTGGTCGACGGCTTGTGTGCACAGCTTGACGGTGCTGCGACCGGCGATCGACGGCATCAACGTGTACCCGGTCGCGGACTCGGACACCGGCTCCAACCTGCTGTTCACCATGACCGCGGCGCGCGACGCGCTGGCCGGGGCCGAGCCGGGGAGTACCGCCGAGGCGCTGGCGGCGCTCGCCAAGGGCGCGGTGGCCGCGGCCAAGGGCAACTCGGGCGTGATCATGTCGCAGGTCGTGCGGGGGATCGCCGAGTCGGCAGCCACCCAGGAGCTCGACGGGCAGGGGCTCGCGGCGGCACTCGCGCGGGCCGACGAGGTCGCGACGGGTGCGGTGAGCCGTCCGGTCGCCGGGACCATCCTGACCGTGCTCCACACCGTCGCGGCCGCCGTCCGAGGTGACACGAGAACCCTCGAAGAGGTGGCCGCGACCGCGGCGAGCGTCGCGGCCGAAGCGCTGGAGGAGACGCCTAAGCAGCTGCCCGTGCTGGCCGTGGCCGGTGTGGTCGACGCCGGTGCCCGCGGCCTGGTCGCGGTGCTCGACGCGCTCGCGGGCGTGATCTCCGGCGGCCCCACCGAGCCGGAGCACCCCCTCGAAGCGCACCTCCACTCCCACACGATCGAAGCGCCGACGGCGTGGGAGGTCATGTACCTGCTCGACGGCATCGAGGAGGACAGCCTCCCCGGCTTGCGGAGGACGTTGAGCGGTCTCGGCGACAGCGTCACGGTGGCCGGTGACGGCGCCGGCGGTTTCGCCGTCCACGTGCACTGCGCGGATATCGGCGCGGCGCTGGAGGCCGGGATCGAGCTGGGCCGCCCGCGCAAGGTCCGGGTCGAGCCGCTGATCACGCCCACCCCGATCGAGGTCGGCGGCGGGATCGACCGGTCGGTGGTCGCCGTCGTCCACGGCGGGCTGCTGGCGGAGGTGCTGCGCGCCGAGGGTGTCGCGGTGCTGTCCGTGCCGCAGGGGGTCTCGCCGACGGTCGAGGAGATGCTGGGCCTGATCAACGAGGCCGCCGGGCACCACGTCACGGTCCTCCCCGGCGGGCAGCGGCTCACCGCGGCGGCCGACGCGGCTGCGGGCCACGCGATGGCCGCGGACCGCGACGTCGTCGTCATCCCGTGCGTGTCCCCCGTTCAGGTACTGGCCGCGCTCGCCGTGCACGACCCGGACCGCCGCACCAACGACGACGTCGTCGCGATGGCCGAAGCGGCCGCGGCGACCAGGCGTGGCGAACTGCGGATCGCGCAGGAGGAGTCGCTAACCTGGGTGGGCCGGGCGCAGGCCGGTGACGTCGTCGGCCTCGTCGACGGCGAGGTCGTCCTGATCGAGCCCGCGCCCGCCTCGGAGACGAGCCTGGTCGCGGCGGCGGTCGGCGTGCTGAACCGGATGCTGGCCCTCGGCGGCGAGCTGGTCACCGTGCTGACCGGTGTCGACGCGCCGGTCCGGTTGCCCGGTGAGCTGGCCGATCAGCTGCGCCTGGAGCATCCCGAGGTCGAAGTGACGAGTTACGCCGGCGGCCAGTCCGACGCCGTGCTGCTGATGGGGGTGGAGTGACCGTATGACGAACCTGCGCGCGGACCTCAAGCTGGTCGTGGGCGCGGCGACGGCGAAGGCGCTCGTCAACGGTCTCAAGATCGAGACGGTCAGTGACCTGCTTCGCCACTATCCGCGCCGCTACGCCGAGCGCGGCCAGCTCACCGACATCGCCGGGCTCGAACTCGGCGAGCACGCGACCGTGATGGCGCGGATCGAGCGCGTCACCAAGCGCCGGATGAAGTCGCGCAGCGGCACCCTGCTGGAAATGGTGATCACCGACGGCAAACGTCGTCTGCAGTGCACCTTCTTCAACCAGGCCTGGCGCGAAAAGGACCTCGTCCCCGGCAAGAACGGGCTTTTCGCCGGCAAGGTCACCGCCTTCCGCGACGTCCTGCAGCTGGCGAACCCCGAGTACGAACTGTTCGACGCCGAGCGCCAAGCCGAGGCGATGGACGACTTCCTCGCCGAGATCATCCCGGTCTACCCGGCGGCGCAAGGGATCCCGACGTGGGTGATCGCCAAGGCCGTGCGGCAGGTGCTGGACGTGCTCGACGTCGACGAAGACCCGATGCCGCCCGGATTGCTGGCCCAGTACGGCCTGCCCGATCTGGAAAGCGCGTTGCGCGGCATCCACCGTCCGTCGAGCTGGGAGGCGCTGAACTCGGCGCGCCACCGGCTCAAATGGGACGAGGCGATGGCGGTGCAGCTGATTTTCGCGCAGCGGCGACATTCCCTGGTCTCCCGGCCCGCGAAAGCCTCTCCGCGCATCGAAGGCGGCATCCTCGAAGCCTTCGACAAGCGGCTCCCGTTCGCGCTGACCTCCGGCCAGGAGGAGATCGGCGAGGAGATCGCGCGGGATCTGTCCACCGAGCACCCGATGAACCGGTTGCTGCAGGGCGAGGTCGGCTCCGGCAAGACCGTGGTGGCGCTGCGAGCGATGCTGCAGGTCGTCGATTCCGGGCGGCAGGCGGCGATGCTCGCGCCGACGGAGGTCCTGGCCTCGCAGCACGCCCGCTCGCTGCGTGAAATGCTCGGCGACCTCGGGCAGGCGGGCGAACTCGGCGGCGCGGAGAACGCGACCCGGGTGACGTTGCTGACCGGTTCGATGGGCGCCAAGGAACGCAAGAAGGCGTTGCTGGAGGCCGTCAGCGGCGAGGCCGGGATCATCGTCGGCACGCACGCGCTGATCCAGGACACCGTGTCCTTCGCCGATCTCGGGCTGGCCGTGGTCGACGAGCAGCACCGGTTCGGCGTCGAGCAGCGGGACGCGCTGCGCTCCCGCGGTGCCGACGAGACCAGCCCGCACGTGCTCGTCATGACGGCGACGCCCATCCCTCGTACGGTCGCGATGACGGTGTACGGCGATCTGGAGATTTCCGCGCTGCGCGTGATGCCCGCCGGCCGGTCGCCGATCGCGACGTCGGTCGTGCCGGTCGCGGAGCGGCCCGCGTGGCTGGATCGGGCGTGGCAGCGGGTCCGCGAGGAATGCGGCAAAGGGCACCAGGCCTACATCGTCTGCCCGCGCATCGGCGACGAACCGGCGTCGGACAAGAGCGACAAGCGGCCGCCGCTAGCGGTGCTCGACGTCGCGCCGGACCTCGCCGAGAGTGCCTTGAAGGGCCTCAAGATCGGCGTGCTGCACGGCCGGATGCCCGCCGACGACAAGGACGCCGTGATGCGGGCGTTCTCGAAGGGCGACCTGGACGTGCTCGTCGCGACCACCGTCATCGAGGTCGGCGTGAACGTGCCCAACGCGACCGCGATGGTGATCATGGACGCCGACCGGTTCGGCATCAGCCAGCTGCACCAGCTGCGCGGCCGCGTCGGCCGGGGCAGCGTGCCGGGGCTCTGCCTGCTGGTCACCGAAACCCTCGACGGCACGACGACCCGCGAGCGCCTCGCCGCCGTCGAGTCCACAACGGACGGTTTCGAACTGTCCAGGATGGACCTCGAACTGCGTCGCGAGGGCGACATCCTCGGTGCCGCGCAGTCGGGCAAGAAGTCGACGCTGAAACTGCTTTCCCTGCTGCGGGACGAGGACGTCATCGCCGAGGCCCGGGCGCGGGCGCAGGAAATCGTCGAAGAGGACCCGGCCTTGGGGAACTACCTGGGGCTGGCGCACCTGATCGCCGACGTCGTCGACGAAGATCGCGTGGAGTATCTGGAAAAAAGCTGACGTGAACATCTCTGCCCGATCGGACCTTGTCGCCGGGCGAGGCTAAGGGTTTCCTCGTTCCGTACGGGCGAGGGAGGCCGGGGATGACGTCAGGGGTTCGTGTCCAGCTCGGTGAGGACGGGGCCGACGCCGAACGCGTCGACCAGCTCACCGGGTACCTCCGGGACGAGCTGATCGATCGCGGGATCGCCGAGGTCAAGGCGCTGCCCGCCGGTCCGGCGCCGCCCGGCTCGCGCGCGTTCGACGTCGCGACGGTGGGCGGGTTGCTGGTCACGCTGGGACAGTCCGCCGAGGGGCTGCGCTCGGTCGTCACGGCGGTGCGGGAGTGGCTTTCGCGCGGCGGGCGGGTCAAACGCACGGTCCGGCTGGAGATCGACGGCGACGTGCTGGAACTGTCCGAAGCGAGCCTCACCGACCAGGACAAGCTCGTCGACCTCTTCGTGAGCAGGCATTCGGCGTCATGACCGGCGAGCGGCGGGCCCTGATCATCGCCAACGGGGAGTACGACAACCCCGGGTTGAGCGCGCTGCGGTCCCCGGCGGCGGACGCGGAGGCGCTCGCCGCGGTCCTCGCCGATCGCAACATCAGCGAGTTCGACGTCCAGGTGGTGCGCGACGAGACCGCGCACGTGATCGCGAGCCGGGTCGAGGACCTGTTCGCCGACAGCGCGTCGGACGACGTCCTGCTCGTGCATTTCTCCTGTCACGGGCTGAAAAGCGAGTCGGGTGAGCTGTTCTTCGCGGCTCGCAACACCCGGCCGGAGCGGCTGGCGTCGAGTGCCGTGCCCGCCGATTTCGTCCAGCGCTGCATGCGGATGAGCCGGTCGCGGAGCATCGTTCTCCTGTTGGACTGCTGCTACGGCGGTGCTTTCAGCGAAGGGGTCGCGGTGCGCGCCTCCGGCGAGGCCAACGTGCTCGACGCGTTCCCCGGCGGCGGTTTCGGCGGCCGTGGCCGCGCGGTGATCACCGCGTCGAACTCCATCGAGTACGCCTTCGAGGGTGATCAACTCGCCGACGACCACGTCCGGCCGTCCGTGTTCACCTCCGCGCTGGTCGACGGCCTCCGGACCGGGGACGCCGACCGCGACGAGGACGGCTGGATCGCGCTCAGCGAGCTTTACGACTACCTGTTCGACAGCGTCCGCGAGCGGAACCCGAACCAGACGCCCAGCCGGGACATCGAGATGCAGGGCGAGCTGTACCTGGCCCGCAGCAGGCGCCGTCGCATCAAACCGGCACCGGTCCCGGCCGATCTGCGCGCGGCGAGCGAGGATCCGAACATGTTCACCCGTCTCGGCGCGGTGACGGAACTCCAGCGACGGCTGACGAGCGAGAACCTCTCCGTCGCCATCGGCGCCCACGAAGTCCTCACCACGATGGCGCAGACCGACATCCAGCACCTCGCCGAGGCGGCCGACCTGGCGAGGCGGGAAGCGCGGGTGCGGACCGAGCCCGAGGTGGTGCGGTTCGGCGAGGTCGTCCGAGGAGCGCGTCCGGTGGCGCGGATCCGGTTGGAGGGGCCGCCGATCGCGCGGGCCTGCCGCTTCGAGGCGTCACACCCCTGGCTGCTGGTGACCGAAATCGCCGACGGGGCCGAGGTTTCGCTGGACCTGGCGGAGGTCGGGGCGTTCGAGGGGCGGATCACCGTGACCGGGCCGACGGGGGAGGCGGTGGTGCGGGTCGAGGGCCAGGTCGTCCAAGAACCCGAGCCCGCGCCGGACCCCAAACCGGTGCCGGAACCGCGGCCGGTGCACACCCCCGCGCCGACCCCGGAGCCCTCCAGGAATCCCGAGCCGCCCGTACTTCCGAAGCCCGAAGCGGCCGTGCCCGCGCGACCGAAGCGCGACCCGTTCGCCGTCGCCGCCGGGCTGTTCGCCTTCGCGGCCGCGGTGTACCTGGTGGTCATCGCGTCCCAGTTCAGCAGCAGCGTGGAGGACTTCTTCGAAGACGGCGGCTGGACCGTCTTGCCACTCGTTGTCTTCGCGATCGGGGCGGGAATCGCGATGTTCCCGCCGAAGACACGGCGGATGGCGGGGCCGGGAACACTGTGCGGGCTCGCGCTGCTCTCGGTGATGCCATCCGGCCCGGTCGTCCTCGTTCTCGCCGACGGCTGCCTGCTCGTCGCGGCCGTCTGCGCGCTGGTGTCGGTGCGGCGAGACCGGAGTTTCCGGCTCGGACTGGGGAAACCTCGAGGTGCCCTCACCGTGGCGGCTCTCGTTTGCGGGACCTGCGGCGCACTCGGACTCGTGGTGGAGGCGATCGAACTCGTCGGCTACTCGTCGAGCCGGGCCGACGAGGGCGCGGTGTACCTCGTCGTCTCGGTGACCCTCGTCATCGGGACGCTGCTCGGCGTGTCCTTGCGGCCGGCGGCGTTCGGGGTCGCGTTCCTCGGCGGTGTGGCCGGAGGCGGCATCGTCATGGTGTGCGCGCTGTTCTACGCGATGCCGAGCAGTTCGAGCGTGACCGGTGCGGGCTGGGGGATCGCGCTGGCGATGGTGCTCGCGCTCGCCGTCGTGACCGGTCTCGCCGCCCGCAAGGTGAAAGGCTGACGATGGCCACGATCCGGCCCGCGACCGTCGAGGACGGTGCCGTCCTCGATTTCACCGCCGTCGACCGGATCCGCGGCGAACTGCGCGCGATCTACCTCGCGCCGGAGCGCTGGGGCACGGGACTGGGCAGGCTGCTGCACGACACCGCCGTCACCGCCCTGCGGGACGCGGGACATCGCGAGGCGACGCTCTGGGTGCTCGACACCAACGAACGCGCCCAGCGGTTCTACGCCGCCGCGGGCTGGGTGCCGGACGGGGCGAAGAAATCCGACACCATGCCCGGCGAGGACGTCCTGCTTTCCGAGACGCGCTACCGGGTCGACCTCGTCAGCGAGTGAACCAGGCGCGGTCCTCGGGATTGTTGAGCGTGACGATGATACCGATGGAGATGCCCATCGCGATCAGGTGAGTGATCTGCTCGCTGTTGATCAGCCCGATCACCGCGATGACCACGTTCAGCGTCTCCACGACGATGATCGCCACCCGCGCCCAAGGCGCCCCGCTGGAGATCCGCACCGCGCTCGCGATCAGCACGGCGGCGACCACGAAGCCGAGCAGCGCCAACACCAGTGCGAGGCCGGCCTCCTCGTTGCCGTGATCGAGTTCATTCATCGCCACCGCGGTCACGAGGCCGCTGACGAGGATGTTGATGATCGCCTGGAACCAGAGGAAGCCACGGACGAACTTGAGCCGGCGCGACATTTCCAGCGGCCGGTTCCGGACTTCTTCGGTCATGACGGGCTCCCTCTCTCGACACGAGGAGTCCAGCGTGGACGCGAATGCCGTTGGTGTTGACGGCAAAACTGACCCCAACGGCGGCGTGGGCCGGGTTGGTCGTGAGTGGCGATTCGGGTTCTAACGAGGGGTAAGGCAAATGGCGTGCTCGAATCCCGGCCGCGGCCCGCCTGGTGTCCCGGAGCGCGGCGATCCGTGACCGTGTTGATTGTGTTGCGTCAGATGAAGCAATATCCACACAGTCCCCGGTCACTCGGAGCCAGATCACGGCGGAAAGTGGCCGAGCGTGACCGGTGAGGGGAACGAATCGCCACTCACGGCCCTCGCGGAGAGCACCACGAGCCTCAGCAACACCACCAGGCGCGAACCCCGCATTTAGTCCTCTAAATGCGTGACCGCACGAAAGCACCCTCGCGCGCCGCCACAGTCACCGCCCGCGCCGCGACCCGCGCGTCCGCCGCCGTGACGCCTTCCCGTGACAAGAACAGCCGGTAGAACATCGGCCCGCAGACGGCCCGCACCAGCTCGTCGCCATCCGTGCCGGGCGGGACTTCGCCCCGTGCGACGGCCCGCTCCACGATGGGCGTCATGCGCACGTGCCTGTCCTGGTAGAAATCGTGCAGCGCCTCGGCCGCCTGTGGCGACTGGAAAGCCGCCAGCACCGAAGCCGTCGGCAGTTCCTTCAGCGCCGGTTCGGTGAAGTAGTGCACGACCTCCGCCGCCACTTCGTACAGATCGTCTTCGAGCGACCCGGTGTCCGGCGCCGTCCAGTCGTCCTCCGCGCCCATTTGCAGCGCGGCCGCGACGAGTCCGTCCGGCGACGACCAGCGCCGGTAGACCGTCGTCTTGTGCACTCCGGACCGCTCGGCGACCGCGTCCACGGTCAGTTCGCTGAATCCGCGTTCGGCCAGCAGGTCGAGGGTGGCGTGCAGGACGGCGAGGCGCGTGCGTTCGGTCCGGCCGCCGGGCCGCTGGGTACCGGAGGTTGCCAATTGCTACTCCTGTTGCGTTAGTGTGCTCAGTATGTCAGACCCAGCCAAGATCGCCGAACTCATCGGGGACGCGAAGATCGTCGCCATCGGCGAGAACAACCACCACCTCCACGAGTTCGGGGACCTGCGCAATCGTTTGCTCCGGCACCTCGTCGAGCACCTCGGCTTCCGGGTGGTCGGTTTCGAATCCGGCTTCGCCGAGGGGAAGCTCGTCGAAGACTGGCTGAAAGGCGCCCCCGGCGACGTCGCCGACATCGGCCGCGACGGCTTCACCTTCTCGCTCGGAGAGTCGCCCGAGGCGCACGAAATGCTGACCTGGCTTCGCGAACGTGGCGACGTCCGGTACTTCGGCCTCGACGTGCCGAGTTCCGCGGGGTCGCCGGTGCCGTCGCTCGACGCGGTCCGCGCCTACTTGTCCACGGTGGACGAAGCCGCCGAGAGCCTTGTCGACGTGGCGATCGAGGCAACCAAGGGGTACGCGTCGGTCAGCAGCGCGGAAGCACCCGCGAAGTACGCCGCCCTCGACGCCGCCGCGCGGGACAAGGCCACCGCGGCGCTCGCCAGGCTCAAGACGCATCTCACCTCGTTGCGTCCTGTCTACGGGAACACCGCCGTCGCGGAGCATCACGCCGAAGGCGCTTTGCGCGTCGACGCCTACCTCGCCGAGGTCGCCGCGATGATGTCCGGCGACGCCCCCGCTCTGCAAAGTGGTTCGCGCGACGCGTACATGGCCGAAACCGTCCGGCTGATCCGCCGCCTGCACGGCGAAGACACGAAGATCGTCGTGATGCTCCACAACGGACACCTCCAGCGAGTGCCGTTCTCGCCGTTCCCCGGACTCACTTCACCTTCGGCCGGGACCCACCTCGCGGCCGAGTTCGGTGACGACTACTTCGCGCTGGCGCTCACCGCGGTCAAGGGGAAGACCACCGGCCTCGAGCCGGATCCGGCGGCACGGCTCGGTTTCACCGTGTACGAACAAGATCTGGACGCACCGGCGGAAGGCAGCGCCGAGGCCGAAGGCCCGGGGCTGGTCGACCTCCGCGCGCGACGCGGAACCGAAGGCCCCCAAAGCATCCGTCACGCGCACATGTTCAACCCCGTCGACGTCGTCAACGCCTTCGACGCGCTCGTCTGCTTCCCGGAATCGACGGTCAGCGGACACCTCCGACCAGCGCCAACCGATCGGGTGACGACCACACGTTGAGGTTGCCACCCGCCCGTGACAGGCGTAGGCCCGAGGCATGATCATTCGACTGGTGCGTGGCATGGGTGCGATGGCCTTCTCGGTCCTGCTGGTGACGGCCGCCGCGACGCCCGCCTCCGCGACGGAAGTCCAGCAGAACCCGCCGAACTGGGGACTGGACCGGATCGATCAGCGAGCGGGGCTCGATCAGCTCTATCACTACGAGACCGATGCCAAGGACGTCACCGTCTACGTGATCGACAGCGGGGTCGACGCCGCACATCCGGATTTCGGCGGCCGGGTCAAACCGGGTAAGGACTTCCTCAACGGCGGCACCGACACCTCCGACACCAACGGTCACGGGACGTACCTGGCCGGCGTCGCCGCGTCGCGGACGTTCGGGGTCGCGAAGGCGGCGCAGATCGTCCCGATCCGGGTGATCGACGCCCAGGGCGGCGGAGCGACGGACAAGATCATCGCGGGTATCGACTGGGTGACGCAGAACGCACAGCAGCCCGCCGTCGCCGTCCTCGGCATCGGCGGTGCGCCCAACGACCAGCTCGACGCCGCCGTCCGCGCGCTGGCCGCGGTCGTCCCGGTCGCCCTCCCGGCGGGTGGTGAGGCCACCGACGCGGGCAAATTCTCACCCGGCCGGGTTACCGAGGCGCTCACCGTCGGCGGGACCGACGCGAGTGACCAGGTCGGCCCGACGTCGAACTACGGCGAGGTCCTCGACCTGTTCGCGCCCGGGGTGGACGTCCCCGGGCCCAACGCCGGCGGCAGCGGCGCCAAGGTGCTCAGCGGCACGTCGTCGGCGGCCGCGCATGTCGCCGGGGTAGCCGCGCTGTACCGGGCCCTGCATCCCGCCGTTTCGGCCGCGGACGTCGCGAAGGCGCTTGTGGACGTCGCGTCCGTCGACGTGCTGACCGGTGTCCACGAAGGCACCGCGAACAGGCTGCTCCACAGCCTTCCCGCGGCGTCGGCGGGCGGGCTGCGTTAGACCCGGCCAGAGCGCAACTCAGGTGGGGATGACGTCCATCACCTGGGCAACAACTCCCGCCCTGCGGGACCGAACGGGTAACGTGCCTCACCTACCGATCCGATGATGGGAAGGACCGGCATGTTCCGCAAGGTACTGGTCGCCAACCGTGGCGAGATCGCCATCCGCGCGTTCCGCGCCGGATACGAGCTCGGCGCGGGAACGGTGGCTGTGTTCCCGCACGAAGACCGCAATTCGCTCCACCGGCTGAAGGCCGACGAGGCCTATGAGATCGGCGAACCCGGTCATCCGGTGCGGGCTTATCTGTCGGTCGAGGAGATCGTGGCGGCCGCCAAGAAGGCGGGCGCAGACGCCGTTTACCCCGGCTACGGCTTCCTCTCCGAGAACCCGGACCTCGCGCGCGCGTGCGAGGACGAAGGCATCACCTTCGTCGGGCCGAGCGCGGACATCCTCGAGCTGACCGGCAACAAGGCCCGCGCGGTCAAGGCCGCACGCGAGGCCGGGGTGCCGGTCCTGGGTTCCTCCGAGCCGTCCTCCGACATCGACGCGCTGATCGCCGCGGCCGAGGAGATCGGCTTCCCGGTCTTCGTGAAGGCCGTCGCCGGCGGTGGCGGACGCGGGATGCGCCGCGTCGGGGACCCGGCGGTGCTGCGCGAGTCCATCGAGGCCGCCGCGCGCGAGGCCGAGTCGGCGTTCGGTGACCCGACGGTGTTCATCGAGAAGGCCGTCGTCGATCCCCGTCACATCGAGGTCCAGATCCTCGCCGACGGCGAGGGCAACGTGATCCACCTCTTCGAGCGCGACTGCTCGGTCCAGCGGCGGCACCAGAAGGTCGTCGAACTGGCGCCCGCGCCGAACCTGCCGTCCGAACTGCGGGACCGGATCTGCGCCGACGCGGTCAAGTTCGCCCGTCAGATCGGCTACCGCAACGCCGGCACCGTCGAGTTCCTGCTCGACAAGGACGGCAACCACGTCTTCATCGAGATGAACCCGCGGATCCAGGTCGAGCACACGGTGACCGAAGAGGTCACCGACGTCGACCTCGTCCAGTCGCAGCTGCGCATCGCCTCCGGCCAGACACTGGAGGACCTCGGGCTCTCGCAGGACAAGGTGTACCTGCGCGGCGCCGCCCTGCAGCTGCGCATCACCACCGAGGATCCGGCCAACGGTTTCCGCCCGGACACCGGGATGATCAGCGCGTACCGCTCGCCCGGCGGTTCCGGTATCCGTCTCGACGGCGGGACCGCGTTCTCCGGTACCGAGATCAGCGCGCACTTCGACTCGCTGCTGGTGAAGCTCACCTGCCGCGGCCGTGACTTCCAGACCGCCGTCGGCCGTGCCCGGCGCGCCGTCGCCGAGTTCCGGATCCGCGGGGTGGCCACGAACATCCCGTTCCTGCAGGCCGTCCTCGACGACCCGGACTTCCGCGAAGGCCGCGTCACGACGTCGTTCATCGAGGAGCGCCCGCACCTGCTGACCGCGCGCCATTCGGCCGACCGCGGGACCCGGCTGCTGACCTACCTCGCCGACAAGACGGTCAACAAACCGCACGGCGAACGTCCCCGCACCCTCGAACCGCAGGTCAAGCTGCCCAAGCTGGCCAAGGACCTCGAGCCCGCGCCCGGGTCCAAGCAGAAGCTCGACGAACTCGGCCCGGACGGGTTCGCCCGCTGGCTGCGGGAGTCGCCGACCATCGGCGTCACCGACACGACGTTCCGCGACGCGCACCAGTCGCTGCTCGCCACCCGCGTCCGGACCAAGGACCTGCTCGCCGTCGCGCCGGTGGTCGCGCGGACCACGCCGCAGCTGCTCTCGCTGGAGTGCTGGGGCGGCGCGACCTACGACGTCGCCCTCCGTTTCCTGGCGGAGGACCCATGGGAGCGGCTGGCGAAGCTGCGCGAGGCCGTGCCGAACATCTGCCTGCAGATGCTGCTGCGCGGGCGCAACACGGTCGGCTACACGCCGTACCCCACCGAGGTGACCCACGCCTTCGTCGAGGAGGCGACGGCGACCGGGATCGACATCTTCCGGATCTTCGACGCGCTCAACGACGTCGAGCAGATGCGCCCGGCGATCGAGGCCGTCCGCGAGACCGGGACGGCCGTCGCCGAGGTGGCGCTCTGCTACACCTCGGACCTGTCGGACCCGGCCGAGAAGCTGTACACACTGGACTACTACCTCAAGCTGGCGGAGCAGATCGTCGGCGCGGGGGCACACGTCCTGGCCATCAAGGACATGGCGGGCCTGCTGCGGGCACCGGCGGCGGCGCGGCTGGTTTCCGCGCTGCGCAAGGAGTTCGACCTCCCGGTGCATATCCACACGCACGACACCGCGGGCGGCCAGCTGGCCACCTACCTGGCCGCGATCCAGGCCGGGGCGGACGCCGTGGACGGCGCCGTCGCGTCCATGGCGGGTACGACGTCGCAGCCGTCCCTGTCGGCACTCGTCGCCGCCACCGACCACTCGGACCGGCCGACCGGGCTGGACCTGCAGGCCATCGGCGACCTCGAGCCGTACTGGGAGAGCGTGCGCAAGATCTACGCGCCGTTCGAGGCCGGTCTCGCTTCGCCGACCGGTCGCGTGTACCACCACGAGATCCCGGGTGGCCAGCTGTCGAACCTGCGCACGCAGGCGATCGCGCTCGGCCTCGGCGAGCGGTTCGAGGACATCGAGGCGATGTACGCGGCCGCGGACCGGATCCTGGGTCACCTGGTGAAGGTCACGCCTTCGTCCAAAGTGGTCGGTGACCTCGCCCTGCACCTCGTCGGCGCGGGCGTCGCACCGGCGGACTTCGAGGCGGAGCCGAACAAGTTCGACATCCCGGACTCGGTGATCGGCTTCCTGCGCGGCGAGCTGGGCGACCCGCCCGGCGGCTGGCCGGAGCCGTTCCGCACCAAGGCCCTCGAAGGCCGCGCGGAGCCGAAGCCGGTGCAGGAACTGTCCGAAGAGGACCGCAAGGGACTGGCGGAGAACCGGCGCGCGACGCTGAACCGGCTGCTGTTCCCCGGGCCCACGAAGGACTTCGAGGCGCACCGCGAGCAGTACGGCGACACTTCGGTGCTGCCGTCCAAGGACTTCTTCTACGGGCTGCGCCCGGGCGAGGAGTACTCGGTCGACCTGGAACAGGGTGTGCGGCTCCTGATCGAGCTGGAAGCCATCGGTGAGGCCGACGAACGCGGCCTGCGCACGGTGATGTCCACGCTCAACGGCCAGCTGCGCCCGATCCAGGTCCGCGACACCTCGATCGCGTCGGACATCCCGGCGACGGAGAAGGCCGACAAGTCCGACCCGAAGCAGGTCGCCGCGCCGTTCGCAGGCGTGGTCACGCTGCAGGTGTCCGACGGCGACGAGGTCGAGGCCGGGGCGACGGTCGCGACCATCGAGGCGATGAAGATGGAAGCCTCGATCACCGCGTCCACCGGTGGCAAGGTTTCGCGGCGCGCGATCAACGCCGTCCAGCAGGTCGAAGGTGGAGACCTGCTGCTCGTCCTGGAGTAAGAGTCCGTGAAGGACTCCTTGAGGGACTCAGAGTCCCTCAAGGAGTCCTTCACGGACTTGCGGCAGCCGCTAGCCTGGACCGGGTGCTGATCAACGCCGTTCCCCAGTTTCAGGGCGCGCTGACCAAGCGTGCGCCGGAGTTGCCCGAGGGCTGCGTCGCGCTCGCCGAACTGGCCGGCCACGTCCTGAATGCGCCCGTGCACCACATCCGCCAGACCCGGGCGACTTCGCCGGTGGTCGACGGCGTCGCCAACCGCGAGGTCCTCACCGGTGAGAACCGTGCCGCGCAGCTCGCCGCGCTGGAGGCACCGGGCGGGCCGGTGCTGACCATCGGCGGGGACTGCGGGGTCGAACTCGTCCCGATCGGCGTGGCCAGGTTCCGCTACGGCCACCGGCTCGGCGTCGCCTGGTTCGACGCGCATCCCGATCTGAACACCGCGGAGACGTCGCCCTCGGGCGCGTTCCACGGCATGGTGCTGCGATCGCTGCTCGGCGAGGGCGATCCCGACTTCGCCGCGAACCCGCCGCTCGAACCCGGCCGTGTCGTACTCGCCGGCACCCGGGTCTTCGACGACGCCGAGCGGGCCGCGGTCGATCGCGGGCTCGTCGTCGAGACGCACGACATCGCCGCCGGGCTCGCCGGTGCGGACAAGGTGTACGTCCATCTCGATCTCGACGTGCTCGACCCGGGGGAGTTCGACGGCCTGAACTATCCGGAGCCCGACGGGTTGACCATCGAGCGTCTGGTGACGATGCTGCGCGGGCTGAGTGGCTTCGAGGTCGTCGGCGCCGGAATCACCGAATGCGCCGGCACCGAGGTCCGTGTGCTGGAGCCCGTGCTGGAGGCACTCGGAGAATTGCTCACCGGCAAGCAGTGACGCCCTTCCACCGTTCGTACGTACGCCGTAGGTCGTTTGCCGGGCACTTGTCATCAAAACACCACGAGACCACGTGATTTTGTCACGATGGTGACAAGAAATCGGTTTCTTCTGCGGAAGGTGACACATTCACGAGCGAATTCGCGATGTGTTCGTTGTCACCCGCCGACGATCGTCGGGTGACCGGACGCTGGGCGGAGCAAAGGAGCTGCGATGTCGCTGGAGCGCGGAATCGACCACCCTGCGCCCCCGGGAGCGCTCCCGCGCAAGCTCGCCGACATCCTGAGGCCGGAACTCGGCAGCCTCGCCAACGAGATCGTCGACGAGATCCGGGCGACCATCCCCGCGTACGCGCGCCCGCTCGACGGGCCCTACGGCAAGTCGATCCGCGCGGGCGTCGAATACGCGATCACGCTGTTCGTCGCGCAGATCGCGGATCCCACCGTCTCGAAGGACCAGTCGCACGAGGTCCACCACCGGCTCGGGCAGAACGAGATGCGGGAAGGCCGGAGCCTCGACACGCTGCAGTCCGCTTATCGTGTCGGCGCAAGGGTTTCGTGGCGGCGCATCATGCGCGTCGGCCGCCGGAGCGGGCTTTCCTCCGCGGTGATGTCGCAACTGGCCGACGCCATGCTCGCGTTCATGGACGAACTCGCGTCCGTCGCGCTGGACGGCTACCTCGAAGCGAAGGCGCGCACGGCGGGAGCGCTGGACACGTGGCGCCGCAAACTGCTGCACCTGGTGCTGGAAACCCCTGCCGCGCCGTCGAAGGCGATCGCGGAACTCGCGCAGCTGACCGGCTGGACCGTGCCCGAGCGCGCGACCCCGATCGTGCTGCACCCGATCAACGAAAGCGTCAGACCCCGGCGGCACAACGTCGTCGATTCGGACGTCCTGGCCGAACTCGACTGCGCTGAGCCGCGGCTGCTCATCCCCGGCGAGGTCACCGGGGCCCGTCTGGCGACCCTGACGGCCGCGTTGCCGGACTATCGGCTGTCGATCGGCCCCTGCCAGCCGCTGGACGCCGTCGCCGATTCCCTCCGCTGGGCGCGCGACGCCCTGCACCTCTCCGAACGCGGGATCATCCCGCGCCGCCGTGTGATCCGCGCCGATGAGCACCTGGCCACCCTGCTCGTGAACGCCGATTCCGCGCTGACCGGCCAATTACGCGACCGCCTGTTCGCCCCGCTCGCCGAAATGACCGGGAAGCAACAGGAACGGCTTCTCGAAACGCTGCGAGCCTGGCTCGACAGCCAAGGCAACGTCGTCGACATCGCCGAGCGTCTTCAGGTCCACCCGCAGACCGTGCGGTACCGCATGCGCCAGCTGCAGGCGACCTTCGGGGAGCACCTGCGCGATCCGGGGGCGCGGTTCGAAATGGAACTGGCGCTGCGGGCCGGTGTTGCGCCTTCCTCGGTGCCCGAAGACTATGCGCTGCCGGAGGTACTGCCCGTGCCGCGCAAGAGTCCACAGTGGACGCCCAGCTGATCGTGGCCGTTCATGAAAGGGTCTTTCAGGACAAAAACGTCCTGAAAGACCCTTTCATGACACTCTCGAGCCGAACCGGCTCAGCGGCGCGCCACCGGCGGGTCGACGTTCGGGCACTTGCGTTCCGCGTCCCAGGGCAAGCCGACCTGGTTGACCCCGACACACGCCTGGTTCCCCGGCCCCGCGGCCATCCCGGTCAGCAGTGAGTCGAGGTCTTCGGTCACGCCGCAGCCGGAAAACCCGGGCAGGGTGAAGTCCCGGTAGGCGGGGTCCGCCGTCTTCGGATCGGTGCGCACGACGCCTCCGGTGAACATCCCGTACTTCTCGCCGCGGAGGTTGAGTTCGATCGGCTTGGCGGTGAGGCACTTGCCGCCGACGTCGAGCTTGACGCCGTTGACGGTGACGTCGGTCAGTTTCGCGTAGACCTTGAGCGGGATGAGGACCGTCGAGCTGCCTTCCGGCTCCGGGATGGTCACCCCGTCGACGTCGATGATGTGGTTGCCGGTCAAGTGGTCCTCGGGAAGCAGTTCCATGGTCCCGGTGATCGGGACGAAGCCGAAACCGAGGAACGTCGCCTGGCTCGCCGGCATCATCACGGAGCCGGTGATCTTGCCGGGCCCCTCGGTGTTCTCCAGGTCGACGTGCCACACCGCGTTGATCATGAACCCGGGCTTCAGCCGGGCGAACGCGCCGAGCCTGGCGATGGTCGACGTGCCCTGCATCTCGAACGGCTGCAGCGCGATGGGATACAGGTCCCCGTCCTCCGGAGAGTCCGCGGCCCGGGCGTCGGTGCCCGGCTTCTTCTGCTCACCGGGTTTTCCGGCCGGAGTCTGGGGTGTCTTGAACGTGAGCAGCGTGACGCTGCCGAGCAGGGTGTCCTGGTCCGGGGCCTGTTTGCAGGCGATCGGCTTGAGCGGTGTTCCGGCGGCGGTCAGCGCGAGGGAGGGCGCTCCCGTGCTCAGCCGGAGTTCCCCCGCCACCTTCAACAGGATGTCGGGCACCTTGCCGGTGGCGACCAGCTTCAGCTCACCGGTGGCGGGCACCTGGGTCGCCGGGATCGTCAGGGGTACCGCGACCGGGGTCTTCTTGTCCTCGCGCGCCGCGGTGAGTTCGACCGTCGCGCCGCCGGCGACCTCGGCGACGTCGCCGAGTGCCTTCTCGCCGATGGTGAAGGTGAGCGAGAAGTCCTTGACCTGCACCGGCTTTCCGGTTTCGACGACCTTCGGCAGGGTGGCTTCGACGTCCACTGTGACCGGTCGTTCCCCGACGGGATCCCCGAAGACGCAGGTGTTCGCGAGGCTTTGGCGCACGGGGGCGGCGCCCTGCAGCGGCGGCGCGGACGGTGTCGTCGGATCGGTCGCCGCCGACCCGGCCAGCGCGCCGTTCACCCCGGCCAGCAGGATCACGCCCACCAGTACGGGGAGCCTCCCGAGAGCCCGGCGAACCTGCTGCGTCATACGGGTTCCTTTCGAGTCTTGCGGTGGTTCATCAGGTTATCGCGATCGACGGGCCGAACATGCGGTTCTGCGCCGGGCTGGTGACCTTCACGGCGCAGCCGACCTGCCACTGCATCCACGCGCCGTTCGTCTTGTGGAGCTCGAGAGTGAGGCTCAGCGGTGAGCCGAGCGCGAGGGTGGCCGAGCCGGGCGCGCCCGCGGTGAAGGTGAGACCGGCGGTGCCCGGGTCTTCCGTGAGGAAGACCGTGAGCGGCGCGACGAACGGGCCGGGTACCTCGGGCAGCTTCAAGTTCACTGTGGACGCCGGCGGTGAGCAGGGCGACGGTGCAGTACACGAGGACGGAGGCCAGGGCGGCGGACAGCCCGCGGAGTCCGCGGGATCCACCGGTCACGGGGGAGGGATCCCGCCGGATCTGCTGTGCCATGAGGATTCCTCTCGTGTCGCCGCGATGGAGACCGTGCGGGGCGGGCGTCCCCGCCCCGCACGGTTGGTTCATCAGGTGATCGGGATCGCCGGGTTGAACGCGCGGTTCTGCGCCGGGTTGGTGTTCTTCACGGTGCAGTTGAACGTCCACGCGGTCCAGCTGCCGTCCTTCTTGTGGAAGTCGAGGGCCGCGTTGAACGTGGTGCCGAGCGAGACGACCGCCGAACCGGGCGTGCCGGCGGTCAGCGTGGGAACACCGGTACCGGCGTCCTGGAGGATGTTGAACGTCCGGCTCCCGGGCACGTACGGGTTGATCTGCGTGGGCACGTCCAGCTGCGTCACCGTCGACGCGGCCGGGGTGGCGTTGGTGGCGGTGATCGGCATGTTCGCCTTACCGCGGACGCCGTCGTAGTTGGCGGCGTTGAGCAGGGCGTTGATGGTGGCGTTGATCGTCGCGGTGCCCCCGACACTCGCCGGGGTGGCGGTGCCGCCGGCCGCGACCGAGTCCGGTCCGACGAAGTTCGCCTTCACGTCCAGCTGCTGCTGGCCGATGCCGGGGAAGTTGCACATGTACGCGACGCTGCCGGTGGCGTAGTTGGTGGCCGCCGCGGCCGTGCCGGCGGTGAGCACGGCGACCGCGCCGAATACGATGCCGGTGGTGGCGACACCGGCTGACAACTTGCCAAGTCTGCGGGACATACCTGTCATCTCCTTTGATCCAGTTTACGTCTCGGGCGGCTTTCCCCATGCGCCTTTCGGCGAGATTTTCTGATCAATTATGCTCGACTTGAGCGGCTTTCTCGGTGGTGGGGTAAACCGAGGTTACCCGCGAGTTATGTACGTAACAAGGATTCATGTCGACATGTTTCAGGGTGACGGGTGAACCCGTTCTTTCTTGTCAGCGCTCGCTGAATGTGATTATGAAGTTTGTCGGAGGATGACAAAGAAGCGGCTGATCGGCGGAACCGGGTTAACATTTCGCGCATGGCTTCAGTCAATCGACGATCCACGACACGGCACGTGACGAGTAGCGCGATAGCCGTAATGATCGCCACGGTTTCCCTTTCCGGTACCGCCGACGCCGCGCCCCTCGGCGAACCGCGGGCGTGGGGGAGCAACGACTACGGGCAGGGACAGGGCACGGTCCCCGTCTCGGCGCTCGGCGCGAGCGCCGTTTCCGCGGGCGCGATCACCCATTTGGCCCTCAAGGACGGAGGCGTGATCGCCTGGGGGAACGACAGTTACGGCCAGGCGACCGTCCCGGCCGCGGCCACGTCGGGGGTCTCGGCGATCGCCGCGGGCTGGGCGCACGAACTGGCGCTCAAGAACGGCGGCGTGATCGCCTGGGGCAACGGTTTCTACGGCCAGAACGTGGTCCCGGCCGCCGCGACCTCGGGTGTCACCGCGATCTCCACCAGTGCCTACTTCAATCTCGCGCTGAAGTCGAACGGAAGCGTGCTGAGCTGGGGTTCGCGGACCGCTGTTCCCGCGACGGTTTCGTCCGGGGTCACGAAGATCTCGGCCGGCGGCGACCATGGGCTCGCGCTCAAGAACGGCGGCGTGATCGCCTGGGGCAGCAACGGGAAAGGCCAGATCACCGTGCCCGCGGCGGCGACGTCCGGCGTGTCGGCGATCTCCGCCGGGTTCCGGCACAGCATCGCCTTGAAGAACGGCGGCGTCATCGCCTGGGGCGACAACACCTCGGCCCAGGCCATGGTTCCGCCGGAAGCACAGTCCGACGTCGTCGCCATCGACGCCGGGTTCAACCACAACGTCGCGCTGAAGTCCGACGGGAGCGTCTTCGCCTGGGGCAGCAACGTGAAGCAGGAAAGCCGGGACACCAGCTCCGAACCGCCGACGGACTTCTGGAAGTTCTCCGGTGTGTGCGTCCCGGTCTACGCCATTTCCGCAGGTGACAGCACTGGCGTCGCCCTGGTCGACCCGAACGCGCCACTGTTCTGCTGACGTTCCGTGAAGGCCTCCTTGAGGGACTCAGCGTCCCTCAAGGAGGCCTTCACGGCGTTACGGCTACAGGTTCGACTTCATGTCCAGGTTGATGGTGTTGCCCGGACCGGAGATCAGCGACCCGAGGGCGAGGTCGTTGATGAAGCAGTCCTTGAACGCCGGGATGGTGAACGTCCCCGACGACGGGATCGACGGCGCGAACAGGTCGACGTTCTTCGACACCAGGGTCAGGTCGAGCGGGGTGACCGTCTTGCAGGCGTTCGGCACCGTCGGCAGCGGGATGACCGGCCAGAACAGGCCGACCACGATGTTGTCGATCAGCATGTTGGCCTGCGAGCGCGTGGTCAGATCGCCGTTGGCGAGCGTGCCGGTGACCTGACCGAGGGGTTCGATCCGGACTCTGGCCTTGATCTTGAAGACACCCGAGACCAGCGAGATGTTCGCCGTCGACGGGGGTAACGCGAGGTCGCCTCGGATCCCGACGTTGTCACCGTCGATGACCAGGGCGCCGTTGAGCTGACCGGGGCCGAGGTCGAGGGAGCCGCCGGTCTTCTTGACCACGGTCTTCCCGGTGACGGTGTAGGACACCGGGATCTCCACCGGGTCGTCCGCGAGGGCGGGCGTAGCGGCCAGGGAGCCCGCCACGGCGGCCGCGGCGGTGAGTGCGACGACCGTGCCGAGGCGGCGACGGGCGGTTTTCGGGCGCGTTCGACCGAACATGGCTTTCTCCTCGTTTTCTCTCCTGTTTTGTAACGCGGACGAAAAAGGGAATTACCGGTTTGTCACCGGGGGATGAGGTCTGTGATGACCCAATTGTCGCCTTCGCGTTCGGCCGTGACCGAAAGCTGCGCGGCGGCCGCCGTCGAAGAATTGTTGTCGGCCCGGGTGGCCGCTTGGTCGAGAAATACCAGAAGCCGCGCTCGGCCGTTGGAGAGTTCCTGTACGGCCGAGGACGAAACGCGGGTCGTGAGGACGAGTTTCTGCGCCGGAGCCTTTTCCCGGACCTGGGCGAACAACTGATTGTACGACTCCAGCGCCTTACCTCTCAGTGCCGAGGCGGCCGCCTTTTCGGTGACGTCGGTCCGGTCGTAGGAATAGGAGAAGACCTTGTTGAGCGCCACGGTCACCGCCGCGTTCACCTCGGCCGTCGCGCCGACGTCGGTGAGCGCGGTGTTGGCCGCCGACGGTGCCGACGAGATCGACTTCGCCTCCACCGTGAACCACACGCCCGCCGCGACGAGCACCGCCGCCACGACCAGCAGGATCAGCGGCAGCTTCGGCCGCCGGGACGGCTGTTCGGCGGTCTCTTCGGTGACGGATTCGGCCGTGGCCTCGGGCTCGGTCTGCGCATCGGCGTCAGCGTCGGTGTCGGCCGTGGCGGTCATCGCGCACCTACCGGAAGCTGGTCGAGAGCGCTGAGCTTCCAGCCTTCGCCGGTCCGCGTCAGCCCGGCGGCGAACCGGTTGCGCTTGGTCGACGGCGCGGCGCCGTCCCGTGCCATCGTGATCTCCACCGAAGCCAGCATCTTCGCCGTTCCCGCGTGGTCGTCCAGTTCGCTGATCGCCGCGTCGAGCACCTTGCCCGTCGACACCGTCGCGTCCTTGGCCAGCGTCTGCTTCGTCGCGTCGTCGGCCTTGCTCAGCTGATCGCGCAGCGGACCGGTCGACGCGGCGAGCCAGTCGGCGATGCCCTGGTCGATCCGATGGTGATCGAGGCTGGTCAGCCGGGCGACGAGCTCGCGCCCGTTCTTCAGCGCGTCATCGCGTGAGTTCCCGTAGGACACGGCCCCGGAGTTCGTCGCGGTGAACCAGCCGTACCCGGCCCACCCCGCGAACGCGCAGGCCGCGGCGAACACGGCGATCGCGATCTTCAGTTGCGCAGCCACAGCATCTCCTCGAGGCTCGTGGACGTCGGCTGGCCGTTCGCGCCGAATCCGCCGGGGATGGCGGCGGGCGGGACACCGCCCTTGGGCGCGTTCTGCGAGCCGCGGACCGAACTCGGGTTGCCCTTGTCGAGCGTGCAGGCGGCACCGGTGTTGAACGGCAGCGCCGAAAGCTCCGCGCTGCTGCGGATCTTCGTTCCCTCGTAGCCCTTGGTGCACGGCATCGGGTCGAAGAAGTTCAGGACCAGCTCGATCTTCGCGGACTTGCCGTCGATCGCCGCGTCGACGGCGGACACCGCCTTCGGGGTGTTGATCAGCAGTTGCCGCAGGCCGTCGGTGCGGGCGGAGAACACGTGGGACGTGGTGAGCAGGTTCGCCAGCAGGATCGGCAGGCCCGGCTCGTTGTCCCGCAGCAGACCGGAAAGCTGGGTCGCCGCGTCCGGCGCGGTGGCGATCAGCTTGCGCAGGTCACCGTCCGAACGGGACAGCTGCTCGGCGAACAACTTGGTGTTGCCGCTGAATTCCCGCCATGCCTGCGACGAATCGACCTGGGTCTTCAGCACGGTCGAGCCGTCGGTGAGCAGTTTCTCCGTCTGCGGCAGGTGGATCGCGGCCTGCTTGGTGAAGTCAGTGGTGGAATCGAGCAGTACCTGCAGGTTCGCGCCGGAACCTCGCAGGGCGTTGTCGAGTTCGTCCACCACGGTCCGCAGGTCCTCGGTGGGCACGGAGGCGGTCAGCGAGTCCAGGTTCGTCAGCAGGTTCTGCACCGGCAGCGGAACACTCGTCGCCTCGCGGGGGATGACCGAACCCTCGGCGAGGAACGGCCCGTCGCCGGTCCTCGGCTGCAGGTCGACGAACTGCTCGCCGACCGCCGAGCGGTTCGCCACGACCGCACGCGAGTTCGCCGGGATCTGAGGGGCATCGTCGTCGATCAGCAGATCCGCTTCCATACCGCCCGCGGTGAGCCGCAGTTCGCCGACCCGGCCGACGGCGACGCCTCGATAGGTCACCTCGCCGTTGGTGAACAGGCCGCCGCCGTCGGTCAGCGCGAGCTTCACGGTGTACCCGCTCGCCCCGAAGAGCCGGCCCAGCCCCGCGTAGTTGGCCCCGACGAACGCCGTCGTCGCCAAGGCGATGATGACGAACGCGATCACCTGGATCCGGATACGTGCGGTGAGCATCAGCTACCTCCGGACGCCGGCAACGGCAGGGTCGGCAGTCCGGGCGGGGTGCCCTCGCCTGGCGGCGGCAGGGGGACGCCGGGTCCTGGGATGAGCGAGGCGTAGACGTTCAGGTAGTCGCCCTTGATGCCGTCGAGGACGGCGTCGGTGAACGGGAACGTCGGCAGGATCTCCAGCGACTGCGGGAGGCTCTGGCCGGCGTCGGCCAGCCGCTTGAGGATCGGCGCGAGCGCGGTCAGGTCGGCGACCAGATCGTCGCGGCTCTTGGTGATCACATCGACGCCGACGCCGGAGAGCTGGTCGAGCGACTGGAGCATCGAGACCAGCTGGGTGCGCTGGTCGGACAGGCTCCGCAAGCCGGGGCTGAGATCGGTGAGCGCCCCCTCGACCTGTTTCTTCCGGTTGGCCAGTGTGGTCGAAAGCTGGTTGAGCCCGTCGAGCGCCGAGGTGATCTCCGACCGGTGCGAGTCCAGGTTGGACATCAGCTGTTCCACAGTGGACAGGAAGGAACGGATCTCCTCCTCGTTGCCGTCCATCACCTTGGACAGCTCCCGGTTGATGGTCTGCAGCTGGCCGATCCCACCGCCGTTGAGCAGCAGTGACAGCGCACCGAAGATCTCTTCGAACTCCGGGTTGCGGTTCGTGCTCGCGACCGGGATCACCCCGCCGTCACCGAGCCGGCCTTCGGCCTTCGCGGCGCTGGGGCCGAGTTCGATGAACTTCTCACCGAGCAGGCTGGACTGGCGCAGCCGCGCGATCGCGTTGGCGGGCAGGGCGACGTCGCCGTTGACCGCCAGGACGGTTTCGGCCGTCCAGCCGTCCTCGCCGAGCCGGATCGTCTCGACCCGGCCAACTGGGACGTCGCCCACCTTCACCGAGGCTTGGGGGACCAGGTCGAGCACGTCCGCGAACTGCACGGTCACCCGGTACGGATGGTCGCCGAGGTCCGCGCCGCCGGGCAGCGGCAGGTCGTAGACGCCCTTGAACTCGCCGGAGCAGCCGGTGAGCGCGACGCAGCACGCGGCGAACACGGCGATCGCCCGTTTCGCGGTCATCTGCGTCCCCCTTGGCCCGCGTAGGTGTCGCCGGAGACCGGCAGCGGGAGCGCGGCGTAGTCGCCCAGGAACCCACGGCCCTGCAGCTTCCCGGTCTTCGGGTCGACGGCCTCGAGCACGTTCGTCACCGCCAGTGGGAGGGTGTCGAGGGTTTCGGCCAGCGCGGCGCGCTTGTCGACCAGTGTCCCGGTGGTCGCCGCGAGCTTGTCCACATTGGACTTGATGAGCGCGCGGTTGTCCTTGATGAACTGCTGGATCTCCGCCAGCGCGCTGCCGAGCCCGTTGAGCGCGCGGGACAGCTCGTCCTTGTTCTGCGCCAGGGTGCCGGTCACCGAGGCGAGCTGTCTGTTGACCTCGCTGACGTTGCGGTCATTGGTCGCCAGCATCGAGGTGAACCGCTGCAGCTCGTCGACCGTGGCGAACAGGTTGTCGGAGTTACCCGACAGCGTCCTGGCCAGGTCGGCGAAGTTGCGCACCGATTCGTTGAACGGCTTTCCGTTGCCCTGCAGGTTCTTCGCGCCGGTGCGGAGCAGCTCGGAGAGTGCGCCGTCGGCGTTCGCCCCCTTGGGGCCGAGGGCCTTGGCGAGGGTGTCGAGGCTGGAGTAGAGCTGGTCGAGTTCCACCGGCGTACCGGTGCGCTCGACCGGGATCACCGCGCCGTCGTCCAGCCGGTTCCCGGTGCGAGTGAGCTTGGTGAACTGGACGTACCGGTCGGCCACCACGCTCGGCGCCACGACGAGGACGTTGGTGTCGACGGCGATCGGCGTCGAGCCGTCGACGGTCAGCACGACCTTGACCTGTTCCCCTTCCGGGGCCACCGATTCGACCTGGCCGACCCGGACGCCGAGCACCCGCACGTCCGATCCACTGTAGACACCGACCGCGCGCGAGAAGTACACGGTGACCTGGTCGAGCCCGTTACCGGAGAAGATCCACCAGAGGCCGCCGACGACGGCGAGGGCGAGTACGAGCGCGAGGGTGACGAACCTGCTGATCACCGGCCACCTCCACGGGGGATCACCGGGGTGCACGGATCCCGGTTCTCCGGGATGAGCCCGCACAGATAGCTGTCGACCCAGCGCCCGTTGCCGAGGGAGTTGTTCACCACGCGGAAATACGGCGCGGCGAGATCGAGGCTCTTGGCGAGATTGTCGTTCTGCCGCTGAAGGATGTCCGTCACCTGTCCGAGCTGGCTGAGCGCGCCGCCCAGCTGGTCCTTGTTGTCCTTCACCAGGCCCGAAAGCTGCGTGGCGAGGTCCTGTGAGCCGGTGAGCAGGTCGTGGATCGCCTGCCGCCGGTTGTCCAGTTCGGTCAGCAGGAGATTGCCGTCCGAGAGGAGCTTGGCGAAGTCGTCGTTCGAGTTCGCGAGCGTGGTGGTGAGCCCGTGCGCGTTCGAGAGCAGGCTGTTGAGTTCGGTGTCCCGTGTGGACACCGTCTTCGACAGCGACGTCAGCCCGTCCAAGGCCTTCCGGATGTGTTCGGGCGAGTTCTTGAACGTGTCGCTGAGCGTGGTGAAGCTTTCCGCGAGCTGGTCGGTGTCGATCGCGCCGGCGGTGTCGGCCAGCCCGTTGAACGCCTCGGTGACGTCGTAGGGCGTCACGGTCCGGGTGCGCGGGATGACCTGCTTGGGGTTCTGTACCGCCTCGCCGGTCGGGCGCAGCGAGAGGAACTTGCGGCCCAGCAAGGTCTTGATCTTGATCTCGGCGGCGGTCTTGTCGCCGACCCAAGCGTCCTTGACCCGGAAGCTGACGACCACGTGGTCTTCGGCCAGGGCGACGTCGCTCACCGCGCCGACCTTGATCCCGGCGATCCGCACCTCGTCGTCGGCCTGCAACCCGGCCGCCTCGGAGAATTCGGCCTGGTAGGTGGTTCCGGAGCCGACGATCGGGAGATCTTCGTAGTTGAGCGTCGCGGCCAGTATCCCGGCCGCGACCACGCTGCCGACGAGCCCGACGACGATCGGATTCCGTTCCTTGAAAGGCTTCACGCCGTGCACCTCTCCGCCGTCGCCGGCACCCCGCGGGGAGGATCGGTCCGCAGGACGGCCGAGCAAAGGTAGAAGTTCATCCACGATCCGTACGAGCCGAGCCGTCCCAGTTCGGTCAGCTTCCCGGGCAGCACGGTGAGGAACTGTTCGACGTCCGCCTTGCCTCCCACGAGCTGGCCCGAGAGCAGGCCCAATCCTTCGATGCTGTCCTTGAGCGGTTGCCTGCCCTGTTCGAGCAGTCCCGCGGTGGCGGTGGTGAGGCCGGCGATCCCGGAGATGGCCTCCCCGATCTCGGTGCGGTCACCGGCGAGGCCGGACACCAGCTCGCTCAGCGTGGAGACCAAAGTGGACAGTGCGTCGCCCTTGCCGTTGATGGTCTTCAGCACGGTGTCCAGGTTCGTGATCACCTCGCCGATCACCTTGTCGCGGCCGGCGAGCGTGGTGGTGAGCGAGCCCGTGTGCGCCAGCAGGCTTTCCACGGTGCCGCCCTCGCCCTGGAGTACCTGGACGATCTCACCGGAAAGCTGGTTGACGTCCTTGGGGGACAACGCCTGGAACAACGGTTTGAAGCCGTTGAACAGTTCGGTCAGGTCCAGCGCCGGGGTGGTGCGCTCCAGCGGGATCTCGTCGCCGGGCTCGAGGAGTTCGGTGGTGCCCTTGCCGCGTTCCAGCGCGATGTAGCGCTGCCCGACCATGTTGCGGTACTTGATCACGGCGCTCACGTCGGCGGGGATCCTGCGCTCGGTGTCGAGGGAGAACTTGATCCGGGCGACGCTGTGGTCGGCGATTTCGAGTTCCTCGATCTGGCCGACGCGGACCCCGGAGATCCGGACGTCGTCGCCGATGTTCAGCGACGTCGCGTCGAGGAATTTCGCGCTGTAGGTCTTGGTGTCGCCGAGTCCGGTGTTGGTGATGGACACCGCCAGCAGCACCGTGGCGAGCGTCGTGATGACGATGAAGATCAGCCCCTTGATCAGCGGGCTCACGAAGTTCCTCATCGCAGGGTCACCTCCGTGCCGCGGTAGAGCGGGCCGACGAGCACGCTGCCCCACGCGGGGACCTGGTTGACCGGGACGCCGACCGACGGCGCGACCAGCGTGGAGATCAGTTCTCGTTCCTGCGGCGAGTTCGGCAGGCCGAGGTCGCCTTCCGCACCGGGAAGCAGTGGCGGCACGCCGGTGTCCTTGCCGGTCGCCGCGATCCCTTGGCCCATCATGCCGTTCGTCGGATAGCAGCGCGGCTCGCCGGTGGCGTTGTAGACCGGGTCGTCCTTGCCGGGTACGTACTTTCCGCGAGGCTCGGTGATGGTGATCTCCGCGTGCAGTCCGGGTTCCTTGGTGCCCTTGCCCAGCACCTTGTCCATCTGCGGCTTCAGTCCGGCGAGCGCGTCGAGCGTGCATTTGAAACTCGGGGAGTACTTCGCCCCGACTTCCAGCGGTGCCCGGCTGTCGGCGGCGAGCGCGATGATGTTGGCGCGGTTGTTGGCGAGGAACGTCGTGATGTGCTGAGAGGACGACGTCACCTGCTGGTACACGGTCGCCAGTTCGGCTCGTTTCTCCTGGACGGTGTTCAGGGTGACCGCGGAGGCGCTCAACGCGTCGAGCAGATCCGGCGCGATGTCGCCGTACAGCTTGGAAACCGTGGCCAGATCGCGGATGTTGTCGTTCAGGGCCGGGAGGTTCGGGTTGAACTCCTTGAGGTACGCCGCCGCGGTGGCCAGCGTGTCCCCGATCTGGTCGCCCCGGCCCTGAAGCGCGGTGGAGACCGTGGTCAGGGTGGTGGCGAGCTTCTGCGGCTGTACCGCTTTGAGCAGCGGCAACAGGTTGTCGAAGACCCGCTCCAGCTCGATCGCGTTCGCCGAGCGGTCCTGCGTGATCACGTCACCCGAGGTGAGTGAGGGTCCGCCCGGTCCGTCCGGAATGGACAGTTGCACGTACCGCTCACCGAACAACGTCTTGGGCACGAGCAGCGCGGACACGTTCTTCGGCAGTTGCGAGACCTTGTCCGGCTCCATGGCCAGGTCGACCTCCGCGCCTCGCGGTGTCGCGCGGACGTCCCGGATCTCGCCGACCAGGACACCGCGAGCCTTGACCTGCCCGCCCACGCGCAACTGGTTGCCGACCCGGTCCGCCTGCAAGGTCACCGGGACCGACGAGACGAAGTCCTTGCGATAGATCTTGATCGACAGCGTCACGAGCACCGCCATCACGACGAGGAACAGCACCCCGGCCGTCCGGACCCCCGCCTTGCGCAGCCCGGGGCGCCTCATCCGGCCACCTGCACCGTCGTGGTCGCGCCCCAGATGGCGAGGCTGAGGAAGAAGTCCAGCACGCTGACCGCCACGATCGCGGTCCGCACGCCACGGCCGACCGCCACGCCGACCCCCGCGGGGCCGCCGCTCGCGCGGAAGCCGTAGTAGCAATGGGCGAGCACGATCACGACACTGAACACCAGCACCTTGCCGAACGACCAGAGGACGTCACCGGGTGGCAGGAACAGCAGGAAGTAATGGTCGTAGGTGCCCGCGGACTGGCCGAAGAACCACACGGTGATCTGCCGCGACGCGAGATACGAGGTCAGCAGGCCGATCGCGTACAGCGGGATGACCGCGAGGAAGCCCGCGATGATCCGGGTCGTCACCAGGTACGGGACGCTGGGGATGCCCATCACCTCGAGCGCGTCGATCTCCTCGGAGATCCGCATCGCGCCCAGCTGCGCGGTGAACCCGCAGCCGACGGTTGCGGAAAGTGCCAGGCCCGCGACGAGCGGCGCGATCTCCCGGGTGTTGAAGTAGGCCGAGACGAACCCGGCGAAGGCCGAGGTGCCGACCTGGTTCAGCGCCGAATAGCCCTGAAGGCCGACGACCGTGCCGGTGAACACGGTCATCCCGATCATCACGCCGATCGTGCCGCCGATGACCGCGAGCGCGCCGCTGCCGAAGCTGACCTCGGCCAGCAGGCGGATGATCTCGCGGGTATAGCGGTGGAGCGCGCGGGGCACCCAGGCGAGCGCTTTGAGGAAGAAGAGGATCTGGTCGCCCAGCGTGTCCAGGAAACCGAACCGGCGGTCCACGGCTTCGCGGACCCGCTCGGAGCGTCTGGCGGGAGTCGTCGTGACCATCAGCTGCCCTTCGCCGGGACGAGCTGCAGGTAAAGCGTCGTCAGCACCAGGTTCAAGAGGAACAGGAGCAGGAACGTGATCACCACGGATTGGTTCACCGCGTCACCCACGCCTTTCGGGCCGCCTTTCGGATTGAGCCCGCGATAGGAGGCGACGATCGCCGCGACGAAACCGAAGATGACCGCCTTGATCTCACTGATCCACAGATCGGGAAGCTGCGCGAGGGCGGAGAAACTGGCCAGATACGCACCCGGTGTCCCGTTCTGCATGATGACGTTGAAAAAATAGCCGCCGAGGACGCCGACCACGCTGACCATTCCGTTCAGGAATGCGGCGACGCCCATCGCGGCGAGCACCCTCGGCACGATCAGGCGCTGGATCGGGGAGACCCCGAGCACCTCCATCGCGTCGATCTCCTCGCGGATCGTGCGCGAACCGAGGTCCGCGCACATCGCCGACCCGCCGGCTCCCGCGATGAGCAGGGCGGTCACGATCGGGCTGGCCTGCTGGATGATCGCCAGCACACTGGCCGCGCCGGTGAACGACTGCGCGCCGATCTGCGCCGTCAGCGACCCGATGTGCAGCGCGATCACCGCGCCGAACGGGATCGCGACCAGCGCCGTCGGCAGGATCGACACACTCGCGATGAACCAGAACTGCTGGATCAGTTCGCGGGCCTGGAAAGGACGCCGGAAAGTCAACCGGACGACATCGAGGCCGAGTGAGTAGAGCCTGCCGGTCTCCCGGAGTGCACCCGCACCGGGAAATGAGGGTGCGTTAGTCCGGACGCCCACGCCGACCCTCCAGTTTTCCGGGCACGGCGAATACACCCCAGGTTGGACAATTCCTTTGCTCCGAATGGCGGAACGGAATCGGTGAATAGGTTCAACGGGGTGTTGCCGTGCGTTTCCTACTGGTCGGTACGCTAATGACGTGCCTGCTTGGTGACAAGAACTTCGGTGTGATCAAGACGTCACGTCCTGGTAACCGGTGAATTCTTGTCCCTTTATGACAAAGGTGGCCGCGGACCTTGTCGGTTCGTTCGTGTTCGACCGAGTCGGCGGGGTTGGGAAGTCCGTGAAGGCCTCCTTGAGGGACTCAGAGTCCCTCAAGGAGGCCTTCACGGACTAGGGAGGCAGGCGTCAGCGGGCCAGGTCCGCGACCAGTTCGTAGGAGCGGACCCGGTCCGCCTGGTCGTGCACCATGGTCGTGATCATCAGTTCGTCCGCGGCGCTGTCGGCCAGCAGCGTCTCGAGTCCCTTGTGGACCGTCTCCGGCGAGCCGATGATGCTGCTCGAGAACCGGTCCTCGACGAAGACCCGCTCCATCTCGGTGTACGGGTAGGCCGCGGCCTCCTCCGGCGTCGGCAGCGGGATCGGGCGGCCCTTGCGCAGGCTGAGGAACGTCAGGCCGCTGGGTCCGGCCAGGTAGTGGGCGCGCTCGTCGGTCTCCGCGGCCACCACGGACACGCCGAGCATCACGTGCGGCTCGTCGAGGACGTCCGACGGTTTGAACGAGTCGCGGTAGAGCGCGACGGCGGGCAGCGTGTTCTCGGCGCTGAAGTGGTGCGCGAAGGAGAACGGCAGGCCCAGTTCGCCGGCCATCCGCGCGCTGAAGCCGCTCGATCCGAGCAGCCACACCGGCGGCTTGTTGCCCTCGGCGGTCACGGCGTTGACGGCGCGCTGGTCCGAGTGCTCGAAGTAGGCGAGCAGTTCCGCGAACTGCTGCGGGAAGTTCTCCGCGGTCAGGCCGCCGGGGCCGCGCAGCGCCAGCGCGGTCCGCTGGTCGGTACCCGGGGCGCGGCCGATGCCGAGGTCGATCCGGCCGGGATGGAACGCCTCCAGGGTGCCGAACTGCTCCGCGACCACTAGCGGCGCGTGGTTCGGCAGCATGACCCCGCCGGAGCCGACCCGGATGCGTTCGGTGGCGGCGGCGACCTGGCCGATCATCACGGCGGTCGCGGCGCTCGCGATCCCGGGCATGTTGTGGTGCTCGGCGAGCCAGTAGCGGTGGTAGCCGAGCGCCTCGGTGCGGCGGGCGAGGTCCAGCGTGTTGCGCAGCGCGTCACCGACGCCGCCTCCGGCCACGACGGGCGAGAGGTCGAGTACGGACAGCGGGATGTCAGGCAAGGAGGTCACGCATCGGTACAACGCGGGCGGCGCCCGATCCCTTCCCGGCGCGGAGCGGCGCTCCTCACACTCCACCTGTCAAGCGATCGGAATTAACCGACGTGATAGTGCCGGTACCTCGCGAACTTCGTCCGTTTCCACGGTACGGTTGCCCCCTAAAACGGCAGTGGGAAAACCACTGAAAAGAAAGGATTGAGGGTGCCGCGTCCGGAGCGACCTTTGGACCCCGGGGACGATCCGTTACTGGAGTTCGCCGCCGATCTCCGGCGATTGCGGGAGAAGGCCGGGAATCCGACGTACCGCGAGCTGGGCAGGCGCGCCCACTACTCCGCGGGCACCCTGTCCGAAGCCGCCGGCGGGAAGAAGATGCCCAGCTTGGCGGTGGCCTTGGCCTACGTCCGGGCGTGCGACGGACCCGAGCCGGAGTGGGAAGCCCGGTGGCACGACGTGACCGAGCGGACGCGCCCCGGCGTCAGCGATTCACCGGTTGTCTCACTCAAGGGGGAATCCGCCCCTTATATCGGGCTGACCGCATTCGGGCCCGACGACTCGAGCCGATTCTTCGGCCGCGAACGACTTGTCGAAAAACTCGTCGCGAGGCTTTCGGGACAACGTTTTCTGGCTGTTTTGGGCGCCTCCGGATCGGGTAAGTCGTCGCTGCTCCGCGCGGGGCTGCTGCCCGCCGTCCGCAAGGAGTCCGTCACCCTCCTGGTGACGCCCGGTTCGCGCCCGCTGCAGGAGTGCGCCGTCCAGTTCGGTGCCGCGCTCGGCCTCGCGCCCGGCGGGCTGCTCGCCGAGTTCACCGAGCACCCGCGCAACCTCGGCCTCGCCGCCCGCCAGCTGGTCGCCGACCGCGAGGGCGACGTCGTACTGGTCGTCGACCAGTTCGAAGAGGTCTTCACGCTCTGCCAGGACGCCGAGGAGCGGGAGCGGTTCCTGTCCGCCCTGGTCGCCGCGACGACGGATCCGGAGAGCCGGACCAGGGTCGTGCTCGGCATCCGCACCGACTTCTACACCCACTGCGCACGGCATCCCGAACTGGTCGAGGCCATGCAGGACGCGCAGATCCTCGTCGGCCCGATGAACACCGAGGAGCTGCGGCAGGCGATCTCGCGGCCGGCGATCGACGCCGGTTACCGGGTCGAGAACGCGCTCGTCTCGCGGCTGGTCGCGGACGCGACCGGGCAGGCAGGCGTGCTGCCACTGCTCTCGCACGCGTTGCTGGAGACCTGGTGCCGCCGCCACGGCAACACCCTCACGCTCACCGGGTACGAGTCGACGGGCGGGATCGAACGGTCGGTCGCGCAGACGTCCGAGCACACCTTCACCGCGCTGAGCGAGCGCCAGCAGCGGCTGGCGAACCAGATCTTCCTGCGGATGACCGCGCTCGGCGAGGGCACCGAGGACACCAAGCGCCGCATCACCCGCGACGAGGTGGACGCCGACGATCCGGACGTCGCCGTCGTGCTCGACAGGCTGGCGTCGTCGCGGCTGGTCACCCTCGACGACAACGGCATCGAGATCGCGCACGAGGCGCTGATCCGCGGCTGGCCGCGGCTGCGGGAATGGCTCGCCGAAGACCGCGAAGGCCTGCGTGTGCACCGTCAGCTCACCGAGGCGACCGACGCGTGGGAATCCGTCGGCCGCGACGACGGCTGGCTCCACCGCGGCGCGCGGCTGTCCATCGCCCGGGAGTGGGCGAGCGGGCACGACACCGCGCTTTCCCAGCGCGAACGCCGGTTCCTCGACGCGAGCGTCGCCATCGAGAACCGGGAGCAGGCCATCGCGCGCCGTCGCACCCGGCGCCTGCGTCAGCTGGTCGCGCTGCTGGCGGTGCTGCTGGTGCTGGCGACGGCCGCCACCGTGTACGCCGTCCGCGCCGAGCAGACCGCGACCAGCCAGCGCAACAGCGCGCTCGCGCAGAAGGTCGCCGGGCAGGCCACCGAGATGCGGGCGACGAATCCGGCGCTGGCCGCGCAGCTCGCCCTCGCCGCGTACCGGGCCGATCCGAGCGTGGAGACCCGCAGCAGCGTGCTCGGCATGTTCGAGTCGCCCTATTCGACCCGCGTCGCGGGGCACGGCAACCGCATCAACTCGACCGCGCTGCGCGGCGACGGCCAGGTGCTGGCGACCGGCAGCTGGGACCAGACGGCCAAGCTGTGGGACGTCAAGGACACCCACCATCCGGTCGAACTGGCCACGCTCACCGGGCACACCGGCAACGTCAACTCGGTGGCCTTCAGCTCGGACGGCGGCGCCGTCGCGACGGCGGGCTGGGACAAGACCGCCCGGTTGTGGAACGTGGCCGACCCCGGCAAACCCGGGCCGGGTGTGCTGATCGGCGAGCACCCCAGCCGCGTCAACGCGGTCGTGTTCAGCCCCACGGCACCGGTGCTCGCCACCGCGGACGGCGAGGGGACGGTCCGCCTGTTCGACGTCCGCGACCTCGCGAAACCGGTGCTCGTGGCCACCCTGACCGGGCACACCGGCAATATCAACGGCCTCGCCTACAGCCCCGATGGGCGGACGCTCGCCTCGACGGGCACCGACACCACGGTCCGGCTCTGGGATGTCGCCGACGCTCCCAAGGCCAGGCCTCTCGGTGTCGTGGCCGGGCACACCGGCATCGTCCACGCGGCGGCGTTCAGCCCGGACGGCCGCACGCTCGCGACGGCGAGCGCGGACCAGACGTCGCGGTTGTGGAACATCGCCGACCCGATGGCTCCGGTGCCGCTGGGCACGATGGCCGGGCACAAGGCCATCGTGCGATCCGTGGCGTTCAGCCCCGACGGGACGACGCTGGTCTCCACCGGATTCGACCGCGCCGCGCGGCTGTGGGACATCACCGATCCGAAGACCCCGCGCGAGAAACCGGCGCTGACCGGGCACACCGCGGCGGTCGTCTGGGCGGTGTTCTCCCGCGACGGCCGGACGTTGGCCACCGCGAGCGACGACCAGACGGCCCGGCTGTGGGACCTGCCGGGCCCGGCGATCAGCGGCCCCCTGAAGGCGGCCTGCCGCGCGGTGTTCAGTCCCGACGGGCGGTTGCTGGCCACCGGCAGCCACGACGGCGTCGTGCGCCTCAACGACGTCGGCGACCGGCGGAACCCGCGCGAGCTGGGCGAGATCACCGGATTCGGCAACGGCGTCTGTGGTCTCTCGTTCAGCCCGGACGGCCGGACGCTCGCCGTCGGCAGCTGGGATCACACGATGCGGCTCGTCGATGTCACCGATCCGGCCAAGCCCGTCGACACCGGCGTCTTCAGCGAACCCGAGGATGAGATCGACGCGGTCGCGTTCAGCCCCGACGGGCGGACGCTCGCGACCGCCGGCACCGGCCACACGGTGAAACTGTGGGACGTCTCGGAGGTCTCGGCCAGCCGTAAGCCCGTCGAACTCGCGACGCTCACCGGTCACGAGGACGACGTCCATTCGCTCGCGTTCAGCCCCGACGGACGCACCCTGCTGAGCGGCGGCTGGGACCACACCGCGCGGCTATGGGATATCTCCGTGGCGAAGGCGCCGAAGCCGCTTTCGGTACTGAAGGGGCATTCCGACACGGTGTTTTCGGTGGCCTACAGCCCGGACGGCAAGCTCGCCGCCACCGGCGGCGCCGATCGCGCCGCGCGGGTCTGGGACGTGTCGAACCCGGCGGCTCCCCGGGAGGTCGCGCTGCTCGCCGGGCACACCGACAACATCATCGCGGTCGCGTTCAGCGGAGACGGGAAGACCTTCGCAACCGGCAGCTACGACCGGTCCGTGCGACTATGGGATGTCTCCGATCCGGCGGCGATCCGGGAGTCGGCGAGCCTGACCGAGGATCGCGACCGGGTGTACGCGGTGGCGTTCGCACCGGACGGGCACACGCTCGCGGGCGCCGTCGCGGACGGCACCGTGCGCTTGTGGGAAACCGGACCCGAGCGGGCCGCGGAACGCATCTGTGCGGCCGTCCACCCGCGGATCACCGCGGCGGAGTGGGAACAACGCCTGCCGGGACTGGATTACCGGCCGCCGTGCCCCTGACCACGGCCGAATCGTTGTTCGGCGTTGTTGTTCGATGGCAGCGCTGTGACACCGAACAACGAATTGGCGCTAGAAATGCCCCTGGACGTGAGACGCGTCCCCACATCGTTCACTCACCGGGGGTCTGAAGGGCTCCTTCAGGACATTCACCAGTGCCCTGAAGGAGCCCTTCAGCTTTTTTGCGAGAGATCAGGCGCCGGGGATCCAGTCGGGGTTCGAGGCCAGCACCGTCAGCTGCTGGGTCGCCCGCGTCAGCGCCACGTAGAGCACCCGCCGTCCGGTGGTCGACTCCGTGATGAGGTCGTTCGGCTCGACCAGGACGACGGCGTCGTACTCGAGGCCCTTGGAGTCGAGACTGCCGACGACCTTGAGCCGCTCGTCCGCGAGTTCGGCGAGCCAGCCCTCGACCTCCGGCACCCGGTCCATGGCGGTGATGACGCCGACGGTGCCCTCGACGGACCCCATCAGCTCCTTCACCGCGGCCTGGGTGGCGGCCTCCAGCCCGGAGGGGTCGACCGGTCGCACCTCCGGCGCGATACCGGTCTGACGGACCGCACGTGGCAGTTCGTCGGCCTCGGCGTGCCCTGCGACGACCTTCGCGGCCAGGTCGAAGATCTCCGCCGAGTTCCGGTAGTTGGTGCGCAGGGTGAACCGGCGCCGGGCGGTCTTGACCCCGAACGCCTGATCGCGCGCCAAAGCCGCCTCGGCCGGGTCCGGCCACGAGCTCTGCACCGGGTCGCCGACCACGGTCCAGCTCGCGTACTTGCCGCGCCGCCCGACCATCCGCCACTGCATCGGCGAGAGGTCCTGCGATTCGTCGATGACCACGTGCGAGTACTCGTCGTAGTGCTCGGGCCTGGTCGGGGCGCCGCCGCGCTCCGGGTGGACGTCGATGGTCTGCCTGCCCCGGCGCCGCTTCGGCGGCTGGCCGATCAGGACGCGCAGTTCGTCGAGCAGCGCGATGTCCGCGACGGTCCAGCCGCGCGAACGGTCGGCGAGGTCGGCGGCGAGCATGCTGATCTCGCCGCGGTTGAGCAGGCCCTTCGCCGCGACGGCGAGCCGCTTCTCGGTGCCCAGCCAGCGCAGGATCTGCGCCGGATAGAGGATCGGCCACCAGGCCACCAGGAAGTGGTGGAACTCGATCCGCTCGCCGAGGTCGGTGATCAGCTCGCCCTTGTCGATCTGACGTCCGTCGTCCTTGGCGTGCTGCTCGGCCTTCGAGGCGAGCGCGTCCAGGAGCAGCTCGGCCGCCCGGATACGCGACCGGTTCGGCGGCCCGCCCGCGGTGTGCACCTTGCGGCGCACCTTGTCGAGCTCGCGCGCGTTCAGCCGCAGCACCTCGCCGCGGTAGACCATCTTCATGTCCTCGGGCGCGTCCGGCGGGAGGTCGCGCAGCGTCCGCAGCATGATCTTGCGCATCCGCAGCGATCCCTTGATCGCCGCCAGCGGCGCGGCGTCCTGCCTGGTCGCGTCGAGGCCGTCGAGGACCTCGCCCAGCGCGCGCAGCTCGACGTTCGTCTCGCCCATCGACGGCAGCACCCGCGAGATGTAGCTGGTGAACACCCCGGACGGGCCGATCACCAGCACGCCGGCGCCACCGAGCTGACGGCGATACCGGTAGAGCAGGTACGCCGCGCGGTGCAGCGCGACCGCGGTCTTGCCGGTACCGGGGCCGCCGGTGATCTCCGTGACACCGCGCCACGGCGCCCGGATGACCTCGTCCTGCTCCTTCTGGATGGTCGCGACGATGTCGCGCATCTTCTCGCCACGCGACCGCCCGAGCGCGGCCATCAGCGCGCCCTCGCCGACGATCTGCATGTCTTCGGGGACCGCGTCGGCGATCAGCACGTCGTCGTCGACGTCGAGCACGTTCTGCCCGGAGCACCGGATGACCCGGCGCCGGACGACGTCCATGGGCTCTTCGGCGGTCGCTTGATAGAACGCCGCCGCGGCGGGCGCGCGCCAGTCGGTGACGAGGTTGTCGAACTCGGCGTCGCGGATACCGAGCCTGCCGACGTAGATGTGGTCGTGGTCGAGATGATCGAGCCTGCCGAAGACCAGGCCCTCGTACTCCGCGTCGAGGGTCTGGAGGGTCTGGTTGGCGTGGAACACCATCATGTCGCGCTCGAACAGCATCGATGCCTGTTCGAAGATCGCTTCACGCCCGGCGCCATGGCCGATCTCATAACCCTTGGCACGCATGGCCTCAGCCTGGGCTCGCAATTCGGCGAGCCGGGTGTAGACCGTGTCCACATGGGCTTGCTCGATGGCGATCTCGGCCCGTCTGACCCGAGGTTCGGACACGCAACGCTCCTAAACGCTTCTATCGCCTCCGAGGGCGAAGGACGACTCTACGCGAGCTGGGCGGCGGCTTCACCAAGTCCTGCCGAACGCCACGGCGGATGTCGTTGAGGCACGATGCTCCAATGACCAGGATCGTGGCGGGGACCGCGGGCGGCAGGCGGTTGAAGGTCCCTCCGAAGGGCACGAGGCCGACGTCGGAACGCGTGCGTGAGGCGCTTTTCAACGCCCTCGAAGTCGCCGGTGAGCTGCAGGGGGCCCAGGTCCTCGACCTGTACGCCGGTTCGGGCGCGCTCGGGCTGGAGGCGTTGTCGCGCGGCGCGGCGGGCGCGCTGTTCGTCGAGTCCGACCGGCGCGCGGTCGAAGTGCTCAAGGGGAACGTCGCCGCGCTCGGGCTCGGCGGCACCGTCCGGGCAGGCGCGGTCGAGTCGGTCGTCGCCGCTCCTTCGCCGCAAACGTTCGACGTCGTGCTCGCGGATCCGCCGTATGCGGTGGATTCCACCCGCCTGGGGGAGGTGCTGGCCTCGCTCGCGGCGGGCCGGTGGGTGACCGCCGGCGCGCTGGTGGTGATCGAACGGGCCGCGCGGGACGGCGAACCGGACTGGGCGGCGGGCTTCGAGCCGATGCGGACGAAGCGCTACGGCGACACCGCGCTCTACTGGGCCGAGTATCAGGTGTGAGACGTCGCACTGACGAACGCGCAGGGGCGCCTTCTCCTTGGTAGCGTCCGCGCCATGCGGCGTGCGGTCTGTCCCGGGTCCTACGACCCGGCCACCAATGGACATCTCGACATCATCGAGCGGGCGGCCAAGCTGTTCGACGAAGTCGTCGTCGCGGTGGGGGTGAACAAGAGCAAGAAGGGCCTGTTCACCACCGAGGAACGCATCGAGATGCTGCGCGAGATCACCGCGAAGCTGCCGAACGTGCGCGTCGACTCCTGGCACGGCCTTTTGGTCGACTACTGCCGCGAAAACGACATCGTCGCGGTCGCGAAGGGCCTGCGGTCGGTCAGCGACTTCGACTACGAACTCCAGATGGCCCAGATGAACCGCGAGCTGACCGGGCTCGAGACGCTGCTGATGGCGAACAACCCGGAGTACGGGTTCGTGTCCAGCTCGCTCGTCAAGGAGGTCTCCGCGTTCGGCGGCGACATCGAGCATCTGGTACCGCCGATCGTGTCCAAACGCCTGGCGGAGAAGTACTCCGAACGAGATTGACCCGAACGGCCGACGTCGTTGGTCGGGTTGCGCTGAGCGGCGGTGGAGAGTTCATCCCGACGCCTTCTGGCGAACACACGATCGGGTTACGGTCCGAAAATGACCAACAAACGATCGCGGATCGCCGCCGCGCTGCTCGTTCTGCTAGTCACCTTCTTCGGAGGAATCAGCGCGCAGGCCGCGCAGGCTGCTCCCGTCAGCGTCCAGCAGAACCCCTGCGGGGATCTCACCGGGTTCAAGCACACCGCGCTCTCGGCGCTCCCGGCCGAGGCCACGACGACGTACAACCTCATCCAGAAGGGTGGGCCGTACCCGTATCCGGACAACGACGGCACGGTCTTCTCGAACCGGGAGAACATCCTCCCGAAGTGCGCGTCGGGCTACTACTACGAGTACACCGTCCCGACCCCGGGCTCGTCGAACCGCGGCACGCGCCGCATCGTCACCGGGACCGGCGGGGAGCACTTCTACACCGGTGACCACTACAAGACCTTCTCCGTCATCGACGTCAACGGTGCTCCGGCGCCGAAGTGCGGCGACACCTCGAAGCTGACGAAGATCGGCTACTCGACGCTGTCGGCCGCGGCGAAGTCGGTCGCGGACAAGGCCCGCGGTGGCGCCACGGGCACGGTCTACGAGAACCGCGAAGGCGTGCTCCCGGCCTGCGCCGCGGGCTACTACCAGCTGTTCCCGGTGGGCGCGAACGATCGCGTGATCTCCGGGAAGGGCGGCGAGATCGTCTACACCCCGGACCGCTACGTGAGCTTCAAGCTGGTCAACCTGAACGGCTGACCCGCGCATGCAACGCCCCGTGCCTCCTCGCCCGTGAGATACACCGGAACACGGACGAGGAGGCACGATGCGGTCTGGGGACGACGCGAGCTTCAGGGAGTTCGCCAGGGACAAGGCGCTACCGCTCAGGCGGACGGCGTACCTGCTCTGCGGCGACTGGCATCTCGCGGAGGATCTGGTCCAAACCGCGCTGATCAAGCTCTACCGGGTCTGGCCGAAGGTCAGCCGGAAAGGGCCCGTCGACAACTACACGAGGCGGATCCTGTTGCGCTGCTGGCTCGACGAGCGGCGGCGACCGTGGCGGCAGAAGGAGAACCGCGACGGCGTCGTCCCCGAAGAGCCGGCCATCCCGGCCGATGCCGGGATCTCGGATTCACTGCTTCGCGCCCTCTCCGAAGTTCCACCGAAACAGCGCGCCGCCGTCGTGCTGCGCCACTGCGCCGATCTTTCCGTCGCGGAGGTCGCCGTCGCGCTGCGCTGTTCGGAAGGGACGGTCAGGAGCCAGGCCGCGCGAGGGCTCGATGCCCTGCGCGCGGCCCTGCAGAGACAGCAGGAAGAGGCTGTCTCCGAGAGGAGCGCGTGATGGACGAACTCGAAGACAGGTTGCGCGGGATCAGACTGGCCGAGCCGCCGCTCGGCTTCGACCCGGACGAGATCGCAGCGACGGCGGCCAAGCGGACGCGGAACCGGCGCGCGATCGCGGTGACAGGGGCCGCGACGCTGGCGGTGATCGCGGCGGCGGTGGTGTTCGTGGCGCCGGGTGAGCAGGCGCTCGGACCCGCCGCGGCGACGCCTCCGCCGTCCACCTCGGTCGCGCCGCCGTCGCGCTCCGCGATGCCGCCGGTCTCGCCGAAGGTGAACCTGACGGCGCAGAAAGCGCGGATCACCGGGCATCTGGCGACCGCGCTGCCGAACGTGCTCACCGGGGCGAAGGACATCCGGGTCCGCTCCGTGCACCAGTTGCGCACCGAGAATGACTGGGACGTACTCGTCGCCACGGTCAACTACCGGGATGCCGCCGGTTCTGACCGGAACCTGGTCGTCACGATCAGCGGAACCGAGGCCACCAAGCTGGGCTTCACCCTCGAAGACAGCTGTGTACCGGGCCGGAAGGCCATCAACTGGTTCATGGCGGACATCGCGGGTGTGACGAGCGGGGAAGCGGTGGACTGCGTGAAGACACCCCGAGCCGACGGAAGCACCATCGTCGTCTCAGGGATCGTCCCGTCGCTGCCTCCCAGCGGCGACGTCACGCCGTCCCGTAACGCGATCGTGTACCGGGCGGACGGCACGTCGGTCAGCGTGAACGCCTCCGCGGACGGCGAGGGCCCGCTTCCGCCCGATGATCAGCTGATCAGGGTGGTCACGGATCCGGAGCTCGACCTCCGGTGAGCGGCGCGCGGTACCGGGCGGGTCCGTCGGGGGACACGCCCGGTACCGCGTGCTTTCACCCCTTGACGCGGGAATGCGGGCAAACTGATCTCAGGGAATGGGGATCGCTGTAGGTAGGGAGTGGCCGTGTACCGGGTTTTCGAGGCGCTCGACGAGCTCGTCACCATCGTGGAGGAAGCCCGCGGCGTGCCGATGACCTCCAGTTGCGTCGTACCACGGGGGGAGGCCCTCGAACTGCTCGACGACATCCGCGACGCCCTCCCGGGCGAAGTGGACGACGCGCAGGACGTCCTCGACAAGCGCGACCAGCTGATCCAGACCGCCCGCACCGAGGCGGCGGAGACCGTCACGACGGCCAACACCGAGGCGGACCGCGCGGTCGCCGACGCCCAGGCCGAGGCCGAGCGCATCCTCGCCGAGGCCCGTGCCCGCGCCGAGCAGATGATGAGCGACGCGCACGGCGAGGCCGAGCGCATGGTCGCCGCCGGGCAGGCCGAGTTCCAGAACCTCACCGACCGCTCGCGGGCCGAGTCGGAGCGGATGATCCAGGCCGGCCGCGACGCCTACGAGCGTGCCATCGAGGACGCCCGCGCCGAGCAGGCCAGGCTCGTCTCCCAGACCGAGGTCGTCCAGGCCGCGCACGGCGAAGCGGCGCGCATCGTCGACGAGGCGCACGCCGAGGCCGACAAGCAGCGCGGCGAATGCGACGCCTACGTCGACGGCAAGCTCGCCGAGTTCTCCGAGTTGCTCGCCACGACGCTGCGGACGGTCGACTCCGGGCGTAACCATCTGAGGTCGCCGGTCAACCTGCCGGGGAACAGCCGGACCTCGCTCTACGACTACCAGGCATAAGTACGTGAAGGCCCCCTTACTTGCGCCTGACGCAAGTAAGGGGGCCTTCACGTACTTCGCCCGAGGCCTGCGTACCCTGGTGGGCGATGTCTGAGAACAAGTCGCCGCAGGCCAAGCCTGCGCAACTGCGCGTCCGAAGCCCGTGGGTGCTCGACACCCGCGAGCTCGGCCGTCATGCCGGCCTGAGCAAGGCCGTCCAGCGCTCCATTCCCGTCGAGACCGCACTCGGTGTGCCCGACGTCATCACCATCGACGCCGGCTCCGAACTGGAACTCGACCTGATGCTCGAATCCGTCGTCGAAGGCGTACTCGTCAGCGGCACGGCGTCCGCGGTCGCGACGGGGCACTGCGCGCGGTGCCTCGACCCGATCACCGAGGACATCGAGGTCGAACTGACCGAGCTCTTCGCCTACCCCGGTTCCGCGACCGAGGAGACCACCGACGAGGAAGAGATCCCTCGGCTGGTGGACGACCGGATCGATCTGGAACCGACGGTCCGCGACGCAGTGGTGCTGGCGCTGCCGCTGGCCCCGCTGTGCGCCGAGGACTGCCAGGGTCTGTGCATTGAATGCGGTGTCAAGTGGGCCGATCTCAAGCCCGGGCACGGGCATGAGAAGATAGATCCTCGGTGGGCCGCACTGGTGAGCCGTTTCGGCGACGAAACGGATGATGACCAGGCTGAAGGCCCCGGAAAGCAAGCCTGACGAGCACCAGCTCGTTCCGGAGAAGCAAGTTCGCTCGCGACCGCGAGCAGACCGTCATAAGGAGATCTACTCGTGGCCGTCCCGAAGCGGAAGATGTCGCGATCCAACACCCGCGCGCGCCGCAGCCAGTGGAAGGCGGCTCCGGTTCAGCTGGTGCCCTGCTCCAACCGCGCCTGCAAGCAGCCGAAGCTCCAGCACATCGCGTGCCCGGCCTGCGGCCAGCACAACGGTCGCCAGGTCGTCGAGCCCGCCTGACACGGGTAGCTGACGTCATGGGGGGTAAGTCGGCCGGTGGACCGCCCGCCGACCCCGGACCACTGCTCGAGTCGCTCGGGATCACCATCGAACCCGAGCTGCTGACGCTGTCGCTGACCCACCGTTCTTATGCCTATGAGAACGGTGGGCTGCCACCGAACGAGCGGTTGGAGTTCCTCGGGGACGCGGTGCTGGGTCTGGTCGTCACCGACCACCTCTACAACACGCATCCCGATCTGGCCGAAGGTCAGCTCGCGAAGCTCCGAGCCAGCGTGGTCAACATGCACGCGCTGGCCAGGGTCGCGCGCGGCCTCGGCGAGGGCGGGCTGGGTACGTACCTGTTGCTGGGCAAGGGCGAAGAGCTCACCGGCGGCAGGGACAAGGCGAGCATCCTCGCGGATGGGCTCGAAGCCGTCATAGGTGCCGCGTACCTCGAACACGGCATCGACATCGCCCGCAAGCTCGTGCACCACCTGTTCGACGATCTGCTCGCCGAAGCACCGCTGCGTGGTGCCGGTCTCGACTGGAAGACCAGTCTCCAGGAGCTGACCGCGTCGGCCGGGCTCGGCGTGCCCGAGTACAAGGTCGAAGACACCGGGCCTGATCACCGCAAGGAGTTCACCGCCACGGTGCTCGTCGGCGGGCGTGAACTCGGCTACGGCTCGGGGACGACCAAGAAGGAAGCCGAGCAGAAGGCCGCCGAGACGGCCTGGCGCCAGCTTTCGGCCGAAATCGACAACGAGCAGCCGCCGAAGACCACCTGAGTCCTCGTCAGCGGAACGTTCCGCTGACGAGTGATTCGGTGAATCATGGGTGACCGGACCACTTCGGGTTCAAACTCCGGCACGGCGGCTCGCTGAACACAACGTGCACCCTGAAAATCACCGGGTCAACGCGAGCAGCTCGTCGATCACCGGCTCCGGACCGCCATAGGTGAGGTGCGCGATGACGAACATCGGTGCGACCACCCGGCTCCACGCGTGCAGCCTGTCCCCGTCGAGCCCGCACGCTGTCGCCACCGTCCGGCAACGGGCCTCGACGCCTTCGTGCCCGGCACCGGCCACCACGTAGTCGACGGCGTCGAAGCACGGGTCGCCCACGCACGCCTTCGGATCGATCGCGATCAGACCGCGTGACGGGCCGCCGTCGAGGGCGTTGCCGAGATGCAGATCGCCGTGCAGCAACACGGGCGAGGTCTGGGTGTCCAGCAACTTCTCGCAGCGTTCGATGGCCCGCTGCCAAGTGGCCTGGTCGATCCGTGCGCCGATCGCGGGTTCGGACAGCCTCCGGCCGATCCGGGCGAAGGATTCGTCGAACCGGCCGCGCAGGTCCCGCGGCCAGTTCTCGGGCGGGGCAACGGCGTGCAGCGCGGTGAGCAGTTCTCCCCACTGCCGCGGCAAGGACGTCTGGGGGAGGTCTTCGGCCAGGGTGCCGGGGCGGACCTCTTCCAGCGCCGTCGCCCCGGTCTCGTCGTCGGTGGCCAAGACGGCCGGCACCCGGCCCGACGGCGCGAACACGCGCAGCATCTCGAGCTGCTCGGCCAGCAGGTCCTTGTCGGGGCTGAGCTTGAGCACCGCCGGAGTCCCATCGGGTGCCTGGCACCGCAGGATGACGGACGAGGCCCCGCTCTCGAACATTTCGCCGAGGGTGAAGCCCCAGCGGGAGGCCAGGCGTGCAGCGAGAGCGGGGACCTCGGCGAGCCAAGTCTCGGCGGTGGGGCCGAATCGGCTCGTCAGGCGGGTGCGGATTTCGTCTGTGTTCACCTGGATAGCTTGCCGTAGCACGGAAACGGATTTCGCTACCTGGACGCGGCACGAAGCCGCAGCACGTCCTCGACCCCTTGGAGGAACGTCTCACAGATCGGTTCCGGGTCGGACAGGCAGCCGGTGGCCATCGCTCCGTCGCGCAACAGGACGACCTGCCGGGCCGCGGGTTCGGCAGGTGCGTCCCCGATGCGGGCCAGCACTTCGGTGATCGTCCGCGCGAACCACTGACGGTGTGCGAGGACGGCTTTGTGCACGGGGTGGGCCGAGTCCGGGTACTCCGCCACGGCGTTGAGGAAGGCGCATCCCCGGAAGCCGGGAGACCGGATGCCCTCCGCGATGGACCTGGCAAGGGCCCGGAGGGTCTCGGGCGCCGGCGACCCCTGGGCCACGACGGCGTCCACCTGGCTTCGGAGGGCCTGATCGGCTTCCTGGAGGTAGCAGACGATCAGGTCGTCCTTGCCGGGGAAATGCCGGTACATCGTCGCCCGGGTCACCTTCGCCTCGGCGATGATCCGGTCGATGCCGACGGAATGGATCCCCTCCGTGTAGAAGATCCGGGTCGCCGCGCTGATCAGCCTCGACCGGGCTTCGGACGGCTGAGCGTGGGCCTTCGTCATCAACGAGATTCTAGCAGATAGAACGTTCGGTCTTGTACTTCGTCCGGTTCGGCTTCGCGCTCGTCTGGGCGGGCCTGCTGTTCACCAGCGCCTCGAAGCTCGGGCCGGTCAGTGTCACGCTGCTCGCCGGTATCGGCCTCGCCGTCGCGGCCACTTCCGGGCCAAGGTCGAGCCGCTGGACGAAGAGTTCCGGAGGCGCACGGTCCACGATCCGCACACGCCACCGGAATGGCCTTGGTGGCGCCGTCGCGCATGAGCCAGACTCGGGCCCATGCTGGAAACCGTGATCGCCGCACTCCAGATCGGGCCGTCCTCCGAAGGTACTCAAGCGACCCTTCAGCACATCCTCGATCACGAAGCCGAAATTGTTGCCGCACAAGCGAAACTTGTCGTTCTCCCGGAGGCCATCCTCGGCGGCTACCCCAAGGGCAAGGTGGCCGGGGACCGGTTCGTCCAGTACTTCACCGAGGCCGTCGACGTTCCCGGGCCGGAGGTCGAGGCGCTCGCCGGGCTGTCCCAGCGGACCGGGGCGACGCTCGTGGTCGGCGTCATCGAGCGATCCGGATCGACCCTGTACTGCACCGCGCTCGTTCTCGACCCGGAGAACGGGCTGGTCGGGAAACACCGCAAGCTCGTGCCCACCGCCCGCGAACGGCTCGTCTGGGGCCGGGGCGACGGTTCCACGATGCCGGTCGTCGAAACGGCGGCGGGCCGGGCCGGGGCGGTGATCTGCTGGGAGAACTACATGCCGCTCCTGCGCGCGGCCATGTACGCCAAGGGCGTCGAGCTCTGGTGCGCGCCGACGGTCGACGACAGCGAGACGTGGCAGGCCTCGATGCGCCACATCGCCGCCGAGGGCCGGTGCTTCGTGATCAGCGCCTGCCTTTTCGAGCAAGCGGACCAGACCGACGATCCCATCGCCGGCGGCAGTGTGATCGTCGGCCCGGACGGTATGCCGCTGGCAGGCCCGCTCACCGGAACCGAAGGTCTGCTCACCGCGAGCATCGATCTCGCGGACCTCGTCGCGGGCCGTGCCCAGCTCGACGTCTCCGGGCACTACGCGCGGCCCGACATCTTCACCCTGTCCGTGGACGAAAGTCCCCGGCCGGGAGTGGCGTTCCTCTGACCGGTGGGAGAATCGGCCCATGCCCGAACTCCCCGAGGTCGAGGTGGTCCGCGCCGGGCTGGAGGCGCACGTCTCCGGCCGGACCATCACCGAGGTCGAAGTCCTGCACGCCCGCGCGATCCGCCGCCACGAACTCGGCGCCGAGGATTTCAGCGGACGGCTCTCCGGTACCAAGATCACCGCCGCGCGCCGCCGCGGCAAGTACCTCTGGCTGGAACTCTCCGACGGCCAGGCCATGCTCGCCCACCTCGGCATGAGCGGTCAGATGCTCGTCCAGCCGGAAGGCGCGCCCGACGAGAAGCACCTCCGCGTGCGGTTCCGCTTCGCCGACAACGGGCCGGAGCTGCGCTTCGTCGACCAGCGAACCTTCGGCGGGCTCGCGCTCGCGGAACTCGCCGAGGTCGACGGGACGGCGTTGCCGAGCACCATCGCGCATATCGCCCGCGACCCGATGGACCCGCGTTTCGACCTCGAACAGGCCGTCCGCGCACTGAGGTCGAGGCGCACCGAGGTCAAACGCGCCCTGCTCGACCAGACCCTCGTCTCCGGTATCGGCAACATCTACGCCGACGAGGCCCTCTGGCGGTCCAAGCTCCACTGGGCCCGCCCGACCGACAAGCTCACCGCCGCCCACGGCCGGACCGTGCTCGCCGCCGCCAGCGACGTCATGGCCGCCGCGCTCGTCGCGGGCGGGACGTCGTTCGACGCCCTCTACGTCAACGTCAACGGCCAGTCCGGGTACTTCGACCGGTCGCTCGACGCCTACGGCCAGGAAGGCCTGCCCTGCGGCCGCTGCGGAACGGCCATCCGGCGCGATCCCTTCATGAACCGCTCGTCGTTCTCATGCCCGCGATGCCAGCCGCGCCCGCGCACGAGGTGAAAACTGACGTGTATGAATGCGGGTACCGCGTCAACTAGCATGAACGGGCACGACATGAGGGAGTGGGATGGTGGCCGCGACCGAGCCCGGCAAGAAGACGCTCGCCGAAAAGATCGACAAGCTGTTCCGGATCGTGCTGAGACCCGATCGCGAGCCGTACAGCCATGAAGAGGTCGCCACGGCCTGCCGCGAGGCCACCGGCGAGAGTTTTTCGACGACTTACCTCTGGCAACTGCGCACCGGTCGCCGCGACAACCCCACCAAACGCCACCTCGAGGCGCTCGCCCAGTTCTTCGGCGTCTCGCCGGCGTACTTCTTCGACGACGAGCAGAGCGCCAAGATCGCCGAGGAACTCGCGTTGCTCGGTGCCCTGCGCGACGCCGGCGTCCGCGATGTGGCTCTGCGCGCTGTAACGCTTTCACCGGATGGACTCGACACCATCAGCGACATGATCGACGCGATCGCCCGCAGGGAATCCGGACGAGGCGGCACAAAGAGGGAGGCGTGAGGTGGACCGCGGCCGTAAGGAGTTATGGCGACGCTGCCGGAGTCTCGCCGACGGCGTGACCCTTCCCGAGCCCTTCGACGCCGACGCCTTCATCGCGGAACTGGCCGCCGAACGCGGCCGTCCGATCGAGTTGATGCAGGTCAGCGTTCCCTCCAACGGCCCGTGCGGCCTGCTGATGAGCACCGAACGCGCCGACTACATCCTCTACCCGACGAACACCACCGCCCTGCACCGGCGGCATATCCTGCTGCACGAGGTCGGCCACCTGCTGTGCGGCCACGTCGGTTCCGACGCGGGAGCCGACGGCATCGCGCTCGACGCCGCCGCCAGCAAGGCCCTGATGCCGAACCTGTCCCCGGAACTCGTCCGCCGGGTCCTCGGCCGCACGAGTTACAGCGCCGTCGAGGAACAGGAAGCCGAACTTCTCGCCAGCCTTCTCGCGCAGCGCGTCGCCCGGACGGCGGTGCGCGGTTCATCCAACGCCGACGAGAGTGGGAGCGACCTCGCGCGCGGGATGGCCAGGGTCGACGACCTCTTCGGCAACCGGAAGCGACGAGCCCCATGACCGAGACCATCGCGTACTTCTGTTGCGTGGTGGCGTTCGCGGGCTTCGGCTACAAGCTGATCCAGGCTCGCCACACCCAGCCGTTGCGGCGGATGTGGTACCTCAGCGCCTTCGGCGTGTGCATCGCCGGCGGGATCATGCTGCTCACCCCGGCCATGGAGAACGCGGTCGGTATCGAAGAGCCCATCGGCAGTCTCCTGAACCTCGCCGCCGACCTCCTCAAGATCGGCGCCATGGCCTTCGCCGTCGCGTTCGCGCATTCGCTGAAACTGGGGGAGGGCAAGCGGATCGGCTGGCACGCGGTGCTTTCCTGGACCGTCGTGGTCGCCGAGACCGCGCTCTTCTTCCTCTCCGACAGCTACCGGGTCGGCGACTACACCGCCGCCGGGCCGGGCAGGCTCGGCTGGTTCGTCGCCTACAACGCGCTCTTCCTCGTCTACGGCCTGATCAGCCTGCTGACCTTCTCGATCGTTTTCGCCCGCTTCGCGCGCCACGCCGATCCCGGCCCGCTGCGCACCGGGCTGTGGTTGCTCGTCGGCGGCGGGGTCGCCGCGCTCGGCTGGACCTTCTGGGACGTCGACGACATCTATATCCTCGCGACGACCGGCGAGGTCGACGCCGGTGAGGACACGCTCTCGTCGATCCTGGCCGCGCTGAGCGTCGGGCTCGCCGGGGCAGGCGCGACGCTCACCGTGTGGGGTCCGGCGCTGGCCACCCCGTTCCGGCTGCTCGGCACGTACCGGACCTACCGGCGGATCGAGCCGTTGTGGACCGCGATGCGCGAAGCCGTCCCGGGAATCGCGCTGGATCCCGGGCCGGGTATGCCGGGCGGGGTGGAATTCGCCCTGTACCGCAGGGTCATCGAGATCCGGGACGGACATCTCGCGCTGCGCCCGTACTTCGACCCGGAAGTCCCGCCGGCCGCGGAAGCCGAGGCCCGCAAGGCGAAGATCCCCGAAGCCCGCGTCGCCGCGACGATCGAGGCTGCCGCGCTGGCCGCCGCGCTCGTCGCCTCCGAGGTAGGTCGCCGGTTCGCCCCCGACGACGTACCGGCGACCTACCTCGACGAGCCCGACATCGCCACCGAGGCGGCGTGGCTGGTCGAGGTGACCCACGCCTGGCGACGGTCCACTGTGGTCGGACGCATCCGGGACCAGGCCCGCGCCGCCGGTTTCGCGTGTCCGGACACGGAACTCGCGTGATTGAAGGCGTGACACGCAGTTCGCCGTCCAATCACGCGAGTTCGCCGTCCAATCACGTGAGTTCCGTGTCCCATCACGTGAGTCCGAGGACCGCCACGGCCGCCGAGGCCAGCGCCAGCCAGATCGACGGGACGACCTCCTTCGCCCCATCGCCGGCCCGCAGGTGCGAGACGGCCGCCCCGATCAGCAACGCCACCAGGCCGATCGCCGCGGCGATCCCGATGGGCCGCCAGAAGAACCCGGCCACCAGCCCGGTCGCGCCGGCGACTTCGAGAGCGCCGATCCCCTGGATCTCCCGGACCGAGAAACCGAGCCGCTCGGTCCGGGACACCAAGGACGGTTGACGCAGGATCTTCGCCACCCCCAGCGGGGCGAAGATCGCGGCCAGCAGCACCGACAGCACCACGTGCGTCACAGCCATGACGGAACTCCTTGGTGTGGAAGGGAACGCAGGTCAGACGGTGACCCTGCGCATGGTGGCGAAGCCGCCACCGGCGGCGACGCACACCAGCACCGCGAGTACCCCGGTGATGCCGCCCACGGTCAGCGTGCTGAAGAACGTGCCGACCTTCGACCAGGCATCGGTCCAGCTGAGCAGCAGTACTCCGCCCAGCAGCACGAGGGCCTGCGCGGCGGCGAACACGACCACGCCCAGCACCGAAGCACGCCGGTAGATCAGGCCGTACCACATGCCGTAGACGAACATCAGCGTCAGAAAGACGAACGATGTGAGCAGGGTCTGGTACCAGGGGCCGTCGAGCAGCCAGGGCACCCGGAAGTAGTTGAGGCCGAGCCCCCAGCCGCCGGTGGCCTTCTCGATCACCTGGAACACGACGATCCCCACCGAGTACAGCGCGGACAGGCCGCCCACCAGCAGGACGGTGCCCAGGTAGTACGACCGCCTCGACACGCCCAGCGCCAGCCCGAACGGCAGCGACTTCGTCATGCTCAAGGCGCCGCAGACGAGCATGAACACGAACAGCGTGAACAGGCCGCCGGAGTAGTTCTCCTCCGGTGTTTCGGGGATCAGCGCGAAAATGGCGAGGTTCACCCCGAACGCGAAAAGTGTGACGCCGACCGGGAGGACCAGGAATTGGAGCCGGTCCACCAGGTGATATCGCGCGACTTTGACCAAGGTGTTCATGCGGACGCCTCCTCTGCGGTCTGTCCGTTGGAGGTGTGCACCATCAACTGCTGCAGCGAAAGCGGTTCCAGCTTCAGGTGCAGGGCGTGTGCCCGCGCCTTCGCCGCCGCGTCGAGCGAATCGGCGACGGTGACCGAAGCCCGCGAACCGATCTGGCGGCGGTGCAGCACCCGGCGGCCGCCGACGAAGGTGTCCACCGCCGTGGCGGGCCCGCTGACCGTGGCGGCCGAGCCGCGCAGTTCGTCGGCGGGTGCGTCGAGGACCACGCGGCCCTTGTCGATCATCACGACGTGCTCCAGGAGATCGGCCACCTCGTCGATCAGGTGCGTGGAGAGCAGCACCGTGCGCGGGTGACTCGAATAGTCGTCGAGAAGGCGGTCGTAGAACAGTTGCCGGGCGACGGCGTCGAGACCGGCGTAAGGCTCGTCGAGCAGGGTGAGTTCCGCTCGCGCCGCCAGGCCGATCGTGATCGACAGCGCCGAGCGCATCCCGCGGGACAGCTTCTTGATCGGGCGTTTCAGCGGCAGGTCGAAGTCCCGCAGCAGCGTGTCGGCCAGTTCGGCGTCCCAGTTCGGATAGAACCACGACGCCGCCGCGAGGGCGTGCCGCACCTTGAAGTCCGGGAACTGCTGGTCCTCGCGGACGAGCACCAGGCGGCTGAGCACCCGCTCGTTCTCGACCGGGTTCTCGCCGAACACGCGGACGGTGCCCGTGCCGGCGAACTCCTGCGCGGTGACGATGCGCAGGAAGGTGCTCTTGCCCGCGCCGTTGCGGCCCAGGAGGCCGGTGATCTTTCCTTCTGCGATGTCGACCGTGACGTCGTCGAGTGCGAGGTGGTCGCCGTAGCGCCGGGTCAATCCGGCGGTGGAGATCGTCGAGGTCATGCGGCCGGTCCTCCGTTCTGATGGCCGTTCCCGCGGATGAGCGAGATCAGGGATTCGTCGTTGATGCCGAGGCGTCTGGCTTCGACCAGCATCGGCTCGAGGTACTGCTCGGCGAACCGTTTCCGCCGGTCGGTGAGCAGCTTTTCCCGCGCCCCGCCTGCGACGAACATCCCGATGCCCCGCCGTTTCTCCAGCAGGCCGTCGTCGGTCAGCACGTTGATCCCCTTGGCCGCCGTCGCCGGATTGATCCGGTAGAAGGCGGCTAGTTCGTTGGTCGATGGCACGCGTTCCCCCTCGGCCAGGCTCCCCTCGGCGATGTCGTCGGCGATCTGTTCGGCGATCTGCACGAACAGCGGCGTTCCTTCGTCGAGCACGACACCTCCGTTCCAGGCTTCGTGGAACCACCGCCAGGTGCGGTGGTTCATTACTGGACTAAGTAACCCATGAACCCCGTTCGGACGCAACCCCCTCCGCCGTGCGCACTACTGTGCAATGCGTGGTACCTTCTGTTGCGTAAGACTGGAGGGACGCGACGGTGGAGATCAGTCAGCTACTAAAAGGTGTGCTGGACCTCGCAGTCCTCGCGGTGCTCCGCGGGGAGGACGGCTACGGCTATGACGTACTCCGAAGACTCCGGATCGCGGGGTTGCAGGAAGTGGGCGACGCTTCGGTGTACGGAACGCTTCGGCGGCTGTACAAGGCAGGCCTGCTGACGTCGTACGTGGTGCCGAGCGAAGAAGGCCCGCACCGGAAGTACTACAGCCTCAACGAGCCGGGCCGCGAACGACTCGCCGAGTCGACGCAGACCTGGCGGACTTTCGCTTCAACGATGGACAGCCTGTTGGGAGAGGCAGCATGAGCACGCAGAATCCGACCGCCGTGCGGGTGTATCTGGCGAGGGTCAGGAGCGCGCTCGCCGACCTGCCCGAGAGCGAAGTCGAGGAGATCCTGGAGGACGTCCGTCCCCATCTCGCCGAGATGGAAGCGGAACTGGGGGAGAACGCCAAGGTCGACGCGCTGATCGAGCGACTGGGCAGCCCCGAGAGCTACGCCGCCGAGCTGCGGACGTCCGGTGGATATCCGCCGCGTCCGGCCGACGCGGGGGACAAGACCGTTGTGGTGAAACAGAAGTCCGGTATCGGCGGAGCGCGGTTCGCGTTCTGGGGACTGGTGTTCTCCGTGGCAGGCTTCGCGCTGTTCGGCTTCGCGGCCGCGGTGTGGGTCCGGGTGGAACCCTTGCTGGGCCTGCTTTTCGTGGCGCCCGTGCTCGCGATCAGCGTCGCCTTCGTGGTGCACAAGGGTGTCGCGCCGATCGCGGCGCTGCCCGAGGTGATGAAGCTCAAGGAGACCGCGAGCTCGTTCCAGTCCAAAAGGGACGGTAAGGGGCTGACCTACCTGCGGGCGCTCAAGCCCGCGTGGTGGGTGCTGTGCGCGGCGGTCCTGGTCGTGTTCGGCCTGCTGCTCGTGCTGCGCGACGTCGAGGCCGTGCTGCTGCTGCCGCTGATGCTCGTGGCGGCCGTCGCGGTGATCTGGGCGGGGCCGAAGGTGAAGGGCGACCGGCGGCTGCTGTGGCTGGCCGTGCCGATCTCGGCCTTCGTCATCGGCAGCATGCTCGGCGGTGCGGGCGCCGCCGTCGACCTGATCGCGAAGCGGTCTTATGGCAGCGGCTCCTACAACGGCTACACCCCGAGCTACAGCGACAACTACGGCAACCCGCAGTTGATGTACGGCAGTCGCGACGTGGAGAACATCTACGCGTTCGACGGTCAGGGCAAACCGCTGACGGAGGTCTACCTCTACGACGAGAGCGGCCGTCCGCTGAGTTCGGTCCGGTACGGCTGTGAGAAGAGCACGGGCGAGAAGCGGAAGGTCGGCGACGACAACCGCTACCCGAGGCCGAGGCTCGAGCGGGGCGTGCAGGACGACGAGGGGAACCTCAACGGCTACAACGGAAACCGTAGCTACTGCCAGGAAAAGACGGACGTCCCGTTCAGCGCGGCGATCCCGAAGGGCTCGCCCGTGACGCCCCCTTCGTCCACCGCGCCTTCGTCACCGGCAGCACCGCCGTCGTCTTCCGCGGTGCCGCCGCCGAACTCCACCCAGCCGACGCGCTAGGTGGTCCGGGTGGAGGCGGACGTCGGGGGCCGCCTCCACCCGGTTTCGGGGGAAGTCGTGAGCGGCGATTCGGTGAGGACCCGAATCGCCGCTCACGACCAAACGTGACCCATTGGAGCCCTTTCGCCCCGTCCTGTGACCGCTACGATTCCGGAATGCGCCACTTGGCCCCCGGGGTCCGGCAACTTCTCGGCCGTCCGCCGCACCTGATGAACGTCTATCTGGTCGGAGACGTGCTGGTGGACTCCGGCACGCCCGGCGCGCGGCGGCGTGTCTCCCGGCAACTGGCCGGGAACGAGCCGAGCGCGCATGTCGTCACCCACGCCCATCCCGACCATTTCGGGTCGAGCCACGCGGTCTGCGAGGAGTTCGGGATCCCCTTGTGGGCGGGGGAAAAGGACGTCCAGGCGATCGAGACGGCCACCCCGGCGACGGCACCCGGCCGGATCCCCCGGCTGCTGTCCCGGATGAAGATGCCCGACCCGCATCCCGTCGCCCGCGCGCTGAAAGAGGGTGACGACGTCGCCGGATTCACCGTGCTCGAGGTCCCCGGGCATTCGCCGGGGCATATCGCGCTCTGGCGGGAGAGCGACGGCGTCCTGCTCTGCGGGGACGTGTTCTTCAACATCGGGCGGCTGACCGCGCCGCCGGACTTCCTGACCTGGGACGCGGACCTGAACCGCGACTCGATGCGACGGCTCTCCGGGCTCCGGCCGCGGCTGGTCCTGTTCGGCCACGGGAAGCCGCTGAGCGATCCCGACCGGCTCAAGCGCCTGACCGGATGAACCGCGACGAACCGACCCTCGAGCGCGATCGCGAGCTCGCGAGGATCGACGCGGCACTCGACTCCACCTCGGCGGGCGAGGGCCGGGTGGTGGTCATCGAAGGCCGGGCGGGGATCGGCAAGACCCGGCTGGTGCAGGAGACCCGGGCACGGGCCAAGGACCGCGGGTTCGGCAGGCTCCAGGCCGTCGGCGACGCGCTCGAAGGCGCGATGCCCTGGGGTGTCGTGCGCCAGATGGTCGAGCGTTCGGTTTCGCGCTACAGCGGGGAAACCCGGAAGAAGATCCTCGCCGGGCCGTCCGGCGAGGCGCTCCGGGCACTCGACTGCGCGGCCGCCGACCCGAGCGAGGCCGAACTGGGCAGGACCCTGCACGCCCTGTGGTGGGTCGCGGTCGATCTCTCCTCGACCCGCCCGTTGCTGATCACCGTCGACGACGCGCAGTGGGCGGACGTTTCGTCGCTGCAGTTCCTCGTCTATCTGTCCCGCCGGATCGCCGACCTGCCGATCACGCTGGTCGTGGCCACCCGCCCACCGGCGGAGAACGCCGGCCCGCTGGCGCACCTGAGCATCTCGCGGCAGGCGGAACGTGTGCTGCCGAAGGCGCTCTCGCTCGAAGCGCTCGCCGAACTCGTGGCCGCCCGCGGAGTGCGTCCCGCCTGGGCCGTGGTCCTCTCGCTGCACGCGGCCAGCGGGGGAAACCCTTTCCTGGCAAGGGTTCTCGTCGACGAACTGGACGCCCTCGGGCTGCCGCTCGACACCGACGCGACGGCGGAGCGCGTCGGGAAGCTGGGCCCCAGCACCGTCTTCCGTGCCGCGCTGGGCCGGCTGCCCGCCGAGGCCGTCGCGCTCGCCGGAGCCATCGCGGTCCTGGGCACCGGTGGCGATCCGTGGCAGGCCGGCGCGCTGGCGAAACTGGACGCCGCCGGGCTTTCGGTCGCCGTCGAGGCCCTGGTCTCGGCCAACGTCCTGATCGGCGACGGCGACCACCTCGTCTTCGTCCATCCCGTCGTCCGTGAAGCCGTCCTCGCCGATCTCGGCACGATCGCCCGGGCGGCGCTGCACGCGGGCGCCGCGAAGGCGTTGCGCGCGGCGAAAGCCCCGGCGGACCGGGTCGCCGCCCACCTCGTGCAGGCGCCCAAGGGAATCCTGCCCGACGCGGCCGAGATCCTCCGCAAGGCCGCGGCCGCCCTGCTCGCCGCCGGTGACCCGAAGACGGCCGCCACGCATTTGCGCCGGGCCGTCGAAGAGACCCCGGAAGACGCGGCGCTGCGAGCCGAACTCGGCCGCGCGCTGCTCCGCACCGGAGAGGCGACCGAGGCGCGGCAACAGCTTCTGGTGGCGGCAGACGGCGTCCCCGACGCCGAACTCGTCGCGGCCGCCGCGTCGGCCACAGCGGTCGTCGAAGGCCCTGAAGCCGCCATTGCCGAACTCCGGGAGGCTATCGCCGCCCGGCCAGGCGGCCCGCGGGATCCCGGCCGGATGCATCTCGAAGCCCGGCTCGCGGTCTTCCGCTCCTTCCTGCCGCACCACCGCCGGGTGGCCTCCGATCACCTGCGCGCGTACGCGACGCTGAGCGGCGGGACCCCCGACGAACGCACCCTGCTCGGCTTGCACGCGCAGATGGGCCGGTACGAGGTCCGGCCCGCGGACGAGGTCGCGGCGACGGCCTGCCGGGCGTTGTCCCACGGCGCCTACTTCGAAGACGCCACCGGAAGCATCGACGTGATGGTCGGCTGGGTGGTCGCGATGCTCGCGCTGATCTCGGCCGACGGCATCGACGAGGCGCGGCGGGAGATCGACCGGGCGCGGCAACGGGTGCGGGCGCACGGTTCGCCCATCGAGTTCGCGATGGTCGCCAACGCCGCGCTGTTCCTCAACTGGCGGCTCGGGAACGTGAGCGTCATGGAAGCCGAGGCCGAAGGAGCGCTCGCCGCCATCGAAGCCGAGGAGGGGGTGCCGCAGGTGATCGCGCTCCGGGCGACGTCGACCCACTTCCTGGCCTACGCCGCGATGGAACGCGGTGACCTCGAAGCGGCCGCCGAGGTGCTGGCGCGGTTCGACGCCGACCACGGTGACGGCCCGAGCATGATGCCGACGATGTGGCTGCACGAGCCCCGCGCGCTGATCGCGCTCGCCGTCGGCAATCCCGTACTCGCCAGGACGCAGGCGTTCCTGCAACGCGACGAGATGGTCGCGGCCGGCGTCGACCCGCCGACCGTCCCGTGGCGGGTCCCCGCCGTGCGGGCCGCGATGCTGCTCGGCGAAGCGGGCCATGCCCTGAAACTGGCCGAGGAACAGATGATCATCGCCCGGAAATGGGGGACAGCGACGGAGATCGGTGCCGCGCTGCGGCTGCTGGCGCATGCCGACGGCGACCGGCGGCTCGACCTGCTGACCGAGTCCGTCGGGATGCTGGAGAGGTCTCCGGCCAGGCTGCATCTCGCCCGTTCGCTGATCGACCTCGGCGAGGCGATGCGGGTCGCGCGGCGCCGGACGGACGCGCGTACCCCGCTCAACCGGGGGATCGAACTGGCCACCGAATGCGGCTCCGTCGTGCTCCGCACCCGCGCGGTCGAGGCGTTGGAGGCGCTGGGGGACCGGCCTCGCCGGATGATCGTCACCGGCCCCGCCTCACTGACCGCGAGCGAACGCCGGGTCGCGGACCTGGCGGCGTCCGGGCGGGCGAACCGCGCGATCGCGCAGGAACTGTTCGTCACCCCGAAGACGGTCGAAAACCACCTCGGGCGGATCTACACGAAGCTCGGCATCACCGGAAGGGGTGAGCTGGCCCGAGTGCTGTCCTGAGGGGCTGTCGTGAGGGACCCCCAGGGTGTACCGCCGCAGAGTTGAGGGATCACCCCTCATGCGTTTGGGGGGTCCCGAGGATCAGGCTTTACCTACCAAGCCGGACGAAAACGAAGGTAGGAGCCATGATCCGCAAGACCAGCCTGATCCTCGCCGCCGCAGCGACCCTCACCGGTGTCGCCACCTTCCCCGGCACCGCGTCGGCGGACAAGATCGGCATCCCCGTCCCCTGCGTGAAGGCGACCGACGTCTACGGCGCCGACTTCGACGTCAAGCAGTGCGGGGTCAGCGACGTCGACCAGTTCCGCGCCGGACTGGAGAACGACGGAAACGCGTACTGCGGACCGGCTTCGCTGTATAACGTCCTGCACTACTGGGGCCATGTGAAAGGCGCCCCGGTCGGCTGGATCACCACCAGAGTCGGCAATCTCGATCCGAAGGACCCGGCCGACTACGGCGTCATCACCAACTCGATCGGCCGCATCGGCGTCGACTCGAAGTACGACGCCGGGACGACCCTCGGCAACCTGCAGACGGCGTGGACCATCGCGACCAAGCCGGCGCGGGACGCGGGCTGGACGACGTCGGTCGGGAACATGAGCTCCGCCACCACCACCGATTTCTCCGGCGAACTGGCGAAGAAGCTGAACGAGGGACCGCTCCAGATCGCCTACGGCCGCTACAAGGCCGGGCCGACGGCGGGAAGCCTGCAGCGCAGCGGCGGGCATATCGTCACCGTGGTCGCGGCGAAGGGATCGTTCAACGGCAACACCGTCCAGCTGAAGCTGTCCGACCCGGGCCGCGCCGGTGACCACAAGGCGCCGGGCTACCTGGGCACGCAGTCGGACTACCAGTTGCTGGACGTCACGCTGGAGAAGAAGACCATCTGGGAGTACCGGCCGGTCACCGACGACCCCGACACCGGCGTCGACGAGAGCCTGAAGCCGGGCACCTACCGGTCCGTCGTGCGGTGGGAGCTCACCGGCCCGCAGTACATCGGCACCACGCGCCAGATGATCGAGAACTTCAACTGGTTCGACATGGTCGCGCCCTGATCCCTCGCTCGGCCAGAACCGCAAGTAGAGGACTAAACGCGGTGGTTGGGAACACGAACTACCGCAAGTAGAGGACGAAACGCGGATGCGAGGGGTGCCCCGGAGGACGTAACCTCCGGGGCAACGCGCTGACGGAGACGAGTAGCCCGGGGAACGCGAGACCAGAGAGCCGCCGGTAGCTGGGAAGGCGGCCTTGCACCCCGCGGTGAAGACCCTCCCGAGTGCGGGGAGGAACGGCGTTCGCGCCCCATGCCCCGCCGGCCGGCCCCCGTCACCGGGCCTTCGAGGCCGCCGCCCGTCCCAGGGCGGCGGCGAAAGTGCGGTGGTACCGCGAGTTCCCTTCTCGCCCGCACTCCCAAGGGGTCGCGCATATCCGTACAGGAGTTGTGATGATCTCGCGTGTCCTCGTCGCCGACCTGCCCGGCCACGTCGGCGACCGTGTCCGTATCGCCGGTTGGGTGCACCGCCGGCGCCGGCTGAAATCCGTCACCTTCCTCGTGATCCGGGACCGTTCCGGGCTCGCCCAGGTGGTACTCGCCGAACCCGGTGGCCCGCCGGAGGAGACCGTGGTCGAGGTCGAAGGTCTCGTCACCGCCACTCCGCAGGCACCCGGTGGGCTGGAGCTGACCGAGCCGACGGTCAGGCTGCTCTCCGAACCCGCCGAGCCACCGCCGTTCGACCTCTACCGGCCGACTCTCCAGGCCGGGCTGCCCACGGTGCTGGACAACGCCGCCCTCGCGCTGCGGCACCCGCGGCTGAAGGAGGCGTTCACGATCGCGGCGGCGAGCGTCGCCGGGTTCCGGTCGGCGCTGGACGGGCTCGGGTTCACCGAAACCCATACCCCCAAGATCGTCTCGTCGGCCACCGAATCCGGGGCGAACGTCTTCGGCATCGACTACTTCGGCAAACCCGCCTTCCTGGCCCAGTCCCCGCAGTTCTACAAGCAGGCGCTGGTCGGGGTGTTCGAGCGGGTCTACGAGGTCGGTCCGGTCTTCCGCGCCGAGCCGCACGACACCGCCCGCCATCTGGCGCAGTACACCAGCCTCGACGCCGAACTCGGTTTCATCTCCGGCCACCATGACGTGATGGAGGTGCTGAGGCATGCCGTGGCGGGCATGGTCGAGGCCATCCCGGAAACCGAAGTCGCGCTACCGGAGGTGCCCGAGAAGATCCCGGAGATCCACTTCGCGGACGCTCAGGAACTGCTCGCGGGGATGTCCGACGAGGACCCGCGCGGTGAACCCGACCTCGCGCCCGCCTACGAACGTCTGCTCTCGGACTGGGCGCTGCGCACGCACGGGTCGGAATTCCTTTTCGTCACCGGGTATCCGATGGTGAAGCGGCCGTTCTACACGCATCCGGATCGGGAGCGCCCGGCGTACTCGAACAGTTTCGACCTGCTCTTCCGCGGGCTGGAACTGGTGACCGGCGGCCAGCGGCTGCATCGTCACGCCGACTACGTCGCCGCGCTGGCGGCCCGGGGTGAGTCCGCCGAGCCGTACCGGGACTATCTCGACGTCTTCGCGCACGGGATGCCGCCGCACGGTGGGTTCGCGCTCGGTCTCGAACGCTGGACGGCCCGGTTGCTAGGGCTGCCCAACGTCCGTCAGGCGACGCTCTTCCCGCGAGACCTCCATCGGCTGTCCCCGTAGAAAGCGACTCGGCACCTTCCCACGGGAAGGTGCCGAGTCGCGGGGGATCAGGCTCAGTGGATGAACGCGTTCCTGGCGGCCAGGTCGGCCAGCAGGGCGCGGCCCTTCTCGGCGTTGCGCGGCTGGGCCAGGACGTCGTAGCGCCGGGCGACCAGCTGGCTCTGCGAGATGAACCCGCGCTTGTTCTTCGACGTCGCGTACCCCAGCGCGCCGAACAGCAGGTTGAACCCGATACCGCCGACGAGGCCGACGAGGATCGGCACCAAGCCGGCACCCGGGTTCAGCAGGCTCAGCACCAAGCCGAGGAACATACCGAACATCGCGCCCGAGAGTGCCGAGCTGGTCAGCACCTTGCTCCAGCCCATCCGCCCGGCGATCCGCTCGACCAGAATCGGTTCGACACCGACGATGGTGACGTCGGTGATCGGGAAGTCCGTTCCCGCGAGGTGGCCGACGGCACGCTGCGCTTCGGAGTAGGACTCGTACGAGCCGATCGGCCACCCGCTGGGCAGCGTCGGAAGCTGGGCCCGTCCCTGGGGCTGGGTCATCGTGGTCTGCTGCGTGAATGCCTGTGTCATTCCTTCTCACCTCTCTTGATCCGTACAACGTTCCGGATGTGCGGATCTCCTCCCGAAGCGGCGGGATTCACAGCATCTTCTCAGCCGGGCATCACAGACAATCCGCCCAGGGATCAACTTCGTCACCCAATGGGTAACGAGTCAGACCATTGGTCGAGTTGACCGCTCCCAGGTGACCCGGTAAGAAGGAGCCGCAAAGGGACCGATTCGAACCTTTAGGTGGAGCTGATGGCTAAGAGGCGCGGCATGCTCACACTGGAACGTCTCCGGGAACTGGTGGAGGACGGCACCGTCGACACGGTGCTGGTGGCCATCACCGACATGCAGGGCAGGCTCCAGGGCAAACGCTGCGCCGCCGAGTACTTCCTCAACGAGGTCGTCCCGCACGCCACCGAAGCGTGCAACTACCTGCTCGCCGTCGATGTCGACATGAACACCGTCGACGGCTACGAGATGTCGTCCTGGGAGACCGGCTACGGCGACTTCGTGATGCGTCCGGACTTCGAGACGCTGCGCCTGCTCCCGTGGCAGGAGGGCACCGCGCTCGTCCTCGCCGACCTCGAATGGGTGCAGGGCGGCGTCGTGCCCGCGTCGCCGAGGCAGATCCTGCGCAGGCAACTCGACCGGCTCGCCGCGCTCGGCCTCGGCGCCTTCGTCGGCACCGAACTCGAGTTCATCGTCTTCGACGACACCTTCGAGTCGGCCTGGGACAAGCGCTATCAAGACCTCCGCCCGTCCAACCAGTACAACGTCGACTACTCGATGCTCGGCACCTCCCGGATCGAACCGCTGCTGCGGCGGATCCGCAACGACATGGGCGGCGCGGGACTGTACGTCGAGTCGGCCAAGGGCGAGTGCAACCCCGGCCAGCACGAGATCGCGTTCCGCTACGCCGACGCGCTGACCACCTGCGACAACCACAGCATCTACAAGACCGGCTCCAAGGAGATCGCCGCGCAGGAGGGCAAGAGCCTCACGTTCATGGCGAAGTACAACGAGCGCGAGGGCAACTCCTGCCATATCCACATCAGCCTGCGCTCGACCGAGGGTGAGGCCGTCCTCGCCGGCGACGGCCCCGGCGGGTTTTCCCCGCTGGGGGAACACTTCCTCGCCGGCCAGCTCGCCGGGCTGCGCGAACTGACCTACTTCCTCGCGCCGAACATCAACTCCTACAAGCGCTTCGTCCCTGGCAGCTTCGCGCCGACGGCGGTCGCGTGGGGCACCGACAACCGCACGTGCGCGCTCCGCGTCGTCGGGCACGGCGACTCGCTCCGCACCGAGAACCGCGTTCCCGGCGGCGACGTGAACCCGTACCTCGCGGTGTCCGCGCTGATCGCGTCCGGCCTGCACGGGATCGAGAACGAACTCGAGCTGGAGCCGGAGTTCCAGGGCAACGCGTACGCCTCCGACAAGCCGACCGTGCCGACGACCTTGCGGGAGGCCGCGGCGCTGCTCGACGAGAGCAAGCTGGCCAGGACGGCATTCGGCGACGACGTCGTCGACCACTATCTGAACGCGGCCAAGGTCGAGAACGCCGCGTACGACGCCGCCGTCACCGATTGGGAGCGGATCCGTGGCTTCGAACGGCTCTGAACCCTTGATCGGGCTGACGTCCTATCTGGAGCCCGCGAAATTCCTGGTGTGGGAGACCGAAGCCGCGTTGCTGCACCGCGTCTACGTCGACGGCATCGTCGCGGCGGGCGGCGTTCCGGTCCTGCTGCCGCCGGTGAGCGACGCGTACGACAGGCTGGTGTCCGCTGTGGACGGTCTGGTGCTGGTCGGCGGCGCCGACGTCGATCCGGCTCGCTACGGGCAGGAACAGCACGCGACGACCTACACCCGGCCGAACCGGGACGAGTTCGAGTTCGGACTGCTTCGGTCCGCTTTGGACGCTCGCAAGCCAGTTCTGGGCGTATGCCGGGGACTGCAGGTGCTCAGCGTCGCCTTGGGCGGGACGCTCACCCAGCATCTTCCGGACACTGTGGACAGTACGGATCACCAGCCCGCGCCGGCGGTCTTCGGGACCACTACGGTGAACCTCGCCGAGGGAAGCCGTGCCGCGGCGATCCTGGGCGCCGAGACCAAGGTGCCCTGCTATCACCATCAGGCCATCGACAGGCTCGGCGAAGGGCTCATCCCGGTCGGCTGGGCCGCCGATGGGACGATCGAGGCGGCGGAACTGCCGGGCGAGGGGTTCGTGCTCGGCGTCCAATGGCATCCCGAACAGAACCCCGACGACATAAGGCTTTTCGAGGCACTTGTAGCAGCGGCGAAGGAGCACGGATGACCGAGTACGATGCCGCCTCCCAGGGAGGGAACACGTCGGCGGTGTTCGAGGTGATCAACCCGGCCACCGAAGAGGTGGTGAGGTCGGTCGCGCCGACCTCGGCCGAGGAGACCGACGCGGCGATCGCCCGCGCGCAGGCGGCGTACCCCGCTTGGCGCGCGGTGTCCCCGAGCGACCGGGCGCGGCTGCTGCGCCGTTTCGCCGACGCCGTCGACGCCGATATCGAGAATCTCGCCCAGCTGGAGGTCACCAACTCGGGCCACACGATCGGCAACGCGCGCTGGGAGGCGGGCAACGTCCGCGACGTGCTCACCTTTTACTCGGCGTCGCCGGAACGGTTGAGCGGCAAGCAGATCCCGGTGCCCGGCGGCGTGAACATGACGTTCCACGAGCCGCTCGGCGTCGTCGGCGTGATCGTGCCGTGGAACTTCCCGATGCCCATCGCGGGCTGGGGTTTCGCGCCCGCGCTGGCCGCGGGGAACACCGTCGTGCTCAAACCCGCCGAACTCACCCCGCTGACCGCGATCCGGCTCGGCGAACTGGCCCGTGAGGCAGGGATCCCCGAAGACGTCTTCCAGGTACTCCCGGGCAAGGGATCCGTGGTGGGGCAACGGTTCGTGGACAACCCGGCGGTGCGGAAAGTGGTGTTCACCGGCTCCACCGAGGTCGGCAAGCAGATCATGGCGGGCTGCGCCGCCCAGGTGAAACGGGTGACGCTGGAGCTCGGCGGCAAGAACGCGAACATCGTGTTCGCCGACGCCGACCTCGAAAAGGCCGCGGCCACGGCACCCTACGGCGTGTTCGACAACGCCGGGCAGGACTGCTGCGCGCGGTCGCTGATCCTGGTGCAGGCGAAGGTGTACGACCGGTTCATGGAGTTGCTGGAGCCCGCCGTGCAGGGCGTCGTCGTCGGGGACCCGCGGCTGGACCTGACCGAGATGGGGCCGCTGATCTCGGCCGGGCACCACGCGAAGGTTTCGTCCTATGTGGACGACAGTGCGCCGGTGGCCTTCCGGGGCAGCGCACCGGTCGGGCCCGGCTACTGGTTCGCGCCGACCGTCGTCACGCCGCCGGACCTGCAGCATCCGCTGGCGTCGGACGAGATCTTCGGCCCGGTCGTCGCGGTCGTCCCGTTCGCCGAGGAGACGGACGCGGTGACCATGGCCAACCACACCGAATACGGGCTGTCCGGCTCGATCTGGACCCGCGACGTGGGCCGGGCGTTCCGCGTCGCGCGCGGCGTCGAGGCCGGGAACCTGTCGGTCAACTCGCACTCGTCGGTCCGGTACTGGACCCCGTTCGGCGGGTTCAAACAGTCCGGCCTCGGCCGCGAACTCGGCCCGGACGCCGTGGATGCCTTCACCGAGACCAAAAACGTCTTTATCAGCACGGAGGAATGATGGTTCACCGTTTCGAAGGTCGCGTCGCGGTCATCACCGGCGGCAGCAGCGGCATCGGGCTCGCGACCGCCAAACGACTCGCGAGCGAGGGCGCGAAGGTCGTCATCGGCGACATCTCGGCGGAGGCGGGTAAGGCCGCCGCCGACGAGGTCGGCGGCTTGTTCGTGCAGGCCGACGTCACCGACGCCGAACAGGTCGAGGCCCTGTTCCAGACCACTGTGGACGAATTCGGTTCGGTCGACGTCGCGTTCAACAACGCCGGCATCTCCCCGCCCGAGGACGACTCGATCCTGACCACCGGCATCGACGCGTGGGAGAAGGTGCAGAAGGTCAATCTGACCTCGGTGTACCTGTGCTGCAAGGCCGTGCTGCCGCATATGCGACGCCAGGGCAAGGGTTCCATCATCAACACCGCGTCGTTCGTCGCGGTGATGGGCGCGGCGACGTCGCAGATCTCCTACACCGCGTCCAAGGGCGGGGTGCTGGCGATGAGCCGGGAACTGGGCGTGCAGTTCGCGCGGGAGAACATCCGGGTCAACGCGCTGTGCCCGGGGCCGGTGAACACTCCGCTGCTGAAGGAACTGTTCGCCAAAGACCCCGAGCGGGCCGCGCGCCGTCTCGTGCACGTGCCGGTCGGCCGGTTCGCCGAGCCGGAGGAGATCGCGGGCGCGGTCGCCTTCCTGGCCAGTGACGACGCCTCGTTCATCACCGCGTCGCAGTTCCTGGTGGACGGCGGCATCGCGGGGGCTTATGTAACCCCGCTCTGATCGTTTCTCGACCCGCCACCGGTGGCGGGTCGGGCTGTGGCGGGAGCTTGACTCGTCCCGGTGACCGGGACTTCAGGGCCGGATAGGTCCTTGTGTATGCGCCCGAATGGGCTGCGCTCGTTCCGCCCACCGGCCGCAATGGCGACAAACGGGTGTGACGGCCGTTACCGTGATAACGGCCAGGACCCGCCGTGTCTCGTCGAACCCGCGGAGTGCCGCGGCGCCGACGGAAGCCGGCCCGGAGGGAAGAACCAAGGTCCCGATCCCCCGGAGGTATCCGACCATGGCCACAGGACAAGGGGTGGACGTTCACCCCGTCTACCAGGCGGGCGCCAGCTTCCCCGGCGTCGAGTACGCCTGGGTCAAGATGACCGACGGCGGACGACGGTATTCCAGGACCGTCGGGAACGTCGTGTACACGGCCGACGAGCACGCGCGTCGTCTCCGCGACGCCAGGATCCCGTTCGGTGGCTACGACTACGCGCAGCCCGGCGACGGCGCCGCCGCCGCGCGGGGGCTCCTCGCCGAGTGCAACCGGCTCGGCGGGCTCGGCGTCACCCCGGCGACCGACATCGAGGACGACCCGAAGATCCACACCTGGAGCACCCGCGAGGCGGTCGATTTCGGCCGCGCGTTCTGCGCCGAGACGCGGCGGCAGGGCATCCGGCCGGCGGTCTACATGAACGCGTCGAAAATGCAGGCCTGCCGCCCCGACCTGTGGCCGGAGGACCCGGTGATCTGGGTCGCCCGGTTCGGCAACAAGCCGGAAGCGGGCGGCATGTACCAAGGCCGCTACGAGGTGCACCAGTACACGTCGAGCGGTTCCCTGCCCGGTTCGGCCGGGCTCGTGGATTGGAACCAGTCCTACAGCAACGCCCACCTCTATCCCCAGGAGGACGACATGCAGCTCACGGACACCCTCGCGACGTGGAACGGCTCGAGGATCACCGTCGAGAACGCCCTCGCCGGCGCGATCGGTCATGCCGAGTACATCGAAGGCCGGATGGCCGCGAACCAGGCTGCCCTGATGGCCGCGATCGCGGCGCTGTCGAACGACCCCGACATGACCGTCGACAAGATGCGGGAGATCGTCGACGACGCCGTGAAGCAGCACGTCGAGACCAAGGTCGGCCCGGTTCGGTGACGCCGAACGCCTGATCTCGTAAGCGCCGTCCGGGCACACCGAGTGTCCGGGCGGCCGGGACAAGTGACGTGATCGGCCAGAAGTAGACGCGTGCCGAACGGGCCGGGTACGGTGTGCGCACAACTACAGACAGGGCCGTTGAGCTGGAGCGGGAGAGCCCTCACGAACGTGGTGGGGCACCGAAGGAGCAAACTCCCCGGAATCTCTCAGGTATCCACTACCGCTTCCGCGAGGCCACTCTGGAAAGCAGGCGCTTCGAGGCGTCTCACCCAAGGTGAAAGCCACCGTTCGCGGTGGTGAAACTCTCAGGTGCCATGACAGAGGGGGAGTTCCCAGCGCACCGGTCTATCCGGCGCCTGACCAAAGGAGCTCCCTTGACCAGTACGCCCTTCGACGACCGGCACATCGGCCCTTCGGAGTCCGAGCAGGCCAAGATGCTCGCCGAGGTCGGTTACGGCAGCCTTGACGCCCTGGTTCAGGCGGCCGTCCCGTCCGCGATCCGGGTCACCCGCGACCTCGAACTCCCGCCCGCCGCGTCCGAAGAGGACGCCATCGCCGAACTCCGCGCGCTCGCCGCGCTCAACAAGCCGATGACGCAGATGATCGGCCTCGGCTTCCACGACACGGTCACCCCCGCGGTCATCCGCCGCAACGTGCTGGAGAACCCGGCCTGGTACACGGCGTACACGCCGTATCAGCCGGAGATCTCGCAGGGCCGTCTCGAAGCCCTCCTCAACTTCCAGACCATGGTCTCCGAACTGGCCGGTCTCGCCACCGCGAACGCCTCCCTGCTCGACGAGTCCACCGCGGTCGCCGAGGCCGTCATGCTGATGCGCCGCGCGTCGAAGGTGAAGTCGAACAAGGTCGTCCTCGACGCCGAATGTCTGCCGCAGACGATCGCCGTCGTGCGCACCCGCGCCGAGGCGATGGGCGTCGAGGTCGAGGTCCGCGACCTGCTCACCGGCCTGCCCGAGGACTTCTTCGGCGTCGTCGTCCAGTACCCGGGTGCCTCCGGTGTGCTGCGCGGCGCGGGCTTCTACTCCGCCATCTCCGAGACCGCGAAGGCCGCCGGCGCGCTGTACACCGTCGCCGCCGACCTGCTCGGCCTCACGCTGGTCACCGCTCCGGGTGAGTTCGGCGCGGACATCGCCGCCGGTTCCACCCAGCGCTTCGGCGTCCCGCTCGGCTACGGCGGCCCGCACGCCGGGTACATGGCCGTCCGCGCCGGGCTCGAGCGCTCGCTGCCGGGCCGCCTCGTCGGTGTCTCGGTCGACGCCGACGGCAACCCCGCGTACCGCCTCGCGCTGCAGACCCGTGAGCAGCACATCCGCCGCGAGAAGGCGACGTCGAACATCTGCACCGCGCAGGTCCTGCCCGCCGTGCTCGCCGCGATGTACGCGGTCTACCACGGTCCGGACGGCCTCAAGCGCATCGCGACCCGCGTCCACGAACTCGCCGCCGGCCTGGCGGACGCGCTGCGCTCCGGCGGCGTCGAGGTCGTCCACGAAGGCTTCTTCGACACCGTCCTCGCCCGCATGCCCGGCCAGGCCGAAGCGGTCGTCGCCGTCGCGCGCGAGAACGGGATCAACCTCGGCCCGGTCGACGCCGACCACGTCCGCATCGCCGTCGACGAGGTCACCACGCCCGCGATCATCACCAAGGTGCTGCGTGCCTTCGGGATCGACGCCGACGCGGGCCAGAGCGCGTCGCTGCCCGCCGGCCTGAACCGCGAGAGCGAGTACCTCACCCACGAGGTGTTCCACTCGCACCGCTCCGAGACCGCGATGCTGCGCTACCTGCGCAGCCTGTCCGATCTGGACTACGCGCTCGACCGCGGCATGATCCCGCTCGGCTCCTGCACGATGAAGCTCAACGCCACCACCGAGATGGAGCCGATCAGCTGGCGCGAGTTCGCGGGTATCCACCCGTTCGCCCCGGCCGAGGACGCCGAGGGCTACCACGTGCTGGTCGAGCAGCTTTCCGGCTGGCTCGCCGAAGTCACCGGCTACGACAAGGTGTCGCTGCAGCCGAACGCGGGCAGCCAGGGCGAACTCGCCGGCCTCCTCGCGATCCGCGCGTACCACCACGCGAACGGCCAGAAGGAGCGCGAGGTCTGCCTGATCCCGTCGTCGGCGCACGGCACGAACGCCGCTTCCGCCGTCATGGCGGGGATGCGCGTCGTCGTGGTCAAGTGCACCGACGAGGGCAACGTCGACCTCGACGACCTGCGCGCCAAGGTCGAGGCCCACCGCGACACGCTTTCCGCGATCATGGTCACCTATCCGTCCACGCACGGTGTCTACGAGCACGGCATCGACGAGCTGGCCAAGATCGTCCACGACGCGGGCGGTCAGGTCTACGTCGACGGCGCGAACCTCAACGCGCTGCTGGGCCTGGCCAAGCCGGGTGAGTTCGGCGGCGACGTCTCGCACCTGAACCTGCACAAGACCTTCTGCATCCCGCACGGTGGCGGCGGCCCCGGCGTCGGCCCGGTCGCGGTGCGCGCGCACCTCGCGCCGTACCTGCCGAACCACCCGCTGCTGGAGAAGGCCGGTCCGTCGACCGGCGTCGGCCCGATCAGCGCCGCCCCGTACGGCTCGGCGTCGATCCTGCCGATCTCGTGGGCGTACGTCCGCATGATGGGCGCCGGCGGGCTCACCGCCGCGACCCAGGTCGCCGTCCTCGCCGCGAACTACGTCGCGAAGCGGCTCAACCAGGCCTACCCGGTGCTCTATACCGGTCAGGACGGTCTGGTCGCGCACGAATGCATCCTCGACCTGCGCGGGCTCACCAAGGAGACCGGCGTCAGCGTGGACGACGTCGCGAAGCGCCTGATCGACTACGGCTTCCACGCCCCGACCATGTCCTTCCCGGTGGCGGGCACGCTGATGGTGGAGCCGACCGAATCCGAGGACCTCGGCGAGATCGACCGCTTCTGCGACGCGATGATCGCCATCCGCGCCGAGATCGACGCCGTCGCGCAGGGTCGCTGGGCCGCGGACAACAGCCCGCTGCGCAACGCCCCGCACACCGCGGAAACGCTGGTGGGCGACTGGGATCTGCCCTACGACCGCGAACTCGCGGTGTACCCCGCCGGAGTGAATCGCAAGGCCAAGTACTGGCCCCCGGTGCGCCGCATCGACGGTGCGCGCGGGGACCGTAACCTCGTCTGCTCCTGCCCGCCGCTCAACGCCTACGAGAACTGAGGCACTCGATGTCGAAAGAGACGTCCCTGCACGGAGTCCACAAAGGACTTGGTGCGTTGTTCACCGACTTCGCGGGCTGGTCGATGCCCGTGCGCTATACCAGCGAACTGGCGGAGCACAAGGCGGTTCGCGAGACGGCGGGGCTGTTCGACCTCTCGCATATGGCCGAGATCGAGGTGACCGGCCCGCAGGCCGCCGACGTCCTCGACTTCGCGCTGGTCGGCAACCTGTCCGGCGTCAAGCCGGGCCGGGCGCGCTACACGATGATCTGCGACGCCAGTGGCGGCGTGCTCGACGACCTGGTCGTCTACCGCCTCGCCGACGAGAAGTTCCTGGTCGTGGCCAACGCGGGCAACGCCGCCGTGGTCGCCGCGGCGCTGGCCGAGCGCGTCGCCGGGTTCGACGCGGTCGTCGACAACAAGTCCGAGGACGTCGCGCTGCTCGCCGTCCAGGGCCCGAAGGCCGTCGAGATCCTCGGCGCCGTCACCGACGCCGACCTCGGCGCACTCAAGTACTACGCGAGCGTCCCGGCCGTCGTGAAGGGACACGACGTCCTGCTGGCCCGCACCGGCTACACCGGCGAAGACGGCTTCGAGCTGTACGTCCCGGCCGGTGAGGCTCCCGCCGTCTGGCGCATCCTCACCGAGGCGGGCGAGCCGCACGGCCTGCTCCCGGCGGGTCTCGCCTGCCGCGACACCCTGCGTCTCGAAGCCGGAATGCCGTTGTACGGCAACGAACTCAGCCTCCAGCTGAGCCCGTTCGAGGCCGGCCTCGGCCGCGTCGTCAAGTTCGAGAAGCCCGCCGACTTCGTCGGCAAGGCCGCGCTCGAGGAACTGTCCAAAGCGGACGTTCCCCGCGTGCGTGTCGGTCTCAAGGGCGCGGGCCGCCGCGCGCCGCGCCACGGCTACACCGTGCTGGCCGGCGAGACCGAGGTCGGCGAGGTCACCAGTGGTGCCCTCTCGCCGACCCTGGGCTACCCGATCGCCATGGCCTATGTGGACCGGGAGCACAGCGAGCCCGGCACCGAGCTTTCCGTCGACATCCGGGGCCGCGTCGAGCCCGTCGAGGTCGTCGCCCTGCCCTTCTACTCCCGCGCCTGAAAGGCACTTGAACGACCATGAGCATCCCCCAGGACCTGAAGTACACGAAGGAACACGAGTGGCTGCGCGTCGTCGACGGTGTCGCCACCGTGGGCATCACCGCCTTCGCCGCCGAGTCGCTCGGCGACATCGTGTTCGTCCAGCTTCCCGCGGTCGGTGACACGGTCACCGCCGGCGAGGTGTTCGGCGAGGTCGAGTCGACCAAGTCGGTCAGCGAGCTGTACGCGCCCGTGGACGGCGAGGTCGTCGAGGTGAACGAGGCCACAACGGACACCCCCGAGGTCATCAACTCGGACTCCTACACCGAAGGATGGCTCCTGAAGGTGCGTCTGTCCGGTGACGTGCCCGCCCTGCTCGACGCCCAGGCTTATGCCGTGCTCACCCAGGAGAGCTGAAATGGGAGACACTTCTTTGTTCAACGCAGCCCTGTCCGAAGTGGACCCCGAGGTCGCCGTGGCCGTCGCCGCCGAACTCGACCGGCAGCAGTCGACCCTGGAAATGATCGCGTCGGAGAACTTCGCCCCGGTGGGCGTGCTCGAAGCGCAGGGTTCGGTGCTGACCAACAAGTACGCCGAGGGTTACCCCGGCCGCCGCTACTACGGCGGTTGTGAGCACGTCGACGTCATCGAGCAGCTGGCGATCGACCGCGCGAAGGCCCTGTTCGGCGCCGAGCACGCCAACGTCCAGCCGCACTCCGGCGCGCAGGCCAACGCCGCCGCCATGGTCGCCGTGCTCAACCCCGGCGACACGATCCTCGGTCTCGACCTCGCCCACGGCGGGCACCTGACGCACGGGATGCGGATCAACTTCTCGGGCAAGCTCTACAACGTCGTCGCCTACCATGTCGACAAAGAGACCGGCATCGTCGACGTCGAGGAGATCGAGCGCCTCGCCAAGGAGCACAAGCCGAAGCTGATCATCGCCGGCTGGTCGGCGTACCCGCGTCAGCTCGACTTCGCCGAGTTCCGCCGCATCGCCGATGAGGTCGGCGCGAAGGTCATGGTAGACATGGCGCACTTCGCCGGCCTTGTCGCCGCAGGACTGCACCCGAGCCCGGTGCCGTACGCGGACATCGTCACCACGACCACGCACAAGACCCTCGGCGGCCCGCGCGGCGGCATCATCCTGTGCCGTCAGGAACTCGCCAAGAAGATCAACTCGGCGGTGTTCCCCGGCCAGCAGGGCGGTCCGCTGGAGCACGTCATCGCCGCCAAGGCCGTCGCGCTGAAGGTCGCCGCGAGCCCCGAGTTCCGCGAGCGTCAGGAGCGCGTGCTCGAAGGCGCGAAGATCCTGGCCGACCGACTTTCCCGTACGGACTGCGCCGAGGCGGGCGTCCGCGTGCTGACCGGCGGCACCGACGTGCACCTGGTGCTCGTCGACCTGGTCAACTCCACTTTGGACGGTCAGCAGGCCGAAGACCGGCTGCACTCGGTCGGTATCACGGTCAACCGCAACGCCGTCCCGTTCGACCCGCGTCCGCCGATGATCACGTCGGGCCTGCGGATCGGCACCCCGGCGCTGGCCACCCGCGGCTTCGGCGCCGAGGACTTCACCGAGGTCGCCGACATCATCGCCGAGGCGCTGCGCCCCGACTTCGACGAGGCGCTGAGCCAGTCGCTGTCCGCCCGGGTCGAACTGCTGGCGAAGAAGCACCCGCTGTACGCGGACCTCAAGCGATGAGTGCCGTTCCCGAGGGGCGCAAACTTCTCCGTCTCGAAGTCCGCAACGCGCAGACTCCGATCGAGAAGAAGCCTCCGTGGATCAAGACGCGGGCGCGGATGGGTCCGGAGTTCACTGAGCTGAAGGGCTTGGTGAAGCGTGAAGGCCTCCATACTGTTTGTGAAGAGGCCGGTTGTCCCAACATTTATGAGTGCTGGGAAGACCGTGAGGCGACGTTCCTGATCGGCGGCGACCAGTGCACCCGTCGGTGTGACTTCTGCCAGATCGACACGGGCAAGCCGGCGGCGCTGGACACGACCGAGCCGCGCAAGGTGGCGGAGTCGGTGCAGGCCATGGGGCTGCGCTATTCCACGGTGACCGGTGTCGCGCGCGACGACCTGGAGGACGGTGGTGCGTGGCTGTATGCCGAAACCGTGCGTCAGATCCACGCGTTGAACCCGGGTACCGGTGTCGAGCTGTTGATCCCGGACTTCAACGCGGACCCGGATCAGCTGGCCGAGGTGTTCGGTTCGCGTCCTGAGGTGTTGGCGCACAATGTGGAGACGGTGCCGCGGATCTTCAAGCGGATCCGCCCTGGTTTCCGGTATGCGCGGTCGTTGGAGGTCATTACGCGGGCTCGTGAGGCCGGTTTGGTGACGAAGTCGAATCTGATCCTGGGTATGGGTGAGACTCCGGAGGAGGTGGCTCCGGCGATGAAGGATCTGGTCGACGCGGGTTGTGAGATCTTGACGATCACCCAGTACTTGCGGCCTTCGCCGCGGCATCATCCGGTGGACCGGTGGGTCAAGCCGGAGGAGTTCGTGGAGCACTCGAACGCTGCTGAGGCGATGGGTTTCGCCGGTGTGATGGCGGGGCCGCTGGTCCGGTCGTCGTACCGCGCGGGTCGTCTTTTCGCGCAGACGAAGGCTCACCGAGGCGAAGAGCTGTCGGAGAACCTGGCCCACCTCGTTTCCGAAGGCCCCGCAGCACAGGAAGCCAGCTCACTGCTGGCCAGATAGGAAGGAGGGCAGATCAATGGCGATCAGCGTCTTCGACCTGTTTTCGATCGGCATAGGCCCCTCCAGCTCTCATACGGTGGGTCCGATGCGTGCCGCACTGACCTTTGTGGACGGTCTGGCCGCCGACGGCGACCTGCCCGCCACGACCCGGGTCCAGTCCGAACTCTTCGGCTCACTGGGCGCGACCGGATTCGGGCACGGCAGTGACAAGGCCGTCATGCTCGGGCTTTCCGGCGAGCGTCCGGAGGAGATCGACACCGACACGGTGTCCGGCAAGGTCGCCGCGATCCGTGAATCGGCCCGGCTGCTGGTGCGGGGCGAGCACGAAATCGTGTTCGTCGAGGACACCGACCTGACGATGCACCGGCGGAAGTCGTTGCCGGCACACCCGAACGGCATGATCTTCCGCGCGTTCGACGCGGACGGGAAGGTGCTGCGCGAGCGGACGTACTACTCCGTCGGCGGCGGCTTCGTGCGCGACGAGTCCTACGAGACCGACACCGTCGTCGTCGAGGACGAGACGAAGCTGGAGTTCCCGTTCCGCACCGGCGCGGACCTGCTGAAGCACTGCGCGGACACCGGTCTGCCGATGAGCGAGATCATGCTGCGCAACGAACTTTCCTGGCGCACGCGCGAGGAGGTTCGCGAAGGCCTGCTGGAGATCTGGCAGGTCATGGTGGAATGCGTGCACAACGGCTGCGCGCACGAGGGCGTCCTGCCCGGCGGGCTGAAGGTGCCGCGACGGGCCAAGGCGCTGCACGAGAAGCTGCTCGCCGAAGACGGCGTCGGCGATCCGCTGTACGCCATGGACTGGGTGAGCCTGTACGCGCTGGCGGTCAACGAGGAGAACGCCGCGGGCGGCCGCGTCGTCACCGCGCCGACCAACGGCGCCGCCGGGATCATCCCCGCGGTCCTGCACTACTACCAGCGCTTCATCCGCGGGTCGTCCGACGACGGCATCGTGACGTTCATGCTCACCGCGGCCGCGATCGGCTCGATCCTCAAGCAGACGGGCTCGATCTCCGGGGCCGAGGTCGGCTGCCAGGGCGAGGTCGGATCGGCGAGCGCGATGGCCGCCGCCGGGATGACCGAGGTCCTCGGCGGGAGCCCTGCGCAGGTGGAGAACGCCGCCGAGATCGGCGTCGAGCACCACCTGGGGCTGACCTGCGACCCGGTCGGCGGGCTGGTGCAGATCCCGTGCATCGAGCGCAACGCCGTCGGCGCTTCGAAGGCGATCCACGCCGCGAGGATGGCGATGCGCGGCGACGGTTCGCACATCGTGACGCTGGACAAGGCGATCAAGACCATGCGGGAGACCGGCGCCGACATGAGCGTGAAGTACAAGGAGACCTCGCGCGGCGGCCTGGCCGTCAACGTCATCGAGTGCTGACCCCCGCGTTTCGTCCTCTGGTTGCGGTATATGCGTGTGCAAGTACCGCAACCAGAGGACGACTTGCGGGGCGCCTAAACTCGAAGGGTGGAGTCGAGCACGGTCGCGAACGCGGGTGACGCGCTGTTCCGCCCGGTGCGCGCGGGCAACGCCTTCGAGGAGACCGTCGAAAGGCTGCTTCAGGCGATCCGGCTCGGCGTGGTCGGCGCGGGCGAGCGGCTGCCCTCGGAGCGCGAACTCGCCGAACGGCTCGGCGTCAGCCGGGTGACGTTGCGCGAGGCGATCCGCGCTCTTTCCGACGCAGGGTACGTCGAATCCCGGCGCGGCCGCTACGGCGGCACGTTCGTCAACGAGGTCCTGCCCGCCCCTCCGGCCGCCGACGGGCGCAAGGTCGACAACGCCACCCTGGAGGACGCCCTCGGCCTGCGGCACGTCCTGGAGACCGGTGCCGCCGAGATGGCGGCGTCGCGTTCACTCAGCCCGGCCGACCGGCAGCACCTGACCAGCACGCTGGCGGAGGCCGCCGCGGCCGACCTCGGCGACTACCGGCGCAAGGATTCGCGGCTGCACCTGGCGATCGCCGAGGTCACCGCGTCCGGTTCGCTGACCACGGCGATGGCGGACGCGCGGATGCGGGTCAACCAGTTGCTGGACATGATCCCGCTGCTCGAACCGAACCTGGAGCACTCCAACGTCCAGCACGAGGCCATCGTCGACGCGATCCTCGCCGGCGACTCCGAAGCGGCCCGCCGCGCGATGGCCGAGCACGTCGAAGGCACCGCTTCGCTGCTTCGCGCCTTCCTCGCCTGACCCCGCCCCTTCGCGTTTCGTCCTCTAGTTGCGGTAGTTGGCGATACGAACTACCGCAACTAGAGGACTACTTGCGTGGGACGGGTTGCAGGAATCGGTGATTTTCCCACAACCTTTTCACTCGTTCGGGCGTCTCTCTGGGCGTGGAAAACAGTGGCGTGGAAAACCCGGATGACGGAACGGCACCCGAGTCGGAAACCACGGCCACCCCGGAGCCGGACCGCGGGAAACGCAGGTGGCGGCGGATACGCCGGATCGGCGCCTGGTCTCTCGGCCTCCTGATCGGCATCCCGGCGGTCGCGTTCGGCATCGCGTACGTCCTGCTCGACGTCCGCAGCCCCCAGGAAGTGCTCGCCGACCTCGACAAGACCGTCGTCCTGCAGAACACCGACGGCTCCGAACTGCTCAAGGTGGTCCCGCCCGGCGGTGACCGGCTGTTCGTCTCCTACGACAACATCCCGGCGAAGCTGCGCGACGCGATCGTCGCGACGGAGGACCCGACCTTCTGGGACAACGAGGGCTTCGACCTCACCGGGCTCGGCCGCGCGCTGGTGACCGGGGTCGGCGGCGGCTCGGGGATCACCCAGCAGTACATCAAGAAGTCGACCGGCAACGAGGACGCCACCCTCACCCGCAAGTTCTCCGAACTGGTGCTCGCCACGAAGATCACCCAGCAGCAGACCAAGAAGGAGATCTTCGAGAGCTACGTCAACATCATCTCCTTCGGCCGGGGCACCTACGGGCCTGCGTCGGCGATGAACGCCTACTTCGGTCGCAAGCTCGACGACTCGATGACCTGGAGCGAAGCGGCTTTCCTGGCCGGGATGATCCAGTCGCCGTCGGTGCACGACCCCTATGCCTCCACCCACCAGCACGCCATGAAGCGCTGGTCGTACGTGGTGAACAAGCTGGTCACCCGTGGTTACGTCGGCCAGGCCGAAGCGGTCACGATGACCTATCCGGAGGACGCGATCCAGGCGCCTTCGGAGACCAGGGCCGGCCGGGTCACCTACGAGAAGTACCACATCAAGCAGCAGGTACTCGCCGAACTCGAGCAGGCGGGCTTCCCGCTGGACCGGCTTCGCGGCGGCGCGATGAAGGTCGAGACGACCATCGACCCGCGCGCCCAGGCCGAGGCCGAGAAGGCGGTGAAGGAGCGGCTGCAGGGCCAGCCCGAGCACTTCCGGGCGGCGCTGGTCGCCGTCGAACCCGGGACGGGGGCGATCCGCGCCTACAACGGCGGCGGCTGGAGCGTGCACGACTACGCCGGAACCCCGTACGGCGCCGGATCGGCCTTCCATCCGTTCACCCTCGCCGCCGGGGTGAGGCAGGGAATCAGTGTGGACGAGCCGGTGAAGCTGCCGGAAGAGGTCGAGTTCCTCGGCGAGACCTTCAAGTTCGACGACGAATGCGGCGAAGCGGGCAGGTGCACGCTGCGCGAGGCGTTCGGGCGCGACGCTCAAGGCCCCTTCGTCGACCTGGCGAAGAAGCTCGGCGCGGACGCCGTCCGGAACGCGGCCCGGGCGGCCGGGATCCCGGAGGCCGTCGACGGCGCGGTGACCATGCGGGAGAAGGACGGCTTTCTGATCGGCCCGGGGATCGCGGTCGGCCGTTATCCGCTGCGGCCCAGCGACATGGCCGGCGCCTACGCGACCTTCGCGGCCGACGGGATGCGCGCCACCCCGCATCTGGTGTCGAAGATCCGGGACGAGCACGGCGAGATCGTCTGGGAACGGCCTTCGGACAAGGCACCCGCGTTCGACGACGACGAGGCGTTGAGCCGCCGGATCGCCGGCACGATCAACCGCGTGCTGATCACCGGGCTGAAGGACCGCCCGGCGGCGCTGAAGACCGGCGACTTCCGCTTCCAGGACACCGGGGACAACGCCGGCGGCTGGGCCGTCGGGTACACGCCGCAGCTGTCGACGGCGGTGTGGGTCGGGCCGGACGAACCGCGCCGGATGCGCGACGCGGCGGGCGAGAAGCTGACCGGCAAGACGATCCCGGCCGACCTGTGGCAGCGCTTCATGTCGGGCTTCCACCAGGGACTGCCGGTGCGGTGGCCGGAACCCGCCGACCCGCAGATGGTTCCGGCACCGCCTCGGTGACGTTAAGCCTGGGGCTGGTGTGGTTGGGAAGGCCTGGGCGGGTCGACGTCGATGGACGTCACCCGTGATCAGACGTCGATCTCGCGTGATCAGACGGCGATCTCACCCGGGCCGGGTTCTGTCGCGTGTTACGTGTCCAATCACGCATGATCGCCACCTGGACACGGGTGATCGCCGTCCAGTCACGCATGTCGTCCCTCGGATCACGCGAAACCAGGGGATCTTCGGGTGCCCATCAGGACTTCACCAGCGCGATCGTCAGACCGTCGTAGCCCTTCTTCCCGACCGTCTGGAACGCCGTCGCGTCGACGCGCGGTTCGGTGGCGATCACCTCGTGCAGCCGCCGGATCCCCTGGACGTTCGGATCGTCGCTGGCCGCGTTGGCCACCGCACCACCGCGGACGACGTTGTCGATGATGATCACGCCGCCGGGCCGGGTGAGCTTCAGCGACGCCTCGAAGTAGGCCGGGGTGTTGACCTTGTCGGCGTCGATGAACGCGAGGTCGATCGGGCCTTCGACACCCGGCAGCAGGTCCAGCGCCTCACCGACGCGGATGTCGACCAGCCCGCCGAGCCCGGCGGAGTCGATGTTGGCGCGGGCGACCTCGGCGTGTTTCGGATCGAACTCGAGCGTGACGAGCCGTCCCTGCGGCGGCAGGGCGCGGGCCAGCCAGATCGTGCTGTAGCCGCCGAGCGTGCCGAACTCCAGAATGGAATGCGCGCCGATCATCCTGGCCAGCAGGTTGAGCAGCTTCCCCTGGTTCGGCGCGACGGCGATCTGCGGCAGCCCGGCCTCGTCCGAGGCGAGCAGCGCGGCTTCGAGGGCGGGATCGGACGGGACGAGCACCCCGGCGAGGTAGTCGTCCACTTCGGACCACAATTCCTGTGTCATGGCACCTCCCTCGCCAACCTAGCGGCCTTCGCGGCCGCGCGGGGAGGCTCAGGCGGCGCGGCGTCCGGCCTTCGGGATCACCAGCGGGGTCCCGGTTTCGGGGCAGGGCATGACCCGGCACGGCAGCTCGAAGATCTTCTCGACGTTCGTGGCCGTGACGACCTCTTCGGGTGAGCCGGTCGCCAGGACCTCTCCGTCCCGCATCGCGATCATGTGGGTCGCGTAGCGCGCGGCGTGGTTGAGGTCGTGCAGCACCGCGACCAGCGTCCGGCCCTGTTCCTCGTGCAGTTGCGCGCACAGGTCGAGGATGTCCATCTGGTGCGCGATGTCCAGATAGGTCGTCGGCTCGTCGAGCAGCAGCAGATCGGTCTCCTGCGCGAGTGCCATCGCCATCCAGACGCGCTGGCGCTGGCCGCCGGAGAGTTCGTCGACGAGCCGTTCCGCGAGGTCGTCGACACCGGTGGCGCGCATGGACTCGGCGACCACGGTGGCGTCCTCACGGGACCATTGGCGCAGCAGGCGCTGGTGCGGGTACCGGCCGCGAGCGACGAGGTCGGCGACGGTGATGCCGTCCGGCGCGAGGGAACTCTGCGGCAGCAGACCGAGCCGGCGCGCGACCTCCTTGGCGGGGAAGGAGGTGATCACCTGGCCGTCGAGGTACACCGAACCCGTGCGGGGCTTGAGCATCCGCGCGAGCGCGCGCAGCAGCGTGGTCTTGCCGCAGGCGTTCGGGCCGACGATGACGGTGAACGACTGGTCGGGGATGACCACCCCGAGGTCTTCGGCCACGGTGCGGCCGTCGTAGGCGAGCGTCAGCGCTTCCGCGTGCAGGCGGGACGTCGTGCTCTGCTCGGTGAGGGTATCCACGGTCTCCACGCAGGTTAGGCTAACCTAGGGACCCGCCGTTGTGGTGTTCCGTAGGTCGCAGTCGTCTCACGACGCCCGTCGATGACATCATGCTCAGTGCAATGTCCTGAGCGGTCTCGGTGCTATCGAAGGTGAGACATGGAGGACTACCGGATCGTCGCGGACGAGATCGCCGCGGACGTCGAAGCGGGCAGGCTCCGGCCGGGTGACCGGTTGCCGCCGCAGCGGCGGTTCGCCCGCGAGCGCGGGATCGCGAACTCGACCGCCGCCAGGGTCTACGGCGAACTCGTGCGCAGGGGAGTCGTGGTCGGCGAGGTCGGCCGGGGCACGTTCATCCGCGCGGCGAAACCACCGCTGGAGACCGCGCTCGCCGAACCGGGCGGGGCGATGATCGACCTCGAACTCAACTTCGCCGTCCTTCCGGAACAGTCCGCGCTCGTCGGGAAGGCGCTGGAGCCGCTGTTGCGCGACGACGTCCTGACGGCGGCCCTGCGACCGGGGAGCGTGTCCGGCTCGAAGCAGGCCCGGGACGCCGTCACCGGGCTGCTCGCGAGGGACGGTTGGACGCCTGAAGTTCTCTTCGCGGGAAGCGGCAGGGAAGCCATCGCGGCCGCCATCGCCGCCTTCGTGCCGATGGGGGAACGGCTCGCCGTCGAAGCCATCACGTATCCCGTGGTCAAGGCGCTCGCCGGACGGCTCGGCGTGCAGTTGGTGCCCGTCGAGACCGACGACGTCGGCCTTATCCCCGAAGCGCTCGAAGCCGCTCACGCCGCGGCGCCCGTGCGCGCGCTGTACGTCCAGCCGACGCTGCACAATCCGCTGGGGTCCACAATGGACGACGAGCGGCGGGCGAAGCTGGCGGAAACCGTGCGCCGCATGGACATCCCGGTGATCGAGGACGGGATCTACACTTTTCTGCGGCCGGAGATCCGTCCGTTCGCGACGTTCGCGCCGGAACGCACGGTGTTCGCGGACAGCATGTCCAAACGGCTCGCGCCCGGTCTGACCACCGGATTCCTGGCCGTGCCGCCGGAATGGTCGGCGCGGCTGGCGGCGTCGGTGCGGTCGGGCGGCTGGGTCGCGCCCCGGTTCGCGCTCGAGGCCGCCACCCGGTGGATCACCGGCGGCACGCTGGAAACCGTCGAACGGGCGAAACGGCTCGACGCTGCGGAACGCCAACGGGTGACGGCCGCCCGGCTGGCCGGGTTCACGCTGCGCGCGGACCCGCGGGCCTACCACTGCTGGTGGGAACTGCCGGAGCAGTGGCGGGCCGAAACCTTCGTCGCCGCGGCCGCGCGGCGGGGGATCGCGGTCACGCCCGCGGCCGCGTTCGCCGTCGTCCCCGGGCACGCTCCCAACGCGGTGCGGCTGGCCGTGTCTTCGCCGCCGCTGGAGACGCTTTCGGCCGCTTTGGACGTCCTCGCCGGACTTGCCGCCGGCCGCCCCGAAGACGCGGGCGTCGACTGACTCCCCGCAATTAGTCCTCTAGTTGCGGTACTTGCCGATGAAGCTTCCGCAGGTGACGGTCTGCCCGGTCAGCCGTGACTGGAGCGCCTTCTCCAACCCCAGGTAGTCGAAGATCGGCGTCTCCGGCGTGACCTGCGCGGGAACGGGCCCGCCCTTGGTCAGCGTCGGCATGCTCACGGTCTGGAACAGCACCAGGTAATCGCCGTCGCGGTTGAGGTCGTCCGCGGCCGCGAGCATCCGTTGTGGAGCGTCGGCGACGATCTCCAGCGGCAGCGGCCATTCCAGCGGGAACGGGTTGCGCAGGCCGAAAGCGGGATAGGCGAACGGGTTGTCGGGCAGGACCGCCGTGCGTCCCGCCGGGAACCGCGTGACACAGTCCTGGATCTGGGAGATATAGGCGAAGGTGCCGGGATTCGTCCGGATCCCGCTCAGCGACGGCGTCACCGTGCCGAGGTCGCCGGTCAGCTTTTCGTGCGCCATGTCGAGATAGGCGGCCTTGTCGTGGTGCGCGACCACGGCCCAGCCCGACGCCAGCACCGCGACCAGGCCCATCGCCGTCGCACCGGTCAGCCGCAGGCGGCGAGGCGGTTCCGGTACCGGCGGCAGCGCGTCCGCCAGCAGCAGGAGCGCGGTCAGCGCGAGTGTCCCGGTGAACAGCGTCGGGGTGTCGTTCCCCCACGACAGGCTGGTCATGAACCCGGTCGCGAACACCAGCGCGCCCATCCGGTGGAAGCGCCGCGTCGCCACCCAGTTCACCAGCAGCGCGACGCCGAGGATCCACCAGAGGACGTCCGCCCAGCGGGACGCGCCGGTGAAACGCCCGTCGACGACGGTGCCGACCACCACCGCGACACCGGCCAGGAGCAGCAGCCGAGCGAAGATCGCGCCCGCGAACCCGGTCCGTTCGCGGAAGATCCCGATCAAGGCCAGAAGCGCACCGGCGATGGCGAAGAAGGCCAGTCCCCGCACCGGAGGCCGCGTGAGCGCTTCGGGATTCCCCAGCCACAGACCGAGAAGCCGTTCGCCATAGGCAGGCAGTCCACCGGTGAGCTGTTCGGCCATCACGCCGAGCCCGCCGTCGAACGCGACGATTCCGATGTAGAGGATGAGAAAGGCGTTGAGCGCCAGCAGATCCCCCGCCAGCCTGCCCCACCAGTGGCCGGTGCGGAACGCGCCTTCCCGCATCGAAGGGTGCAGCAGCAGCCAAAGCAGCGCGATCAGCGGCGCCGGCGCGAAGCTCTGCTTGACGAACACCGCGGCGCCCAGCAGGACGAGCCCGAGCCACCGGGGCCACGCCTTGCCTTTGCGCAGCCCGGAATCCAGCGCCCAGGCGCCGCAGGCGGTCAGGAAGATCCCGTCGATGGTGTGCCACGCCATCAGCGGGAACGCGTTGAGGTTCAGCAGCGACGCGGCCGCGGTGAGCCCGGTGAGCCCCGGCCCCCAGTCACGGACGCGGCGCCGGGTGACCAGCACGGTGAACGCGATGGTCGCCAGGATGATCTCGAGCATGGTGAGCACGCTGGAGACGAAGAAGAGCGGCCCCGGCAGCACGAAGTCGACGACGTGCAGGAACGCCGAACCCAGTGGCCGCGCGGAGATGATGTCGGTGTGCGGGACTTCTCCGTGCAGCACCCGCCACGCCTGGGCGAGGATGAAACCCTGGTCCGAGGGGTGGAAACCGAAGCGTCCCACGCGGAGTTCGGTGCCGATCGCGAGGGCGAGCACCCAGGCCGCGTGCAGGCAGAGCCTCAGCGCTGTCCGGGGCGGCCGTACCAGTGCGGTCGACAGCGGGGGACTGGCGACGTCCACACTGCCCCTTCCCGGTCGTCCGAGTACCTCGGCCCGTGCTCGCCGACCCCGGCGTTCCGGAAACCGATGGTAGCGGCCGGGGTCATCCCCCGATCGAGCCCGGCCGCGGGGACGTCAGGGACGGCGGCGCCAGACCAGCTTGGTGACCGCGCCCGCCACGGAGGCCAGCGGAGCCTTCCGGGGCAGGCCACGGGTTTCCGGCGCGGACTCCGGCATCGCCCGGTAGGCGAGGTGGGCGAAGAACCGCACCGTCTTGGGTGCGACGAGCGTCACCAGTTCGGCGGCCTTGCCTTCGGGCAGATTGAGGATCTCCGGCCGTTCCTCGAGTGCCTTCACCACGAGACGGGCGGCGCGTTCGGGCGAACTCGCCGGCAGGCCGCGGTAGGACCCGGTGGGCGCGATCATGTCGGTACGCACCAGGGGCATCCGCACCGAGGTGAAGGTGATGCCGTCGGAAAGCGTTTCCCGTCCGGCGGTCAGCCCGAACTCCTCCAGCGCGGCCTTCGAGGCCAGGTAAGCGGAAAACCGGGGCGTGTCGGTCTGCAGCCCTTGCGTCGTCACGTTGACGACGTGGCCGAATCCGCGTTCCGTCATCGACGGCAGCAGCCCGAGGATCAGCCGCACGGGACCGAAGTAGTTGATCGCCATCGTGCGCTCGAAGTCGTGGAACCGTTCGGTGGACAGCGAAAGCGAGCGGCGGATCGAGCGGCCCGCGTTGTTGACCAGCATGTCGACGGCGCCGTGCGCGGCGAGCACGTCCTTGACCAGAGCGTCGACCGCGTCGCCGTCGGTGAGATCGCAGGGGTAGGTGGAGGCCTTGCCGCCGGCCGCGACGATCTGCTCGCGGACCTCTTCGAGTTCGTCGACTCGCCTGGCCACGAGGATCACTTCGCCGCCCTTCGCGGCGATGGCCAGCGCCGACGCGCGCCCGATGCCGGAAGACGCGCCGGTGATCAGCACCTTGCGGCCGCTCAACGGTTCCGGACCCGGGCGACGGCGGCCGCGGTCGGGATCCAGGTGTTCGAGCCAGTACCGGTACAGCGGACCGGCGTACTCCTTCAACGGCGGCAAGGTGATCCCGCTGCCTTCGAGCGCGGCGGTGGTCGCGCTCGTGTCGAAGTCGACGTCCATGCTCAGATGCGGCAGGACTTCGAGCGGGATGCCGAGTTCCTTCAGCACCGCCGCGCGTGCCGAACGGCCGCCCGGAACGCGGTCGAGCCCCGCCGCCGCGGACTTCGCCAGACGGGTCCCGGCGCGTTTGAGCGCTCCGGACGGCCGGGCGGGGAGCACGGCGGAGATCTTCGGCGCGCCCGCGGCCCGCGCGAAGGCGTTGTAGACCTCGTGCAGCGGCTGGGGGCGTGGCGACGCGAGGTGGTAGGTGCTGCCGCTCGGGGCGTCGGCGTGCATGAGGTGCTCGAGCGCTTCGACGACGTAGTCGACCGGGACCAGGTTCGTCGCGCCGAGATCAGGGGCGGCCAGCGGGAAACGGCGAGGCAGCGCGGAGAGGCGCGAGATCGCGGGGAGGAAGTAGTACGGGCCGTCGATCTTGTCCATCTCGCCGGTGCGCGAATCGCCGGCGACGGCGGACGGCCGGTACACCCGGTACGGCGTCTTCCCGTGCCGTCGCACGAGCTTCTCGGCCTCGAACTTCGTCGCGTGGTACGGCGAAGCGAAGCTCTGGCCGAGGTCGAAATCGGCCTCGGTGAAGCGTCCGGCGTACTCGCCGGCCACCGCGATCGAGGAGACGTGGTGGAAGATCCCGGCCTTCGCGGCGGCCGCGAACTCCAGGACGTTGCGGGTGCCGTCGACGTTGGCCGACCTGTTCGCGGCTTCGTCCGCGGTGAGGTCGTAGATCGCGCCGAGGTGCACGACGTGGTCGAGGTGTCCCACCTTGGCCGGGTCGACGCCCAGCGTGGGTTCGGTCAGGTCGCCGGTGACGGGAACGAGCTTTTCGTGGCTCGGGAGCTTCCCGCGTGAGGTCTCCCTCACCAGTACATGGACGGCTACGGTCTCAGGTCGCCGCAGTAGGCGCGCGACCAGGCGTTTTCCCAGGAAACCCGTCGCGCCCGTCACGAAGTAGGTGGTCATGGCCTGCTCCTTTCGAACGGAGCCGACTCTACCTACTCAGAAGTAGGAACGGTAGTTGTCATTCATGGTGATCCGGATGCTGGGCCACCGCGACCACGGCGTCGCGGAGCGCGGCACGCAAGCGCCCCACGTCCAGCGGCCCGAGTACGGCGGCCTCTCCGGGCGGTGCCACGAGCACGATCTTGTCGCTGCTCACGAACACCGTCACGTCCCTGCGCCTGCCTGCCAGGTCCCGGCAGCCGACCGACCATTCGTCCCGGGGTGCCAAGGTCCTCATCCTTCCAGTGCTCATGATCTCCCTTTCTCGTCCGTGGCTGGGACGGGGCGGTTTCGGCGGCGTGACGCGGGTTACCCGACATTCCTACTGATGGGTTAACCGTCCACGCGGTTCGTGATCATTTACGACGTCCACTGGGCCGGACGGGCAATCCGGCTCTGGGCGAGGCGACCCGAACGGGAGTAGCGTCCGCGAAGAGAAGCCGCTTGGGAGGCCGTGATGTCCGAACCCAGGAAGATCGTCATCGTCGGTGCTGGTCTGGCGGGCGCGACGGCCGCCGGGACGCTGCGAGAGCGCGGCTACGAGGGCGAGATCCTGCTGCTCGGCACCGACACTCACCGTCCGTATGAATTGCCGCCGTTGTCCAAAGGTCTTCTGCTGGGCAAGGCCGAGGAACCCGATTGGGTGCACGACGAGGGTTTCTACGAAGAGAAGAACATCGAACACAAACGTGGGGCGACCGCGACCAGGATCGAACTCGGTACGCGGCTCGTGCTCGACGACGTCGGTGGTGAGCACCGCTTCGACCGGCTGGTCCTCGCCACCGGATCCCAGCCGCGTCCGCTCCCGGTGCCCGGCGGTGACCTGCCCGGGCTGCGGACCTTGCGCACTCTCGACGACGCGTTGGCCTTACGTTCGGCGTTCAAGGACGCCGAACGGGTGGTGATCGTCGGGGCCGGGTGGATCGGTTCCGAAGCCGCGGCGGCCGCCAGGGAACACGGCGCCGAGGTGACCGTGGTCGACCAGGTCGGTTCACCGCTGCTGGCCGTGCTCGGCGAGCAGGTGTCCGGGGTGTTCAAGGACCTCCACACGCAGCACGGCGTGAACTGGCGGCTGAAGGAAGGGGTCGCCGGATTCACCGGTGAGCCCGATGGGGTGACCGGGGTCCGCCTGAAGAGTGGCGAAGAACTTCCCGCGGACGTCGTGCTGGTGGCCGTCGGCGCCGCCCCGCGGGTCGACCTCGCCCACGCCGCCGGGCTGGAACTGTCCGACGACGGCGGTGTCTGCGCCGACGCCGGTCTGCGGACCGCCGCGCCCGACGTCTACGCGATCGGCGATATCGCCGCGCATTTCCATCCCCGCTACGGAAAACGCGTCCGCGTCGAACACTGGGCAGGCGCGAAGTGGCAAGGCGAACACGTGGCAGGGAACCTGCTCGGGGAGAACGAGCCGTACCTGAAGAGCCCGTATTTCTTCTCCGACCAGTACGACCTCGGCTGCGAATACCGCGGCCTGGCCGACCCCGAACGCGACGAACTCGTCGTCCGGGGCGATCTCGCGGCCCGCGACTTCACCGCGTTCTGGCTGCGCGACGGTCAGGTGACCGCCGCGATGAACGTCAACCAGTGGGACGACGGGGACGCGCTCAAGGCGCTCGTCGACGGGCGGGCCACGGTGACCGCGGATCAGCTGAGGACCGCGGAACTCAAGACGCTTGGGTGACGGCCCCCGGACGCTATGAACGACTCGTTACTTGCAAAATTTGCAAGTAACGAGTCGTTCATAGCGTCCCGCAGCGGCTACGCCTCCTGAGCGACCACGAGGCGCGGCGGGCGTGTGAGCGTGGCGAAAGCCAGCAGCGCCAGTACGCCGAAGGCCGCCATCGTGATCCCCATCGGCACTGCGGTGCCCGCGCCACCGAGCCCGACCAGCGGCGTCGCGAGACCGCCGACGACGAACTGCAGCACGCCGAGCAGCGCCGACGCCGAACCGGCGGAGCGCGCCTGCTCGGACAGGGCGAGCGAGCTCGCGTTCGGTGCCACCATGCCGATGCTCGACACCAGGATGAACAGCGGGATCAGCAGCCCGACCAGGCTCAGGTCCATCGCCGCGGCCGCCAGCACGCCGAAACCGGCCACGGCCGCGACGACCAGGCCGATGGTGAGCAGCTTCCGTTCCGGAAAGCGGCCGACGATCCGGCCGTTGAGCTGGCCGACGAGCACGATGCCGATGCCGTTGAGGCCGAAGACCAGGCTGTAGTCCTGCGGGCTGAGCCCGTAGACGCCCTGCAGGGCGAAGGACGAACCGGAGATGTAGGCGAACAGGCTGCCGAACATCAGCCCGGAAGCCAGCGCGTAGCCGAGGAAACGGCGGTCGGCGAGCAGGCTCGCGTAGGTCCGCAGCACCGAGCCGAGCCGCGCCGGCGTGCGGCGTTCCTCGGGCAGGGGCTCAGGGAGCAGGAAGAACACGACGGTGAGCAGGATCGCGCCGAACGCGGTCAGGCAGACGAACACCCCGCGCCACGACGTCCAGTTCAGGATCTGGCCGCCGATGATCGGCGCCAGGATCGGGGCGAGCCCGTTGACCAGCATGAGCAGCGAGAAGAACTTCGTCATCGCGGTGCCGGAGTAGAGGTCGCGCACGGTCGCCCTGGCGATCACGATCCCGGCGGCGGCGCCGAAGGCCTGGACGCCGCGGGCGGCGATGAGCAGGTCGGCGCTAGGGGCGAGGGCGCACAGGATCGATCCGACGATGTAGAGCGCGAGGCCGGCCACGAGGGGCTTGCGGCGGCCGATCGCGTCCGAAAGAGGTCCGAGGACGAGCTGCCCGAGCGCGAGGCCGATGATGAAGGCGCTCAGCGTGAGCTGGACGGTCGCGTCCGCCGCGTGCAGTTCGCCCGCCATCTGCGGCAGTGCGGGCAGGTACATGTCGATCGACAGGGGCCCGAAGGCGGACAAGCAGCCGAGAATCAAAACGAACCGGGCGCGTCCGGTCATGGTCGGTCGCGTGAGAGGTTCTTCCACTCGCTCGGGCGCGATGGTCATGCTCTTCCTTCCCCAGGCTAAGTGGTCACCATCGGAAGTCCTCCGGGGGTCTCGACGGCCCAGGTTCCCGCTGGACGCACGGCCGCAAGGCCCGAGTACAACCCGGTACGAGGACCTCGCGGCCGCACGCCCAGCGGAAACCTGGATCCGCCGACTACCCTCGAAGGCCTTCCGATGGCAACCACTGAGTGTTCCGCGAAGAACAACTTGCTTAGAGTAGGTAACTATTCCCCGTGTGACCTACGACACTGCGCAGGTCAGCTGGGTATCGCTGACTGATCCGATCAATTTTCGGGACAAATCCGGACGACCTCTAGATCTGGCCGGACACGGTCGGGTATACATCGGATGTCTGTTCGTTGCTGTTGGAGCCGTTGATTCTTGGCGGTTCGGTGGGAAGGGAAAATCCGTGCAGCTGTTGCGTCTCGGGGAGCCGGGAAGTGAGCGTCCGTTCGTACGTGCCGGGGACGGCACGCTGCGCGAGCTCGCGGGGCTGACCGCCGACATCGATGGCAGCTTCTTCGCGGGCGACGGTGTCGCCAGGGTCGCGGCCGCGCTGGCCGCGGGTGAGCTGCCCGAAGCCGGCCCTGAATCCGCGCGGGCCAGGGTCGCCGCGCCGATCGCCCGGCCGGGCAAGGTCGTCTGTATCGGCCTCAACTACCGGCGGCACGCCGAGGAGTCCGGCGCCGCCGTGCCGACCGAGCCGGTCGTGTTCATGAAGGCCTCCGACGTCGTCGTCGGCCCGAACGACGACGTGCTCGTGCCGCGCAACTCGACCAAGACGGACTGGGAGGTCGAGCTCGGCATCGTCATCGGCAAGACCGCGCGGTACCTCGACAGTGTCGAAGAAGCCCTTGAGTACGTCGCCGGGTACACCGTCTCCAATGACGTCTCCGAGCGGGAGTTCCAGCTCGAACGCGGCGGTCAGTGGGACAAGGGCAAGTCGTGCGAGAACTTCAACCCGCTCGGCCCGTGGCTGGTCACCGCCGACGAGGTGGCCGACCCGCAGGACCTCGGCCTGAAGCTGTGGGTCAACGGCGAGAAGAAGCAGGATTCGTCCACCAAGGACATGATCTTCACGGTCGCCGAGATCGTGCATTATCTGAGCCGGTTCATGGTGCTGCGGCCCGGCGATCTGATCAACACCGGCACTCCGCAGGGCGTCGCGCTCGGACAGCCGGAACCCAAGCCGTACCTGCGGGAAGGTGACGTCATCGAGCTCGAGATCGACGGCCTCGGCCGCCAGCGCCAGACCGTGAGGCAGGCATGACGAAGATCGTCGGCATGGAGGTGCTCGACGTCCGGTTCCCCACCTCACGGGACCTGGACGGTTCGGACGCCATGAACCCCGACCCGGACTATTCGGCCGCGTACGTCGTGCTCCACACCGACGGCGGGCCCGACGGGTACGGCCTCGCCTTCACCATCGGCCGCGGCAACGACGTCCAGGCCGCGGCGATCCGCGCGCTCGAACCGCATGTCGTCGGCCGGGACGTCCCCGCGGACGCGGCCGCGCTCGGCGAGCTGTCGCGCGCACTGGTCGGCGACTCGCAGCTGCGGTGGCTCGGCCCGGAAAAGGGCGTCGCGCATATGGCGATCGGCGCGGTGGTCAACGCCGCCTGGGACCTCGCCGCGCGGATCGCCGGCCTTCCCGTCTGGCGCTTCGCCGCCGAGATGTCGCCCGAGGACCTGGTGTCCCTCGTCGACTTCCGCTACTTGTCCGACGCGCTCACCGAAGAGGAGGCGCTCGACATCCTCCGCGCCGCCGAACCCGGTCGCGCGGAGCGGATCGCGCGGATCGAACGCGAGGGATACCGCGCCTACAGCACGTCGCCCGGCTGGCTCGGCTACTCCGACGCCAAGCTCGTCCGGCTCGCCGAACAAGCGGTCGCCGACGGCTTCGAGATGATCAAGCTGAAGGTCGGCGGCAATCTTGAAGACGACGTCCGCCGGATGAAGCTCGCCCGCGAGACCGTCGGCACGGGCATCCGCGTGGCCGTCGACGCGAACCAGCGCTGGGACGTCTCCAGCGCGATCGCCTGGATGACCGCGCTCGCGCCGTACGACCCGTACTGGATCGAGGAGCCCACGTCACCGGACGACGTGCTCGGGCACGCCGCGATCGCCAAGGCGCTCGCCCCGATCCGCGTGGCCACCGGTGAACACGTGCAGAACCGGGTGGTGTTCAAGCAACTGCTGCAGGCGGACGCGATCTCGGTGCTGCAGCTGGACGCGGCCCGGGTCGGCGGGTTCAACGAGAACCTGGCGATCCTGTTGCTGGCGGCCAAGTTCGGCGTCCCGGTGTGCCCGCACGCCGGCGGGGTCGGGCTGTGCGAACTCGTGCGGCATCTGTCGATGTTCGACTACGTGGCGGTTTCCGGATCGGAGACCGACCGGTCGATCGAATGGGTCGACCATCTCCACGAGCACTTCACCGATCCGGCCGTCGTGGCCGACGGGCGGTACCTCGCGCCGTCCGCGCCGGGTTTTTCCGCGCGGATGCACGACGCGACCCTGCGCCGGTTCCGGTTCCCCGACGGTCCTGAGTGGACGGAGACAGTAAGTGAGTGAATTCGAAGGCCTCGTCGCCGCCGTCACCGGTGGGGCGTCCGGGATCGGCCGGGCCGTCGCGGACCTGCTCGCCTCGCGCGGGGCGCAGGTCGCGGTGCTCGACCTGAAACCGGGCGAACTCCCGGCCGGGCTCACCGGATTCCGGTGCGACGTCGGCTCGGACGACGAGGTGCGTTCGGCGATCGACGCGGTCACCGAACGGTTCGGCAGGCTCGACATCGTGGTCAACAACGCCGGCATCGGCGCGCAGGGCGACGTCACCGGCAATGACGACGACGAATGGCACCGGGTGCTCGACGTCAACGTCGTCGGCATGGTGCGGCTCGCGCGGGCGGCGCTGCCGCACCTGAAGAACTCGCCGTCGGCGGCGATCGTCAACACCTGCTCGATCGCCGCGTGGGCGGGCTTGCCCGACCGGGCGCTGTATTCGGCCAGCAAGGGCGCGGTGCTCTCGCTGACCCTGGCGATGGCGACCGATCACCTCGCCGACAAGATCCGGGTCAACTGCGTCTGCCCCGGCACCGCGGACACCCCGTGGGTCGGCAGGCTGCTCGACTCGGCGGCCGACCCGGAGGCCGAGCGGGCCGCGCTGGCCGCCCGGCAGCCGATGGGCAGACTGGTCACCGCGGACGAGGTCGCGAACGCGATCGTGTACCTCGCCAGCCCGCTTTCGGCTTCGACCACCGGCACGGCGCTCGCCGTGGACGGTGGGATGTACGGGCTGCGTCCGCGCGGCCCGGTCCAGCAGTAGTTTTCCCGCTGTCATCACATCAAGGAGGATGCGGTGCGTACGAGGGTGATCATGGTGGCCGCCGCGGCCACCGCGCTCGGGCTGGCCCTGTCGGCCTGCGGGTCCACAAAGGACAGCGCGGCCGCGCCGGGCGGAAACGGCGGTCAGGGCGGGAAGGTCGGCGCGACGATTCCGCTGCTGACCTCGCCGTTCTGGCAGGCCTACAACAACTACGTGCCGCAGAAGGCGAAGGAGCAGGGCGTCGACGCGCTGCCCACGGTCAACGCGGACAGCGATTCGGCGAAGCAGATCACCGACATCAACACCCTGCTCAACCAGGGCGTCAAGGGTCTCGTCGTGACACCGATCGACTCGGCCGCGGTGGTGGCGGGGTTGAAGGCCGCGGAGAACAAGGGCGTCCCGGTGGTCGCCGTCGACGTCGCCCCGGAGGGCGGCAAGGTCGCCATGGTGGTGCGCGCGGACAACAAGGCCTACGGCACCAAGGCCTGTGAGGCGATCGGCGCGAAGGTCACTTCGGGCAAGGTCGTGCAGGTCATGGGCGACCTGGCCTCGGTCAACGGCCGCGACCGCTCCGAGGCGTTCCGGGAATGCATGAAGTCGAAGTTCCCGGGCGTCCAGGTGCTCGAGGTCGCCGCCGAGTGGAAGGCGGACAAGGCTTCGTCCGGTTTGGACAGCCTGCTCATCGCCAATCCGGACATCAAGGCCGTGTACATGCAGGCGGGCGGGGTCTACCTGGCGCCGACGCAGCAGGCGCTCAAGCGCAAGAACCTCTACTTCCCGGTCGGTGACCCGAAGCACGTGGTGCTGGTCAGCAACGACGGGATCCCGCAGGAACTGGCCGCGATCCGCGCGGGCGAACTCGACGCGACCGTGTCCCAGCCCGCCGACGACTACGCCAAGTACGGCATGTACTGGGTCAAGAAGGCCATGGCGGGGGAGACCTTCAAACCGGGTGCGACCGACCACAACAGCACCGTCGTCGAGATCCGGCCCGGAATCCTCGAAGACCAGTTGCCCGCGCCTGTGATCACCAAGGACAACGTGGACGACAAGGCCCTGTGGGGGAACAACCTGTGAGCGCGCTGCCCGCCGGCTCCGCCGCCGTACCGGTGGTCAGCGCACAGGGCGTCGGTAAACGCTACGGCCCGACCGTGGCGCTGTCCGACGTCAGCATCACCGTGAACCCCGGCGAGTCGCACGCACTCGTCGGCCGTAACGGCGCGGGGAAGTCGACGCTGGTCTCCATCCTCACCGGACTGTCCAAAACGGACACCGGACGCGTGGAGTTCGGCGGCGTCCCCGCCCCGTCCCTGTCCAAACAGGACGACTGGAAACGTGCGGTCGCCTGTGTCTACCAGCACGCGATGGTCGTCCCGCAGCTGACCGTCGCGGAGAACCTGTTCCTCAACCGCCAGTCCGGCAAGGGTTTCGCGATCGGCTGGCAGCGCTTGCGCCGCCAGGCACGGGACCTGCTCGATTCCTGGGACGTGCGGGTTGACGTCGACACCCCGGCCGGGGAACTCTCGGTCGAGGACCGGCAGTTCGTCGAGATCGCCAGGGCGCTCTCCTACGGTGCCCGGTTCATCGTGCTCGACGAGCCGACAGCGCAGCTGGACAGCCAGGCGATCGAGCGTCTCTTCGATCGGATGCGCCAGATGCAGGCGAACGGGGTGACGTTCTTGTTCATCTCGCACCACCTGCACGAGGTGTACGAGGTCTGCCAGGCGGTCACCGTGCTGCGCGACGCCAAGCACATCCTCACCGCGCCGGTCTCGGAAGTCGGCCGTGCCGAGCTGATCGACGCGATGACCGGGGAACAGGGCGGGCTTTCCGTCCGAGACGCGTCCACCCGTGAGGCGCTGGCTTCCGACGCGGACGAGGTCCTGACCGTCGACGGTCTTTCCGGCGACGGCTTCCACGACGTGACCCTCCGGGTCCATCGCGGGGAGGTGCTCGGGCTCGCGGGCAGCAACGCCAGCGGCAAGCACCAGGTCGCCGAAACCGTATACGGACTGCGTTCGCCGGACACGGGCACCGTGAGGGTCGACGGGAAGCCGTTGAAGCCGGGCGACATCCCGGCCGCGATCCGGGCCGGAATCGGCTGTGTGCCCCGAGACCGGCACCACGAAGGCCTGGTCCTCGAACACTCCATCATGGACAACGCGACACTGTCCATTTTGGATCGCATGGGCAAGGCGGGCCTCGCTTCGCCGGGTGCCAGGTACTCGAGAGCGTCGAAGGCGTTGGAGGACTACGACATCGTCGCGGCCGACGCCGAGCAGCCGGTGTCCGATCTTTCCGGTGGCAATCAGCAGAAGGTCGTCCTGGCCCGCGCTCTGGCCGGGGATCCCCGTCTGGTCGTGCTGATCAACCCGACCGCCGGGGTGGACGTGAAATCGAAGGAGGCCCTGCTCGCGGTCGTCGACCGGGTGCGGGCCGAAGGCAAGGCGGTGCTGATCGTCAGCGACGAGCTGGACGATCTCCGCCTGAGCGACCGGGTGCTGGTGCTGCGCGCCGGTGCCGTGGTCGCCGAACACCAGGCCGGCTGGTCCGACGGCGACCTCGTGGCCGACATCGAAGGAGTCGAGCGCGGTGCATGACGTGATGACCGATCCGAAAGCGTCGTCGCTCACGGCGGCGCCACCGAAACGCCGGAAGTTCAAATGGCTGCGGGAACTGGCCCTGGTGCCGGCGCTCATCGTGGTGCTGGTCATCGGAGGACTGATCAGTGACACCTTCCTGACCTTTGGCAGCATCGTGGGCATCCTGTCCGCGTCCGCGGCGCTGTCGATGGTGGTGCTGGGCGAATCGCTGGTCCTGCTGACCGGGAAGTTCGACCTCTCCCTGGAATCCACCATGGGCATGGCGCCCGCGCTGGGCGCGATGCTGGTGATCCCGGTGGCGTCTTCGGGCTTCGGCACGGAAATCCCCGGGTTCGCGGGGGTCCTCGCCGTGCTGGTGGCCGGTGCGGCCATCGGTTTCGTGAACGGTTTCCTGATCGTCAAGCTGAAGCTGAACGCCTTCATCGTCACGCTGGCGATGCTGACGGTGCTGCGCGGTACGCAGATCGGCTCCACGCAGGGAAAGACGCTGTTCGACCAGCTGGACGTGTTCACCGCGCTGGCGACGACCACGTTCCTCGGGCTGCCGATGTCGGTGTGGCTGGCCGCGGCGCTGTTCACCGCGTTCGGCCTCGGCCTGCGGTATCACCGGATCGGCCGGTCGCTCTACGCCATCGGCGGGAACCGGGAAGCCGCGCGGGCCGCGGGTATCCGGGTCGACCGCATCTCGTGGGGCGTGTTCGTGGTGGCCGGTGTGCTGGCCGCGCTCGGTGGTCTCGCGTACACGGGCTACGTCGGCGCGCTCGGTGCCGACCAGGGTGACGGGCTGATCCTGCAGGTGTTCGCGGCTGCGGTGATCGGCGGTGTCTCACTGGACGGGGGAAAGGGCACGCTGGTCGGGGCGCTCACCGGCGTGCTGCTCCTGCAGACGGTCACCAACCTGCTGCAGGTCGCGCAGGTGCCGCCGGAGTGGCTGAAGGCGATCTACGGCGTGATCATCCTGGTCGCGCTGATCATCTCGCGCTACGCGAGCGGCAAGGCTCAGACCTAGTACTGAAAAGCGCGTGAAGGCCACCTTGAGGGACTCAGAGTCCCTCAAGGTGGCCTTCACGGAACATCCGTGGAGGGTGCTGTGTCAGGAAGCTTCGGCGGCCACGGTCGGATCGTCGGCCGTGCCGAGGGCGTTGCGGAGCCATTGCTCCACACCGGCCACGTGCACGGTGGCCCACGAGCGCGCCAGTTCGGGCTCACGGGCGGCGATGGCCTCGTAGATCGCCAGGTGCTGCTCGCGGGTCTTCGCGACCGCGCCCTCCTGCGTGAGCCCACGCCAGATCCGGGCGCGCGCGGTGGGGCCGGAAAGGCTGTCCAGCAGCGAGCACAGCACCGGATTGCCGGACCCGTCGGCGATCTTGCGGTGGAACTGCAGGTCGTTCGCGACCAGCGCCTCCACCGTGGGCGAGTCGGCGAGTTCGTCGAGCAGGCGGCCTAGTTCCGCGATGTCGTCGTCGCTCATGTGCATCGCGGCCAACGCCGTCGCCGCCGGTTCGAGGATCCGGCGGACGGCGAGGAAGTCCAGCACGGTGTCGTCGCGGTGGAAGTCCACCACGAACGTCATCGCGTCGAGGAGGAGATTCGGTTCGAGGCTGGTGACGTATGTCCCGTCGCCCTGGCGGACGTCGAGTACACGGATCAGGCACAGCGCCTTCACCGCTTCGCGCAGCGAACTGCGGGACAGGCCGAGCCGCTGGGCCAGTTCGGCCTCCTTCGGCAGCCTGTCGCCCGGCGCGAGCTCGCCGGAGATGATCATGTCCTTGATCTTGTCGATCGCGACATCGGTGACCGGCACGTTCCACCGCCCTCCCCGAAGACCTCGGATGTTTGAGTGTTAGTTGACAGAGTGCCATGTTTCGAACTGAGGAGGCGCGGTGACCCACGGTGTCGCACCACAAAGAGTGGCACTCCACACCCGGTTGAAGCCGGGTAAGGAGGCCGAATACGAATCGGTCCACGCGGTCATCCCGGTCGATCTCGACGAGGCCTTGCGGGCCGCCGGGGTGCGTTCGTGGCGGATCTGGCGCGACGGCCTCGATCTCTTCCACCTGGTGGAAGTCGAGGACTACGCGAAAATGCGCGCGATCCTGCGTGATCATCCGGCCAATATCCCGTGGCAGGCACGGATGTCGGAACTGCTCGACGTCGAAGACGACTACTCGGGCGGCGATTCGGGCCTCGGCCTGGTTTGGGAGCTTCCGTGAAGTCGTCGGTGTCCCCGCTCGGGCTCGGCTGCGCGCAGCTGGGCAACCTGTACCACGCCATCGCCGACGAAACGGCCGAAGCGACCGTGCGGCAGGCGTGGGACGAAGGGATCCGGTACTTCGACACCGCCCCGCACTACGGTCTCGGCCTGTCCGAACGGCGGCTCGGCGCGGCGTTGTCGGCGTATCCCCGTGCCGAGTACGTGGTGTCCACGAAGGTCGGCCGGGTGCTGGAACCCGATCCCGGCGGTGCTTCGCGGACGGACGACCAGGGTTTCGTCGTCCCCGCGGCCTACAAACGCCGCTGGGACTTCAGCCGCGACGGGATCCTCCGGTCGCTTGAGGACAGTCTCGGCCGCCTCGGGCTGGATCGCGTGGACATCGTCTACGTGCACGACCCGGACCGGCATTTCGAGGACACCGTCAACGGCGCGTTCCCCGCCCTGCTGGAGTTACGGGAGCAAGGCGTCGTCGACGCCATCGGGGCCGGGATGAACCAGGCGCCGATGCTCACGGAGTTCGTCCGCCGGTTCGACCTCGACGTGATCCTGCTGGCCGGCCGCTACACCCTGCTGAACCAGCCCGCCCTCGACGATCTCCTGCCGCTGTGCCAGGAACGCGGCGTCGACGTGGTGGCCGGGGGAGCGTTCAACGCGGGGATCCTCGCCACGGCGTCACCCGGCACGATGTACGACTACGCCGAGGCTCCCGCGGAACTGGTGGAGCGCGCGCAACGGATCGCCGAGGTCTGCGGGCGGCACGGTGTCGAGTTGCCGCAGGCCGCTTTGGCCTTGCCTGCCGCGCATCCCGCGGTGGTCTCCGTCGTCGTCGGCGCGCACGACCCCGGTCAGGTGCGGTTGAACGCGACACGGTTCCGCAGACCCGTGCCGCCCGGGCTGTGGGCGGACCTGATCCGCGAAGGCCTGCTGCGGGAGGACACCGTGCTGCGAACGGGAGGGACGTCTTGATCGACGCGCACCACCACCTCTGGGACCCGTCGCGGCGCAACTACCCGTGGATGTCGGGCGCGGCACTGGAACCGATCCGTCGTCCGTACACAGTGGACGATCTTCGCGCGGTCGCCGAGATGGCGGGCGTGAAGGCGACCGTGCTGGTGCAGACGGTCTCCTCGGAGGAGGAGACCCGTGAATTCCTTTCTGTCGCTTCAAACGAGCCCTTGATCGCCGGTGTCGTCGGCTGGATCGATCTCACCGCGCCCGACGTCGCGGATCGCCTTGCCGCGTTCGAGGGACCCTTGGTGGGAATCCGGCACCAGGCCGAGGACGAGCCCGATCCCTGGTGGCTCACGCGGCCGGAGGTCCTGCGTGGTCTCGCCGCCGTCGGCGAGGCGGGTTTGGCCTACGACCTGCTGGTGAAGCCACCCCAGCTGGCCGCGGCTCTGGCCGCCGCGTCGGCGTTGCCCGACCAGGTCTTCGTCCTGGACCACGCCGCGAAGCCGCCGATCGCTTCGGGGGAGTGGCAGCCGTGGGCGGAGGGCGTCGAGGCCTTGGGGCGGTTGGAGAACGTGTACTGCAAGCTGTCCGGTCTGGTGACGGAGGCGGACTGGGCACAGTGGAAGGTCGGACATCTGGCTCGGTGGTCCGAGCACGTCCTGGAGTCTTTCGGGGCTTCGCGGCTGATGTTCGGTTCCGACTGGCCCGTGTGTGAGCTGGCGGCCGCGTACGAGGTCGTCGTGGACACCGCGTTTTCACTGACCGGTTCGTTCAGCGACGCGGAGCGGCTGGAGTTCTTCGACGGCACTGCCCGACGGGCCTATCGACTTCTGCCCCGCAAGTAGTCCTCTAGTCGCGGTTCTTGCGCGTGCAACCACCGCAACTAGAGGACTACTTGCGCGCCGTGGGCGACCCTCGGAGGTCAGCGAGTGAGAGTGCAACCCTTTCGCGAAAGGTCCAGCTTCGACTCCGCGACCACACAGGCCGCGAGCAAGTGGACCTGCTGCCCATAACCCCGGCCCCGCACGGAGGTCACGCGCCCGTCCGGCCCCACCTCGCAGGGATTGTCGTCCGTGCACTGTTCGCCGGCGTCGTTGTGGGTGTTGTGGATCCCCACGATCGTGCTGCCGTCGCGGGCCAGCAGCGCCGAACCGGACGTGCCCGGCCACGGGGAGCAGTTTTCCGCGGTGGCGTAACGGATCGAGTTGTCCTGCTGGTAACCGCCCTCTCGCAGATGCGGGATCACGGCCTCGGCGGTGCACTGGAGACGGCTGCTCGTGTACGCCATGGTCAGCGCGTCACCCGCCCGCACGGGTTTGGAAGTGAGCTGGAAGATCTTCGCGCCCTCGGACTTCAACTGCGCGTAAGTCTTGTCCAGCCGGTAAAGCGCGACGTCGGTACCGGTCATCGTCGCGTACATCAAGCGGTTCGCCCGGGCGATGGCCTGGGGATAGCCATGACGGTCGGCGATGGGCACCTCGCGGTCGGCGGGCCGGTCCACCAGCGCGGCACCGGGCGCGGGCCGTTCTCCCTGCACACAGTGGCCGTTGGTCAGCAACAGCGCCGGATCCTTCGGCCGGGAGGCGGGGGAGCGGACCACCGAACCGACGCAGCCGAACAGTTCCACCGCGCCTTCCACGTTGGGGATCCGGTCGTCGGGCGGAACGGCGGTGCCGCTGATGATGCCGTTGATCCAGCCGGCGTGCCGGGTGACGTCGGTGTAGAGCGTCGGCGCGTTCTCCCCGCCGGGGCCGCTGACCACACCGGCCACTTTCCACCGGCCGCCGTCGCGGACCAGCGCGGGCCCACCGGAATCCATATTGGCCGCGGCGACCTTGCCGTCGCGGCCGCCGACGCACAGTTCTCCGGTCGGCTCGGCCGACGGGCACGCCGCGAGCGGCTGCACGGTGGTGTCGGCCTCCCGCAGTCGCGTGGGGAAACAGGCCGGATTCGTGCTGTCCTCACAGGACATTCCCCAGCCCAGGATGCGGACGGGCGCGCCGTCCTTCGGCGTGGCCGACGCGATCTGCACGGGCTCGGCCTTCACCGGGGTCCGCAGGTGCAGCAGCGCGACGTCCTTGCCCCAGAAGCCTCCTTCATCCTGGTTGGTCGCCAGCCGGTAGTAGTGGTCGACTTCGGCGACCTCGCCTCCGGACGGTGTATCCAGTGATCCGACGCGGACCTTCCAGCCGCGCGGGACACCGTTTCTCGCCCCGGTCGGGTTCTTGCCCGCGCAGTGGCTCGCGGTCAGAACCCACTGTGGTGCGAGGACTTCCACCCCGCACCCGTGTTTGTCGGGGCGCGGTGGCGCCGGAAAGGACGGCTGGAACGAACCCATGAACGAGTAAGCCCGTGGTGACTCGACGCCTCCCAGGATGGCCTGCGCCGGAACGGCGGTCATCAAGGGCGTTGTCAGCGCGAGCGAGACACCGAGTAGCAGAGATCGACTTCGCATGCGGTTCACCATGATCTGCCGATGTCCGCGGAGCGCGATCGTCGTGTGCGCGTTTCGTGACGGCGGATTCGGGACGCGACAAAGAACCGGCGAAAAGCCGGGAGAAAGAAGAGAGAAGTGGGCGGCGCGGGGGCCGGGCGCCTGTCAGCCGCCGGTCGATGACCTGCGGCAAGGGGAAATCAGAACTCGTCGTGGTTGACCATCGTCCGGAGGCGGGCCAGTGCGCGGTGCTGCGTCACACGCACGTTGCCTGCGGAGATTCCGAGTGCCTCGGCGGTTTCGGCGGCGGAGAGGCCGACGGCGATGCGGAGGGCGAGGATCTCCTGCTGCACTCGAGGAAGAGTGGACAGAAGGCGGCTGAGCCGGGCACCGAGGTCGAGGTGCAGGGCGTGGGTTTCGGGCTCGTTGTCGGCGAAGGGGCGCTCCGGCAGTTCCGGCACCGGCTCCGAGCGATCACGGGAGACCGCGCGGTAGGCGTCGGCGACCTTGTTCGCGGCGATCGCGTGCACCAGGTACAGGAAAGAACCGCCGCGATCCTGGTAGCCGGGCAGTGCCTTCAGTACCGCCATGCAGACTTCCTGCGCGACGTCGTCCGCCGACAGGTAGGAAAGGTCGCGGCCGCCCATTCTGGCGCGGCAGTAGCGGACGACGACGGGGCCGATCATCCTCAGCAGCGCTTGGATCGCCGCCGGATTCCCGTCACCCGCGTCCTTGACCAGAGGATCGAGGTCCTCTTTGGTCAGCCGCCCACCCGGTCGAGGCAGGTTCTCCGGAGTCGTATATCCGGGGACCGCATCGGCGGTGACGGTTCTGGACGCGCTGGAGATTGCTTGCATGGTCGTCCTCCCCGGCCGACCCTGCGACCGTCGCTGTCGAGGGGCCAACACTCCGTAACGATTATGGCGGCAGATGCTCCGTAAGATCAGATTCATCTGCCGCCGATGCGACGCAGCGTAATCGTAGGCGGCCTTCGTGCAGCAGTCCAGATTTCAACTAGAGATAGCCCATTAGACGGAGTGGGCTTAATACAACCGAGACTCAGCGTGGTCGAAAACACCGTTGTGATCGCAGGATGTGCGCGGCCTTTAGCGCACCGCGATCAAAGCGGCCGCCGTCGCTACGACGAGTGCCGATGCGATGACTGCCCAGGCGGGGTTAAGAGGTTTCGGGATTTCCGCCTTGCGCAGTACCCGTTCACGAACGGACCCGATGGCGACCAGGGTGATCACCGTGGTGCCGGCGAACGCGACCGGGATGACCGCCGTTCCCCAGCCTTGCCTGGCGGCCATGTGCAGTAACAGGAGTGTGCAGGCAGTAGCCGCGAGCGCGGTCCGGCGCCAGGCCAATCCGGTGCGTTGTGCTTGCGCTCCGTGATCGCTCACGAGAAGACGACCAGCGCGGCGGCGGTCAGGGTGATCGCCAGGATCCCCGCGGTCAGCACGAGCAGCATGCCGCTCTTCGGCAGCGGCTGCCCGGAGCGCATCGCGGCCTGCACCTGGCGCCAGCGCGGATACGCGGTCGCCGCGACCACGGCGGCCAGGACGACGCACAGCCCCGCGAGGACGGTGCTCAGCGTGGACGGGTCCGGCATCAGTTGATGGACCGCGACGCCGCCGGCGAGCAGGCCCAGCGCCGTCCGCAGCCACGCGAGGAAGGTCCGCTCGTTGGCGAGCGTGAATCGGTAGTCGGGTTCCGCGCCACCGTCGTGCGGTCCGTTGATCTCTTCCACGCGTCGAACACTAAGCCTTCTGGCTTGCGAAGACCCACCAGCGAAGGACGGCGAAGCGGGCGATGCCACCCACGACACTCGCCGTGAGCAGGGCTCCCGTCTGTTCGAGCGCCGTCGGTTCGGTGATCACCGCGTCGAGGGACGCGAGCACGATCGAGCCATACGCCGCGTAGAAGGCGAACGTCACCAAGTCTTGAAAGTGCCTCTTGCCCGGATGACTCTTCCGGGCGGCGAAGGTGACCCGGCGGTGGAACTCGGTGTTCCCGATGGTCGTGACCGCGAGGGCGACCAGATTCGCCACCTGCGGACCCAGTGTCGGCTGCAGGGCGAGGAACAACACCGCCTGAAGGCCGGTGGCGGCGACACCCGCGACCACGTACCACGCGGCATGGTGGCCGAGTTCGTGATGCCGCTCCGGCGCGCGCCGGATGATCCGGTGCCCTGGCGCCCACCTGGTGGTGGTCATGACCTTGACGCTACTCCGTTTCACAAACTTGTGAAGCTAGTAAACCTGTCGGCTGCTGTGATCCCCGCGACAGCCGTCGTCGTTTGGCCTGCGGGAACGCCGGGTAAGCCACAGGGACGGGGTCGAGTACAGCACGACCCTGTCGACGTCCGATGTGGAGCCGGACGTGGGCGAAAAATGATCTTCACTCAGACGGCAGGCCTCGCTGGGACGCCCTAGCGTGGTCGGTCAAGTGCAAGACCGCGACGAAGGAAGGCCCACGATGCTCACTGTCACCGAAGCCGCCGCCGAGGCGATCACCGCACTGACCGGACAGGAAGGCGGGGAAGACGGCGGATTGCGTTTCGCGATGCATTCCCAGCAGGGCGAAAGTCCTCAGCTCGCCGTTTCCGTCGCACCCGAGCCGGAAAGCGGCGACCGGGTGCTCGGTTCGGAAGGCGGGCCCAAGGTGTTCTTGGAGCCCGAGGCGGCCGCGCTGCTCGACGACAAGGTGCTCGACGTCCAGCAGGACGAGACCGGCGAAGTCGCCTTCGCCGTACTCCCGCAGGCTCAGCCCCAGCCTGGCAGCTGAGCCCAGCGGGTTCAGGCTCAGCGCCTAGCCCAGGTGCGGACCAGCTCGCCGGCCCGCTCGCGCAGGAGTTCCGCCGCGTGCGCCCGCGCGTGGTCGAGCGAAGGTGCGTGGTCGATCAGGGCAGCGCTGCCTACGACGCCGAGGCCGGCGAGCTGGCTCTCGTCCAGCTGAATCCGGCCGGCGAGGACCATCAGCGGGACGGCGTGTTCACGCGCGCGGGCCGCGATACCCGCCGGTGCCTTGCCGTCGAGGCTCTGTTCGTCCAAGGAGCCCTCGCCGGTGATGACCAGGTCGGCGTGTTCGATCGCGTCGGCGACCCCGGTGAGCCCGGCGATGAGCTGGAAACCGGATTCGACCTTCGCGCCGAGTCCGGCGATCGCGCCGGCGGCCACCCCGCCGCCCGCGCCCGCCCCGGGGATGTCGGAGACGTCCGGGGTCCCGGCGTTCTGCAGTGCCCGGGCCCAGCGGGCCAGCGACTCGTCCAGTTGCTCGACCTCACGCGGCCCCGCACCCTTCTGCGGGCCGAAGACCGCTGCCGCCCCGCGGGGTCCGAGCAGCGGGTTCGTCACGTCGGTGGCGACGGCGACCTCGATGTCGCCGAGCCGCTCGCGCACCGGGCCGAGTTCGGCCGAGGCGATCCGGCCCAGCGTGCCGCCGCCCAGCCCGACCGGCGCGCCGAACGGGTCGAACACCCCCGCGCCCAGTGCCGCCAGCATCCCGGCGCCGCCGTCGGTGCTCGCGGTACCGCCGACGGTGAGGACCAGCCGCCGCGCCCCGTGGTCGATCGCGTGCGCGAGGAGTTCGCCGACGCCCCAGGTGTGCGCGGTCAACGAGACTTCCGGGCTCGGCTCGACGAACTCGATCCCGCAAGCGCGGGCCGATTCGATGTAGGCCGTCCCGTCGAGGACGACGTAGCGCGCGTCGACCGTGGCTTCGAGTGGCCCGCGGACCGGAAGTTCCACCGAACGTCCGCCTGCCGCGACGAGGACGTCGAGCGTGCCTTCGCCGCCGTCGGCCACCGGGCAGGAGGAGACCTCCGCCTCGGGCAACGCGTCGCGGACGCCGCGCGCGATGGCCTCCGCGGCTTCGACCGCGGTCAGGCTTCCTTTGAACTTGTCGGGCGCGATCACCACGCGAGTCATGGACGAACCTCCGTCAGCGGGTTTCCGCCGGTGAGCACCGACGCGACGTTTTCGGCGGCCAGCACGGCCATGGCGGTCCGGGTCTCGACCGTCGCCGACCCGAGGTGCGGGGTCAGGACGACGTTTTCGAGGCCCAGCAGGCGCGGCTCGACGTCGGGCTCGGCTTCGAACACGTCGAGCCCGGCCCCGGCGATCTCGCCGGCTTCGAGTGCGTCGGCCAGCGCCGCCTCGTGGACGACGGGTCCGCGTGTGGTGTTGATCAGGTAGGCGCCGGGTTTCATCGCCTTCAGCGCGTCCGCGTCGATGAGGTGCCGCGTCTCCGGCGTCAGCGGGCAGTGCAGCGACACGACGTCGGACGTCTCCAGCAGCTCGGCGACCGAGACGTACTCCGCGCCCAAGGTCTTTTCGACGTCCTCGGTGACTCGCGACCGTCCTGAGTAGACGATCCGCATCCCGAAACCGAGTGCCCGCCGCGCGACCGCCTGCCCGATCTGGCCGAGCCCGACGATGCCGAGCGTCTTGTCCTGAAGGCCGGAGCCGAGCAGGAAACCGAGGTGGAACGACCAGGGCGTACGCGAGCGGATCAGCCTCTCGCCCTCGCCGAGCCGTCGCGTGACCGCGAGGAGCAGCCCGAACGCCAAGTCCGCGGTCGCGTCGGTGAGCACGCCGGGTGTGTTGGTGACGGTGACACCGCGCCGGGCCAGCTCCGGGACGTCGAGGTTGTCGTAGCCGACGGCCACGGTGGCCACGACCTTCAGCTCGGGGCCCGCGGCGTCGGCGACCTCACCGTCGATCCGGTCTTGCAGCATGCCGACGATCGCGGACGCGCCCCGGACGAAATCGCGCAGTTCATCCGGCGTCAGCGGCCTGTCGGCAGGGGACAGTTTCACCTCCCCGACCTCGGCGAGCACCTTCAACGCGTCGTCGGGAATCCAGCGGGTCACCGCGATCGTGGGCACGGCATAAGCCTAGTGCCCGGCAGTAGGTATCCCAACCGCGCGAAATCCCCGTGATGAGGGAGGCGAATCCCCTGCGCGGGTGAGTCTCACGCGCAGAAGTCCGTGAAGGCCCCCTTGAGGGAATCAGAGTCCCTCAAGGGGGCCTTCACGGACTTCACGCTCAGCCGACCCGCGTCAGTCGGATCAGCGCGCTCGCGTAGTCCTTTTCGGCCAGTACCGGGTCGATGCCGTGCGACAGCAGCACGGCGCCGTGGTGGATCTCGCCGGTGTCGTCGTCGCGGTACCGCGCGTCGGGGTCCAGCCCGGCGAGCCGGGGCGGGACGAGCGAGCGGCCGTACTCCGTCGGCCGCTGCCAGATCAGGACGACCACGCGGTCGTCCAGCAGGTACTGGACCGCGGTCAACGGGGTACCGCCCGGTTCGCCCAGCCGGTACTGCGTGCCGTGCTGGACGACCGGCCGGATTTCCTTGTACAGCGCCACGAGCGCGGCGGCCTCGCGCCGCTCCTCGAACGTCCACAGTGGAAGGTCGCCGCCGAGGCCGAGGACGCCCGCCATCGCGACGTGGAACCGGAACCGCAGCGGGACCGCCCGCCCGGTCAGCGGATTCGGGCTGTCCGTCACCCACGCGGCCATGGTGCCGGCGGGGTAGAGCTGGCTGTAGCCGTGCTGGATGCCGATGCGGTCGAACGCGTCGGTGTTGTCCGACGTCCACACCTCGTCGGTGCGGGCGAGGATGCCGAGGTCGACCCGTCCGCCGCCGCCCGCGCAGGATTCGATCCGCAGCCGGGGGTGATCCGCCCGCAGCCGGTCCATCACCGAGTACACCGCGCGGACGTGGTCGATCCACAGCCGCGACGCGTCCTCGCCGCGCTCCGGCCAGCCCGCTTCGGTGAACGCGCGGTTCATGTCCCACTTGAGGAAGTCGATCTCGTGGCCGCCCACCAGGTTGTCGAGCCATTTGTGCGCCCAGTCGGCGACTTCCGGCCGTCCGAAGTTGAGCACCAGCTGGCCACGCAACGGCGTCCGTTCGCGGTGGGCCATCTGCAGCGCCCACTCCGGGTGGGCGCGGTAGAGGTCGCTGTCGGGGTTGACCATCTCCGGTTCGACCCAGATCCCGAACCGCATGCCCAGCCGGTGGACCTCGTCGATCAGCGGGTCGAGCCCGGCCGGGAAACGCTCGGGGTTCGGGGTCCAGTCGCCGAGCCCGGCGGTGTCGTCGACGCGGCCGCCGAACCAGCCGTCGTCCATCACGAACAGCTCCGCGCCCAGTCCGGCGGCCTCGACGGCGAGTGCCTTCTGCTTCTCCTCGTCGACGTCCCAGCCGGTGGCCTCCCACGAGTTGTAGACGATCGGCCGCAGTTCTTCGGGATGGGGCAGGACGTGCCCGGAAACGTAGGCGTGCCAACGCCTGCTGGTGCCGCCGAAGCCATCGGCCGCGTAGAGCCCCGCGAACACCGGGCTCTCCCAGGCCTCGCCGGGACGCAGGTGCCGCGTCAGCCCTTCGTGACCGAGGCCGCCGGTCCACGTGACGCGGTCGGTGTGCGAGCGCTCGGTGGTGATCCGCCAGCTGCCGCTCCACGCGAGCGCGGTGCTCCACACTTCGCCGTGGCTCTCGTCCGCGTCACCCGCGTCGAGCATCAGCCAGGGATTGGCCTGGTGGCTGGAAACCCCGCGCCGGCTGGTCAGCGTCGTCTCGCCGACGGACAGCGGCTCGCGGCGGACCCCGAACTCCGAACTCCACGCCCCCGACACGTGCGAGAGCCGGTAGCCGGCGCGGCGCGGCAGCGTCCAGGCGGCGGAATCGGTGCGCAGCAAGGTGATCGGCGAGCCGTCGCCGGTGTGCCGCAAGGTCGTCCAGCGCTCGATGACGTCGGAGTCGTCGTGCACCCGGTAGTGCAGCGCGACTTCGAGCGGGTAGTGGCGGTCGCGCAGCCGGACGGTCAGTTCGCCCTCTTTGCTTTCGTGGCCCAGGAAATGCCATTCGACGGCCTGGGTGCCGTCCGCGAACCGCACCTGCAGCCCGGAGACGCCGAACGCCGCGCCGCCCTCGGCCGGGAGTTCCGGCCGCTCGTCGCCGGGTTCGTCGAAGCTGCTGTCCGCCGGGTTCCGCCTCGCGGCGATCGACGTCGCCTGCTCGAGGGTGAGCGGGACACCCCAGTGCACGTGCCTCGGCTGATCGGCGGCGTCGAGCCGCAGTGCGTACGAAGTACCCGGGGTGCTGAGCAGCCAGAGACGCTGAGCGGGGTCGGACTCGATCCTCGACATGGGTCCGAGCGTAGAGCCGACCAGCGAAAAAATAAATTCTTGACGAAGTTAATTTATTCGCCGTACCGTACCGCCCATGCCACGCAGTGCACCGGCAAGGGCGCCGATCACCGGTCCCGCGGCGGCGACCGTGTTCACCACGGTCCTGACGCAGGGGCCGGTCAGCCGTGTGGACGTGTCCCGCCGGACGGGCCTGTCCTCGGCCGCGGTCACCAAAGCCGCACGTCCGTTCATCGAGGCCGGCTACCTGGAGGAGCTGGCCTCGGAGGAACGGGCCGGGCCGGGAGCGGGCCGTCCGGCGAATCCGCTCGCGATCCGGCCGGACCGCGAGTACTTCGTGGGCGTGAAGATCACCGCCGACGACCTCATCGGCGTCGTCACCGATCTCCGTGCCGGGATCCGGGTCTCCCGCCACCATCCCCTGCGCGATCACGATGTCGAAAGCGTCGTCACCGCGCTCGCCGCGCTGGTGGGCGAACTGCTGGACGAGGGTTACCGGGACCGGACCTACAGCCTCGGCGTCGCGATCTCCGGCGACGTCGACCGGGTGACCGGATTCGTCCGCTACTCGCCTTTCCTGGGCTGGCGCGATGTTCCGCTCGCCGGGCTCCTCGACGACGCGACCGGGTTGAAGACCACGCTGGAGAACGACGTCAAGGCGCTCGCCGTCGCGGAGCAGTGGTTCGGCGAAGGTGTCGGTGCTTCCTCGTTCGCGCTGGTCACGGTGGGTACCGGGATCGGCAGTGCGCTGGTGGTCAACGGCGGTCTGGTGAGCGGTGCCCACGGCGTCGCGGGCGAGATCGGCCATGTCCCCATTTCCGACGACGGACCGGCCTGCCACTGCGGCGGAACCGGTTGTGTGGAAGCGATCGCGTCCACCGAGGCGATACTCGCCGCGGCGCGGGAGGCGGCGGGCGAACCCGCGCTGACCATGGACGACGCCGTCGCCAGGGCCCGCGGGGGAGACGAATCCCTGCGGGAGGTCTTCGCCGCCGCCGGGCACGCGATCGGGCTCGGGCTGGCCGCGCTGGTCAACCTCTTCGGCCCCGAACGCGTGGTCGTCTCGGGTGAAGGCGTTGCCACGTACGACTTGTTCGAAGAACAGATCCGCCGGACCTTCGCCGTTCAGGCGTTCGGCAGCGCGGGCCGGTGCGGGCTGGTCATCCGGCCGCTGCCGTTCGAGGAATGGGCACGGGGCGCGGCCGCCGTCGCCGTACAGGGCCTTTTCGTTTCCGACCGCCCTTAGGAGTCGACATGCAAGCTCCGCTGTCCCGCCGAAACTTCCAGTGGCTTTCGCGGCATCGACAACCCACGTCGGGAGTAAGCCGCGACCACCTCGTGAGCCTCTCGACTTAAGGTCCTTCACGGCCACCTGCCGGGACAGGTGCGGCCGATGTGGGACCCAAGTACGTGAAGGCCCCCTTACCTACCTTGAGCGTAGGGAAGGGGGCCTTCACGTACTTGGCCGAAACCGGCCGAATCATGCTATGTTCAGATGTAGAACAAGTGTGCGCGATCCGAACAAGCGAACAGGCCGGGAGTGGGGATGGCGGAACTGCTGTCGTTGAAGGAGGCCGTGGCACGGCTGGTGCGCGACGGGGACACCGTCGCGCTCGAGGGCTTCACGCACCTCATCCCCGTCGCCGCGGGCCACGAGATCATCCGCCAGGGCCGCACCGGCCTGACGCTGGTCCGCATGACCCCGGACATCGTCTACGACCAGCTCATCGGCGCGGGCTGCGCGAGCAAGCTGATCTTCTCGTGGGGCGGCAATCCCGGCGTCGGCTCGCTGCACCGGTTCCGTGACGCGGTCCAGCATTCCTGGCCGGTGCCGCTGGAGATCGAGGAGCACAGCCACGCGGGGATGGCGAACCGGTACGTCGCCGGCGCGTCCGGGCTGCCGTTCGCGGTGCTGCGCGGCTACACCGGCACCGACCTGCCCGCGCAGACCGACTCGATCAAGCCCATCACCTGCCCGTTCACCGGCGAGCAGCTCGCGGCCGTCCCCGCGCTCAACCCGGACGTGACGATCGTGCACGCCCAGCGCGCCGACCGGTCCGGCAACGTCCAGATCTGGGGGATCACGGGCGTCCAGAAGGAGGCGGTGCTGGCGGCGAAGCGGTCGCTGGCCACCGTCGAGGAGATCGTCGACGAACTGGAGCCGCGGCCGGGCGCGATCGTGCTGCCGTCGTGGGCGGTCACCGCCGTCGCCGAGGTGCCCGGCGGCGCGAGCCCGTCCTACGCGGCCGGGTACTACGCGCGGGACAACGACGCCTACCAGGCATGGGACGCGATCGGCCGGGACAGGGAGAGCTTCACCCGCTGGCTCGACGAGCTGACGGGAGTCAAGGCATGACCGAGTACACCTCCGACGAGATGATGAGCGTCGCCGCCGCTCGCGCGCTCGGCGACCGGATGTCCTGCTTCGTGGGCATCGGCCTGCCCAGCACGGCCGCGAACCTGGCGCGCCGCCTCCACGCGCCGAACCTCACGCTCATCTACGAATCCGGCTGCCTCGGCGCGAAGCCGACCCGGCTGCCGCTCTCCATCGGCGACGGCGAACTGGCCGACACCGCCGACGCCGTCGTCAGCGTCCCCGAGGTCTTCAACTACTGGCTCCAGCCCGGCCGGATCGACGTCGGTTTCCTCGGCGCGGCCCAGCTGGACAAGTTCGGCAACATCAACACCACCGTCATCGGCCCGGACTACGCGAACCCCAAGGTGCGCCTGCCCGGAGCGGGCGGGGCACCGGAGATCGCCGCGTCGTGCCGCGAGGTGTTCGTGGTGCTGAGGCAGAGCACGCGCGCCTTCGTCGACAAGGTCGACTTCGTGACGTCGTTCGGGCACGGCGGCGGCAAGGGCGACCGGGAGCGGCTCGGCCTCCCCGGCGCCGGGCCGACGCTGGTGGTCACCGACCTCGGCCTGATGCGGCCCGACCCGGAGACCTCCGAGCTCACGCTCACCGAACTGCACCCCGGGATCGAGGTCGATCAGGTCGTCGCGGCGACCGGGTGGAAACTGAAGGTGGCCGGCGACCTGGGAACCACCCCGGCGCCGACCGAGGCAGAACTCCGCATCCTCCGAGACCTCAAAAGGGCGAGCGCATGACCGACGTCTTCCTGTTCGACGCCATCCGTACCCCGTTCGGCAAGTACGGCGGCGCCCTGTCCGGGGTCCGCCCGGACGACCTGGCCGCCACCGTGCTGCGGGCGCTGGCCGAGCGCAACGACCTCGACCCGGCCACCGTGGACGAGGTCGTCCTCGGCGACGCCAACGGCGCGGGCGAGGACAACCGCAACGTCGCGCGGATGGCGGCGCTGCTGGCGGGCTGGCCGACGACCGTCCCGGGCGCCACGGTCAACCGGCTCTGCGGCTCCGGCCTCGACGCGGTCATGCAGGCGAGCCGGTCGGTCCAGGTCGGCGACGCGTCGCTCGCGGTCGCGGGCGGGGTCGAGTCGATGAGCCGCTCGCCGCTGGTCATGCAGAAGCCGGAGAAGGCCTTCCCCGCCGGCAACCAGACGCTGCACTCCACCGCGCTCGGCTGGCGCATGGTCAACCCGAAGATGCCGGAGCAGTGGACGGTCTCGCTCGGCGAGTCCACCGAACAGCTCGCCGAGCGCTACGGCATCGGCCGCGACGAGCAGGACGCGTTCGCCGTCCGCAGCCACGTCAATGCCGCCCGCGCCTGGGACGAGGGTTTCTACGACGACCACGTCGTCCCGGTCGAAGGCGTCGAACTCACCAGGGACGAAGGCATCCGGCCCGGATCGAGCCCGGAGAAGCTCGCGAAGCTCAAGCCCGTCTTCCGTCCACAAGGGACGGTCACGGCGGCGAACGCCTCACCGCTGAACGACGGCGCGTCGGCGCTGCTGCTCGGCGACGAGGCCGCCGGCAAGCGGCTCGGCAAGGCGCCGCTGGCCCGGATCGCCGGCCGGGGCGCGGCGGGTGTCGATCCCGACGTCTTCGGCATCGGCCCGGTGCGCGCGGCCGAGATCGCCTTGGAGCGGGCCGGGATCGGCTGGGACGACCTGGCGGCGGTGGAACTGAACGAGGCGTTCGCCGCGCAGTCGCTGGCCTGCCTGCGCGAGTGGTCGAAGCTCGACCCGGAGATCGTCAACGTCAACGGCGGCGCCATCGCGATCGGGCATCCGCTCGGTGCCTCCGGTGGCCGGATCCTCGGCACGCTCGCGCACCAGTTGCGCCGCGGCGGCGGCCGATGGGGACTGGCCGCGATCTGCATCGGCGTCGGCCAGGGGCTGGCCGTCGTCCTCGAGGCCCGCTGAACCACTGGAGGAGGCAGTATGTCCGCACCCGCAGAACTCAGGCTCCCGCGCTACCGGCGCGACCCGGAGGGGACGCATCCGCCGCTCGGCTTCGCCGGATACCGGTCGACGGCGTTGCGCCACCCCCAGGAACCGCTGATCGTGCTCCCGCACCTGCTGACCGAGGTCACCGGGCCGGCGCTGGGGCCGGGGCGCGTCGGCGAGTTCGACCACGACCTCACCAAGGGACACGCGGGTGAGCCGCAAGGCCAGCGGATCGTCGTCACCGGACGGCTGCTCGACGGCGACGGACGGCCGATCCGGGATTCGCTCGTCGAGATCTGGCAGGCGAACGCGGGCGGCCGGTACCGGCACACCTTGGACCGCTGGCCGTCGCCGATCGACCCCCATTTCGACGGCGCGGGCCGGACCCTGACCGACGGCGAAGGCCGCTACACCTTCACCACCATCAAACCGGGCGCGTACCCGTGGAAGAACCACGACAACGCCTGGCGTCCGGCGCATATTCACTTCTCGGTCTTCGGCAGCGCGTTCACCCAGCGCCTGGTCACCCAGATGTACTTCCCGGAAGACCCGCTGTTCTCCCAGGACCCGATCTTCAACTCGATCCCCGACGAGAAGGCGCGGCAGCGGATGATCGCGCGGTTCGACCTCGACCGCACCGAAGCCGAGTGGGCGCTGGCCTTCCAGTTCGACATCGTCGTCCGCGGCCGCGAGGCGTCGGTCTTCGAAGACGAGGAGGACGAGCACTGATGCTCGAGACGACCCCTTCCCAGACCGTCGGGCCGTACCTGTCCATCGGCCTGCCCTGGCCCGACGGGCCGGACGTCGTCGCCGCGGACGAACCCGCCGCGATCCGCATCCAGGGCCAGGTCTTCGACGGCGCGGGCGAACCCGTCCCGGACGCGATGATCGAGACCTGGCAGGCCGACGCCGACGGCCGGTTCGACCACCCCGGCGACCCGCGCGGCGCGGTCGCGAGCGGGTTCCGGGGCTTCGGGCGCTGCCCGACCGATCCGGCCGGGAACTACGAGATCCGCACCGTCAAGCCCGGAGCGCTGCCGGGTCCGTCGGGCAGCACCCAGGCGCCGCATATCGACGTCTCGGTGCTCGCGCGCGGCCTCCTGCACCGCGTGGTCACCCGGATCTACTTCGAAGACGACGACACCTCCGGAGATCCGGTGCTCGCGTCGGTGCCGGAGGCCCGTCGAGGCACGTTGATCGCCGTCAAGACCGGCGAGGGCTACCGGTTCGACATACGCTTGCAGGGCCAGGGAGAGACGGTCTTCTTCGATGTCTGAGCCGGTGAAGGCGCACAGCGTCGCGGAGGGGCCCGAGGACGGCCCGGTCGTGGTGTTCAGCGGGTCGCTCGGCAGTGACCACCGCATGTGGGAGCCGCAGGTGAAACCCTTGGTGGACCAGGGTTTCCGGGTCATCCGCTACGACACGCGCGGGCATGGCGCGTCTCCGGTGCCGTCCGGCCCGTACAGCCTCGACGACCTCGGCGGTGATCTGATCGCCCTGCTCGACGCGCAGCGCGTCGAACGCGCCCACGTCGTCGGGCTTTCACTCGGCGGGATGACCGGGATGTGGCTCGGGATCCACGCCGCCGAGAGGATCGAAAGCCTCGTGCTCTGCTGCACTTCCGCGAAACTCGGGCCGCCGACGATGTGGGCGGACCGGGCGAAGACGGTCCGGGAGAACGGCACCGGTTCGGTCGCCGAGGCCGGCGTCGGCCGCTGGGTGACCCCGGGCTACGCCGCCGCGCATCCCGGGCAGGTCGCGTACCTGCGCGAGATGATCGCGGGAATCCCGGCCGAGGGTTACGCGGCCTCCTGTACGGCCATCGAGCATCTGGACCTCGTCGACGACCTGCCGAAGATCGAGGCGCGGACCCTGGTCATCGCCGGTGCCGAGGACCAGGCCACCCCGGTCGAGCACGCCGAGGTGATCGCGGGCGGGATCCCGGACGCCCGGCTCGCGGTCGTCGAAGACGCCGCGCATCTGGGAAGCTTCGAGCAGCCCGAACGGTTCACCGCGCTGATCGTCGAGCATCTGGAGGCCACCCGATGACGGACGACACTTACGAGACCGGCATGCGGGTGCGCCGCGAAGTCCTCGGAGACGAGCACGTCGACCGCGCGGTTTCCCGCACCACCGAGTTCAGCCGCCCGTTCCAGGACTACATCACCCGGGGCGCGTGGGGTTCGGTCTGGTCGCGCGACGGGCTCGACCGCAAGACCCGCAGTTGTGTGACGCTGGCCGCCCTCACCGCGCTGCACGCCCACGACGAACTCGCCATGCACGTCCGCGCGGCGGTCCATAATGGACTCACCGCGCAGGAGATTTCCGAGGTACTGCTGCACACCGCCGTGTACGCGGGCGCCCCGGCGGCCAACGCCGCGTTCGCCGTCGCCCAGCGGGTGCTCGCCGAACTCGGTGAGCCTGCCGCCCAGGAGGAGAGCGGCGGTTAGGGTTCTCGTATGGACGAAGGCGAGGTGACCGAGCGCGGAGCGCACCATGTCCAGTCGCTGGAGCGCGGGCTGGCGGTGATCAAGGCGTTCAACGCCGACGCGGCGGAGCTGACGCTCAGCGATGTCGCCCGTTCCACCGGGCTGACCAGAGCGGCGGCACGCCGGTTCCTGCTCACCCTCGTCGACCTCGGCTACGTGCGCACGGACGGCAAGTACTTCTCGCTCACCGCGCGGGTCCTCGAACTCGGCTACTCCTACCTGTCGAGCATGTCGCTGCCCGAGGTCGCCCAGCCGCATCTGGAGCGGCTGTCCGCCGAGGTGCACGAGTCGAGCTCGGTGTCGGTCCTCGAAGGACTGGACATCGTCTACGTCGCGCGTGTCGCCGTCTCGCGCATCATGACCGTCAGCATCAACGTCGGCACCCGATTCCCGGCCCACGCGACGTCGATGGGGCACGTCCTGCTGGCCGGGCTCGAAGATCCCGATCTGCACGGCTACTTCGACGCGGCCAAGCTCGAGAAACTGACCGCGCGCACGTTGACCAGGCAAAAAGACCTGCACGACGAGTTGCGGCGCGTCTCTCAGCAGGGCTGGGCGATGGTCGACCAAGAACTGGAAGAGGGCCTTCGCTCGATCGCCGCCCCGATCCGGGACCGGCAGGGCCGGATCGTGGCCGCGGTCAACCTGTCCACCCACGCCAGCCGGACGACGCCGGAGTCGGTCGAGCGCGAACTGCTGCCGTCGCTGCTCACCGCGGCGCGGGCCATCGAGACCGATCTGGCTTCGGCACCGCCGAGCCGGGCTCATCATGGATAAGACACAGCATGGCTGACGTCGCCGGCCTGCTGCTCGCGGCCGGGGCCGGGCGCCGGTTCGGCGGTCCGAAGGCGCTGGCCGTCCTCGACGGCGAACCGTTCGTCGTCCGCGCGCTGCGGGTACTCGCCGACGCCGGCTGCTCGCCGGTCCGGGTGGTGCTGGGTGCCGCGGCCGACGACGTCCGCGCGATCCTGCCCGACCTCACGTCCGCCGTCGTGGCCGAGGAGTGGGAATCCGGCATGGGGGCATCGCTGCGCGCGGGCCTGAAGGCGCTGGAGAAGGGCGGTGCGGAAGCCGCTGTCGTCCACCTCGTGGATCTGCCCGGGGTCGGGGCCGAGGTGGTGCGCCGGGTGATGGACGGAGCCGACGCGAGCACCGTCGCGCGGGCCGCCTACGACGGCGTCCCCGGCCATCCCGTCGTGCTCGGCCGTCGCTGGTGGCCGGAGGTCGTGGCGGGCGCGTCGGGGGACAAGGGCGCGCGGGACTGGCTCAAAGGCCGCCCCGACCTGCGGCTCGTCGAATGCGGCGACCTCGGGTCCGGGCACGATGTGGACCACCGCGCGGATCTTCCCCGCTGAGCGGGCGCGCTCCGGGGCTTACGATCGGGAAGTGACCGTCGAATCGCCGGAGAAACTGGCCGAAGCACTCGAATCGGTCGGCTACCTCGCCGACGACGGCATCGCCACGGCCGGGTTCCTCGCCTTGCGGCTCGGCCGCCCGCTGTTCTGCGAGGGCGAACCGGGAACCGGCAAGACCTCGCTCGCCTTGGGTCTGGCGGAGGCGCTGGACCTGCCGCTCATCCGGCTCCAGTGTCACGAGGGCATCGACGCGGCGCAGGCGCTGTACGAATGGGATTTCCCCCGCCAGTTGCTGCACCTGCGCGCGCTCGAAGCCTCGGGCGGCGGCGAACTCGACGTCGAGACGGCGGAGCAATCCCTCTACACCGAACGATTCCTCCTTGCCCGGCCGCTGTTGCGCGCGTTGCAGATCTCGCCGTGTGTCCTGCTGGTCGACGAGATCGACCGGGCCGACGACGAGTTCGAAGCGTTCCTGCTGCAACTGCTCGACGAGAACGCCGTCACCATTCCCGAGTTCGGTGAGGTGCGGGCCGAGCATCCGCCGCTCGTGGTGCTCACCTCGAACCGGACCCGCGAAGTGCACGACGCGCTCAAGCGCCGATGTCTCTATCACTGGCTCGAACACCCGGATCTCGGCCGGGAGATCGAAATCCTGCGCCGCAAGATCCCGCAGGTGGGCGAGCGGCTCGCGACGCAGGTCGCGACGGCGGTGCAGCGGCTCAGGACGATGGAACTGCTGAAACCGCCCGGGGTGGCGGAATCCCTCGACTGGGCTCAGGCACTGCTGGCGCTGGGTATGTCCGAATTGGACGCCGCGACGGGGGCGCGGACGCTCGGCTCGGTGCTGAAGTACAGCGAGGATCTGGACCGGGTCCGCGCGAAACTGGACAAGCTGCTCGCCTGAGGGGTCGTCCGGGTTACCCTGGTCAAACGGAACGGTGATCCGGTAGACGTGAGCGGAGGAGTGGCTTGAGCGGAGAAGGCACCAAGTCCAAACGCGCGGACGCCCGGCGTAACGAAGAGACCCTGCTCGACGCGGCGGCCGCGGTCTTCGTGACGTCAGGGGTCGAGGCTCCGGTCCGCGACATCGCGGCGAAGGCCGGCGTCGGCATGGGCACGATCTACCGGCACTTCCCGACCAGGGCGGACCTCATCATCGCCGTCTACCGGCACCAGGTCGAGGCCTGCGCCGAAGCCGGGCCGGCCCTGCTGGAGAGCAGCGAAACCCCGTACACCGCACTAGGCCGCTGGATCGACCTCTTCGTCGACTTCCTGGTCACCAAACACGGCCTCGCCGCCGTGCTGCAGGCGGACAACACCGGTTTCGAGACGCTGCACGCCTACTTCCTCGACCGTCTCCTGCCGGTATGCGGGCAGTTGCTCGACGCCGCGGCCGAGTCCGGCGAGATCCGCTCCGACCTGCAGGCGATCGAGGTCATGCGCGGCGTCGGGAACCTCTGCATCGGTGCCGGCGGCGATTCCCGGTACGACGCGCGTCGCATGGTCGGGGTCCTCATCGCCGGGCTGCGCTCGCGCGCCTAGCCGTTCAGCATCTTCAGGAAGCCGTTCTCGTAGGCGACGGGATCGGTGTCGTAGCCGACGTTCTGCGGCGTGCCCTTCGGCGTGACGTAGGTGCGTCCCGCGGCCGCGCCGTCCTGCCGGACGTCGACCTTCGCCGGGCGCAGCTTCACCGGGCTCACCGCGTCGAAGACCGCGGACGAGGCGAGCGTGTCCCACCAGAAGGCCGAGCCGTCCTGGATGTACGGCGTGAGGTCGGGCTGAGTGACGATCGCGTGGACCAGTTTCGCTTCCGCGGTGCGGCCTTCCCGTCCCAGACGCTCCACATAGGATGGTGTGATCGGGGCGTCGTTCGTGGCGTCGAGCGGGATGATGTCGACCCGGCCGCGCGGGATCCCGGCGAAGACCTTGTCGGCCGACGCGGGGTCGAGCCACATGTTGACCTCTTGGGTGCCGTCGAACTTCTCCGCGCCCGGGCCGAACAGGTTGCCCGGGACGTCGAAGGCGCCGCCCATCACCGAGAGCCGCGAAATCCGTTGTGCCACACCGGGAACATCCAGTGCCTTCGCGACATTGGTCAGCGGCCCGGTCGCGATCACGACGACCGGTTTCGACGACTTGAGCACCGTCGCCGCGAGCAGTGCCGACGCGCGGATCTTCGACGGTTTCGCCGGCTCGCCGGCGTCGCCGAGCGCGCCGTTGAGGATGCTTTCGGTCCAGGCGCGACCGTCCGCGGGCATCGGGTTCACGCCGGTGTCGGATCCGTCGGCGACCGGAATACCGGACAGGCCGCATTTCTCGAGCGCCGTCCGCACATGGGTCAGCGCGCGTCCGGGCATCCCGGCGCCGTTGTTGGTCACGGTGACCGCGCGTAGGTCGATCCGGCGCTGCTTGTGCGCCTGGCACAGGTACGCGAGCGTCGCGATGTCCGCGAAATCCGAGTCGCCGTCGTACACGACCGGAACCGGGGAGTGTTTCGGAGCCGCCGAGGCGGCGGGGGCCGCGGCCACACCGAGGGCGCAGGCGAGCAGGGCGGCGAGCACGGCACGGGACGGGAACATGCCGTCACCGTAGCGAGAAACGCGGATTTCCGGCAGGACCTAGGTCCTCTTCGGAGCCGAATACCTCGCAATGGCCCGCCGGGCGCGCTAGAACTCGATTATGGAACGTACACAGTGTTGTGTGGTGGGGGGCGGTCCGGCGGGGATGGTGCTCGGACTCTTGCTCGCGAGAGCCGGGGTCGAGGTCACGGTTCTCGAAAAGCACGCGGACTTCTTCCGCGATTTCCGCGGTGACACGGTGCATCCCCCGACGTTGATGTTGCTCGACGAACTCGGTCTGGGCGAGCGGTTCGCGCGGTTGCCCTCGCGGCGGCTGGAGAAGATGCGGATGGTGATCGGCGACGCGAAGATCGTGGCCGCCGACTTCAGCCGGGTTCCCGGGCCGCACAAGTACATCGCGATGGTCCCGCAGTGGGATTTCCTGAATCTGCTGGCCGAAGCCGCCGCCGAGGAGCCGACGTTCACCCTGCGGATGGGCGCGGAGGTGACCGGCCTGCGCAAGGGCGGCGGGGTGCGCTACCGCGATTCCGACGGCGTCGAACGGGAACTGGCCGCGCCGCTCGTGGTCGGCTGCGACGGCCGGGACTCCCTGGTGCGCGCGGAAGCGGGACTCATGTCGCAGGAGTACGACGTGCCGATGGACGTGTGGTGGGTCCGGGTGCCCAAACGTGAGGACACGGGCAAGGAAGCGCAGGTGTTCGGCTGCTTCGCGGGCGGGCGGGCCGGTGTGACGATGGACCGCGGTGACTATTTCCAGACGTCGTACCTGATCAGGAAGGGCCAGGACGCGGCTGAGCGGGCCGAGGGGATCGAGAAGTTCCGCAGCCGGATCGGCGGCCTGTTCGGCTGGGACGACGAGGTGGTGAGCGCGATCCGCGACTGGGACGACGTCAAACTGCTGAAGGTCCGGATGTCCAAGCTCCGGCACTGGTACTCCGAGCGCGTGCTCTGCATCGGGGACGCCGCGCACGCGATGTCCCCGGTCGGCGGCATGGGCGTGAACATCGCGGTGCAGGACGCCGTGGCGGCCGCGCGGATCCTCGCCGGCCCGCTGGTCCAGGGCACGTTGACCGCCCGGGACCTGGCCCGCGTGCAGCGACGACGGAACCTGGCCGTCACCCTGGCCCAGAAGCAGCAGCTGGGGGAGCACAAGATGCTGATCGAGCCGGCCCTCGACGGGACGCTGAACGAGCGGACGGTGCCGTTGCCGCTCCGCCTTTCCGACCGCTTCCCGCTGCTGACCGGCCTCGCGGCCTTCATGGGCGGGATGGGACCTCTGCGCGAGAAGACCCCGGTGTTCGCCCGACGCGGCTCATAATGGAGTGGTGAGTGATCCCCTGGCGGGTTTCGTCGGCTTCGCGGAGGCTTTGCGCGAAGCGGGCCTGCCGTGCGACGCGCACCGCGTCCAGGCCTATCTCGCGGCCGTGCGCGAGGTCGATCTCACCGATCCCGAACAGCTGTACTGGGCCGGGCGCCTGACGCTGTGCGCCGACCCCGACGACCTCCCGCGCTACGACGCCGCGTTCGACGGCTGGTTCACCGCCGCCGAGACCCGCCCAGGGCGTCGAAGCCGGCAGGCGGTCCCGAAGCGCGCGAAGATCGCTTCGCTCGCCCAGGCGCCCTCCGGCGAGGGCGAGTCCGGCGCCGAACCGGACCGGCTTCGCGTGGCGGCCAGCGAGGACGAGGTCCTGCGGCACCGCGACCTCGCCGAACTGAGCGTCGCCGAACGCGCCCACCTGCGGGAACTGCTGGCGAAGCTGCGGCCCGTGCTCCCCATGCGGTCGTCGCCGCGCCGTCGCGCCGCCCGCCGGGGCACCCTCGATCCGTCGCGCACGCTCCGGGCGATGCTGGCGGGTGGTGGTGAGCCCGTCCGCCTGGCGTACCGGCGCCGGAGCGCCAGACCACGCCGTCTCGTCCTGCTCATCGACGTCTCCGGCTCGATGGGTCCCTACGCCGACGCCCTGCTGCGGTTCGCGCACGTCGTCGCCCGGCGCGCTCCCGGCCGGGTCGAGGTGTTCACCCTGGGCACGCGGCTCACCCGGGTCTCACGTCAGCTGCGGTTACGCGACCCCGAGCACGCGATGCTCGCCGCGGCCGCCGCCGTCCCCGATTTCGCGGGCGGGACGAGGCTCGGCGAGACGATGCGGGCCTTCCTCGACCGCTGGGGACAGCGCGGCGTGGCGAGGCGATCGGTGGTCACCGTGTTCTCCGACGGCTGGGAGCGGGGCGACCCCGGCCTGCTCGGCGAACAGCTCGCCAGGCTGCGCCGGCTCGCACACGTCGTACTCTGGGTTAATCCGCACGCGGGGCGGGCAGGTTACGCTCCCGTGCAGTCCGGCATCGTGGCCGCGCTTCCGTACCTCGATCGGCTGCTCGCCGGACACAGCCTGGCCACGTTGGAACAACTGCTGGTGGAGATCGCCGATGCGTGACGTACTGGACGAACTGCACCGCCGCTGGGCGGCCGGCGAGACGGTGGGGGTCGGCACGGTGGTGGCGACGTTCTCGTCGGCACCCCGGAGCCCGGGCGCGGCGATGCTCGTCGCGCCGGACGGCACGGTCACCGGAAGCGTCTCCGGAGGCTGCGTCGAAGGCGCCGTCTACGAACTCGCGCAGCAGGTGGTCGCCGAGCGCGCACCCGTGCTTCAGCGCTACGGCGTGACCGACGACGACGCCTTCGCGGTGGGGCTGACCTGCGGCGGGATCATCGACATCTACGTCCAGCACGTCGACCGCGACTCGATGCCGGAACTCGGCGACGTCGTCGAATCGGTCCACGGCGGACAACCGGTGGCCGTGGTGACCGTGGTCGAGCACGAACGGGAAGGGCTGGTCGGCGAGCACCTGATCGTCTGGCCGGACCGGGTCGCCGGTTCACTCGGCTCCTCCCGGATGGACGACGCCGTCGTCGACGACGCGCGCGGCATGCTCGCGGGCGGCCGCACCGGCACCCTGCACTACGGCCCCGACGGGCAGCGCCGCGGCGAGGGGATGACGGTGTTCGTCAACTCCTTCGAGCCACCCGCGCGCCTGCTGGTCTTCGGCGCCATCGACTTCGCCGCCGCGATGGCGAAAATGGGCTCGTACCTCGGCTACCAGGTCACGGTCTGCGACGCGCGCCCCGTGTTCGCGACGAAGACCCGCTTCCCCGACGCGCACGAAGTCGTCGTCGACTGGCCGCATCGGTACCTCGCCGCCGAGGCGGAAGCGGGCCGGACCGACGGCCGGACCGCGATCGCCGTGCTCACCCACGACCCGAAGTTCGACGTGCCGCTGCTGGAGGTCGCGCTACGGCTCGACGTCGGCTACGTCGGCGCGATGGGCTCCCGCAAGACCCACGACGACCGCTTCGCGCGGCTGCGCGAGGCCGGGGTCACCGAGGCGGAACTCGAACGGCTGTCCTCACCGATCGGCCTCGACCTCGGCGCGCGGACGCCCGAGGAGACCGCCGTGTCGATCGCCGCGGAGATCATCGCGCTGCGGTGGAGCGGGACGGGTTCGCGGCTGGCCGCGCTCAGCGGACGGATCCACGGCTGACGGCTGGTTTCGGATATTTGGCGAGTGACGTGATCTCAACAAGTTTCATGCGGTCTTGCCGTGTTCGAAATGCGTGAGGACGAGGGCGGCCTTGACGATGTCGCCGATCGCCGTTGTGTGCCGCAGTGCGCGCCAACGCCCGGTGAGCACGGCGAATCCCCGCTCACCCAGACAACGCAGGCCCCGCAGCAGTGCGTTGTAGGTACGGTTGTTTACATCGAGTACCTGGCCGTCGGAGGCTGTTTGACCGGCGTATGCACGCCGATCCCGACGCCGTTGTAGCCGCCATCGGCGAGGGCATCTTTCGAATTCATCCGCGTTGGTACACAGTGGTGCTGAGATACTTCAGGCCCGAATCCACCAGTAAGGTCGCGATTCTGGCGGTCGGTCCGAGGCGCTGGCCGATCTGTATCGCGGCGAGCACGTTCGCGCCTGACGACGTACCAGCGAAGAGACCCTCCTCGCGGGCCAGGCGCCTGGCCATGTCCTCGGCGTCAGCGGTGGCGATCGGGACGATCTCGTCCGGCAGGTCTGGCTCCCACATCGGCGGCACGTAACCGATCCCGATGCCCTCGATACGGTGCGCGCCCGGCTGTCCACCGGAGAGCACGGCGGACTCCGCCGGTTCGACCGCGACGACCCGCAGCGCCGGATTGTGCCGCTTGAGCGGGGTCGTGGTGCCGCGCAGTGAGGCCATCGTGCCGATCGACTGGACGAACACGTCGACCCGCCCCTCGGTCTGGGTCCAGATCTCCTCGCCCAGTGGGTGGTAGCCGGTGATGCTGTCGGTGTTGGTGAGCTGGTCGGTCCAGTAGGTGTGCGGCTGCCGGGAGAACTGCTCGGCCTTCTCGATCATGGCGAGGATCAGTGTCTTGGTGATCATTCCTTGGTCGCTCGGGATGACCGTGAGCTCCGCGCCGAGGGCCGCCATCTGGACCAGCTTGTCCTCGCTGAACGCGTCCGAGGTGACGATCCGCAGGCGGTATCCCTTCGCTGCACAGACAAGCGCCAGGGATGCGCCGGTGCTGCCGCCTGTGTACTCGACGACCGTGTCGCCGGGCCGCAGCCGTCCGTCGTTCTCGGCCCTGGCGATCATCGCCCGCGCCATCCGGTCCTTCATGCTGCCGGTCGGATTCTGCCCCTCGACCTTGACGAAGATCTCCGCGCATCCCACGGGCACGACCCTGTTCAGCCGCACCAACGGTGTGTTCCCAATCGTCGCCGTCACGTCATTCATGGGTGTGATCATCGACTGGACGTGGCCGGATCGGTAGTTCAATATTTGAACCATGACGGGGTACGGGCAGTTCTGCGCGGTAGCGCGGGCTCTGGACGTGGTGGGTGAGCGCTGGGCGTTGCTGGTCGTGCGGGAGTTGCTGCTCGGCGCGTCCACCTTCACCGAGATCCGCCGGGGCCTGCCCCGCATCCCGCGGGCGACGCTGTCCGCGCGGTTGCGGGCACTGCGCGCCGCCGGCATCGTCGACGACGGCTACCGGCTGACCAACGCCGGCGTCGCACTGGCCCCGGTGGTGCGGGAACTGGCCCGATGGGCGGTGGCCACAGAGAGTGCCGCGCTGACCGAGGACGACCTGGACACCGCAGCCCTGACCTGGGACATACAGCGCCGGATCAACGTCGAAGCCCTGCCGGAAAGGACCGTCGTGCTCGCCCTCGACTTCACCGACCGGGACGAGAGGTACTGGCTGTACCTGTCGCGGACTGGCGTGAACCTGTGCCGGCAGGACACCGGAGCACCCGTCGACATCTGGCTGGCTGCCCCGACCATGGCGGTGACCAGGTGGTGGCTAGGCGAGCGGTCCTGGGCACAGCTGCTGCGTCATCCCGACGTACACATGCATGGCGACCTGGCCCTGCAACGCCAGGTGCACCGCTGGTTCACCCGTTACGTGTTCTCCCCGGAGACGTTGGGGACACCTCGCTGAACGTCCCGGTCCGCAGGACGCTGCACCCCAGGCCGTTCTGCGTGATGTCCCCGACTGAGAGTTGGTGAGCACGGTCCAATTATCTCTGCTCGCGATTTCCGCGTAGCGCACTTCGCGTGCGAAGGGCGCTACGCCGATTCTGAATCACCCTTTAGGGCGATTCCAGCCTCTTTAAATCGAGTTTTCGATTTGCTAGCACACCTGTTCGACTCCTGCTAATGTTGAAGCTGTGACCAGCACTGATGTTCCCGAGTCGACGCGCCGCGAATGGTGGCGCGTCGACAAGAATGTGCTGCTGTCGCGGACAGTGGATATCGAGGTTGCGGTCCGGAAACTGCTGGCCGAGCAATATGAGGTGTATGCCGAAATTCATCGGCGCGGGCTGCGGGGAGTCACCGGACACGATTCGCTGGCCGGGTTGATCGAGGAAGATCTGCGCCTGACCCCCGCCGATGCGAAAGCCCGTGCCGAACGGGTGCTGGCGTTGCATCCGACACCGACGTTCACCGGCCAGGATGTGCCCGCGGTGGCTCCGTTGGCGGCTGTGGCCGCTGCCGAGGGCGCGATGGGTGGTGCGCAGCTCGACCCGATCATCCGCACCCTCACCCAGATCCCCGCCACCGTGCCTGAGGAGGAGGTGCGGGCCGGGGAGAAGATCCTGGTCGACCTCGCCCGGGTCGCCGGGCCGAAAGCAGTCGCCCGGGCCGGACGTGACCTGCTCGCCCGCCTCGATCCCGACGGGAAAGAACCGAAGGACGATGACCCGAAACCGGCCCGCCCGGACCTGAAGTTCGTCCATCACCGGGACGGCAGCCTCGGGGTGGTCGCCACCGTCGACCAAGAGATCTACGCCCGACTGAGAACCGACCTCGATCCCCTGGCGAAACCCCACAAAACCGAAGACGGCGAGAAAGACCCGCGCACTCAGGCCGAACGGTACGGAGACGCGTTCGGTGACTACGTGCGGATGAAGACCGCCAGCCCCGACTTGCCGGGTCAGGCGGGGGAATCCACCCACATCCTGATCACCATGTCGTATGAAGACCTGATCCGAGACCTCAACAACGCCCAGCTGGAGCTGGCCGGACCGCTCAACGCCACCGACGCGAGAACCCTGGCCTGCGACTGCCGCATCCGACCCGTCGTCCTCGGCAAAGCCGGAGAACCACTCGACGTCGGACGCAGCGCCCGCACCGTCACCGTCCCGCAGAAATACGCGTTGACCGCCCGCGACGGGGGTTGCGCCTGGCCCGGCTGCGACATGCCGGTGTTCCGCTGCACCGCCCATCACATCGTCATGTGGCGACACCACGGCGAAACAAAGATCGACAACCTCGTCCTGCTCTGCGGACGCCACCACAAACTCATCCACAGCAGCCAATGGAAAGTCCGCATCACCCAAGACGGACTCCCCGAATTCACCCCGCCTGCCTACCTCGACCCCACCGGCACCCCACGCCGAAACACGATGCATCTGCAGATCTGAAAGAACTAGGGACTGTAAATCGTCGAACACCTCGGCTGCGATCGGACCAAGGCCCTCAAGTCAAGCCGTTCGTTTGTCCGACCCCTGAACCACCGACCGCTACCGGCCGGATCCGCGGCCGACCCCGGGCACCGGAATGGCCTGGCTCGACTTGACCACCTCGAAGGCGGGCAGGGTCTCGAACCGTTTGACGTGCTCGTCGAACAGGCCCCTGGACAGGTATCTGCTCGCTTTGAGGTCCGGGGTGAGCAGCACGACGACGTAGTCCCACTGGCCGACGATGCTGTAGCAGTGCTGGACGCGTGGTTCGGCCAGCATGCGCCTGCGGAACGCCGAGTGGTGTGCCTCGTCGTCGTTGGTCAGCGCGACCAGGATGACCGACGCCATGCCGGCGCTCAGCGCCTCGGGATCGAGCACGGCGACCTGCGCGCGGATCACGCCCGCGGCGCGCAGCCGGGTCAGACGGCGTTGCACGGCACTGGGGGAAAGGCCGACGGCGTCGCCGAATTCGTGCAAGGGGCGGGCCGCGTCCGCCTGGACGAGGTCGAGCAGCAGGTAGTCGATCTCGTCGAGAGGCACGCAAGATTTTTGCACGTGAGCGGGAAAATTTACAATCGCGGTGATCGGCTTCCGGCTTAGGTTCTGCTTATGACCGACATCGACCTGCAGCTGGACCGCGTCGCCGAGGCGGCGACGGTGATCGATCCCGTTTTCCTGAACTCCCCGCAGTACATCGACGAGCAGCTGAACCAGCGCCTCGGACGGCGGGTGCTGGTGAAGGTCGAGTCCCTGAACCCGTTGCGCAGCTTCAAGGGCCGCGGAGCCGGGTACTTCGCCGCCGGGCTGGCGCCGGGGACCACCATGGTGTGCGGGACCAGCGGGAACTTCGGGCAGGCCATCGCGTATGCCGCCCGGAGGCATGGCCTGCGGGCCGAGGTGTTCGTCCCCGCCGACGTCTCGCCGGTCAAATTGCGGCGGATGAAGGCGCTGGGCGCGCGGGTGCGCCGGGTCGAAGGCGAAGTGAAGGACGCCGCGGCCGCCTTCGCCGCCGAGGTCCCGGACCGCGTCTTCGTGGTCGACGGCCGCGAACCCGCGATCTCCGAAGGCGCGGGCACCATCGGCATGGAACTGGCGAGGGAGACCGAGATCGACACGGTCGTGCTCCCGGTCGGCGACGGCGCGCTGATCGCCGGGGTCGCGCTGTGGCTCAAGGTGCACGCGCCAGGCGTCCGGATCGTCGGCGTCGGCACCACGTCCGCCCCGGCGATGGCGAGGAGCTGGCAGGCGGGAGAGCCGATCACCGTCGACCGGGCCAACTCGTTCGCCGGCGGGATCTCGATCCGGACCCCGGAACCGGACTCGGTGCGACGGCTGCGGACGCTCGTCGACGACTTCGTGCTGGTCGACGACGACGATCTGCGGGCGGCCATGCGGCTGGGCGCGGAAACGCTCGGCGTCGTCCCGGAACCCGCGGGTGCCGCCGGTCTGGCCGCGCTGACCCGGCACGAGATCCCCGGCGCGCTCGCCGCCACCGTGATCACCGGGGCGAACGCGGATCTCTCGGTGCTCGGCATGACGGGCTGAGTGAACCAGCCGGTCGGCTCAGTGACATCAGTCGATCAGCCGCAGACCGCTCCGTGTGCCGCCTGGTGTGCTCGGATCATGTTGCTGAGACGCACCTTGACGGTGTTCGCCGCCATCGGCCTGCTCCTCGCCCCGGTCACCACGGCCACCGCACAAGCCGGTACCGAACAAACCGCCGCGCACCAAGCCGGTCGGCTCACCGAATGCTCGGACACCGATCACCGCGGTGACAAACGGCTCGGCCCGGAGAAGCTGCCGGTACTGGGCGACGTTGGTTTCCAGCTCATCGGTTACCGCCGCACCGGGGCCTTGCCCCAGCAGCGTTTCCTCGACACCTACTACGACTCGGCGGCTGCTTCCTGGCGCTACCCGCCCAAGAATGGCTACGTCCTACGACCTGACGGAACGCCCATCCAGTACGTCGTCACGTTGACGCAGGGCAGCAGTCCGGTCCGATCGCGGCCTGGTTCGCTCAGCCAGGTGGGGGATTCCAGTACCAAGTGGACAGTGCGTTGCTCCCCGGCGCGCCGGGATCGGTCAACGTCGGGTGGTTGATCGCCCAAGGTTTTCTCGAGCGATTGAAGTAGTCGGCGCGAAACCGCACCTGCGGCGAAAATCTAAAGCCCGCAACGCATCTGCGGACCTGAAGGGGAACCACCCCCTGGTGGGGGTTGTCCCGGCCGGACAGAAGTAGCACGCTCGACTGTGAGTCCGATCACGGTCGTTCCGGGGTCGGTCCGTGACAACAGAATGACCGGCCGATCCCGAACGGCCCCGGCCCGCACGGGGTTTCTCATGCTTTTTGGAGGCCTGATGCGCATCACCGTCAACGTCGACGGCACCAGCTACACGGACGACGTAGAGCCCCGCACCCTGCTCGTGCACTACCTGCGCGAACAGGTCGGGAAGGTGGGCACCGTGGTGGGGTGCGACACCAGCAACTGCGGCGCCTGCACCGTCCATCTCGACGGGCACAGCGTGAAATCCTGTTCGGTACTCGCGGTCCAGGCCGACGGGTGCGAGGTCACCACGGTCGAGGGACTGGCTCGCGACGGCAAACTGCATCCGGTGCAGCGGGCCTTCCATGAGAACCACGCGCTGCAGTGCGGTTTCTGCACGCCCGGCATGATCATGCAGTCGATCGACCTGCTCGCCGACAATCCCGATCCGGACGAAAAGGCCGTCCGAGAAGGACTCGAAGGCAACCTCTGCCGCTGTACGGGATACCAGAACATCGTCCGCGCGGTCCGCGACGCCGCCCACCACATGCGACCGGGCGCCGGCCCGGAAGCCGAGCGGCTCGCCTCGGACACCGCCTCCCGTGTCGGCGCGGGTGTTGAGTGATGACCTCCACGATCGAACCGGAGGTGGGCAAGGCCCGTCGCCGCAAGGAGGACGAGCGTCTCATCACCGGCCGCACGCGCTGGACCGACAACATGACACTGCCGGGGATGCTGCACCTCGCCGTCCTCCGCAGTCCCTTCGCTCACGCCAAGATCGTCTCGATCGACACCACGGAGGCGAAGTCCGCGCCGGGCGTCATCGCGGTGTTCACCGGGAGGGATCTCGACCCGGAGAGCGCCATCGGCATGCCGTGCGCGTGGCCGATCACCCCGGACATGAAGTCGCCGCGGCGGCCCATCCTCGCCTCGGACACGGTGAACTTCGCCGGTGAAGGCGTCGCGGTGGTCGTCGCCCGCACGTCGGCCGCGGCACACGACGCCCTCGAGGCGATCGACGTCGACTACGACGAACTGCCGATCGTCCTCGGGCTCGAGAACGCGCTCGCCGAGGGGGCGCCGCTGGTGCACGAGGACCTCGGCACCAACGAGAGCGCGGTGTGGGTCTTCGATTCCGCCGACGCGGGAACGGGATCCAGCGTCGAGGACGCGATATCCGGCTCGGAGATCGTGCTCAAGCGCCGGTTCCGCCAGCAGCGGCTGGTGCCGGCGTTCATGGAACCGCGTTCCTGCGTCGTGGACCCGACGGGCAATCAGCTGGTGATGTGGGCGTCCACCCAGGTCCCGCACATCCTCAAGACGATGACCGCGGCCACGCTCGGCATCCCCGAGCACAAGGTGCGGGTGATCGCGCCGGACGTCGGCGGCGGATTCGGCGGCAAGATCGCCGTGCTGCCCGAAGAGATGATGTCGACGGTGATCGCGCGACGGCTCGGGAAACCGGTCAAGTGGACCGAGTCCCGTTCGGAGACGATGGTCGCCGCGCACCACGGCCGCGACCAGATCCAGGACATCACCATCACCGCGAACCGAGACGGCACGGTGACCGGCCTCAAGGTCGAACTGCTCGCCGACATGGGCGCGTACCTCGGGCTCGTCGGGCCCGGCGTACCGATCCTCGGCGCGTTCATGTTCAACGCCATCTACAAGTTCCCGGCCTACCATTTCTCCTGCACCAACGTGTTCACCAACACCACGCTCACCGACGCCTACCGCGGCGCCGGGCGGCCGGAGGCCACGTTCGCGATCGAGCGGATCATGGACGAGCTCGCCGTCGAACTGGGCATGGACCCGATGGAACTGCGCGAGAAGAACTGGATCAAGCACGAGGAGTTCCCGTTCACCACGGTGGCCGGGCTGACCTACGACACGGGCAACTACGAGGCCGCGACCGCCAGGGCCAAGGAACTCTTCGACTACGACGGCCTCCGTCGTGAGCAGCGGGAGCGGCGGGAAGCGGGCGACTCGGTCCAGCTCGGCATCGGTATCTCGACGTTCACCGAGATGTGCGGCCTGGCGCCGTCGCGGGTGCTCGGCTCGCTGGATTACGCGGCGGGTGGCTGGGAGCACGCGGAGATCCGGGTTCTGCCCACCGGCAAGATCGAGGTGGTCACCGGTGCCTCCGCGCACGGCCAGGGCCACGAAACGGCGTGGAGCCAGATCGTCGCCGACAAACTCGGTGTCCCGTTCGAGGATATCGAGGTCATCCACGGTGACACCCAGTCCTCGCACAAGGGCATGGACACCTACGGCTCGCGGTCGCTGGTGGTCGGCGGGGTCGCGGTCGTCAACGCGGCGGCCAAGGTGCTCGCCAAGGCGAAACCGATCGCCGCGCACCTGATGGAGTGCGCCGAGGACGACCTCGAGTTCGAGGCGGGCAAGTTCTCCGTCAAGGGCACGGATTCCTCGACGTCCCTTCAGGACATCGCCTGGGCCGTGTTCTCCGCGCACAACCTGCCGGACGGGGTCGAACCCTCGCTGGATTCGGCCGACACGTTCGATCCGGAGAACTTCTCCTTCCCGCACGGCACCCACCTCTGCGCCGCCGAGGTCGACACCGAGACAGGACGGGTGAAGCTGCGGTCCTATGTCTGCGTCGACGACGTCGGCGTGGTGGTCAATCCGCTGATCGTCGAAGGCCAGGTGCATGGCGGGCTCGCGCAAGGCATCGCGCAGGCGCTGTTCGAAGAGGCCGTCCACGACGAAGGCGGGACACTGACGACGGGGACGTTCGCCGACTACCTGCTTCCTTCGGCGGTCGACTTGCCGTTCTTCACCACCGACCGCACCGAGACGGCTTCGACGACGAACCCGTTGGGCGCCAAGGGAGTCGGCGAGGCCGGCACGATCGCCTCGACGCCGGCCGTGGTCAACGCCGTGATCGACGCCGTCCGGCACTTCGGGGTGAACGACATCGAAATGCCGCTGACCCCGATGCGGGTCTGGCACGCCATCCAGTACGGGACGACTTCGGCGGGTGGTCTCGGTTCCGAAGCCGGTGGCGGTCTCGGTTCGATCGATGCTTCCGGAGGTGCCCAGTGATCCCCGCTCCCTTCGACTACGTCGCTCCGTCCACAGTGGACGAGGCGGTGAGCGCGCTCGCCGAAGCGGGCGAGGACGCCAAGGTGCTGGCGGGCGGGCAAAGCCTGCTGCCGGTGCTGCGGATGCGTCTCGCCACGCCGACCACGCTGATCGACCTCGGGAAGGTCGCCGAACTACGCGGCATCGCCGAGGACGGCGACGCGCTGGTCATCGGCTCGATGACCACGCACTACGACGTCCAGCGGGACACGCTGGTCGCCGAGCACGCCGCGCTGCTCAAGGCCGCCACCGACACGGTGGCCGACCCGCAGATCCGGCATCGCGGCACGTTCGGCGGGGCCATCGCGCACGCCGATCCGGCCGGGGACCTGCTTGCACCGGTGCTCGCGCTCGGCTGTGAACTCGTCGTCGCCGGGCCGGGCGGGCGGCGGACGGTCGCCGCGGCGGACTTCTTCCAGGACATGTTCACCACGGCGCTCGCCGCGGACGAGATCCTCGTCCAGGTCCGCGTACCGAAGCACACCGGCTGGCATGCCCACTACGAGAAGTTCAACCGGGTCGCGCAGGCGTGGTCGATGGTCGCGGTCGCGGCCTGCGTCCGCACCGAGGCGGGCACCATCGAGGAGGCGCGGGTCGCGCTCACCAACATGGGTTCGACGCCGATGCGGGCGGCCGGGGTCGAGATGGCGCTGGTCGGCTGCCCGGCCACCGCCGAAGCGATCCGCGGCGCGGCCGAACGCGCGGCCGAAGGCACGAACCCGACGGCCGACGGCAACGCCGACGTCGAGTACCGGCAGCACCTGGCCAGGGTGCTGACCGGCCGGGCGGTCCTCGCCGCCGCAGGCTCCTAGAAGAAAGGGAGGTCGGCCCGTGCGGCTCGACCATGAATTCACCGTTCCCGCCCCGGTCGCCGAGGTCTGGCAGGCCGTCGTCGATCCGGAACGGGTGGCGCCGTGTATGCCCGGTGCCACCATCACCGGGGTCGAAGGCGACACCTTCAAAGGCACGGTGAAGGTCAAGCTCGGGCCGATCTCCCTGCTCTACAAGGGATCCGGCGAGTTCGTCGAAAAGGACGCGGACGCGAGGCGGGTGGTGATCAAGGCGTCCGGCAAGGATTCCCGCGGTGCGGGCACGGCCTCGGCGACGGTCACGCTCACCCTGATCGAGAAGGACGGCGTCACCCACGGCGCCGTCGCCACCGATCTGGCGGTCACCGGTAAGCCCGCGCAGTTCGGGCGCGGGTTGATCACCGAGGTCGGCGGCAAGATCCTCGACTCGTTCGCGGAGTGCCTGTCCGGCAAGCTCGGCATCGTGGCCGAGCCGGAACCGGCGGAACCCGAAACCCCGGAGCGCCCGCCGTTGAAAGCGGTCAAGCCGATGACCGAGGGTGAAGCGATCGACCTCATGGAGTACGCGGGCGAGTCGGTGGTCAAACGGCTGGCTCCGGTGCTGGTCGCCCTGGCCGGGGTGCTCGCGATCGTCGCGATCGTCCGGGCACTGAAACGCTGAATGTGACGCGGCCCCCACTGCGACAGAGGAAGGAAATAGCCGGGGCCGCACGCCGTTGAACCCGGTATGAAGGCGGATCACGAAGTCGACGTGGCGGTGATCGGGGCGGGCCAAGCCGGTCTCTCGGCGGCGTACCACCTGCGCCGCGCGGGGTTCGCCAACGAGTCGGGTTTCGTCGTGCTCGACCACGGCAAACGCGCCGGTGGCGCGTGGCAGTACCGATGGCCGTCGCTGGTGGTCGAGAAGGTCCACGGGATCTACGACCTCCCTGGCATGGCCTTCGGCACCCCGGATCCGAAACTACCCGCGGCGGAGGTTGTTTCCGACTACTTCGGCCGTTTCGAGCGCACGTACGACCTTCCTGTCCATCGCCCTGTCGACGTCCTGTCGGTGGGCCGTGAGGAAGACCGGCTCATGGTCGCCAGCGCGACGGAGACCTGGGCCGCCCGCACGGTGATCAGCGCGACCGGCACCTGGGACCGGCCGTTCTGGCCGTACTACCCGGGCCAGGAGACCTTCCGCGGCCGTCAGGTGCACACCGCCGACTACACCGGCGTCGGCGACTTCCGCGGTAAGCGCGTGGTCGTGGTCGGCGGGGGCTCGTCGGCCATCCAGCTGCTCCTGGAGATCGCGCCCTTCGCCCGCTCGACGCGCTGGGTGACGCGCCGTCCGCCGGTCTGGCGTGACGAGCCGTTCAGCGAGGACTGGGGTCGCGAGGCCGTCGCCAAGGTCGATCAGCGGGTCCGGGAGGGCCTGCCGCCGGAGAGCGTCGTCAGCGTGACCGACCTGGCCGTGACACCCGAGGTGCGGGCGGGGCTGGACGCCGGGATCCTCGACCGTCGCCCGATGTTCGAGCGGATCACCCCGGACGGTGTCGTCTGGGCGGACGGCACCGTCGAACAGGCCGACGTGATCCTGTGGGCCACCGGTTTCCGGGCCGCCATCGACCACCTCGCGCCCTTGCACCTGCGCGCGGCCGGCGGCGGCATCCGGATGGACGGCACCCGGGTCGTCGCCGAACCGAGGCTGCACCTGGTCGGCTACGGCCCTTCGGCCAGCACCGTCGGCGCGAACCGGGCGGGCCGCGCGGCCGTCACCGAGATCCGGCGCCTGCTCGCCGGCACTTCGACAAGCCATTAGAGGACTAATTGCGTTTTCAGGAGCGCAGGTACCGCACCTGCGTCGGCTTCGCCTCCTCGAAACCTTCCCGCCCGGACAGGTGTTCCGGGACTCCGACCTCCCACCAGGCACCGGCCTCGGTCCACGACTTCGGCTGGGTCCGGACCACGACCACCGCCGGTCGTTTCTCCGCCACCGCCGCTTCCCGCGCCTTCGCATAGGCCGCTCGCACATCGTCCAAAGTGGACGCTGTGAACACCGCGCATCCCAGCGATTCCGCGTGCCGGGCGAAGTCGACCCGGGGCGGCGAGGAATGCGCGCTCCGGCAGTCGGTCAAGAAGTTGTTGAACGGCTCGCCGCCCTGGCCTTCCTGCAGCCGGGCGATGACCGCGTAGCCGTCGTTGTCGCAGACCACCGCGACGAACGGGTGACCGGCGAAGGCGGCCGAGAACAGTTCCGAGTTCAGCATCAGGTAGGAGCCGTCGCCGAGCATCGTGGTGACGAGGCCGTCGGTATGCGCCATCGCCGCGCCCCACGCGCCCGCGAGTTCGTAACCCATGCAGGAAAAGCCGTACTCGACGTCCATGCTGATCGATCCCGACCCGCGCCAGCCGCCGATCAGTTCGCCGGGCATCCCGCCGGACGCGGTCATCACGTAATCCTGCGGCTCGGACAGGTCATTGACCGCGCCGACGACCTGGGCGTACGTCGGAACGTCGTCGGAGACAGTGCGCAGTGAGTCGATATGCGCGTCCCAGCGGCCGCGTTCCGCCGCCGCGCGTTCGGTCCACAAAGGATCGACGCGCCAGCTTTCCAGCTGACCCGCGAGATCCGCGAGACCCGCGTCGGCATCACCCACGACGGCCAGCGCGCCGTGCTTGACCGCGTCGAACCGCGCGGCGTTGAGCGTGATCAGCCGGACGTCGGGCGAGAACACCGTCCAGGACGCGGTGGTGAAGTCCTGCAAGCGGGTGCCGATGGCCAGGACGACGTCCGCTTCGGCGGCCAGGACGTTCGCGGACGTCGAGCCCGTGACGCCCAGCGGGCCCGCGTGCAGCGGGTGCCCGTGGGGGAGCAGGGTGCGTCCGGCCGTTGTTTCGGTGACCGGGATGCCGTGGCGCTCGGCGAAGGCCAGCGCGCGCTCGCCGGCACCGGAGTACCGGACGCCACCACCGAGTACCAGCAACGGTTTGCGGGCCGTACGCAGCGCGGCGGCCGCTTCGGTGAGTGCGCGGCGGTCGGGCCGCGTGCGCAGCAGGCGATGGGTCACCGGTTCGAACAGCGCGTCCGGGAAGTCGTAGGTCTCCACCTGGACGTCCTGCGGCAGCGCCAGGGTCACCGGGCCCGCGTCCGCCGGATCGGTCAGCACCCTGGCGACCTGCGGCAGGGTCGAGAGCAACTGCTCGGGCCGGGTGATCCGGTCGAAGTACCGGCTCACCGCGCGGAAGGCGTCGTTGACGGTGGCGGTCGGGTCGCCGAAATGCTCCACCTGCTGCAGCACCGGATCCGGCGCACGGCTGGTGAAGGTGTCGCCGGGGAGCAGCAGGACCGGCAGCCGGTTGGCGTGCGCGACCCCGGCCGCGGTGACCATGTTCAGCGCGCCCGGACCGATCGACGACGTCACGACGCCGACCTGGCGCCGGTGTGTCGCCTTGGCGTAGCCGACGGCCGCGAGCGCCATACCTTGCTCTGTTTGCCCGCGCCACAACGGAAGGTCGTCTCGGTGCTCCTCCAGTGCGGTACCGAGGCCGAGCACGTTGCCGTGCCCGAAGATCGCGAACACCCCGGGGAACAGCGGGACCTCGCGTCCGTCCAGGGTCTCCGACCGCTGCGCGAGCAGCCAGCGCACCAGTGCCTGTGCCGTGGTCAGCTTCATGACACTCGTCCTTCGTGGCTCGTGACCGGGCAGCGCGGGTCGAGTTCCTGGTCGTTCCAGGTCTCGCGGACCCAGCCGTGCGCGGGGTCGTCGCAGAAGGCCATCGACCGCTCGTCGGCGGGACCGGCCAGGACGTTCAGGTAGTACATCGGATACCCGGGGGCCGCGACACACGGTCCGTGATATCCGCGGGGGATGAGGAAGACATCGCCATCGCGGACCGCGACGTCCTCGTCCAGCTCACCGTCCGATGTGTACGTCCGATGAAGACCGAAACCTTCACTGGAAGGCGTCACGCCGTCGCGGCCGGCGATGCGGAAGTAGTAGATCTCCTCGTTGACGACCTCGCATTCGGTCGCCTCGTCGTGCTTGTGGGGCGGGTAGGAAGACCAGTTGCCGCCGGGGGTGATGAGCTCGCACGCGTTCAGCTTGTCCGCGTGGTCCCAGACCCCGGGCACGCCGAAGTTGGTGACCTGCCTGGTCGCCTGACCCGAGCCCCGTACCTCCACTGGCACCTGCTCGGCGGGCCCGTAGCGCGGTTCGAGACGGCGGGTGCAGCGCGCCATCGGCATGGCCAGCTCGATCCCGTCCACAGTCGACAATTCGACTTCGGTATCACGGGGAACGTAGGCGAAATCCGTGACCCGGGTGAATACCGAATCGCGTCCGGCCAGCTCGAAGACCTGCCCGTCGACCCGGACCGTGCACGCCCCCGCGAGCGGCAGCACGAAGGCTTCGTACTCGCCGGTGCGCACGAGCCGCTTTTCGCCGGGGTGAAGCGAGAGCACTCGCAGTCCGCTGTAGGTCCAGCCCGCCGAATCCGGGGTGAGCCGGATCGGATCCTGGCCGTCCGAAAGCGTTCCGATCCGGCGGTGCAGCTTGCTCACAACAACTCCTCGATCTCGTCGGCCGTGGGCATGGCGTCGGCGCAGGCCAGCCGGGACGCGACGAGCGCGCCGGCCGCGTTGGCGTAGGTGGCGATGCGCACCGGATCCCAGCCGGACAGCAGGCCGTGGATCAGCGCGCCGCCGAAACCGTCCCCGGCGCCGAGCCCGCAGACGACCTCGATCCGCTGGGGAAGCACGGTCCAGCGGCCCTCAGAGGTGGCTACCAGGACGCCGTCGGCGCCCTTCTTGATCACCGCGAGTTCGACGCCGCGGTCGAGCATGCGTGACGCGGCCTCGTCGGGATCCGCCGTGCCGACGGCGACTTCGGCCTCCGTGCGGTTGCCCACGGCTACCGTGACGTGATCGAGCATCCAGCCGATCTCCTCGCGCGCCGCTTCTACATCGGGCCAGAACATCGGCCGGAAGTCCAGGTCCAGCACCGTATGGCTCAGACGCCCGCGCCGTTCCAGCATCTTGCGCTGGGTGCCGCGCGCCGGTTCGACGGACACCCCGGTCCCGGTGACCCACAACAGCGGGACGGATTCCACGACGTCCCAAGGCACATCCGCTTCGGTGAGCGTCAGGTCGGGCGCGATCGGGGACCGGTAGAACAGCAGTGGCGGATCCGCCGGCGGATTCAGTGCGCAGAACACCACCGGTGTCTGCAGTCCCGCCGACGTCCCGACGTGGTCGGGCGCCACCCCGAACTCCCGAAGCGCCTGCCGTACGTAGTCGCCGAACCCGTCGGGCCCGACCTTCGTCAGCACCGACGTCGAGCGGCCGAGCCGCGCGGCGGCGACCGCGACGTTGGTCGCGGTGCCGCCGAGCGACTTGGCGAAGGTGCTGACCCCGGCCAGCGGCACGCCGCTCTGCTCGGGGTAGAGGTCCACCCCGACCCGGCCGACGGTCAGTGCTTCGAGAGCGGTCATGAAGGGGACTCCACCTGTCGCAACTCGTGTTCGAGGGCTTCCAGTTCCGCACCGCCCGCCATCTGCCGGGTCAGTTCGGACAGGTCGATCTCGGACTTCTCGTAGGTGCCGAGCGGCGCGCCGCGTTTGAGCAGCAGGAACCGGTCGGCCACCGGGTACGCGTGGTGCGGGTTGTGCGTGATCAGCACGACGCCGAGCCCGCGATCACGGGCCTGCGCGACGTACTTCAGCACCACACCGGCCTGTTTGACGCCCAGCGCGGCCGTCGGCTCGTCGAGGATCAGCACCTTCGCGCCGAAGTGCACCGCCCGCGCGATGGCGACACACTGCCGCTCACCACCGGACAACGTGCCGACAGGCTGCTCGACGTCGCGGAGGTCGATGCCCATGTCGGACAACGCCTTCTTGGTGGTCTCGCGCCCCTTCTTCCGGTCCAGCGCGCGGAACGGGCCGAAACCGACCGTCGGTTCGGAGCCCAGGAAGAAGTTCCGCCACACGCTCATCAGCGGCACGACGGCCAGATCCTGGTACACCGTCGCGATACCGCGATCGAGCGCCTCGCGAGGCGACGCGAACTTGACCGGCTCGCCCTCGACCAGGAACTCACCCTTGTCGTGCTGGTGCACCCCGGCCAGGATCTTGATCAAAGTGGACTTGCCGGCACCGTTGTCGCCGAGCACACAGGTGACCTCACCGGCGTTGACCACAGTGGACACGTCGCGCAGCGCGATCACGCTGCCATAGGTCTTGCCGACATCTTGGACTTCCAGGAGATGACTCATCGCCGGACCCTTTCCGCGCGGCGCCGGAAGGCGTTGTTGACCAGGACCGCGGACAGCAGCATCACGCCGAGGAACAGCATGAACCAGTCGCTGTCCCAGCGGGCGAACACGATGCCCTGCCGGGCCATGCCGAAGATCAGCGCGCCGATCGCGGCACCGATCGCCGAACCGAACCCGCCGGTGAGCAGGCAGCCGCCGATCACGGCCGCGATGATGTACTGGAACTCCAGCCCGATGCCCTGGTTCGCCTGGACGCTCGCGAACCGCAGGATGTTGATCGAGCCGACCAGCCACGCGGCGAGCGCGGTGGTCATGAACAGCATGATCTTGGTGCGTACCACCGGAACACCGACCGCGCGCGAACTCGGTGCGGAGCCGCCGACGGCGAAGATCCAGTTGCCGAACCGGGTCCGCACCAGCAGCCAGGCCGCGAGTACGGCGAAGCCGATCCACCAGAGGATGGAGATCTGGAACGCCGTCCCGCCGACGTCCACAGTGGACGCGAAGACGAACCCGGCGGACTCGTAGCCGTCGGTCGAACGCATCCCGGAGACCTGGACGGTACCGGTGACCATCCGCGTGATGCCGAGGTTCAGGCCCTGCAGGGCCAGGAACGTGCCCAGGGTGACGATGAAGCTGGGCAACCCGGTGCGCATCACCAGCCAGCCGTTGAACGCGCCGACGGCGAGGGCGAAGACCAGCGACGCGAACAGCGCGAGCCAGACGTTCCAGCCCGCTTGCGTGGCCAGTGTCGCGGTGACGAGCGCGGTGGACGCCGTCATCACCCCGGCCGAGAGGTCGAACTCCCCGCCGATCATCAGCAGCGCCACGGCGACCGCCATGATGCCGAGCGTCGAGGCGTCGTCCAGCCAGGTCGCCACCCCGCTGCCACTGAAGAACTGGTCGGTGACGAGGGTGAAGAACAGGAAGACGACGACGGCGCCGAGGAGCGCGCCGATCTCGGGCCGGATGACCAGCCGGTCGAGCAGCCGCGGTTTCGCGACCCGTTCTTCGAGGGAGGTGGTTGTCATCGCGTGCCCCTTTGCACGTACTGGCCGACGGTGTCCACAGTGGATTTGTCGACCAGGTCGGGTCCGGTGAGCACCGGCTTCCCACCGCCGACGACGTTCGCGTTGTCCCGGTAGAGCTTGAGGAACTGCACCGGGAGATAGCCCTGCTCGTACTGCTGCTGATCGACCGCGAAGACCACGTCGCCGCTCTTGATCGCGCTGACCACGTCGGTGTTGAGATCGAACGTGCCGACCTGCGCCTGCGAGCCGACACCCTTGATCGCGCTCACCGCCCGCGCGGCGACCTGCGAGTTCAGCGTCAGCACGGCGTCGAGCGCGGAGTCGGTCTGGACCGCGCCGCGGATCCGGGACTCGGCGTCGGTCGGGTTGCTGATGTCGACCTGCAGGGTCTGCACGTCACCCGAGAATCCGGTCTTGGCGCCGTCACAACGCTGCGCCTGCCCGACATTGCCCGCTTCGTGGACCACGCAGAGCAGCTTCTTCTTACCGAGTTCCTTGAACTTCTTCCCGGCTTCCTCACCGGCGATGGTCTCGTTCTGCCCGACGTGGGTGAGCGCGCCGTAGCCCGCGCTCTTGTCCTCACCGGAGTTGATGGTGATGACCGGGATCCCCGCGCGGACCGCGTTCTCGATCGAGGTCTTGAGCGCCTCCGGGTTCGCCATCGACACCACCAGCCCGCCGACCTGCTGGGCGACCGCGTTGTCGACCAGTTTGGCCTGGTTGCCGGGATCCCCGTCGGAGTTGTACTCGACCTGGACACCGAGCTGTTTCCCGGCCTCCTCGGCACCGTTCTTGACCACGTTCCAGAACGCGTCGCCCGCGGTGCCGTGCGAGATGACCGCGACCCGGAGCGGGCCGCTGGGCTGCGTCGTTGCCGTTGTCGTCGCAGCCGGACCCGCGCCTGCGACGGGTTTCTCCTCGGCCTTCGGCCCGGTGCACGCGGACAGGAGCAAAAGCCCCGCCGCGGCCACCAGAACCGCCTTCAAGCGATGGGACATCGTCGTCTCTCCTCGCTTCTTCCTTTACCTGGCAGCCGGGAGCCGGCTGACGATTCCGCCGAGATGCGCCAGGCTCCTGGCCACATCCCGCTTCGGCAGATCTTCGGAATCGTGCTCGCTCAGCGCGGTGTCCTGCTCGAGCACGTACCACCCGTCATAGCCCGCCTCGTGGACGAACCTGACCATCGCTTCGATATCGACGTCCCCGTCTCCGAGCGGGACGTACAGACCCTTGCCCACGGCCTCGGCGTAGGGAAGCTTGCCGTCGCGGACGTCTTCGGCGAGGGCGCCGCGCACGTCCTTGAGGTGCAGATGACCGACCCGGTCCGGGTAGCGCTTGGCCAGCGCGACCGGATCGGTGCCGCCGATCAGCAGATGCCCGGTGTCCAGGCACAGCGGGAGAGCGGAATCGGCGAGGAACCGCTCGACCTCTTGCTCGGTCTCCGCATGCGTTCCGACGTGCGGGTGCAGCACCGTGCGAAGCCCGTGCTTCGCGGCGATTTCGCTGATCTCGCCGGAGGTTTCGATCAGGGTCGCCCATTCGGCGTCGCTCAGCTTGGGCCGATCGTCGTAGCCGTCGAGCCCGGTCGCGGCGGCGAGCACGAGCACGTCGGCGCCGCACGCGGCGAACAGCGCCGAGGACTCCTCCGCTTCGGCCAGCGCGGCGTCGGCGTTCTCGTGCAGTACGACGGCGAGGAAGCCGCCGACCAGGTCGAGCCGGTATCCGCCGAGCAGTTCGCGCAGTTCGGCCGGGTCGCGTGGCAGATAGCCGGGAGGGCCGAGTTCGGTGGCGCGCACCCCCAGTTCCGCCATTTCGCCCAGTACGGTCCCCGCGTCGAGCACGCGGCCCCAGCCGGGGACTTCGCACACGCCCCAGGAGATCGGGGCTGCGGCGATTCGGATCCGGGATGTCGGCACTGTCATCGGCGACCTCCGGTAGGGATCGGGGGTTAGAGCGCTCTATTGATTAGAGCGCTCTAATCTTGTAGCGTCCATCACAGTAAAGTCAAGGGCAGGGGGAGGCTGGAAATGGCACGACCGACGATGGAGGACGTCGCCGCGAAAGCGGGGGTGTCCCGTGCGCTCGTGTCGTTGGTGATGCGGAACGCGTCGAACGTTTCCGATGAACGGCGGACGCGGGTGCTGTGCGCGGCGCATGAACTGGGTTACGAGCCACACGCCATGGCCAGGTCGCTGGCCAGCCGGACCTCCACCGTTCTCGGCGTGATGGTCTCCGATCTGCGCAACGCCTTCTTCGCCGATGTCGTCGAGGGCCTCGACGCGGCGGCCGAGGCGGCCGGATTCCACTTGATCCTCAACACCGGTGGCCGCAGTCCTTCGCGCGAGCGTGCGGCGCTGAAGAGCCTGTTGTCCTTCCGTCCCGCCGGGGTGATCCTTTTGTCGCCGGTGCTTCAAGCCCCGGCGATCGAGGAGGCGGCCGCGCAATGTCCGGTCGTCCTCGTCTCGCGCACCTCGCGCGTGCAGGACGTGGACACGGTGAACGACGACGGTGAGGCCGGTTCCAAGCTCGCCGTCGAACACCTGGTTTCCCTGGGGCACCGGAGGATCGCTCATCTGGACGGTGGGGTCGCGCCCGGCGCCGCCGCCCGGCGCCGGGGGTTCCGGCAAGCCATGCGGCGGCACCGGCTGCACCCGATCATCGTGCGCAGCGAACACACCGACACCGCCGGAGAGAAGGCCGTGCACGAACTGCTCGGCGACTACCCTCGAGCGAATCTGCCGACGGCTTTGGTGGCGGGCAACGATTTCAACGCCGTCGGCGCGATATCCGCGTTGGCGGAGGCGGGCCTGCGGGTGCCCGAGGACGTTTCCGTGGTCGGCTACGACAACACCTCGCTCGCCGCGCTGCGCCATCTCTCACTGACCACTGTGGACCAGCCGCGCACCGAAATGGGCAGGCTGGCCGTCGAAGCACTGCTCGAACGGGTCCGGGGCGAACGCGCCGAGCCCGTCCGTCACCTGTTGCATCCCTCGCTGGTGGTCCGTTCGACCACCGCCTCACTGTGAAATCCGGCGCTCTGAAAACCAGTGCTCCAGAAAGGTTGCGACCATGAGGTTGGGACTTGCCGGCACCGGCCGGATCGGTATTTCGCACGCCGAAACCTTGAAGAGCTTCGACGAGGTTTCGTCCGTGGTCGTCGCCGACGTCGACGCCGGACGGGCCCGGGCCGCCGGGGCCAAGCTCGGCGTCGAAGCGGCCGCGGACATCCCCACGTTGTTCGAGTCCTCTTTGGACGGGCTGGTGATCACGGCGGCGACGGACGCGCACCCGGAACTGATCCTCAGGGCCGTCGACGCGGGAATCCCGGTGTTCTGCGAGAAGCCGGTCGCCGCCGACATTCCCGGGACGCTCGCGGTGATCGGCAAGATCTCCGGGTCGGACGTCCCGGTACAGATCGGTTTCCAGCGCCGGTTCGACGCGGGATACGCGGCCGCGCAGGCCGCGGTGGCTTCCGGCGAACTCGGCTGGCTGCACACCCTGCGCGCGACCACGCTGGACCCGGCACCGCCGCCCGCGGAGTACGTCGCGCATTCCGGCGGGCTGTTCCGCGACTGCGGGGTGCACGACTTCGACGTCGTCCGGTTCGTCAGCGGCCGCGAGGTCGTCGAGGTCTACGCCGTCGGCTCGAACAAGGGCGAGCAGTTCTTCGTCGACGCCGGTGACGTCGACACCGCGGCCGCGACACTGACCCTGGACGACGGCACGCTGGGCGTGGTCTCCCTGACCCGGTACAACGGCGCGGGCTACGACGTCCGGCTGGAAGTGCTCGGCTCGGCGGGGAACGCCGTGGTGGGCTTGGACGATCGCGCGCCGCTGACCTCGGTCGAACCCGGTGTCCAGCCGCTGCCCGGCCCGGCGTACCCGGGATTCATGGAGCGGTTCCGGCCCGCGTACATCAGCGAGTTGAAGGCGTTCCTCGACGTCGCGGCAGGCCGTGCGCCGAGCCCGTGTGGCGCGGCCGACGCACTGGAGGCGTTCTACATCGCCGAGGCGTGCGAGGTCTCCCGCCGCGAACGCCGCCCGGTCCGGATCGACGAGGTGCGTGTCTAGAGCCGGTCCAAGATCAGCTTCGCGCGTTCTTCGACGAGCCGGTATCCGGAGCGCGCGGCGAGTTCGAGCGCCAGCTCGCCGTGCGTCCGGGCCTCTTCGGCTTTCCCCAGTTCCAGCAGGGCTTCGGCGAGTCCGGTCCGCGCGGCGGCTTCGCACCAGAAGAAGCTGGTCGTACGGGCGATCGACAGCGCGTGCCGCTGGTGTTCGGCTGCCTCCTCGGGCAGGCCGAGCCGCAGGCAGACCTCGCCGAGCCCGACGAGCGTCCAGGCCTCGGTGCCGCGGTCACCGATCTTGCGGGTGAGTTCGACGGCTTCGAGCGCGTCGGCGCGGTTCTGGTCGCCGGGGTCGCGCCTGCTTTCGAGCACCGCTCGGCCGGACAGGGCCGTCGCCTCGCCGTAGGTGTAGCCGAGTTCGCGGTTGGCGGCCAGCGCGCGGGTGTAGAAGTCGTAGGCCTCGTCGGGTTTCCCGAGGTCGCGGTGCACGTTGCCGAGGTCGACCAGCAGCACCGCGACACTGAACCGGGCGCCGTCCCGTTCGGCGACCGCGAGCGCGCGGGTGAAGTTGGCGAGCGCGTCGTCGAGCTGACCGGTCTGCCAGTACGGGAAACCGAGGTTCGCCAGCGCCATCGAGATGCCCGGCATGTTCAGTTCTTCGCACAACCGCAGGGATTCGAGGCCGCAGCGGATCGCCTCCTGCGGGTCACCGAGGCGCTGGTGCACCGCGCTCAGATTGTTGAGCACCGCGGCCCGTCCGGCCGGCCAGCCCTCGGTGCGCAGGGCACTGGTGAGATGCTCGCGCGCTTCGTCGTAGCGGCCACTGTTGACGCAGGCGAGCGCGATGCTGAGGTGCATCGCCGCTTGCGCCTGGTCCGCCCCGCTCCGGCGAGCGGCCTTGAGCGCCGTCGACGCGGTGTCGATCCATTCCGCGTGATGGCCGCGCTGGTGGAAGAACGCACGGAGGGCGTCGGCCAGGTGCCACGAGAACTCGGCGGGCCCGTGCTCCGCGCTGTGTTCGACCGCGGCCGCGAGGTTCGGCCACTCGGCGTCGAGCCAGGTCAGCGCCTCGTCGGTGTCGGAGAAGGGTTTGCCTTCCGGCTCCTCGCGCGGCAGCCGCAGGAAGTGGGGGATGAGGACCCGGCCCGCGGCGTCGGCGGTGTTCAGGTAGCTCTCGAAGAGCCGTCGCTCGGCCGCGTCCCGTTCGGTCTTCGTGTCCTCGGACAACGTACGGCCGGCCGCGAAACTGCGGAGGAGGTCGTGGAACCGGTAGCGACCGGGCGTGTAGCGCTCGACCAGGTGGGCGGCCGCGAGTGCCTTGAGCTGCTGGTTCGCCCGCGTCGTCCCGGTGAGTGCCTGCGCGGCGGGCGCGGTGAACGTCTGGCCGGGGACCAGCGCGAGCCTGCGGAACAGCAGGCGGTGTTCCTCGGGCAGCGCCCGGTAGGAGACGCCGAACGCGGTGGTCACGGCGCTTTCCTCGGCACCGTCGACGGTCAGTTCCGCCAGCGGGTCCCCGCCGGCCAGCTCCCGCGCGAGCTCGGCGATCTCGGGTTCGCCGCTCGCGCCCAGGTTCGCCGCCGCGATCCGCAGGGCGAGCGGCAGATGTCCGCACAGCCGGGCCAGCTCCGCGGCCGCGACCGCCTCGGCGGCGACCAGTTCGCTGCCGAGCACGGCTTCCAGCAGGTGCCGCGCGTCTTCGGCGGGCAGCACGGACAGCGGGAGCGCGCGGGCGCCGGTGCGGGCGATGAGGTCGCTGAGGCGTTGGCGGCTGGTGACCAGGACGGTGCCCGAGGGCGGCAGCAACGGCGTCACCTGGCCGGTGTCGCGCACGTTGTCCAGAACCAGGAGGACCCGTTTGTCGGCGAGCAGGGAGCGGAGCAGCGCCGCCCGCGTGTCGGTGTCCGACGGGATGGCCTTCGGCGCGGTGCCGAGGGCTTGCAGCAGCTGGGTGAGCGCGACCGCCGGGGTGAGCGGCTCGTGGTCGGGGTCGAATCCCCGCAGGTCGAGGTAGAGCTGGCCGTCGGGGAACTCGTCGCGCACGCGGTGGGCCCAGCGCACGGCCAGCGCCGTCTTGCCGACACCGGCCGTCCCGCTGATCACCCAGATGTCGGTGCCGTTCCCGGTCGCGCGGGTCGCTTCGTCGAGCCGCTCCAGCTCGGCCGCGCGTCCGGCGAACCCGCGCACGTCGTGCGGCAGCTGGGCAGGGCGGACCGGCTCGGGTTTGGCCGTGGCCCGCGCGGTTTCGGTCGCCGGATCGAGGGAGGGATCCGCCGCGAGGATGGCGCCTTCGAGTTTGCGCAGCTCCGGCGACGGGTCCAGGCCCAGCTCGGCGCCGAGCCTGTCTCGCAGCGAGCGGAAGGCCTCGAGGGCGTCGTCAGTGCGGCCTTCGCGGTGCAGCGCGAGCATGAGCTGCCCGACGAACCGTTGCCGCAAGGGGTGCGCGGCGACCAGTTCGGTCAGCTCCGCGAGCACCTGGCGGCCGCGACCGAGCCGCAGCTGAGCGTCGGCGCGATCCTCCAGCGCCGTCCAGCGAGCCTCGTTCGTCCCGCCACGCAGCCGCTGCGCGACCTCGCCACTCACCACGTCGGACAACGCCTCGCCCCGCCACAACCCGAGCGCCTCGTCGAGCAGCTCGACGGCCAGCGCGTCGTCGTCGGCCTTGCGGGCCTGCGCGGTCAGTTCGGTGAAGCGGTGCAGGTCGACCTGACGCGGATCGACTTTCAGCAGGTAGCGGGTCCCCTCGGAGACGATCTCCGGGCCTTTCGCGGTCCGGAACACCGCCCGCAGCCGCGAGATCAGCGCTTGAACAGTGTTCCGCGCACTCGCCGGCGGCTCTTCGGGCCAGAGCAGGTCGATGATCCGGTCGCGGGGCACCGGCCGGCCCGCCTCCAGCAGCAGAACCGCCAGCACGAGCCGTTGTTTGGGCGAACCGAGATCGACCGGGCCGCCATCGGCCCACGCCTCGACGGCGCCGAGGACGCGGAACTCCACCCGGCCACCTCCGCCCACCATCGTCGAAGGCTGCAAGCGTAGTGCAAGCGCCCTGCATCCGGACGCCGTGATCCTTAGGCGGTGTCCACCGAGGACCCGTCGCCGGAACCGTGCCCAACCAACAGACGGGCAGGACCCCCCATTCGGTTCCGGTACGACGGTGGACACCTCTACTTGAACAGGTTTCTCGAGGTTTGCCGAGACGCCGCCTGACGGGCGGTGAGGGCTGGGGGTAGTGCCAGCTCGACGTCTTCCCCCGTGTCGTCGAGCTGGCGCTCTTCTTTACTGGGGCTGGGGTTTCTTCTCGTCGCCACTCGGTGGCGATTCCGGGGGAGGCTGGAGCTGGGCGGGGCCGGGGGTACGGCTCGCTCGCTCCGGCTTCAGCCTGTCCGCTTGCGCGTGCTCACTACTTTCGGGCCTCCGGCCTTTCGCAAGTAGTCCTCTAATGGCGGGCTCGTGTGCCCGGGCGTCGCCGCTTTGTGGCGATGGGCGGGTTGCTGACCGCCTGCGCGCCCGTGCGCCCGTGCGCTCACGCAAGTAGTCGACTACTTGCGGTCTGGCCTGGTCTCGTGTGGCGGGGCTCGCGTTGCCGGATTTCGGCGACGGGCTGGGTTGGCTGATGGCCCGGGGGCCTTGCGCTCAAGCATGTATGCCGACCTTTGTGGTGCGACTGGGTTTGTCTGGCGAGCGCGCAGGCAGTCGCCGCGAGTAGTCGACTACTTGCGGCGGAAGCGGGTCGGGGTGGCGGGCTGGTGTTGCCCGCGTTACGGCGACGGGAAGGCCGTGGGGTCGTGTTGCCGGAATTCGGCGACGGCTTAGAACGGCGGGGGTTCTGGTCGTGGGTCGTGCAGGGGTGGCGGGGTGCGCTACGAGCACGGAGTCCCGGTCGTCCAGCGAGTTCAGTGCATTGAGTGCGGCCAAGATTTCGGCCCCAGAGGTAGCCACGAAACGAACCTACAACGGGACACCGACAGAACTGTAATCGTTGTGCGATAAGGAAAGTAGCTCAATTTCGAGAGATGGGCCGCTTGAGCGCGCCGCAGCCCCGAATCACCCCCGCTTGACAACCACCCCATCATCCTTCACCCTTTCACTAGTTCATTAGTGAAAGGGTGTTGCCAGTGGTCACCTTCCACCTGGACAAAGGCTCGGGCGTCGCCACGTACGTCCAGCTCGTCCAGCAGGTCAAACACGCCCTCCGTCTGGGGTTATTGGAGCCGGGGGATCGGCTGCCGACGGCGAAGGAGGTGGTCGCCGAGCTGGCGATCAATCCGAACACCGTCCTCAAGGCATACCGCGAGCTCGAGCGCGAGGGGCTCGTCGAGGGGAAGCCGGGCCTCGGCACCTTCGTGAAGAAGACGCTTGGGGGCGCTTCGTTCGCGGAGCATGCGCGGTTGCGAAAGAGTCTGGGCGGCTGGGTTCGCGACGCGCAGGAATCGGGACTGGAACAGGGAGACGTCGAGGCTTTGTTCGCCTCGGTGGTGGTAGATGGCTTTCGTGGGGAGCGAACGGCATGACTGAGAAACCCATCATCGAAGCGACGGGGCTGGGTAAGCGATACCGCCGCAAATGGGCGCTGCGAGACTGCTCCCTGTCCGTCCCTAAAGGACGCGTCGTCGCGCTGGTCGGGCCGAACGGCGCCGGCAAGACGACCTTCCTGCACTTGGCGGTCGGGCTGCTCGACGCCACTCTCGGCTCGGTCTCGATCAAGGGGGAGACCGCGTTCCTGGCGCAGGACAAGCCGTTGTACCCCGGCTTCAGCATCGCCGAGATGCTCAAGTTCGGCAGACGGCTCAACCCCGGTTGGGACGACGAGTTCGCGCTCAAGCGGATCGATTCGCTGCGGCTTCCCTTGAAACACAAGGTGGGCAAGCTTTCCGGCGGTCAGCGCGCTCAGGTCGCCCTCACGCTCGCGCTGGCCAAGCGGCCGGACCTCCTGGTGCTCGACGAGCCGCTCGCGAACCTCGACCCGTTGGCCCGTCACGAGGTCATGCGCGGGCTGATGGAGGCGGTCGCCGAAACCGGGATGACCGTTCTGCTCTCCTCGCACGTGGTCTCCGATCTGGAGAACACCTGCGACTGGCTGATCGTGCTCAACGGCGGCCGGGTCCAGGTCAGCGGCGACATCGACGAGCTCGTCGCCGGGCACCGGATCCTCGCCGGACCCGCGGACGAGGCCGACGCGCTGGCCAAACGGGTGGCCGTCGTCGAAGAGACCCGGGCCGGCAGGCAGGCGACGGTGTTCGCTCGCACCGAACCCGTCCCGCTGGGTCCACAGTGGACCGACCGGCCGGTGAACCTGGAGGAGCTGGTTCTCGCCTACCTCCGGCGGCCCGATTCCGCGAACCTGCCGCGTCCGACGCTGGCCTCGGCTTAAGGGGGAACGATGTTCTGGCTCACGTACCGCCAGCACCGGATGCAGCTCCTGGTGACGTTCGGGATTCTGGCCGTGGTCGGGGTCCTGCTGCTGGTCAACGGAATGTCCGTGGCGACCAGTCCGGATCCGGCGAAGCTCTTCAGCAATCTCTACGCGTACCTCAACTGGTTGCAGGTGTTCCCGGTGGTGATCGGCGTTTTCTGGGGCGCACCGCTGATCGCGGCCGAGTACGAACGCGGCACCACGAAACTCGCGTGGACCCAGTCGGTCTCGCGTTTCCGTTGGCTCGGCGTGAAACTGGGGTTTCTCGCCGTCCTCGCCACGCTGGGAGGCCTCGCGTTCGGGGCGATGATGCTGCGCTGGGTTGAAGTCTTCCCCGCCGGCAGCGGGGATTCCATGGTCACCAGCCGGTTCGACAACCCCGTCCTGTTCTCGATGACCGGTGTCGCGCCGGGCGCGTGGTGGCTCTTCGGTTTCGTCCTCGGCACCGCCGCGGGCGCGCTCATCCGCAAGACCCTCCCGGCCATCGCCGTCACCATCGCGGTCGGGGTGGGGCTCATGATCGTCCTGGGCAACGTCCGCGACGGCTACGCCGAACCGGAAATCGTCGCCTTGGGCGCCGGAGGACAGGACCCCGGCGGCCGGGTACTCGGGATGGTCGCGGACGCCACCGGCGAGGTCAACGCGCTCAAGGTCCTGCCGTACGACTGGTACTGGCGGTTCCAGTGGACCGAGGCCGCGATCCTTTCCGGCGTCGCGCTCCTGCTCGCCGTCGCCGCGATCGCCGCCATCCGGCGACGCTCCTAGAAAGGGACACGTTCTTGCTCTGGCTCACCTGGCGGCAGCACCGCACACAGCTGTTCGTCACCCTGGGACTCCTGGCCGCGGTCGGCGGTGTCCTGCTCCTGTCCGGACAGGCCGCCCTCGACGCCGCGAACGGGAACCTCACGTCGTTATGCCGCGGTGGCGGCGTGCCGTGCGTCGAGACCGACGCGGGGCTGGAGGATCTTTACCAGAAGATCTACCCGATGATCGCGATGCTGCCGTTCGTCCCGCTGCTGGCGGGGATCTTCTGGGGAGCGCCGCTGCTCGCCAGAGAGTACGAGCGCAACACCCACCAGCTCGCGTGGACCCAGTCGGTGAGCCGCGGACGCTGGCTGGGCGTGAAGTTCTGCGTCCTCGCTCTGTGCGCGGCGCTGGCCGGGCTGCTTTCGGGGCGGATGTTCGACGCCTGGCTGGAACTCTTCCCCGGCAAGGCGAGGACTTTGGCCGAGACGTCGTACTTCGGCGCCGCCGGGATCGCGCCGGTGGCGTGGTGGCTCTTCGCCTTCACACTCGGGGCGGCGGCCGGGGTGCTGGTGCGCAAGACCTTGCCCGCCATCGCGATCACGGTCGCGGTGTTCGTCGTCGCTTCGATCGCCTTGCTGCTCCTGCGCCCGCACTATGCCGAACCGGTCCGCTCGATCGGCGCGGATCCCTCCGCCAAGGGCGGCCTGATCGTCGACACGGGGAGAATCGCTCCGGACGGCCGGGAGTTCAGGGCGTTCGACGACGTACCCGGATGCCCGCAAGGGCGGGGGATGACGGAATGTGCCGAGGCCGCGGGCTACCGCGACTTCTCTGTGTACCAGCCCGCCACCCGGTTCTGGCGGTTCCAATGGACCGAGGCGGGCATCCTGCTCGCCGCGACCGCGGTGCTCGGGGGCGTCGCGGTAGGGGGAACGGTCCGCCGCCGTCGCTGAGACGGCGGCGGACCACCCGGCCCCGCTGAAATGACTCAGTCGAGCTGCAACTCGGGCCGATAGATGTCGAACCAGTGGTAGAGGTCCAGCATCCGGTCGAGCCCGCTGCGCTGGGCCGAGGACATCGTGGCCGGGTCCACTTCGGACACGCGGTGCGCCCAGTCGCGGTCCACCACCGAGAACACCGGGTTGTCCCGTTCGGTCAGGGCCTCCTTCGCCTGCTGCTGCAACGCGGCCGCGTAGCCTGGGTCCTGAGTGGACGGATACGGGCTCTTGACCCGGTTGCGCACCGACGTCGGGAGCACGTGCTCGGTGGCGTGCCGCAGCAGGCTCTTCTCCCTGCCGTCGAACGTCTTCAGCGACCACGGGGTGTTGTAGACGTACTCGACCAGGCGGTGGTCGCAGAACGGGACACGCACCTCGAGCCCGACGGCCATCGACGCCCGGTCCTTGCGGTCCAGCAGCATCCGCACGAACCGGGTCAGGTGGAGATTGCAGATCGTCCGCATCTTCGCGTCCTGCTCGCTCTCGCCGTCGAGGTGCTCGACCTGGGCGACGGCGGTGCTGTACTGGTCGGCGACGTAGCCGGGCAGGTCCAGCGCCCGCTGGACGTCTTCACGGAGCAGCGAGGTCCGATCGCTGGTCAGTCCCATCCGGAAGGCGAGCCAGGGGAACGTTCCCGAGTTCACCGCGGCCTCGTCGTGGAACCAGCGGTATCCGCCGAACACCTCGTCGGCCGATTCGCCGGACAGCGCCACGGTCGATTCCTGGCGGATCGCCTTGAACAGCAGGTAAAGCGACGTGTCCATGTCGCCGAGGCCCGCCGGGATGTCCCGCGCGGTCAGCACCGCGCGGCGGACGGCCGGATCGCTGAGCTCGGCCGGATTGAGGACGACGTCCTGGTGGTCCGAGCCGACGAGGTCCGCGACGTCCCGGATGAACGGTGAATCGGCGGTGTCCCGCAGTTCGTCGGGGTGGAAGTTCTCCTCCTGGCCGAAGAAGTCGACCGAGAACGTCCGCAGCCGCTCGCCCTGTTCGGCCAGCCGTGCCGCGGCGAGCCCGGTGACCGCGCTCGAGTCCAGCCCGCCGGACAGCAGCACGCACCGGGGAACGTCGGCGATCAGCTGACGGTGCACGATGTCGGTCATCAGCTCGCGGACCCGCTCGACCGTGGTCTCCTGGTCGTCCGTGTGCTGCTTGGCGTCGAGCTTCCAGTACGTCCTCGTCCGGATGCCGGAGCGGTCGACGGTGACGATCGTGCCCGGCTCGACCTCGTGCATGCCCTTCCACAGCGACCAGCCCGGGGTCTTGGTCATGGCCATCAGTTCGCGCAGGCCGTCGGCGTCGACCACCTTGCGCGCCAACGGGTTCGCGAGGATCGCCTTCGGTTCGGAGCCGAACAGGACGCCGTCCGGCGTGGGGTAGTAGTAGAACGGCTTGATGCCCATGCGGTCGCGGATCATCACGAGCTTCTCTTCGCGCTCGTCCCAGATCGCGAAGGCGTACATACCGTTGAGGTGATCGACGACGGCGTCGCCCCACTCCAGGTATCCGTGCAGGACGACCTCGGTGTCGCTGTCGGTCTCGAACCGGTGTCCCCGCTGGGAAAGCTGTTCGCGCAGCTCGGTGAAGTTGTACGCCTCGCCGCTGTAGACCATGGCCGCCAGCCCGGCTTCCGCCATCGGCTGCCTGCCGCCCGGCAGGTCGATGATGGCGAGCCGACGGTGTCCCAGCGCCACCTGGGGCCGCACCCAGGTACCCGAGTCGTCAGGCCCGCGGCACGCCATGGTCGCGGTCATCTCGTCGACGATCTCCCGGCGTTGCGTGAGATCCGTGTCGTAGGAGACCCACCCTGCGATTCCGCACATCGCTACCTCCTGTTGCTTAGCACATACAACTATCCGTAACACCGGTGTAACACGCTTGAACCGGCTTGTCTGCCCGAATTGCACGCTCCGTCCCGGCCGGGTCACTGTCTGTGGGCCATGTCACCGGGCATCAAGAAGTCGTAAAGGCACCCGATCGGGGCATCAAGACGTCGTCAGGCTGCGGTCTCGATGGTCTGTACCAGGCGCACTGTTGCCAGGTCCTGGTCACCGATGGGGTGACCTGTCCTGAGAGGTGCCAAGTGGCCGACTTGCTCTACGCCGTGTTGTTGATCGGCGTATTCGTGGCACTCGCTCTGACCCTGCGCGGGTTGGAAAAGCTGTGACCGGCACGGGAATCGTGGCCAACGTCGTCGGCGGACTGCTGGCGCTGGGGCTGATCGTCTATTTGTTCATCGCACTGGTCAGGCCGGAGAAATTCTGATGTCAGACGTCATGGCCGGCCTTTTGCAGGCCGGCCTCCTCCTCGTCGCGCTCGCGGTGGTCTACCGGCCACTCGGCGACTACATGGCGCGGGTCTTCTCGACCGAGAAGCACACCAAGGCCGAGCGTGGCCTCTATCGCCTGTTCCGGGTGAACCCCGGATCCGAACAGCACTGGAAGACCTACGCGTCCGCCGTGATCGGCTTCTCGTTCGTCTCCGTCGTGTTCCTCTACCTGCTGCAGCGACTCCAGTCGATCCTGCCGTGGAGCCTCGGCAAGGAACCGGTCTCGCCCGCGGTCGCCTTCAACACGGCGGTCAGCTTCGTGACCAACACGAACTGGCAGTCCTACAGCCCCGAAGCGACCATGGGTCACTTCGTGCAGATGGCCGGACTGACCGTGCAGAACTTCCTTTCCGCGGCCGTGGGTCTTTCGGTCGCCGTCGCGGTGGTCCGCGGTTTCGTCCGCTCGAAGACCGACCGCCTCGGCAACTTCTGGGTGGACCTGACCCGCGGCACGGTCCGGATCCTGCTGCCGATGGCGTTCGTGGCCGCGATCCTGCTGATCGCGCTCGGCGTCGTCCAGAGCCTCAAGAGCGGTGTCGACGTCCTCAACCCGGACGGCAGCACGAGCAAGATCGCCCTCGCGCCCGCCGCGAGCCAGGAGGCGATCAAGGAACTCGGGACCAACGGCGGCGGCATCTTCAACGCGAACTCCGCCCACCCGTTCGAGAACCCGAACGCCTGGACCAACCTGGTCGAGATCTTCCTGATCCTGGTCATCCCGGTCTCGCTCACCCGGACCTTCGGCAAGCTCGTCGGCAACACCAAACAGGGTTACGTCCTGCTCTCGGTGATGTCCGCGCTGTTCACCGCCATGCTCGCGGTGACCTGGCTGTCCGAGGCCCACGCGAGCGGTCCGGCGTCGCTGGCCGCCGGGGCGAACCTGGAAGGCAAGGAACAGCGCTTCGGCATCGGCCTGAGTTCGCTGTTCGCCAACGCCACCACGGGGACCTCGACCGGCGCGGTCAACAGCATGCACGACAGCTACAGCGGGCTCGGCGGCGGCGGAGCGCTGCTCAACATGCTCCTGGGCGAGATCTCGCCGGGCGGGGTGGGCACCGGTCTCTACGGCATCCTCGTGATGGCCGTGATCGCGATGTTCCTCGCCGGGCTGATGGTCGGCCGGACACCGGAGTACCTGGGCAAGAAGCTCGGCAAACGAGAGGTCACCTGCGCGGCGGTCGCGATGCTCGCGATGCCGACCGTGGTCCTGCTCGGTTCCGGGGCCGCGCTGATGCTGTCCGATACCCCGGCCGCGATGACGAACTCGGGCGCTCACGGCCTTTCCGAGGTCCTGTACGCCTACGCGTCGGCGGGGAACAACAACGGCAGCGCGTTCGGCGGGCTGACCGCGACGAGCGACTGGTTCCAGTCCTCGCTCTCGGTGGCCATGCTGCTCGGCCGGTACATCCCGATCCTCGCCGTGCTGTGCCTCGCCGGATCCCTTGCCTCGCAACGGAAGGTTCCGGAGACCGCCGGCACGTTGCCCACCACCGGACCGCTTTTCGGCACGATGCTCGCGGGCACGATCGTGCTCGTCGCGGCCCTCACCTTCATCCCGGCGCTCGCGCTCGGGCCCATCGCAGAGGCACTCGCATGACCGCCACCCAGGAACGCACTCCTGAAGAGATATCCCAGCACCACGTCGAGAACACCGGCCGGGTCGGCGCGGGGATCTTCAGCCCGCGCCAGCTGCTGACCTCGCTGCCGGACGCGCTGCGCAAGCTGAACCCGAAGCACCAGCTGGCCAACCCGGTCATGTTCGTGGTGTGGGTGGGCTCGGCGCTGACCACGGTGTTCGCGATCACCGATCCGAGCACGTTCACCATCCTCATCGCGATCTGGCTGTGGTTCACCGTCCTGTTCGCGAACCTCGCCGAGGCCGTCGCGGAAGGCCGGGGCAAGGCGCAGGCGGAAACCCTGCGGCGCAGCAAGAAGGAGACCATCGCCCGCCGTCTCACCGAGGACGGCGACGAGGAACAGGTACCGGGCGCCGATCTGCGCGTCGGCGATCTCGTGGTCGTCGAGGCGGGGCAGGTCATCCCGGGCGACGGCGACGTCGTCGAGGGTATCGCGACCGTCGACGAATCGGCCATCACCGGCGAATCGGCCCCGGTCATCCGCGAATCCGGTGGCGACCGGTGCGCGGTCACCGGCGGCACCACGGTGCTCTCGGACCGGGTCGTCGTGAAGATCACCACCAAACCCGGCGAGTCCTTTGTGGACCGCATGATCGCGTTGGTGGAAGGCGCTTCCCGGCAGAAGACGCCGAACGAGATCGCGCTGACGATCCTCCTTTCGACGTTGACGATCATCTTCCTGCTCGCCGTCGTGGCGCTGCAGCCGATGGCCGGTTACTCCGGCAGCCAGCAGTCCGTGGTGGTGCTGACCGCGCTGCTGGTCTGCCTGATCCCGACCACGATCGGGGCGCTCCTGTCCGCGATCGGTATCGCCGGGATGGACCGGCTGGTGCAGCGCAACGTGCTCGCGACCAGTGGCCGCGCGGTGGAGGCCGCCGGCGACGTCTCGACGTTGCTGCTGGACAAGACCGGCACGATCACCTTCGGCAACCGCAAGGCCACCGAGCTGATCCCGGTCGGCGGCGCAGGCGTGGACGACATCGCCAAGGCCGCCCGGCTGTCCAGCCTCGCCGACGGCACCCCCGAAGGTCGCAGCATCGTCGAACTCGTCGCCCGTGAGCACGGTCTCGCGGAGACGGCCTCCGACGACGAGAAGCTCGCGGACTTCGTCGAGTTCACCGCGCAGACGCGGATGAGCGGCATCGACATCGGCGAACGCCAGGTCCGCAAGGGTGCCACCAGCGCGGTGCGTGAGTGGGTCCGGGAACGCGGTGGTGACATGCCGGACGAGACCGAACGGGTCGTCGACGAGATCAGCCAGCAGGGCGGGACGCCGCTGGTGGTCGCGGAGTACGACGGCGCGAAAGCGTTCGTGCGCGGCGTGATCCGGCTGTCCGATGTGGTCAAACCCGGGATGAAGGAGCGGTTCGTCCAGCTCCGCGCGATGGGCATCAAAACCATCATGATCACCGGGGACAACCCGCTGACCGCCAAGGCCATCGCCGCGGACGCGGGCGTCGACGACTACCTCGCCGAGGCCAAGCCCGAAGACAAGATGGCGCTGATCAAGAAGGAGCAGGAAGGCGGGCGGCTGGTCGCGATGACCGGCGACGGCACCAACGACGCGCCCGCGCTGGCGCAGTCCGACGTCGGCGTCGCGATGAACACCGGGACCTCCGCCGCCAAGGAGGCGGGGAACATGGTGGACCTCGACTCCGACCCGACGAAGCTGATCGAGATCGTGGAGATCGGCAAGCAGTTGCTGATCACCCGCGGCGCGCTGACCACCTTCAGCGTCGCCAACGACCTCGCGAAGTACTTCGCCATCCTGCCGGCGATGTTCACCGGCATCTTCGCCCAGCTCGGCGCGCTCAACATCATGCAACTGGCGACGCCGAAATCGGCGATCCTCTCGGCGGTCATCTTCAACGCCCTGATCATCGCCGGGCTGATCCCGCTCGCCCTGCGCGGCGTCCGGTACAAGCCGTCCTCGGCTTCGGCGCTGCTGCGCCGGAACCTGCTGATCTACGGCCTCGGCGGCATCGTCAGCCCGTTCCTCGGGATCTGGCTGATCGACCTCGTGGTCCGTCTCATCCCTGGAATCGGGTGACCTGATGAATTCCCTGTTCAAACAGACCCTCGCCGGGCTGCGGGTGCTGCTCGTGATGACCGTGCTCCTCGGCGTCGTCTACCCGCTCGGCGTCTGGCTGGTGGCCCGGATCCCCGGCTTGGAGGGCAACGCCGAAGGCTCGATCATCAGCCAGAACGGTCAGGCCGTCGGCTCGTCGCTGATCGGCGTCGACCCGGTCGCCGCCGACCCGGCCAAGGACCCGTGGTTCCACAACCGGCCGTCGGCGGGTTCGAAGGACCCTCTCGGCCCCGGCGACCCGTCGTCGTCCGGAGCCTCGAACAAGGGCCCGTACAACGAGGACCTGGTCGCCACGATCGGTGAGCGCAAGCAGCTCATCGCCACCCGAGAGGGTGTCCAGGAGTCGCAGGTGCCCGCCGACGCGGTGACGGCGTCGGGATCGGGGATGGACCCGGCGATCAGCGTCGCCTACGCCGACCTGCAGGTCGCGCGAGTGGCGAGGAACACCGGGCTCTCGGTGGAGAAGGTTCGCGAGCTGGTGGCCGAGAACACGAGCGGCGCCGGGATCGGTGTTCCGGGCGTCACTGTGCTCAAGCTCAACTTGGCCGTGCGGGATGCGGCCGGAGGAGCAAACTGACAGACGTGGACGAGAAAACGACCAAGCCGCGCCGGGGTGAGCTGAGGATCTACCTCGGCGCGGCCCCGGGCGTCGGAAAGACGTTCGCCATGCTCGGCGAGGCGCGCCGCCGCCTCGACCGGGGGACCGACGTGGTCATCGGCCTGGTCGAGACGCACGGGCGCTCGAAGACCGCGGAGCTCGTGGAGGGCCTCGAGACCGTGCCGCGCCGCCGGACCGAGCACCGGGGGCACGAATTCGAGGAGATGGACCTCGACGCGCTGCTCGCCCGCGGCCCCGAGGTCGCCGTGGTGGACGAACTCGCGCATACGAACGTGCCGGGCTCGCGCAACGAGAAGCGCTGGCAGGACATCGACGAACTGCTCGACGCCGGGATCGACGTCCTCTCCACGGTCAACGTGCAGCATCTGCAGAGCCTCAACGACGTCGTCGAGCGGATCACCGGTGTCACCCAGCAGGAGACGGTGCCCGACGAGGTCGTGCGGCGGGCCGAGCAGCTGGAACTGGTCGACATCACGCCCGAGGCCCTGCGGCGGCGGCTGGCGCACGGCAACGTCTACCCGGCCGAGCGGATCGACGCGGCGCTGGGCAACTACTTCCGGCCGGGGAACCTCACCGCGCTGCGGGAACTCGCGCTGCTGTGGGTCGCCGACCAGGTCGACGTCGCCCTGCAGCGCTACCGGGCCGAGCAGAAGATCACCGACACGTGGGAAGCACGCGAACGGGTGGTCGTGTCGATCACCGGCGGGCCGGAGAGCGAGACGCTGATCCGCCGGGCGAGCCGGATCGCGAACCGCGCGGGCGCCGAACTGCAGGTTCTGCACATCCTGCGCGGCGACGGGCTGGCCGGGATGGGACCGACGGCGGTCGGCAAGTACCGGAAGCTGACCGAAGAGGTCGGCGCGACCTTCCACACCGTCGTCGGCGACGACGTGCCGTCGGCGTTGCTCGACTTCGCCCGCGGGGTGAACGCGACCCAGCTGGTCGTCGGCACCTCGCGGCGTTCGCGCGTGGCTCGGCTGTTCGACGAGGGCATCGGCGCGGCGGTGGTCCAGCGCTCCGGCCCGATCGACGTCCACATGGTCACGCACGCCCACGCGGGCGGACGGCTGCGCGCACGGTTCGCTCGCAGTCCCTTGACGCTCTCTCGGCGACTCACCGGCTGGGCGCTCGCGCTCGTGCTTCCGGCACTGGCGACGCTGCTCGGTGTTCTGTTGAGGGACCAGCTGGACTTCTCCACCGACGTCGTCGACTACGTGCTCGCGACGGTCCTGGTCGCGCTCGTGGGCGGGCTCGGGCCCGCCTTGCTCGCCGCGGTGATCTCGGCCGGGCTGCTGAACTTCTTCTTCACCGCGCCGCTCTACAACCTCACCGTCCACGAGCCGCGGAACGTGATCACGCTGGTCGCGATGGTGCTGGTGGCGATCCTGGTCGCGGCCGTCGTCGACACCGCCGCCCGCCGGGCCACCCAGGCCGCGCGGGCGCGGACCGAGGCGGCGCTGCTCGCCTCGTACGCCAAGACCGTGCTCACCCACACCAACCCGATCGAACGGCTGCTGGAGAAGGTCCGCGAGAACTTCGGGATGACTTCGGTGACCCTGCTGGAAAAGCGGGACGGCAAGTGGAAGCGGGTGGCGACCGCCGGCTCGGATCCGTGCGCCGATCCCGATCAGGCCGATGTGGACATCGCGGTGACCGCCGACGTCCATCTCACGCTGCGCGGCCGCGCGCTGCCCGCGTCGGACCGGCGGGTGCTGGAAGCCGTCGCCGGGCAGGCGTTGCTGGCCTTGCGGCAGCAGCGGACGGCGAAGGCGGCCGTCCGGGCCGAGCGCAAGGCCGAGGCGACCGAGCTGCGCACGGCGCTGCTTTCCGCCGTGGGGCACGACCTGCGGACGCCACTGACGTCGATCAAGGCGGCCATCGGCAGTCTGCGCGCCACCGACATCTCACTGTCCGAAGAGGACACCGACGAGCTGCTGGAGGCGATCGAGGAATCGGCAGACCGGCTGGCCGGGCTGATCGACAACCTCCTCGACTCGTCCCGCCTGGCGACCGGCGCCGTCCGCCCGCACCTGCGTCCGGTCGGCTACGACGAGGTCGTCTCGCACGCGCTGTCCAATGTGGACAACTCGGATACGGTCGTGGTCGCGATCGACGCCCGGCTGCCGTCGGTGTGCGCCGATCCCGGTCTGCTGGAACGCGTCGTGGCGAACGTGATCGACAACGCGCTGCGGCACGGGGTGTCCGGAGTACCTGTCGCGGCCCGGGCCAGCACCCATTCCGACCACGTCGAACTGCGCATCATCGACCACGGGCGGGGGCTCAGGAAGGGCACCGCGGATTCGGCGTTCGCGCCGTTCCAGCGGCTGGGCGGGGACCGGGACACGGTGCCCGGGGTAGGGCTGGGGCTGTCGGTCGCCAAGGGATTCACCGAGGCGATGGGAGGGCGGATCCGGGCGGAGGACACGCCCGGCGGCGGGCTCACCGTCGTCATCTCGCTACCCGCATATGTCGGGCAAGATCCGGAGAAGAACCTCCTCGCTTTCGACGAGGCTCTCGATAACGAAGAGGGGGAACGGGTGCGATGAGTGCTGAGACCGCTTCGGCGACCGTTCTGGTCGTCGACGATGAACCGCAGATCGTGCGAGCCCTGCGGATCAACCTTTCCGCGCGCGGCTACAAGGTGATCACCGCGCACGACGGCACGGCCGCGCTGAAGGCCGTCGCCGAGACCAAACCCGACGTCGTCGTGCTCGACCTCGGCCTGCCCGACCTCGACGGCACCGAAGTGATCGCCGGCCTGCGCGGCTGGACGACGGTGCCGATCATCGTGCTGTCCGCGCGCGGCGATTCCGCCGACAAGGTGCAGGCACTCGACGCCGGCGCCGACGACTACGTCACCAAACCGTTCGGCATGGACGAACTCCTCGCCCGCCTGCGCGCTGCCGTCCGCCGCTCGGCGACGTCCGGTGTGGACGGTGTGGAAGCGGTGGTGGACACCGGATCCTTCAGCATCGACCTGGCGGCCAAGAAGGTGCGCCGGGACGGCAAGGAAGTGCACCTCACCAAGACCGAATGGGGAGTGCTGGAACTGCTGGTGCGCAACCGCGGACGGCTGGTGGCGCAGAAACAGCTGCTGCACGAGGTGTGGGGCCCGACCTACGAGACCGAGTCGCACTACTTGCGGGTGTATCTCGCGCAGCTGCGGCGGAAGCTGGAACCGGAACCTTCGCGGCCGCGGCACCTGCTGACGGAACCGGGAATGGGCTACCGCTTCGAGATGTGAGCGGTCAAGTCCCGATGCTATGAACGGGCCTTTCCTTGCAAAATTTGCAAGGAAAGGCCCGTTCATAGCATCCGGAAGTGCTTACTGAGGGCCGCTCGAGGTCGCGCCCGAGGAAGAGCTGCCGGGCGGGTCGCTGGGCGCACCGCTGGAGCTGGAGCCACCGCCCGGAGGCGGATCCTCGCGGGACGAGGTGGGCGGAGAACTCGGCGGAGTCGTCGTGGTCGGAGTCGTGGGCGTCGGCTTCGGCGTGGTCGGCTTCGGTGTCGTCGTGGTCGGCGGCAGCACCGTGGTGCCCGGCCCGCCGGGGCCGGGGTTCGGCGGCGGAGGGGGCGGGATGACGACGCTCGTCGTCTCCTTGCCGTCCGGTCCGACCGAGGTGACCGTGGTCGGCGGCGTCGTGGAGCTGGAGGGCGCGCCCGGGATCGGCTCGCCGCTGACGGTCATCGGGCCGCCGGGGACGGCGTTGCCCGGTACCAGCTGGACACCGGCGGGTGACGTGTTCTGCCCGCCGGGGATACCGGTGCCGCCGGCGGTGGCCGAGGTGCCGGGGCCGGCCAGTTCGGCGATCGCGGCGAAGGCCGTCGCCACCACGAGGCCGCTGACGCCGAGTACGGCGTAGCCGGCGCGGTTCAGCTTGCCGGTGGCGCCGCGCGGGGGCGCCACGGACACGCGTGCGCTCGAATCAGACCCGTCGGGACGGGGCATGTGCTGGCTCCTCGGATGGGGGACTTCGGGGAGTTGAGGCGGCAGCGACGTGATGCCATGCCGTCTCCGGCTACCCGGGCGAGGTAGCCCAAGTGGGGACCCGGCGCGGAGATTATCACCGTCACCTCACCGTCTGCGAACGACAGTGGACGATGTGTTCACTGTCCGCAGTCGTTTCGATGAGGCACGATGGGGTCCGTGAGTGAGGAAGAAACGCACATCAGGCTGACCGCGTGGGTGCACGGCCGGGTTCAAGGTGTCGGTTTCCGCTGGTGGACCCGCAGTCGCGCCCTGGAGCTGGGGTTGGTCGGCAGCGCGGGGAACCTGGCCGACGGGCGTGTGCAGGTGGTAGCGGAGGGTGTTCGAGAACACTGTGAGCGGCTGTTGTCAGCCCTCCGGTCCGGAGAATCACCCGGAAGTGTGGATCGCGTCGTCGAGCGGTGGTCGCCCGCGAAAGGCGGGATCAGCGGGTTCGTGGAACGCTGATCCGGCATCTGGGCCCCCGCGTCCCACGCTCGCGTGAGGTGCACAGGTAGCCTTGGCCGATTGAAAGACCGGTTCCCGCAGCCAGAGGGGTCAGTACGCCGTGCATCTGAAGAGCCTGACGCTCAAGGGCTTCAAGTCCTTCGCCTCGGCGACGACGTTGCGGTTCGAGCCGGGCATCACCTGTGTCGTGGGACCGAACGGTTCCGGTAAGTCGAACGTCCTCGACGGCCTGCGCTGGGTCATGGGCACCCAGGGCGCGAAAGACCTGCGCGGCGGCAAGATGGAGGACGTCATCTTCGCCGGGACCACCGGCCGCGCCCCGCTCGGGCGCGCCGAGGTCACCCTCACCATCGACAACGCCGACGGCGCCCTGCCCATCGAGTACTCCGAGGTCTCGATCACCCGCCGGATGTTCCGCGACGGCGCGAGCGAGTACGAGATCAACGGTGACCGTTGCCGGCTGATGGACGTCCAGGAACTGCTGTCGGACTCCGGTATCGGCCGAGAGATGCACGTCATCGTCGGTCAGGGCCAGCTCGCCGCGATCCTCGAATCCAAGCCCGAGGAGCGCCGCGCCTTCATCGAAGAGGCCGCGGGCGTCCTCAAGCACCGCAAGCGCAAGGAACAGACCCTGCGCAAGCTCGCGAACATGCAGGGCAACCTCGATCGTCTCGGCGACCTCACCACCGAGCTGCGCCGTCAGCTCAAGCCGCTGGGCAAGCAGGCCGAGATCGCCCGCAAGGCGCAGTGGGTGCAGTCCGAACTGCGTGACGCCCGGCTCCGGCTGTTCGCCGACGACCTGATCAGCCAGCGCACCGGCATCGCCAGGGAAGAGGCCGACGAGCGGGTCGCCCGCCAGCGCCGCGCCGAGGTCGAGCAGGCCTTGGAGATCGTCGCCGCCGAGGAGACCGAGCTCGAATCCTCGCTCGCCGAAGACGCGCCGCGCCTGGCCGTCGCCCAGGAGACCTGGTACAAGCTTTCCGCGCTGACGGAGCGGCTTCGCGGCACCGTGCGGCTCGCGCTGGAACGCCAGCGGCACCTTTCGTCCGACGTCCAGGCCGCGAGCAACGGCCGCGACCCCGACGAACTGCTCGCCGAGGCGGAACAGGTCGCCGAGCGCGAAGAGGAACTCAACGAGGCCGTCGCCGAGGCGCGGATGACGCTGACGGAGACCGTCGAGCGCCGTGAGCAGCTGGAGCGCCTGGTCCAGGCCGCCGAGCGGGCGCATATGGCGGCCGTTCGCGCGATCGCCGACCGCCGGGAAGGGCTCGCGAAGCTCACCGGCCAGGTCGAGGCGCTGCGCAGTAAGAACGGTGCCACCTCCGACGAGATCGACAGGCTCACCGTGTCGCTCGAAGAGGCCGCCGAGCGTGCCGAGATCGCTGTCGAGGAACTCGAAGAGGCCAAGGCCGAGGGCGGCGTCGAGGAATCGGACGACTTCGACCTGCAGGCCCACCACGACCGCACGGTGGCCGCCAACAATGCCGCCAAGGCCCGCGTCGAGGAACTGGTCAAGGTCGAGCGGACCGCCGAGCGGGACATCGCGTCGGAGAAGGCGCGCGTCGAGGCGCTGTCGATGGGCCTGCGCCGCAAGGACGGCGCCGGCGCGCTGCTCGGTGCTTCCCACGAGCTGCCGGGGCTGCTCGGTTCGGTGGCCGCGCTGCTCACCGTCGAGGCGGGCCACGAGGTCGCGCTGGCCGCGGCACTCGGCCCGGTCGCCGACGCGGTCGCCGTCAACGGCGGCGCCGACGCGCTCGACGCGCTGAAGTACTTGAAGGACAACGACTCCGGCCGTGCGGGCATCCTGCTCGGCGGGCTGGAGTCCGTTGTGGACACCGGCTCTTGGCCGTCGCTGCCTCACGGCGCGCGCTGGGCGCGTGAAGTGGTTTCGGCGCCGCCCGCGCTGCGGTCCGCGGTCGAGCACGCGCTCGACCGGGTGGCCATTGTGGACGGCCTGGAGTCCGCGCGGCGGCTCGTCGAGGTGTATCCCGAGGTCAGCACCGTCACCCCGGAGGGCGATGTCTTCGGCGCCCGCTGGGCGGTCGGCGGTTCGACCCGCAGCGAGAGCGTCATCGAGGTGCAGGCCGCCGTCGACGAGGCAGGCGACCGGCTGCACACCGCCGAGCGCGCGCTGGAACGCGCCGCCGCGGAACTCGAAGGCGCCCGCGCCGAACAGCAGGCCCGCCGCGAACAGGTCGGCCAGGCGAAGGACGCGCTCGGCGAGGCGAAGGTCCGCAACGCCCGGTCGTCCGAGCGGCTGAACCGGCTGCAGCAGGCCGCGCGCGGCGCACAGGCCGAGATGGACCGGCTGAGCAGCCAGCGCGCCAAGGTCGAGCAGAGCCGCGAACAGGCACTCGAGCAGCTCGCCGAGTTCGAGGAGCGGCTGGCCGCGGTCGCCGACCAGGAGGTCGACGAGGACCCGGACACCGCCGAGCGTGACCAGGCCGCCGAGGATCTCGGCACGGTCCGCCAGGAGGAGATGGAGTCCCGGCTCGCGCTGCGCACCACCGAGGAGCGGGCGCGGAGCATCCAGGGCAAGGCCGAATCGCTCCGCCGTGCCGCGCACGCCGAGCGGCAGGCCCGTGAACGCGCCGAAAAGGCCAGGACCGCCCGGAAACGCGGCGCCGAGATCGCCAACGCCGTGGTCAACGGCGGCGAGATCGCGCTGGAGCGGATCGAGATCTCCGTGCAGCGCGCCGCCCACGAACGGGACGAGGCGCAGGCACAGCGGCAGTCGCGCGAGACCGCGCTGACGCAGGTGCGCAGCAAGGTCCGCGAGCTGACCGGCGAACTGGAGAAGCTCACCGACGCGGTGCACCGCGACGAGGTCCTGCGCGCCGAGCAGCGGCTGCGGCTGGAACAGCTCGAAACCAAGATCGCCGAGGACTTCGGTATCGGCCTCAACGACCTCGTCGAGGAGTACGGTCCGGACGTCCCCGTGCCGCCGAGCGCGGGGGAGATGGCCGAGTACGAGGCGGCCAAGGAACGCGGCGAGGACGTCACCCAGCCGCCGCCGATGCCGTACGACCGTGACACCCAGGCCCGCCGGGCCAAGCGCGCGGAGAAGGACCTGAGCCTGCTGGGCAAGGTCAACCCGCTGGCGCTGGAGGAGTTCGCGGCGCTGGAGGAGCGCTACAAGTTCCTCTCGACCCAGCTCGAAGACCTCAAGGACACCCGCAAGGACCTCGAAGCCGTCATCAAGCAGGTCGACGAAAAGATCCTCGAGGTCTTCGCGTCGGCCTACGAGGACGTCGCGCGCGAGTTCGAGACCGTGTTCAGCGTGCTGTTCCCGGGCGGCGAGGGTCGCATGGTGCTCACCCAGCCCAACGACATGCTCGCCACCGGTGTCGACGTCGAAGCGCGCCCGCCGGGCAAGAAGGTCAAGCGGCTCTCGCTGCTCTCCGGTGGCGAGAAGTCGCTGGTCGCCGTCGGCATGCTGGTGGCGATCTTCCGCGCCCGGCCTTCGCCCTTCTACGTGATGGACGAGGTCGAGGCCGCGCTCGACGACACCAACATGCGACGGCTGATCGGGCTGCTGGAGCAGCTGCGCGACTCTTCGCAGCTGATCATCATCACCCACCAGAAGCCGACCATGGAGATCGCCGACGCCCTGTACGGCGTGTCCATGCAGGGCGACGGCATCACCAAGGTCATCTCGCAGCGGCTCCGGACCGCCGAAGACGACCCGGTTCCGGCTTAGGTCACACGGGCTCGGGTTCCTTCATGCTCTCTTCGGCGAGCGGGTCCACGCTGCTGTGCCGCAGTGAGAGCAGCCCGCCGACGACGAGCGTGATCACCACACCGAACAGGGTGTACCAAGGCCAGGCCAGCGCCACGGTGTTCCCCGACGCCTTGCTGAAGTCGATCCCGATCAGGCTTCCGTCCGGCTTGTTGAACTTGACGCCGAGGATGACGAACGCCATCACGAGCACCGTCGTCACGAACGCGATGATCGCGTCCAGCTGCCTGGCCCGCTTGAACAACAGCCCGAGCAGGAACGCGCCGAGCAGCGCGCCGTAGGTGTAGCCGGTGATGCCGAGCGCCTGCACCACGATCGGGTCGGCCGAGGTCTTGTTGGAGGAGGCGAAGAATCCCGCGCAGAGGATCAGCGCGCCCGCCCAGACGATCGTCCAGATCCGGCCGTGCTTCAGCCGGTCGGCTTCCGGCAGCTGCCTGCCGATCACCCGTTCGTAGACGTCGGTCACCGTGGACGAGGCCAGCGCGCCGAGCGACGAACTCAGTGCGGCGGCGAGGATTCCGGCGATCACGAACCCGGAAAGCCCGCTGGGCAGGTCGTTCACGATGAAGGTCGCGAACAGCTCGTCCTTGTTGGCCAGCCCGAGGCCTTCCGGCTTCGGCTTGGTCGGGTTCAGGCCGTTGTAGAGCGCCCACAGCAGCACGCCGATGAACAGGAACAGCGCGAACTGGATGAACACCACGAAACCGCTGGCGACCAACGCCTTCCGCGCGGCGCGCAGATCGTTGGTGGCCTGCAGGCGCTGCACGATCAGCTGGTCCGAGCCGTGCGAGGCCATCGAAAGCACCGCGCCACCGATCACCGCGGTGAAGAACGCGAACTGCCCGGTGAGCATATTCGAGCTGAAGTCGAAGATCTGGAACTTGTTGGCGTCGACGGCCTTGCCGAACCAGCCGTCCGGCAGCCTGCTGGAGATCGCCCAGATCACCACGACCGCGCCGAGGATGTACCAGAGCATCTGGATCGCGTCGACCCAGACGACCGCGCGGACCCCGCCGAAGAAGCTGTAGAGCACCATGGCGACGCCGAGCCCGATCACGATGGCCCAGTACGAGATGGTCAGGCCGTAGGCGGCGAACACCACCTTGATCGGGATCGCGGTGGCGAACAGCCGGATGCCGTCGGCCAGCGTGCGGGTGAGCAGGAAGGTCACCGACGCGGTGCCCTGCAACCCGTTGCCGAACCGCTTGCCCAGGAAGGCGTACGCGGTGACCAGGTTGCCCGCCACGTAACGCGGCAGCAGCACCATCGACACCACGATCCGGCCGCCGATGTAGCCGATGGCCAGCGCGAGGTAGGTCATCCCGCCGTCGCCGGGGGTGGCGATGTAGGCCACCGTCGGCACGGAGAGCACGGTGAGGGTGGACGTCTCCGCGGAGACCACCGAGAGGCAGGCCACCCACCAGGAGATCTTGCCTTCGCCGACGAAGTAGTCGGAGCCGGATTTCTGCTTACCGCCGATCCAGATGCCCAGTAAGGGCATGCCGACCAGAAAAAGCCCGATGATCGCGAGGTCAAGTGCGCGCATTGGTATCTCCTATCGCTCGCCGGTCGTCGCCGCTACCCGTAACCGGGTCACGGTTGAGGAATGTGGGGTGGGAAGCCGCAAAGGGCCTTCACCCGGGGTGATGCTGCCGAGCAACCTGGTGCCGCGGGCCCCGGTCGCCGACGGGAGGTTCCCCGGGACGCCGGACCACGTCAGCCAGCCGAGCAGAATGGTCAGGTATGCCTCTTTGCCCGCGCGTGGCAGCCCGTGGTCGTCGCTGGTCTTGAGCGACGTGCCGGGAAGGTTCTTGGCCAGCGAGGCCATCAGCGCCGGGTTGTCGGCGCCGCCACCGGAGACGATCAGGGTGGCGATGTTGTGGCGACGGCATTCCGCGGCGATCGTCACCGCGGTCAGTTCGGTGAGCGTCGCCAGCAGGTCTTCGGCCCCGATCGGCGGGAGCCCGTCGAGCGCGGCGTCGAGATGCGCGCTGTGGAACAGTTCCTTGCCGGTCGACTTCGGCGGAGCGGCCGAGTAATACGGGTCGAGCAGGAGTTTCGCGAGCAGGTCGGGCCGGACGGTGCCGCGCAGGGCGAGCGCGCCGTCGAGGTCGCTGCGCTGGGCGCCGGCGGTGACGCGGTGCGCGGCGATGTCGAGCAGGGCGTTGCCGGGGCCGGTGTCGTAGGCGAGGACGTCGCCCTGGGGCGGGACCACGGTGATGTTCGCGATCCCGCCGATGTTCAGCGCGGCGACCGGCCCCAATCCCGTCATCTCCCGTAACCACAACGCGTCCAGCGTGCTGGCCAGGGGTGCGCCGTGGCCGCCGGCCGCGACGTCGCGCACCCGGAGGTCGGCCACCACCGGCAGCCCGGTGCGCTCGGCGATCCACGCCGGATTCCCCAGTTGCAGCGTGCCGCGCGCGGTGCCGTCCTCGACCCAGTGGAACACCGTCTGGCCGAGCGAGGCGACGACGTCGGCCTTGCCGCCGGCCAGTTCCTCGATCCCGCGTGCGGCCGCCTCGCCGAAGGCCTGGGCCACCAGGGTGTCGAGTTTGGTGAGTTGCTCGGCGCTGCAAGGATTCGGCGGCAGCGCGTCGAGCAGGTCTTGCCGGAGAGCTTCGGGATAGGGGATTTCGAGCTCGCCGAGCGGGGAAAGCACGACGGTGTCCCCGCGTGCGCGTAGTTCGGCGGCCGCCACGTCGATCCCGTCGATCGACGTGCCGGAGATCAGCCCGATCACCCGGACCCCAGAGCCGGTGTAAACCGTCATTCGGAGTGGTCTAGCGCTCTTGCCGGAGCACGCGCAAGTTGCGAGGTTTCTTCTTGTCCGAAATGAGTCCTATCAAGTGGGTACTTGACAAGATCGACGTCCTCCCCGTGGGGCGACTGCGGTGAGCCGGGTGCGGATGCGAAGATGGCGCCGTGTCGAGCACCCCCTGGTTTTGGATCGTTGTCGTTGCCGTCGTGGTCCTGGTCGCCGTTCTGGTGGCCGGGCTGTTCATCGCCCGTCGTCGCCGGATCAGCCTGGACGAGTCCAAGGCCGCCGAGGCCGTCGAGCGCGCGAAGCCGAAGGGCGGCAGCTATTCCGCGAGCGGCGGGATCGCGCTCGCGCCGGGCGGTACCGAATCCGAAGAAGCCAAGTCTGAAGAAGCCGAGCCCGAAGAACCGGTCGAGGCCGGGCATCCGGTCGAGGACCGGCCCGAGGTCGACGGCCAGCCCGCCGTCGGGGACGACGCGTCGGTGCCGCGGGATTCGGCACAGCGCACCGTCCGCGACGTCGATCTGCCCGAACCGGTCGAAGAGGCGACCCCTGCTCCCGCCGAGGAGATCGCCCCGGCGAGCGGGCGGTTGGAGCGGCTGCGCGGCAGGCTCGGCAAGTCCCGTTCGGTGTTCGGGCAGAGCCTGCTCGGCCTGCTCGGTGCCGGCGACCTGGACGAGGATTCCTGGCAGGACGTCGAAGACACGCTGCTCATGGCCGACCTGGGTGCGGCGACGACCACCGAGATCGTCGAGCGTCTTCGCGACGAGCTGAAGCGCCGGGCCGTGCGGACGTCCGAAGAGGCGCGCACGGTACTGCAGGAGGTGCTGACGGCGGCGCTCTCGACCGACGCCGTCCGCTCGGTGCGCGCGCTGCCCCACATCGTCGATGGCGTGAAGCAGCCCGCCGTCGTCCTCGTCGCCGGGGTCAACGGCACCGGCAAGACGACCACCACCGGCAAGCTCGCCCGGGTGCTCGTGGCGCAGGGGAGCACCGTCGTGCTCGGCGCGGCCGACACCTTCCGTGCCGCCGCCGCCGAACAGTTGCAGACCTGGGCCGAGCGTGTCGGCGCGGAGGTCGTGCGAGGCAAGGAAGGCGCGGACCCGGCGGCCGTCGCGTTCGACGCGGTCAAGCGAGGCTGCGAGGCGGGTGTGGACGCGGTCCTGATCGACACGGCCGGCCGTCTGCACACCAAGACCGGCCTGATGGACGAGCTGGGCAAGGTCAAGCGAGTCGTCGAGAAGCAGGCGAAGGTCGACGAGGTGCTGCTGGTGCTGGACGCCACCACCGGCCAGAACGGGCTCATGCAGGCCCGGGTGTTCTCGGAGGTCATCGACGTCACCGGCATCGTGCTGACCAAATTGGACGGCACCGCCAAGGGCGGCATCGTCTTCCAGGTGCAGCGCGAACTCGGCGTGCCGGTCAAGCTCGTCGGCCTCGGCGAGGGACCGGACGATCTGGCGCCGTTCGAGCCGGGCGCTTTCGTCGAAGCGCTGCTCAGTAACTGAATCCCGGTCCGATCAGCGGGAAAGTCACCCGTGATCGGAACCACTGTGACATTCTGGGCGTCTTAGTCACACGCCGCCGGGAGGGCGGCCTGACGACCTTGGACAAGGGTGGGGAAATGACCGGTGGTTTCGACGCCGTTCCGGCAGAGCTGCGGGGTACCGCGGGCCGGATCGACGAGGTGATCGGCGCGGGTTCGATGAAATGGGTGGGGCCGGATCTCGACTTCGGTCATTCCGCCGTGGAGCTGGCCTGGGGCTTGTTCGACCAGGACATCGAGCGGCACTACGACACCTTGATCGCTTCGGCCGCCGGGCACGGCACCGGCCTGCGTGAGGCTGCGGGCGCCTACGAGAACGTCGATTTCGGTGCCAAGGACGTCGTCGACCGGTTTCTCCCCGCGATCGACCCGAACGAACTCAACGCCGGTGGTGTGAAGCCGCTGAAGCGGGACGAGTTCGTCATCGGACCCGGGGCCGGTGTGCTGCACGGAAGCCTCGGCGAGATCGATCCTCGTGAACTCAACGGCGGCGGTGTGAAGCCGCTGAAGAAGGACGAGATCGACGTCGGTTTCTCCGGCGACATCGGCAAACTCCTGGGTGAAGGGGCGGGCTCCTGATGACCGCGCTGGGGCAGACCACCGACCCGAGGCAGCTCGTCCCGGGTGAGCCCGAGAAACTCACGAACGATCTTCGCCGCGTCGTCGGCAACATCAAGGGCATGGACGTCATCGGCACCGGTCTGGGCAAGCTCGACCCGGCCGAGTGGACCGGTTCGGCCAGCAACGCGTTCCGGTCGGCCTTCGGTGCCGAGCCCGCGCGCTGGGGTGAGGCGATCGACGCGTTCGGCAAGGGCGGTCAGTCGCTCGCCGACTTCGGCGAAGTGCTCGCCTGGGGCCAGGGCGAAGCGCAGCGCGCGATCGAGCTGTACACGCAGGCGCAGGCCGCGAGCCGGGTCGCCGCGACCAGGTACGACGCGCTTTCCTTGACCGCACAGGCTTCCGGGCAGCCGCTGGCGCCGTTCGAGGACCCGGGCGCGGAGGGCGTCCGGTCCGCTCAGGCCATTGTGGACAATGCCCGCAAGCGTATCGACGTGGTGGGCAACGAGGTCGCGCGGAAGCTCGGTTTCGAGCCCGACGGCAAGGGCGGCTTCAAGAAGAAGGTCGGCAGCGGCAAGAAGTGGGGCACCGAGAGCCGCAAGACCTACAAGGAATGGGACCCGAAGACCGGCAAGCTGGTCGACAAGGACCCGAACGGCTGGCAGCGCAACAAGGGCGGCATCAGCTTCCGCTACAAGGCGGGCAGCACCACGGAGAAGCTGTTCACCGAGAAGCTCGAGGAAAAGCTCGCCGACTTCGGCATCGACCTGCCGACCAAGGCCGGGAGCGCGTCCGGTGAGGCCGAGGTCTGGGGCAAGGAAGCCGAGGGTTCCTTTCGGAAGAACGGGCTCACCGGCGACGGCAAGGTGACCGTCTCGGCGCTCGGCGCCGGGTACGAAGCCGACGTCAAGGTCACCCCTCTCGGCGTGACGGCCGGGGTCAAGGGCGAGGCGTACCTGGGGAAGGTGACCGCGGAGGGCGAACTCCGGGCGGGCGAACACATCAGCCTTTCCGGCAAGGGCGAAGCCAGCGTCGGCGCCGAGGGCGAAGCGAAAGTCACCGTCGGGCCGTTGGGCGCCCAGGGGAACGCCGAGGTGTTCATCGGCGCCAAGGCCGAAGGCGACATCGGTGCCGAAGTCGCCGGGGTCAAGGCCGGCGCGCACGGTGAGGCGTGGGCCGGGGCGGGTGCGCAGATCGGCGGCCAGTTCGGGCTCGGCGACGACGGGAAGTTCCACGTCGGCGGTTCACTCGGCATCGGGCTCGGGGTGGGTGGCAAGGTCAGCTTCGACATGTCCGTCGACCCGGGCGAGGTCGTCGATACCGTCAGTGATGTGGCGAAGGACGTCGGCAAGGTCGCGGACAGTGTCGGCGACGGCGCCAGGGAAGTCGGCCAAAGCGCCGAAAAGGCCTTCAAGGGCATCGGCCGCAAGTTCGGCTTCTGAGCAGGAATCGGAGAGAGAGAACCGTGGCAACCACCATTCCCGTGCCGATCGAATTCTCGCTGCCCGCGGGCTGGCACTCGGTCCCGCCGGACGAGGTCGGTGCGGAAGAGGCGGCCTTCGTCGCGCTGCACCCCGCTTCCGCGGCGGGATTCACGGCCAACATCAGCCTCAGCGGCGACGTCACCGCGTCGGAGATCCCGCTCGCGCAGCTGGCCGACGAGGCCATCGAACGGCTGCGCGGCGGCGCGCTCACCCTCGTGGTCGGCCGTCGTTCCGAGGTCGGCTCGGCGGAGAACCCGGGGCTGACCCAGGCCGTGCGCTTCTCGATCGAGATCGGCGAGCGGCCGGTGGAACTGACGCAGCTGCAGGTCTACATCGCCATGCAGGACGCCGAGGACGAGCGACGGCGAACCGTGCTGCAGGTCGTGCTCAGCGCGACCCCGGAGCAGTTCGAGCAGCTCGTCGGCGACTTCCAGAAGTTCCTGGAGACGATCCGGCCCGAACAAGGGGGAGCGTGATGAGCGAGATCGCCCAGAACCTGGCGAGCCGGATCGAGGCGATCGACACGGCCGCCGCGGAGACCCGGCGCCGGACCGAGACCTACCAGCGGATGACGGTGGACCTCGCCGACGTCGAAGGCACCGCGACCTCGCCCGACCGTCAGGTCACCGTGGTCGCGAAGGCCGACGGCACGGTCAAGGACATCGTCTTCGGCGACGAGACGCGGCGGGCCCCGTCCGCGGCGCTCTCGGCGACCGTCCTGCACACCATCGCCGCCGCCCGGGCGGACGCCGCTCGGCTGCAGGCCGAGATCGTCCGCCGCGAACTGGGCGACACCGAACTGCTGGACCAGGTGCTCGACGCCGACGAGCGGATCTTCGGGGACGAGCGGCCCGCCGACCCGGGCCCGCCGCCCGCCGCGGCCCGCCAGCCCCGGCTGGAAGACGAGCGGTCGTACGACGACTTCTCGCTGTTCCGGGGCAGTCCGGACGCCTGAAAACGCTATGAACGGGCCTTTCCTTGCAAATTTTGCAAGGAAAGGCCCGTTCATTGCACGCGGTCAGGCGGCGACCGAGGTCTTGTCGTCCTCAGAGACCGGGGTGTCCTTCTTGTCCCGCATCACCAGGAAGGCGACCACCGCCGCGGCCAGCACGCCGGCCGCACTCGCGAGGAACGTGGCCGACATCGCCGAGGTGAACGACTCCCGGGCCGCGGTGATCAGGCCGTTGTCACCGGTGGCGAACGCGTCGCCGATCGAGAGCTTGGCCTGCGCCGGGGCCGAAGCCGGCATGTTCGCGGTGAACAGGCTGGAGACGACGCTGCCGAGGATGGCGATGCCGAGCGCCGCGCCCATCTGCTGGATGGTGTCGTTGAGCGCGGAGCCGACGCCGGCCTGCTCCGCCGGGACCTCGCCCATCAGCGCCGCGATCGCCGCCGGCATCGCCAGCCCGCCACCGGCGCCGAGCAGGAACAGTGCGATCGCCGGCAGGAGGAAACCTTCGGTCGCCGAAAGGGTCGCGAGCATTCCGAATCCGGCGGCCATCACCGTCATGCCGACCGTGGCCAGCGCTCGGTTGCCGATCTTCTGGCCCAGCGTGGCACCGAGGGTGTTGCAGATCAGCGACGCGATCGCCATCGGGATGAACGCCAGGCCCGCCTGGGTCGGGGTGTAGCCGAGGACGAACTGCAGGTACTGGGTCAGGAGCAGCAGCAGGCCGCCGTTGCCGATCTGCACCAGTGTGAGCGACAGGCTGCCACCGCTGAAGTTGCGCTTGCGGAACAGCGCCAGCGGGACCATCGGCGACGGCGTGTGCCGCTCCCAGAGAACGAAGCCGACCAGTCCGGCCACCGCGATCACCAGCGGGATGAGCGTGCCGGCCTCGGTGATGCCGTGCTTGGGCAGTTCGATGATCGTCCAGACCAGCGCGGTCATGCCGACGGCGGACAGGATCGCGCCGAGCGGGTCGGGCTTCTGCCACGGGCCCCGGGACTCCGGCATCAGCGTGAGTGCCGCGATCACGGCGATGACGACGATCGGGACGTTGATCAGGAACACCGCGCCCCACCAGAACCACGCGATCAGCACGCCGCCGAGCACCGGGCCGCCGATCATGCCGAGCATCGCGACCGCGCTCCACGCCGCCATCGCCTTGCGGCGTTCGGTGTCGTCGAAGACGGTGATCAGGATCGACAGGGTGCTCGGCATGATCAGCGCACCGCCGACGCCCATCACGGCGCGGGACAGGATCAGCTCCAGCGGGTTCGCGGCGAACGCGGCCACCAGTGAGGCCACCCCGAACAGGACGAGGCCGATGACCATCACCTTCCGGCGGCCGAACCGGTCTCCGAGGCTTCCCGAGGTGAGCAGCAGACCGGCGAACACCAGGATGTAGGAGTCGAGGATCCACTGCGCGTCCTGCGCGTTCGCCCCCAGGTCTTCGGCCAGCGGCGGGATGGCGACGGTCAGGACCATGTTGTCCACGACCAGGACGAGCGTGCTCAGGCACAGCACGATCAGGATCCACCAGCGGCGCGGGTCGCGGCCTTCCAGCGTGTTCATCGGGATACCCCTCAGCTTCGTTGCGTACGTTGTTCCGTCGTTGCGCACACTGTACGCATAAGTCAACGGCGTTCGCAAGGGGGTACGTCGTGCGCTAAGGTGAGGGCATGGCAAACGAGGAGCAGCCGATCCAGTCGGTGTGGACCCGTCCCCGCCGCACGCGGGACCAGCCGGCGCTGAGCCAGGGGCAGATCGTGGCCGAAGCCGTCCGGTTATTGGACGTCGAAGGTGTCGACGCGCTGAGCATGCGAAGGCTGGGTACCGCGCTGAACGCGGGCGCGACCTCGCTCTACCGGCACGTGGCCAACCGCGACGAGCTGATCGAACTGGTCGTCGACGAGGTCTACGGCGAGATCACCGTTTCGGACAACGAGGATCCGGCGAAATGGCGCGAAGCGGCGGTCGCCGCCGCGCAGAGCGTGCGCGCGATGATCCTGCGCCACCCCTGGGTCGCGTCGCTGCTCGGCGCCGTCGGCCTGTCCTACCTGGGGCCGAACGTCATGAGGCTCAATGAGCGGCTGCTGGCCCTCTTCGACAACGCGGGGTTCCTCGGCGACGAGTCGGATCAGGCGATCAGCGCCGTCCTCGCGTATGTGATCGGCGTGGGGACGAGCGAGGCGGCATGGCTGACCACCCTCGCCAAAAGCGGCCGGAGCGAACAGGAATGGGCGGAACACCTGCGGCCCGCCGTCGAGCAGGCGTCACAGGACTACCCGCATCAGCGGGACCGGATCGCGCAGTACGACGCCCAGATCGACCCGAGGAAGCTGCGCGACGAGAAGTTCCTCTACGGGCTGGACCGGATGCTCGACGGCCTGGAGTCACGGCTCAAACGGTGACCCCGTCACGCGAAAGGGTGGATCCGAGCGCGGTCGCGATCCGCTGCACGGCGGGCGCGATCCGCTCGACGGCCTCCACGGTGAGCCGCCCCGAAGGTCCGGACACCGAGACCGCCGCCGGCACCGGCGCGCCCGGGACCGCGACGGCCACGCAGCGGACGCCGAGTTCCTGCTCGGCTTCGTCGAGCGCGTAGCCCTGTTGCGCGATCTTCCCCAGCTCGCGCAGAAGCGCGTCCGGGTCGGTGAAGGTGTGCTCGGTGTAGGACGGCATGCCGGTCCGCGAGAGCAGCGCCGTGACGTCGTCGGTCGGCAGGTGCGCGAGCATGGCCTTCCCGACGCCGGTGCCGTGCGGCAGGAGACGCCGTCCGACCTCGGTGAACATCCGCATCGAGTGCTTCGACGGCACCTGGGCGACGTAGACGACCTCGTCCCGTTCGAGTACCGCGAGGTTCGCCGTCTCGCCGATCTCGTCGACCAGTTCCGCGAGCAGCGGCCGCGCCCACGAGCCGAACTGCATGCTCGCGTTCTCACCCAGCCGGATGAGTCGCGCGCCCAGCGCGTACCGGCGGTTGGTGTTCTGCCGGACATAGCCCAGGTCCACGAGGGTCCTGATCAGCCGGTGGATGGTCGGCATCGGTAACCCGGACAGGGTCGCCAGCTCCGAAAGACTGGCCTCGCCCCCGGTGTCCGCGAGATGCTCGAGGAGCTCGAAGGCCCGTTGCAGGGACTGGACGCCGCCGTCGCGTCCGTTCTTCTCCGCCGCCACGTGGCCCTCCTTACGTCGGCGTTGATGTTCCGCTATGCAGAAACTATAGTCCGTCATGTAAAACCGTAGGGACGTATTGCTATAGGAATGTCACTGCTTATCCGAACTCGGGGTGTTTCTCATGTCTGACCAGATCTCAGCCCAGGTGCTCGGAGCGCCCGTCGAGCGTGGGGACGAGATCCTCACGCCCGAAGCGCTCGCCTTCCTCGCCGGTCTGCACGAGGCCTACGCCGGCCGTCGCGACGAACTGCTGCAGGCCAGGGGCAAGCGCCGCGAAGAGGCCCGGGTCACCGGCAAGCTCGACTTCCTGCCCGAGACCCGGGAGATCCGCGAGGGTGACTGGCGAGTGGCCGAGGCCCCGCCCGCGCTGCGCGACCGCCGGGTCGAGATCACCGGTCCGACCGACCGCAAGATGACCATCAACGCGCTGAACTCCGGCGCCAAGGTCTGGCTCGCCGACCTCGAAGACGCCAACACGCCGCACTGGGCGAACGTCGTCTCCGGCCAGGTCAACCTGTACGACGCCGTCCGCGAGAGCATCACGCTGGAGAGCGGCGGCAAGAGCTACGCGCTGCGCGACGACGTCGAGCACGCCACCATCGTCGTCCGCCCGCGCGGCTGGCACCTCGACGAGCGGGGCCTGTCCTTCGGCGGGCGCCAGGCCGTCGGCGCGCTGGTCGACTTCGGCCTGTACTTCTTCCACAACGCGAAGGAGCTGCTCAGCCGCGGCAAGGGCCCGTACTTCTACCTGCCGAAGATGGAGAGCCACCTCGAAGCCCGGCTCTGGAACGACGTCTTCACCCACTCGGAGAAGACGCTCGGCGTCGAGCACGGCACCGTCCGCGCGACCGTGCTGATCGAGACCATCCCGGCGGCGTTCGAGATGGACGAGATCCTCTACGAACTGCGCGAGCACGCCTCCGGCCTCAACGCCGGCCGCTGGGACTACCTGTTCAGCGTGATCAAGTACTTCCGTGACGCGGGCGAGAAGTTCGTGCTGCCGGACCGCAACTCGGTGACCATGACCGCGCCGTTCATGCGCGCCTACACCGAACTGCTGGTGCGCACCTGCCACAAACGCGGCGCGTTCGCGATCGGCGGCATGGCCGCGTTCATCCCGAACCGCAAGGACCCCGAGGTCACCGCGGCCGCGCTGGACAAGGTCCGCGCGGACAAGAGCCGCGAGGCCGGCGACGGTTTCGACGGTTCATGGGTGGCGCACCCGGGCATGGTCGACATCTGCCGCGAGGAGTTCGACAAGGTCCTCGGCGACAAGCCGAACCAGCTCGACCGGACCCGCGACGAGGTGAACGTGACCGCCGATCAGCTGCTCGACGCCGCTTCGACGCCCGGCGGCGCCACCGCGGCCGGGCTGCGCGCGGCCGTCGACGTCGGCATCCGCTACATCGCCTCCTGGCTGAGCGGAAACGGCGCGGCGGCGATCCACAACCTGATGGAGGACGCGGCCACCGCGGAGATCTCGCGTTCGCAGATCTGGCAGTGGGTGCGCAACGGCACGCAGCTCGACACTGGTGACAAGGTGACCGAAGCGCTGGTGCGAGGTGTGCTGGCCGAGGTCCGCGGCGAACTGGCCGCCGAGATCAAGCCGGAGCTGCTGGAGCCCGCCGTCGAGCTGTTCGAGCAGGTCGCGCTCGCCGACGAGTTCCCGGACTTCCTGACGCTGCCCGCCTACGAACGGATCAAGTAGACAGATGGGGAACGGGCGGCTCACCGAGGACGTCTACACCGCCGCTGACGCGCGGCTCGCCGAGGCCGACGCGCGCGTCGCGGCCGAGTATCCCGGCGAGCCGCCCGGCCGCCAGCCCGTGCACACCGTGTACGTGCCCGCGTCGAAGTACAAGACGCGGCTCGTGGCGGATTGGGGCAAGCAGGCGCTGCGCGTGTTCGGTGAGCACGCCGATCAGCTGGGCTTGGACGCGGACGTCGCCGACCGCGTCCGGACCAAGCTCCTGACCGAGCCGATCGAGGATCTGCGGATCGATTTCGAGGACGGCTACGGAAAACCGGGCGACGCCGAGGAAGACGCCACCGCGCTCGCCGCGGGACGCACCCTCGCCCTGACCGGCGGCACACCGTTCGCCGGCATCAGGTTCAAGAGCTTCGAACAGGCGACCCGGCACCGCGGGATCCGCACACTGGACCTCTTTCTGGCGGGATTGCTGGAAAGCGGTCCGCTGCCGCACGGTTTCGTCGTCACGCTGCCCAAGGTGACCGCGGTCGAGCAGGTCGAAGTCGCCGCGGATGTCATGGAGCGCCTCGAATCCGCGTACGGCCTGGCTGAAGGCGCGCTGCGGTTCGAGGTCCAGATCGAGACATCTCAGTCCATTGTGGACATCAAGGGCGCCGCTGTCGTCCCGCAGATCATCCAGGCCGCGCGCGGCCGGTGTTCGGGCCTGCACTACGGGACCTACGACTACAGCGCGGGCCTCGGGATCAGCGCCGAGTACCAGAGCATGGAACACCCGGCCGCCGACTTCGCCAAGCAGCTCATGCAGGTTTCGGCGGCGGGGACCGGCGTCCGGCTTTCGGACGGCTCGACGAACAAGCTGCCCGTCGGCGACGCGCTCCTCCCGGCCTGGCGCGAACACCTGCGCCTGGTGCGACGCTCGCTGGAGCGCGGCTTCTACCAGGGCTGGGACCTGCACCCGCACCAGCTGCCGACGCGATTCGCCGCGACGTACGCGTTCTTCCGCGAGGGTTTCCCGGCGGCTTTGGGGCGGCTGCGGGATTACGCGGACCAGACCGGCCGCGGGGTGCTGGACGAACCTGCCACGGCGCAGGCTTTGGCGAGTTTCCTGCTGCGCGGGCTGGACTGTGGCGCGGTGGACGAGGGGGAGCTTTCGTTCTCCAGGCCCGAATTGGACCGATACGCGCGACGTCGGATGTGAGCAGCAGCTGAGGGAGCGTCCCGTCGGAGAGGCGCTCGCTCAGCTGCTGCTCGTCTCGGCCGAGGTCAGCCCGGTGACCGTCGGCCGGGTTCTTCGCGGTGCGCGGACCTCGCCACGAGCGCCAGCATGGTGAGCTGACCTGCGATGATCCCGGCCGTCGCCCACGTCGGGAAAGTGGCCGGAACCACCTGCAACGTCAGCGCCGGACCGAGAACGGCTCCGAACACCACCAGCGTGTCGAGGATCGTGGTGAGCAGCCGTCGTGTCTGGCTCGCCGGCACCGCCGCTTCCGCCTTCAACTCCGACGTCTCGATCCTGACACGCGCGAGCGGGGTTGGTGTTCCTTCCCAGCTCGCCACCATCTCCTCGGGCGCGGTGTTGTCCACGCCCTCGATTTCGGCACCCATGCGTTGTGCCCTTTCTTTGCCCAGTCAGGCGAGCCGGAGTTGGCGCGTCACGCTGGGGACCACTCAGGGGACAGCCGAATTCCTCGGCTGCGAAGGCGACCAATCGCCCCCTCCCCGGGTGCCTGGTCGCCTTCTCCCCTTCGGGAGCCCTCGTGCGTGAAAGCCGTGGCCGCGCCTTCGATGGTGGTACCCGCCGCATGGTGACGGGCCTGCTCGAGGGTTGTTCTCTAGTGCTCACTGTATCCCCGGTCCCAAGCCGAAGGCAACCCATTCGACACAGATTCGGTGGGTAAACTGTGGTGAATAGGCACCTCCTATGACAGGATTATGTGTGCGGCGCTACGTCGCAGGGAAGGGAGCGGGTATGCCATCGGTTGAGGAGACCGCGACCGGCCGTCCCGCGGTGGTCGATCGCGTCAATGTCGCGCTGATCGCCGAGGCGGTCGAAGCGCTGGGCAAGCTGCAGGAACGGACAGGGCTGAAGAAGGTCGATCTGGTCAACCGCGCGTTGCTGATCTACGAGTTCGTGGACGCCGAACTCCGTGCGGGCAAACAGGTCGTGCTCCGTGATCCGGAGGGACAGGACCAGCTGGTCAAGATCTTCCTCTGAGCCGTAACACGTGGGGAACATTCACCACCTAGGTTCCCGCCCATGTCGAAACCCGGTGGGCGCTGGTACAAATCGCTGTTCGTGCAACTGCTGGTCGCGGTGGTGGCCGGCGTCCTGGTCGGCCATTTCTGGCCAGGTCTCGGCGCGGACCTCAAACCGGTCGGCGACGGGTTCATCCGGCTGATCAAGATGATCATCGCCCCGCTGATCTTCTGCGTGGTGGTCACCGGGATCGCCGCCGTCGGTGACCTCAAGTCCGTCGGCCGGATCGGACTCAAGGCGATCCTGTACTTCGAGATCGTCACGACGTTCGCCCTGGTCTTCGGGCTCCTGATCGCCAACGTGTTCCGGCCGGGCAGCGGACTCGACATCGATCCCGCGACACTGGATCCGAACGCGGTGGAGAAGAAGACCAGCGGCGGCCAGTTGCCGTCGATCGGCGACTTCCTGCTGCACACGATCCCGGACAGCGTCGTCAACGCCTTCGCCGAGAACCAGTTGCTGCAAGTGCTGGTGTTCGCGGTGTTCTTCGGGCTCGCGCTGGCCGCCATCGGCAGGGAACGCGCGCCGCTCGTGCTCGGCTTCGTCGACCAGGTGCAGCAGATCATCTTCAAGGTGATGGGCTGGATCATGCGCGTCGCGCCCCTCGGCGCGTTCGGCGCGATGGCGTTCATCATCGGGCAGTACGGGATCTCGACGCTCGGGACGTACGCGAAGCTCATCGCCGCCTGCTACGGCGCGGGTCTGCTGTTCGTCCTGATCCTGGCCGCGATTTCCCGGTTCTACGCGGGTGTTTCGATCTGGCGGTTCCTCCGCTACGCCCGCGAAGAGTTCCTGCTGGCCCTCGGCACGGCCTCGACCGAATCCGTGATGCCGCGGATCATGACGAAACTGACCGACGCGGGCTGTTCCCGGGCGGCGACCGGACTCGTGGTGCCGACGGGCTACTCGTTCAACCTCGACGGCGCGACGATCTACCTCTCGATCTGCACGGTGTTCCTGGCGCAGGCGTTCGGTGTGGACATGTCGCTCGGCCAGCAGTTGCTGGCTGTCGGGATCCTGATGCTGACGTCGAAAGGCATGGCCGGAGTGCCGGGGTCGTCGTTCCTCGCCCTGTCCGCGACCGCCGCCGCGATCGGTGCGTTCCCGGTGGCCGGGGTGGCGCTGCTCCTCGGCGCGGACCGGCTGATGGACTCGATGCGCGTTTTCGTGAACCTGCTGGGAAACTGCGTCGCGACGTTCGTGGTGGCGAAGTCGGAGAAGCAGCTGGACCGGGAGAAGATGCTGGCAGCACTGGAAAAGCGGGCCGTGAGGGCCTCCTTGACGGACTCAGAGTCCCTCAAAGTTCCCCTCACCCGTCTCGGAACAGCACCACGCCCCGACGACGACGCGTGAAGGCCCCCTTCCCTCGGCTCAGCCGAAGAAACTCGACCTTCACACCATCCGGGCGGCAAGAGTGTCGGTCGGGTTGGCCGTGGGCATGCCGAGGGGCCCGTCGCCGGTGTGGCTGGCGGGCTCCTCGGGTCATGCGGGAGTCAGATGAGGGCGCGGTGGAGGGTGTTGGTGTGTCACGAGCATGGATGGGAGTTGCTTTGTAGGTAACACTTCCGGAAGTGGGGCTGCGTGGACGATGAAGGTTGGCCCTTCGGGGCCGCTCTGCGGGGAGTGGCTTCAAACCGCCCAC